>NZ_CAQI01000001.1 GCF_001046895.1 Pseudarthrobacter siccitolerans
TGTGTCTGTTGTTTGAGAACTCAATAGTGTGCCAAGTTTGTTGATACCAATTGTTTTAGTGATTGGTTGAATTGATCGGGCTGCCCGCCCCTGTGGGTGGTCTGGTTTTTACAGCTGGTTTCAAATTTTGTGCAGCCTTTTGGTCCCGTTTTCCCGGGGCTGGGGGTTGTGTCTGTTTTACTTCAACGGAGAGTTTGATCCTGGCTCAGGATGAACGCTGGCGGCGTGCTTAACACATGCAAGTCGAACGATGATCCCCAGCTTGCTGGGGGGATTAGTGGCGAACGGGTGAGTAACACGTGAGTAACCTGCCCTTAACTCTGGGATAAGCCTGGGAAACTGGGTCTAATACCGGATATGACTGATCATCGCATGGTGGTTGGTGGAAAGCTTTTTGTGGTTTTGGATGGACTCGCGGCCTATCAGCTTGTTGGTGAGGTAATGGCTTACCAAGGCGACGACGGGTAGCCGGCCTGAGAGGGTGACCGGCCACACTGGGACTGAGACACGGCCCAGACTCCTACGGGAGGCAGCAGTGGGGAATATTGCACAATGGGCGCAAGCCTGATGCAGCGACGCCGCGTGAGGGATGACGGCCTTCGGGTTGTAAACCTCTTTCAGTAGGGAAGAAGCGAAAGTGACGGTACCTGCAGAAGAAGCGCCGGCTAACTACGTGCCAGCAGCCGCGGTAATACGTAGGGCGCAAGCGTTATCCGGAATTATTGGGCGTAAAGAGCTCGTAGGCGGTTTGTCGCGTCTGCCGTGAAAGTCCGGGGCTCAACTCCGGATCTGCGGTGGGTACGGGCAGACTAGAGTGATGTAGGGGAGACTGGAATTCCTGGTGTAGCGGTGAAATGCGCAGATATCAGGAGGAACACCGATGGCGAAGGCAGGTCTCTGGGCATTAACTGACGCTGAGGAGCGAAAGCATGGGGAGCGAACAGGATTAGATACCCTGGTAGTCCATGCCGTAAACGTTGGGCACTAGGTGTGGGGGACATTCCACGTTTTCCGCGCCGTAGCTAACGCATTAAGTGCCCCGCCTGGGGAGTACGGCCGCAAGGCTAAAACTCAAAGGAATTGACGGGGGCCCGCACAAGCGGCGGAGCATGCGGATTAATTCGATGCAACGCGAAGAACCTTACCAAGGCTTGACATGAACCGGAAAGACCTGGAAACAGGTGCCCCGCTTGCGGTCGGTTTACAGGTGGTGCATGGTTGTCGTCAGCTCGTGTCGTGAGATGTTGGGTTAAGTCCCGCAACGAGCGCAACCCTCGTTCTATGTTGCCAGCACGTGATGGTGGGGACTCATAGGAGACTGCCGGGGTCAACTCGGAGGAAGGTGGGGACGACGTCAAATCATCATGCCCCTTATGTCTTGGGCTTCACGCATGCTACAATGGCCGGTACAAAGGGTTGCGATACTGTGAGGTGGAGCTAATCCCAAAAAGCCGGTCTCAGTTCGGATTGGGGTCTGCAACTCGACCCCATGAAGTCGGAGTCGCTAGTAATCGCAGATCAGCAACGCTGCGGTGAATACGTTCCCGGGCCTTGTACACACCGCCCGTCAAGTCACGAAAGTTGGTAACACCCGAAGCCGGTGGCCTAACCCCTTGTGGGAGGGAGCTGTCGAAGGTGGGACTGGCGATTGGGACTAAGTCGTAACAAGGTAGCCGTACCGGAAGGTGCGGCTGGATCACCTCCTTTCTAAGGAGC
>NZ_CAQI01000002.1 GCF_001046895.1 Pseudarthrobacter siccitolerans
GGGGTTAGCGGCCAAAATGTGTGTACGGCTTTGGCGTGTCATCTGCGTCGTCCGCCCCATCCTTGTTGGATTCCGTTTCCGTCCTCGCTGGTGAAGGCTGTGTCGTAGAGGGCTGGGCCGATGGGGTCTTCGGCCCGCGGGTGGTTCTTTCTTTGGGGTTGCCAGTGGCGGGGTTGCACGAGATGCCAGGGGTCTTGAGGTTGCTCTGTGCGCAGGTAGAGGTACCAGTCGGCGGCACGGGCGGCGTGGTCTGGGGTGAGCCCGCGGTGGGTGCGGAGCAGGTCTTTGAGTCCGGCGTTGATCCCGCCCTCCAGCGGGCTGGTTGTCCGTGCGATGTTCTGTCCTGCAGTCGCGCTGGTGAGCCAGGTGAACATGTGCCCGGCTTTGATCGCCCCGGCCAGAGTTCCCCGTGCCCGGCGTAAGCCCAGGTGGGTGTACCACCAGAGCTGGCCGGCCCCGATATGGGCGGGTCTGACGGTGTTCTTTTTCGCGTAGGTGCGGTGCTTGAGAAACGACTCCCAGCGGGCTTCCCAGGACGCGAACTCGCCCATCCACGATGCTGCCTCATCAAGGTCTGTCACGTGCGTCAGGGCCTTGGCCAGGGCCAGCAGTTCCTTGCCCGCTTCCAGTTTCGGGCGCAGCGTCAGATGCGTGCGGATGTTCTGGCGGATATGAAACAGGCACCGCTGGACTTTCGTTTCCGGCCAGTGTTCCCGCAGGGCGCTCTCGAGGCCTTTGTGCCCGTCCACCACTGCCACGTCCGGCGCGGGGATTTGTTGCAGGAGCGCGGACCAGGAAGCGTGCTTTTCCCGGTCGCACCACTGCCACGCGATGACGTGGGAACCGGTGTAAGCCACCAGCACGCACCAGCCGTTGAAGTACGTGCCGTCGAGCATGAGCACAGGATGGATCTCCCCGGTCACAGGCGCTTGCGGGACCACGTTCCAGCACCAGGCACTGCGGCGGCGGAAAGTCCGTTCGGAGCCCGCGTACCCGCCCTGGCGCTGCTTCCCGGTGAGCCAGGACAGGAACGCCGTGAACTCAGCCTTCCTCGTGACATCAACCCGGGTCTGCGTGCTCGAAGCACCACACGATTTACACCGCCATCTCGTCCGGCCCGAACTGGTGGTCCCGTTCTTCACAAGCTTCCGAGCACATACACCACACCTGGGTTGATTCGATGGAACCGTCACTCCACATGCTTTCAAAGCATGTGCAAGCCCCTACAACCCAAGTGAACAATGACAACCAAGGCCATCGCGTACACACATTTTGGCCGCTAACCC
>NZ_CAQI01000003.1 GCF_001046895.1 Pseudarthrobacter siccitolerans
CCGGCGGGTTCAAGGGGTCGTTGCAACACCTGAGTGGTTGGTGGTGTTGTGGGGCGTTTTGGTCGGCCTGAGGTGTTGCGGGAGACGGTTCGGTTGTTTTGGGAGGCGAGGTCTGCTGGGTCCGCCGATGAGCTGGCGGCGGAGGCTGCAGGGTTTTCATTGTCAGCAGCTCGCGTGCTTGTCCGGAAACATGGTGGGGTGGACCCTGCACTGAAGCCCGCGAGCGGGCGGTTTTTGTCCTTTGAAGAACGCGAGTTGATTGGTGTGTGGCTGGCCGAGGGCCACGGGGTCCAGGAGATCGGTCGTCGCTTGGGGCGCAGTGCCTCCACGGTAAGCCGGGAGCTGACCCGGAACATCCGAAATGACGGCAAGCGCCGGTATCTTGCCTCGGCCGCGCAGAACCGGGCCCAGAAGCTGGCGCGCCGGCCCAAGGCCCGGAAGCTGGCGTGTAACGAGGCTCTGGCGGCGTATGTGGCCGGGATGTTGACGGCGCGGGAGCGGTTGTCCCCGGAGCAGATCAGTGCCCGGCTTCGGATCGACTTCCCCGATGATGAGAACATGCGCATCAGCCCCGAGACGATCTATCAGTGCATCTATATCCAGGGCCGCGGCGGGCTGAAGGCCGAGCTCACCGCGGCCTTGCGAACCGGCAGGGCAGTGCGCCAACCAAACCGGCGGGCCGGGAACCGAAAGCCCCGGGTCCCGAAGGAGCTGCTGATTAGCGAACGCCCGGCAGAGGCCGATGACCGGGCGGTGCCCGGCCATTGGGAGGGCGACCTGATCATTGGGACCCCCGGCACAGGAGCGATCGGAACGCTTGTCGAACGCAGCAGCCGCTTCGTGATGCTCCTGCACCTGCCCAACGGACATACCGGCGAGCAGGTGCTGGCCGCCATCCAGGAAACCCTGCCCACCCTTCCGGCCCATCTGCGCCGGTCCCTCACCTGGGACCAAGGGGCAGAGATGGTCGGTATCCACCATCGTGTGAAAATCGCCACCGGAGCCCAGGTTTACTTCTGTGATCCGCACTCACCCTGGCAACGCGGCAGCAACGAGAACACCAACGGACTACTTCGTCAGTACTTTCCCAAAGGCATGGATCTCACCAAAGTCACCCCCGAGGACCTCGAGTACGCCGCCGCCGGACTCAACGGCCGTATACGCAAAACCCTCGGCTGGAAAACCCCAGCCCAAGCCCTCGAACAAATTCTGAAAGAATCAGCAGCATAGGACGTGTTGCAACCACCACTTGAA
>NZ_CAQI01000004.1 GCF_001046895.1 Pseudarthrobacter siccitolerans
GTGGTATCGTATTCATAAGTTTTGGGCGTGTGGCTGTCTGGGTTGTTTTGGGCGCTGCGCATGAGTGTGCTAAGTCGAGGTGGAGTTTTGTCAGCGAAGGCGGAAGAGATGTTGAGCGTGCCATCGGAAGCGGTCGATGTTCGTGTCGATAAGTGGTCGATGCCGGTTTTGAATGATGAGAATCGGTTGAAGTTGGCGACGTTTGCTACCAATATGCGCGGAAGTGTGACGCTTGCCAATGTGGAGGGCAAGGTCCTGGGCAGTTGGGAGGAGAGCCTTCGGTTGGCGCAGCATGCTGACCGGATCGGGTTTGATGCGGTGATCCCGGTGCAGCGGTGGCGTGGGTTTGGCGGGCAGTTCAATTTGTCGGACCGTTCTTTTGAGCCGTTTACGTGGGCGACGGCGTTACTGGCGCGGACGCAGCGGATCCAAGCGTTTGCCACGGTGCAGGTTCCGTTGATCCACCCGGTGATGGCGGCCAAGATGGCGGTGACGGCAGATCATGTGTCGGGGGGCCGGTTCGGGATTAATGTTGTGGCGGGGTGGTTCCCGGAGGAGTTCGCGATGTTCGGCCTCACCCAGCGGGAGCACGAGGCCCGGTATGCGTACGCTGATGAGTGGACGACGCTGCTGAAGCGGTTGTGGACCGGTGATGCTCCGGCTGATTTCAATGGTGAGTATATTAAGGCTGTTGACGCGTTCTCTGATCCGCGTCCTTTGCAGGACCCGTATCCGGTGATTATGAATGCGGGCACCAGCGGCCCGGGCCGTGACTTCGCTGCCACTCATAGTGATCTCATTTTTGCGTCGTTGCAGAACATGGAGACTGCGCGGCGTCAGATCGCGGAGATTAAGCAGCAGGCGTTGGCTTCCCATGGCCGTGAGGTGCGGGTCTTTGGGCGGGTGCATATTGTGTGTCGCCCGACCGAGCAGGACGCTCGGGACTACTTCCGTTTTGTGCACCGTGACAGTGCTGATGTTGCCGCGATTGAGAAGTTGCTTGCGGGGGTCAGCGCTAACTCGGACAGTTTCGACGTTGATCCGGAAGAGCATGCCAAGACAATCGAGCGGCTCGCTGCCGGTCGTGGTGCGATGACGATTGTTGGTACCCCTGAGCAGGTTGTCGAATCGCTGCTGGAGTTGACCAACGCCGGACTGGACGGTGTTGCGATCTCCTGGGTCAATTACGACGAGGGACTTC
>NZ_CAQI01000005.1 GCF_001046895.1 Pseudarthrobacter siccitolerans
TGTTGTCTCCTTAGCTGGTCGTCCTCGTATGCTCAATATCTTTCGGGTTAGAAGACGCCCTGGGCGCCTTCTAACTGCACAGCCGGTTTGGGTTTGTGGCTTTGGTCCACTCCGGCACTGCTCTTGGTCTTACGCGTGAGTGGCAATACGGACTTTGGTGGGATTGCTCGTGGGATTGCTTTCCGTGTCGATTGCGTGCCGATCTGTGAGGCGCTTCGGGGCAAAGACGGCCCAGATGAGGACGAACACGGCGACAAACAAGGCGGCCGCGATGAAGATGCCATCAAATGTTTCCTCAGGAACGAATCCATCGGTACCGGGCACTAGTACGTTCAACACAATTGCGGTAGGGATCGTCCCCGAGACGTACTGGATAATGCTTTGCATGCCAATGGTCACCGCCATGTTGTCCTGGCGCCCGGCGGCCGCGACGAGTGAGTACCCGGTGGTCAAGCAGCTCAGGGTTGCCAGGCCATAGCCGAAAACCCACACCCAGGACATCCAGACCGGGCCGTTAGCGAATGCGAACCCGAGAAAAACACCAATCGAAGCGGTTCCGGAAATGACCAGAACGGTCTTCGGGCCCAGCCGGTTGAGTCCCCATCGAGTCCAGAGGTATCCCAGCGCGGAGCCGGGAATGATCGCGAGCAGCACGTACGTCGAGTCGAGGGCAGACAGGCCGTGTCCGTACCCGGACGACGTCGGGGCCTGCAGCATAGCCGGCAGCGCGATAAAAATGCTCACCCCGACCACGCTCAAGAAGAAAATCCCGGAATACCCGATGATGGCCTGGCGCCGGTCCATGTTGCGGAATGACATCAGGGGGTCCTGGCTGCGTCGCTGCTGAGCAGCCCAGATAATAAATGTCACGGCGCTCACGGCAAACGAACCGACCACGAGGGGGGAAGTCCAGCCCAGGGCTGGTCCCTGGCTGATTCCGACCAGCAGCGCAGTGACCCAAATGCCGAGCCCCAGCGAAGCGAACCAGTTCAAGCGACCGTCATGACGGGCAGCAACGGGCGTTTCAGAAGAGACAAGGGCAAGCACCAGCAGCACCGCGTACAGGGCGAAGGTCACCCAGAAAACGCTTTGCCACGGCAAACCCATTCCAACGACAAACCCGCCGACAACGAGCGCGATCGGTGTGAAGA
>NZ_CAQI01000006.1 GCF_001046895.1 Pseudarthrobacter siccitolerans
CGGCTGACTGGAAAACTTGAGCGCGTGTCTCGTTTCCAGGTTTTTACGGATGAACAGTGGGCCCGCGTTGAGCCGTTGCTGCCCAGCTCCGACGGACAACGCGGGCGTCCGTTCCGGAACCACCGTCAGGTCGTGGAGGGCATCGCGTACCGGTATCGGTGCGGGATCGCCTGGCGGGACCTGCCGGAGCAGTTCGGTCCATGGCAGACGGTGTGGAAACGCCACCGCCGTTTTGCCGCGGACGGGATTTGGGACCGGATCCACGCCGTCCTGCTGTCCGAGGCTTACGCCGCCGGTGAGATCGACTGGACGGTGTCGGTGGACTCGACGATCAACCGCGCCCACCAGCACGGGACGAACCTTCCCCGCAGCACAGGGGGACGTCCCGAATTACAAGAAACTCTGGGTCGAACCTGAGGATCACGCCGTCGGACGGTCCCGGGGCGGACTGGGCACCAAGATCCACCACGCGTGCGACGGGAAAGGCCGGCCGCTGGCCTTCATCATTGGACCAGGTCAAGGTTCAGACTCACGAATGTTCCCACACGTCATGGACGCAATAAAGGTTCCACGCCCCGGCATGGGACGGGCAAGGACCCGCCCCGACGCGGTGATGGGTGACAAGGCCTACTCCTCCAAAGCCAACCGCTCACTCTTGCGGGCCCGGAAAATTAAGGCAGTCATACCCGAACCTCGGGATCAGATTGCCAACCGCAAACGCAAAGGCGCCCGCGGCGGCCGGCCGGTGGACTTCGACAGCGAGGCCTACAAAGGCCGCTCCGTCGTCGAGCAGTCCTTCAACATTTTCAAGCAATGGCGCAGCATCGCCACCCGATACGACAAACTCGCCATCACCTACCGCTCCGGGGTCGCCCTCTACTCGGTCCTGATCTGGCTACGCCAATAAGGAGACACGCCCTA
>NZ_CAQI01000007.1 GCF_001046895.1 Pseudarthrobacter siccitolerans
CCCGCACCAACCGCGAACTCGGCCTCCTGGACGCCGAACGCGCCGACGCGATCGGGCAGGCCTGCCAGGACATCCTGGACGGGCGGCTCGCCGACCAGTTCGTGGTGGACGTCATCCAGGGCGGCGCCGGGACCTCCTCGAACATGAACGCCAACGAGGTCATCGCCAACCGCGCCCTGGAAATCCTCGGCCACCCCAAGGGCGACTACACCCGGCTGCACCCCAACGACCACGTCAACCTCTCCCAGTCCACCAACGACGTCTACCCCACCGCAGTCAAACTCGGCACCATCTTCGCCGCCCGCGAACTGCTCGACGCCCTGGCCGAACTCGAAGAAGCCTGCGCCGCCAAAGCCCTCGAATTCCGCACCATCGTCAAAATGGGCCGCACCCAGCTCCAGGACGCCGTACCCATGACCCTGGGCCAGGAATTCGGCACCTACGCCATCACCATCGGCGAAGACCGGCTCCGCCTCGCCGAAGCCGAACTGCTGATCCACGAAATCAACCTCGGCGCCACCGCCATCGGCACCGGCCTGAACGCCCCGGCCGGCTACGCCGACACCGCCTGCCGGCACCTGGCCCAGATCACCGGCCTGCCCCTGATCACCGCCCCGGACCTGATCGAAGCGACCCAGGACGTCGGCGCCTTCGTCCACCTCTCCGGCGTCCTCAAACGCGTCGCCGTGAAACTCTCCAAAATCTGCAACGACCTGCGCCTGCTCTCCTCCGGCCCCCGCGCCGGCTTCGGCGAAATC
>NZ_CAQI01000008.1 GCF_001046895.1 Pseudarthrobacter siccitolerans
TGCCCTACACCTCCTACGAAAAAGGCGTCAGCCCCTTCGTCACCTTCTTCGGCTCCATCGGCATCCAGGGCGTGGACGTCATCATGAACCTCGTCGTCCTCACCGCCGCCCTGTCCTCCCTCAACGCCGGCCTCTACTCCACCGGCCGGATCCTGCGCTCCATGTCCGTCAACGGCTCCGCCCCCAAATTCGCCTCCCGCATGAACAAAGCAGGCGTCCCCTACGGCGGCATCGCCATCACCGCCGGCGTCTCCCTCCTGGGCGTCCCCCTGAACTACCTCGTCCCCGCCCAAGCCTTCGAAATCGTCCTCAACATCGCCTCCGTCGGCATCATCATGACCTGGGCCACCATCGTCCTGTGCCAGATCCAACTCAAACGCTGGGCCGACAAAGGCTGGCTCGAACGCCCCTCCTTCCGCATGTTCGGCGCCCCCTACACCGGCTACCTCTCCCTGCTCTTCCTCGCCGGCGTCCTCATCATGGTCTTCATCGACTCCCCCCTGACCATGCTCGTCACCGCCATCGCCTCCGCCCTCATGGTCTTCGGCTGGTACGCCTGCCGCAAACGCATCCGCGAAATCGCCGAAACCCGCGAAGGCCACACCGGCCTCTCCCCCGTCATCGCCAACCCACCCG
>NZ_CAQI01000009.1 GCF_001046895.1 Pseudarthrobacter siccitolerans
GTTGGTGTGGGTGAGGGCTGGGCCGGCGCGGAGGAGCAGGGTGGCGGCGATGTCGGGGCGGAGTTGGGTGATGGTGCGGGGTTCGTTGGGGCCTTGGAGGCCGCGGGCGATGGCGGTGGTGCGGTTCCAGATGGCTGAGCCTTGGTGTGCGGGGATGTAGAGGGAGATCCAGGCCATGCCGTCGCGGTCCGGGGTGTATTCCATCCGCCGGTCGGCTGCGCACTTGGCGTGGCGTTTCTCCAGGGATTCGGGGTGGTGGCGTTCGCGCCAGTTCCGGACCCGGGCGCGGAACCGTGACGGGACGAGTTCGCCGGCGGCGGCTCCGCGGGCCGGGTTGGGGTTCAGGACATGCTCGACGAGGGCGGCTGCGCCGGCGGGGCTGAGGTTGTCGGTTTCGTCGGCGATGATTTTGGCGTGTTGCCAGGAGATGGTCCCGGTGGTGAGGGCGTCCATGGCCGGTGGCAGGGAGACGAGTTGCCGGGATTGGGTGATGAGTGCTCCGGCGGCGGGGGAGCTGATGGTCAGGACACCGGCGATTTCCTCGACCGCGGACATCTCGGCGTAGGTGCGTTCGTGGGTGGGCGCTTCGGGCGGGGTCATTGCGTGCTGGAGCTCGATGGCCTCGGCAGTGT
>NZ_CAQI01000010.1 GCF_001046895.1 Pseudarthrobacter siccitolerans
GCCTACAAGTTCTCATGGCCGCGTATGTGGTGGTGGGGGTTTGTCAGGAGTATATGCCCGTTGCGCAGACGATTGTTCTGCGGCGGGTGCTCAAGGGTGGAATATCAACAAATAGCGGCTGCTTGTTCTTCTTCTTGTCTAGTACGGATGTCTCTCTTTGGAGGGTGTCCTGGAACGGTGGGGAGCGGGGTTGGGTGGTTTAGTGTTTGGCACACTGTTGGGTCCTGAGGCAACAGGGCCGGCGGGGATCCCCTATGTGGGGGTTTCTGGCGGGTTTGTTTGTTTCTGGTTTCCTGGCTGCACCGATCGCGCATGTAGTTGTGTGGGGTGTGTGGTTTGGGGTTGTTGTTTGAGAACTACATAGTGGACGCGAGCATCTTTTATAAGAAGCAATTTCCAAGAATATGAACCTGGATCTGGCTGCGCGTGATGGTTACTGGCTCTCTTTTTTGGGGG
>NZ_CAQI01000011.1 GCF_001046895.1 Pseudarthrobacter siccitolerans
GTCCGGCGGTGACCTACTCTCCCACACCCTCCCGGGTGCAGTACCATCGGCGCTGTGGGTCTTAGCTTCCGGGTTCGGAATGGGACCGGGCGTTTCCCCCACGCTATGACCGCCGTAACCTTTTCACCCGCCCCGCCAGGGCTGTTTGTGCCTGGGGGTGGGAAACCTGTTGGTGGTTACAACATTGTGGTGTTGTTATTCAATTGTGTTTGTTCCGCAAGCAACGTTTGGTTTGTTGTTTGGGAACCACATAGTGGACGCAAGCAG
>NZ_CAQI01000012.1 GCF_001046895.1 Pseudarthrobacter siccitolerans
GGGTGTGATGGTGAAGGCGGTGGGATCGGCCTACGCTGCCGGCCGGCGCGGTTCCAACTGGATCAAGGTGAAGCCCGTGCTCACCTACGACCTGGTGGTGCTCGCCTGCGAGTGGGGGTCGGGACGGCGCACCGGTTTGCTTTCCAACCTGCACCTGGGCGCGCTGGACCCCGCCGGCGAGTTCGGCGAACCGGGCGGTTACGTGATGGTGGGCAAG
>NZ_CAQI01000013.1 GCF_001046895.1 Pseudarthrobacter siccitolerans
CTTGCCCACCATCACGTAACCGCCCGGTTCGCCGAACTCGCCGGCGGGGTCCAGCGCGCCCAGGTGCAGGTTGGAAAGCAAACCGGTGCGCCGTCCCGACCCCCACTCGCAGGCGAGCACCACCAGGTCGTAGGTGAGCACGGGCTTCACCTTGATCCAGTTGGAACCGCGCCGGCCGGCAGCGTAGGCCGATCCCACCGCCTTCACCATCACACCC
>NZ_CAQI01000014.1 GCF_001046895.1 Pseudarthrobacter siccitolerans
CTTACCCGACCTCAAGAAGCTTTGCAAATCAACGTTTCCGCGACCCGCACTTCCCAAAACCGCCCCCACCCAAGAACCGGCACGCCACCAGGCGAACCATATTCCAGGCTGTTTGTCAGGGGATTGGCCGCAATCTTTCCGCTTCAGCGGCGGCGACTCAGAAAACAATACACCCCCACACCCCACCCCGCAAATCCA
>NZ_CAQI01000015.1 GCF_001046895.1 Pseudarthrobacter siccitolerans
CAGCAGGGTGAAACCAATGCTTCCGCCAGACGGGCCAGTCGAGTGTGAGCGCGGAGCGAAAGCCAGCGAGGCGCCGTGCAAGGCGCAACCTGTAGTCCCGGCCGCGAAAAGCGCGGCGCTCACATACCGAAATCCGTGCCGACGCCCTTCGCACACAAAACCACCCCCACAAGCCCTCACGAGTACAACCAC
>NZ_CAQI01000016.1 GCF_001046895.1 Pseudarthrobacter siccitolerans
CTTTATGACAACGGCATCTTCGCCTTTATGGCTGGAACCCTTGCCCTTGTTTTCCTGGCTCCCGGCAACCCGGACAACGCCCTGTTGTTCGTCTTCGCCGGCTACGCCGTCTCCTTCTTCGTGCGCCCCCTCGGCGCCGTGGTCTGCGGCTACCTGGGCGACCGGATAGGGCGGCAAAAGCTGCTAGTCTT
>NZ_CAQI01000017.1 GCF_001046895.1 Pseudarthrobacter siccitolerans
CTTTATGACAACGGCATCTTCGCCTTTATGGCTGGAACCCTTGCCCTTGTTTTCCTGGCTCCCGGCAACCCGGACAACGCCCTGTTGTTCGTCTTCGCCGGCTACGCCGTCTCCTTCTTCGTGCGCCCCCTCGGCGCCGTGGTCTGCGGCTACCTGGGCGACCGGATAGGGCGGCAAAAGCTGCTAGTCTT
>NZ_CAQI01000018.1 GCF_001046895.1 Pseudarthrobacter siccitolerans
CCGGGTTTGTTTGTTTCTGGTTTCCTGGCTGCACCGATCGCGCATGTAGTTGTGTGGGGTGTGTGGTTTGGGGTTGTTGTTTGAGAACTACATAGTGGACGCGAGCATCTTTTATAAGAAGCAATTTCCAAGAATATGAACCTGGATCTGGCTGCGCTTGATGGTTACTGGCTCTCTTTTGGGGGG
>NZ_CAQI01000019.1 GCF_001046895.1 Pseudarthrobacter siccitolerans
GAATAGGTGCCTGGTGGCACTCACCGGTTGTTAGTACGGATGCTTGTTTCTTCCTTTGGGAGGGACGGTGTTCAGGAAAGCGTGCCGGTGTGTGGTTGCCGGGTAGTGTTTGGCACACTGTTGGGTCCTGAGGCAACAGGGCCGGCGGGGATCGCCTTTGTGGGGGTTTCTGG
>NZ_CAQI01000020.1 GCF_001046895.1 Pseudarthrobacter siccitolerans
CGAGCGACGAGACGTACTGCGGGCCGCCGTCGGGTGCGTCCTGCGCGGAGCGGACCATGTCCGGCCGCTCAAACTCGATACCCGTGACGTGGCAAAGGAGCCTGGCCTCGCTCGGGTTGCCGTCGGCGTCGAACATGGGCAAATCGATGCCGTCGTCGGTCCTCCGCAGGT
>NZ_CAQI01000021.1 GCF_001046895.1 Pseudarthrobacter siccitolerans
ACCTGCGGAGGACCGACGACGGCATCGATTTGCCCATGTTCGACGCCGACGGCAACCCGAGCGAGGCCAGGCTCCTTTGCCACGTCACGGGTATCGAGTTTGAGCGGCCGGACATGGTCCGCTCCGCGCAGGACGCACCCGACGGCGGCCCGCAGTACGTCTCGTCGCTCG
>NZ_CAQI01000022.1 GCF_001046895.1 Pseudarthrobacter siccitolerans
AAACTTCCATTCCCGGCCCTGTTGCCTCAGGACCCAACAGTGTGCCAAACACTAAACCGCCCATCCCCGCTCCCCACCGTTCCAGGACAACCCGAAGGCATCCGTACTAGACAAGAAGAAGAACAAACGGCCGCTATTT
>NZ_CAQI01000023.1 GCF_001046895.1 Pseudarthrobacter siccitolerans
ACCTACAAGTTCTCATGGCCGCGTATGTGGTGGTGGGGGTTTGTCAGGAGTATATGCCCGTTGCGCAGACGATTGTTCTGCGGCGGGTGCTCAAGGGTGGAATATCAAC
>NZ_CAQI01000024.1 GCF_001046895.1 Pseudarthrobacter siccitolerans
AACATTAAGGTCGAGGCCCCAACCAGTCATGGTTGGGGCCTCCCACATTTAACCACCACAACCCGCCGGGACCCTCTTTCACTTAACGCGGCACATACCCGATCGCTCTCTCACTTAACGCCGGCTTTCCACGGTCCCTCTCTCACTTAACGCGGGGTCTTCCCGATCGCTCTCTCACCCGTCCACCAAATACGGCTCACCGGGCAGCATCCCGAACCAGCCGCCGTCGTCCTCCATCACACCCAAGAGCAGCTGGAACACCGCATCAAGTGAGAGAGCGACACCCCAAAAGCCGCATCAAGTGAGAGAGCGACACCCCAAGAGCGGCATCAACTGAGCGCGCGTCTGGGAGGAAGAGCTGCAAGGGGGGCGATCGTGCCTCCTTGGGAGGGGCTGCCGGGAGGTCCAGAGATGTCAGCCACCGCAGCCCAACCGGGCCGGAAATCCCCAAGAATCGGGTGATTAACCTCAAAAAGTCGCGGAAACACGCGGAATTTGCGGACCTGGACCGCCCAAGCTGGTAAGTTTTCGAACAGTGGCTTGTACGCATGCCGCGTGCAGGCTCCAGAATCATGACCGTCCAGGAGGACATAAATGGCTAAGAACCGTAGTGAACTTGTTGCAGAGGTAGCGGGCAAGGCCGGCACCAGCCAGGCAGCCGTCAACTCCGTCCTCGACGCACTGTTCGAGGTTTTCGAGACTTCTGTCGCCGCGGGCGAGAAGATCACCATCCCGGGCTGGCTCGCCGTTGAGCGCACCGACCGCGCAGCACGCACCGGCCGCAACCCCCAGACGGGCGAGACCATCCAGATCGCCGCCGGCCACAGCGTCAAGCTGACCGCCGGTTCCAAGCTGAAGGCTGCAGTCTCCAACAAGAAGTAAGCTTCTTCCTCCCGGCATCAAAACCCGGCTGGACAAGGGGCGGCAACCACGAGGTTGCCGCCCCTTTTGCTTTTAAGGCCGATTCGCGGCCCGGGCAGTGGTGACGGACAATGGATAGGTGCCTTCTGCCGCAAACCCCCAATCCACAACATCCCCGCCAGCTCCCGGCAAGGGAGCGCCGGGGCAGGGCAGCGGTGCCCTGGGCGTCGGCAAAGCGTGGCAGCTCGCGGGCCTGGGGGCGCTCCTCCTGGCCCTTGCGGCGGCTCTCCTTTTCTCCGGCGCGGCGGCCGCCCGTGAGGTCTCGGACCCCGGTGCCCTGGTGCGCTGGGGCCTGCCAGTCACTAAGGCCATCCACAACGTCTCGGTGGCCACAGTCATCGGCGGCCTCATCTTTGCTGTTGGCATCCTCCCCAGGAGCCTGGCCCGGCGCAACCGCAGCCAGGAGAGCGGCGCCGAGGACGCGGAACATCCGGCCTTCACGCGGGCCCTTGCCATCGCTGCTGCGGCAGGTGCGGTGTGGACATTGTCCGCCATCGCCGTCCTGGTGCTCACGTACGCTGACGTGGCGGGCCAGGCAGTTTCCGGTGACGCCCAGTTCACGCAGGCACTGGTCTACTTCATGACGGACATTGAGACGGGCCGGGCCTGGCTCGCCGTCACCATCATTGCCGCCGTAGTGACAACAGCACTGTTCGGCGCCAGGTCCCTGGGCGGCCTGGCACTCACCCTGATCCTGGCACTCATCGGCCTGGTGCCCACAGCCTTGATCGGACACTCCTCCAGCTCCTCGGACCACGAGGGTGCCATCAACTCCCTTGGCCTGCACCTGGTAGGCGTCAGCACCTGGGTGGGCGGCATCATCATGCTGGCACTCCTGTCCGGAATCCTTACCGGCTCCAAGGCGGGCGCTTCAACGGACACCACCGAAGCAACACTCCGCCGGTTCTCCTCACTGGCCGGGTTCGCCTTCGTGCTGGTCTTCGCCTCGGGCATCATCAACGCGAGCATCCGCATCACCAGCTGGGGCGACCTCCTTGGTTCCCCCTACGGCCAACTGATCCTGGCCAAGTCCGCCGCCACCCTGGTGCTTGGCGGGATCGGTTTCATGCACCGGCAGTGGGTCATCCCGCAGCTGGGTTCCAAGGGTTCCACCATGTCCTCCCGCCGGGTCCTGTGGCAGCTGGTCCTGGCCGAATTCCTTTTGATGGGCGCAACGTCCGGCATCGCCGTGGCACTGGGTCGTTCGGCACCGCCGCAGCCCACCACTTTTGCCCCCGACGCTTCACCGGCCTTCATCCTCAGCGGCTATGAGCTCCCTCCGGAACTGACCCCCGAACGCTGGCTGACGGAATGGCGGCTCGACTGGCTGTGGATCGCCGTGGCGCTGTTCGGACTGGTCTCTTACTTCCTCGGCGTCGCCAGAATCTACCGCCGCGGGGACAAATGGCAGTGGTTCAGGTCCGTGAACTGGGTGATCGGCCTGCTGGTGCTCACCTACATCACGTCCGGGCCGCCGTCGGTCTACGGCCGCGTCCTGTTCTCCGCGCACATGGTGGACCACATGGCGCTGACCATGGTGGCGCCAATCTTCCTGGTCCTTGGCGCGCCCGTGACCCTGGCACTAAGGGCACTGCCGCCGCGTGCAGACGGTTCACGCGGTCCGCGCGAGTGGCTTCTGGTGTTTGTGCACTCCAAGTTCTCCGAGGTAGTGACCCACCCTCTCTTCGCCGCCGCCAACTTTGCCGGCTCGATCGTGCTGTTCTACTACTCGGACCTGTTCGGGTTCGCCATGCGGGAGCACGTGGGGCACGAACTGATGATCCTGCACTTCCTGCTCACGGGATACATCTTCATCCTGAGCATGATCGGCACGGACCCGCTGCCGCGGCGTGCCCCGTACCCCATGCGGCTGCTGCTGCTCCTTGCCACCATGGGCTTCCATGCCTTCTTCGGCGTGGCCATCATGGGCGGGACCAACCTCCTGGCCGCCGACTACTTCGGCAACCTCGGCCGTGCCTGGGGCCAGTCCGCGCTGCTGGACCAGCAGACCGGCGGGGCCGTCGCCTGGGGCATCGGTGAGGTGCCGACACTCCTGGTGGCCATCGGCGTGGCCATCATGTGGTCGCGCTCGGACCAGCGGGAGACCAAACGCGTGGACCGGGCGGCGGACAGGAATAACGACGCCGATCTCACCGCTTACAACGATATGTTTGCCAAATTGGCCGAACGCGACGCCAGGCTGGCCGAACGAAACAAGCTGGAAGGACGCTGATGAGCGAAACCGTACGCACCCACCTCCGGGTCCGAGCCTCCGAACTGGTGGGCCGTAACTGGCTGAACACCGGCGGCAAATCGTTGGACCTCGAAGCCCTCCGCGGCAAGATCGTGTTGCTGGACTTCTGGACCTTCTGCTGCATCAACTGCCTGCATGTCCTGGACGAACTGCGGCCGCTCGAGGAACAGTATTCCGACGTCCTGGTCACCGTGGGCGTCCACTCGCCCAAGTTCGAACACGAGGCGGACCCGGTGGCGCTGGCCGCCGCCGTGGAGCGCTACGAGATCCACCACCCGGTCCTGGACGACCCGGAGCTCGAGACGTGGAAGGCCTACACCGCCCGCGCCTGGCCCACCCTGGTGGTCATCGATCCCGAGGGCTATATTGTGGCGCACCTGTCCGGCGAAGGCCACGCTGACGGGCTCGCGGTACTGATCCCCGAACTCATCGCGGAGCACGAGGCCAAGGGCACGCTGCACCGCGGTTCCGGCCCGTACGTGGCGCCCGAGCCCACCTCCGGCACCCTGCGCTTCCCCGGCAAGGCGCTGTTCCTCCCCGCCGGGCGCGGTTCAGTGTCAGAGGGAACGGACGACGCCGGCACGGCGGCGGGTGCCGCAGCCTCCGCCGGTGCCGCCCAAGGTTCCTGGCTGGTCACCGATACCGGGCACCACCGCCTGGTGGAACTGGGCACCGACTTCCAGACCGTCCTGCGCACTTACGGCTCCGGAGCCAAGGGCCACGTAGACGGTCCCGCCGCCGGTGCCGACGCCGCGGCCCGCTTCAACGAGCCGCAGGGCCTGGTCCTGCTGCCGGAAGACGTGGCAGCCAAGGCGGGCTACGACGTCGTGATTGCAGACTCGGTCAACCACCGCCTCCGTGGCCTTTCGCTCACGGACGGCAAGGCTTCCACGGTGGCCGGCAACGGCGTGCAGCGCCTGCTGGAAACCGGCCCGGCGCGGGTTGACGAGGACGCCGCCGGATTCACCGGCCGGCTGAGTGAACACCCGCTGGAGGTGTCCCTGAGCTCGCCCTGGGACCTCGTGTGGTCCAGGAAGCTCAACGCCGTGGTGATCGCCATGGCCGGCACGCACCAGATCTTCAGCTTTGATCCGCTGACCGGTGCGGTGTCCATCGCTGCTGGCAACGGCCTTGAGGGATTGCTGGACGGACCTGCCCACGAGGCCTGGTTCGCGCAGCCATCGGGCCTGGCGGAGGACGCGGATGGCAACGTCTGGGTGGCCGATTCCGAGACGTCGGCGCTGCGCAAGCTGGTGATTGACGACGACGGGGCCATCACGGTGGAGTCCGCCGTGGGCAAGGGCCTGTTCGACTTCGGCTTCCGGGACGGCCCCGCGGCCGAGGCCCGGCTCCAGCACCCCCTGGGCGTGACGGTTCTGCCTGATGGTTCCGTGGCAATCGCGGACACCTACAACGGTGCCGTCCGGCGCTACGACCCCTCCAACGGCACGGTCTCCACGCTGGCCCGCGGACTGCTCGAGCCCTCGGACGTGATTGTGGACCACACTCAATCTGCCGGTTCCGAACCGCTGCTGGTGGTGGTGGAAGCCAACCAGCACCAGCTGGTGTACGTGCCCATCCCCAAGGAAGCACAGCAGGTGGACGAGGGCGCGTCGCAGACCCACCGGCCCAAGAGCCCGGTTGCGCCCGGCCCGCTGGAGCTGACGGTCCGGTTCACCGCCCCCACCGGGCAGAAACTGGATGACCGCTGGGGCGATCCCACCCAGCTGAAGATTTCGTCCACGCCGCCCGAGCTGTTGGTGTCCGGCGGTGGAACCTCGGTGGGCCTCCTCCGGACCCTCGAGCTGTCCTCCGACGTACCCGAAGGGATCCTGCACATCACGGCCCGCGCCGCGGCATGTGACGGCCCGGAAACCGAGGACGGTGAGATCCCGGACCACGCGGCCTGCCACCTCTACCAGCAGGACTGGGGCATTCCGGTGCTGCTGCAGGCCGACGGCGACACGGAGCTGGTGCTGGACCTGCGCGGCATGGACTGACCGCCGTACTTGCCTCGAAAAGGCTGCCGCCCGTGACTGAAGCGTCATGGGCGGCAGCCTTTTGGCGTGGCTGCGGTCCCTGTGCCTTGGGTTGGCGGGGTTTGGCGCCGGCAAAAGCCGCAAAAGCCTGCCCTGCGTGACGGCATTGGCCAGCGCGGATGTCCACATAGCGCGGATTGCCGCTGCCCACCGCGGGCTGGTGCAGCCACCATGGCCCCATGGACGTCTCAAAAGCCTTAGAGCACTGTGGCGGGGCCGCGCGCCGGCCCGTACTCGCCCGGCTTGGTGTGGATGATGCAGCCCTTCGCCGGGCTGTCCGTGGCGGGCTTTTGCAGCCGGAGCGCGGACTCTATGCGCTTCCGACGGCGCCTCCGGAGCTGGTTGCAGTGCTGCGGAACCGGGAACTGCTGACGTGCTCCAGTGCTGCGCCACACTACAGCCTCTGGTGCTTGTCGTCTGCGGGGCCCCGCCATGTCTATCACCGGAGGGAAGAGGCTGTCAGGGGCGAGGCCGTCCACCACGCCGGACTGCTGCTTCCGCCTGGCACAATCCGTCCCGTTGCGGCCCTGGCCGATGTCCTCATTCACGCCCTGCGTTGCCTGCCATTCGCTGAGTCCTTGGTTATGGTTGAGTGCGCTGTGGGGAGAGGGGACATGACCGTTGAGTTCCTTCGCCAGCGGCTTCCGGGCCGGCGCAACGGCAAGGCGAGGGCTGTCCTGCAGTGGGTGGACCAGGGTGCGGACTCCCTCCTCGAAACGCTGGCGCGGACGTACTTCCGTCAGGCAGGGATCGCTGTTCAACCGCAGGCCTACCTGGAGCGGGTGGGGTACGTTGACCTGCTGCTGAATGGATGGCTGGTGGTTGAGCTGGATGGCAGGCACCACGCCGACTGGAACCAGGTCAAAAAGGACAACCGGCGGAACAACGAGTCCGTGCTGCAGGGATATACGGCCCTCCGGTACTACTACGCTGACGTGGTGCACAGGCCCGAAGCCATGGTCAGTGAAGTTTTAGCGGTGCTCGGGCGGCGGCGGTAGCTGGCTGCGTGTCACTGGGAGCACGGTTTTGAAGCCGCCCGCACCACGAACCCTCTGATTCCCGGGGCGGGGCTCCGGCAAGAGCCCTAAAAGAGTGCTCTGCGTGACGGTACTTGGCCTACAGACTAACCGCAAAAACCGGACCAGTGTGCTGTGTAAAGCCTAGAAGCTCAGGACCGGCGTGACCTTGATGGCGTCCCCGGAGACATCCAGCCGTGTGGTGAAACTGAAATCCACCTCTTCGTCCAGCGGGTACCAGGCGCCGGTGAACAGGTTCTGCTGGAGGGCCTCCACCTTGGCCTTGCCGTCCAGCGGTGCCACCACCCAGCGGCCGTCGAACGGTTCGATGGAGACGTTGGGGTACTCCGTCACGGACCACTTGATGGTGCCGTCCTGGACCCGGTTGTTGCTGGCGTAGTAGAAGGGGCAGTCCGGCTGGAGCTTCTGCTCCTTGACCGCCTGGGAAGCGCAGCCGTCCAGGAACTCCTTGACCTTCGCGGCCACGTCCTTCTTGAGGTTGTCCGTAGCCTGGGTCAGCAGGTTGAGCGGGGCCACCGGGACGTCCCGGGCAGTGACAGTGGCGCGGGTGGCAGGAGCCGAGAAGTACTGACCGTTGACGCTGGCTTCGTACTCGCCAGGATAGAAGACCGCGAAGGAGTTCCGGCCGTTGGGCATGTTGACGTCCACGCCATTGACAGTTGCTTCAGGGGAATTGACCACTGAGACGTCAACAGTAGGCAGCCGGGACGGGACAAACGCCCACGTGTTGAAGAAGATCCACTCGGTTCCGGTCTTCTGCAGCTGGAATTCGGTGCGGAGGCGGCTGCCGTCGATGGTGTACTCCATGGGCACCATCACCTGGCCGCCCGGGCGTTCCTCGGCCTCGCCGATGTTGACGTTGGCCAGCCGGGACGCGGCGGTCTGCAGCGCCGTACCGTCCAGCATGGCAGCATTGCTTGGCGGCACCGTGGCCCGCAGGAGCCCCAGCGCCTTACCCCCGTCGCCGCTCTGCAGCGCGTCCAGATACTCACGCACCGGCTGCTGCGGACTGGCCACCGTATTGTTCACCACGTTCACCGCAACGACGGCAGCGGCCACGGCAAGCATGAGGCCCAGCAGCCATCCGGCCGCGATCCTCACCAACGCTTGACTCATCTGCACTGTCAATACGTTACCTGCCACGCGGCCGACGGCGGCAGTTGAGTCGGCTGCGGGCGGTCCCTGTCAGCGGCGGCGGCGCCGGGACGACGTGCCGAAAACACCCCGCAGCAGCTCGCGACCCAGCTGCGTTCCGATGGACCTGGCCATGCTCTTCAGCCCGCCGCCGAGTGCTCCGCCAAGAACACCGCCGAGGTCGCCCATCATCCCGTCCCCCTGCTGCGCAGGCTCCTGCTGTGCCGACGGCTGCCGGGACGAGCGCGGCCGGGATGCCTGCGGTGCCTCATCCGCGGGGCGGGGCGCACTGGTCCTGGTGCTGGGCCTGCCAAGGATCTCCTCTTCAATGCGCCGTGCCTCCGCGTCAATGTCCACATTGCCGCCAGTGCCGGCCCTCTGAACACCAGAGCCAGTACCAGCGCCGGGAACAGGCGGCTGGCCGGAAGCAGCGGGGCCGGTGGGGGCAGCAGCCTTCCCGGTGAGCTTCTCATAGGCAGAGGGGTTGTCCACCGCCGTCCCGTACTTGCCCAGCAGGGCGGACCCGGCCACAGTGCTGCGGACCAGGTCCTCGGCACTGGGCCCCATCAGGGATTCGGGGGCCCGCAACCTGGTGAGGGCCACGGGGGTGGGAGCGCCCTTCTCATTCATAACGGTGATGACGGCTTCACCAATCCCGGCAGAGGTAAGCGTCTCTTCCAGGTCGTAGTCACTGACCGGGAAGGTGGAAACCGTCGCCTTGAGTGCTTTAGCGTCCTCCGGGGTGAAGGCGCGCAGGGCGTGCTGCACCCGGTTGGCCAGCTGGCCCAGCACATCCGCCGGCACGTCCTTGGGGGTCTGGGTGACAAAGAAGATCCCCACGCCCTTGGACCGGATCAGCCGCACAGTGGTGGTGATGGCCTCGAGGAAGGCCTTGGACGCGCCGTTGAACAGGAGGTGGGCTTCGTCGAGGAAGAACACCAGTTTGGGTTTATCGAGGTCGCCGGCCTCGGGCAGGTCCTCAAAGAGGTCGGCGAGCAGCCACATCAGGAACGTGGAGAACAGCATGGGTTTGGTCTGCAAGGCGGGCAGTTCCAGGCACGTCACCACGCCGCGGCCGTCCGGGGCGGTGCGCAGCAGCTCGGCGGTATCAAACTCCGGTTCGCCAAAGAACTTCTCCAGCCCCTGTGCCTCAAGGTTCACCAGTTCGCGAAGGATCACCCCCGCGGTGGCCTTGGACAGGCCGCCCAGTTCTTCGAGCTGGTCCTTGCCCTCGTCCGACGTCAGGAACTGGATGACGGCCCGGAGGTCCTTCAGGTCGATCAGTTCCAGGCCGTTTTTGTCCGCGAAGTAGAAGACCAGCTGCAGGCTTGATTCCTGGGTGTCGTTCAGCTCCATGATGCGCGAGAGCAGGATGGGCCCGAAGGAGGACACTGTTGCCCGGACCGGGACGCCGTTGCCCTCCCCGCCCAGGGCCAGGAATTCCACCGGGTAGGTCCTGCCCTGCCACGCCTGCCCGATGCCTTCGGTGCGGGCCTTGAGCTTTTCGCTGCCGACGGCGGCCGTTGCCAGCCCGGACAGGTCACCCTTGATGTCCGCGAGGAAGACGGGAACACCGGCCGCGGACAGCTGTTCCGCCATCATGTGCAAGGTGACCGTCTTGCCGGTGCCGGTTGCGCCGGCTACCAGGCCATGCCGGTTCATCATGGCCAGCGGCAGGCGGACCTGTGCCTCCTTGTGGAGTTCGCCGTCCACGATGGCGGCGCCCAGTTCGATGGCCGCCCCTTCCAGCGTGTACCCCTTCTGGATGGTGGCAAGCTTCTCTGCTGTGGTTTTGTTGGCCATGCGGTTAGCTTAGCCCCGGCCCTCCGCGTGCGGGCGGGACACACTCACTTCTGCGTGTGCCTGGAAAGTTCCTTGGTGAAGGCCAGCAACTCCAGTGTCTCCGGGTCGGCGTCGACATCAAATTGAGGCTCGTAACCGGTGGTGAGGTACAGGCGCCTGGCTTCGGGCTGGCGCGGACCGGTGGTCAGGTACAGCCGGCTGTACCCGCGGCGCACTGCAAGGGCTTCCAGCTCGGCCAGCACCAGCCGGGCCAGGCCGCGGCGCCGGTGGGCGGAGTGGGTCCAGATCCGTTTCAGCTCAGCCGTGGCGGCATCGTACCGGCGGAAGGCACCGCCGGCGATGGATTCGCCGTTCTCCTGGATCACCAGCAGCGCCCCGCCTGGCCCCGCGAACTCTTCAGCGGGATATCGGTTGAGCTCTTCTGCTGCACCCTCCCGGCCGAACAGGTCGCCGTAGCGCGTGTCGTATTCGATAGCGAGTTCGTCCAGCAGCGGCCGGACCCGGGGATCGTGCATGGGCAGGTTCAGGACCGCTAGGGCGGCGGGATCGAGCGGCCTCGGCACGCTGCGGGGCGGCCGGGCCACAGGATCAAGAGGCTGGGGCCTGAGGTCAGGTTCTGCAATCACGGTTCAATTCTTTCCGACGGCGGCTGGTTCAGTGGACAGTGCGGTGGAGGATTCCGTGGTGCCGGATGGGGCCGCGACGCTCCGGGCAACGGCGAGGACACTGCGGGCGAGTGCATCATTCTCGCGGAACGGCGCGGCGTTGGTGCCGGGACGGGCGAAGGCGCCTGCGCCCCAGCCGGAGGTGCCGGGCCCGACGCCGAACAGCCCGGGCTGCGGCACCCCGTCGGCGTTCACGAGCTGGTGCCCGGACGAGATCAGGAGTTTGCCGGTGGAGTGGATCCCGTCCGCGGTCAGCAGCTGCTGCTCGGCGCCGAGGCCCGTTTTATGCAGGGACTCCAGCAGCGGGTTAACTGACTGCGCCACCGTGGGTGGAGGCAGCCGGGCTTCGATCAACGCCTTCGCCGCCACGGAGGTTCCCGACGGCGCCGAGTTGGCGTGGAACAGGCCCGTGGACTCATCCGCAGTCACCTCGAGGTCCGGGCCGAGGAAGTGCAGCAGCCCGGCCCGGTGCAGCGCCAGCATCTGGCGCAGGCGGTGGGGCGGCGGCCCGGAGTCCACAAAGCTGAAGAACCCGTGCCACCAGCCGTGGACCGCCTGCTGCGACCTGGCATTGAGGCGCTCCGGCGGGACCACGCGGCCCACTTCCATGTAGACGTGGAGCAGGGCCAGGAAGAGGGCCAGCGTCTCGGGGTGGTCGGGGCTGTCCCGAAGGGCAAGATCGTGCTCGATGTACCCCGCCACCGTATCCTGCACCTCCTGGTGACCGGCAAAGCGGCGGCCGGCTAATGGACGGTCAAGCCGCTCCAGGTCAAGGTGAAGGGCAGCGTCCGGAACGGCAGCGGCCACGAGTTCTTCCCGCGCGGGGCTGTACCAGTCGAGCTCCGCGTACCGGGCGGCGAACTCGTCCCAGCCCATGGTTGCCCGTCCGGGGCTGCCGGTCAGCAGCTCGCGGTAGTAGCCGTATCCGGCCTCCTTGGCGATCAGCGGCCACAGGTCCCGGCGGAAATCCAGTTCCCCGTGCCGTGCCAGCAGCGCCTCGACGGCGGCTGCGGTGAAGAACCGCAGCGGCCCCGGCGCCTCGCCCCGCAGCGTCGCCGAAATCTTCGAGTGGTACGGCACGCCCCGGCGCGACCCGGCCCACAACTTCGGTTCCCTGCCCGACGGAAGGTAGCGAAGCCCGGCGTCGGACGTTTCAACGAAGCGCCCGCCGCGTCCCTCCATCAGGAGGACCAGGAGGTCAACGAAGGCCAGGCCCATGCCGGCAACAATGACGTCCTGGCCCGGAGCGATGGGGGAGTAGTCGACGTCGGTGGTGTAGCTGGGTGCCGCGTGGTACCCGCCGTGGCGCGCGGCGAAGCCGGCCCACGCGGCAGAGGCGGCGTCCGGACGGGAGTCAGTGTGCCCCAGGGCAGTGACCACGACGTCGGCCCGCAGGGCGCGGCCGTTGGCCAGTTCCACGAGGTAGCCGGCAGGGCCCCCGGCGGGACCGGCCGGAGAAGCGTCTTTGACGGCGGGCCGCACAGCCACGGCGGTGGTCCGGTGGACTGTGACATCGCGTCCCAGTGACCGGGCCGCGCGCCGGAAGAACCACTCCAGGTACTGGCTCTGCAGTTGGCGGGTGGGAAAGGTGGCGCCGGTGAGTGAACGGAGCTGTTCGCGCAGGTTGCGCGGGAAGTCAGGAACGTCCGTGATGGACCCGTCCGCCACGCCTGCCGCCCATTCGGCCAGGTTCGGTCCCTGGCTGGCCGGGCCCTCGCAGGCCACGGAGTCGTCGGTGAACATGGTGATGTCCGCCGCCATGGAGTTGAGCAGGAGGCCGGGGTTCTGGTCGTAGCGCCAGATGCGGCCCGAGCCGGGAACGTGCGGTTCGACGACGTGGATTTCCAGCGGCCCGTTGAAGAGCCCGGGACGGTTGGCGGCGAGCCGCTCCAGCACTCCGGCCGTGCGGGGTCCGCCGCCGACGAAGACGACGGCAGGGATGTTCGCTGGCATGGGTGCTCCTGGTAGCGGCGGTAGGGGGCGGCTTGGAGTGCCCATGCTAGGCAGCGGTTCCGACGGCGGTCGAGCGGCTGGTCACGCCCGTTAACTCCGGGTCACATCCCGTCAACAGACGCAAAAATCCGACTCATGACGCTGTGCGAACCCGGGTGAAGTTATGCAACCTGCCGCCTTGCTGCCCCATTCAGGCCGGTCCTAGATTTGCAGCCAGCAACCGGGTCAAACAGTCCCGGCCCAACCAGAGAAACGAGGTGGCGCATGAGTTCAGCAGCAACTACCGCGGCGCAGTCAACAACGCCAGCACAGTCGGCAGCAGGCGCGGCACCGGACGTCGACGCTGGCGGGCACGTGACTGAAGGCAGCGTTACTTCAGGGACCGTAACCAGTGAAGCCGCCACCAAGGCCGGCGGGGTCCCGCCGGGAGGCGGAAGCGCCCGGCTGGCCACCGATTACTCCGAATACCGGGTGGTGGCCGCAAAGCATCCGTGGCGCTGGGTGGGCACGACATTTGTGGCCCTCGGCGTCCTCGCTGTCGCTTGGTCCCTTGCCACCAACCCCCGCTGGGAATGGGGTGTGGTGGCCCAGTGGTTCACCGCCCAGTCCGTCATCGCCGGGTTGCTGGAGACCCTGAAGCTGACCGCGATCTCAGGGATCCTCGGCTTCGTGCTGGGGTTCATCCTGGCCCTGATGCGGCTCTCCGCGTCGCCGCTGCTGGTCTCGGTGTCCTGGACGTTCTCCTGGATCTTTAGGTCCACCCCGCTGCTGGTCCAGATGCTGCTCTGGTACAACCTGGGCTACCTGTACGAAAAGATCTCCCTGGGCATCCCGTTCACGGACGTGCGGTTCTTCGAGGTCCAGACCACCACACTGATCAGCCAGTTTGCGGCCGCAGTACTGGGCCTCACCCTGAACCAGGCAGCCTACTCCGCAGAGATCATCCGCGGCGGCATCCTCTCGGTGGACCAGGGCCAGCTTGAAGCGGCGGCCGCCCTGGGTATCCCGGCCTGGCGCAGGTCCACGCGGATCGTCCTGCCACAGGCCATGCGGGCCATCCTGCCCACCGCGTTCAACGAGATCATCGGCCTCGTGAAGGGCACCTCAATCGTCTACGTCCTGGCCTACTCCGAGCTGTTCTACACCGTGCAGGTCATCTACAACCGCACCCAGCAGGTCCTCCCGCTGCTGCTCGTGGCCACCCTCTGGTACGTGGTGATCACGTCAGTGCTCAGCGTCTTCCAGTACTACATCGAACGGCACTACTCCAAGGGCGCGGTGCGGAACCTGCCGCTGACGCCCTTGCAGAAGGCCCGCAAATTCTTCGCCACCCACGCCGTGGCCAACAACGCAAGGAACGCCCGATGAGCACCGCAACGCCAACTGCTGAAGCCCCGGCAACCCCTGCCGCCACCCGCGGCCTGGTGGAAATCACCAAGGTCCACAAATCCTTCGGTGCCACCGAGGTCCTCAAGGGCGTCAGCCTCACCGTAGAGCCGGGCGGCGTGGCGGTCATCGTGGGCCCCTCGGGCTCCGGCAAGTCCACCCTGCTGCGCACCATCAACCACCTGGAAAAGGTGGACGGCGGCCACATCGCCATCGACGGCAAGCTGGTGGGCTACGAGGTCCGGGGCCAGAAGCTGCACGAGCTGCGGGAGAAGGAGATCCTTCGGCAGCGCACCGACATCGGGATGGTGTTCCAGAATTTCAACCTGTTCCCGCACCTGACCGCGCTGGAAAACGTGGCCGAGGCACCCGTCGTCGTACAGGGCCGTTCCAAGGACGAGGCCCGGCGCCGCGGCCTGGAACTCCTGGACCGGGTGGGCCTCAAGGACCGGGCGGGGGCGTACCCGCGCCAGCTTTCCGGCGGCCAGCAGCAGCGTGTGGCCATCGCGCGGGCACTTGCACTGGACCCCAAAATCCTGCTGTTCGACGAGCCCACCTCCGCCCTTGACCCGGAACTGGTCAACGAAGTACTGGACGTCATCCGCGAACTCGCAAAATCCGGCACCACCCTGATCATCGTCACGCACGAGATGGGCTTCGCCCGCGACGTGGCGGACACCGTGGTGTTTATGGACCAGGGGCAGATCGTGGAACAGGCCGCGCCCGAGCAGATTTTCACCAACCCGCAGGAACCGCGCACCCGGAGCTTCTTCTCCAAAGTGCTCGAGCCGGCCTTCAACATCTAAAGGATTCCTCCCATGGCATTTCCCACCGGCCCTTCCCGCCGCCCCCGCCGCACGCGCCCACTGGCGGCGCTGCCCGCCGTCGTCCTGCTGGCCGCAGCCGGCCTGTCCGCCTGCGCTGATCCCGGCGCAACAGCGGCCGGCACCTCCACCGGAGGAGCACAGACGACGGCGGCACGCAACGGCGTCGTGTACAACACTTCCCCGGACCAGCAGCGCCTCCGCGCGGAGAAGGACGCGGCGCTCGCCGCCAAGGTTCCGGAACTGATCGGCAAGGACGGGAAGCTGACCATTGCCACCACGGCGGGTTCCATCCCGCTGTCCTTCCACGCCACTGATGACAAGACGCCGATCGGCTCCGAGCTGGACATCGCGCAGCTGGTGGCGGACAAGCTGGGCCTGGAGCTGGACGTCCAGGTGACATCCTGGGAGAACTGGCCGCTGAAGACCCAGTCGGGCGACTTCGAGGCGGTGTTCTCCAACGTGGGCGTGAACAAGGACCGGGTGAAGCTGTTCGACTTCGCCAGCTACCGGGCGGCGTTTATGGGCTTTGAGGCCAAGAAGTCGGCCAGCTACGACATCAAGGGCGCCGATGACATCTCCGGGCTGAAGGTGTCTGTGGGGTCGGGGACCAACCAGGAAAAGATCCTGCTGGCCTGGAACAAGGAGCTGGAAAGCAAGGGCAAGGCGCCGGCCACCCTGCAGTACTACTCCTCCGACGCCGACACCATCCTGGCGCTGTCCTCCGGCCGCACCGACCTGAACATCGCGCCCTACCCGTCCACTGTGTACCGGGAAAACACCCGTGACGACCTGAAAGTGGTGGGCAAGGTCAACGCGGGCTGGCCGTCCGAAACCCTGGTGGCCGCCACCACCCTGCGCGGCAACGGCTTTGCACCGGTCATCACCGAAGCCCTCAACTCCGCGATCGACGACGGGTCCTACGCCAAGGTGCTGGAGCGCTGGGGCCTGTCCGAGGAGGCGCTGCCGGAGTCCAAGACCATCACCGAGGAAAGCTTCGCGGCGGCCCAGGCCACGGCCAGTGCCGTTCCGTCCGGAAAGGCATCATGAACGCACTGCATACTGAAACCGCCCTCGAATCCTTCGACGCCGACTGGCAGGAATGGCATTCTGCCCACGAACGCCAGCGCGGCCACCCGCACGGCTTCCTGGCGGTGACCCACCTGCACTGGCTGGGCAGCGAAGCCGCCCGGCTGGAAGGTGTCCCCGGCACCTGGAGTGTGGAGGCCGACGTCGTCCGCGTTGTCCTGGAAGCGGGCGAGAGCCTGCAGCGGGACGGCAAGGAGCTGCACACTGCTGCCGGGGCAGCGCTCGACTTTGGCCCCATCGAGGAGCGCGGCGGGATCGACCTGGCCTCCGGCGATACGGTCATCGAAGTGGCCAAGCGCGGCGGCGAGTACATTGTGCGGCCGCGGAACCCGGAGCACGGGCTGCTGCGGGAGTACCAAGGCACGCCGGCCTACTCGCCGGATGCTGCCTACGCTGTCCGAGGAACCTATGTGCCGTTCGACGCGCCGCGCTCCACCACGGTGGGTGCCGCCGTCGAAGGCATCCAGCACGTCTACGAGGCGCCGGGTGAAATCCGCTTCAAGCTGGCCGGCCAGGACCTGGCGCTGACCGCGTTCAATGGCTACGCGCCCGGTTCGCTGTCAGTGCTTTTCACGGACCAGACGTCCGGCAAAACCACCTATGCGGCCAACCGTTCATTGTCCGTGGTGCCTGCCGCGGACGGGTCCGTGGTGCTCGACTTCAACCGGGCCGTCAACCTGCCCTGCGCCTACACGGACCTTGCCACGTGCCCGCTGCCGCCGGCGGAAAACCGGCTGCCGGTGGCCATCGAAGCCGGCGAAAAGATTCCCTACGAACGTCAGGACCAGCAGTGAGCGCCTCTTCAATCAAGCCGGGGTTTCTTGCCATCGAACTCGACGGCGCCGGGTGGGATGGCGGGGACTTCGCGAGCCTGAGCGAAGCCGTCCTTGCAGCTGAATCGGCTGGGTTCCATGCAGCCACCTTCACCGATGCACCTGTTCCCGGCGGCACCAGTGCCCTGCAGCGGGCGGCCTTCGCCGGACCGGTGACGCGCAGTATCGCCCTGGTCCCGGAAGTGGACACCATTTACACCGAGCCGTTCCACGTCTCCACCCAGCTCGCAAGCCTCGACTACGTCTCCGGCGGCCGCGCCGGGTGGATCGCCACCGCAGCGGAGTCCCCCGAGGCTGCCGCCGCCGTCGGACGCTCTTCGGTGACTGGCGCCGGCTTGGCGCAGGAAGCAGCCGCGTCCGTTGAGGTGTCCCGCCGGCTGTGGGATTCCTGGGAGGACGACGCCGTGATCCGCGATGTCGCCACGGGCCGGTATATCGACGTGGACAAGCTGCATTACGTTGACTTTGAAACTCCGGCTGACTTCGCCGGGCCGGCCTACTCGGTCAAGGGCCCGTCCATCATCCCGCGGCCCCTGCAGGGACAGCTGCCGGTGCTTGCCGCTGCGTCGCTGGTGGGCCCGGGGCAGATTCCGGCAGGCGCCGTTGACGCCGTACTCGTCAGCGCGCCGACGCCTGAACTGCTCGCCGCCGAGGTGCGCGATGTCCGGGAACGGCTGGGTGCGTCGGTTGCCGTTGTGGCCGAGCTCGACGTCGTCCTGGACTCCCGCGGGCAGGCTGCGGCCGAGCGTTCGACCGCGTTCGATGGCGGCTTTGACGGCGGCCGCGCCAGGTATGCCGGCAGCGCCGCAGGCCTCGCGGACCTCCTTGAGGAGCTGCTGAAGGAGGCCGACGGCGTCCGCCTCCATCCGGCGTCGCTCGCTCTGGAGCTGGACGAACTTTCCCGGCTGGTCCTGCCGGAGCTCCGGCGGCGGGGCGCGCTCCGGCCGCCGGTGCAGGACGGCACTCTCCGCGATGTGCTGGGCCTTGCACCTCCGGCCAGCCGCTACGCATCCGCTGTCGCTGGCGGCGAAAATAGGGGGAAACCATGACACAGCACAACCGTGCTAAATCCGAGGTCTTTACGCCGTCGGGCAAGATCCAGTTCGGCATCTTTTTCCAGGGCGTGAACTCCGGAACCATCTGGAAGGCCGCCGAATCCGGCTCGCAGACTGACTTCGAGTCATTCCGCCGCATCGCCCAGACCGCCGAGCGCGGGCTGTTCGCCGCCTTTTTCCTGGGCGAGGGGCTCCGGCTGCGCGAACACCTGGGCCGCCCGCATGCACTGGACGTGGTGGGCAGGCCGGACGCGCAGACGATGCTGGCCGCCCTCGCGTCGGTGACGAAAAACATCGGGCTGGTGGCAACGCAGAACACCACGTACAACGATCCCGCGGACCTGGCGCACCGGCTCGCGTCCCTTGAC
This sequence comes from Pseudarthrobacter siccitolerans, assembly GCF_001046895.1. Taxonomy (GTDB): domain Bacteria; phylum Actinomycetota; class Actinomycetes; order Actinomycetales; family Micrococcaceae; genus Arthrobacter; species Arthrobacter siccitolerans. The sequence continues at coordinate 17,362 of NZ_CAQI01000024.1, forward strand.
CTGATCTCCGGCGGCCGCGCGGCGTGGAACATCGTGACCACGGACAACGCCTGGACCGGGGCAAACTTCCGGCGCGGGGGATACCTGGACCACGCGGACCGCTACAAGCACGCCGAGGCGTTTGTGGAAACGGCCAAGCGGATCTGGGATTCCGGGGAAACACCGGAGGGACCGGCACGCCGGGTGCTCCACGAGGGGCAGCACTACACGGTGGACGTGACGCCGCGGCTGCCGCGCAGTGCGCAGTACCGCCCGGTGTTGTTCCAGGCCGGCGACTCCCCGGCGGGCCGCAACTTTGCCGCCCGCCAGGCGGATGTCATCTTCTCTGCCCATCCGAAGTTCGACGACGCTGTGGAGTTCCGCAAGGACCTCGTGGAGCGTTCGCTGGCTGCGGGGCGCGGCGCCAACGCCGTGCAGATCATGCCGGCCAGCGAGTTCATCCTCGCTCCGACCGCTGAGGAGGCTTTGGCGAAGAAGGAGTGGGTGCGGAGCCTGCAGATCGGGCCGCAGCAGGCCGTGGCGTATCTGGAGCAGTTCTGGGGCCGGGAGCTGTCCGAATACGATCCGGACGGGCCGCTGCCGGAGATCGATCCGGTGGTGGAGGAGACCTCCGAGACGCGCGGCAGCGGGTTCCACGGCGCGAAGGCCCGTCAACTGGCGGACCAGTGGCGGGCCGAGGCCAAGGACAAGGGCCTTTCCATCCGCCAGTTCGTCACGTCGCGGACGGCCCGGATTGATTCGACTTTCACTGGGTCGTACACCGGGGTGGCGGACCAGCTGGCCGAGTATGCGCGCGAGGGGGCGGTGGACGGTTTCAACATTTCGCCGTGGCTGATTCCGACCGGCCTGGACGACATCGTGAACCACCTGGTGCCGGAACTGCAGGAACGCGGGGTCTACCCGACGGAGTACGCGGGCAGCACTCTCCGCGGGAATCTGGGGCTGGAAACGCCGGCACGTTCTGCCAATGAAGCTGCGGCGGTCCGGGCGTCATGAGCGCGGACCGGCTTGGCGGGTGGCTGGGGCGCTGGCTGTTCACCCTGCGCCGCCACGTTTGGAAGTCCGACGCCGGCACTGCGGTGGGTGCCGCCGTCGAACCTTCTCTTGGGGCTGTCAGGCTGCAGCTGACGGTGGGGGAGCACTGGCTGTAAGTCTGGGCTTAGCTGCTGGACGCGTCAAGCGGCATGAGCGGAGTGACGGAGAATGGGACCACCAAGAGCGGTTCTACTGCCTCCACAAACTCCTTCACGTGGTCTTCCTCGTTGTGGGCTTCGAGGTCCCCATTACTGGCCCAGCCTTCAAAAAGGACGAAGGTGCCTGGTTGTTGTCCGTCGGAGAAGACTGTGTATTCCAGGCACCCTGGGTCCTGCCGGCTTAGCATCTGCAGGGAGTGCAGGGCCGCCGCCGGATGTGTCTTGCTAGTACGGGAACTGCCACATGTACCGGCGTCCTTCCAGCGAGTATCCCCGCACCGCCTCATAATGGGCGGCTAGGCGGAACGCGATGGTGTAGAAAACCAGGGGCGCGACGAAGGCCCGCAATTCCTGGGCAATGCCGGGAAGCTCGAGCTCCCTGCTGTCCACCCGGAAGGTTTCGCCGCTGTACTCCTCAAGGAACCGGTCGGCGCGTTCAGCCATGGGGCGGGTTTCGTCTTCGGTCAGGTAGATGATGCTTTTGGTGTCCTTGTCGAACACTTCGAACGGGCCCTGGAAAAACTCGTTCGCATTAATGGTTGCGGCATGCATCCACTGCATCTCCTGGAGGAAACAACTGGTGAACGTGCTGCCCATGCCCTGCAGCGATCCCGAAGCGATGAGGTACGTCATGGGTACGTCCTTCATGTTCCCGGCGATCTTGGCGGCGTAGGGCTCGAATCCGCGAACGGCGGTTTCGGCGGCGGCGGGCAATGCCGCCAGGGCTGAAAGCTCTGCGGACACGTCTTGGCCTTCACGTTCCAGTATCGCCAGCGCGAACAGTTGCAGAAGGACCTGGTTGCCGTCCCCGGTTTTGGCGATGAAGGCCCTGGTGACCGCCCGTGCAAGGGTTCCTTCAGGGTTGAGTGTCACTGCCACGACGGCTGCCCCCCGCTCCTGTGCCCAGGAGGCTGCCCTTGCCGTTTCTGGGGTCATGCCTGCGGCCGAAAGGGAGATCACGAGAGCGCCGGGCCCCACTCCTGGCGAGGCCCGGTAGTAGAACTCGTCCGAGTTAACGGAGGCCACTGGTGTTGTTGCCCGCCGCTCGAGGAAGTAGTGCGCGGCGTGCAAGCCGGAGAGGGAGCCTCCGGCACCCACGAGATAAACCCTGTTGAGTTCCGGCAGGCCCGAGACGTACGACCTGATGTCGGGCCAAAGGGTGAGGGCGTGCTCCTGGGAGCCGCGGATGCCGCCTGGGATTTCTTTCACAGGTTGTGTTCCGATGAAGGTGCCGTCGGTCATTGTTGTTCCTCTGCTGTCGGGCGTCCGCCCGGTTGGGTGCGGCCGGCTGGTGTCCGGCCGTGGTGGGTCAGGTGTTACTTGGCGGCGGTGGGGGCCGGTGTTGCGGTTTGCTCGGCTTTGGGCAGGTACTGCTCGGGCATCGGGGAGCCCGGGAACCACTTCTGGTACAGGGTCTTCCAGGTGCCGTCTTCCATGGCCTCGGCCAGTGCCTTGTTCAGGGCTTCTTTGAGGGCGGTCTTGTCCTTGGCGATAGCGAATCCTGCGGGTGCGTCGAAGGAGGGGATGTCGGCGACGCTGACCAGGCCGTGCTGCTCGGTGTAGTCCTGGGCGGTCTCGTAATCGAGGAAGTGGGCGTCGGCTGAGCCGTTGTTGACCGCTGCGATGGCGGAGTTGTTGTCCGGGAACCTGACCAGGCTGGCGGTGGGGAAGTTCTTGACTGCGTAGGCTTCCTGCAGGGTTCCCTGGACGACGCCGAGGCGCTTTCCGTTCAGGCCGTCCACGCCCTTGATGCCGGAATTCTTGGTGGTCAGGACGGTGAGGTAGCCGGCGAGGTAGCCGTTGGAGAAGTCCACGGTTTCCTTGCGCTTGTCCGTGATACCGATCGCGGCGACACCGACGTCGAACTGTCCGTTGGCCACGGCGGGCAGGATTGCGGAGAAGTCCTGGCCGGTGAAGACCACGTTGTCTACCCCTGCCCGCTTGGCGACGTCTTTGAAGAGCTCAACATCAAAACCGGTGTAGTTGCCTTGTGCATCCGCGAAGGCATAAGGCTTGAGGTCACCGACGCTGGCAACGCGGACGGTGCCCGGCTGGATCAACGCGTACGGATTATCAGCGGAGGGCGCTGTTGAGGGGCTGCCGCCACAGGCAGTTGCAAGGCTGGCAAGCACGGCAGCTGCGGCCATCACCAGGCCGAGGCGGAACTTTTTGGAACGAGTGCGCATGGGTTTTCCGATCTCCGGGAAAGGGGCTGTCACACAGTTGAACTCGAAGATTGAGTACCGATCAAATGTGAGAGCGTTTTCAGATATCGCCAACCTACATTCTGAAATTCTCGCTCGTCAAGAGGTGGCAAGGAACGTCCCAATTTAGTGGGCAGATGGTGAGATTTACACGGAATCGTGATCATCGCGCATCGAGAACGAGCGAATCCTCAAAAAGTTGAGACTGGACTTTCTGCGAACGCTCTCATAGTCTGAGGCGAGATTACTGGGGAGGAATGATGGTTTCGATCCTGACAGCGAGGGATAACGTCGTTGACTGCTACTTGGATGAGGGGCAGGTGTTTGCAGGCGGCAACGCACTGAATGTGGCGGTACACGCACGGCGCGCGGGAGCGCGGACAGCCTATGCCGGCACGGTCGGGACAGATCCGGCGGGAGCTTTTATCCAAAGTTCCCTGGCCCGGGAGGGGGTGTCCACGGACTTTCTCCAGGTCCGTCCCGGCAGCACCGCCTATTGCGTGATTGAAAGGAACGACGGCGACCGGGTGTTCCGCGAAGTGGGGCTCGGAGTCTCCCAGGCCGCATACGACGGCGGGTTCCTCTCGCCGTCGTCCGGCTTTGACGCTGTCCACCTCAGCGTCTCCAGCCTCCTTGAGGATTTGGCACTGGAACTCGCATCTCTTTCCCGCCTGTCCTTTGACTTTTCCACCAACAGGGACGCTGCCCTGCTGACCGCTGTGGCGCCGCACTGTTATCTGGCGTCCTTCTCGGGAGGAGACCTGGCCAGGCCTGAGGCTCTCGATCTTGCGAGGCAGGCCACTGCCCTCGGCGCCACCTGGGCCCTGGTAACGCGGGGTGCAGAGGGCGCGGTCCTTGCGGGCCGGGAACACACCTGCGAGGTCCCGGCGGCAAACACCACTCTGGTGGACACCCTGGGGGCCGGCGATACGTTTATCGCGACGGTTTTGACCGGGCTCCTCAAAGCCGCAAATCCACACGAGGCCTTAGCCAGGGCATCGGAAGCTTCCGCCCGCACCTGCAGCAGGCTCGGAGCCTTCGGCGAGGGAGAATCGCTTACCGCCGTACCCCTGCCCGCAGGGTAGGGGGAGCAGGCTTTTGGAGGGACGCCGACAATAGTGAAGGTAAGCTACTGACCCGCAGGCTTTCGGCTGCGCATGCCGCCCCCAAGACCCTTTCGACGACGGAAAGACCCCCATGGCGCCACCTCCCAGGATCACCATCACCCAGGTTGCAGCTGAAGCAGGTGTCAGCACGGCTACGGCCGGGAGGGCCCTTGGCGGTTACGGATACGCGAGCGATGAGGTGGCAGCGCGGGTTCAGGCCGCAGCCCGGAAACTGGGCTACAAACCCAACATGCTCGCCCGCAGCCTCGTCACCGGCCGCAGCCAGACCATCGGGGTAGTCGCCGCCGACATCGACAACGCCTTTTACGCCCGCGTCCTGCGCGGGATCGGCGACGTGGCCCGATCGCGTGGATTCGGCGTCATCCTCACCAACAGCGATGAGAACCTCGACCGCGAAAAGGAAGCCGTTCAACTGCTCCTTGAAAAACGCGTTGACGGGCTCATCATCACCCCCTGCGACGTCCATGGGTCCGAGCATCTGCGCAATCTCATCGCCGGCGGATGCCCCGCAGTCCAGATAGACCGGGCAGCCTACGACCTGGCAGCAGACTCCGTGACAGTAGACAACCGCGGCGCAGCCCGCGAAGCAGTGGCCCACCTGCTCACTGCGGGCCACAAGCGGGTGGGAATCATCGCTGAGCTGGAGCAAATCGACAGCGGCAGCCTTGCGGACTTCGTAGCCCAAGCGGCCGTATCGCCCCTAACTGCGGAAACGCTCTATCCAAGCTGGCAACGCCTGCTCGGATATCTTGACGCCCACCGGGACGCCGGCGTCCCCGTGCAGACTCAACTGATTCGCCGCGCCGGAGCCTACTCCTCCGCAGCAGCCCGTCACGAAGCCGTTGACCTCCTTGAATCCGGAGCAAGGCCTACAGCTGTCTTCGCGGCCGATGGAACCATGTCCCAGGGGCTGATGCAGGCCATTGCCGACCTCAAAATCAGTGTTCCGGGCCAGCTGTCGGTGGTCTGCTTCGATGACCTCGACTGGATGACTTTCATGCAACCGGCAATAACGTCGGTGCACCAGCCGGTCCACCGGATCGGCTCCATGGCAGCGGAGCTCCTGCTGTCCAGGATCGCCGGCGAGACATCAATGCCCAAGCACAATGTCCTGGAAGCACGGCTCAACATCCGGGACTCAGTGGGCCCGCCCCCGCATTAGGGAGTGCAGTACCCGGGCTTAAGCCGCAACGGGGAGTGGTGAAAGCCTTCACCACTCCCCGCCTTCAGTCCGCTATTTTTGCGGCACCGGCGCCCAGGCGCCCGTACTCACTGCTTCCGGCGCCGTGGTGCCGGCGTCGAACCGGTCCAGGCGGAAGGATTTCAGCACCGGAGAGGCGGTTCCGGTGAGGATCTCCTCGGCGAGGAGTTCGCCAAGGATCAGCCCGAGCGTTGCGCCCGAGTGAGTGAACACTGTGTGCAGTCCCGAAATTGCCGGCACCGGTCCTACTACGGGTTCGCCGTCGCCCGGAATGGGTTTCAGTCCTGCTCCTACTTTCTGCGCAGTCAGCCGCGGGTTACCGGCAAGGACCTTCGATGCTTCGTCGAGCAAGCCCTGGACGGACGCTTCGGGAACCGTGAGGGAACCGTCGTCCTCGACAATGATGGACTGCTCGGCCCAATCGGCATCGAGTACCAGGCGGCCGTCGGGTGTTGGCCGCACCGCCACGCGCGGGGTATTCAGCACGGTTTTTACTTCGAAGTCCACCGGATCCGTGAACAGCACGAACGCGGCAGGGGTGGCATCCGGAACCGTCACCCCCAAGGCTGCGAGTTGGGCAGGAACGTCTCCCCCGGTTGCCAGCACTACCTGGTCTGCTGCCAGCCGGGTTCCGTCGCCGAGTATGACGCCGGACGCGACGCCGTCCTGCACGTCCACCCTCACGTCACCTGCGTTCTCGATGACCTCAGCACCGTTGGCCACTGCCTGGGCAACCAGCGCCGGGATGAAGTCGGGCATGTTCACCCAGCCTTCTCCCGCGTTGTAGATGGCGCCTTCCTCGGCCACCGCCTCGACGTTCACGTCGGGTGCGACCCGCGACACGTCGTCGCGGTTGATCCAGACGGAGTCGTACCCCGTCGATCGTTCGAAGGCGAAGGTCTCGCGGAATGTCTCATCCGGTCCGGCCCACTTCATGGCGCCGTCAAACCTGATGTAGTCCCGGCTCTCGGGATGGTGCGCAGTCCAGGTGCGGTACCGGTCGATGGCAAGCATCCGCAGGTAGTGGTAGTCGGCGGACCGGGCGCCGGAAGAGTTCAACCACGCGATCGAGCGGCTTGAGGCCCCGCTTGCGAGGGACCCGGCGGTTACCAGCGTCACGTGGGCGCCACCCCTCGCGAGGTGCATGCTGGTTGATGCGCCGAGGATGCCGCCGCCGATGACGGCAACACGTTTTGCTGGGGCTGTGGAGGACATGGTTCTCCCTTTCTGGGTGTTTAGGACGATAGTGCGGGCAGGGCTGGAACAGCCTGCACCTGTGCTGCCCGGGCCTGCCTTAGGCGAAGGCGTGGACTTTTTCGATGATCCGAAGGACCTCAAGGGACTCGGCCGGATTGACGGGCAGGGCACCTTCGCCGCGAAGTGCGGCGGCCAGTTCTGTGTAGAACCGGGGGTAGGCGCCGGTTTCCGGCCGGACGGTGGTGGTGGCACCGTCGATGCCCAGGACCCCCCAAGCGTCCTGGGGCTCCACCCCGTACGAGGGATCCAAGGGGGACATACCCGCCGCGAGGGCAGGTTCCTGGTGATCCAGGCCCCACTTGGTGTAACCGGCCACGGAACCCAGGACATGGAAGCGCGGGCCCACCTGCGCCGCCATCCCGTTCATCCACAGACGGGACCGGACGCCGGATTCATGGAGCAGTGACACGAACGCTTCGGTATCCGCCGCGTCCGGGTGCGGTCCGTGGTTTGCCGTCTCACCATAGCTTTCCTGGACCGGCCCGAACAGCTGGACCGCCTGGTCGATCAGGTGGGCGCCGAGGTCGTGGAGGATTCCCCCGCCTTCCCCAAGTGACACGGTGTCGCGCCAGTTACCGAAGCCTTCCGGCCGCCACCATTCGAAGCGTGACTCGAAGCTGCGGACTTCGCCCAGCGCGCCTTCGGCGAGCAGCCTTCGGAGCGTCAGGAAGTCTGCGTCCCACCGGCGGTTTTGGAAGACCGTGAGCTGCACGCCAGCCTCGGCAGCGGCGGACACGAGCTCCTCCCCGTGGCCTGAGGCAGTGACGAACGGCTTGTCCACCACCACATGGAGCCCGTGCGCCATGGCGGTGGAGGCAAGGTCGAAATGGGTGAGCGGTGGTGTTCCGACGATTACCAGGTCCAGGTCGCCGGAGTGGGCGAACATGGCCTCCGGCGTTGGAACAATCCGGGCCTGGGGATAGAGCCTGGACGCAACGGCCGCGCGGGCCGGATCAGCCGTGACGATGATGTCCAGCGAGTAGGCAGGATCAGCTGCGATGAGCGGCGCGTGAAAGACTTTGCCCGAGACCCCGAACCCGACGACGGCAGTCCGGATGGGCGTGGTGGTCACCCGGCGCATCACAGGACTTCGGAGAGGAAGCGCTGGAGGCGCTCGCTCTTGGGGTTATCGAAGAGGTCGCCGGGGGTGCCGGCTTCGACGACTTCGCCTTCGTCCATAAAAACGACCTGGTCCGCGACCTTGCGGGCAAAGCCCATTTCGTGGGTGACCACGAGCATGGTCATTCCGCGGCGTCCCAGTCCTGCCATGAGGTTCAGCACACCCTTGACCAGTTCCGGGTCCAGTGCGCTGGTGGCCTCATCGAACAGCATGACTTCGGGTTCCATGGCCAAAGCGCGGGCGATGGCGACGCGCTGCTGCTGGCCGCCGGAGAGGTCCCGGGGGCGGTGGTCCGCGCGCTCGGCGAGACCCACTTCAGCCAGCCGGCGGCGTGCACGTTCGCGGGCCTCTGCCTTGGACATCTTCTTGACACTCCACAGGGCCAGGGCGACGTTCTCCAGTGCCGTGTGGTCCGGGAAGAGGTTGAAGTGCTGGAACACCATCCCGATCCGGGCCCGGAGGATGTCCGGGTTGACCTTCAGGGCGCTTTCGCCGGCCAGGAGCACGTCACCGCTTTTGGGTTCATGGAGGCGGTTGACGCCGCGGAGCAGGGTGGACTTGCCCGAACCGGACGGTCCGATGATGCAGGTGGTGGTTCCCGGCTTGACGGTGAGGTTGACGTTGCGCAGGACCTCGATGTCCCCGTACGCCATAGTGAGGTTCTTCAGCTCCAGGCTGGAACCGTGGAAGGTCTCAACGTCTGGTGCCGTGTTGCTGCGTGAGGTGTTGCTGGCGAGGCTCATGTGTTGCTCCCGGTAATCAGCGGCGAGGCCGCGTCGAGTTCTTTGACTTCCTTCAGGCCGCTCGTCGGTGCGGCGGGGCGGCGCCGGCCGGTGCGGAACCTGTTATCGAAATAGTTGACCAGGTGGGTCAGCGGCACGGTGATGACGAGGTAGAAGAGGCCTGCCATCACCAGCGGGGAGAGGTTGCCCGAGAGGACGGCGGCGTCCTGTCCCACACGGAAGAGTTCACGCTCGCTGACCAGCAAGCCCAGGAAGTAGACGAGGGAGGAGTCTTTGACGATGGCGATGAACTGGTTCACGAGGGCGGGCAGTACCCGGCGGATGCCTTGGGGAATGACCACCAGTGCCATGGACTTCGCGTAGCTCATGCCCAGGGCCCGGCAGGCCTCGCCCTGTCCTTTATCCACGCTCTGGATGCCGGCCCGGAAGATCTCGCCGACGTAGGCGCTGGCGATCAGGCTCAGGGCGATGATGCCCAGCGGGTACGGCGAGGGGCCGAAAACCGACTGGCTCAACCGGGCGAAGCCCTGGCCGATCAGCAGGATGGTCAGGATGGCCGGCAGGCCGCGGAACAGATCAGTGTAGATGCGGGCCGGGACACGCAGCCACCGTGACGGCGAGATGCCCATCACCGCGATCACCATGCCCAGGAAAACCCCCAGGATGGTTGCCGCGATGGAAATGATCAGCGTGTTCAGCAGCCCGACTGCGAGGAGCTGCGGAAAAACTTCGGCCATCGCCTTGAAGTCGAAAAAGGTGCGGATGATGGTGTTGAACCAGTCCATGGTTGCTCTCAGACGTAGTTAGCTTATGAATCCCGGGCGGACCGCGAACGGCGGTCCGCCCGGTTGGGTGCGGCCGGCTGGTGTCCGGCCGTGGTGGGTCAGGTGTTACTTGGCGGCGGTGGGGGCCGGTGTTGCGGTTTGCTCGGCTTTGGGCAGGTACTGCTCGGGCATCGGGGAGCCCGGGAACCACTTCTGGTACAGGGTCTTCCAGGTGCCGTCTTCCATGGCCTCGGCCAGGGCCTTGTTCAGGGCTTCCTTGAGGGCGGTCTTGTCCTTGGCGATGGCGAAACCGGCCGGTGCGTCGAAGGAGGGGATGTCGGCAACGCTGACCAGGCCGTGCTGCTCGGTGTAGTCCTTGGCCGCCTCGTAATCGAGGAAGTGGGCGTCGGCTGAGCCGCTGTTGACCGCTGCGATGGCTGAGTTGTTGTCCGGGAACCGGACCAGGCTGGCGGTGGGGAAGTTCTTGACTGCATAGGCTTCCTGCAGGGTTCCCTGGACGACGCCGAGGCGCTTTCCGTTCAGGCCGTCCACGCCCTTGATGCCGGAATCCTTGGTGGTCAGGACGGTGAGGTAGCCGGCGAGGTAGCCGTTGGAGAAGTCCACGGTTTCCTTGCGCTTGTCCGTGATACCGATCGCGGCGACACCGACGTCGAACTGTCCGTTGGCCACGGCGGGCAGGATTGCGGAGAAGTCCTGGCCGGTGAAGACCACGTTGTCTACCCCTGCCCGCTTGGCGACGTCTTTGAAGAGCTCAACATCAAAACCGGTGAAGTTACCCTGGGCGTCGGTGAAGGTGTAGGGCTTCGAATCACCCAGGCTGGCAACCCGGACGGTGCCAGGCTGGATCAGCCCGTACGGGTTGTCGGCCGTGGACTGGGCGGGCGTGGACCCGCCGCAGCCGGACAGTGCCACGAGTGCCGCGACGGCGGCCGCGACGATTGCCGCGGGGCGGAAGCTGAATCGTTTGTTCAAAGGTTTATCCAATCTTGGGAAGCAGGGCGGCCGTTCGGCCTTCGTTTATGACTATTGCTGAGTCCGGTCTCAGTCGGTAGGGTTGAGACCGGACTCACATCGGGGTTGGTAAAAATGTAACCCAAGCCACATCGGGCGTCAAGGCCCCATTTTGAAGGCAGAAATGAGCAGTAACACTTCCAGGCGCCGGGACGTTACAGTCGCGGATGTAGCCCGGGCGGCCAGTGTTTCCAAAGCGCAGGCTGCGCGGGCGCTGGGCAATTACGGTGCGGTGAGCGAGGATGTGCGCGAGCGTGTCCTGGCCGCAGCCGAGGAACTTTCCTACCGCCCCAATGAGCTGGCCCGAAGCATGAACACCGGCAAATCCCACACGATAGGCGTGGTGGTGGGCGACATTGAAAACCCCCATTTTGGCCTGGCCACCAGAGGTATCACCGACACCGCAAAAAAGAGCGGCTACAACGTTATCCTTGCCAATACCGACGAGGAGCGGGCCGCCGAGGTGGACGCCGTCCAGGTTCTGCTCGACAAGCGGGTGGACGGCCTCATTGTGGCCCCTGCGTCATCCACCGAAACAGACCATTTGCAGCGCGTTTACGAGTCAGGCCGCCCCTTGGTCCTGCTGGACCGGGCAGCCCGCGGACTCCCGGCGGAAGTCATCGCCGCAGACATGGCCGGCATCTCCTACGACGCCACGAAGTACCTGCTGGACTCCGGCCACCGCCGGATCGCCTTCATCTCCACCCTGAAAAATGCCTCGCCGTTCCTTGACGGGACCCAGCTGGATTCGTCACAGATTTCGGAGCGCCTGGAGGGCATGCTGCGGGCCTTTGCGGAGACCAAACTCCCGTTCCCCTACGACCTGGTACGGCTCAACGCGGGCGACGCAGACTCCATCCGCGATGCCACCCGTGAACTCCTCCTCCGGGCAGACCCGGCAACGGTCGTCGTGGCCTCAGATGGGCTGATCGCGCTCAGCGCCCTGGGCGCGATACAGGACCTGCAACTCTCGATCCCCAAGGACGTCTCGTTTCTTATGTACGACGACTTCGCCTGGGCCCGCCTCACTACGCCGCCCCTGACGGTTGTGGCCCAACCCGTCTACGACATGGGCGTGGCAGCCGCCACAGCTTTGATCAGGCAGATTGATGGAAGGAAAGCGTCCGGGACCGCGCCCGCCCTTCAAGCGCGGCTCATCAAGCGAGGGTCAGTGGGGCCGCCCCGCGAAGCATTCCAGCCTGCCCAGGCATACACGGCAGAAGGGCCGACGGCGGCACTCGGGTGAGTGCCGCCGTCGGCCCTTCGCCAGGGGAAACCGGGCAAAAAGGTGTGGCTGCAGCGGCTCAGGCCACTGTGGCGTCCACCGCCCGCGGTTCTGCTGCGGTTGCCGGCTGAGCAGTTCCCGACGGGGCAGTTCCCGACGACGGATGTGCTGCCACTGCCGCGGCGTGCTCGGCCAACACTCCCGTTTGGTGGCGGATCTTCAGCCGGTAGAGCAGGGCGCCGCCGCCGGTGACGGCGGCCACGAAGATCACCCCGCCCCACTGCAAGTACCATTCGAACGGCGGCACGGAGTTGTAGATTTCCGGCCGGGGCCACACCAGGTTCAGCGTCATGGCACCGCCCCACAGGACCGCGAGGATGTTCACCGGAAGCCCCCACTTGCCCAGGCTGAAGCCGGGCTCGGAGCCGTCGTCCGCCAGCGGCCACTTCTTTTGCAGCCGTTTGCGGAGCAGCGGGACGGTGACCAGCAGGTATGACAGGTAGATCAGGACGATGCTGATGCTGGACAGGATGGTGAAAATGGCCGGCTGCATCACATTGACCAGCAGCGGGATGACGGCAATCACGCCGATTACGATCGCGGCGATGGTGGGGGTCCTGCGGACCGGGTCCACTTTGCTGAGCTGCCGGCTGAACGGGAGGTTGTTGTCCCGGGCCATGGCGAACATCATGCGAATCGCGGCGGCGTGGACAGCGAGGGTGCAGACCACCACTGCCACCACGATGCATGCCAGGAAGGCCTTGCCGAAAGGCCCGCCCAGGACGGAGAGCACAATGTGCTGCAGGCCGCCGTCGGCAGCTCCCACCTTGGGATCGGCAAGGTCCGGGGCCGCAAGGATGCCGAAGAGCAGGATGAGGCCACCGAGCACGAAGGATGCTGTAATGGCACGGATGATGGCCTTGGGGGCGGTGCGCTTGGGATCCTTGGTCTCCTCGCCCAGGGAGCTTGCGGTGTCAAAGCCGTACATCACGTAACCGGACGCCATGGCGCCGATCAGGAAGACACCGAAGAAGCCAAGATCGTGGCCTTCGCCGAAGCCGGCGGTCTCAAAAAAGACCTCCGGTCCGCGCACCACGTGCCAGGCCAGCGCCAGGATGAGCAGCACCGCGGCCACCAGCTCCACGAAGACGCCAATGCTGTTGATCCTGGTCATGAGTTTCACGCCGAACGCGTTGATCAGGGTTGAGATGGTGATCATGATGGTCGCCAGCACCACCCCGTTCATCGCGAAGTCGTACGGGCCGGTGCCGTCGCCGACAAACTGGAAGCCGGACCAGAGCTGCGGCAGCGTGATCTGCAGGGCCAGCGCCACGGATCCCAACGCCATAATGGAGGACAGAAGCAGCAGCCAGCCGGCCAGCCAGGACGAGGTCCCGGAGGCAAGCCGCTTGGCCCAGTTGTACACCGAGCCGGCCACGGGGTAGCGGCCCGCCAGTTCGGCAAAACACAACGCCACCATCAGCTGGCCGGCGAAGACGAGGGGCCAGGACCACGCATACGCGGGGCCGGCCATGGAAAAACCAAAGTAGAACAGTTGAAAAACACCAGTGAGGATGGAGATGTAGCTGACCCCTGCCGCGAAGCTGGCAAACTTGCCGATGCTCCGGTCCAGGGTCTGCGTATAACCAAACTCGTCCATGCCGCTTGAATCAATACTCTTGCTGGGTTCCGCCATGTGGACTCCTAGATCAGAAAAGCACGATAGTGATGACCGGCCGGACGTGGCGCGAGGAAAAGGCTCGCCCTGCCGCCGGGACCCCGCCGCTCAGGCGAGGGACGCGGTGAGCTCCATTTCTTCGATGGCCATGGGTTCGCCGGACCTGCCGGCGCGGATGAGGTCCGCGCGGACCAAATCAGCACAGCGCTCGCCGATCATCATGACGGTGATGTTGGGATTGACGGTGACGTGTTCAGGCATCACCGAGGCGTCGGCAACACGCAGCCCCGTCACGCCCTTGACCCGCAGTTCGGGATCCAGCGGCGACATCTCGTCGTCCACCGGCCCCATGCGGACCGTGCCCACCGGGTGGTACACGGTGTTGTGGGTCTTGCGGATGTAGTCCCGCAGTTCCTCGTCGGTCTGGGCCTCGACGCCGGGAGACAGCTCGCGCCCGGCCCATTCGGCCATTGCCGGCTGGGCGGCGATTTCCCGGGCCTTGCGGATGCCGGCCACCATCACCCGCATGTCGTGCCCCTCGGGATCGGTGAAGTAGCGCGGGTCCACCATCGGCTTGTCCCGGAAATCGCGGCTGCGCAGCCGGACGGTGCCGCGGGAGCGGGCGTGCGTGACGTTCGGGGTGAGGCTGAAGCCGTTCTCCGTGGTGGGGTAGCCGTGCCGCAGGGTGTTCATGTCGAACGGGACCGAGCCGTAGTGCATCATCAGGTCCGGCCGGTCCAGGCCGTCCTCGGTGGGGGTGAAGATCCCGATCTCCCACCACTGGGTGGAGGTCTGCACCATCGGCTGTTTCGCCTCGAACTGCACCACGCCTTCCGGATGATCCTGCAGGTGCTCGCCCACGCCGGGGGAGTCCACCAGGACTTCGATGCCATGCTGCGCCAGGTGGGCCGCCGGGCCGATCCCGGAGAGCATCAGCAGCTTGGGCGAGTCGATGGCCCCGGTGGACAGGATGACCTCGCGGTGTGCGGAGAGCCGGTGGGTCCGGCCGAACGCCGAGTCCACCACGTCCACGCCGGTGCAGCGCTTGTCCGCATCGAACACCAGCTGGCGGGCGCGGAGGCCGGTCAGCAGGGTGAAGTTTTCCCTTTCAATGATCGGGTGGATGTAGGAAACCGAGCTTGAGGCGCGGGTGCCGTCCGCCTGGCGGTTGATCTGGAAGAAGTTGGCACCGTTGACCACCGTGGTTCCGGTGTTGAACTTCGCGCGGGGGATTCCGGCCTGCTCGCAGGCATCCAGAAGCGCGACGCCGGCAGGATCGGCCGGGGGCACGTTCATCAGGTGCACGGGGCCTGAGTCCCCGTGGTGGGGTGCGTCCGGGCCGGCGTCCTCGTTCGTTTCCAGCCGCTTGTACAGCGGCCAGACGGCGTCCGCATTCCAGCCGGCTGCGCCGTACTTGGATTCCCATTCGTCCAGGTCCTCCCGCGGGGCCCAGAAGGCGATGCAGGAGTTGTGGCTGGAGCAGCCGCCCATGACTTTGGCTCGGGCGTGGCGCATAAAGGAGTTGCCGTTCTCCTGCGGTTCCACCGGGTAGTCCCAGTCATACCCGGATTCCAGCAGCTCCATCCAGCGGTCCAGCTGCAGGATTTCCGGGATGTTGCGGTCATCCGGTCCCGCCTCCACCAGGGCCACGGTCACCTCCGGATCCTCGCTCAGCCGTGCTGCCACAGCCGCTCCGGCGGATCCGCCGCCGATCACCACGTAGTCGAACCCGCGCTCGCTGAGGTCCTCGATGTTGTCGAAGTGCATCTAGTTCTCCTTGCCGTGGTCAGCGAACCAGCCGGTCACCTGGGGGCTGGTGTTCTGGTAGATGTGCTTGGCTTCCTGGTATTCGGCCAAACCGGTGGGGCCGAGTTCGCGGCCGACGCCGGACTGGCCGAAGCCGCCCCACTCGGCCTGGGGGAGATAAGGGTGGTAGTCGTTGATCCAGATGGTGCCGTGCCGGAGCCGGCCTGCCACGCGCTGCGCCTTGCCGGCGTCCTGGGTCCAGACCGCGCCGGCCAGTCCGTAGATGGTGTCGTTGGCGGTGGCCACAGCCTCGTCCTCCGTGCGGAAGGTTTCGACGGTAACGACCGGGCCGAACGCCTCATCGATGACCACGGACATACCCTTTTGGACGCGGTCCAGGACGGTGGGCTGGTAGTAGAAACCGCCGTCGAACTTCTCTCCGGAAGGTGCCGCGCCGCCGCACCGCAGCCGCGCCCCCTCCTCGATGCCGCGCTGGACATAGGTGTGGACTTTCTCCCGGTGGGCTGCGGAGATCAACGGGCCGGTTTCGGCCAAGTCATCGAACGGGCCGCCCAGGCGGATGTCCTGCGCGCGGCGGACCAGTTCGTCGACGAAGCGTTCGGCGATGGATTCCTCCACCACCAGCCGTGCCCCCGCCGAGCAGACCTGGCCGGAGTGGACGAAGGCCCCGTTCAGGGCGTTGTCGACGGCGGCGTCAAAGTCCGCGTCCGCGAACACGACGTTGGGGTTCTTGCCGCCCAGTTCCAGCGCCACCTTTTTGACGGTTCCGGCGGCGGCCGCGGCGATGCGCTTGCCGGTTTCCAGGCCGCCGGTGAAGGAGACGAGGTCGACGTCGGGGTGTTCCGAGAGCGGTGCGCCCGCCTCGGCACCGGGCCCGGTCACGAGGTTGGCGACGCCGTCCGGCAGGCCGAGATCCTGCAGCAGCTGCATGGCCAGGATGGCGGTGGAGGGGGTCAGCTCAGAGGGCTTAAGGACAAACGTGCAGCCGGCGGCCAGTGCGGGCGCGATCTTCCACGCCGCCTGCAGCAGGGGATAGTTCCATGGAGTGATCAGGCCGCAGACCCCCACCGGTTCGTAGACGATCTTGCTGGCGACGTCAGGGTTCCCGGCATCGACCACACGTCCGGACTGCTGTCCAGCGAGCCTGCCGAAGTACTCGAAGCAGGCAGCAATATCGTCCATGTCGATGCGGCTTTCGATGATCCGCTTGCCGGTGTCCAGCGATTCGGCGCGGGCGAACTTTTCCCGGCGTTCGCGAAGTTCGGCTGCGACTTTGAGCAGGAAGGTGCCCCGCTCGGGAGCCGGGACGCTGGACCAGACACCTGAGTCGAAGGCGGCCCGGGCTGCTGCGATGGCCCGCTCGGCGTCTTCCCGGCCGGCCTCGGATACCGTGGCGGCCAGCTCGCCGTCGGCAGGGTTGTGGATGTGGCGCACGGCGCCTGACGCTGCCGGCTCCCAGGAGCCGTTGATGAACAGGGTGGATGCTGTCACGTCCGGAGACGGTGTGGCGTAAGTCATACGCAGGACAGTAATGGAAGTTGAACGAGTGTTCAATAGTAATTTGAACACTCGTTCAAATATTACCGTTGCTGATTGCGGCACCGGCTGCCGCGGTGCTTAGCGTTCCTGGACGGCGTCCTCGCTGGGCTTATTGCCGCCACTATTGTCCTGGTAGGGCGCGAAGGCGATCTCCTCGGTGCGGAGGATGCTCCGTTCGATGGACTCCTGGTCCACGCCCAGAAGCGAGGTCAGCCACATGCCGTTTTGTATCACCACGATGTCCGAGGCCCGCGCCCGGCATTCCTCCCACGGCATCCCCGACTGGGCTTCAGAGACCAGCGCCGCAAGCCCGTCGATGTACCGGTCAAAAGCGGCAGCATTGATCTGCGCGTAGTCCTCGTCTGCCTGCGCGAGGGCCCACAAATGCAGGCGCAGGGACAGGTGCCGTGTGGTCAGCAGGTCGGCGGCCGCCACCCGGCGCAGTGCCTTGCGGAGTTGCTCATCCGCGGGAATGGACGGGTCCTGTGCCACCAGCAGAAGGTCGTGTTCGTCCACGCGGCGCAGGGCGGCCCGGATCAGGCTTGTTTTATCGTCGTAGTAGTAGTTCACCAGGCCCAGCGCGACGCCGGCCTCCCGGGCCACCGCGCGCATGCTTACGCCGGAGATGCCGTGGCGGGACAACAGGTCCAGTGCAGCTTCAAGAATGCGCGACTGCCTGTCGATTTGTTCGCCGTTGACCGTGTTTGTCCCCATCTGGCCAGACTATTGCCAAACCGGTGCAGGTGCACTTTGGCCGCTGCCAGGCCGCATCTGTCAGACAACTTGGTGACCTTTCATTACTTCCGAATGATGTTGTGCATGTCACATGTAATTGCTTCCGGACGGCGTACCGCCCAACCTTGCATCACATCTTTTTTAAGCGCTTGTCAGAGCGTGCCCAACGAAGGAGCACCACCTATGACTGACGTTCTTTGGTTTTCGGACCTCGGCCTGTCCGACCTCGACCAGGTCGGCGGCAAAAACGCCTCGCTCGGCGAAATGGTCCGGGGCCTCGCCTCGGCGGGGGTCAAAGTGCCGGACGGTTTCGCCACCACCGCTGACGCCTACCGGCGTTTCCTGAGCGGCTCGGGCCTGGACACCCGGATCGAAGACATCCTTGAGGGCCTGGACAGCGGCGACGTGGCCGCCCTGGCCCTGGCCGGGAAACAGATCCGGGACCTGATCCGCAGCACCCCGTTTCCGGACGGTTTCGAGGAGCAGATCCGTACCGCTTACACCCGCCTGACGGACCAGCACGCGGGGGACGTGTCCTGGGCGGTGCGTTCCAGTGCCACGGCAGAGGACCTTCCTGACGCTTCCTTCGCGGGGCAGCAGGAGACGTTCCTGAACATCCGGGGCGTGGAGAACATCCTGCTCGCCATTAAGGATGTTTTTGCCTCTCTCTACAACGACCGCGCCATCGCCTACCGGGTGCACCACGGGTTCACCCATTCCGAGGTGGCACTCTCGGCCGGCGTGCAGCGTATGGTCCGCTCCGACGTCGGCGCCTCCGGGGTGATGTTCACCATGGACACCGAAACGGGCTTCAACGACGCCGTCTTCATCACCTCGTCCTACGGACTGGGGGAGGCTGTGGTGCAGGGTGCCGTTAACCCTGACGAGTTCTACGTCTACAAGCCGGCCCTGGCCGCCGGACGCCCGGCAGTCCTGAAGCGCGGCCTGGGCGAAAAAGCAGTCCAGATGACCTACACAGAGTCCCGCGAGGTGGGCAGGACCGTGGACTTCGTGCCCGTGCCGCAGGACCTTCGCCGCCGTTTCAGCCTGACGGATGAAGAAGTGGAGCAGCTTGCCCGCCACGCGGTGGCCATCGAGGCGCACTACGGCCGTCCCATGGACATTGAGTGGGGCAAGGACGGGGTGGACGGCGAGCTGTACATCCTTCAGGCCCGTCCCGAGACTGTTGAGTCGCGTAAGGCCACGGGCACCATCTCCCGGTACACGCTGAACGAGCGCTCCGCAGTCCTGGTGGAAGGCCGGGCCATCGGCCAGCGTATCGGCGCCGGGCAGGTGCGGGTCCTCACCTCGATCGACCAGATGGCCTCGTTCCAGGCCGGCGACGTCCTGGTGGCCAATATGACGGACCCGGACTGGGAACCGATCATGAAGAAGGCCGCCGCCATCGTCACGGACCGTGGCGGGCGCACGTGCCATGCGGCCATTATTGCCCGCGAGCTTGGCATCCCGGCCGTCGTCGGAACCGGCAACGCTTCCAGGGTGCTGGCGGACGGCGTCCCGGTCACTGTTTCGTGCGCCGAGGGCGAGGCCGGCCTGGTCTACGAGGGCCTGCTGGACTACACCCTGAACGAGACCAGCCTGGACACCATGCCGCCGGCGCCGGTGAAGATCATGATGAACGTGGGCACCCCCGAGCAGGCCTTCAGCTTCGCCCGGCTTCCGCACCACGGTGTGGGCCTGGCCCGCCTCGAATTCATCATCAACCGCCAGATCGGCATCCACCCCAACGCCCTGCTGGCGGTGGCGGGAGAAATCGAACGCCCCGCCTCGCTCTCGGACTACACCGTGCGGGAAATCCGCGAGAAGACGGCAGCGTACGACGGACCCCGGGATTACTACGTCCGGCGCCTGGCCGAGGGCATCTCCACGATCGCTGCGGCCTTTGCACCGGAACCGGTGATCATCCGGATGTCGGACTTCAAGTCCAACGAGTACGCCAACCTGCTGGGCGGCCCGGCGTTCGAACCGGCCGAGGAAAACCCCATGATCGGCTACCGCGGGGCCTCCCGGTACCTCTCGGACTCGTTCCGGCGGGCTTTCGAACTTGAATGCGAAGCCCTGAAATTCGTGCGCAGCGAGATGGGCCTGTCCAACATCAAGATCATGGTCCCGTTCGTGCGCACCCTGGCCGAGGCCCGCGGCGTGACCGAGCTGCTGGCCGCCAACGGGCTGCGCCGGGGTGAGGACGGCCTGGAGATCGTGATGATGTGCGAGCTTCCCTCAAACGCCCTGCTCGCCGATGAGTTCCTCGAGTACTTTGATGGTTTCTCGATCGGTTCCAACGACCTGACCCAGCTGACGCTGGGCCTTGACCGTGATTCCGCGCTGGTGGCCGAAGGCTTCGATGAACGTGATCCCGCGGTCACGAAGCTCCTGGAGATGGCCATTGCGGCCTGCCGGGCCAAGGGCAAGTACGTCGGAATCTGCGGGCAGGGCCCCAGCGACCACCCGGACTTTGCCGAGTGGCTCCTGGAACAGGGCATCAGCTCCATCTCGTTGAACCCCGATGCCGTGACGGACACCTGGCTGCGCCTGGCCCGCACCCGCTCCGCGGTCTGAGTGGCCGACGTCCACCGGATGGATACCGTGGGGGCGGACAGCTCGTCCGCCCCCACGGTGTTCTTCCTTTCTGACAGCACCGGTATCACCGCCGAAACCCTGGGCAATACTCTGCTCACGCAATTTCCCGGCCGGCGCCTCGAGCGCCGGACGATTCCCTTTATCACCTCTGTGCAGCAGGCGCACGAGGTGGTCGCCGTCATCGACCAGCTGGCCGCGGAAGGGCCGCGGCCGATCATCTTCTCCACCACCGTAGGCAACGACATCCGGGCCGTCCTGTCCCAAAGCCGGGGGCACTTCTTCGACCTGTTCGGTGCGCACATCGGCCGGCTGGAACAGGCCCTGGATGCCTCCGCGAGCGGACAGCCGGGCCAGGCCCATGGCGTGGGTGACGCGGCCCGCTACCAGTCGCGCATGGCCGCCGTTGAATACGCCATCGAGCACGACGACGGCCAGTCGCTACGTGCACTGGAGCGCGCCGAACTGATCCTCATCGCCCCGTCACGCTGCGGCAAGACCCCCACCACCATGTACCTGGCCCTGCAGCACGGCATCCTCGCGGCCAACTTCCCCTTGGTGGAGGAGGACTTCGCCAGCATGTCCCTGCCCAAACCGTTGCAGCCGTTCGCGGACAAGTGCTTCGGACTCACCTCCCTGCCCGTCCGGTTGAGCCAGATCCGCCAGGAGCGCAGGCCCGGCAGTGACTATGC
The DNA here is from genome assembly GCF_001046895.1 of Pseudarthrobacter siccitolerans. Lineage (GTDB taxonomy): Bacteria > Actinomycetota > Actinomycetes > Actinomycetales > Micrococcaceae > Arthrobacter > Arthrobacter siccitolerans. The sequence continues at coordinate 38,237 of NZ_CAQI01000024.1, forward strand.
GTCGCTGGGCCAGTGCACCTTCGAGCTGCGCAACGCCGAGGACATGTACCGGGTCAACCAGGTGCCGTACGTGAATTCCGCCTCGATGTCCGTCGAAGAAATCTCTGCCACCGTTCTCCAGCGCATGCAGCTGCACCATTGAGCATGTGCCACCACGAAGGATCCCCGCCCTGTCGGGGCAGGGCGGGGACCCGTTCGTCGGCAGGTCCTTTTACTTCTTGGGCAGGCCCGCCGGGTTCAGCTCGGACTTCTGGATCGCCTCGGATGACAGGCCCCAGCGGTCCAGGATCCTGGCGTAGGTGCCGTTTTCGATCAGTTCGTTCAGTGCGGCCTGGGCCGCGACGGCCAGGCCGTTGTCCTTTTTTGTAGTGAAGGCGATCTGCGCGGTCAAGGGCCAGCCGCCGTTGAGGGTGCCCACCTGCTTGCTCTTGCCATCCAGCGCGGCCTTGTAGGCGGACCCGGCATTGGGCGCGAACGTGAGGTCCGCACGGCCGGACTGCAGGGCCAGCGTGGAGGCGGAGTCGTCGTCGTAGTACTGGAACTCGACCGGCTTCAGGCCGTTCTTTTTGTTCTCCTCGTCCCAGCGCACCAGGATGGCTTCCTGGTTAGTGCCGGAGCCAACAATGACGCGCTTGCCCGCAACATCCTTGGCCTCCTTGACCTCGCCGATGTCCGAACCGCTCTTCGCGTAGAAGCCCAGCAGGTCGTTCCGGTAGGTGGCGAAATCGAACTTCTCCTTCCGCGCTTCGGTGACGGTCACGTTGGACAGCACGGCTTCGTACTTCGCGGACTCAATCCCCAACGGCCAGTCAGCCCAGGCCACGGGAAGGACTTCGACCTGCAGGCCCAGTGTCTCGCCCACCGCGTAGGCTATGTCCACCTCGCTGCCAATCAGGGTCGTGTTGTCCGTGGCAAAGGTGCTCAGCGGGGCGGTGCCGCCGGTGCTGACCACAGTCAGTTTGCCGTCGGCCTTGATGGCCTCGGGGACCAGTGCGGCGGCTTCAGCGTCCACGGAAACCTGGAAGCGGTCCTGCTCAGGGGACAGGTTGAAGGTCTTGCCGGCCGCTGCGGCGGAGGATTCCGACGTCGGTGCTGTCGCCGCCGTCGCACCCGGATCGGCGCACGCTGCCACCCCGAGCAGCGCGGTGAGGGTGAGGGCCACGGCAGCAGCCGGTTTCGCCTTGGTGATGGCCATTGTTCCTCCTTGGAGGTAGGTCTTTGTTGCAACGGATGGTGTTCGCTGCAGCAACTATCCGGCAACGCGGGCGGGCGAATCAAAGGCTCTGAAACCCGGAGATACGGGGAGTAACTGCAGGTCACGGGAGGACCGCGGCGGTCATATTTGCAACGCCCGAACTCGGCAAGTCCAAGTAGTGCTGGGCGAGTGCGGCTTGGGAAAGCGAGTACTTCAGGCGAAAGACAGGTGGGCGATTACGCGTGTGCTGACCATCGTCGCGCCCCTACCGTGAAGTACGTTGCGCCCAAAGGTGGGGCACTTGGTCTTGAGGAGACGCAGATGAACGGTTCGCCAGGTGGGAAAGCTTTAGCTGAGGGGAAGGGTCTGCTTCGACGAACGAGCACCAGGGCGGCCGCAGCGGTTGCGTCGGGGACACTGGTTTTGGCAGGTTCAGGTATCGCGTGGGCGGACGACATCTACAACACAGTGGACGCCACCGTTGATTCGGTTGCAGAGGTTATGCCGCTGAATGTCGGTGGTGCAAGCGGCACCACCACACTTGCTGTACAAACTTCCAACGAAGACGGCAAAAACGGTTGCAACCTCACGGGCCGAACTAATGCTCTCACACTGCAGCTTTCGTCCAGTGATCCCACCGTAGCCACCGTTTCCCCGTCCACCGTTGTCTTCGAAACGTGCGGCGACGCGAAGCAGTTGACCATGAGCCCGATAGGCGTTGGCTCTGCGACAATAACCGCGACCCAAATCAGCAACACCACAGGTGGCACCTTTAACCTCGCGCCCGCGGCTTTTACGGTGAATGTCGTGGCGCCGGCACCGGCTAATACTGCCCCTGTGCTTAATATTTCCGGAGTCAATGCTGGTGCCTACTATCCCAAAGGCGCCGTCCCCGCTGCCATCTGCAACGTCACGGACGCCGAAGATGGCAATAAATTGTTCCCTGCAACCCTGAGTGCTATCGCGGGCGAGGATGCCGCTACCGGCATCGGAACCCAGGAGGCCGGCTGCGCCTACACGGACAAGGGAGGCCTCACCGCGTCCGGCTCCGTTCCTTACACGATCACTGATACAACGGCACCGGTGATCTCTTACACGTTGTCACCCACCACTCCTGATGGCTCAAGTGGCTGGTACAAGAGCGCTGTCGCCCTGGACTGGACGGTAGCGGAAGGCGATTCCCACAGCACGCTGAAGGTGACGGGCTGTGAGGACCAAATCATCACTGAAGACCAGTTGGCAACAGACTTCAGCTGCTTTGCCGTGAGCGACGGTGGAACTGCGGCAACCGAGACCGTCAACCTTAAGAAGGACGCAACTGCCCCATCCGTTGCCTCTGACGGCGCCACCGGAACCGAGGGAGTGAACGGCTGGTACACCTCCGATGTGGAGGCCAGGTTCACCGGAACTGACGCCACTTCGGGGCTGCTCATTCCAACTCAGAAGGTGACCTCCTCCGGTGAGGGCGCCGCAGTGGAAGTGACCAGCCCCGCGTTCACCGACGTCGCCGGCAACATCACCGGGGCAGGCGCTGCAGTACAGACGTTCAAGATCGACAAGACCGCGCCGAGCGTCAGCTACGACTCTGCGACTGGAACCTCCGGCTTTGGCGGTTGGTACACCTCCGATGTCAAGGCAATCTTCAGGGGAACGGACCTCATCTCCGGACCGCTCAGCGCAACCCAAACGGCGATTTCGTCCGGCGAAGGTGCAGCGGTGACGGTCCAGAGCCCCGCCTTCGCGGACAATGCCGGCAACATCACAGCCGCTGGCGTGGTTTCCCAATCATTCATGATTGATAAGACAGCGCCGGCCGTAAAGTACACCGAGGTCGCAGCGGGCACGCCGGGCAAGAACGATTGGTACGTTTCCGATGTTGAGGCCCGCTTCACGGCAACGGATGCAACGTCGGGACTCCTGACTTCCTCACGGACGGTATCTTCGAATGGCGAGGAGGCGGCGGATGTCAAAGTATCGAGCCCGGTATTTGTAGACAACGCCGGCAACATCACCCCGGCGGGCGCCGCCACACAGACCTTCAAGATCGATAAGACGGCCCCGGAAGTCTCCTACGGCGGTGCTACGACCGATCCCAATGTTCACGGCTGGTACAACACGGACGTTGAGGTCACTTTCGAGGCCACGGATCCCGTGTCGGGACCTCTCGAAGCGACTAAGAAGGTGACGGCGTCGACCGAGGGTGACTCAGTGACCGTGCAAAGTCCCGAGTTTGAGGACCTTGCGGGAAACGTCCGTGCTGCTGGCAGAGCCTGGACGACACTGAAGATCGACAAGACGGCGCCTTCGGTGTCCTTCACCTCCGATCTCGGTGACAGCTACTTCGGCTCAGCTCCCTCAGTCCCAGGCTGCAATGCATCGGACGGCGGAGGTTCGGGGCTGGATGGAACCTGCACCGTCTCGGCCTACGAGCCTGGAGTCGGAAAGCACGTCCTGACCGCAACAGCCATTGACCTCGCCGGTAACCGGACGACGGTGACCCAGTCCTACGAGGTCAAGGCGTGGACACTGACTGGCTTCTCGCAGCCGATCGATATGAACGGTGTATTCAACACGGTGAAGGGTGGCAGCACGGTCCCGGCGAAGTTTGAAGTCTTCGCGGGCTCAACGGAACTGACTGACCCCAGCCTGATGAAGTTCTCCGCCGCGAAAATCCAGTGCACGCCTGGCGGTTCGGAGGATGTTATCGAGACTGTAGCTACAGGGAGCACCTCCCTCCGCTATGACGCCATCGCAGGCCAGTTTGTGTACAACTGGAAGACGCCCACAGGCGCCGGTACCTGCTACAAGCTCACGATGACGGCAAAGGACGGCAGTTCCATCAGTGCCAACTTCAAGCTGAAGTAGCGGCAGCAGCGGCAGCGCCGCACGACGTGCGCCGCAGGGAAGTGGCCCGGTCATCAGACCGGGCCACTGCTCTGCCATCAGGGGCAGCTGGGTGAGTCAGCCCAGAGCCTTGATGACTTCCTTGGCAACGTCCTCGCTGGACTGCGGGTTCTGGCCGGTGATCAGGTTGCCGTCGCGGACCACGTTGGACGTCCACGCCGCCGCGTTTTCAATAACCGCGCCCTTTTCCTTCAGGGCATCCTCCACCAGCCACGGCGTGTTCTCACCGGTACCGCCGCCCAGCTCCTCCTCGTTGCTGAACACCGTGAGGCGGCATCCGGCGAAAACGAAAGCGCCGCCGTCGTCCGCTGCGCTGAGCAGCCCCGCAGGACCGTGGCAGAACGGCGCGATAACCTTGCCGTCCCTGTCCGCGGCCACCAGCAGCCGGCCCAGGTCCGCGTCGTTATAGAGATCGGCCATCGGGCCGTGGCCGCCGGGCATCACCACCGCTTCGTAGTTGGAAGGGTCGACGTCGGCCAGCACCAGCGGGTGCGAGAGTTCGGCATCGATTGCGGCCAGGTAGTCCCGGAAGCCTTTCGCCCGCTCCTCACCGCCGGCGGACTCGGCGGCGAGGGACACCTGGTCCACGGTGGGTTTCCGGCCACCGGGCGTGGCGATGTGGACGGTATGGCCGGCGTCGAGCAGGGTCTGGTGGGCCACCACCAGCTCCTCGGCCCAGAACCCGGTGGGGTGCTTGCTGCCGTCCTTCATGGTGAGTGAATCTGCTGCTGAAACGACCATCAAAATGTTTGCCATAGTGCTGCTCCTGTCTGTACGGAAGTGGCTACTCGCCGGGGGCTTCGAGCCCGGCGCAGGTTTCGTCGTCGAGCGTGATGCCCGCGGCGGCCAGGTTCTCCTCCAGGTGCTTCACGGAGCCGGTGCCGGGGATGGGCATCATCACCGGGGACCGGCGCAGCAGCCAGGCGAGCGCAACCTGGGAGGTGGTGGCGCCGAGGCGCTTCGCCGCCTCGTCCAGCGGCCCGCCCGGCTGCGCCAGTTCGCCGGCCGAAATCGGCGCCCACGGAATAAACCCGATTCCGTTCTCCTCTGAATACCTCAGCACGTCCTCCGAGCTCCGGTCCGTCAGGTTGTACCGGTTCTGCACGGTTGAAACAGTGAAATACTTCCCCGCCGCCTCGAGCTCCTCAACGCTCACCTGCGACAGGCCCAGCGCCCGCACCTTGCCCTCGTCCTGGAGTTCGCGGAGCACGCCGAACTGCTCCTCGGCGTCCACCTTCGGATCGATGCGGTGCAGCTGGAGCAGGTCCAGGGTGTCCACCTTCAGCTTCCGCAGGCTCAGTTCCGTCTGCTGGCGGAGGTATTCCGGCCGGCCAACGGGGATCCACTGGTGGGGACCGGTGCGGGTGAAACCCACTTTCGTGGCGATTTTCAGCCCGGCCTTGTAGGGGTACAAGGCCTCGGCAAGGATCTCCTCGCTGATGTTGGGTCCGTAAGAGTCTGCGGTATCGATAAAGTCGACGCCGAGTTCGACGGCGCGGCGCACCACGTCGAGTGCTGCTTGGCGGTCTGCAGGCTCGCCCCAGACGCCGTCACCCACGATGCGCATGGCGCCGAAGCCGAGCCGGTGCACGGTTCCCAGATCCTTCAGGTCGATCGTTGCGGACAGTTCCAACTGGTTCGTTGTCTCAAGGCTCATAGGGGCGGCAACATCATCAGCCTGCTGAGTATTCCGGAGATCACAGAAATAAGCCGGCCGCCGCCGTCGTTATACAAACCGTGCCCGCCGCACCCCGGCCGGCACCTTCCTGCGAAACGTTCTGAAAGGCCGGCACTTACCGTGACTCTTCCCCTCTCCATCCTTGACCTGGCAACCATCGGCAAGGGCCAGACGGCGGCGGAGAGCTTCGCGGGCAGCGTGGCCATGGCGCAGAGCGCCGAGAAACTGGGCTACCGGCGGGTCTGGTACGCCGAGCACCACAACATGTCCTCGATTGCTTCCTCCGCGACAAGCGTGCTGATCGCCCACGTTGCCGCGCACACCGAAAGCATCCGGCTCGGTGCCGGCGGCGTGATGCTGCCCAACCACTCGCCGCTCACCATCGCCGAGCAGTTCGGGACCCTGGAAACCCTCCACCCCGGCCGGATCGACCTGGGCCTGGGCCGTGCTCCCGGCAGCGACCAGAACACCATGCGCGCCCTGCGGCGTGACCCGATGTCCGCGGACAGCTTCCCCCAGGATGTCCTGGAACTGCAGGGATACCTCACCGGTCCCACCCGGATCCAAGGCGTTGAGGCCACCCCGGGCAAGGGGACCAACGTTCCGCTGTACCTCCTGGGATCTTCCCTGTTCGGCGCGCGGCTGGCCGCCCAGCTGGGGTTGCCGTACGCGTTTGCCTCCCACTTTGCCCCCAATGCTCTCCAGGACGCCGTAGCCCTCTACCGCCGCGAGTTCAAGCCCTCGGCGCAGCTGGACGCGCCCCACGTCATCGCCGGCGTCAACGTGATCGCCGCGGATTCCGCGTCCGAGGCGCAGGCCATGATGCAGGCCACCAAGCGTGCCCGCGTATCCCTGTTCTTCGGCGGTGGCCGGGAATTCACCGACGACGAAGCGGACATGATCTTGGATTCCCCGCAGGGCCAGCACGTCTCGCAGATGATGACCTACTCCGCAGTGGGCACACCGGACGCCGTCCTCGATTACCTGGACGGGTTCGGCCGGCACGCCGACGCCGACGAACTTATCGTGGCGCACCAGAGCACCGGCACGGAGGAACGGCTGCGGTCCGTGGAACTCCTGGCGCAGGCTGCCGGGCTGGCCCGCGTCTAGTACTTTGGTCCGCCGCCGTGTCACGCCCGGCATCCTTTTGGGAAAGCACGACGGCGGGTTCCCTTGTTCCGTGCGGCGCGCGCCGACGTCGTGGTCCAAAAGGCTGCCCTGCGTGACGGCGCCGAAGTTTTTCCGCCGGACTTTTACACATACGCAATGCGGGGGACTTTCGGGGGAAACCGCCGGGGCCGACTATGGGAACTGCCTCTCCTTGGGAATCGCTGGGATTCCCGGGAGGGGCACCAACCGGTAGGCCGCAGGCGATCCCGCGGGCTGAATTCCCGGACTGGTCCTTCCGTGAAGGGGTACCTGGATGCCGACGCCCTTGAACCAAAGCGTGGCGGATTCCGCGCTGCTCACCCGTTCCCTCCCGTTGGAGATGCTCCGCGCGTTCGTCCAGTCTGATGCGGCGGACAACGGGCTGACGCCTGCGCTCCTCGCCGAACTCAAAGTACTGGCCCGCGTTCCCGGTCTGCTGGTGGCCTGCAACTACGGCGGTACCCTGTGCGACGCCGAAGGGATCTCCACCGAAATCCTTCCCTTGGGCAGCGCGGCCATAGCCCTGCGCGCCCTGGCGGCCCTGCCCAACACCCATGCCGCCATCATCTCGGGGCGATCGCTCCGTGACCTTGCGGCGGTTTCGCGCCTTCCGGTGGAGGTGCATCTCATCGGCTCGCACGGCGCGGAATCGGACATGGGCTACGCACACGGCCAGACCCTCGCCACCGAATCTGTCCTGCAAAAGGTCAACGCCGCGCTGAACGAGGCAGTGGGTTTCCAAAAAGGGATCTGGATTGAACGCAAACCCGTGGCAGTTTCCGTCCACACCCGGCCGGCGCCGCCGGAGGTTGTGGAGTCTGTCACCGAAACGGCCCGGGAGATCGCCCGGGTCCACGGCCTGTTCTTCATCGTGGACGGCTCAGTGCTTGACCTGTCTGTGGTGGAACCGTCCAAAGCCGAGGCGCTGGAAACACTCCGCTCCCGGCTCGGGGCCAGTGCAGCCATGTTCGCGGGCGACGCCTACAGCGACGAACTCGCCATCGCCACTCTCCGCGGGCCGGACCTGGGACTGCACGTGGGCCCGGGGGAGACAAGCGCCGCGCACCGTGTCCGCGACCCCGAATCCTTCGCCCGCGTCCTGGCCCTCCTCTTCGAACTGCGGCGGGCCTGGTTGTTCGGCGAGGACGCCGTGGGCCTGGAACGGCACACCATGATCGGCAACGGATCCTCCACCGCGCTGCTGACACCCGACGCCAAGATCTGCTGGATGAGCCACCCGCTGCCGGACTCCGGGTCCCTGTTTGCCCACATCCTGGGCGGGGACGCCGCCGGCCACTTCTCGGTGGAACCGGTCAAGGCCTCCCAGGTGCTGGGCCAGCGGTATGTGGACAGCACCATGATCGTTGAAACCCGGTGGGCGGACGTCACGGTCACGGACTACCTGGAGCCCGCCCCGGACGGCATCACAAGCCTGGTCCGGGTGCTCTCCGGCAACGGAGCCGCCAGGATCGTCTTCGCTCCCCGGCCGGACTACGCCAACGCCCCGTTCAGCATGGAAGCCCGCGGCAGTGAACTGCATGTGGTGGGTACGTCGGAACCGATCATCCTGTTCGCGCCCGGCGTGACCTTCAGCATCACCTCGGACGGCCGCCACGCCACCGCCACTGCATCCGTGAACCTGCAGGACGGGCCCGTGGTGCTCAACCTGCGCTGCGGCGACACCGAACCGCAGCCTGCGGACCCGGACGGGGAAACGGAGCGGCGGGCGGAGGTGGCCCTTCATGCCCGGCAGTGGGTGCAGCGGCTTGCCCTGCCTTCAGTTAAGCCTTCCCTGGTGCGGCGCTCCGCCCTGGTGCTCCGGGCCCTGGTGCATGAACCCACGGGCGCCGTCCTCGCGGCCCCCACCACGTCACTGCCTGAAGGTATCGGCGGGACCAGGAACTGGGACTACCGGTACTGCTGGCTGCGGGACGGATCCATGACCGTCAACGCGCTGGTGGACCTCGGCTCCACAGCGGAGGCCGCCGGATTCCTCGGCTGGCTGGGACGGATCCTCGAACACGCGCCCGGCCCCGAATGGCTGCACCCCCTGTACTCGGTGACGGGCGCCCCGCTCTCCACGGAAGCCGTCGTCGACAGCCTCCCCGGATACGCCGGCTCCCGCCCTGTCCGGATCGGCAATGCCGCGGACCACCAGGTACAGCTGGACGTCTTCGGGCCCGTTGCGGAACTGATCCATACCTTGAGCGAGCGGGAAGGCATGCTCGCCGATGACCACTGGGATCTGATGGCCCAGATGGCCTCGGCCGTCCTGGCCCGCTGGCACGAACCCGACCATGGCATCTGGGAGGCCCGGCGGGCAGCGCGCCACCACGTCTATTCCAAGGTGATGTGCTGGGTGACCCTTGACCGCGCGTTGCGGACAGCCGCACGCCACGGCCGGGAGCCGGACCCCGCCTGGGCACCAACTGCAAGCACCATCCGGGATGAGGTGCTGCGTGAAGGCTGGGATGAGTCGGCAAATTCCTACACCGTGGCCTACGACAGCCCGGACCTGGATGCCGCCGTCCTGCACATAGGCCTATCCGGCCTCCTGGATGTTTCGGACCAGCGATTCCTGGACACCGTCACCGCCGTTGAGCGGGAGCTGCGGGTGGGGCCCACGGTCTTCCGGTACAGGTACGACGACGGCCTTCCGGGGCTGGAGGGCGGGTTCCACATCTGCACCACCTGGCTGATTGAAGCCTATGTAGCCGTGGGCCGCATCGACGAGGCCTGGGACCTGTTCGACCAGTTGGTGAACCTTTTCGGCCCCACCGGGCTGCTGCCCGAGGAGTACGATCCCGGCACGGAGACCCATCTGGGAAACCATCCGCAGGCGTATTCGCACCTTGGCTTCATCCGCTGCGCCCGGCTCCTGGACGAACACCAGGGCAGGAGATAGTCGGCGTCGGTTATGGGTACCTAGAGTGGAGGTAACAGGGACCCATAAGACTGGCCTGGGGCTGGTGGCCACTCCCACCCTGATTTCCGCCCAGTCCAGCGTTTCCTGGAATGAGCGCGGCGTGGTCACCAGCACCAACCTGTTCGCCAGGTCTATTGGTAGCGCACTGGGTGTGGCCGTGTTCGGCGCGGTGGCGAACGCGGTTTATGCGAACTCAGCGGGCGAAGGCGACGCCCCGGCCGTCGTGGCGGCTTCCGGCGCAGTCTTCCTGGCGGCGCTGGTGGGCGGCATCCTTACCGTGGCGGCGGTGCTGGCGATGCCGGCAGTGAAAGCGGACGCCGCGGACGCCGGGGAGCCGGTTTCGGACCCCGAAAAAAGCCGGAGCGTTGCTGATACATAGCTGCCGCTGGTACCTAGCGGGAAGCGCGGAAGATGTCCGGCGCCGGCCGGGTGCCGGTGGCGAGGTCCGCGAGGATCCGGCCAACTACGGGCGTGAACTTGAACCCATGCCCGGAGAACCCGGCGCCTATCACCACGGGGCCGATCCGGTCCAGGATGAAGTCCTCGTCCGGGGTGGTGGTGTAGGTGCAGCTGATGGCCTCGAATGACTCCGGATCCACGCCCGGCAACCATGTCCGCGCGTAATCCTGCAGGGCCGCGAGCTGCACGGGTTCCGGCTCGAAGGACCGCCTGTCCGGATCCACCAGCGGTCCCACACCGTGCCAGCCGGCCTTGATCCCCTCACCCGGGGTCTGCATCCCGTACACAGGGGAGTACCAGTCCTTATATTCCGCGCCGGTGCCCGGCATGTGGTTGAACCCGGGCCAGACGGCACCGGCATCGGCCACGCGGAAGTGTGCGGGCTGCTCCTGGGTGACCCGCAGCTTCGGGATCCGGAGTCCTGCACCGCTGCTGCCAAGGAGTTTCTCCGTCCAGCCGCCGGCTGTGACCACCACCTGGGCGGCGGTGACCACCTCGATACCGGCGCCGGATTCCAAAGCCAGCCGGACGCCGTCGTCCACCACCTGGAACTCAACCACTTTGGTGTGGTGCCGGATCTCGGCGCCGCGTGCTGCGGCCAGCCGCTGGAAGGCGGGAAGCGCCGCTTCCGGGTTGAGCTGGCCGCCGTCGGGCATATGCAGCGCCTGCTGGTCGAACCGGATACCGCGCCAGCGCTCGCCTGCCTCCGCGGGGGACAGGAACTCCGCCCGGATGCCGGCCTCGTTCAGCGCCGCGGCGACGTCCGGAAGCCGCGGGTCCGGTCCGTGGTTGACGATTCCCGTGCGGGCCAGCAGCGTCGCGCCGCTCTCCTGCTCCAGCTCGTCCCACAGGGCCAGCCCCTCGGCCAGCATCGCCACGTATTCGGGGCGGTAGTAGCCCGGGTTCAGGTTGCGGGTGCTGCCATGCGAGGCGCCGATCTTGTGCCCCGGTCCGAACTGCTCCACGAGCGTGACCTGGCGGCCGCGGCGGGACAGCGCCCAGGCGGCGGCCGACCCCATCGCTCCGCCGCCGATCACCACGGTGTCCAGCATCTTGCCCATCAATCTCCCATCACGTCAGCAGCAGCGCTACGCCAATCATCGCCGGAACGGCCACAACGGTAGTAATCAGCACGGTGTCCTTGGCCACGGTGAGGCCGGTCTTGTACCGGCTGGCGGCCACAAAGACGTTCTGGGCGGTGGGCAGCGCGGACGTGACCACCACGGCGTACAAGGCATGCCCGTCCATGCCCACCACGAACCGGGCGAAGAGATACGCCAGCCCCGGCTGGACGGCCAGCTTGAAACCGCTCGCCACCAGGGTGTCCAGGCGCCGTCCCGCAGCCGCCTGCAGCGGGCGGGTACCGTTCAGGCTCATGCCGAAGGCGATCAGCATGGCCGGAATCGCTGCACCGCCGATCAGGTGGATGGGCTCCATCACCAGCGGCGGGACCTGCCAGCCGGTACCGGCCACCACCAGGCCCAGCGCGGACCCCACAATCATGGGGTTGCGCAGGATCATCACCACAAAATTCAGGGGCGTGGTCCGGTGCGCGCTGGTACTGGAGTCCAGGATCATCAGGAACAGCGGCGTGAAGAAGGCCAGCTGGAAGATCAGCAGCGGCGCCACATAGCTCGCATCACCCAGGACATATACCGCGATAGGAATACCGAGGTTGGCGGAGTTGGCGAGCGAGGCTGCCATCGAGCTCATCAGGGATTCAGGCAGGGAGCGCTTGAGCCAAAACTTGGCGATGCTGAAGAAGATGGCGGCAGTGGCGATGGCGGCCACCGCTGTGACCAAAAGGGGTGCGGCGAATACTTCGGCGAGGCGGGCCTTGCTCAGCGTTTCGAAGAGCAGCGCGGGGCTGGCCACAAAGAAGGTGAGGGAGCTGAGCACCTGGCGGGCGTTGTCACCAAGGATCTTCCGCCGTCCCACGAACCAGCCCACCAGGATGATGCACCAGACAACAAAGAAGCCGGCCAGGACACCTAGCAAGGGATCACCGGCGGCTTATCCCCCAGGCCGCGGCGGATGTGGGTACCGGGACACACGCTCCGGTTAGACGGTGGCGTTATTAAGCGCGAAAGGGGGGCGCATCATCCCGGGAGTGAGGCCCTCAGCGGGGTCATTGCCCAACTGGATGATCCGGTTGTCCGCGTCCACATGGACCACCCGTGGCTCATAGGCCTTGGCCTCTTCGGTGGTCATCTGGGCGTAGGTAATCAGGATGACGAGGTCGTTCTCGTGCATGAGGTGCGCCGCTGCACCGTTGATGCCGATGACACCGGAACCCCGCTCGCCCGCGATGGTATAGGTCTCAAGCCGTGCGCCATTGGTGATGTCCACAATGGACACGAGCTCGCCGGGCAGGATGTCGGCGGCCTCGAGCAGGTCCAGGTCCACGGTGACGGAACCGACGTAGTGCAGGTCGGCGTGCGTGACGGTGGCCCGGTGGATTTTGGACTTGAACATTGTTCGATTCATAACGGCATCAGTCTAGCGCCGGGGGCGCCACGGCGCAGTGACGCAGGGAACACTGACGCTCCCTGCGCAATGAAGGCGCCCCTGGTGACGCAGGGACCGCTTCTGCGCAGCGACGGGCCGGTTCATGGCGCACATCGGACCGCAGCTTGCCATCCCAGGCAGGGCGCGTACGACGGCGGCCGGTCACTCGGCGTCGTTCCTTGCCACCGCCGCGGCTGCTGCGGCCAGCGTCTCCCTCGCTGCCAGAATGGCCGGCCGCTGGGCGCTGGAGCGGCGCACGGAGGTGAAGATGGTGCGGTGCGGTTTTCCGGGAAGTTCCAGGAGCTGGGCACTTGTGCCGCGGCCGGTCCACACCAGGTCGGGCATCAGGGCCACCGCGTTGCCGGACTCGATCAGGCGGGCCTGGGCCTGCAGGTCCGCGGTTTCAAAACGCACGTCGGGCTCAAAGCCGGCGCTGCGGCAGGCCTGCTCGGCCCAGTGGCGGGACGCGGCACCCCGCGGCTCCATGACCCAGGCGAGCTCCGCGGTGTCCTCGAGCGAACGGATGGCGGGCCCGCCGTCGGACGCCGGCGGAACGGCCAGCCGGATGGCGTCGGTGGTCAGCTTGATGCGGTCCAGTTCGGGGTAGCGGGGCGCCGCGTGGCCCGGATACTGTTCGGCGATAACAAGGTCGAAGTCGCGCGCCCAGGTTTCGTGCAGGGCCGTTTCCGGCTCGCGCTGGATCATTTCGATCCGGACTTCCGGGTAGGCGGTGCTCATCCTCGTCAGGGTGTCCGGCATCAGGGCCAGGGCTGCGGACTGGAACACCGCGATCCGGACCGTTCCCGTGACGGTGGTCAGGGAAGCGGCGAGGTCCGCCTCCGCCTGCTCCATGGTTTCCAGCAGATTGGCCGTATGCGCCACCAGCACTTCGGCCTGCGGCGTGAGCTGGACCCGCCGGCCGGTCTTCCGGAGCAGCTCCACGCCCACTTCCTTCTCAAGGAGGGCCAGCTGCTGGGATACCGACGACGGGCTGTACTGGAGTGCCTCAGCCACCTCCGCCAGCGTCCCCCGGATGCTTAGTTCCCGGAGCAGCCTGAGCCGGCGGACGTCAAGCATGAGGAAATCCTTACCGGAACTAATGAATATAGGTTAGAAGTAGTCACTTTATCTAACGCAAGCACCCTTGCATACTGTTGGGACCGAGTTACCCCCGTCACAAGCGATTCTTCGCGCGCCGTGACGGGGAAGCACCCAAGCAGGAGTTCCTGATGAGCAGTAGAGACATGACCCAGTCGATCATGCGGCGCAAGCCGATCGATGACATCGAGGAAGAAAACAAACACAGTGGCCTCTTCAAGTCACTCGGGCTGTGGCAGCTGACGGCAATCGGCGTTGGCGGCATCATCGGCGTCGGCATCTTCTCCCTTGCCGGGCTGGTGGCCGCTGGAAGTGAAACCAGTCCCGGGGTGGGGCCGGCGGTGCTGATTTCCTTCCTGATCGCGGGCCTTGCCTCCGCGGCCGCGGCGCTTTCCTACGCAGAGTTTGCCGGCATGATTCCACGCGCCGGCTCTGCCTACACCTACGGCTACGTTGCCCTCGGCGAGGTGATTGGCTGGTTCATCGGCTGGGACCTGCTGCTCGAATACATCGCCATCGTGGCTGTGGTGGCCATTGGCATCTCCGGCTACTTTGACGCGTTCCTCTCGGGCATCGGCATCCACATGCCAATCTGGATGACGTCAACTCCGGATGAAGGCAAGGGCGGCATCGTAAATATTCCTGCCATTGTTGTCTGCCTGATCGTCACCTGGATCCTGTCCCGCGGCACCAAGGCCTTCGGCCGGTTCGAACTGGTGGCCGTGGCCATCAAGGTGGTCCTGATCCTCTTCATCATCGGCCTGGGCGTCTTCTACATCGACACCAACAACTACAACCCGTTTATGCCCAGCGGCTTCGGTCCGGTGCTGGCCGGCTCGGCGACGGTGTTCTTCGCGGTGTTCGGTTACGACGCCATGAGTACGGCGGCAGAGGAAGCAACCGACGGCAAGAAGCACATGCCCAAGGCCATCATCCTGTCCTTGATCATCGCGATGCTCCTCTATGTGGCCGCCACCCTGGTCCTCACCGGGATGCAGAACTACAAGGACATCGACCCGACAGCCGGCTTCGCCTCCGCCTTCACCGGTGTTGGCCTGCCGATCATCGCCACCATCATCTCCGTGTTCGCCGTGCTGTCCATCCTCACCGTGATGCTGACCTTCCTCCTGGGTGTCACCCGCGTCTGGTTCTCCATGAGCCGCGACGGGCTCCTGCCGGGCTGGTTCGCCAAGACTGACCAGCACGGCACGCCACAGCGGGTCACCTGGATTGCGGGCATCGCCTCAGCCCTGCTGGCCGGTGTTTTCCCCATCAAGGCGGTGGCCGACCTCACCAATATCGGCATCCTCGCTGCGTTCGTCGTGGTCTGCCTCGCGGTGATCATCTTCCGGTACAAGCGCCCGGACGCCCCCCGCTCCTTCCGCTTGCCGCTGATGCCGCTGGTTCCGGCGTTCGGTGTCCTGGCCTCTGCGTTCCTGATGTTCCAGCTGCACTGGGAAACCTGGCTGCGGTTCGGCATCTGGCTGGTGGTGGGACTGGCCATCTACTTCTTCTATGGCAAACGGAACTCACTGATGAACCCCAACAGCCCGCGGCACGAGGAGATTGTGGAGATGCACCGCCCCCTCGCCTGACCCGCTCCCGGACGCTCTCTCACTTGATGCCGCTTAAACCCGGACGCTCTCTCACCTGACGTCGCTTTACCCCGGACGCTCTATCACCTTCCTCTGGAGGGTGATAGAGCGTTTCCGTTTTTCCCGCATCAAGTGAGAGGGCGTGTGGAAATTTGCAGCGCTACGTGCGGGAGCGTTGGTGGGTGAGGGGGCACGGGACCTGGGGGCAAAGCTTCATCTTTTCTAACCTGTATTGCTTAGAAAAGATCGCTTTATCTTATGTGACTCCAGGCTCATACTGATGAATAAGACCTCCTCGAACCACAGGAAAGAACGAGAAAAAGCCATGACCCACATTGCAATGGAGCCCGGCGCCGCAGCCGGGACAGGTACCACCGTTGACGTTGATGTGCCGCAGGCGAAAGCCCTCGCTACGGAAGCCGTAGCGCTGGTCCGGCACTGGCTCACCGAAGCCGCCAAGGTCCCGGTGGACGCCTCGGCACAGCAGCTCGCCGGGGTGCTGAAAGATCCCAACGGCCTGGAGTTCACCGTTGGCTTCGTGGACGGTGTGGTCCGTCCCGAGGACCTGAACGTCGCTGCCCGCAACCTGGCAGCGCTCGCACCCAAGGTCCCCGCGTTCCTACCCTGGTACATGCGCAGCGCCGTCCAGCTCGGCGGCACCATGGCCCCCGTTATGCCGCAGGTTGTTATTCCGATCGCCCGCAAGGTCCTGCGCGAGATGGTGGGCCACCTGATCGTCGACGCCACCGACGCCAAGCTGGGTCCGGCCATCGCCAAAATCCGCAAGGACGGCATCAAGCTCAACGTCAACCTCCTCGGCGAAGCGGTCCTCGGCGAGCATGAGGCCTCCCGCCGGCTCGAGGGCACCCACACCCTGCTGGCCCGCCCCGACGTCGACTACGTCTCCATCAAGGTTTCCTCCACGGTGGCCCCGCACTCCGCGTGGGCCTTCGACGAAGCCGTGGAACACGTCGTCGAGAAGCTCACCCCGCTCTTCCAGCGCGCCGCCTCGTTCGCCCGCAACGGCGGGAAGGCCAAGTTCATCAACCTGGACATGGAGGAATACAAGGACCTGGACATGACCATCGCGGTCTTCACCAGGATCCTGGACAAGCCCGAGTTCAAGAACCTGGAAGCCGGCATTGTGCTCCAGGCCTACCTCCCGGACGCACTCTCAGCGATGATCCGCCTGCAGGACTGGGCGGCAGAACGCCGGGCCAACGGCGGTGCCGCCATCAAGGTGCGCGTGGTCAAGGGCGCCAACCTGCCCATGGAGCAGGTGGAATCCTCCCTGCACGGCTGGCCGCTGGCCACCTGGGGCAGCAAACAGGACTCGGACACCAGCTACAAGAGCGTCATCAACTACTCCCTGCACCCGGAGCGGATCAAGAACATCCGGATCGGCGTGGCCGGCCACAACCTGTTCGACATCGCCTTCGCCTGGCTCCTGGCCAAGCAGCGCGGCATCGCGGATACCGCACAGCAGAATATCGAGTTCGAAATGCTGCTGGGCATGGCGCAGGGCCAGGCCGAAGCGGTCAAGAAGGACGTCGGCTCGCTGCTGCTCTACACGCCCGTGGTGCACCCGGCCGAGTTCGACGTCGCCATCGCCTACCTGATCCGCCGGCTCGAAGAGGGGGCCAGCCAGGACAACTTTATGTCGGCAGTCTTCGAGCTGAGCGAAAACGAGGTCCTGTTCGAGCGTGAAAAGCAGCGCTTCCTGGCCTCGCTCGCCGCACTGGACAACACCGTTCCGCTGCCGAACCGCCGGCAGGACCGTAGCCTGCCGCCGGTCCCGATGTCCCACCAGGGCTTCGACAACACCCCGGACACCGACCCGTCCCTGCCCGCCAACCGCGACTGGGGCCGGGCCATCCTGAAACGCGTCCCGTCCTCCACGCTGGGCAACGCCTCCGTGGCAGCGGCTGCCGTTCAGGACGAGGCCACCCTCAGCACCGTCATCCAGACCGCCGTGGAGAAGGGCAAAGCCTGGGGTGCACTGTCAGGCGCCGAGCGCGCCGAAATCCTGCACCGGGCGGGCGATGTCCTGGAGGCCCGCCGCGCCGACCTGCTCGAGGTCATGGCCAGCGAAACCGGCAAGACCATCGACCAGGGCGATCCCGAGGTCAGCGAAGCCGTGGACTTTGCCCACTACTACGCCGAGTCCGCGCGGAAGCTGGATGCGGTCGACGGCGCCACGTTCGTCCCGGCCAAGCTCACCGTTGTGACGCCGCCGTGGAACTTCCCGGTCGCCATCCCGGCAGGGTCCACCCTTGCGGCACTCGCCGCCGGCTCCGCCGTCGTCATCAAACCCGCCAAGCAGGCCGCCCGCAGCGGCGCCGTGATGGTGGAAGCGCTGTGGGAAGCCGGCGTGCCGCGCGACGTGCTCACCATGGTGCAGCTGGGGGAGCGTGAACTCGGCAAGCAGCTGATCTCGCACCCGGCCGTGGACCGCGTAATCCTTACCGGCGGCTACGAAACTGCCGAGCTGTTCCGGTCCTTCCGCCAGGACCTGCCGCTCCTTGCCGAAACCAGCGGCAAGAACGCCATCATCGTCACCCCCAGCGCGGACCTGGACCTCGCGGCCAAGGACGTTGCCTACTCCGCGTTCGGCCACGCCGGCCAGAAGTGCTCCGCCGCCTCACTGGTGATCCTGGTGGGCTCGGTGGCCAAGTCCAAGCGGTTCCACAACCAGCTGATCGACGCCGTCACCTCCCTGAAGGTGGGCTACCCGGAGGATCCCACCAGCCAGATGGGGCCGATCATCGAGCCCGCCAACGGCAAGCTCCTCAACGCCCTGACCACCTTGGGCGAGGGCGAGAACTGGGCGGTTGAACCGAAGAAGCTCGACAACACCGGCCGGCTCTGGAGCCCGGGCGTGCGCTACGGCGTCAAGCGCGGTTCCTACTTCCACCTGACCGAATTCTTCGGGCCGGTGCTCGGCGTGATGACCGCCGACACGCTCGAAGAGGCCATCGCCATCCAAAACCAGATCGAGTACGGCCTCACCGCTGGCCTGCATTCCCTGAACTCCGAGGAGCTCCGAACCTGGCTGGACTCCATCCAGGCCGGAAACTTGTACGTGAACCGCGGTATCACCGGCGCCATCGTGCAGCGCCAGCCGTTCGGCGGCTGGAAGAAGTCAGCTGTCGGCGCCGGGACCAAGGCAGGCGGGCCCAACTACCTGGCCGGCCTGGGCGACTGGACCCCGGCCGCCAGCACCGCTGACGCCGCTGTTACCAACCCCGGAGTCCGCCGGATCATCAACGCCGCCGGTGCAGCGCTGGAGCCTGCCGAGCTGGAGTCCGTGCAGCGGGCGCTGGCATCGGATGCCCAGGCCTGGGCCGAGGAATTCGGCACCGCAAAGGACGTTTCCGGCCTCAGCGCGGAGCGCAACATCTTCCGCTACCGGAGCCTGCCCGTCACTGTGCGGCTCTCCGAAGGTGCGCCGCTGGCGCACCTGGTCCGGACGGTAGCCGCCGGCGTCCTGGCGGGTTCGGCACTGACGGTGTCCTCCGCCGTCGGACTTCCTGCGCAGCTTCGCCCGGTGCTGACGGCACTGGACATTGAAGTGACGGTGGAGTCCGACGCCGAGTGGCTGGCTTCTGCCGAACGCCTCGCCACGGCAGGCAAGCTGTCCGGAGCGCGGATCCGCCTGATCGGCGGTGACGCCGGTGCCCTGGCGAAGGCAACGGGCGGCCGCCCCGATCTGGCCGTCTACGCCCACGCGGTCACCGAGGCCGGGCGCGTTGAGCTGCTGCCGTTCCTGCATGAGCAGGCCGTCAGCATCACGGCCCACCGGTTCGGCACACCCAACCACCTCTCGGACACCCTGATCTAGATTCTTTGCAGGGAAGACAGAAGGCCGGCGGCCACCTTGCGGTGGCTGCCGGCCTTCTGTTGTGCTGTTGGTTGAGCCTGTCGATACCTAGCCCAGGTACCACCCCGGGGGTGTCCAGGTCACGGGAACGCTGTGGGCGGAGAACTGTTCGCAATGCGTGCAGGTGTAAGCAACTTCGCCCAAAGTGGCGACGTTGCCGTCCCGCCGGTAGGTCGGGGGGATATAGGACTCGAGGTAGATAAATTCATCGGTGCGGCATGTGTCGCAGGTAGGCTTGCCCACATATCCGGTGTCCGTGGTGGCGATGCCGGCGCCGAGTGTTGAGCTGCGGGTGGCGGCTGGACGCGCTGTGTTATGCGGACGCGCGTGGGTGGAGTTGAGATGGGTGTTCCGGGCTGTCGTCATTGGCTGCCTGTCCCGAGCACGTGGAACCTGGCACGCAGGAGCATGCTCGTGTTAGTGAACCGGCCATCTGCTTGACCCTGGGAAAACCAGCATAGGCGATGCGGCCTTCCGGGATCAATGAAAAAATAAGCACGCGGAAGCCGGGCATGGGCGATTAGTGCGGCATTTGCGGGCTGCCCGCTTACCGTTCCTCCCAGCGGGGCTGAATCGTGTTGAAGCTGCCTAGGCGGGACGGTTGATGGTTCTTCCCACGATGGACTGCGTCAGCGCATCGATGACTTCGGAGTTGGCCAGCGGGTTCCGGATCAGGGTGAAGTCAACGTCGCCCACCGCCGGCAGGTCAAAGCGGCGGGTGATGATCTTCAGGTCCTCGGGCACCAGGGACGACGGCATCACGGCCACTCCGATGCCGGCGCGGACCGCGGCAAGCACGCCGCTGATCTGGCGCGTGGTGCAGGTGATGCGCCAGGTCCTGCCGTGGGATTCCAGGGCGTCGATAGCCAGTTTCCGGCTCAGGCTGGGCGAGGGGTAGGCGATCAGCGGGACCGGCGCCCCGGGTTCAAGCACGGTCTGCTCCTGCCCTACCCAGGAAAATGAGTCATGCTCGACCACGGTGCCGTCCTTGGCTCCGGCCACCCACTTCACAAAGACAAGGTCCAGTTGGCCCGCGTTGAGTTTCCGGTAGAGCTGGTCACTTTGGCCAACGGTCAGTTCCAGGTTGATCTGCGGATAGATCTGCCGGAATTCGCGAAGGATCCGCGGCAGGCCCGTGATGGCAAGATCATCGGCGGTGCCAAAGCGCAGCCGGCCCCGCATGGCAGAACCCGAGAAGTACCGGGCGGCAGCGTCGTGGGCGGAGAGGATGTTCCGGGCAAACCCTGCCATCGCATCGCCGTTGTCGGTGAGCCGGACATCCCGTGTGTCCCGCGTGATGAGGACCCGCTTGGCCGCGGTTTCCAGCTTGCGGACGTGCTGGCTGACGGTGGGTTGGGCCAGGCCCAGCCGTTCGGCCGCCTTGGTGAAGCTGAGGGTTTCGGCAACCGCCAGGAAGGACCGCAGCTGGGCTGGTTCAAACACTTAGGACTCCAGTGGCATGAGTGCGGATGCAGGCATCATTGCGGTTTGCAATACGAGTTATAGGGACGATAGGTCTCCATAATCCCGTGGTTCCAGCCTAGCGTTAACGACATCCCGGACCGACCGCAATTTGAGGACACTCCTGTGGCACCCCCACCGCCGTCATCGGCTACCGTCACCCAGCCCGTCATCGACTCAGCAGCCTCCGCACCGCCGCGCGACCACCAGACCCAGCCCCTCGCCGTCGTCCCCGAACGCCTTCCCTGGAAGCACACGTTCATCTCGCTGAAGGTCGCCAATTTCAGGATCTTCGCGATCGGGCACTTCATTGCCGTCATCGCCATCTGGATGCAGCGCATTGCCCAGGACTGGATGGTGCTGCAGCTTTCCGGATCGGTGACCGCCGTGGGGATCACCGTGGCGCTGCAGTTCCTGCCCTCGCTCCTGCTCGGGCCCTGGGGCGGCATGGTGGCCGACCGGTTCGCCAAGCGGAAGATCCTCATCCTGTGTCAAAGCATGGCCGCACTCCTGGCTGCGGCCCTTGCCGTCCTTGCCCTGGCGGGAACCGTTGAGGTGTGGCACGTCTACGTCATCGCGCTGGTCCTCGGCCTGGTCACAGTGCTGGACCAGCCGGCCCGGCAGGTGTTCGTCAACGAACTGGTGGGCCCCAAGTACCTGCGCAACGCGATAAGCGTCAACTCCACCACTTTCCAGCTGGGAGGCCTGATCGGCCCTGCCCTTGCCGGGTGGCTGCTGACCGCGGTGGGGGCGGGGTGGGCCTTCGCGGGCAACGCCCTCGCCTGCTGCTCCACAGTGGCCATGCTGCTGATCCTGCGGAAGGATAAGTTGTTCGTCAGTGCCCCCGCCCCGAAGAGCAAAGGGATGCTGCGGGAAGGTCTGAGCTATGCCCTCAGCAAACCCACCATCTACTGGCCGTGGCTGATGGCGGGATTCATTGCAGTGTTCGCAATGAGCCTGCCCGTGGTGCTGGCCGCCTTTGCCGACCACATCTTCGACGTGGGTGCCGGAGGGTACGGATTACTGAATGCACTCGTCGCGCTTGGAGCGTTCGCCGGCGCAGTCGCGTCAACCCGGCGGAGGCAGCTGCGGCTCCGCTCCGTGGTGTTCTGCGCCGGGATGTACGGCGTCATGCTCTGCCTTGCGGCCATCGCGCCGTCCATGCCCGTGTTCGGTGCCGTGATGGTGCTGTCCGGATTCTGGTGCCTGATGTTCCTGACCGGTTCCAACCAGCTGGTCCAGGTGAGCTCGAACATGAGGATCCGCGGCCGCGTCATGAGCCTGTACATCATGGTGCTGATCGGCGGCCAGGCTATCGGCGGGCCGATGCTCGGCTGGCTGTCCGAGCACGCCAGCCCGCACGCTGCACTGCTGGTGGCCGGGGGAGTCCCGGCGCTCGCCGCCCTGACGGTCGCCATTATTCTGGCCCGGAAGGGCTCGCTGCTACTGAGGGTCAGCCTCAAGGACCGCCGCCACCCCGTGAGCATCGTCAGCAAGGCGGCGGCTTAGACGGGGATTACCGAGCCGCGTGCGGGTAGGCCTCTTCCCGCTTCTGGAACTCCAGGACGTCCTTGTTCCGGATTACTCCGTCGCGGATCTCGATGGCCCGGGCGATGGTGTCGTTCTGCGCCCAGGCTTCCGGGCCGTCCATCACGGTGGCCAGGAACGGCAGCAGGCCCTGGCTGATCTCCCATGTGGCGGAGTTCCACAGATACGACGGGCTGTGGTCCACCGCGTAGTAGGTGATGTGGTCACCAACGGTGAACACCGGGTCCGCGAATGTGGTGGACCTGGCCCAGCTGAACCCCATCCCTTCATCGCAGGACACATCGACGATCAGGCTGCCGGGTGCGAAGGCGGCGAGATCGTCCGTCTGTAAGTAGGTGAGGGGATTGTTGGGGTCCTGCAGCGTGCAGTTGACCACGATGTCGCTCTCGGCAAGGAAAGGCGCGAGGGGAACCCGGCCCCTTTCAGTGATGACCTGGCTCAGGAACGGCGCTTCGTCGTCGTGATCGAACTGGACAATGTTGACCGAATGGATGGGGGCGCCGACGGCGGCCACGCCACGGTTGGTCAGGACCTGGACATCGTGAATGCCGTGGGCGTTCAACGCTGTCACGGCGCCCCGGGCGGTGGCCCCGAAACCGATCACCACAGCGCTGAGACGCCGCCCGTAATCGCCGGTGGAACCGGTCAGGGCCAGCGCGTGCAGCACTGAACAGTAGCCTGCCAGCTCGTTGTTCTTGTGGAAGACGTGAAGGCCGAAACCCCCATCGCTCGCCCAGTGGTTCATGGCCTCAAAGGCGATCAGAGTCAGCTTCTTGTCAATGGCCAACTGGGTGATGGCGCGGTCCTGTACGCAGTGCGGCCAGCCCCAGAGGACTTGCCCGTCCCGCAGTTCGGCGAGATCTTCCGGCTGCGGCTTGGGCAGGAGTACGACGTCGGCACTGGCCAGCAGTTCCTCGCGCCCCGCCATCCTGCCCACCAGGGTGGACAGGTGCGCGTCGGAGATCCCGAAGCGCTCGCCGTAGCCCTGCTCAAGGATGATGTTCCGCCGCACTTCAGGTTCGATGCGCTCGAAGTGCAGCGGATGGATGGGGAGCCGGCGCTCGGCAGGCTTTCGAGTGGAAGCCAGGACGCCCAGGGTCAGTGTGTTGCCGCCGTCCGTCACTTCTTTTTGGCGGCCTTGCTGGACGTGATGTCCAGGGAGCTGGCCGGCGCCGCGGCGGCCTTCTTGTCTGCGCGCTTTTCCTTGATGGACTTGCCGGACTTTTTGGATGCTGCTTGACGCGGGGACTTGTCAGCCATGTTTGCTCCTGTAGCGGAACCGAAGAGGTTCCTGACCTCTGACCATACACCCGGGTACCTAATGGCTCCGGGGGGTGGGGAAGGATCGGCAGCAGCCGCACAGGAAGGCCCGGGCATGGGAGACGGGCGGAAAGTGGAGCGGCTGACGGGAATCGAACCCGCGTATCAAGCTTGGGAAGCTAGCGCTCTACCATTGAGCTACAGCCGCAATGCCCCGTTTCAGGGGCAGAACATAGCTTAGCGCAGATGTGCCGGCGGGCCGTTCAAGCGGCAGGTGAGCGGCGCGTGTCCGTTCACCTGGACGTCATCCAGTAACTCTTCAATAACGTCCCCGGCGCTGGCTAGGTGGGGATGTGGAGCGCTGGCTAACCTGATCCGGTAGCTGCGGTGCCGGGGGGTGCAGCTGCGCGGCAGGCCGACGTCAACCACGAAAGATCCCGATGGCATTCGCAGAGCATGAGGTCCTCATCCGGCGTGACGCCATGGCTGTGTACCTGTACCTGCTCGATGCCACCAATCTTCCGTTGTGGCGGGACGGTGTCCGCAGGGTCAAGCTGGTGGACGGATCCGAGGGGACCAAGGGTGCCGTGTACCGCCAGATGGTGGCGGGCCGCTCAGGCCTCAGCATCCCTGCCGACCTGGAAATCACCAGCGCCCGGCCCGGCGCCGAAATCCAGTTCCAGGTCACGTCCGGCCCTGCCAACCGGTCCGGCGGCTATTACCTGAGCACCGAAACCGCAGGGACGCGGGTCCGCTTTGCCCTTGAAGCCCAGCCTGAAGGACCGCTGGGAGTCCTGAACAGGCTTGGCTTCCTGAACAGGATGCTCCAGCGCAGCCTCTGCGCCGAGGTGGCCCAGCTGGACCGCCTCAAAGACGTTCTGGAACTCCAACCGGCCTTCTAGCCGCTACTGCGCCAGCCGCTGCCCGGTCCAGGGGCCGGCAATGGCCGACGGCGATGCGAGGCTTCCCGAGGTCAGGTCCCAGTACTGCACAACATCGTTGGCCCGGCGCAGGGCAAGGCCTGTGGAGTTCAGCGCCGTAACGTCCTTGAGCGGCCGGATGCCGGTAACGTCGCCCCAGCCGGTAGCGACAGTGGCCCTGGTCTCGGCCCGCAGAGCGGTGGTGCCCCAGCCGCGGTAGAGCTGGACTGATCCATCGGCACGGACCGCCAGCAGGTCCTGGAACCCGTCGGCGTCGTAGTCCACCATGGACAACTTCCGCGCGGTACCGATGGCGCCTACCAGCGTCCGCTGCGAGAGGTCGCCCGTGCCCCTGTTCGGGTACAGGTACAGGTTTCCGGAACCGTCCAGGGCAAGAATCTGGGGAAGCCTGTTGTTGGCGCACCAGCCGCCCACCGCGAGGGTCAGCGTGTCCCACCCGCCGTTCCCGAGGGTAACGGGGGCCTGGAACCCTCCGGTGGCGATGCCGCGGTGCAGGGTCAGGGTTCCGTTGGTCCACTGCGTCAGGAGATCAAAGGCGCCGTCCCGGTCCCAGTCCCTGGTGAAGACTTCCTTTGCGCCCGCGAAGCCGGATCCGATCACCTTGGCTGCTGCGAAGGTGCGTGCACCGGTGGAGGCGCGGGCCAGGAGCTGCCCGGTTGAATCAACGGTCACCAGGTCCCCGGGCCCCTTGATGGCTGCGGCGGAGAGGTCAAGCGTGGGCGGCATGTGCCGGACCGGGGCGTCACACAAGCTCGGCGGCGGTGGCGGGAACGCAGGGCCGGACGCCGCGCCGCCGGGTGAGTTCACGGTCCCGGCAGGAAGCGTGGTGTAGCCGAAGAAGTTGACCACGCCCCAGATCTGGTACGTGGAGTTGGTGTAGGAGATTCCGGCGCCCATCACGTTGAAGCGCGGATCGAGCAGCATGGCGTTGTGGCCGGGGGACCCCTTCCACCATTCCACCAGCAGTGCCGCATCCCGGTCCGTGCGGATGGCAATGACTTCCCCGGCGCCGTTGTTGGGGTTCATGGCGCGGGGATCGGTCCAGAACGAGGCACGGTGCTCGATTACCTCGCGTGAGGCAATGTTGTCCGACCATTCCTGTGCAAGCCCCGCCACCGTGGGATGGTACTTCACCGGGTTCAGGCCCTTGGATGCCCGGTATTCGTTGATTCTGTTGAACACGGTGAGGATTGCCGCTGCGTTGCTGTCCGGGACCAGGGCCTCCGTCGCGGGGGCGGAGCTCAGGGATTCGGGGGCCGTCAGCCGGGTGGGTGAGGGCGATGCAAGTTCTTCATCGGGTGCCCAGAGCGGTGGAATCCAGGGAATTTCGGGGGCGGGTTGCGGTGCCGTGGTGGCGGGCGCGGGCGCCGCCGGCGCCCCGGTAGAGGATGCGGCACCATCGATCTGCCCGGGATCCTGTTGAACGGTTCCTTGTTGAACTGCGGCAGGCTGCGTCAGCACCGTCGGCGCTGTGGATGGCGAGGCCGGCCTGATGTCCGGGTCCACGGCGGGGGTGAGCCGGGACAAAAGTGAGCTCTCGCCGGGAAGGCCCCCACCGCCGTCGACTGTTACCGGGCCCAACGTCACGCCGGCCGCGGCGGCAGGCGGGCCCGCCGGCAGCGGCGCGGGCAGGACGCCCGCGGACGAGGAGACCAGCGCTATAACGCAGAGCACGCCAAGAAAACCGGGCGCCACCAATTTATTCACAACATCCCCAGCTCTGTTGGGCCATCCGGGAGACCATCCGGCGCCTTAATCACTGAGGCAACATTAGCCCCACCGGGCTACAGCAACAACGAAAGAATGTGGCTGTGGATAACCGATACGGTAATTTGGGACGGTGCTGATCTCTGACCGCGATATTCGTGCCGAAATAGACTCCCAGCGGATCGTTCTTGAACCGTACGATCCCGCGATGGTCCAGCCGTCGTCCGTGGATGTGCGCATCGATAAGTTCTTCCGCCTGTTCGACAACCACAAGTACGCGCACATCGATCCCGCCGAAGAGCAGCCTGAACTGACGCGCCTGGTGGAGGTGGAGCAGGACGAACCCTTCATCCTGCACCCCGGGGAGTTCGTCCTTGGCTCAACCTACGAGACCGTCACCCTGCCGGATGACATCGCCGCCCGCCTCGAAGGCAAGTCCTCGCTGGGGCGGCTTGGGCTGCTGACGCACTCCACTGCCGGGTTCATCGACCCCGGCTTCTCGGGCCACGTGACGCTGGAACTTTCCAACATGGCCACGCTGCCCATCAAGCTGTGGCCGGGTATGAAAATCGGCCAGCTGTGCTTTTTCCGCCTCACCTCGGCTGCGGCCTACCCCTACGGCCAGGGCGATTACGGCAACCGCTACCAGGGCCAGCGAGGACCCACTGCCAGCCGGAGCCACCTGAACTTCCACCGTACTGAGATCTAGTACCGCACGGACATCCAGTACGGGACGGCAACCTACGCTTTCGCAGCCAGGCCCACAGGCCGCAGCAAGGGCTTGACCAGCGGCTCAACGTAGCGGGCGGCGAGTGGGCCAACAACGGCCATCAGCAGCACGTAGGCAGTGGCCAAGGCAGCAAGCTCATCAGTGACGGCGCCGCTGGCCACCGCCAGTCCCGCAATCACGATCGAGAATTCCCCGCGGGCAATCAGCGCCGCTCCGGCACGGAGGCGGCCCGGGCGTGCGATACCAGCCTGCTTAGCAGCCCAGATGCCGGTCAGCATTTTGGTGGCCGCGGTAATGACGGCGAGCACCAGGGCCCAGCCGAGCACCGGCGGGATGGACGTGGGATCGGTGTTCAACCCGAACGCCACAAAAAAGATGGCGGCAAACAGATCCCGCAGCGGCTCCAGGATCCGTGTGGCGTTGTGCGCGGTGGCGCCCGAGATGGCGATGCCGAGCATAAAGGCTCCAACGGCCGCAGACACCTGCATGGCCGATGCGATGCCGGCAACCAGCAGGGCCGCGCCCAGGACGTTCAGGAGGAAGACTTCCGAGTTTTCGCTGTGCACGGCCTTCGACACCCGGTGCCCGTGCCGCAGCGCCACCATCAGCACCAGGCTCACCACGGCCAGCGCGATGCCCACGGTGGTGAGGCCGCCAAGGAAGCTTACGCCGGCAAGCGTGGCCGTAAGGATGGGCAGATAAACGGCCATGGCCAGGTCTTCGAACACCAGGATGGACAGCACAACGGGCGTCTCGCGGTTACCCAGCCGGCCCAGGTCGGTGATGACCTTGGCTGCGATTCCCGAGGAGGAGATGTAGGTGACGCCGCCCATCACCATGGCCCCTACGCCGCCCCAACCGAGGAACAGGGCAAGAACCGCGCCGGGCAGGAAGTTCAGCACCAGGTCCAGCACGCCGGCCTGCCAGGAGCGGCGCAGCCCGGTGAAAAGCTCGGCGGCCGTATATTCCAGCCCGAGCATAAGCAGCAGCAGGATTACACCGATTTCCCCGGAAAGGTGTGCAAACTCGTGCATACCTTCGAGCTTGACGATCCCGCCGGCCCCGAAGGCCAGCCCGCCCAACAGATACAGCGGGATGGGCGACATTCCGATCCGTCCGGCCAGCCTGGCCAAAAGGCCGAGGCAGAACACAACGGCCCCCAGTTCAATGAGGGTCAGGGCCAACGGGTCCATGGCGTCTATCCGTTACGGAGGATATCGGCCGCCGAATCGAGGCCTTCCTGCGTGCCCACGGCAACAAGCAGGTCACCGGTGTGGAGTACGACGTCGGGTCCCGGCGAGGGGAGCACCTCGCCTTCGCGCATGATCGCCACAATGGAGACACCGCAGCGGGTGCGGATGCAGGCTTTCCCCATGGGCTGGTTCTGGAACGGGGATCCCGGCGCGATGGAGAACTGCCGGGTGACGATGCCGGGAACATCCTTGTGCTCCTCGGTCAGCTTCATGGCGAGGTGCTGCCCGCCCAGCAGGTTGCCAAGGGTTGCTGCCTCTTCCGCGGTCAAGGGGATTGACGCCTGGCAGGTATCGGGATCATCCCAGGTGGAAACGATGAGTTCCGTCTGGCCTTCCCGCAACTCCACCACGCCGATCCGGCGGCCGGAAGCCGTCATAAAATCCTTCCGCCGGCCAAGGCCCGGAAGGTTCGTATCATCCACGTTCATAATTCCAGCCTAGTCTCCCGCGGAGCGGTTGGGGCTGGTCCTGAGGATTCCCGCAGGACCAGCCGCATTCCCGCGGGGCCGGGCTCCGGGACCGCAGGAGCATCGGGAGTCAGCGCCGCGAGGAGCTGCAGCATGCCGCGGCTTCCTTCGGCCTCCAGATCCATGTGCACGGTGGTCAGCGACGGCACCAGGAACGCGGCTTCGGGATGGTCGTCCCATCCCACGACGCTGACGTCCCCGGGAACGCTGAAACCAAGGTCGTGAAGGGCGCGCATGGCTCCAATGGCAAGGTGGTCGTTGGCGGCGAAGATGGCTGTGATGGAGGAATCGGCCATCAGGGTCCGCGCCGCTTGGTAGCCGGACGCGGAGCTCCACCCAGTTTCAATGGCGCCCCCATCCTCAACGCCCGCTTCGCTGACCGCCTGGCGGTAGACGGCCAGGCGGTTGCGGGCGGATGGCCATTCCTGTGGTCCCGCGATGTGGGCGATCCGGCGGTGTCCGAGGCCGGCGAGGTGGGCAATGATGGCCCGAGCCGCCGAACCGTCGGAGATCCTGCCCTGGCCGCGCATCCTGTCGTCGTAGTCCCCGGCCACCACCACGGGGATGCGCTCCTGTGCCTGGAGGAGGTCCGCGCCTGCAAGGGGCACAAAGGACAGGGCTCCGGCGAAGGGGCCGCCGTCGAGAATGCTGCGCAGCCTGGCCGTGCGTTCCGGGCCCGTTCCCTCCAGGGCGACGACGTCGAGCTGGTAGCCGGCCGCCCGGGCGCTGGCGGCCGCGCCTTCGACCATCCGGGACGGAAAGTAGGGGAAAGCGCCCGGGACGAGGGCCAGCAGCCTGTACGTTGATTTCGTCCGCAGTGAACGGGCAGTGAGGTTGGGCGTGTAGTTCAGTTCCGCCATGGCCCGCGCCACCTTTTCGGACGTTGATGCCTTCAGCTTGGAACGGTCGGCCATGTACCGCGAGACGGTCTGGTGCGATACCCCGGCCAGCTGCGCCACCTCATAGATGGTGGCGGCCCGGGCGGGTTGCGGTGCGTCGGCAGATAACGGCGTCACAGCCTGGAGTCTTCCCACGTGGTCAGACGGCCGCACATACCAAGGCCCTCCTGCGGACGCTGCTGAGCGCGCATCACCGCCGCTGCCGCCATGGAGGCAGCGGAGCCGGCCCCCAGGTCGTCCAGCGCCTTCCCTGTTGTTTCCATCTGTTTCCGGACGTTCGCCGCCCAGATCTGTTTCCAGCGTTCCACACTGGGGCGGACCAGGGCCGCGGCCAGCCGGTGGAACTCCAGCAGCGCCTCCGGCCCCTCCCGGAGCACGGAGGTGCGCAGCTCCTCGTATCCTTCCAGGGCAAGGTCACGACGGCGGCGCGCAGCGGCAGCGGCGGCCGGCTGGCCTGCGTCGCGGGGCAGAGTGGCGTGCCCTGCGTACAGGACCGGGTCTTCCAGGATGTGCCGCGGGAAGGTCAGGACGGCGTCGCCGGCTTCCGGCAGGCCGGCATTGGACATCACAACATGCAGCGTGAGCCCGCCAGTGTTAATCAGCCGGTGAACGGTTCCTGGGCTGAACCACAGCAGCGATCCCAAGGCCAGGGGGTGCTCTGCGGCGCCGTCCATGCTGATGGTGTCCACCCGGCCCGTCCCGGCCGTGACCAGGTAGGCCTCGGACGAGACGGTGTGCACATGCGGGGAGCCGCCACAGAGGCCATCGGCAGCTTCCCAGTCATAAACGCGCAGTCCGGTCACCGCGGTGCCGCCGGGGAAGCCGGGAGCTGGGGCGGTGTTCACTGGCCTGGTCACCGCCCTGCCGCCGGGGAGGCGGGCGCCCCGGCCAGGACTTCGCGGGCTGTGGCTGCCAGGGCTTCGGCCCGGACGGCATCCGACTCCCCGTCAGCGATGACGACGCCGTACCGGTAGCGGAGCGTGGAACCCGCCTTGAACAGGACTTCCTGGCTGAAGAACGGTGCCGGGCCCATGCAGGCGAAAGGCTCGGACCGGGCAAACCATTCGGGCTCGCCGTGTTCGCTGCCGGGCTGGTCCACCATCACCACGGTGGAGAACCGGCACGTCTCGTCGTGTTGGCCCACGAAGGAAAGCCACGGTGCCCGCTGCCCGCGCAACTCTTCGCCCGTGGCGCCGCCGGGTCCGATGATTGCGCCCCCGGCGAAGGACCGCGGTCCGCGCCAGAACAGGCCGCCGTACCCGGCGTTGTCCCGCCCCTCCGTGGTGGGCGAGCCGATGTGGATGTCCTCGCCGGACACGTTGGTCATGGCCGAATCGAAAACCAGGACGTAGCTGGTGTCAGAGCCCGGCACCACCTCGAAGGTCCGCTCTTCCTCGACCACCACGGTTCCCTGCTGGGTGATCCACTGCAGCGTGTGGGAGAAACTGAACCGCCCGCCGTCGTCCGTTACCTTGCGGAGTTCCCGGTGCCGCATGGCGCCGTTGTTGGGCAGCCACTGGTAGTCCTGCCCGCGCCGGTAGCTGGGACCGCCCCAGAAATTGTCCGGGCCCAGGTGGGGCAGCGACCAGGCGATGCCCTTGTGCCACACATGGTCGTGTGGCCGGTACGCGGTGACCAGGTCGCCGGTCCTGGTGCGCACCGGGTGGAAGTAGGGCCGCGGCGATTCCACCTGCGGATCGTTGGCCGCGTACGTGTAGGCCAGGATGGGAACGCGGTCCAGGGAAACAGCCACGGCGGCGCCGTCGTCAGCCCAGCTGAAGGGACTGCCGGGGGAGGAGCCTGCGCTGTTGGGGTTGCCGGACTCTGCGGTGCTGAATGCTTCGGTGGGACTGTTCACGCGTTGCTCTTTTCGAGTTTCCAGGGTTCCAGCCGGCCGTCGGCGCGGTCAAAGAACGGGTTTCCTTCGGTGATGTCGCCGCGCCGGACGGTCTTGCCCGTGATGGCGGAAGCGTAGATGGCGGCGGCAAGTTCCATGGTGGGGTAGGCATCGGCGAGGGTGACGGGCGGGACCGAGCCTGAGCTGATGGCCTCGATGATGTACCTGTACTGCGCCGGGTGCCCGCTGGGGGTTGCGGGGGAGCCGTCTGCCCAGAGGCTGGCAAGATGTTCCTGTCCGGGGGCAGGGGTGAAGCGCCAGTGGGAGTCGTCGTAGCCATAGAGGTGCTCGAGTTCCACAGTGGCGTTCTCGTAGTCAAAGCGGAGCTGGGAGGTTTCCCGCGGCGAGATGACGGAATTGATGATGGTGCTCAGGGCGCCGGATTCAAAACGGACGATGGCGGTGGAGACGTCCTCCGTTTCCGTACGGCGCGCAAGCCTGCCGGCGAAGGCCGTGACTTCCTGCCAGGGTCCCCACAGGTGCAGCAGGAGGTCGAACTGGTGGATTCCGTGGCCCATGGTGGGTCCGCCGCCTTCAACATCCCAGAGGCCCCGCCAGGGAACATCGAAATACTCCTGGTTGCGGAACCAGAGGGTGTTGCAGAATCCGGTGAGTGCGGCACCCAGGGCTCCGGACTCCTGCAGGGCTGCCAGCTTGCGTGCTGGGCTGCCGAAGCGGTGCTGGAATATACAGCTGACGTGCTTTCCGGAGGCGCGTTCGGCGTCCTGCAGTTCCCGCATCTGCCGCAGTGACAGGGCGGGAGGCTTCTCCAGCACCACGTTCAGGCCAAGGGAGAGGGCTTCGATCGCCAGCGAAGCGTGCGACGACGGCGGGGTGCACACCGCCACGACGTCCAGGCCCGCTTCCGCAGCTGCTGCCAGGCTGGGTGCGGTTTGGGCGAAGCCCGTTGTTGCTGCGAATTCAGTGGCCCTGGTGGTGTCGAGGTCTACGGCGACCACAAGTTCTGCACCCGCCAGCTTCAGGGCTTCAGCGTGGGCGTGGGCGATGCCGCCCGTACCGACAATGCCTGCGCGGGGCCTTTGCAGGGGCTGGTCCATGGGACTCCTCGTCTTTGAAAGGTTTCAAACTTACGACCGGAACAAGTATGTGATCGATAACATCAGCCGTCAAGACCTGCAGCCGGCAGTGTTCAGGGAGGCTAAGCGGCGGGAACGACTGCGATGGGCGCCTTGTCCGGGGACTTCACAGGCAGCAGGACCAGGAGCCCGGCCAGGAGCACCACCATGATGCCGAGGATGCCCCAGCGTTGCGCTTCACCCGGCGCCGCCAGCGGGGTGGCAACGGCGATGCAGAGGGTGAACAGGGCAGGTGCCAGGAAACTCACGGCCCGGCCGGTGGTGGCGTAGAGCCCGAAAAGCTCGCCCGACTCCCCGTGCGGGGCAAGGCGCGCCAGGTAGGCGCGGGATGAGGACTGTGCCGGGCCCACAAACAAGCACAGGAAGAGTCCGAAGACCCAGAAGGTGGTGGATCCCTGCCAGTCCATGCCGAAGAAGGAATACGTCGCGTTACCCAGCACCAGGATGAGTGTTCCGGCGATCAGCAGCCCGATCAAGGACCCGATGATCACCGCCTTGGGGCCTGCCTTGTCGTCGAGGAAGCCGCCGATGATGGCCCCAACAGCCGCCACCACATTCCCAAAGATCGCGAAGAAGATCACCTGGGGCAGCTCAAAGCCGAAGGTGCCCGCGGCAATGATTCCACCAAAGGTAAACACCGCTGCCAGGCCATCACGGAAAACTGCGCTGGCCAGCAGGAAATAGATGGTGTGCGGGCTGGTGGCGTAGATGGCCTTGATCCGCCGGATCAGCAGCCCGTAGCTGGCCACGATACCCAGCCGCCGGGCCTGCGCGGTTCTGGGCAGCTCCGGGACGGCGAACAGCACCGGCAGGGCGAAGACGAAGAACCACAGGGCTGAGAAGACCGCCACAAGCCGGATATTCAGGCTGTCCTGGGTGGAGGCCCCGAACCATTCGAAGCTCGGCTGGACGAACAGCTGCAGGACAATCAGCAGTGCCACAATCCCGCCCAGGTAACCGGCACCCCAGCCCAGCCCGCTGACCTTGCCGATGTTCCGGGGCGTGGAGATCTGGGCCAGCATCGCGTTGTAGTTCACGCCCGCGAACTCGAAGAACACGTTGCCCAAAGCGATCAGGGACACGCCCAGAAGCAGGAACTCGGGCCGGGGAAACACAAAGAAGCACAGGGCGGTAAGGATGGCGACGGCGGCCGTGTTGACTCCCAGCCACAGCTTGCGCCGTCCGCCGGCGTCCGAGCGCTGCCCGGTGACCGGGGCCAGCAATGCGATGGCGAAACCGGCGATGGCAAGAGCGCCGCCCAGGACCGCCGAGGCCTGGTCTTCGCCGCCGAACGCGTTCGAGGTGAGATACACCGTAAAGACGAACGTGGTCATCACTGCGTTGAAGGCCGCCGAACCCCAGTCCCAGGAAGCCCAGGCCAGGACGCGGCCCTTGCCCGTGACATGGTTCCCCGATTCAAGTTCGGAGGACGGCTGCGTTGCCCCGGGAGCGCTGGCGCTGTTCATACGATGCATCGTATCCGCCCATGGCGAACAGAACCCGGAGCTTCCGCCCGTGACACCGGGAAAACCGGCGGGAGGATACAGCAGCCCGGGAAGAATGGGTACCGGCTCTTGGTAAACTGGACCCTCCCGGACCTAACGAATGAACCGCCTGCTCCAACTTTTGACAATCCAATCCCTGACGAACGCGGAGATATCAGTGATCACAGTCCTTGCCGTGCACTTTTCGGTGGCTGTGCTTGCGCCGTTCCTCTTCAGGGCATGGGGCCGGAACGCTTTTTACGCACTGGCAGTGGTTCCCGCGGCGTCCTTCGCCTGGCTGTTGTTCCAGCACGCTCCCGTGTACTCCGCGGAGGGCGCGGTGGCCGAAGTGGTGCCGTGGATCCCGGGCCTGCAGCTTGAGTTCGCTTTCCGGATGGACGCCCTGGCCTGGGTGATGTCCCTGCTGGTGCTGGGAGTCGGCTCGCTGGTGCTGGTCTACTGCGCACGGTACTTCAAGACAAAGGACCAGGACCTCGGCGGCTTCGGGGCCCAGCTCCTGGCCTTTGCCGGGGCAATGTTCGGCCTGGTGGTGGCGGACGATCTGCTGCTGCTGTTCATTTTCTGGGAACTCACCACCATCCTGTCCTACCTGCTGATCGGGTTCGCCCGCACCAGGCTGGCAGCCCGGCGGTCCGCGCTGCAGGCGCTGATGGTCACCACCGCGGGCGGCCTTGCCATGCTGGTGGGCCTCATTATGCTCGGGCACGCCGCGGGTACCTACCGGATCTCCGCCATCCTCCAGCAGGCGCCGGAGCTGATCAACGGAACGTCCGCTGCTGTGGTGAGTGCCGCCGTCGTCCTTATCCTGGTGGGCGCCATCACCAAGTCCGCGCTGGTCCCCTTCCACTTCTGGCTTCCCGGCGCCATGGCGGCACCCACGCCTGTCAGCGCCTACCTGCACGCTGCGGCCATGGTCAAGGCAGGCATCTACCTCGTGGCCCGGCTTGCGCCGGGCTTCGCCGAAACGCCCTTCTGGCAGCCGGTGGTGCTGGGCCTCGGGCTGGCGACGATGCTGGTGGGCGGTTACCGCGCGCTGCGCCAGACGGACATCAAGCTCATCCTCGCCTACGGCACGGTCAGCCAGTTGGGTTTCCTCACCATGGTGGTGGGGCTCGGCACCCCGGATGCCGCCCTCGCCGGCCTGGCAATGCTGCTGGCCCATGGCCTGTTCAAAGCCACCCTGTTCCTGGTGGTGGGCATCATCGACCACCAGTCGGGCACCCGCGATGTCACCAAGCTCTCCGGGGTCTTCCGGTCCTCACGGGCCCTGGGCATCGTGGCCGCGATCGGCGCCGCGTCCATGGCCGGTGTCCCGCTCCTGGGCGGATTTGTGGCCAAGGAATCCGTGCTGGAGGCGTTCGTCCACCACTCCGGTAGCTCCGACGCCTGGGGAACACTGGTTCTCGCGGGACTGGTGCTGGGATCCGTCCTCACCTTCGCGTACAGCGCCCGCTTTATGTGGGGGGCCTTTGCCACGAAGCCGGGCGTGGAACCCACCCCCTTCAAGGCCATCCGGCCCTCATTCCTGGCCGCGCCTGCCATCCTCAGCGTCCTGACCATCGCCTACGGCCTGTGGCCGGTCCCCGTTGACGCATGGATCCAGCCGTACGCGGCGCTGTTTGCTTCCACCGCGCCCGACGCCGGCACCCCGGCTGAGCAGGCCGGCCACCTCGCGCTGTGGCATGGCTTCACTCCGGCGCTGGGGCTGACTGCCCTGACCTTTGCGCTTGGCCTGGCGATGTACTTCGGCCGCAATGCCGTGGCCCGGGCACAGTCGCTGGTGCCGCCATGGGTGGACGCGGACAAGGCCTACCAGCTGACCATCGGCGCGCTCGACGATGTGGCCGTCTGGATCACCGGCCGCACCCAGCGCGGTTCGTTGTACTACTACCTGGCAGTCATCCTCAGCGTCGCCTTTGTGCTGCCCCTGTCGGCCATCCTGCTGGCGGGCAAACCCCTGCCGGAGGGGATCTACCTGATTGATCCCGGCTCCCCGCTCCAGCTGGTGGTGGCTGCGGGCATCGTGATCGGCGCCCTGGCCGCCGTCAAGGCGAACAAGCGGTTCCTGGCGGTCCTCATGGTGTCGGTCACGGGTTACGGCATTGCCCTGATGTTTGCCCTGCAGGGTGCGCCGGACCTTGCCCTGACCCAAATGCTGGTGGAGACCATCATCCTGGTGGCCTTCGTGCTGGCGATGCGCAGCCTGCCGCCGGAGCTGCGGGACCGCACCGGCGGCAAATACCGGGTGGTGCGGGTGATCATCGGCCTGGGCTTCGGCGCCACCATGGTCTTCGCCGGGATCCAGGCCATGGGTGCCCGGATAGCGACCCCGGTGTCCCTGGAATTCCCGCGCCTTGCCTACGAGGGCGGCGGCGGGCTGAACATCGTCAACGTGACGCTCGTAGACATCCGGGCGTGGGACACCTTTGGTGAAATCAGCGTCCTGGCACTGGCAGCCACTGGCGTGGCAAGCTTGATCTTCGTCCGCGGCCGCGGCGACCGGATCAAGAACTCCGCCACTGTCGCGGAGGGCACCGTGGGCCGGCTCAGGGGCATCGACCCCGGCACCCGCGACGCCGCAGCGCTCGCCGTCAGCCGTAAATTTGCGGCGTCAGCACGCGACGCCTGGATCGTTGCCGGCCGCACCCTGGCCCCGGAACGCCGCTCCATCATCTTCGAAGTGGTTACCCGGCTGGTGTTCCACTCGATGATCATCTTCTCGCTCTACCTCCTGCTCGCCGGCCACAACCTGCCGGGCGGCGGTTTCGCCGGCGGCCTGACGGCAGGGCTCGCGTTGACCATCCGCTACCTTGCCGGCGGCCGGTTTGAACTGCGTGAAGCGACGCCTGTCAGTGCCGGTGCCCTGCTGGGAATCGGGCTGGCCGTGGCGGCCGCGTCCGGTGCGGTGCCGTTGCTTCTGGGCGGCCAGGTGTTCCAGACGGCCATCGTGGAACTCTGGCTGCCGGTGTTCGGCGACATCAAGTTCGTCACCTCCACCATCTTCGACATCGGCGTGTACATCGTGGTGGTGGGCCTGGTGCTGGACGTTCTGCGGAGCCTCGGGGCGGAGATCGACGAGCACTTTGAACAGCGGCACGCCGATCCCGCCAGTGACACGGCCGCCAGCCACATGGCCGACGACGGGGAGCCGGAAGGCTTCCCGGCCCAGACCACCTCGAGGGGCCAAGCATGAGCGTAAACCTGACCCTCCTGATCGTGATGGGTGCCCTGTACGCCTGCGGGATCTACCTCATCCTGGAACGCAGCCTGACGCGCGTGCTGCTGGGGCTGATGCTCCTCGCCAACGCCACCAACCTGCTGATCCTGGCCACCGGCGGCTACGCCGGGCTGGCACCCCTGTATTCAAAGGAGACGGCCGCGGAGGACTACAACGATCCCCTTCCACAAGCGCTGATCCTGACGTCCATTGTCATCTCCTTTGCCGTGACGGCCTTTATGCTCGGCATCATTTACCGCACCTGGGTCCTGGCGCGCCAGGATGAGATCCAGGATGACGTGGAAGACCTCCGCGTGGCGGTAACGCCGAGCTTCGACGCCGAGGACGACGCCGAGATCCCGGCCGAAACGTCCGAGTTCCCGGTGGCGACGGTCATGGCGGGCGGCCGTGAGATGCCCGCCGAACACGCCGCCGCAGAAGAAAAACCCGGCTCCACGAATGTGGCCCCTGGCCCGGAAGGAGGCGGAAAGTGAACATCGCAAGCTTTGCCCCGCTCGCCGTCGTACTTCCCATCCTGGGCGCCGCCCTGACCTTCCTGCTGATCCGGCACTCACGCGCCCAGCGCGCCGTCAGCATTGGCCTGCTGTCCCTCACCCTGCTGCTGGAATGCCTGCTGCTGGCCTCGGTGTGGGACGGCGGCACGGCAGCGGTAACCATCGGCGGCTGGCTGCCGCCGTGGGGCATCGTGATGGTGGTGGACCAGTTCTCCTCGCTGATGCTGGTGGTGTCCTCCGCAGTGAGCCTCGCCGTGCTGGTCTACGCCACCGGGCAGGGCATGGCCGACGGCGACCACGACGCGCCGGTGTCGATCTTCCACCCGACGTACCTGATCCTGGTGGCCGGAGTTTCCAACGCGTTTCTCTCGGGGGACCTCTTCAACCTGTACGTGGGCTTCGAGATCCTGCTGACGGCAAGCTACGTGCTGATGACGCTGGGCGGGACCGGGCCGCGGATCCGCGCGGGCGTGACCTACGTGGTGGTGTCCGTGGTGTCGTCCGTGCTGTTCCTGATCGCCATCGCCATGGTCTACGGGGCCACCGGAACCGTGAACATGGCGGACCTCGCCATCAAGCTCGGCGAGCTGGACCAGGGCACCAAAACCCTCCTGCACGTGATGCTGCTGGTGGCGTTCGGCATCAAGGCGGCTGTTTTCCCGCTGTCCTTTTGGCTGCCTGACTCCTACCCCACGGCCCCGGCTCCGGTCACCGCCGTGTTCGCGGGCCTGCTGACCAAAGTGGGTGTCTACGCGATGGTGCGCACCGAGACCCTGCTCTTTCCGGGGGACACACTCAACACGCCCCTGATGGTGGCAGCGCTGCTGACCATGGTGGTGGGAATCCTGGGTGCGCTGGCACAGAACGACATTAAACGTCTGCTCTCGTTTACCCTGGTCAGCCACATCGGCTACATGGTGTTCGGCCTGGCCATGTCCTCCACCGCCGGGCTGGGAGCCGCAGTCTTTTACGTGGCCCACCACATCACCATCCAGACCAGCCTGTTCCTGGTGACCGGCCTGATCGAGCGCCGGGGCGGCAGTTCCTCCGTGGACAGGCTGGGCGGCCTGGCCAAACTGTCGCCCCTGCTGGCGCTGCTCTTCTTTGTCCCCGCCATGAACCTGGCCGGCATCCCGCCATTCTCCGGATTCCTTGGAAAGGTGGGGCTCATGCAGGCGGGCATCGAGCTGGGCACGCCGCTGGCCTATGCACTGGTCATCGGCGGCGTGGTCACCAGCCTCCTGACGCTGCTGGCCATCGCCAGGGTGTGGAACCGCGCCTTCTGGCGCAAGCCCACGGACGCCGAGCACCCGGACCCCGTGCTCCTGGCCACGCCGGGAGTACGGGTCGCCGGGCCGGGCGCCAAGCTCAACACCGTGACGCTCCTGCCGCGCACCATGGTGGGTTCCACGCTCGGACTGGTGGTTCTTGGCGTCGCACTGACCGTCTTCGCAGGCCCGCTGTTTGCGGTTTCGGACCAGGCTGCGCAAGACATGCTCAACAGGTCTTCCTACATCCAGGCAGTCCTGGGCGAGGACACCGTAGTGCCCATGATCCTGACGGCAGGAGGAGGAAAATGAGCCGCCGCCGGATTTCGCTGCGCCAGGAACTACCGCTCCTGGTCTGGCTGGTGATTGTCTGGGGCGCCCTGTGGCAGGACTTCAGCCCGGGGAACCTCCTGTTCGGCGCCTTGCTGGCCGTGGCGGTCGCCAGGCTGTTCTACCTCCCGCCGGTTGAGCTGAGCGGCCGCTTCAACATCCTTTACGCGGTGCCGTTCGCCCTGATGTTCCTGGCCAAGGTGGCGGTGGCCAGTGCCCAGATCCTGTACCTGGCGGTGATGCGCGGACCCCAGGTCAAGAACGCATTGGTGGCGGTGACGCTCAGAAGCCACCAGGATCTGCTGGTGACCGCTACCGGCCATGTCATATCCCTGATTCCGGGCTCGCTGGTGGTGGAGGTGGATCGGTCAACCTCCACCCTGTACCTGCACGTTTTGAACATCAACTCCGTTGAGGACGTGGAGAACTTCCGCCAGGAGGTCAGGTCCATCGAGGCCGGGCTGATCCGGATCATGGGCACCCGGGAAGAGCTTGAAACCGTACGGGCGGAGGCAACCGCATGATGCAGACTGTCCTGGTCCTTACGGCCGTCATCTTCTCGCTTGCCGCCGGCGGCGCGATCATCAGGATCGCCCGCGGCCCGTCCCTGTTGGACCGGGTGCTGGCCGCAGACGTCCTGCTCGCCATCCTGGGCGGGGCCTTGTGCGTGGACATGGCCGTGAACCGGCACCTGAACAACCTGATGCTGGTGGCGGGCATCTCCATCATCGGGTTCATCGGGTCCGTCACTGTTGCCCGGTTCGTGGCAGACCGAAGGGAGCAGCCGGGTGAGTCCTGACGCTACTGGCCTGGATTTCTGGATCGACCTTGTCTCCGCCGTGTTTATGGTGGTGGGCGCGGTGATGTCGCTGGGCGCCGCGATCGGCCTGCTCCGGTTCCCGGATCTTCTGAGCCGCATGCACGCCGCCACCAAGCCGCAGGTGCTGGGGCTGTTCCTGTTGCTGGCCGCGATCGGGCTGCAGATGCGCACCTGGTGGGTGTGGCCGGTGCTGGTGGTGGCCTGGATCTTCCAGCTGCTCACGGTGCCGGTGTCCGCGCACATGGTGGGCCGGGCCGGCTACCGCACCAAGCACCTGCACCGTGAACTGCTGACGGCCGACGAACTGGAGGCGGTAGTGCAGAAAGCCGCCGCCAAAACCGCCCGTGAGGACGGTTCCGGCGACGGCCAGGTGAACTAACTCTTGGAGTTTTTGTCCAGATATGCAGATTATCCGGCCCCGGAAGTCCGCATATCTGCCCAAAAACTCTATTGGTCAGACGATGTCTTTGCTCTTGGCGAACCGTGTGATGGCCCGCTGGGTGCCGCGGTTGGCCAGGACCTGGATGATGGTGCTGACGGACGCCGAGATCAGCGCGAACGTCAGCGCGGACTGCAAGCTGGTGGGGATATCCTCGTCCTTGCCGGTGGGTGGCTTCCGGCCGGTGGTCTTTTCCCAGATGGTGTTGACCAGCTTGGTCCCGACGAAGCCGGCGCCAAGGCTTATGCCGGTACCGAGCAGCTTGATGAAGAGGTTCATTCTTTGTACTCCTTGCGGGCGGAAAACGGGCTGTACCCAGCCTAACCGCCCATTCTGCGGCTACGGCACAGCGACGGCGGGCGACTGGCGGGCGCGTCAGCTGGCGGGTGGTTCCGTGCGGAACTTGATCATTTTGTGGGTGCCGTCGCAGTACGGCTTGATCGCTGACGCGCCGCAGCGGCACAGCGCCACTGTCTGGCGCTGCCGCGGGACCGGGGCTCCGGACGGGGTCACGATCTCGAAATCGCCCCGGACAATCAGCGGGCCGTCGGGGCACACCACGATTGAACTTTCGGCGGGTTCCTGATTCATGGCTGCTCCTTGGGTGCGTGGTCGGGTTTCAAATAGTGGTGGGTGCCGAGCTTGCCGTGGTGCCGGCGCCGAAGCTCGGCTTCCGAGTGGGCCGCAATTTTGAGCCGCGTCCCGGCGTAGGGCACACCGCCGGCGAGCCGGAACCCCAGGGCAAGCCAGATGCAGGCGGCCCGCTCCAGGATCCACAGCGGCGCGAACAGGGTGGCGGGGAAGGGGAAAACCGCCGTTCCGGAGTGCCGCCGTCGTCCCGTCTCGGCGATCAGGACCGGCGCTGCCGCCAGTGCCAGGAGGGCGGTGCGACGGCGGCCGGCGGGAAGGCGGGCAGCGCAGGCGATCACCGGGAACAGGGCAAGTTCGGCCGCGAGGCGCCGGGGCTGGGTGAAGTCGTCGTAGGCCTGGCGCGTGCGCTGCTTGAGGAAGTGCCGGAACTTCGGCGGCCTGCGGGCCACAAAGAGGTCCGGCACGATTTTTTCGCAGCCGCCTGCCGCTTTGACGGTGCGGATCAGTTCAAGGTTCTCGAACAGCACCGGGTCGTAGCCGCCGGTAGCCATCAGCGCGCTCCTGCGCACGGCAAGAGTGCCGGGGTAGTCCGCAGACCACGCACGGTTGATCAGGGTCCGCGACGTATCCCACCACGCGTGCCAAGGCAGCGGATCAAAGTAGTTCTGCGGCCGCACAATGTCCGCCGAGCTGAGGTGATGGACGACGGCGGCGAGCGACTCGCGCGTGTAGCGCACGTCGTCGTCGGCGATCACCAGCAGTTCCGCCGTGGACGCGTATACGCCGGTCATGACGCCTGCCACCTTGCCATTACCGGCCGCGCTGTCGCCGCTGCCGCCACGGCCGCCGCCGGCGGGCTCGGGACGGATGTGGTGCACTCCGGGCGGAAAGGCGGCCCGGTGCCGCTCGAACAGGCCAGGGGCGGAGCCGTCCACCACAATGACGGGAATCCACTCAAGAAGCCGTCCGAGGTAGGCGGCCAGGTCCTGCAGCTCCGGATCCCGTTCCGACTCCTCCGTCCAGCGCAGGGGCAGGATGTACTCTGCGGACGGCCCCACCGACGGGGTGCTCATGCTGCTGCCGGTACGGCCGCCCTCAGTGAGGTCATTCCGTTTTCCCAGCTGGCCATGAGGTGTGCGGAAATCCTGCCGTCGATGGCCATCACCGCCGTCGCGCCGAACAGGACGTCCGCCAGCAGCCCGGGTTCAGCTTCCACCAGGCCACCGGCGAGGTCGCGCCCGGCGATCTGCTCGTGGACGGCGTCGGCCTCCACATGCTCGTCGAAGTAGCGGGTCACGTCGGCGTCGAAGCCGTGCCGCCGGAAGCCGTTTCCATACAGCCGGTTGGGCTGCGAGGAGGTCATCTCGTAAATGGCGAGGTGCCCGGTGATGGCTCCGCGGAGCCGCCGGTTCAACCCGAAAAGGGACATCATGTTCACCGCGGCGAGCGAGACGGCGGGGGCCGCGTCCACGTAGGCGCCGTACTGGTCATCCATGCCCAACCCCCGCATGGTGCGGGCAAACAGTGCGCTGTGCATGCGTTCGGGGCGTCCGCCGCCGTACTCGTCGGCCTGGATTTCCACAAGGGCAGCCTTGGGCCTGCCGGTGAGGCGGGGGATGGCCCAAGTGTGCGGATCCGCTTCCTTGAGCTGGTAGATGGACTTGTGGATCAGGAATTCCTTGAGCTGGTCCAGCGTCGCCTTCTTGGCCACAAAACGGGAGACGCTGGGCCCGGTATCGGTGGCAGCGAGGCCGAAGAGGATGTCCGCCACGGCATCGCTTGTCAGCTCCCCGACCGGCGGAACGTTGATCCCGCCGGCGGTGGAGGCGGCGGCAGCACGGAGCGCGGCCTCAAACGGCCGCTCCATCAGGCGGCGGACCTGGATCAGCCCCGGTTCCCACTCCCACTCATCACTGATGCCTTCCAGCCCGGAGTAGTGCAGTTCGTAGAGGCAGAAGAGGGCCAGCTGGACGTCGTCGTCACCAATGATGTCAGCGGATGCCGTCACGCGGGGTGCCGCCAGCAGGCGCAGTTCCTCGATGGCGGCGGCACCCTCGTCGCTGCCGGGCGTACAGGCGAGTGCCCGAAAGAGGGTGCTGGTGAGGGGACCTCGAGGTTCCGGGATCTTCATGATGCTCCTTTGGGCGGCATTGCTGCGTCGTCGACAGCGGGTTTCGGTGGTGGTCAGGTCTTGTTGTGCTCGTCGGCGTCGGTGCCCGGGTCCCGGGCCGCGCGGTCCCGGTCCCGACTGCCGGGAAAGGTCTTTGTGCCAGGAACGGTCTTGGGTGACAGCAGGACGGCAAGGGCGATCATGGCCAGTCCCAATGCGAGGTGCAGCCAGTTGTCCGCATTGTTCTCGGGAAGGAAGTTCGCCGGCAGGTCGTCGCCCATCAACAGGCCGTACAGCCAGAGGAACAGGTAAGCGACGCCCCCGTAGATGAGGAAATTCCGCCCCTGCCGGTGCGTCCTGGCCATCACGAGGCCCGCTATGCCAAACAAGAGGTGGATGGCGTTGTGCAGTACCGACACCTGGAAGATCCCGAACAGCTCTGCCTTGGAGCCGGGTCCGGCAAAGGCCAGGGAATCGAAATTGACGGTGATGCCCGGAATGAATCCCAGGATTCCAACCAGCAGGAAAACAGTGCCCGTGGCAAGGGTGGCCTTCTGCAGGCCCGTCCTCGCTTCGGTGCCGCGGGTGCTGACCGCCATAACCTGTACTCCTCTAAAGCCGGGAACAACATAGTAAGCATGATTACTAATAAAAGCTAAGCACGCTTCCTACCCTGCGTTTACGCGTCCGGGCTGTTCCAGGTATAGGGGTTGGCGTGGGCCCCGCCATGCCGGCCCTGCTCGTATCCCTGCTGCCAGGCCTTCCCGACGGCGGCCACAAGTTCGGCGAGCAGGGGATAGTAGGGGTGGTCCGGGCCAATATAGATCATCTCGTCCTCGGCTTTATCAACCGCCGCCCGCACCTGGTTTTCCTCACCAGGACCGCTCATGGACACCTCCTTGCCCCGGCATTATCCAGCTAAGAGAATGCGTCAGTCGGCGCCCATCGAGCCGAGGACTTCGCGCAGGGCCTGGACCACCATGTTGTGGTCCTGCACCTGGGGAAGCCCCGAAACAGTCACCGTGGCTACGGCACCCACCCCTGCCACGTAGACCGGGAAGGAGCCCCCGTGCGCCGCATACGTGGTCTGGTCGAACCAGCCCTGGTCCTCGATCCTGCCGCCGCGCAGCCGTCCGCGCAGCCCCACCAGCAGGGACGGGACCTCGTACCG
Source organism: Pseudarthrobacter siccitolerans (assembly GCF_001046895.1). GTDB lineage: Bacteria > Actinomycetota > Actinomycetes > Actinomycetales > Micrococcaceae > Arthrobacter > Arthrobacter siccitolerans. Next base: position 82,855 of record NZ_CAQI01000024.1, read on the forward strand.
TGCGGCGGTGCGTTGCTTGGCCCGGATCCAGAACTCATTGTCCGGAGTGGCGCCCGGAAGGGCCACATGGAACAGGACCTGGCCGCCCTTGGTGATGTCGATGGCGATGGGTAGCTGGTCCTCCTTGCCCAGTTCCACCAGCAGCAGTCCCAGGTTCAGTGCGTCGTCCATCGAAAACCGGGGAAACTGGAGCTCCCGGATTTCGCCCTCAATCCGCGCGATGAGCGCCTGCAGCGAGCCCTCCGGCTGGGTGGCATCAGAATCGGGATCGAACTCAGTCATATCCGGCGAAGTGGCAGTCATGGCCCACAATCTACCCCTCCTCCGGTGTAAACTGGACCACGCCCAGCAGGGCTATTTATCTACCCACAGAATCAATTAACGACAGGGGAGCGCCGCCGTCGGGCATCACTGGCCAAGCCAGGATCCGCAGGTGGGCGCTGAGAGTGCGGACAGCCGCAGACCCTCGAACCTGATCCGGTTAGTACCGGCGCAAGGGAGTCGAGTTCTCGAAGTCCGGCAACGGCAGTCAGTGCCCTTGCCGCACTTTCCCCTCCTGTTCCTCAGGAGGATCGCATGGCAACAACAGCAGTAAAGAAGACCACCACGAAATCCTGGCGCGTCGTGGACATCGTAGTGGCGGCCCTGATCGCCATCGCCGGCGGCGTCATCTTCTGGGCATGGTCCCAGGGAGCCGCGGCAGTCTCAGCCCCCATGAACGCCGTCTATCCGCCCCTGACCGGCCTGATCGCCGGCGGCTGGATGATCCCGGCGGTGCTGGGCATGCTCATCATCCGCAAGCCGGGCGCGGCGCTGTTCTGCGAAACCGTGGCCGCCACCGGCGAGCTGCTGATGGGTTCGCAGTACGGCGCCTCCGTGCTCTTCTCCGGCTTTGTCCAGGGCCTGGGCGCAGAGATCATCTTCGCCATCTTCGTGTACAGGAAGTTCAACCTGCCGGTGGCGCTGCTGGCCGGTGCCGGTGCGGGGCTGTTCTGCGGCCTGAACGACTCCTTCGCCCCGTGGGGCTGGAACATCGCCTACTCGGGCGGCGACAAGCTGGCGTACATCATCTTCACAGCCATCTCCGGAGCCATCATCGCCGGTGCCCTGTCCTGGATCGCCACGCGCGGCCTGGCGAAGACCGGTGTCCTGAGCTCGTTCGCCTCGCGCAAGGCAGCAACGGAGCCCGTCTTCTCCTGATGAGCGCTCCCTCCCATCACGGAGCGCCGGTTGCGGTGCGTCCGGCAGCCGTCAGCGCCCGCGGTTGGGGCTGGAGGCATGCCGGACGTGCCAAGCCTGCGGTCCGTGCCCTTGACCTGGACATCCAGCCGGGGGAGCGGGTGCTCCTGCTCGGTCCTTCCGGAGCGGGCAAGTCCACCCTTCTCCATGCCTTGGCGGGGGTCCTTGGCGACGTTAACGACGACGGCGAGGCCTCCGAATCCGACGAGACCGGTTCGCTCCTGGTTGACGGAACCTACCCCCGTGAGCAGCGCGGCCGCGCCGGCCTGATGCAGCAGGACCCCGAGACACAGGTGGTCCTCTCCCGGGTGGGTGACGACGTCGCCTTCGGCGCCGAGAACCTCGCCGTGCCGCGCGACGACATCTGGGCCCGCGTGCACGAGGCGCTGGACGACGTCGGCCTGTCACACCTGCCGCTGGACCATCCGACGTCGGCCCTGTCCGGCGGGCAGAAACAGCGGCTGGCGCTGGCCGGCATCCTTGCGATGCGGCCCGGGCTGGTTCTCCTCGACGAGCCGACCGCCAACCTGGATCCCGCAGGGGTGCTGGAGGTCCGCGACGCCGTGGCGCGTTGCGTGGACAAGACCGGGGCAACCCTGGTGGTGGTGGAGCACCGGGTGTCCGTGTGGAAGGACCTGGTGGACCGGATTGTGGTGCTGCAGCCCGGTTCGTCCACCGACCCCGCCGTGCTCCTGGACGGGCCGCCGGACCGCGTGCTCAACGAGGCCCGGAGCATGCTGGTCGCGGCCGGAGTCTGGGTGCACGGCTACCTGCCGGAGACCCGGCAGCGTGCGGCAGTGCCGGCTTCGGGGACGGGCGATCTTCTGCTTGCCGCCGAGCAACTGGCGGTCTCGCGTGAACGTGCCCGCCGTAAGGGGCTCCGAAAGCTGCCGCCGATGCCGGTGCAGCAGGACATCAGCGCGCAGGTCCGCGCCGGGCAGGCGCTCGCCATCACGGGCCCCAACGGGGCAGGAAAATCGACTTTTGCCCTGACACTTGCCGGTCTTTTGGAGCCCGTGGCCGGCAAGGTCTCCGCCACCCTGGCGCTTAGCCGGGGCGCCGGGATTGATCCTTACCAGTGGAAGGCGGAGCAGCTGATCGAGCGGGTGGGCACCGTTTTCCAGGAGCCCGAGCACCAGTTCGTTACGGGCAAGGTGCTGGATGAACTCCTGTTCGGCCCGCGGCACCTCGGCCACGGGACGGAGCGTGTGGACGAACTGCTGGAACGTTTGCGGCTGACGGAGCTCGTGGACGCCAATCCGTACACCCTTTCGGGCGGCGAAAAGCGCCGGCTTTCCGTGGCCACGGTCCTGGCCGCGCATCCCCAGGTCCTGGTTTTGGACGAGCCAACGTTCGGCCAGGACGCCAACACCTGGGCGGAGCTGGCCTCCTTCCTGACCGAGCTCCTCGACGCCGGCACTGCCGTGGTGTCGGTGACCCATGATGCCGAGTTCACGGCAGCCCTTGGCGGGACGGAGCTGCGGATGGCTGCGGCGCAGGCGGTCGCGTCATGAGGCAGGAGCTGAACCTGCAGGGAAACCATGCCCTGTTGACCCGGGCCAACCCCCTGAGCAAGTTCGCCGCCGTTTTCCTGGTGACCGCAGTGCTGGCGCTCTCCATCGACTGGGTGTCCGCTTCCGTGGCGCTCGCCTGTGAACTCCTGCTGTTTCCGCTCGCAGGGCTGACCCTCACGCTGCTCTGGCAGCGCGGCTGGCCGCTGATCATCGCAGCGGCCGTGGGCGGCTGGAGTACCTCCATCCTGGCACCGGACAGCGGAAAGACGCTGATCGACGTCGGCATCTGGACCATGAGCGAAGGCTCGCTGGAGCTGGGGGCGGGGTTTATGCTGCGCGGGCTGGCGATCGCGCTGCCCGCGGTGTTGCTGATGAGCTGCACAGACCCCACCGACCTCGCCGACGCGCTGGCGCAAAAGGCAAGGCTCCCGCACCGGTTCGTGCTGGGGACCTTGGCGGCCATGCGCCTGGTGGGACTGCTGGCTGAGGAATGGCAGACCATCGGGATGGCCCGCCGTGCCCGTGGTGTGGGCTCCCGTGGCAGCGTCCTGCAGCGGGTGAAGGCGACGCTGGGGCAAAGTTTCGGCCTGCTGGTCCAGGCCATCCGGCGCGCGTCGCGGCTGGCGGTAACCATGGAGGCCCGCGGTTTCGGCGGCGGAACACGGACCTGGGCGCGCGAGTCCACCTACAGCCGGTTGGATGCGTGGGTGCTGGGCGGCGGGGTGCTGATGGCGGGCGCTGCCTGTGCGGCTGCCGTGTGGGCGGGCACGTGGAACATGGTGTGGCTGGGGAGCTGACCGGGCTCAACCTGCCTCGTGTGCTGGTCAGTACGGGGTAACTGTCTCCGGGCTGCAGGTTGTGTCAGGAGCAGGAATAGTCGTAGTCGAACCCGCGGGACACGAACTGGGTGAGCGCGACGTCGCCGCCCGGCGTCAGCGGCGGATTGTTGCAGTTGCCCTTGGCGCCGGTGAGGGTGCGCGCCCCGGCCAGCCAGCTGGGCAGCCGGTACAGGTTGCTTGAGCTGCTGACGGTTCCCACGATCTGGCTCCACTGGGAGCCGGTCGAATAGATGCCCACTCCCTCGGCATCGATGCTGTTGAAAAAGTCGGTCATGCCCTCGAGGACTGCGCGGTTGGCATCCTTGTCCGTGGTGGACCAGCTGTTCCCGGTTTCCACGTCCAGCCACCAGACGTAACCGGAAGGGTTGCTGATGCCACGGATGTAGGCGTCATCCCAGGCTTTGGCGTAGCCGTACATGTAGGCGCAAGCCTTGCCGTAATCCCTGGCCTTGCAGGAGCCGTAGGGGTTATGGACCGGGGACCCGACGGGATACTCGTCACTGGTGGGCCACCATGAGCCGGCCTTGCCGGGGTTGGCCGTGTTGACATACAGGGAAACCTTTGGCTGCTCAGCGGCGCCGGATGAGCCTGCCGCCCATTTGAGCTGCTCAGTGAGGCAGGGGTTGGTGGTGTTGGCCAGGCCGTTATTGACACCCACGATTCCGAACGCCTGGCCTTTGGGAAGGTCCTTGCCGCACTGCGGCCAGGACACGTCATTGCCAAGGAGTGACTGCGTGCCCTCGCCCGGCGACGGCGCTGCGGCAGCTGGCCCAGCAGCCACCAGGAGCAGGGCCGCCAGCAGGAAAACAGCCCGGACGGCAAGCGATCGCGTACCCTGTAGTGTCCGCACCGCGCCACCTCCATGGTCACTGAAGGAAGAAGTCTTCCAAGTTTCCCCCGCATCAGGGCCTGGGGCAAGAATGCTGCAGCATTTCATTTCTATCGCATGTAGTGGGTAATGAGGCTTCCCGCACTGCCCATTCACCCCCTCAGGCTACGACATAACTCATTTATGATATATTTTCTGCATGACGCAGGAAACCACGGAACACGTTGCCGCCATGCTTCGGGATGCCCGGAGCGAGAAGGGCTGGACCCAGGGCCAGCTGGCCTCGGAGCTCGGCACCAGTCAGAGCGCCATTGCCAGAATGGAGCAGGGCAAGCAGAACCTGAGCCTGAAGATGATCCAGCGCCTGGAGACAATTTTCGGCAGAAGCATTGTCAACGTGGGAAAACCGCAGATGACGCACCTCCGCGTGGAGGGCGGACGCACCCTGTCCGGTGCAGTCGACGTCAACAGCAGCAAGAATGCCGGCGTCGCATTGCTGTGCGCCAGCCTCATCAACCGTGGCACCACTGTTCTTCGCCGCCTTGCCCGGATCGAGGAAGTCAACCGCATCGTGGAGGTCCTCACCAGCATCGGTGTCGAGTGCACCTGGCTCAACGACACTGACCTTCAGCTCCGCCGGCCGGATGTCCTGGACCTCGGCTCTATGGACGTGGAGGCAGCCCGCCGCACCCGCAGCGTCATCATGCTGCTGGGGCCGCTCCTGGATGAGTCCTCCGTCTACCGCCTTCCGTACGCCGGCGGCTGCGATCTCGGCACCCGCACCGTGGAGCCGCACATGCAGGCGCTGCGCCAGTTCGGTCTCAGCGTGGAAGCAACCCAGGGCTTCTACACCGTCCAGGCACCATCTGCCGATACCCGTGACCGTTCCTTTGTGCTGACCGAACGCGGCGATACCGTTACCGAGAACGCCATCATGGCAGCGGCGCACCGGGAGGGGACCACGGTGATCCGCAATGCCAGCCCCAACTACATGGTGCAGGACCTGTGCTTCTACCTGCAGATGCTCGGTGTAAGCATCGACGGCGTCGGCACCACCACGTTGAAGATCACCGGCCGTCCCATGATCAACGCCGAGATCGAATACTTCCCGTCCGAGGACCCCATCGAGGCCATGAGCCTCATCACCGCAGGAATCGTCACTAATTCCGAGGTGACCATCCGCCGGGTGCCCATCGAGTTCATGGAGATCGAACTCGCCACGCTGGAACAGATGGGCCAGCGGCTGGAAATATCGGGCGAATATATGGCCCGCAACGGCCGGACCCGGCTGGTGGATGTCACCACCAAGCCGTCCGAGCTGCGTGCTCCCGAGGACAAGATCCACCCCATGCCCTTCCCAGGCCTGAACATCGATAATCTCCCCTTCTTTGCCGTAATTGCTGCAAATGCGTCCGGCCAGACCATGATCCACGACTGGGTCTATGAGAACCGGGCCATCTACCTGACCGAGCTGAACCGGCTCGGGGCGCAGGTTCAACTGCTGGATCCGCACCGGATTTACGTCAACGGTCCTACCAAGTGGCGCGCGGCGGAGGTTGGCTGCCCGCCGGCCCTTCGCCCCGCGGCCTGCCTGTTGCTGGCAATGCTGGCGGCGAGGGGGGTATCCGAGCTGCGGAACATCTACGTTATCGAACGCGGTTATGAGGACCTGGCAGAGCGGCTCAACACCATCGGGGCCAGGGTGGAGTACTTCCAGGACTGACCATTCACGCTTCGTCATGAAGTGTTGAAGGCCCTCAAAAGGCGCTGCTCTGTCGCAGAATGTGAGTATGCGTACTTTCGGCGTCGAGGAAGAACTCCTGATCGTTGATCCGGAGAGCGGTGAACCGCTGGCCTTGGCTGATGCGCTGCTGTCCGGGCGGCGCATGGCAGCCGACGACGCCCCTGATGACCCCCATGCACTGGACAACCAGGACAAAACAGTCTTCGACGACGACGAGATGGGCCTAAGTGCCGAACTCAAGCTGGAGCAGATAGAGACGCAGACACGGCCTTGCCTGGAGTACGCGGAGCTGCTGGAGCAGATCCGGGCGGGGCGGGCGCTTGCGGACAATGCAGCCCGGAAGAACAACGCACGGGTGGCTGCCTTGGCTACGTCACCGCTCGGCTTGTCCAGCCACACCACTCCTGATCCCCGGTATGCCCGGATGCTGGAACGGTTTGGCTTGACTGCGCAGGAGCAATTGACCTGCGGCTTCCACGTCCACACCTACATCGAGTCGCATGATGAGGGCGTGGCAGTGCTGGACCGGATTCGCGACAAACTTGCCGTGCTGACTGCCCTCAGCGCGAATTCACCATTCTGGAACGGTTTGCAGACCGGCTTCGAAAGTTACCGTACACAGGCCTGGAACAGGTGGCCCACGGCGGGTCCGTCCGGAATCTTTGGGAACTACTCTGCGTACCGGAGGGTAGTGGCCCGGCTCCTGGACAGCGGCGTGATGCTGGATGAAGGGATGCTGTACTTCGACGCCCGCCTGTCACGCAACCATCCCACCGTGGAGGTAAGGGTTGCAGACGTTTGCCTCCGGGCGGAGGATGCCGCGCTGATCGCTGTCCTGGTGCGGGCTCTCGTAGAGACCGCCAGCCGTGAATGGCGCGACGGCGTGGATCCCGCTCCCGTGCCCACGGTACTTTTGCGGATGGCGTCATGGCAGGCAAGCAGTGCAGGCCTTGGCGGCGAACTCCTCGACTTTGGGACGTTCCGGCCGGCGCGTGCCGCGGATGTTGTGCGTTCACTGGTTGACTATCTTGCCCCGGTACTGCAGGAGCAGGGCGAACTTTCCTTGGCCCGGCAAGGGGTGGAGGACGTGATTGCGCGCGGAACAGGGGCAGCTGAACAGCGCCGTGTCCGGGACAGGACCCTGGCCGCCGTGGAACAAAATGACCTGGGTTTCGGCGCGGTCGTCAGGCACGCAGTGGAGGTCACCATGCGCGGGGCCCAGAATCTTTCTACGGCCGACGAGGCCCCGGAGCTGCTGCGGGTCAGGCAGTCCTAGCGGCAGACCTTATGGCAGGCCTCGGCAGTCCCAACGGCAGGCCTAACGAGAGGCCACAGGGGACTGAGGAGGATCCGCTGAGCCAGCGGTGCCACTCCTTGAACGGGTCTTGGGGCAGTTTCGGGGGTGGGCGTAGAAGTCGTCCCAGATGGGATCGTCGGGCGAAAAGTCGTGGGGATCCTCGAGGTTGTCATCGACTGGCTCTGCAAAGGGCGGGTTGAAGTCCGGGAAGTCCATGGATCCAGTCGATTCCGTTGCGGGTGGATCTTGCGCAGGCGTCAGGAATCCGGTCGCGTCGGTTGGTTGGGTCAGGAGTCCGGGTGGCCAGTGGAACGCCGCCCGATGCGCACGAGCCCCATCGCGGACCGGGCCGCCCCGGTCAGTTGGCTGGGTGAGCGGGTTTGACGTTCCTGAAGCCGTGTACGAAGTGATAAAGCACCCCGGCGAGAAAAGTGACGACGGCGAGAACGCCGAACATGCCGCGGAAGCCGGTCAGCGGCAGCAGCACACCGAGAACGAGCGGACCGACTCCGAAACCGGTTTCCATCACCACGAAGAACGTCGACGTTGCGACGCCGATCCGGTTCCGGGGTGAAGTGGTGACGGCGATAGCCTGCGCGCTCGGCAACAGACTGCCGAAGCCGAAGCCCATGAACACGGCGGAGAGCACCACAACGAACCAGTCGGGTGAGATCCCGAGAAGGCCGAGGCCAACAGCGAAGGAGAACAACGCCGGGTAGATCGCGGCATTGTCACCGAGACGATCCTGCATCCGGCCGACGAAGAGGCGTGAGATGAGCGTGACGGTTGCGTAGACGAGAAAGAACGCGCTGGCCGCCACGACCATGTTCTCTGCCTGGGCGAAGGAGTTGAGGAATGTCAGCACCCCGGAGAAGCCGATCGCCGCGACGAACATAACGCTGCCCATCGCCAGCGCCGCCGGCTCGAACATGTCGATGGGGCGCATGCGCCACTTGTTGGCGGCCTGTTCCGGCGTCGGCTGATGTTCAGGCAGACGCAAGAACAGGGCGAGGATCAGCCCAACTGCCGCAGACGCCGAGCTCACGGCGAACACCGCCTCGTACGTCACCGAGTCAATGAGCAGGACAGCGAGAAATGGCCCGATGGCATTGGCCAGGGTGGCCGAAATACCGAAGTACCCGAGTCCCTCGCCGCGCCGTAGGACCGGGATCAGCGAGATGATGGATGCCGCGAGGACCGTGCTCGACGCACCTAATGTCATCCCGTGGACAGTCCGGATCACCACCAGCAGCATGAGGTTGTCCGCCGGAATATAGAGAATTCCGGCGATGACGAACACGACCAGCGCGATCAGAAGCATCCGCCGTCTCCCGACGAAGTCCAGGAATTTGCCGGCGAAGATGCGGGCAAAGACCGCGCCGAGAACAAAGCAGCTCGCCGTGAGGCCGGCTGCGGACTGGGAAGCGTTGAACTGCTCAACAGCGAAGAGCGCCATCATCGTCATCAGCAGGTAGAAAACCAGGGTGATGCAGAAATTGACAGCGGAAGCGAGGACGAAGCCTGTTGACCACAGCTTCGGTTCACCCTTTGCCACGCCTGCACCCTTCCGCCGGAAGTCCGCGTCACCGGAGGTGGTGAGCGGAGTGCCAGCTTACATGATCCCGGGCCGGAAATTGGATTCGAACCCAATACTTCTTTGCATACGATGCCTAATTGGCTTGGCTGAGCCGATTACCGCTGATACGTGGGACGTAGCAGTCTGTTGATGTGGGACGAGTAGATTCCGCCTGCGGTTATGGTTTTCAGGAAGAATGGCGCTATGCCGCAGATGAACAGAAATGACGTGCTCGGTGCGTCAAGACCCCTAATCTCGAACGACTGGGATTGGCCCGTGCACGGGCTTCGCCACCCACCCGCTGATGGTACAAGTGGGTGGTACGTCTGGACGGGCGAACTTTTGGCGGATGATGACTTTTCCAGCCTTGGCACACGTCAGCTGCATTATGCCCAGCCGAACGGTAATTGCTATATCAGGACCTTCAGGCTCTAGCGTCAGTTGTCGAGGGCCACGTCACGCTACGGGAAATGTTTTCGATTCCTGTTCGCGGAATAGTGCAATCATCTCGGCCGCGCCGGCGCGGAAATCGGTCTGCGGTATCACGCCCAGATCGCGTTGAGCCGCACTGCCGTCGACTAGCGCCGTGTCCCAACCTCCGGAAGGAGCTTCGTGAGAGATGCGTGCACCAGGAATCAACTCTTGAAGTGTGTTAATGACATCCTGCCAAGTGATCGTGTCCACTACTGGGGCGTTGTAGAGCGACAGCGGTGTGGAGGGGCCGACCATAGCCGCCACAAAGGCGCGGGCCATGTCAGCGTTGTAGATCAGCTGGATCCGACTCGACAAATCCTTGGTCATGTTCAATACCGTGGGGCGGCCGAGTGCCACGTCACGGATCATTGAGTTAAAGCCCCCCATACCACCCGTGTAGCGGCCCATCCCGTATGCGAGAACAGGCCGGATACCTACTACATCCAGGCCGTAAAGATTCCGATAGGCGTCAGCGGTAATTTCAACAGTTCGCTTGCTGGCGCCGTACAGATGCATCGGTGAAGCGGGTGAATTCTCCGTTGCCAGCGAGTCTCCATACATCCCCTGGGGTCCCAAGACGGAGACAGTGCTGGCGTAGCAAACGCGCTCCATGTCGAGGGCTACAGCAGTATCCAGAACATTTCCCGAACCAATGATGTTCACGTGGATTGTACGCATCGGATTCGCATTGGACTCAACCGCCAGGTATGCGGCCAGATGCAGCACTCGAGTGACATTTTCGCGTCGAGCGAGTTTCATCAAGAAGGAGAGATCAGTAATGTCACCCTCTATCACCACAACATCGTCAATGACATCCGCGATATTGGCCCTGTTGACTTTGAAGTCCAGCACGACTACCCGATGGCCTAGTCCTACAAGCTGTCGAACGACTTCCGCACCGATCTGCCCAGTGCCACCCGTAACGAGAATACTGTTCGTCACCTAGAGCCTCCCTTGCTGTATGCAGAAACTGCCACTCGGTAGCACCCCGTCAATTCGATTCGATACGGCGATGGACTCATGCTTCATTCGCGCTCAATTTTGTAAGGAACCGTTCACCGTTGACATTTCCTGTCGAGGGCCGGTTATCAGCCTGACACAGTCGCCGCAAGAGTCAGCGGCCAGGGGCGACGACCAAGACGATACGCAGCGCTGGATACGATGTCAATCTTTTCCGCCAAGCTAATGCGGTCGACCGACGCATCCTGAATGGGGCCCTTGGGATCAACGGCATGGGGCTGCGGAAACTCTGCTCGTTTTACCCGCCGATCGCCTCCGTCGGTGGCTTTTTACCCCGTCACCGGCAATGACAGCAGCCGACTAAAAGACCAGGACCTGAAGGACGAAAGCGCGTCTGCCGCGGACTACGGCTCAGCAGAACGCCAAGAAGCATTCGCCGCGTCCTGGCCACGACGGGCGCCAACGAAACCCAAGTCAAAGGGCGGGCCGCCGCAGAGCGAAGCGAGGGCACACACCCCAGTGCAGCCGTGACCATGGGCAAAGGCGCAGCCAAAGCCAGAAAGACCCATACCGGGGCCGCAGTGGGCGCTGAACGAGGTAAAAGCGGACCCAGCCGCTAGGCCAGCTCTGAGAGGGAACGGCCGGGCCATGTCGGTGCAGTGTCTGCACAATGCAGCAGTTCGCATCGGATACCCGTGGGCAAGGTACCGACCCTATTCTGACGCTCTTTTCCTTGCTGCCTGACGTCAGGTTGGGGTGTTCCCTAGCCTGACGAGTGGCCGAGGGACTTTGCTTCGCAGACGCCCACCGGTGAACGAAGACTTTGAGCCGGCGGTCTTCCGAGGCCCCGGGACCGTTCGTCTAGAAGTTTCCAGCCACATCGACGTCCTTTCCGTATGCAATACCGAGGATGGTCGGTTGCTGCCCCCGGCTCACGGCAACGTCCACCTTCAATTGATGGATTTGTCCTCTAGTACAACTTCTTCAACTATATTGACCACTGGTTACGTCGATTTCCCAGCATATGAAGGCTCAAGGCTTCGCGGCGTGAGTACGATGACTGCGGCTGCGGTTAGAAGCGTTAGCCCTGCTAGGACTGGGCCTCGCTGCTTGTCGCACGGCCGACTGGGGCTGATCTGATCGACGCCCACCCCCAGGCTGGCAGAAGAGATATTGACAAGAGATCTAGATCACTTTACCGTTCTATATTGAGCGCTCAAATTGTGGCGCTCACAAGTTTGCTGGCCACTGAACGCTCGAACTGCACGCGCAGAAGCTTGTTGCGCCATTGACTCAAAAATGATGACTCCAGAGATTTCTGGGTCCAAAAACACAGGTGGTCAAAGATGACACAATCTCTATCGGCCGAGGCTCGTGCCGGTCGGTTCACATCGTTAGTTGCACTGGTCTTGCTCGGCGGTGTAACCGTGGACATTCAGTGGGGCACTCTCCCTCCGCTGGTGGGGGTGATGGCGGCTGAGTCCGGCCTGTCTGGGTCGGAAATCGGGTGGGTCCTTAACGCCATGATGGTCGGCAGTGCCATCTCTGTTGGCCTTACTGCACGTATGGGTGACATCTATGGGCATCGCAAGGTCCTTATCACGCTGACCGTCCTGGCTCTGCTGGGATGCGCGTTGGCTGCGACAGGTGATGGTTTTTGGCCTCTTGTAGCGGGCCGGTTCCTTTTGGGTTTCGCTGTTACCCTCCCACTGAGCTGGGGACTCCTGCGGCCACGTGCTACTGCACGCCAAGTCCGGATTGTTTCATTGGGGCTCTCGCTCGTGATGGCGG
>NZ_CAQI01000025.1 GCF_001046895.1 Pseudarthrobacter siccitolerans
AGACCATGTTCAGAAGGCGATTCACTCTTTCCCCTGAAAAGGCCACTGACTCCGGCATTCCCGTAACCAGGGTCAACTTCGCAACGTTCACAGCCCCCTTCAGCCCTAATACTCCGTTTGGCCTCGCCCGAAAGATCGATCTGCCGTGACCAAGAGCAAGCGAAACCCAACGTGGTATCCCGCGACGTCATACTCTACTGGTGTCCTGGAGACTCCGAAGGAGCTTGGCGTAACGCAGGAAGAACACCCCCTGCATGTCAGGCAATGGCAACCGAACGAAGTGGAGAAGCATCCCCTGTTGATATGGACAGGGCTGGCCCCCGGAGACTTCGTGGCACTGCGTGCTAATGACGCCCAGAACTACGTTGGCATGGTGGAATCCAAGACAAGCGACGGGCTGATGATTTGGATGAGGGACGAAATGAACGAAAGGAGACTCTTCCACTTTCAGGACTGCTGGTCCGTGCAGCTGCTGCATTAGCCGGCGATGAAGTGCACTGCCGGGACAAACGGTTATCCTGCCGACGCAGGAGCCGGTCCCCGCTGACACGGACAAAGAACGCATCCGCCTATGCCCCAGCAGAACGAAGAACTGAACTGGTATTCATTCGGTCACGGGGGACACCTGAGTACATCCCCAGTCTCACCCTCGCCGAGTGATGTTGGTGCGGATCCTCATGCTCCCGGTCCATCTTTCCTCTTCGCCGGGAGTGACGCTGTCAGCGTGATCGACGCCGGTCCGTTCCTCAAGGCGTTCCTCCTGCTGATAGTCCTGCCCTAGGCTTCGGCTGCCCTGGTGCAGGCTATCGCCCGTCTGCACCTTGCAGGTCAAGCGATAGAAAAGATCATGGCCGGGGCCATGGTGCCCTTGATGAGGGGCACCCTCGCGATCGTCATCGGATCCCAGGTCGCAGCAGTGGGCTCGCGGATCATCTATCTCGCCCGCATCGTTCCCCTCTACGTCGCCTTCGTCATCATCGCCGTCCTCATAGGAAGAATGGCAGGACGGGCTGCCCATCTCGACGTTCCGAGCACCAGGGCCGCCATGTTCTCTGCGACCACCCGCAACTCGCTCGCCAGCCGATCTTGTGCAGGGCACGTTCAGTGCCGGAGCAGGAGTCACACGATCTGGCCAGCATAAGTACATAGACGGGGCGAGGGTCCTGAACTCTGCTGCTGATAATTTGCAGGTATGAAAAGCAGCGCCCTGCCACTGTTGACGCCAGGACAGGTACGACAGCAGTCCCTTTCGCTGGTTTTCCTTGCCGGCAGTGTCGTCATTCCTGTTGTATCCCTGGACGCCCAGGATTAGCTTCCATCCACCGTCAGTATGAGATCGGCGAAGGCTGAGCCTGCTGGATACCTGAGAAACAGGAGTTCCGCGTCCCGCGAAAGGTAGGTGTTATACCGTCGCACCGCGCCCTCGCAGGGTTCGGCGGGTAGAGGTCGCAGGTCTACTAGGCGCAAGCGATGGGGCGATTCCTTCCCTCCGACCTCGAACGGGTCGTCCACCCAGAGAGAGTCGTCGTGGACGGACAATCTCGCAAGCGGAACGACAAGTTCGCCGCCGTGAGCCTTGAGAACAACCGAAGCTGTCGCTCGGATTTCCTGGAAACCCTCTGACGCTACTACGGGGACTCGCGCACCTTCGCTGACGGAAAACGTTGCCCCACCGGACGTTTCGACGATGAAATCCGGTTCCCGGCTCATATAGGCAATCAGTGAATCGCGGATCATCCAAGTCAGGGTGGCCCGGATCATGTTGGGAGTTCGTCGGAGTTTTCGCAAGGGACGAGAACAGCGCGCCCGGGGATCCCGCCGCGCTCGAGACGTGAGAACACCCCGTTGATCGAGGTGAGGGGGAACCTCTCAGCTTTCATGCTTCACCTGCTTTCGTAATCGGTGGTGCGGCCCTCCGAGCGCGCGTCACAGGTCGACAACGAGCGTGTCGCTGAGCGCGCGCGAAACACAGACGAACATGCAGTTGTTCGCCTCACGGTCCCTTTCGGACAGGATGGAATCGCGGTGATCGGGAACGCCGTCGAGCACTTCTACTTCACAGGTGCCACACGTTCCCACGCCGCACGAACTGAGAATGTGAGCGCCGGCCCCTCGGAGAGCCTCAAGTACGGATTCGTCAGGACCGACGTCGATAAGGGCACCTCGGCGATCCAGCCGGACTTGGAAGCCTGTGGCTCGCGCTGGAGCCGCGAGGGGAGCAGCCTGGAAAAGCTCCGTGTGAAGCGCGTCGGGATTGCTCCACGACCGTGACTTGTCCTTGAGGTCGGCGAGCAGTTGTGCGGGTCCACACGCGTAGACTTGAGTACCGCTTCCCCGTTGTGCGAGGGTGGCGTCCAGGTCGAGACGACCGACTTCGTCCCGCGGATGAATGAGCACCCGATCACCGTAGGAAGCCAACTCATCCGCGAAGGCGATGGACGCACGGGTACGCCCCGTATAGACCAGCCGCCAGGGCACCTCCAGCCGTTCAGCGGCCTTGATCATGGGCAACAAGGGAGTTATGCCGATACCGCCCGCAATGAAGATGTAGTCCTCAGCGGGATAAAGCGGGAAATTGTTGCGTGGACCCCCGATGTCTACGATGTCTCCGACATCGAGCGAATCATGGACATACAGCGATCCGCCCTTCCCCTCGGGTTCGCGAAGGACGGCGATCTGATATCTCTGTGGGTCCCAGCGATCGCCGCACAGGGAGTACTGGCGAACGAGCCCGTTTTCGAGGTGGAGGTCGATGTGGGCACCCGGTGTCCAATCCGGCAGGCGGCTGTGATCCGGGCGCGACAGTGTTACGCGGACGACCCGGTCGGAGAGGAGCTCCTTCGCCATGACGACCGCCTGACTGACATGACCTCGCTCCGGCGCGCTCATATACACCTCGTAGCACGCGGACGGCGCACGCTTGGTGCCGCAGGGTTGGTCGTCTCGGGGCGTGATCCGAGCGGTCTCGGGGACCGTGACTTATTCATAACGTGCCTCCGTTGGCAAGAAACGTGTGGTGGGCTTTAGCCTCTGACTCAATCAATCCCACTCGACTGCGAGGGGAATCGACTCGAAGATCTGCATCCTGTTGTTGGGTTGCATGACAACGTCCCCCGCGAGCTCCAGTGACGTGACTCGACGAGCAAACGCCGTGACCATGCTCTCGGCTTCCAGCCGTGCAATGTGCTGTCCCACACACTGATGTATACCAATTCCGAAGCCCAGGTGGCCGGACGGATCTCGATCCAGGTCAAACTCGGTGGGGCGGTCCCATCTACGGGGGTCTCGATTGGCTCCCAGTATCGAGAGGAAAATCTTCTCTCCCGCAGGGATCGTGACTCCTCCCAGTTCCACGTCGGTGGTTGCCGCCCGAAACATCGCTGTTATCGGACTTTCAAGACGAACCGCCTCATCGAAAGCGATACGGGCAAGAGCGGGATCCTCACGTAGCCGTCGATACTGATCAGGATGACGCGCGAGTGAGGCAATCACAGCCGAAATGCCGTTTACCGTGGTGTCGACCCCCGCCGCCAACAAAGCGAACACGATGTCACTTGCTTGCTGATCGGTAATTTCCCCACGATCCCGTGCTTCCCAGACATCGCTGGCGATCCTGCCGGGCACGAGGGCTTCTCGTCGTGTGTTTTCCGCAATCCATTCCCAGATCGGGGGAATTCGGTCCTCCATGTGATGCGAAAGCTCATTAGGGGGGCCGGACAGGTTGAAGAGATATGCGCCAAAGAGCGCGAGATCTACCTGCTCGTGATTGCGGATTCCCAGGGCTTCGAGAAATACCCGCTGCGGGAAGACATGAGATATGTCAGAGACACCGTCGATGCGGTCACGACCGGCCAGTCCGTCGATCAGCGTGTTCGCCTCGGCCATCCAGACAGGACGCAGTGCGCGCAATTTTCGTGGTCCGATGACCGTACTCGCCGCGCGCCGGATCGAGTCATGCCGCGGCGGATCCGCTTCGAGGATCCCGAGTGGTTCCTGCGGGTCGGGTCCCCTTCGAATATTGACCAGCCCGATGCCGGAACCTACCTCGAAAGTCTGCCATTCCCGGAAAAGCCGATCGACGATGTCAAAGCGACCAGTGGCGTAGACCCCGTATTTTTCCAAGTAGACGACTTCGCCCGCTTCGCGCAACTCGTCGTGCGCCGCTACATGGTCGCTCGTGGACGCATCCGAATACGGGTCTATGGACACGACACGATCACGAGGAATGGTGAACAAGGGTCCGCCTTCCAGTAACTGGGATGGGGGATCTTCTGCGGGCTCTCGACACGCAGAAAGACTCCACGTGCGATGTGAATCGACCGGTACGAGCCTCGGCCGATAGAGATTGTGTCATCTTTGACCACCTGTGTTTTTGGACCCAGAAATCTCTGGAGTCATTATTTTTGAATCAGTGGCGCAACAAGCTTCTGCGCTTGCAGTTCGAGCGTTCAGTGCCCAGCAAACTTCGGAGTGCTACAATTTGAGCGCTCAATATAGAACGGTAAAGTGATCCAGATCTCTTGTCAATATTCTCTTCGCACCGGCGGTGATGAAATCAGCCTCAATCGGCCGTGCGACAAGCAGCGAAGCCCAGTCCTAGCAGGGCTAACGCTTCTAACCTTAGCCGCAGTCATCGTACTCACGCCGCGAGCCCTTGA
This sequence comes from Pseudarthrobacter siccitolerans, assembly GCF_001046895.1. Lineage (GTDB taxonomy): Bacteria > Actinomycetota > Actinomycetes > Actinomycetales > Micrococcaceae > Arthrobacter > Arthrobacter siccitolerans. The sequence goes on from NZ_CAQI01000025.1 coordinate 4,659, forward strand.
GCCTTCATAGCTGGCAAATCGACGTAACCAGTGGTCAATATAGTTGAAGAAGTTGTACTAGAGGACAAATCCATCAATTGAAGGTGGACCTTGCCGTGAGCCGGGGACAGCAACCGACCATCCGCGGTGGTGCATACGGAAAGGACATCGAGGTGGCTGGAAACCTCTAGACGAACGGTCCCGGGGCCTCGGAAGACCGCCGGCTCATTCGTTCACCGGTGGGCGTCTGCGAAGCAAAGTCCCTCGGCCACTCGTCAGGCTAGGGAACACCCCAACCTGACGTCAGCTGATCCCCCAACACCTGTCAGGTTAGGGTCGAAATCATTTGGGCTGCCCAGGAACGCAACAGGATCCACCGTCGCGTCGTCTACGGCTCGTTTCGCGGTCGCCTTAGTGCGTGTCCGAACCGCTCCCGGGCAGTTCGAGCGGACGTGCCGAGGGCGGCACCGATAACTTCCCAGGAGTCTCCGTTCGCCCGGGCTGCGCTGACGGCCGCGGCGAGCTCGGACTCGGCCCTCACGGCAGCCGTACGGGCAGCGGTGATGCGGCGGAAGTCCGCGGCGCCCTTGTCAACCTGCGGTGTCGGGTTAGGGCGAAGGAGTGTGCCATCCACCCGCAGCGGCGAGGCTAGGTGCTCAACATGCAGGACGTAACCTTGTTCCGGCCCGCGCTGAATGTAGAGGGTAAGGACGCTCTTTCCCTCGCCATCATCAAAGTCCACTTTCCCGTAGCTTTCACTCGGGCCAACTGGCCATGGGCGCGGCCTCAACCGCCCTGTGGCTTCGTACTGTGTCGGCTCGTAGACGAACTCCCGGACCCGGGAGTTGGGGGCTTGTGCTTCGCGAGGGCTCATGCCGGCCGTTCTCCTTCAGTTGTCTTGCCGCTGCGACCCGATGCATAGGGGCCGCGGCAAGGACTCTCTTACCGGTCTTGTGATGCTGCTTCATACTGGATTCCCCCATCCACTGGATCACTTTGATGTTCGCAGCGGACTGCAGGCAGCGCTCTAGTACAGATACCAGTACAAGCTACTCAGGGGTTGAAGCGCACGAGTAGCGGGTACTCGATCTTTCCCGTAAGTGGTTTCGGCAATCACTCGTGCGTTTCCATCCCGAAATGACTGCTGGAGCCTCGAAGGAAACCTGCCCCTTTACCCGCCACCTTCTGGAACTTCGGAGTCCGGTTCAGCCCATTCCAAGGCTGCGACGAGGTGTCCCTCGTCCGGCAGCGCTTGTTGTTCGGCCACGGGAAGCTTGTCGTAGGTGCAGGCAGCGACGGCCATGGGTAAGTTGAGCGGCCGAGGCTGTACCGGACGCTGCGGTCGTTCCTGGTGCCGCAGATGAGAATTCCCGCCGACTTCGTCGGCCGGGTGCTATCCCAACACGGCGCGGTTGATTTCCGCTAACCGGTGCATCCCTATGCCAGTTACCTGTTCCGTCACCAATGGGTGGCGGATGGACGCATCGAGGTGAATCTTGAGCGCGCACACATCCGGGGTCAATTCACCGTCTTCGCGTTCTGCTGGCGCGGCCTGAAGCCAGGGGTCCGGCATTGTGGCATCCACAAAGCCGGCATGCCATACTCGGCGCGTGACGCCGTCGTATTCCTTCAAAGCCGTGCTGTGGCTGTATCCCGGCGAGGCCGGCTGGCACTTCGTGACCCTGCCGGAAGAGGTGGCGGATGATGTCCGCGTTCAAACGGCAGGGGCCAGCAAAGCGTTCGGCTCCATCAAAGTCACGGCCGGGATCGGCGGACACTCCTGGCAGACTTCACTCTTCCGGGACAACAAAACCAGCTCGTACCTGCTGCCCGTGAAGAAGGCTGTCAGGGACAAAGCCAAGATCGGCGAGGGTGACGAAGTAACCGTCCACCTTTCCTTCGACGCCCTCTGACCTGGATAACGAAAAACCCAGCCGCGGAGCCCGACCCAAACCCCGGCCGGCGCTAAATCTGCTTGAGGGCCTGTTCCAGGTCGCCAATCAGGTCGTCTACGTCCTCAAGACCCACTGAGAGCCGCACAACTCCGTCACTAAGCCCAATCGCCGCCCGGCCCTCCGGTCCCATCGCGCGGTGCGTGGTGGTGGCCGGATGCGTAATCAGGGACTTGGAATCGCCCAGGTTGTTGGAGATGTCGATGATCCGCAAGGCATCCAGCAGCGCAAAAGCGGCCTCCTTGCCGGAGCGGCCGCCGGAGGGTGCAAGTTCCAGGGTGAGCACCGTGCCGCCGGCCTTCATTTGCTTTGCGGCGAGGGCGTACTGCGGGTGGGACTTCAGCAGCGGGTACTTCACCCAGTTCACGGCAGGCTGCTGCTCCAGCCACTCGGCGATCCTCAGGGCGGAGGCGGAGGAGTGGTTGACGCGCAGGGCCATGGTCTCCAGGCCCTTGGTGAGGACCCAGGCGTTGAAGGCGGACAGCGACGGGCCGGTGTGCCGCATCAGCTGCTTGACGGGGCCCTCAATGAATTCCTTGGTGCCCAGGATGGCACCGCCCAGCACCCGGCCCTGGCCGTCGATGTGCTTGGTGCCGGAGTAGACAATGACGTCCGCACCGAACTGCCCGCAGCGCTGCAGCAGGGGAGTGGCAAAAACGTTGTCGACGACCACGGTGGCGCCCGCCGCATGGGCGAGGTCGCTCACCGCCGCGATGTCCACGATCTCCTGCATGGGATTGGACGGTGATTCGAAGAAAACGGCGGTAGTGGGCTGCGACAGAGCTGACCGCCACTGGTCCAGGTCCGGGCCGTCCACGAAGACGGTTTCCACACCCCATCGCGGCAGGATCTCGTTCAGGATCACAAAGCAGGAGCCAAAGAGTGAGCGGGCGGCCACTACCCGGTCGCCGGCAGCCAGCAACGCACCCAAAGCGGTGAAAACGGCTGACATGCCCGACGCCGTCGCAAAGCACGCCTCGGTTCCCTCGAGCAGGCGGAGCCGCTCCTGGAAGGTGGCCACGGAGGGGTTGCCGTAGCGGGAGTAGACGAAGCGCTCGTCCTCGCCGGTGAAGGCCCGCTCGGCAGCGGCGGCCGATTCGTACACGAAGCCTGAATTCAGGAAGACAGCCTCGCTGGTCTCCTGGAAGTTGGTGCGGTCCAGTCCGCCGCGGACGGCCTGTGTGTCAGGGCTCCAGCCGGCGGCGTCTTCGTTGAAGGTCACTTAGTTCTTTCCCAGGTTGGTAGGCAGGCCGCGGTTCTTCCAGCCATTAACGGTGCGTTCGCCGTAGCGGTCCGGCTCGCCTTCGAAGCCCTCCAGCACGTTGTAGGAGGTGAAGCCGGCCTGCGTGGCGGCGATGGCGGCGGAGATGGATCGCTGGCCGGAACGGCACAGGAAGACCAGCTCAGTTGCAGGGTCCTCGGGGGCCTGCAGGCTCAGGTCCTTGAGGAAATCGGGGTTGGGGATGCCGCCCGGGAAGGTCCACTGGATGAACAGCGGATCGTTTTCCGTGGCCTTCGTGTCCGGGATGCCGATATGCGCCCATTCGCCCTCGGTGCGGACGTCCACCAGGATAGCGCCCTGCTGCAGCTTGTCCCAGGCTTCCTGCGGCGTAAGGTCTCCTGCGTAGCTCATGCGTGGCCCTCCCCGGCGAACTCAAGGTCTTCGCCGAGTCCAAGCTCGTCCACGGCGGTGGCTACTGCGGCGTCGGCGGAAGCGACGGCTGCCGGCAGGACCACGGCCTGCGCCACGATGGCAGTGAGGCCGTTGAACGTGACGGCCGGGCTCCCGTGCAGCACGTAGCCCTCGGCCAAGGCAGCGGAAATCCGCTCACAGAAGGACCGGTCATCCGGCCCTGTGATCAGGCGGTAGGCCAGCTTTTCTTCGGGGGCAGGTGCGTCAGACATGACGGATCTCCTTCTCTCACGCTTGCAGCTCGAATCGGTCGATATGCCGAGTATTCACCTGAGGCACCCCGCCGCGAAAGGAGGGTTGCCGACCGGCCAGTCAGGGCTTGGCGCCGGTACTCATTACTCCCCAAAAACGTAACACTTGGCGGGCGGGCCCGCACCGCCGTCGTCGTCATGTTCCGTAACTGAAGCTCCCTGGAGCAGCTTGGGCAGCATCGCGGCCTTTTCCGGAACGGACGACGGCGGGAGTCGCCACGGGCGGCGAATGTGCCTTGCGCCCGGCCACGGCATCCCCTGCGGATAGGGTTCTTGTGGGGGCGCCGCCCCGGTCGTCGGAGCAACTTCATGGGGGTCCTCATCAGCACGCCAACAGCCGCCGCGCTGCAACACCCGTTCCGGCACCTTCGTTTGCAGAATCCACTGCTCCGGGCGGGTGCCGCCCTATTTGCCGCGGTGCTCGTTACCGTCCTCGCGCTCGTGCTGCCCGCCGGAGCCGCCAGGGCCGCCGAGACCTTCCCGGATGAGGGCAAACCGATGCTCGGCGCCGTCCTGGAATGGGGCGAGGATACGGCGGCCGGTTTCACCGACAGGCTGGGGGCCTCCCCGGCGCTTTTCGGGCACGACATCGCCCTGCCCTTCCGCGCATCGGAGGAGAACGACATCCGGGGCTTCCTGGAGCAGTCCGGGGGCCAGGGCGCCCACGCGATGCTCACGGTGAAGCCAGACGTTCCGCTTGACCAGGTCACTGCTGACGCCGCCGCATCGTTTGCAGGCGAGGTGCGGAAGCTTGCTTCGAACTTCAAGGGCCAGCTGCTGATCCGCTTTGCCCCGGACATGAATGCCAGTTGGGTGGAATGGGGCCAGCAGCCGGCCGCCTACCGGTCCGCCTTCCAGGCCATCTCCGCGGCCTTCGAGGAAACTGACGGCGAGCGAACCTCCATGGTGTGGGAGCCCTACCTGGGCAAGGACTACCCCTATGACCGGCACCGGAACGCTCCCGGACCAGGCAGCGAGGGCTTCGCCCTGCTCGACACCAACGGTGACGGCGTGTGGAACGGTTCCGACGCGGCCTACGCCCCCTACTATCCCGGGGACGACGCCGTGGACTGGGTGGGCCTGACCGCCTTCCATGACGACACCGCCGGCGGCGCTCCCGTGAATACAGTGCCCCGGCAGAACGAGCTCCAGGAGATGCTCACCACCTCCGGAGCGGAAAACTTCTACGCCACATATGCGGCAGGGAAGGACAAGCCGTTCCTGCTGCAGACCGCCGCTTTCTATAGCCCGGCCTCCGGCGGCGCTTCGGACGTGGACATCAAAGTGGGTTGGTGGGACCACGTTCTGTCTGCCGCCACCTCCCCGGACTTCGCAAAGACAGCGGCAGTGGTCTGGGATGAGCGGACCAGCGCCAGGGACACCGGCGTGGCGAGCATCGACTGGCTGCTCACCGGAAACCCTGCGGTTGCCGCCGCCGCACGCGACCGGCTCGAGGCTTCCCCCATGGTCACCGGTCCTGTCACTGACATCGCCGCCGGCTCTGGATACGTCCGGGCCAACACCCTTACTGGGCCGGCTGCCTGGACGGTAGGTGCGGCGCTGATCATCCTCCTGGTGGCGCTGTGGCAGATCCCCCGGCGGGTCAACGCGGCAACAGCCTGGAGCTACACGGATCCCTCAACCAGAGACTCGCGGGTGGACCTGCTGCGGGGCATGGCCATTGTGTTCGTGGTGGTGAATCACCTGGGCATGACGTCGCTGTTCCAGCTGCTCACCCAGGAAGCGGTGGGTTTCGTTTCCGGGGCTGAACTGTTTGTCATCTTCTCCGGCCTGGTGGTGGGTATGGTCTACGGGCCCCGCGTCAAAGCGGACTTCGGGACGGTGGTGGACCTGACATCACGCCGTGCGGGCAAGCTCTACGTGACGGCGATCGCGGTGCTGATCGGCGTCTTCCTGATCTCGCTGCTGCGCCTATTCCAGACGGACACGCTCACCACCTTTGTTGACCAGGGAACCGGCGGGGCAGGCCACACTGGCGCCGGGCGAACGTACGACCTCTACGCCGGGATGGAATCGCTGTTCCAGTTCCCGGTGCCGCCGCAGGTCCTGCCGGCGATCCTGCTGCTGCAGTTCGGGCCGTGGCAGTTCAACGTGATGGGCCTGTACGTGGTGCTGCTGCTCGTCAGCCCGCTGGTCCTCGCTGCGCTCAACCGCGGCAAGGCTGCGTGGGTGCTGGCCGCCGCCCTGGCCGTGTATGCAGTGGGGGCTGTGACCAGGTTCCGGATCCTGCCCTCGCAGTTTGAGGACTCTTTCCCGTTGCTGGTGTGGCAGGTCCTGTTCGTGACCGGCCTGGTGGCCGGGTTCCACCGGCACCGCATTGTTTCGTGGTTCAGTGATCACACGTGGGCAGTGGCTGCCTGCACTGCGGCCGCGTTCATTTTCGCCTTTTTGTCCTGGGGCAACCCGTACCTTGCCAACGGCTTTGACGTAAGGCTCTCGATTGTTCCGGACACCGCTTACCGGAGCATGTACGACCTCTTTTTCGGCCGCACCTACCTGGCCCCGGGCCGGCTCCTGAACGTGCTGGTGCTGGTAGTGGCTGCCTACGCATTCCTGACGGCCTACTGGAAGCCGGTGGCACGCGCCCTGGGTTGGTTCCTGATTCCGCTGGGCCGGGCAACCCTGTACGTCTTTATCATCCACGTGGTCCTGATCGCCGTCATCGCCAACATTCCCGCCCTGCGCCAGGGTGATATCTGGATCAACACGGCAGCCTACGCGCTGGTCCTGGGGCTCCTGTGGGTGATGGTCCGGACCCGCTTCCTCTTCCGGATCATTCCCACTTAGGCGAGGCCGGCCAGGGGATCGCGGACCATCCAGCACTGCGCCTTAAACGCGAAAGGCGTGAACATCTGCCCGCCGGGGACAGAGGTTCACGCCTTTTAGCGTATGCCGGCTCTTAGACGAGGCCGGGGTAACTGGTCAGGATGTAATCGGCGGCTGCCGGGCCCTTCATACGAAGGCCGTTGTGGCCTGTCGGGATGCGGTGTTTCATGGCCGCCCAGAAAACGGACTCCTTGCCGGGCTGCTGTTGGTTGATGAAGCACCAGCTGGTGTACAGGCCGTAAAGCCGGTCAGCGTCGAGGCTGTGGTCGTAGGCCTGGTCCAATTGGGTGGCTTCCTGGAGAAAAACGTCGAACTGCGAATGTGCCATGACGGCGTCCCTTCGCTACGTGCGTGGGTGCCGCCGTTCGGCTACAGCAGCGGGAACCTCAGTGCGTGCACTCGGCAAGGAGGATTTATCGAGCCTTGGTGGAATCGATGGATTCGAAGTGGCGTCAGTACCTCGTCTACGCTGTAGACTTTACCCGTAGACTACCAATACGGCAAGTGTCTGGAATTACCTTCGGGCAGTATTTGCTACCGGCTGCAGAACGGGAATTTTCATGTTGGCGCCTAAATCCTCCACCGGCAAAGGCCGCGCCCGGAAGGAACGGCTGAGCCGCGAGCTGGTCCTCACCAAAGCGCTTGAGCTGGTGGATGCTGAAGGCCTGGATGCTCTGACCATGCGCCGCCTGGGCCAGGAGCTGGACCGGGACCCCATGAGTCTCTACCGCTACGCCGAGAACCGGGCAGCGCTGCTTGACGGAGTCTCCGAGCTGGTACTCAATGACCTGTCCATCAAGTCCGAAGATCCGGACTGGAAAGCGCAGCTGCGGCTCATCGCGCACAACTTGCGGCTGCTCGCGCTCAAGCACCCGAACGTGGTGCCGCTGCTGGTCACCAGGCCGCTCTCCACCCCGCTTGGGCTGAGGCCGCTGGGTACCCTTCGCCCACTGGAGCAGATCCTCTCCCTGTTGATCGGCGCAGGGTTTGACCCCGGCGGCGCACTGCACGTTTACCGCGCCTACTACGGCTTCCTCTACGGCCACATCCTGAACGAGCTGCAGGAATATGTGGTGGACCCGGAAGAAAACGAAGCGCTGCTGCGGCTTGGCCTGCACCGGCTGCCCGCAAAGGAGTTTCCCCGGCTGAGGGCGCTGGCGCCGGACCTTTCCGAATACGACGGCGAAGCGGAGCTGGACCAGGGACTGACCATCCTGCTTAGCGGGCTGGAAATCCAGCTCTCCAAGCCTGCCCGATCTTCCGCCTAGCGCGATCTGGCATCGCTGCAGAACGCCCGGTTTTCCGAAGGCGGATTATTCCAGGTGCGCGTTATTCAAAGGTAGCGCGCCGCCGGTCGCTGAGGCGGGTGTTCCAGATGTCCGGTGTGGTCACCTTGAAGCGGCGGCCGGTCAGCGCCCGCGCTGTCAGCCTGATGTAATGCGCCTTCTCGCCGGGCTGCCACGGCTCCAGCCCCAGGCCGTCCACGGCATCCTTGTCAGCCTGGTCGTCGATGACGGCAGTGTCCCCGCGCACCACCACGCTCCAAGCCTCTTCGCTATGGGGGTCGTAACCGTCGATCTCGAGGGCCGCCGGCCGTTCCTCCTTGGCATTCCACAGCTTGGTGACGCCGGAGGTCCGGAAGACAATGCTCCGGCGGTGCACCACGTAGTTGACCGGAAAAATCTCGGGGTGCCCGTCCACAACCAGGCCAAGCCGCCCGAGGGTGTCACCATCAAGCAGCTCCCAGCATTCGTCAAAGGTCAGGTTCCCGGCAGGCTCCGCGTGTGAGGTCATGAACCATACCCTAGGGCCAAGTTTTATCCGCTGGCTATGCCTTACGCCGCCCAACGTGCATCCAGTGATCTGAAACGCAGGCTGGGCGAACCGGGCGCTCCGCCCTTACCGTTCCAGGAAGATGCCGTAATACCGGCAACTACTGAATGCCGGCGAACAGCTCGTTTAGTTCGGCAGTCAACTCTTTCTTTACGGACGGCGTGCCAATCTCCGTGCCGTCGATCCGGTTGACCGGCGCAAGCATCCGCACGCTCGAAATCAGCCAGACGGCGTCTGCGTCCAGCAGGTCCTGCGGCTCCAGCGGCCCGTAGCCCAACTCCCAGCCCGCAGCCTTCGCGGCGGCGAACAGTGCGCCCTGGGAGGTGCCGGGGAGGATGCCGCTGTCCAGCTGGGGCGTGATGAGGCGCTTAACAGACGTGCCGCCGTCGGACGTTTCCACGTGTGCCATCAGCACTGTTGACGTGGGGCCCTCAAGGACCCGCCCGTCGGAGGAGGTGAAGATGACGTCGTCGGCGCCCTGCTTGCGGGCATAACGCAACGCAGCCATGTTGACGGCGTAGGAGAGGGTTTTCGCACCAAGCAGCAGCCACGGTGCGCGCTCGGCAACATCGCTGTCGTAGCCGCGGTCCAGCAGGATGACGTCGATGCCGGTCTCGCGCTGGCGGCGGCCCGCAGCGCCGGCAGGGGACACCTGGACCCAGGAGGTTGGTGTGGAAGCGCCCTCCACGCCGCGGGTCACCACGAGCTTCACCACCAGTTCGTCGTCAGCGGCGGAGGCCGGCGGGTGCTGCGACCGGTGCGCGGAAACAGCTGCGGTGATGGCGCGGCGCCACTCCTCCTCGCCGGGGATGGCCAGGTCCAAGGCCTCGGCGGAGCCGGCAAGGCGGTCCAGGTGCGCCTGGATCTTCCGGACGGCGCCGCCCACGGCGAGCATGGTCTCAAAGATTCCGTCGCCCCGCGTGGCGCCCTGATCCGTCACCAGCAGCTGGGGCTGGGACGCATCGGCAGGCCGGCCGTCGGGGAAGGCTGGATCGAGGAAGACGAGAACCACGTGGGCTGGAGAGGTCATGGGTCCAGCTTAGTGCGGCCCCCATGGATAAGCTGGGCGGAGTGCCCCGGCCGGAACCCGTCCGGCGGGAGCCGTCCTCCGGGGGTTATTCACGTGTTGTGGCCATTTTCGCTTGCCGGTACCGCGCCGACGTGGGTGGTGGTGCTGCTTGCTGCTGCCGACCTGGTGATCAGGGTGCTCGCCGTCGGCATCATCCCGGGCAACCGGCGGCCCACTACCGCCATGGCGTGGCTGCTGGGCATCTTCTTTGTGCCCTTTGTGGGCATCATCCTGTTCCTGTTGTTCGGCAACTTCAAGCTGTCCAGCCGCCGCCGGCAGCAGCAGCAACAGGTCAATGAAAGGGTGCGGGCCGGAATTTCCTCGCTCGCCGACGTCGAGAGCCACTATCCCGGACCTGAATGGGTGCGCTCCGCGGCGGAGCTGAACCGGCGGCTGGGCTCGCTGCCCATGGTGGACGGCAACTCGGTGGACCTGATCCCGGGGTACCCGGACTCGATCCTTGAGATGACCAAGGCCGTGCGGAAGGCGAAAAAGTTCGTCAACGCCGAGTTCTACATCATGAGCACGGACCACATCACGGACGAACTGATGACAGCCCTCGAGGAAGCCGCCGAGCGCGGCGTGGAAGTCCGGGTGCTGTTCGACCACATCGGCACCCTTCGCGTGAAGGGGTACCGGAACCTGCTCAAGCGGCTTCGTGCCGGAAAGATCCAGTGGAAGCGGATGCTCCCGCTCCTGCCCATCCACGGGCAGTGGCGCCGGCCGGATCTGCGCAACCACCGCAAGATCATGGTGATCGACGGCGAAATCGCGTTCACCGGCTCACAGAACCTGATCGAGCCCTCCTACAACAACCCCCGCCACCGGAAGGCCGGCCGCGAATGGGTGGAGCTGATGGCCTGCCTGCGCGGTCCAATCGTCACCACCCTGAATGTTGTTTTTGCCACCGACTGGCTGAGCGAAACCGACGAGTCCCTGGAACACCAGCTGCAGCTCCCCTCCAACCCGCACCCTGGCAACGTCACGGCGCAGGTGGTGCCCAGCGGCCCCGGCTTCATCACCGAGAACAACCTGCGGCTCTTCAACACGCTCATCTATTCCGCCCAGCACCGGATCTCCATCTGCAGCCCGTACTTCGTGCCCGACGATTCGCTCCTGTACGCCATCACCACCGCGGCCCAGCGGGGCGTGGACGTGGAACTGTTCGTCTCGGAAAAGGGCGACCAGTTCCTGGTCCACCACGCCCAGAGCTCCTACTACGAGGCCCTGCTGGAGGCCGGCGTCCGGATCTACCTCTACAAGGCCCCGTTTGTGCTCCACGCCAAGCACTTCACTATCGACGACGAGGTGGCGGTCCTCGGCTCCAGCAACATGGACATGCGCTCGTTCTCGCTCAACCTGGAAGTGTCCGTGATGCTGCTCGGCGAAGACATCGTCACGAAAATGCGTGCCGTGGAGGACACCTACCGGGATATTTCGCATGAGCTCAAACTGGCCGACTGGCTCAAGCGGCCGCTGGCCACGCGGTACGTGGACAACGTGGCGCGGCTGACGGCGACGGTCCAGTAGGAGTTTTTGTCCACATATGCCGACTTCGGAGGCCTCCAAGCCTGCATATCTGGACAAAAACTCCAAGGGTTTCAGGCGTCGGGGAACTCCGCGCCCAGCGTCGAGAGGACCCCGAAGGCCTTGGTGCGGATTTCCTCGTACTCCTCGTCGGGCACAGAGTCGGCCGTGATGGCGCCGCCGACGCCGAGGGTCAGTTCCGCGGTCCCGTCGCCAACGGCCCTGGTCACCAGCGTCCGGATGGCGACGGCGAGGTCCGTCGCCCCGTTCAGCGAGAAGTAGCCGATGGCACCGGAATAGAGCCCGCGACCGTCGCCTTCAAGCCGGTCCAGGATGGCCATGGTGCTGATCTTCGGCGCACCGGTCATGGAGCCGGCAGGAAAACACGCTGCCACCGCCTCGGCCCGCGACGATCCGCGCTGCAAGTGCGCGTCGATGGTGCTCACCATCTGGTGGACGGTGGCGTAACTTTCGATGGCGCAGAGCCGGCTGACGGTCACGGAGCCTGGGACGGCGAAGTGGCTGAGGTCGTTCCGCAGCAGGTCCACAATCATGATGTTCTCGGCGCGGTCCTTCAGGGACGTCTCAAGATCGCTGCGCAGCGCGGCGTCCTCCGCCGGATCGGAGGCACGGCGGCGGGTGCCTTTGATGGGTTCCGCGCGCATGCCGCCGTCGGAGGCTATCTTGAGGAAGCGCTCGGGCGACGTGCTGGCCACGGCCAGGCTGCCGAACCGCAGGTAGCTGGCAAAGGGCGCCGGGTTCTTGCGGCGCAAGGCCAGATAGGCCCGCCAGGGGTCCAGCGCTTCCGCCGGGATCCGGGCCGACAGCATGGTGGTCAGGCACACCTCGTAGGTGTTTCCTTCAGCGATTTCGTGCTGGGCGGCAGCGATCTTCTCACGGTATGCCGCACCCGTGTCCCGGCTTCTGAAGGCGGGCGCTTGGGGAAGTACGACGCCGGTGCTGCCGTCGGCATGGGCGTGGCGGGCCGGTTGGGCTGCCGGACCGGAAGCGTTTTCGACTGCTGCGCGGGCTTCGTTGAGCCATTCGTGGCAATCGGGGGCGTCGAGGGCCAGCAACCATGCGGCTCCTTCCGCGTGGTCCAGGACCACAGCCCTTCCGGCGAAGACCAGTGCGGCGTCAGGGGTGGGAGCGGAATGATCAGTGCCGCCGGTTTCCCGTTTGAGTTCGTACCCCAGGCAGCCGAGCCAGCCCAGCGTGAATTCGCCCGGGTAGCCGTCCGGGGTTTTGACGGCCGCGTCGCCCCAGACGGTGTCCAGCCAGCGGAAGAAAGGGCCTTCCATTGTGGCCGAGGCGCAGCCTGCCCGGATGCTGCTGGTGCCGGAACGATGGGTCACGGACTGGCCGAGCAGGCCACCGTCATCCGCCATGATGCTGAAGCGGCTGCGCCCGGCGGCCGCAGATGTGACCCGCTCCTCCCGGGCAGCGCCCTCCCCGGCAGTGGCCCCGCTGGAAAAGCCTGCGCCGGGAGCACCGGCGTTTGAAGAATCCAGCCAGACGGCATTCGCCGAGGCGCCATAGAGGGAACTGAACAAGGAGGCGGCGTCCGGGCGGCCGTCCAGGCGGTGGGCGTGGAGGCTGAGGGCACGCCGGGCCGAAAGTTCGGGGGCCAGTGCGGGAGCGAGTGAGGGCAGGTAGGGGAGAAGCTGCAGCACGTCGGTCGGGGCAGACCCGTCGGCGCGGTTCAGCACGCGCACGTCTGCATGCTGAGGGACGTCGTCGGCGCCCAGCCACTCCTCTTCCTGCGCAGCCCACTGGTCCCAGTAGGGTTCGTAGGTTCCGCCGTCGCGGTCCAGGGCGCGCGACCGGCGGATGTCATCAGGTGAGTCCGCCCAGATGACGGCGCTGAGCAGGGGCCGCGCCGCGGCGGCGGCCGCGCCTACGCCCTCAACGATCACAATCTCGGCGGGCAGCGTGACCCGGGAATCGCCGTCGTAATGCCTTTCCCAGTCCCAGCTGGTCCAGGTGGCGGCGTCGCCACGGCTCAGGGGTTCCAGAACCGTGGCGACGTAGCGGTCGATGCCCGCCAGCAGCCCGTTCCAGCCCGGGTAGATGTCCTCGAGGTGGAACAGGGAAACCTTGTGGTGGGCGCGCAGCCGTGCCGCCAGTTCGACGGCGAGGGTGGTCTTCCCTGCGCCCGAGCGCCCGTCGATGGCAATGATGACGGGGGCTGGGCTCATGGATTAGAGCGTACCGTTATCCCTGCCGGGCTTTCATCCGGGGGTTCTTTTTGTTGATGACGAACGTCTTTCCGCGCCGCCGGACAATCTGGGCGCCCGGGATTTTCTTCAGGGCGCGGAGTGAGTTCCTGACCTTCATGGTGTGCTCCTTTTGTTGGGGTGTTGGTGGATTGGTGTGCAGGCGTTCAGCTAACCGGCGGAGCCCTCTTGCGCCGTGCTTTCTGCAAGCGGAAACAGTCCGAACGGATCGTGAAGCCCATTGCCGCCGGCAGCGAGTTCCTCGTCGGTGAGCTGGCAGGAGACGAGCAGGCCCTCGAACTCCGCCGGGTCCAGGCCCTCACCCGTCGCGGCGATGACAGTCGCGGCCGGGCCGTGGGCCGCCAGCTGCTCGCCGCTCGCGGGGGTGTCCTCAGGCCATGGACCCAGGTTTTCCAGCCACACACGGGGGCCGATGCCCTGGATGGCTATCCGGCATGCGGGTGCGGAGGCCATCCACAGCTGGCCGCGCAGGACACAGCACCCTTCTGCAAGTGTTGCCAGCACCTGCCGGAACCTCCTGGGGTGCAGGGGCCGCTCCACCCTGAGGAACACGGTGGCAAACGGCGATCCCGATCTTACGGGGGACGGGCTGGGCGCAAACGCGTTTCCGGGGGCCGTCCTGGACAACGCGTCCGTGTAGCGGTGCAGCCCCCCATGGACAGCCGCCGCGTCAGGCGCCACCTCAGCATGCGGGGCGAGTTCACGGATCAGGTGCAGCCCGCGCTCCCGGCCCAGCGGATCCGGCGGAACGATGTCCGGCTCGGCGAGGAGCACAGTATCCGCGAAGGCGAGTTCACCCAGCAGGAATTCACCCGGGGTCCGTTCGTCTTCCGGCAGCGGGGTGAAACCTGATTCAAACAGGGTGTGCGCATCCCAGATGTGGTCCTCCAGTGCGTCGGGAGAGCAGGCGAGGACCACAGAATCCACGGCTGCCGGCCGGGACAGGGCACGCCGCAGTGCGGACACCGCCGCTGATGCAGGCACGGCAGGGGGAAGGCCGATGACGATAGGGCCCACGGCGGTTTTGCTCAGCCGCTCGATGCTGGGCACCAGGTCCAGCCGTACCGCGCAGCTCAGGCACCCGTGCTCCAGCATGGTCTCCTCGCGTTCAAGGAGAGTGCGGCCGCTGAAGACGCGCCGGATCACGAGGCCGCTCTCCAGCAGGTCGTGAAGGACCACCAGGCTGCCGGGACGGGCTGCCGCGAGGTTTTCGCACGCCTGCTGCCGGCAGAGTGCATCGAGGGAACTGACGACAATGAGGTTCATGCCGTCGATACTAGTTGAGAATGATTCTCAACTACAAGTGAAGTCTGCTTTCGAGTAGCGCGCCGCGGTTCCTTCCCTTGGCTGCGGATACTGTTGCGGGTGTTGCTTTTCCTGTCAGTGCTGCCGCTGGAGCTGAGCGTTTTTCAGTACGGCCACTTTGATGTATTCCACCAGCCCGGGCAGGGCGTTATGGACCTGGTGCCAGACGACGTCGAAGTCGGCCTGCCCGCCGTACCAGGGATCCTCAATCCCCTGGTCCAGCAGGTCCTTGTCCGCCAGCCGCGGATCAAAGCTGCGCAGCATGCGGATCTTGTTCCGCGACTCCTGGTCCGGGGCGGACTCGCTTAGCCAGGCGTGGTGGTCAATGTCCAAGGCGAGGATCAGGTCGCGTTCCCGGAACCAGGAGTGCTGCCACTCGCGGGCAATGTGTTTGTCCCACGCGAGTTGGGTGGCCCCCAGGCGCCGTGCGGCCCGGGGATCTATGGGCCTGCCGGCCTCGTAGCCAGTAGTGCCTGCCGAATCAACGGATACCAGGCCGCCCAGCCCTTCGCGTTCCAGCTCATTGGCAAGCATCAGCTCGGCCATGGGGGACCGGCAGATGTTTCCGGTGCAGACGGCGATAACACGGTATGGGCTCGACGTTGAGTTCATAGACCCAAGCATGAGCGCTAACAGGCCCTTTGGCTAGCCATGGGTTCATAAAGGTTGACTGTTTTGTAAAGAAGCTGTGCTTATTCGTCATTTCCCTGCCGGGTTGCAGGGCCTGTGCGCAGTGGAGGTCAGTGAAGCAGGGCCAGCAGGATTCCCACTGCCACAAACAGCGCGCCGAAGGACCGGTTGAGGACCAGCTGGCCGCGGGCGCTGTGGGTGAACCTCTCAAACGATCTGGCGGCCGCTGCGAAGAAGAACCACATCACCACGATGTCGATGGCAACGATCGTCGCCGTCAGGACTGCATACTGCGCCAGGAGGGGTTGCTCGGGACGGATGAACTGGGGCATAAACGCGAGGAAGAAGATGATCGCCTTGGGGTTCAGCAGGTTTACCCAGAATCCGCGCCGGAAGATGGACCAGGCGGGCTCGTTCCGGAGTCCCGCAATCTTCTCCTGCTCGAGGTCCGGCTTGGCGAGGAACTGCCTGACGCCCAGATAGACCAGGTATGCCGCGCCGGAATAGCGGATGACGTTGAAGGCGATGGGCGAACTTGCCACCAGGACTCCCACCCCAAGGGCCACGATCACCACATGGATTACCAGGGCTGCCTGCTGGCCGAGGATTCCCCACATGGAACGCCGGAAGCCGGCGTTCAACGAGTTGCTCATCGTGTTGATGGCTCCGGCGCCGGGTGTGAAGCTGATCAGGACGCCGGCACCCGCCAGGGCGAGCCAAAGGGAAAATTGCACCAGCCAAGCTTAGTGCCAGGAATTACCAGAGGGTTGCCACAGGCTCGAAGACCTGCAGGTTTTCATCCGCGGTAACGAGGGTAAGCCCCTCCACCATGGCCTGGGCCGCAAGCATCCGGTCAAAGGGGTCCTTGTGGTCCCAGTCCAGTTGCCCTGCGGCCAAGGTGTGTGGGGAAGAGATTGCCAGCTCTGAAGCGTAAAGGTGGGCGACCTGCCGTCCAAAGCTCGTGATGATCGCCGCTCCAAAGGGCAATTTGCCTTGCCGGTGCTTGTAGGACAGCTCGTAAGCGGTGACCGGCGAGACGAAGATTTGGTTCTCCAGTTTGGTAATCGAGCTCCGGGCTTTGCTTGAGAGCCGCTTCGGTTCGGCGACCGCCCACAGGAAAACATGGGTGTCGAGGAGAAGCCTCGTCATTCCGTGGTTCCCATCTCCTCGTCGCTCCAAGGCCCGTAAAACTCATCAGGGATGTGAAGAGGCCCCAGGAAGCCAAGTTCCCGCTTGTGGGGGCGCTCGATTTTCACCAGCCTGGCAACCGGCCTGCCTGCTTTGGCAATGACCACATCCTCGCCGTTCTCCACCTGGTTCAACAGCTCGGACAAGCGCGTTTTTGCTTCCTGGACGTTGTACTGTCCCATGTTGACCAACTCTAGTTGGTCAATCTCCACCTGATAAGGCTCCGCCCAGTATTCGTTGTCGCCGTAATAGTCCATGGCCCGACGATATTGGCCGGATGGCAGCCCTGGCGCCCGGGAAAGCGCCTATGTGGAAAACCTGGAGCTCCGCGGGAGTTCCTAACCCCGGGCGATGACCTCGCCATTGGGAATCAGGAACCAGCCGTCGTCTGTTGATCCCCAGCGGTGCCAGCCGGCCGAGATCCTGGCCAGGTCCGCGGGATTGGAGAAGCCGTATTCGAGTGCCTGTTCTGCGAAGGCGGAATGGAGCACCCGCTCGCCCCACACGCGCGCCTGCCACCGGCGCTGCTGCCCGGTGGCGTAAAGCCAGTTGCTGCTGGTGGGCGCGACGTCGGTGAAGCCCGCAGACTGCGCCCAGCTCACCAGCCGCCGCCCGGCGTCGGGCTCTGCTCCGTTCCTGCGCGCGATGCGCTGGTAAAGCTCCATCCACTCATCCAGCTCAGGGATGGCGGGGTACCAGCTCATGCCGTGGAAGTCGGCGTCACGCACGGCGACAATCCCGCCGGGCTTTGCCACCCTGCGCATCTCCCGCAGCGCCTCCACGGGATCAGTCAGGTGCTGCAGCACCTGGTGGGCGTGCACGACGTCGAAGGACTCGTCCTCGAAGGGCAGGTCATAGATGTTGCCGGCAACGAATTCCACGTTCGCTACCTCACGCTCAACGGCAAGGGCCTCGGCCTGGGCAATAATGTCCGGCGAGCGGTCCAGGCCGATGACCTTGCCGGGGCTTACCAGCCCCGCGAAATCGCAGGTGATGCTGCCCGGACCGCAGCCGACGTCGAGCAGGTCCGTTCCGGGCGTAAGGTGCGGCAGGACAAACGCGGCCGAATTCTCCGCGGTCCTGGCGGCATGGGCGCGGACCACCGACTCGTGGTGGCCGTGCGTGTAAACGTCGTCTTCAGGCTGCTGCGCACTCATAACCAAACGCTACTCCCAACCGGGTGGCATTTGACGTGGCAAAATGCCGGGCCGTCACATGCCAGTCAGCTGGGTGGGGTGTTTGGTTCTTCCCGGGCCGCCACTGTGGCTTCCACCATCGCGGTCATAAAGCGGGTCACAGTTTCCAGTTCCTCCGTGGAGAAGCCGGTCATCGCGCTGCCCATCCGGCGGGAGAGCGGAGCGAAGATGGCGCCGCCTTCCTCAAAGGCTTTTGGCGTCATGCGGAGGTGGACCTGCCGGCGGTCGGAGCTGTCCCGCTCCCGGACCACATGTCCGGAGCTGTCCAGCCGGTCAATCAGTGCGGTGGTGGCCGGGGAGCTGAGGTTCAGTTCCTTCCGCAGAAGCCCGGGCGTAACGGTGCCGCCGTTGGCCGTGTGGCGCATGATGACTGCCAGCGCGTTCAGGTCAGTCCGGTGCATGTCCTTCCGGCCGCCGGCCGCGTCCACGTAGCGGTTGGCCTCGAGCGTGAA
This sequence comes from Pseudarthrobacter siccitolerans, assembly GCF_001046895.1. GTDB lineage: Bacteria > Actinomycetota > Actinomycetes > Actinomycetales > Micrococcaceae > Arthrobacter > Arthrobacter siccitolerans. Next base: position 22,818 of record NZ_CAQI01000025.1, read on the forward strand.
TTCCTGAAGGAGCCGGATCAGCGGGTGCGGGCCCCCGACTGGGGGCGGTCCCTGAAGCGGTGCGCCCGGCCGGCCTTGGGGAGGTTCGGGCGCGGCGGGAGTCCTGTTGCCAGCCACGTCCACCTCCAAATTCCTGCCGCATGAGTTATTACCGGGCGAAGCACCTGAAGCGTCCGGCCGTACTGACGGATATTACTTCAGCCACCCACACCCCTCCGTATCGGCCGCGGGAAGAAAAAGCTAGCCCAGCACTTATCTCTATGGTGGAGATACTCTAGTATGGAATCAATCCTACTCCCGTCGCTGTCCGGAAGGCATCATGAAATCCCATTCCCCGGCCAAGGAGCGCGTGCCATTCTGGCTGCGCTGGCTGGTCCCCGTCATCCTCGTCCTGACGTGGCTGGCGCTCGCAGGCGTCGGTGGACCAACGTTCGGCCGCCTGGACGAGGTCTCGTCCAACGACCAGGCATCGTTCCTGCCTGCCAGTGCCGAGGCCACGGCAGCCCAGGACTGGCAATCAAAGTTCCGGGATTCGGATGAGGTGCCCGGCGTCATCGTCCTGGAAAGCGATGAAGCCCTGACGCCTGCCCAGCTCGGCGAATTTGCCAGCCTGAGGACGGAACTCGAGGGGCTGGACGCGGGCAGCGCGGTCATTGGGCCCATCCCGTCGGAGGACGGCAAGGCCGTGCAGTTCATCGTCCCAATCGACTCTTCCAAAGAGGTGAAGGAGGTTGTCCAGGAACTGCGGGACACGGTCACCGAATCAGCTCCGGAGGGCATCAAGACCTACGTCACCGGTCCCGCAGGATTGGCGGCCGACCTCACCGCAGCATTCGCCGGCATCGACGGCATCCTCCTGCTGGTGGCGCTCGGCGCCGTGTTTGTGATCCTGCTGGTGGTGTACCGCTCGCTCCTGCTGCCCATCGTGGTGCTGCTGACCTCTGTCTTCGCCCTGTGCGCGGCCATCCTGCTGGTTTTCGGTATGGCCAAGGCCGGGTGGATCCAGCTCAACGGGCAGAGCCAGGGCATCCTGTCCATCCTGGTGATCGGTGCCGCCACGGACTACGCCCTGCTGTTTGTGGCGAGGTTCCGGGAAGCTTTGACCCACACCACCAACCGCACCGCCGCCGTGCTGACAGCCTGGAAGGCCTCGTTCGAGCCCATCCTGGCCTCCGGCGCCACCGTGATCATCGCGCTCCTGTGCCTGCTCTTCTCCGATCTGAACTCCAACAAAGCGCTGGGTCCCGTGGCCGCGGCCGGCATCCTCTGCTCGCTGTTCGCCGCCCTCACCCTGCTGCCCGCCCTGATGGCGCTGCTGGGCCGCGCCGCGTTCTGGCCGTTCCGGCCCAAGCTCGTCCCGGCGGACCAGCGTGCGCCCGAGCTTGTCACCGGGCTGGAGGGCCAGAAGGGCTTGTGGCGTGCCACCGGCTCGCTGGTGTCCCGCCGGCCCCGGACTGTCTGGGTGGCCTCGGTCCTGCTGCTGGTGGTTGCCGCGGGCGGCCTGCTCCAGCTGAAGGCCAACGGCGTCCCGCAGACGGACGTTATCCTCACGGCGTCCAACGCTGTGGACGGCCAGGACGCGCTGGCGCGCCATTTTGACGCCGGCAGCGGCAGCCCCGCCGTCGTGGTTGCGGACCAGGGGAAGGCGCAGGAGGTGCTGGACAGGGTGAAGGCGGCCGACGGCGTGGGCGAGGCCTATCTGCTGGCCCAGGGTTCGGTGCCCATCACCGGAGCCCCCGGTGCCCCCAGCGCCCCGGACGTCCGGGACGGAAAGGTGCTGATTAACGCCACGCTGAACAACGCAGCGGATTCCCTGGAGGCCGAGGAGACCGTCAAGGCGCTCCGCACCGAGGTGAAGGCGGTTGATCCGGATGCGCTCGTGGGAGGCGTGACCGCCACCGCACTGGATACCAATACCACCGCGCAACGGGACCTGGTGATCATCATCCCGGTGGTCCTGATCGTGATCCTCTTTATCCTGATGCTGCTGCTGCGCTCCGTTGTGGCGCCGGTCCTGCTGGTGCTCTCGGTGGTGCTGTCCTACGCCGCGGCCATGGGCGTCTCCGCTTTCGTCTTCAACAACATCTTCGGCTTCCCGGGCGCGGATGCCACTGTCCCGCTGTTCGGCTTTGTGTTCCTGGTGGCGCTCGGAGTGGACTACAACATCTTCCTGATGAGCCGGGTCCGCGAGGAATCCCTGAAGCACGGCACCCGGCCCGGCATCCTCCGCGGGCTTGGCGTCACCGGCGGAGTCATCACGTCGGCCGGAGTTGTCCTGGCCGCAACCTTCGCCGCCCTCGGCGTCATCCCGATCATGTTCCTGGTGCAGCTCGCCTTCATCGTGGCCTTCGGGGTGCTGCTGGACACCGTTCTGGTGCGCTCGCTGCTGGTTCCTGCCCTGGCTTACGACATCGGTCCGCGGATCTGGTGGCCGGGCAAGCTGGGCCGGCCGGAACTGGACGCGGCAGTGCAGCGCGAGTCCAGCGGCAGTCCCGAGACTGACCTTGAAGGCGCCGGCCGCCTGTAGTCCCTCTCCCGGCGTCACGCACAGCAGGCTTTTGGGCCCCGATTGCCGCCGCGGTCCCGGTTTTCCGGGCCCTCGGCGGCGCTGCCGGGCCAAAAGCCTGCCCTGAGTGACACGCCTGGCTGAGGTGTATGCGGGGGCAGCCGGCGGCCCCTGTCGGCGGAAGTTCACGCTGATTAGACTGCAAGTGCGCCCGCATGGACGCGGAACTCAAAGGAGAGATGCACCATGACTGAGAACCCGGAAACTCCCGGCGAAGAGGCCCGCAGGGGAAGCACGGCCCCCGGACTTGAAGGCGAGGGCGGGCAGTACGTGGACGGCGATTACGGTGATGCCGGAACTGTGGGCGAGCCCGCCGGGAACCTCGCGGAAGCCGAATACCCGGACGGGGATTACGGCGACGCCGGTACCGCCGGTACCGCGCACGAAGCGGACGCCGTCCGCGAGCGGCTCACCGACGGGCAGGTGAACACCACCGCCGAGGAGCGTGGTCCCCTGCACGGCCACAGCGACAACGACAGGTAGCAGCGTTAGGCAACCGCAAGAACAGCAGTCCGGCGGCGCGGTTCTCCAACAGCGAACGGAGGACCGCCGTCGGCCGTTAACCCCCTGAATTTCAAGGTAAAGACAGCCTTCCTATTTCCTGCCAAGAGCAAAGTTGAGCGTACTTCACTCAACTTGGATTGACATCGTCGGTGCCCTGAGTAAAGTTGAGTGCAGAACGCTCAATCATTGGGGCGCCAGCAAGTTTCCAAGGAAAGAAGGAAGCAACACATGTCACGTGCAGTAGGTATCGACCTCGGAACCACCAACTCCGTCGTCTCCGTTCTCGAAGGTGGCGAGCCCACCGTAATTGCCAACGCCGAGGGTGGCCGCACCACGCCGTCCGTCGTTGCATTCTCCAAGTCCGGCGAGGTGCTGGTCGGCGAGATCGCCAAGCGCCAGGCTGTCAACAACATCGACCGCACCATCGCTTCGGTCAAGCGCCACATGGGCACTGACTGGAAGGTGGACATCGACGGCAAGAAGTACACCCCGCAGGAAATCTCCGCGCGTATCCTCATGAAGCTGAAGAACGACGCCGAGTCCTACCTGGGTGAAAAGGTCACCGACGCCGTCATCACCGTCCCCGCGTACTTCAACGACGCCGAGCGCCAGGCCACCAAGGAGGCCGGCGAAATCGCAGGCCTGAACGTCCTGCGCATCGTCAACGAGCCCACCGCCGCAGCTCTCGCGTACGGCCTGGACAAGGGCAAGGAAGACGAACTCATCCTGGTCTTCGACCTTGGCGGCGGCACCTTCGACGTCTCCCTGCTGGAAGTCGGCAAAGACGAAGACAACTTCTCCACCATCCAGGTCCGCGCCACCGCGGGCGACAACCGCCTGGGCGGCGACGACTGGGACCAGCGCGTTGTTGACTACCTGCTGAACCAGCTCAAGGTCAAGGGCATCGACCTGTCCAAGGACAAGATCGCCCTGCAGCGCCTCCGCGAAGCAGCCGAGCAGGCCAAGAAGGAACTCTCCTCCTCCACCAGCACCAACGTCTCGCTCCAGTACCTCTCCGTCACCCCCGACGGCCCGGTCCACCTGGACGAGCAGCTGACCCGCGCCAAGTTCCAGGACCTCACCAAGGACCTGCTGGAGCGCACCAAGAAGCCGTTCCACGACGTGATCAAGGAAGCCGGCATCAAGCTCTCCGACATCAACCACATCGTGCTCGTGGGTGGCTCCACCCGTATGCCCGCCGTGTACGATCTGGTCAAGGAACTGGCCGGCGGCAAGGAGCCGAACAAGGGCGTGAACCCTGATGAGGTTGTGGCCGTTGGTGCAGCCCTCCAGGCCGGTGTGCTGAAGGGTGAGCGCAAGGACGTCCTGCTGATCGACGTCACCCCGCTGTCCCTCGGCATCGAAACCAAGGGTGGCGTGATGACGCACCTGATCGAGCGCAACACCGCCATCCCCACCAAGCGGTCCGAGACCTTCACCACCGCTGACGACAACCAGCCGTCCGTGGCCATCCAGGTCTTCCAGGGCGAGCGTGAGTTCACCCGCGACAACAAGCCGCTGGGCACGTTCGAGCTGACCGGCATCGCGCCGGCTCCGCGCGGCATCCCGCAGATCGAGGTCACCTTCGACATTGACGCCAACGGCATCGTCCACGTCTCCGCGAAGGACAAGGGCACCGGCAAGGAACAGTCCATGACCATCACCGGCGGCACCGCGCTCTCCAAGGAAGACATCGACCGCATGGTCCGTGACGCCGAGGAGCACGCCGCCGAGGACAAGGCCCGCCGCGAGGCAACCGACACCCGCAACTCCGCCGAGCAGCTCGCCTACTCCGTGGACAAGCTGATTGCCGACAACGCCGACAAGCTGCCTGAAGAGGTCAAGACCGAGGTTCAGACCGACGTCGACGACCTGAAGAAGGCACTCGAAGGCACCGATGACGCCGCAGTGAAGTCCGCGTTCGAGAAGCTGCAGGCATCGCAGACCAAGCTGGGCGAGGCCATCTACGCCCAGGCCGGTTCCCCGGACGGTGCCGGTGCTTCCGCAGGTGCTGAAGGCGCCGCAGGTGGTGCCGCAGGCGACAAGGCTGCCGACGAGGACATCGTCGACGCCGAAATCATCGACGAAGACGAAGCGAAGAAGTAACCATGCCGCACCACGGTAACGAGGAAGAGCACAACACGGCACCCCGTGAAGAGCACCTCCAGGAGCAGCAGGGCAACGGCCGCCAGGAACCGGTCATTCGGGACAACCGCAAGGTTGACCCGGTGACCGGCCAGGCCCGGCACCCCGAGGGAGGTCACGCCGAGGGCGGCCAGTCCGTCCCGGGTGACCCTTCCGGGGATTCCGACGGCGACGCCCTGGCCCAGGCCGAGGAAATCCTCAACGGCGTCGAGGTGCCGGCTGAGGAATCCGTGGCCCAGGGTGTTCCCGCAGGGGCAGGCAGCGCCGAGGCAGTCGAGCTGAAGAACGACCTCCTCCGCCTCCAGGCCGAGTACGTCAACTACCGCAAGCGCGTTGAACGCGACCGGGCCGTGGCAGGGGAGATGGCCGTCATCGGCGTCCTGAACTCGCTGCTGCCGGTCCTGGACGATATTGACGCAGCCCGCCAGCACGGTGACCTCACGGACGGACCCTTCGCCGCGATCGCCACCAAGCTGGAGAACGCGCTGAAGACCTACGGCCTGGTACGCATCGATGAGACCGGCGTGGAGTTCGATCCCACGATCCACGAGGCCCTCATCCAGCAGCCCGGCGAAGACCTGGAAGTCGACACCGTCAGCCAGGTACTCCGCTCCGGCTACAAGTCAGGCGACCGAGTCCTCCGCGCGGCGCAAGTGATTGTGGCTGTCCCTGCCTGACGGTCACCAGGCGCTACGCCGGATAGGGGGCGGTGCCCGCTCCGCGGTGCCCTCCACACCGCCGCCCCCTATCCGGCCTCCGCGCCGGCGGTCATCTCGCCTAAGGTGAGGTAACCACAAAGCTCGCAGCGGTACAGGGGCCCCGGGAGTGGCATCGGGCCTGCCGGAGCGTGGCGGCTGAGGTCCGCAAGGACCCAGCCGCCACGCGAAGGGGCGGGGGCCCCTGTACCGCGGAGAGCTGTTAGTTAGAAGACTTCGAAAGGAAACGCCATTGGCTAGCCAGGACTGGGTGGACAAGGACTTTTATAAGATCCTTGGTGTTGCCAAGGACGCTTCCGACGCCGACATTAAGAAGGCCTACCGGAAGCTTGCGCGGCAGCATCACCCTGATACGAACTCGGGGAACACTGCTTCCGAGAAGAAGTTCAAGGACATCTCCGAGGCTTATTCCGTACTTTCCGATCCCGACGAGCGGCAGCAGTACGATGCTATCCGGGCGATGGGCGGCGGAGCCCGCTTTGCTCCCGGCGGCGCCGGTGCCGCAAACGGCGGGTTCGAGGACCTGTTCGGCGGCCTCTTCACAGGCAACACCGGCAGGCACGCGGGCGGCTTCAACCCGTCAGCCGGCGGCATTCCACCCGAGTTCGCCGACCTGTTCGGCGGCGGTTTTGGCCAGACGGGCTTCCAGCGAGCCCCGCAGAAGGGTGCGGACCGGACAGCGTCCACCAGCATCTCGTTTGCAGGATCCATCAAGGGCACCACGATCGGACTGCGCGAGCCCAGCGGTGACGTCATCGACGTCCGCGTTCCCGCCGGCATCAAGGACGGCCAGAAGGTCCGGGTGCGCGGCAAGGGCCAGCCCGGTCCGGCCGGCAATGGCGACCTGGTGGTGACCGTCTCGGTCCAGCCGCACGCTTTCTACACGCGCGACGGCGACAACCTGCGCATCCACGTTCCGGTCACCTTTCCGGAGGCTGCCCTGGGCGCCGACATCGAAGTGCCCACGATCGAGGGCGAAAAGGTGCGCGTCCGGGTGCCGGCCGGGACGCCGTCGGGCCGTACCCTGCGGGTCAAGGGCAAAGGCGTGAAGACGTCCAAGGGCACCGGTGACCTGCTGGTGACCATCGACGTCGCGGTTCCCAAGAACCTGAACAAGGACGCCGAAGCCGCGGTCAAGGCGTTTGCCGAGGCCACCTCCGATGCCGACGTCCGAGAGGGCCTGGCCGCCAAGGCCCGGCTTTAGCAGCGGGTGAGCCGTGGACTTCAACGCCGCGAACATCAACTCAGACCAGCCGATCTTTGTGATCTCGGTGGCGGCTGAACTGGCGGACATGCACCCCCAGACGCTCCGCCAGTACGACCGGCTGGGCATCGTTTCGCCCAGCCGCGCGCCCGGCAAGTCCCGCCGGTACTCGCAGCGGGACGTCAACATGCTGCGCGAAGTGCAGCGGCTGTCCCAGGAAGGCGTCTCGCTCGAAGGCATCAAGCGGATCCTGGAACTCGAAAACCAGGTGGCAGCCCTGCAGCGCCGGGTCTCGGAACTTTCGGAGGAACTCAGCCGCCGTCCGCAGCCGTTCGATTCCCGGATCTTTGCGGCAGGCGCAGCGGGAGACGTGGTCAGCCTGGCCCGCGGCCAGCGCCCCCGGCCGCGGTCCCAGGCCGTGGTGCTCTGGCGGCCGCGCGCGATCGGACAATAGGTACCGCTTCAAAAGGGCCGGCCGAAATTCGAGTACCCACTACTCGTGACGCTTTTACCCCCGGAAACTTGAATGGAACCACTGCCGCTGGATCAGCAGCAGTGGTTCCAAGTTTCTGGGGGTTTTTATGTTTGGTACCCATGGGCAGGTTTCCTGCCGCAAAGGCGCCGGGGTTTTCCGATGAGCCCGGGCATGGAAGCTGTGGCCTCGTTCAGCGGCTCGATGCCCGGCCAGATCCTGCTGGCCCTCGGCCAAACGGTGGTGGTGGTGTGCGTGTGCTTTGACATGATGCGTGCCCTGTCCGTGCCGCGGTCCCACCGGCGCTACGTGGCCAGCACTGTTTTCCGGACCCTTGCCGTTCCGTCCATCATTGCCAACGGGGTGACCGTCCTGATTGCCCTGGTGCTGGCTTCCTGGATCGATGTGGTGATGGGCATGTTTGTGCTGATGGCCATCATCTTCCGGCTGCACCACGACAAGGACGAGGACAACTGGTGGAAGGGCAAGGGCAAAAAGCTCGCCCGCTGGGCCCGGCGCCAGCTCTCGGGCCGGACCGCCGCCGCCCCCGCGATGGGGTGAGCCCTATCACCGTTGATGACCTGCGGTACGCCGAGGGCTTTTGAGGCCTTCGGTGCCGAACTCGAGGCCGTAGCCGGACTGTTTGGCCCCGCCGAAGGGGATCCGCGGGTCCGCCGCGCCGTGCTTGTTGGGCTGGCAGCCTTATTCGACCCTCCGGACGGCGACTGTTTCGTCCTGGTCCCGGGCGAAGGAAAAGCTGAGGAGGGCAGCGATCCACAGCAGCACCACCAGCGCGGGGAGCGAAACCAGGCCAAACCTGTCGGCCACATCGCCCACAGTATTTGGCAGCCCTAGCCGGGCCAGGAGCCAACCCACGGCAGCGATGGCCGACACTGACGCCGAGACCAGGCGCAGGACGGTGTAGCGGCCTGCCCTGGCGATCAGGATCAGGGGCGGGAGTACCAGGCCAACCACTGCCAGCTGCATGGCTTCAATACCCAGGTTGAACGCGAGGAGCGAGAGCCCGAGATTGAGTCCGCTGAGGTCGAATTCGCGGAGGGTGTTCGAGAAAGCCAGGCCGTGGATCAGGCCGAAGAATCCCGCAACGAAGGTCTCCCGGCCGGGGAAAATAGGCGCGATGGCGTGGGCAGCTGCGACGAGGATGCTGACCGCGATGAGCGCTTCGACGGGCCCGCTGGGAACCGGAACGCCGAGGGTGCCTAAAGCCAGCGTGACCGAATGTCCCACCGTGAAAGCGAGGGTCATACCTGCGATACGGTGTACGGCATCCTTCACCCGCGCAGCTCCGGCCCAACGGTGGCCGGAAGCCATCAGCGGCGCCACCAGCAAAAGGGTGAGCAGAAACAGCTGGTGGTCAGTGCCGCCCTGGATGTGCTGCATTCCGTGAACGAACATGCTTCCGAAACTGCCCAGCGCGTCCCCTTCACCTGGCGCAATGTGAAGGGCTTCCATGCGGATATGGTACTCGCGCATCCATGTGAGCCGAGGGGAGCGGCGAGGATTCCTGGCGTTGACGTCGGAGCCTGCCAATCCCGTTTTCAATCTGCTCGGTCATTCCGAAGGGTGCCGCTTTCCGAAAAGGGAAACTCAGATTGATGCTATGAGGTTCGACTGAAGCGGGAATAGTGATCGAGGAGTCCTGCAGTTCACGCCAACTGTTTCGCCGTTGATCCGCCGGTTCAGGTGCCAGGGGTTGGCGTCCTGCAGGGCTTCGGGGAGGAGTTCCTGGGGGAGGTTCTGGTAGGCGACAGGGCGGAGGAAGCGGTTGATGGCGAGGGTGCCGACGGAGGTGGTGCGGGAGTCGGAGGTGGCGGGGAAGGGGCCGCCGTGGACCATGGCGTGGCCGACTTCGACGCCGGTGGGCCAGCCGTTGACGATGATGCGGCCGACTTTCTGTTCGAGGACGGGCAGGAGGCGGGCCGCTGTCGGGTAGTCCTCTTCGGTGAGCTGCAGGGAGGCGGTGAGCTGGCCTTCGATGCGGCGGGTGGCCTGGAGGAGGTCCTCGACGGAGGAATAGCGGATTACCAGGGAGGCGGCGCCGAAGATTTCCTCGTGCAGGACCGGGTTGGACGTGAATTCGGTGACGCCGGTGCCGAAGATGGCCGGCGCGGGTGCGTTCTCGGTGGGGCCGGGGGTGCCCTGGCCGATGAGCTGGACGCCTTCAGCGCCGCCGAGGTTTTCGGTGCCGGCGTTCCAGGACTCGGCGATGCCTTCGGTGAGCATGGTCTGCCCGGAGCAGGCGGAAACGGCGCGGCCGACGGCGGCGGCGAGTTTGTCCCCTGCCTCGCCTGCCGGGGCAAACAGCAGGCCGGGGGAGGTGCAGAGCTGGCCGGAGCTGCCTGTGACGGAGGCGACGTACTGCCGGGCGAGGGCGTCGATGTGTTCGGCGGGGCCTTTGAGGGCGCCTTCGAAGACGAAGACCGGGTTCAGGGAGGACATTTCCGCGTAGACCGGGATGGGTTCGGGGCGTGCGGCGGCGGTGCGCATCAGGGCGGTGCCGGCGGCCTGGGAGCCGGTGAAGCCGACGGCCTTAATGGCGGCGTCGGCCACGAGGGCCTGGCCGATGCTGGAGCCGGGGCCGTAGACCAGGGAGAACACGCCGGGGTGGAGCCCGTTGTCTTTGACGGCTTTGGTGATGGCGTGGCCGACGAGTTCGCTGGTACCGGGGTGGGCGTTGTGGGCTTTGAAGACGACGGGGCAGCCGGCGGCGAGGGCGGAGGCGGTGTCTCCGCCCGCCGTCGAGAAGGCCAGGGGGAAGTTGCTGGCGCCGAACACGGCGACGGGGCCGAGCGGGATCTGGCGCTGGCGGATGTCGGCGCGGGGCAGGGGGGTGCGGTCCGGGATGGCCGGGTCGATGCGGACGCCGCGGTAGTCGCCCTGCCGGATCACGGTGGCGAAGAGGCGCAGCTGGCCGGTGGTGCGGGCACGCTCTCCCTGGAGCCGGGCGGCGGGCAGGCCGGTTTCCTGGCCGGCGCGGGTGATGAGTTCCTCGCCGATGGCTTCGATGTTGTCTGCGATGGCTTCGAGGAAGGCGGCGTGGGTCCCGGGGTCAAGGGTGGAGAAGGAGGGGAAAGCTTCGGCTGCGGCGGCGGTGGCTGCCTTGAGCTGGTCCTCGGTGAGCAGCGTGTAGGTGGGCTCCAGGGCCTGGTTGGTGGCCGGGTTGAAGCCGAAGGTCGTCTTGCCTTCGCCAACGACCGGCTGCCCGGCAATAAGGGAATGTCCAGTGAGGGTCACGATGATTCTTTCGGGACGGTGGCGGGCTATGGAAGAGCGGTGCCGGACAACCGGCAGCGGCGGTTGCCGCTGCCGGTTATCCCTTGACGGCTCCGGCGCTGAGGCCCTGGACCAGGAATTTCTGGACGTAGGCGAAGAGCAGCACCACGGGGATGATGGCTATGACGCCGCCAGCGGCGAGGGCCCCGAAGTCGGCACCGAATTCGCCGAGCAGGTAGCTGAGACCGACGGGGACGGTGAATTGGTCCTGGCTGCTGATGAACATGATGGCGAAGAGGAAGTTGTTCCAGGCGCTGATGAAGGCGAAGGAACCAACGGCCACGATGCCGGGCTTTAGGAGGGGAAGCACGACTAACCGGAATGCCTGGATACGGGTGCAGCCATCTACCCAGGCAGCTTCTTCCAGTTCCACGGGGACATTCCTGATGAAGCCTGACATCAGGATCAGGGACAGCGGAAGGTGAAAGACGGTGTCCGAGATAATGAGGCTCCAGAGGCTGTCGGTGAGGCCGACCGCATTGAAGATCTCGAACAGTGGGATGAGCATCATGGCCCCGGGCACGAACTGTGTACAGAGCATGGCTACCAGGAATAGTGTCTTTCCGCGGAACTTGAAACGGGCAAGCGCATAGCCGCCCAGGAGCGCGATCACGGTCGAGGTCAGCAGGCTCATAACGGCTACGAAGAGACTGTTTTTGAAGTAAATACCGAATCCCGACCCGTTCCATACCGTCTCGAAATGCTCGAGCGTGATCGGCCACGGGACCAGCGACGTCGATCCTGAGGGGCGGAAAGCGAACAGCAGCATCCAATAGAACGGTACGAGCGTGAAGACGAGGAACAGTGCCAGCGGCACGTAGGTCAGGATCCGGTCTATGCGGCGCGCCCGCTTTTTCAAGGGGCTGAGTGACCGGTTTGTGTACTCGCCCTCGTCCCCTGCCAGTGGGCGGGTCGCCGTGGTTTGTGGAAGCAAGGAGGTCATTTGTCATCCTCTTTGGACTTGGTGATGCGCAGATAGACCAGCGAGAAGAAGGTCAGGATCATGAAGGCCACCACTGTCAGAGCGGAGCCGTAACCGAAGTCCCGGTCATGGATGGCTGTTTGTGCGACGTAGAGGGGCAGCGTGGTGGTGGCACCTGCAGGTCCGCCACCGGTCAGGGTGTAGAGGAGGTCGACGTTGTTGAACTCCCATACAGCCCGAAGCAGGGTGGCGATGATGACAGCCTGCCGTATGTGGGGCCATGTGATGGACAGGAACTTCCGCACCGTCCCGGCTCCATCGACGTCTGCGGATTCATAGAGTTCGAGGGACACCGATTGGAGGTCGGCCAGGATAAGAATCGCAAAGAAGGGTATGCCCTTCCACATTTCCGCGAGGACCACGGCCCAGAACGTTGTTCCGCTGCCGGACAGGAGCGAGAACCCATATTCGCCGATTCCGAGATCTGCGAGGTAGCGGCCGATTCCGGTTGACGGGTTGTAGATCAGGATCCAGATGGTGGTGGTGAGGATGCCCGAAACTGCCCAAGGAGAGAAGACGAGCGAGCGTGCGACGGCCCGGCCGATGAACGTTTTGTTGATCAGCAGTGCCAGTGCCAGCCCGAAGATGAACTGCAGTCCCACCTCCACCACCACCCATTGCAGCGTGAAGGTAAGGCTGCGCCAGAAGAGCGGGTCAGCGCCCATGGCGATGAAGTTGTCCAGGCCGGCGAACCCGTCGTTCCACGGCTGGGTGACGTTGGAGTGCTGAAGGCTGTAATAGAAGACGCTGCCTACCGGGTAGACCAGGAACACCAGCGTCAGCACGGCGGCAGGGCCGATCAGGAAGTAGGGGTAGAAGCGGCGAAGCTTGGCATTCGGTTTTCGTTGTTTCGATCGCGCCGGACGCTCGGGGGTTATGACAGACATGGCGTCACTTCTTCATGTACTTTTGTTGGGCCTTCGTGAGCTTCTCGGCCGATTGGGTCAGGAAATCTTTGACTGAAAGCTGCTTCTGAAGGACGCGCTGCCATTCAGGAAGCATCTCTGTAGTCGTGATGGAATTGAACTCCGGCAGGTAAAACGGCTGTTCAAGTACTACTGCGTCTTTATTTTCAAGTGCCTTGATGGACGTCTGCATAGCGGGGTTCTCGGTAACCCAGGCCTCCTTGGCGACTTCGAGATTGCCTGGGAGGTAACCGGATTTCTGCGCCCAGAAGCTGTTGCCCACAACACTCATGGTGTATTCAAGGAACTTCCAGGCAGCTTCCTTGTGTTTGCTGGCCTCGAACATGGCAAAGCCGGTGGTCATGCGACCGGAGAGCACTGACTTGCCCGACTTTGAGGGAAATGGTGCCACCGCTGCGACTTTGTCGGCGCCGAGGGCGGCGACGTGGGTGGGGTAGGAACCGATGCTGTGGCTGAGCATGGCCGCTCCGCCGGAGCCGAACTGGGCCACCATCGTTTTGAAGTCAGCAGTCAGGTCACTCTCAGCGGTGTCCTTGCCGTAGAGATCGACGTAATCTTCGGCCGCGGCTACGACTGCGGGATCGTTCAGGGTTGACGTGCCGTCTTCGCGGAAGAATGTATCAACGCCGGCTTGCGGGTAAACCATCTGGACAAACTGCGAGAAGAAGCCGTTTCCACCGCGCAGGGTGTAGCCGAACTTCCCCGTTGATTTGTCGGTGAGCTTGTCCGCTGCCGCGTAAAAGTCGTCCCAGGAAGTAGGAGCGGACAACCCGGCGTCTTTGAAGAAGTCTGACCGGTAATAGATGACATCCGCCAAACTCGTGGCGGGCGTCAGGTACAGCTTCCCGTCCGGAGATGCAGCCTTGGAGGACTTGGTCATGGCGGATGAAATCTTGTCGTCCCAGCCGCCGCCTTCAAATTTCTCATCCAGCGGGGCAAGAGCCTTCTGCGCCACAAGCGCCGAGATGTCGGATGCCTTCGGCGTAATGATGTCTGGTGTCGCCTTGGTAGCTATCGCCGTGCTGATCTTCTGCATGTACGAGTCCGTCGGCAGGCCAAGGTAATTGACCTTGATGGACGGATTCTTCTCCTCGAACATGCTGATCAGTTTCTTCAGGTTTTCAGTGCGCTCAGGCCGGGTGTCTGTGTCCCAGAGTTCCAGTGTGACAGGGCCGCCGTCAGCTGAGTTCTCCGCGGCACCGCCGGAACCGCAGGCAGTCAAGCCCAGCATGCCGGTGAGCAGGAATGCCACTGCCAGGGCGGGCGCCGAACCACGTGCCTTAGGGAGTGAAGGTCCCTTGTTCTTACGCATCATTGCGTTCCTCTCGATGGAAGGTTGTCGGGGAGAGCCGGCCTCAACGTGCCGCCGCTCATACATCGTATACTACATACGATGTTCCTGATATGATCGGTTTTGTCGAAAGGAATTTATTGTGGGTACCGAAGTCATGTCTGGCGCTCTATTGCCGGCAGCGTCCAGGACAAACCTCGTCGTAGAGGCACTCCGCCGCTCCATCCTGACCGGAGAGCTTCCCGCCGGGCAGGCTCTGGTTGAGACTGAACTGGCGCGCCGGTTTGGAATATCGAAGACACCGGTCAGGGAGGCCTTGAAGACACTCGCTGGAGCCGGACTAGTGACGATGAGCGAATATAAGGGCGCCACTGTCCGGGTTGTCGACGAGGAGATGGCCAGAAGCGTCTTCGACGTTCGGTCCCTCCTTGAGCCCGTCGCCGTGGCACGAACGGTCGAGAGGGGCTTCGATATGGACCGGGCGCAGGCAGCGCTCGACCGTGCGGCCGGAGCGGCAGACGAAGCCGAGCGGAGCCTGGCCAATCGGGATTTCCACCAGCTTCTCTACTCCAACTGCGGCAATACCGTTTTGACTCAGATGCTCGACGGACTCCGGGAGCAGACGGCCCTCATTTCGGCGAACGCCTGGATTAAGCAGCACTCCTGGGAGGAAGAAGCGGACGAGCACGCCGAAATCCTGTCAGCGGCACGAAGCGGGGACGCCGGCAGGGCAGCAGAACTCGTTCTCAACCACATCAACAGCTTCGCCGCCCGCGCCGTGGGACAAATTGCCAAGGGGCAATCATGACTTTTACAGCACTCCGTGCAGCGCTGGCCGACGTCGTTGCCATACCTGTGACGCCTTACAGGGATGGCGCCCCGGACGTCCCTACGTTCAAGACGCTTCTTCGCCGGCTGATTACCAGCGGCGTTACAACCATCACCCCGAACGGGAATACGAGTGAGTTCTATGCTCTGACAACCGAAGAGCGCCATGTTCTTATCGAGGCTTCGGCCGAAGCCGCCGGTGATGACGCTTTCCTGCTCCTGGGCATCGGGCATGACATCCAAACAGCCATTACCGATGCACGCCTCGGCAGGGGGGTGGGCATCCCGATGGCCATGATCCACCAGCCCACCCACCCGCATATCTCCGCTCCAGGCTGGGTGGAATATCATGCCCAAATTGCCTCCGCTGTCCCGGAAATGGGCTTCGTCCTTTACATCCGTAATGAATGGGTGACCGCGGCAATGCTGGTCGAGTTGTCCGATCGATGCCCGAACGTCATCGGCATCAAATATGCCCTACCGGATCCGACGCAGTTTGCGCGGATCCGGGATCTGGCCGGCGCTGACCGATTCGTCTGGGTGGCCGGTCTGGCTGAACCCTATGCTCTGTCCTACGCCGCACACGGGGCAGCAGGCTTCACCTCGGGACTCGTCAACGTCAATCCGGAACTGTCCCTTGCCCTCCGTGACGCGCTGCGCGACGGAAACTACCCATTGGCCGGGGCGCTGCTCGCACGGATATCCAGGTTCGAAGAAATGCGCGCCGAACACCGGTCCGCCAACAACGTCAGCGTGGTCAAAGAAGCCCTCGCACAACTGGGCCTTTGTGACCGAGCCATCCGGCCGCCCAGCCGCGAAGTGAACGACTCGGACCGAACCGAAATTGCCGACATCCTCGCAGACTGGGCAACTACGCACAATCTGCTCCCCACTCAACGTCGGCCCTCCAAAGCTGCGGTGGTTGTATGAAAATCACCGGGTTCAAGACCTTCATGCAGCGGGTTGGAAACCGACCACGGCTGCTCCTGCGGATAGACACCGACGAAGGAATTTCCGGATGGGGCGAAGCCTACAACCATGGCCCCGACTGGTCCCTGGTGCCAGTCCTGGACTATCTCTTTGAGCAGGTCAAGGGGGATGATCCCCGACGTGTGGAGTACGTAACGCAAAAACTCATCCGCAAAGCCCGGTTTCCACAAGGAGCCATCGGACTGGCAGCAATCTCCGCGATTGACCACGCGCTCTGGGACATTGCGGCAAAAGCCCTCGACGTTCCCGTCTACAGCCTCCTCGGCGGATCAGTACGCGACCGGGTCTCCGTATACGCAGGCGTCTACTCAGCTCCGGATCCCGCCCTATGCCGGGACATCACCCAAGACCTCAACGAACAATACGGGTTTACCGCCTTCAAGCTAAGCCCGTTCAGGGGTGACCTGCACAACCGCCGCTGGGGGCTGGTAGTGAAGGAAACGGCTGACTACTTCGCGGCAGTAAGGGAAGCATCTGACGACGCCTGGGACTTTGCTTTTGATGCACACGCCAAGATTTTCGAGCCGTACCAAGCACTCCAACTCGGCAACGCCCTCGCGCCATACCAACCACTGTTCTTCGAAGAACCTATCCGTCCCGAATACTTCCCGGCATGGCACAGGCTCCGCGCCGAACTTCAGGTCCCGCTGGCGACCGGGGAGAGCCTCTACTCAGCAAACGAGTTCCTGAGCCTCCTCACGGGCGCGGGAGCAGACATCATCCAGCCCGATATCTGCGTCATGGGAGGAATATCCCAAATGCGGAGAATCGCCACCATCGCCGAAGCACACTTCACCACCGTGGCACCCCACAACCCCATGGGCCCGCTCGCAGTCGCCCATAACCTGCATTTTGCTGCAGCCTGCAGTAACTTCTCCATCCTCGAATACAAACTCGAAGAAACCACATGGTGCCCCGATCCCTATCTCCCAACCGACGGCCACCTGGAACTCCGCCCGGACCGCCCCGGCTGGGGAATCGACATCGACGAAGCTGCCCTGGCCACAGATGACTATGTCCACTGGGAGCGTCAGCTTCCAGTACGGCCAGATGGATCCCTGGCTTATTGCTAAGCCGGCCTGCCGAGCCGCACGGAAGATATAGCTCCGAGTGTTAGTGCCGCGAAAGCCGATCTGCTGGTCAGTAGCTCCGCCGGGTTGCCTCAGGTTTAACCACCGGGGTTTCGCCGTCAGCGGGATGGATGTACTGGTTGGCGAGGGCCTCGGAGCCTCTGGCGAGGAGGGCGACGTCGGCGCCGACGAGGATGAAGTTGGCGCCTTTGTTGAGGTAGTGGTGGGCGGTGTCGGGGTTGAAGGCGTTGACGCCGGCCGGTTTTCCGGCTGCCGTGGCGGCTGCGAGGCAGTGTTCGACGGCGGTGCGCACCTCTGGGTGTTCCTGCTGTCCGAGCAGGCCCATGGAGGCGGCGAGGTCGGACGGGCCGATGAAGATGGCGTCTACGCCGTCGACTTTCAGGATGTCCGCCACGGAGTCCACGGCCGCCGTCGACTCAATCTGGACGGTGACGCTGATCGTTTCGTTGGCGCGGGCGAGGTAGTCCGGGACCCGGTTCCAGCCGGCAGCGCGGGCAAGCGCCGAACCGACACCGCGGACGCCTTGGGGCGGGTAGCGGGTGGCCGCCACCGCTGCCTCCGCTTCGGCGACGGAGTTGACCATGGGGATGAGCAGGTTCTGCACGCCCAGGTCCAGGTATTGCTTGATGAGCACGGTGTCGTTGACCGGCGGCCTGACCATCACCTGGACGGGGTAGCCGTGGGTGGCCTGGAGTTGGGCGAGGATGGATTCGAGGCCGTTGGGGCTGTGCTCAGCGTCGATCAGGAGCCAGTCCAGGCCGGATCCGGCGCAGAGCTCGGCGATCAGCGGGCTGCCGGAGCAGACCCACATCCCAGCCAGCGGCTGGTTCGCCGAAGCGAGGGCGGACCGGAAGGTGTTTTCTAGTGGAATCGGCATGTGACACTCCCCAGGGGTCCGTAGTCGGCGTGGACGGTATCGCCCTTGTGCACCCAGAGCGGGCGGGTGAAGGATCCGGCGAGGATGATGTCCCCGGCCTTGAGCGAGTCGCCGTGGGCGGCGATCTTGTTGGCCAGCCAGTGCACCCCGTTGGCGGGGTGGTCCAGGACGCCGGCGGCCACACCGGTTTCTTCCACGGTCTGGTTCTTGTAGAGGATCGCGGAGACCCAGCGGAGGTCCACGGCGTCCGGCTTCACGGGGCGGCCGCCGATCACCATGGCGCCCATCGCGGCGTTGTCGGAGATGGTGTCCACGATGGTCCGGCCCTCCATCTCGATCCTTGAGTCCAGGATTTCGAGGGCCGGGACCACGTAGTCGGTGGCTTTGAGGACGTCGAAGATGGTGACGCCGGGTCCCTTGAGGCCGTCCTTCAGCACGAACGCCAGCTCCACCTCCACCCGGGGGTGGGTGTACTGGTCCCACTCGACCGAGCAGCCGGTTTCGAGGACCATGTCGTCAAAGATGGCGCCGTAGTCCGGTTCGGTGATGCCGGTGGCGTCCTGCATGGCCTTGGACGTGAGGCCGATCTTGCGCCCCACCAGGGTCCGGCCGGCTTCCTCATTCCGGCGCCGCCACAACTGCTGCACCGCGTAGGAGTCCTCCACGGTCATGTGCGGGTAGCGGGCAGTCAGCCGCGGCACCGGGGTGCGGGAGCGGCCGGCTTCCAGCAGCTCGTCAGCGATGGCCTCAATCGTCGTTGCATCCAGCATGGCTACAGCTGCGCTCCCAGCTTGAACCCCTCAGCCCCCGCTGCTTCGCTGGGCCGGGTGTAGGAGAAGCCGTCGGCGCCGACGGTGACGGCCATTTCGGACTTTTCCTCGCGTTCGATGACGGGTTGGGGGTTGCCGTCGAGGTCCAGGACGAGGGAGGCTTCGGTGTACCAGGAGGGGACGACGGGGTTGCCCCACCAGTCGCGGCGCTGGTTGTCGTGGACGTCCCAGGTGATGGTGGGGTTGTCGGGGTCGCCGGTGTAGTAGTCCTGGGTGTAGATCTCGATGCGGTGGCCGTCCGGGTCCAGGATGTAGAGGTAGAACGCGTTGGACACGCCGTGCCGGCCGGGGCCGCGTTCGATCCGGTCGCTGATGCGCAGGGCGCCCATTTTGTCGCAGATCTGGATGATGTTGTGCTTTTCGTGGGTGGCGAACGCGACGTGGTGCATGCGCGGTCCGTTGCCGCCGGTCAGGGCGGTGTCGTGGACGGTCTGTTTGCGGTGCATCCAGGCGGCGTAGGTGACGCCGTCGGAGTCCTTGATGTCTTCGGAGACGCGGAAGCCGAGGTCTTCGAGGTAGGCGCGGCCGCGGGGGACGTCGGGGGTGACCTGGTTGAAGTGGTCCAGGCGGACCAGTTCGCCGGCGGAGTAGAGGTCGTAGCGCTGGGTGAGGCGTTCCACGTGCTCTACGTCGTAGAAGAATTCGTAGGGGAAGCCCAGCGGGTCCTCGACGCGGACGGAGTCGCCGACGCCCTTGGTGAAGCCGTCCTTGCGCCGCTCGACCCGGCAGCCGAGCTCGCGGTAGTAGGCCTCGGCGGCGTCCACTTCGGCGGGGGACTTGACCCGGTAGGCGAAGGCGGCGACGGCGGCGATGGGTCCCTTGCGGAGCACCAGGTTGTGGTGGATGAACTCCTCCAGCGAACGCAGGTAGATGGCGTTTTCGTCTTCTTCGGTGACGTGCAGGCCCAGGACGTCCACGTAGAACTCGCGGGATTTGGCGAAGTCGGTGACCACGATGTCCATGTAGGCGCAGCGGACAATGTCCGGTGCCGGGACGGTGGGGGTGGGGACGAAGTTGGTCATGATGGTCTCTCTTCTTTGAAAGGGATCGGATAAGTACGACGGCGGCAGGCCGGGCCGGGTGCCCGGGCCTAGCCTTCGTTGGCGGCGGAGGCTTCGATGCTGCCGAACTTGGGGGTGTGGACAGAGCCGAGGGTGATGTGGACGGCCTGCTGGTCGGTGTAGAAGTCGATGGAGCGGTAGCCGCCTTCGTGGCCGAGGCCGGAGGCCTTGACACCGCCGAACGGGGTGCGGAGGTCGCGGACGTTATGGCTGTTCAGCCACACCATCCCGGCTTCGACGTTCTGCGAGAAGTTGTGCGCCCGGGTCAGGTTCTGGGTCCAGATGTAGGCGGCGAGACCGTATTTGGTGTTGTTGGCCAGGGCGAGGGCTTCGTCGTCGTTCTCGAACGGGGTGATCGCCACGACGGGGCCGAAGATTTCCTCCTGGAAGATCCGGGCGTCGGGGGCGACGTCGGCGAACACCGTGGGTGCGATGTAGTTGCCTTCGGGCAGGTGGTCGGGGCGGCCGCCGCCGGCCAGGAGCCGGCCTTCGGACTTGCCGATCTCCACGTAGGAAGCCACTTTCTCGTAGTGCTCCGGGTGGACCAGAGCGCCCACCTGGGTTTTGGGGTCGTGCGGGTCCCCGACCACGATGTTCTTGGCCCGGGCGGCGTACTTTTCACAGAACTCGTCGTAAATGGCCCGCTCGATGAGGATGCGGGAGCCGGCGGTGCAGCGTTCGCCGTTGAGGGAGAAGACCCCGAACAGGGCCGAATCGATCGCGGCGTCCAGGTCGGCGTCGGCGAACACCACGCACGGGGACTTGCCGCCGAGCTCCATGGAGAGTCCCTTGAGGTTTGCGGCGGCGTTGCGGAAGATCGTCTGGCCCGTGGTGGTCTCGCCGGTGAAGGAGATCAGCGGGACGTCCGGGTGCTTGACCAGGGCGTCGCCGGCTTCCTCACCCAGGCCGTTGACCAGGTTGAACACGCCGTCCGGGAGGCCGGCTTCCTTGAAAATGGTGGCCCACAGTGAGGCCGAGAGCGGGGTGAACTCGGCGGGCTTGAGGACCACGGTGTTGCCGGTGGCCAGGGCCGGGGCGAGCTTCCAGGACTCCAGCATGAACGGGGTGTTCCACGGCGTGATCAGGCCTGCGACGCCGATCGGCTTGCGGTTCACGTAGTTGATCTGGGAGCCGGGGACCTTCATGGCGTCATCGAACTGGGCCACGATCAGGTCAGCGAAGAACCGGAAGTTCTCCGCCGCGCGGAGGGCCTGGCCCTTGGCCTGGGTGATCGGAAGGCCGGTGTCGAAGGTTTCGAGTTCGGCGAGCCGGGCTTCCTGCGCCTCGACGGCGTCTGCGATCTTATTAAGAATGCGGGCGCGTTCGCGGGGCTTCATCTTCGGCCACGGACCCTTAGTGAACGCTTCGCGGGCGGCGGCCACGGCGAGGTCGATGTCCTCTTTCTGGCCGGCCGCAGCCGTGGCGTAGTTCCGGTTGGATACCGGGTCCAGGACGTCAAAGGTCTTGCCGCCCACCGAGTCAACGAACTGGCCATTGATGTAGTGCTGGATGTGGGTGGGAAGGTCCTGCGGCACGTAGTGCTTGGCGGTTTCTGCAGAGGTCGTCATCGTTGAAGTCCTTACTAGTGCTTGGCTTGGGCGAGGTAGGCGTCCAGGGTGGCGGAACGGTGCAGGCGGGCTGCTTTTTCGATCGAGTCGGCGTCTGCTCCCGTTTCGATGAGCTGGAGCAGTGCTTCGTGTTCGTCCACGGAATCGTGGGCGCGGCCGGGGACGAAGCGGAAGGTGGAGGACCGCAGTGCTGCCAGCCGGTTCCAGCCGCGGTGCACGAGGTCCAGGATGTGCGGGTTGGGGCAGTGCTCGAAGAGGACGCTGTGGAAGTCCTGGTTGAGCTGCGTGAACCGGACCGGGTCAAAGTGCTCCAGGCATTCGCGCATCTCCTCGTTCACGGCGCGGGCCCGGGCAATCGCCACCGCATCGATCAGCGGAGCGGACAGCGCGGTGGCGGCGCCTTCGACGATGCTTAGGGTCTGCATGGTGTAGAGGTATTCGGTGGGGTCGATTCCGGCCACGGTGGCGCCGACGTTGCGTTCGAACGTCACCAGGCCTTCGGCCTCAAGCCTGCGGATGGCTTCCCGGACCGGGACCACGCTGAAGCCGAGGTCCTTGGCGATGCTGCCTAGGACCAGCCGGTACCCGGGAGTGTAGATGCCCTCCACAATGCGCGCCTTGACGGCCTGGTAGGCCTGCTCGGATTTGCTGCCGGTCGGGACCGCGGCGGGGTCAACTGCAGTCTCAGTCATTGGCCTGGCTACCGGCTTCCCATGCCTCGTACCGGGCCTGCCACTCGGTGTTCATCGGGTAGAGGCCGTCCACGCTGTTGCCCTGCTTGACCATTTCGAAGATGAAGGTTTCTTCCTGCTCCTGGGTGATGCAGTCCTCCACGAGTTCTTCGGCGATGGCCGGCGGGATCACCAGGATGCCGTCGGAGTCGGCCACGATGATGTCGCCGGGCTGGACGGTGGCGCCGCCGCAGGCGATGGTGATGTCCGTGTCCCAGGGGATGTGGCGGCGGCCCAGCACGGCCGGGTGCGGGTTGGCGAAGTAGGTGGGCATGTCCAGGCCGGCCACGGCGGTGTAGTCGCGGACGCCGCCGTCGGTGATGATGGCCGCGGCGCCGCGGACCTGGGCGCGCAGGGCCAGGATGTCGCCCACGGTGCCGGTGCCCTTTTCGCCGCGGGCTTCCATGACCAGGATTTCGCCCTCGTTCACGGAGTCGATGGCGCGTTTTTGGGCGTTGAATCCGCCGCCGTGGGTCTTGAACAGGTCCTCACGGTTGGGGACGTAGCGCAGGGTCCGGGCCAGGCCCACCACGCGGCGGTCCGGGCGGGTGGACTGCAGCCCGTCGATGCTGACGTTATTCAGGCCGCGCTTGCGCAGCTGCGAGGACAGGGTTGCCGTGGCGACGCTTTCCAGCTTCGCCTTCAGCTCAGGAGATAGGGAAGGCGCGACCGCGGCGCCTGACTCGGCCGCTTCGGCGGTGGGGAGTCCGGCGGCTTCGCGGGATCCGTACGCCTCTTCGCGCTGCAGGTCATCAACCTTCGGTCCGGCACCAAAGTCCGCGAACGGCGTTGTGCCTTCCTCCACCCGGGTGACCAGCCGGCCGGTGGTGAGCTCCCCGGCGGAGACCTCCACCTCGAGGACGTCGCCGGGTTTGGCGACGGAAGCACCGGCGGGGGTGCCGGTGAGGATGATGTCCCCCTCCTCGAGCGTCAGCAGCTGGGACAGATCGGCGACCAGGCGGGCGAACGGGAAGAGCAGGTCCTCGGTGGTGTCGTCCTGGACCAGTTGGCCGTTGTGCCAGGTGCGGATCCGCAGGCCGGCGGGGTTCACGGCGTCTGCCGGGATCAGTGCCGGCCCCACCGGGGTGAAGCCGTCACCGCCCTTGGACCGGAGGTTGGATCCCTTGTCCGCCCAGCGCAGGTCGTACACGCCCAGGTCATTGCTGGCCGTGACCGCGGCGACATGGCTCCACGCGTCATCGATCCCGACCCGGCGGGCCGCCTTGCCAATAACCAGGGCAATCTCGCCCTCGTAGCCCAGCAGTTCACAGCCCGCGGGACGCTCCACCGCGTTCCCGGACAGGGAAAGCGACGACGACGGCTTGAGGAAGTAGGAAGGCTGGGCCGGAGTCCGGCCGCGCTGGGCAGCACGGCTGGGGTAGTTGATGTGCACCGCGACCACCTTGCGCGCCGCGGCGAGGGTGTCCCCGTTGACCTGTTCCAAAGCATCTCCTACTGGAAGTACGAAATCGTATACGATTACTCTCCTGCTGTGACCATGCGTTTGTCAACCCCTCGGTTGGTGCCAATTCTCATCCTCTTGTCGTCCGCATCACACCTGGCGTACAGTGGTGCTCCACAGCATGGTTTTCTCATATGGAAACCCAAATTCTATTATCGAACAAATATCTTGGCTCTCCCAGCCACACAACGAAGTGAGGAATCCCGTGCAGTTTCACCACCACGGTTACGTATCCGGAGACCCGAGGGTAAAGCCTGCTGCCGGCGTCGGCCTGAACCGGCCCGATGAACTTCCGGACGAGGTTGACGTCCTGATCGTCGGCACCGGTCCGGCGGGAATGCTCGCCGCAGCGCAGCTTTCGATGTTCCCCAACTTCACCACCCGGATTATTGAACGCCGCCCCGGACGGCTCGCGATCGGCCAGGCCGACGGTATCCAGGCGCGCAGCGTGGAGACTTTCCAGGCCTTCGGATTCGCGGAGCGGATCATCGCGGAGGCCTACCGCATCACCGAGATGGCTTTCTGGAAGCCCGATCCTGCTAACCACGTCAACATCATCCGCAGTGCCCGTGCTGTGGATGACGAGATGGGCATCAGCGAGTTCCCGCACCTCATCGTCAACCAGGCCCGCGTGCTGGACTACTTCGCCGAATTCGCCGCCAATTCGCCCACCCGCCTGAAGCCCGACTACGGGTACGAGTTCCAGTCCCTGAGCGTCGCGAGCGAAGGCGAATATCCCGTCACCGTCACGCTGCTCCACACTGCGGGTCCCAACGAGGGGCAGGAACGCGTGGTCCGGGCGAAGTATGTGGTGGGTGCCGACGGCGCGCGCAGCAAAGTACGCGCAGCAATTGGCTGCACCCTCGCCGGGGACCAGGCCAACCACGCCTGGGGTGTTATGGACACCCTCGCCGTCACCGACTTCCCAGACATCCGCACCAAGTGCGCCATCCAGGGCGAAAAGGGCAGCATTCTGCTGATCCCGCGCGAAGGCGGCCACCTGTTCCGCATGTACGTGGACCTTGGCGAGGTGGACCCGGCCACCCACCACGCGGTGCGGAACACCAGCATCGAGCAGATCATTGAGAAGGCCAACGAGATTCTCCACCCCTACACCTTGGACGTGCGGAATGTGGCGTGGCACAGCGTTTACGAGGTGGGGCACCGGCTCACGGACCGGTTCGACGACGTCCTGCCGGAGGAGCGCGGCACGCGCACTCCGCGGGTGTTCATCACCGGCGACGCCTGCCACACGCACAGCGCCAAAGCCGGCCAGGGCATGAACGTTTCGATGCAGGACGGGTTTAACATCGCCTGGAAGCTCGGGCATGTGCTTGAGGGCCGCAGCCCGGAGAGCCTGCTGTCCACCTACTCCGCCGAGCGGCAGGTGGTGGCGAAGAACCTCATCGACTTCGACAAGGAATGGTCCACCATGATGGCCAAGAAGCCCGAGGAGTTCGAAAACCCCTCGGACCTTGAGGATTTCTACGTGCGCACCGCCGAGTTCCCGGCCGGATTCATGACCGAATACGCACCGTCCATGCTGGTGGCCCCCGCCAAGCACCAGGCTCTGGCCACGGGCTTCCCGGTGGGCAAGCGCTTCAAATCGGCACCCGTGGTGCGTGTGGGCGACACCAACCCGGTCCACCTCGGCCACCATGCCACGGCCGACGGGCGGTGGCGCATCTACGTCTTCGCCGACGCCGCGCCCGCAGGAGCGCACTCAGGGGTGGCCGACTTCGCCGAGTGGATCGCGAACTCGCCGGACTCGCCGCTGGCCGCCACGCCGTCGGGCGCTGATCCGGACGCCTGGTTCGACCTGAAGGTGATCTACCAGCAGCCGCACACGGCCGTGGACATCGGACAGGTTCCCGCCGTCTTCAAGCCGCAGGTGGGCCCGTTCAAGCTGACCGACTACGAGAAGGTCTACGCCACCGATCCCACCGCGGACATTTTTGACCAGCGCGGCCTGGACCGCGGCGGCGTGGTGGTGGTGGTCCGCCCGGACCAATACGTGGCAAACGTCCTGCCGCTCACCGCGACGGCCGAGCTGGGCGGGTTCTTCTCCGCACTGCTGAAGCCGCACCAGGCCTCGGGTCAGCCGCTGACGGTCTGAGCTGTCCTGTACTGCGCGGCGGCATAGACGCCAAGGATCCGCACCTCGGTGGTGAAGAAGTCCAGTTCCTCGAGGGCCAGCTTCAGCGGCAGGTCCTCGGGGTGGCCTTCGACGTCGGCCATAAACATGGTGGCCGCGAACTCGTTGCCCACCATGTAGCTTTCCAGGCGGGTCATGTTCACGCCGTTGGTGGCGAACCCGCCCAGCGCCTTGTACAGCGCGGACGGGACGTTGCGGACGCGGAACACAAAGCTGGTGACCGCCGGTCCGGGCAGTTCGTCCCGGGCCGGCAGCGCCGTTTCCCTGGCCAGGACCACAAAGCGGGTGGTGTTGGAGGGATCGTCCTCAACCCGGGAGGCCAGCACCTCCAGGCCGTAAATCTGTGCGGCGAGCGGGGGAGCGAGGGAGAGTTTGCGCGGATCGTTCCACTCGGCCACTTCCCGCGCAGAACCCGCGGTGTCGCCCGCGATGACCGGCTTCAGGCCGTGCTCGCGGATGAGCTTCCGGCACTGGCCCAGGGCGTGGATGTGGCTGTGGACCTCGGTGGCGTCCCCGATGGTGCTGCCCGGGATGCCCAGCAGGTCGAAGTGGATGGGCAGGAAGTATTCGCCCACAATCTGCAGGTTGGACTGGGGCAGCAGGATATGGATGTCCGCCACCCGCCCGGCGATCGAGTTCTCGATGGGGATCATGGCCAGGTCCGCTTCGCCGCTGGACACCAGCTCGAACGCGTCCTCGAAGCTCGCGCAGGGCACGCTTTCCATGTCCGGGAACATCTGTTTGCACGCAATATTGGAGTTGGCGCCGGGCTCACCCTGGTACGCAATCTTGGAGGCCATGATCCGTATGGTTTCACGCGCGCGGGCCCGTTGGGAAAACAGGCCCGCGATGCTACGCGGGGGTGACGCGCAGCCAGAGGTACTGGCGGGGCAGGAGCGTGACGCCCTCGTCCAGCTGCAGGCCGGCTTCGGAGAGAAGGTCGACGGCGGCGCTTGCGTATCCGGAGAATGTTTCGGCGGGCAGGGACTGGGGCTGGTCGCTGAAGTTGGCCAGTGCCAGGATCCAGGATTGCCAACCGGGGCGCTGGTAGGCCAGGACGCTGCGGTTGTGGGTGGCAAAGTCGATGAGCCGGGTGCCAGCAAGTTCAGGCGTGGCCGCCCGGACCTCGATCATCCGCTTCAAGCCGGCGAAGACCGCGCCTTCGTGGGTGGCAGGGTCCTGGTGGCGGGCGTACTGCTCCGCCGGGTAATGCGGCCGGTGGACCCAGCGGCTGTCCGCTTCGTGCCCCGGCTCATCGGCGTAGCCGTAGTCGTTCACCTGGCCCACCTCGTCGCCGAGGTACAGCAGCGGAATGCCTCCGGTGCTGAAGGCGACCGAGTGGGCCAGGAGGATCCGCTCCACCGCCTTAGCCGGGTCGGCTTCCATGCCGCACAGGGACGCCGTCGTGCCTGAAATCCTGCAGTCCCCGGTCTTGGGGTTGTCCTGGAAGGGCACACCGCGGGCGAAGCTGCCCGGGAAGCGGTTGACATAGAAGGAGTTCAGGAACCTCCGGTGGTCGAAGCCGTTGATGCCCAGTTCCGCGGCGTCCTCGTCCGCGAAGGTCCAGCCAATGTCGTCGTGGCTGCGGACATAGTTCACCCACGAGGTGCCGTCCGGGATGTTGTGCCGGCGCTCCAGTGCCTGGGCCAGGAGCGAGGCGTCACGGGTGGCCAGGGCCTCCCAGATCAGGGCCATCTGCAGCGGGTTGTAGGAGATCTGGCATTCGGCGGGGTCGATGTAGAGGGCCACCTCGTCCGGGTGCACGATGGCCTCGGACTTGAACAGCAGGGACGGCGCCGCGAGCCTGCAGACGGCGTTGAAGGCCTGCAGCAGGGTGTGGGCTTCGGGAAGGTTTTCGCAGGGGGTGCCCAGCTGTTTCCAGATGAACGCCACCGCGTCCATGCGCAGGATGTCCACGCCCTGGTTGGCCAGGAACAGCATTTCGCCAGCCATGGCGCGGAACACGTCGGGGTTGGAGTAGTTCAGGTCCCATTGGTAGGTGTGGAAGGTGGCCCACACCCAGCGGCCGTCCTCCATGCGGATAAAAGAACCGGGGTGGTTCTCGGGGAAGATCTCCCGCACGTTCTGTTCGAAGGCGTCCGGCATGGTGCGGTCCGGGAAGATCCAGTAGTAGTCGCTGAATTCGGGATCACCGGCGGCAGCACGCCTGGCCCACTCATGTTCGTCCGAGGTGTGGTTGAAGATGAAGTCCACCACCAGGCTGATCCCGTTGGCCTTCAGTTCCGCGGCCAGATCCCGGAGCTGCTCCATGCTGCCGTGTTTCGGGTTGACCTGGCGGTAGCTGGAGACCGCGTAGCCGCCGTCGGAGTGCGGCTCGGGTGCCAGGAACAGCGGCATCAGGTGCAGGTAGGTGAGGCCCAGTTCCTTGAAGTACGGGATGCGGCTCCGGACTCCCTCCAGGCTTTCGGCATACCGGTCAACGTAGCAAACGCCGCCCAGCATGCTGTTGGCCAGGAACCAGCCGGGGTTCGCCTCCCGCTCGGCGTCGATCGCCTTCAACCCGGCCGGGCGTTCCTGCCACGAGCGCGCACACTGCAGGACCAACGAGGTGAGCTGGTCCAGCCAGTCGTCGCGGGAAGCGTACAGCGCATGGAAGAGCCGGAGGAGGTCCGGGAAGTGCCGGTCGAACCGGCCCTCAAAGTCACTTCCGGCGCTGACGTCCGCCCGGGCCATGGCCTCCACGACATGCTGCCGCGCTGTCTCGTCCACACTGGCGAGTTCCTGCATAAAACGGGCCCCTTCCGGCCGGCGGGTCCGGCAATCCCTGATCTAGGGCAGTATGCCATGGAGGTGCGGTTCAGGTGGCGGAACCGGTCCGGAACAGCAGGACTTGGTGCACTTCTTCGAGGGAAGCTGCGATTTCCTCGCGATCCACCCCCGCCAGGTACTGGAGAACGCCAGTATGCCGGCGGCGGCGAACAGTCCGGCAAGCAAGGCGGCTGCAGCGGCAGCAACAACCGGGCTGCGCGGCCACAGCCCGGCGAGCCCCAGGAAGGCCGGGACGGTGGCGCTCACCTGGCTGGTCAGTACCAGCGCCCAGCCCGTGAACCGGTCCACCCTGGACAGGCCCAGGGCCATCGAGACAAAAAACAAACCCCACAGCAGGGACCAGCCCAGCCAGAGAACGGCCAGCAGGGGATCCTCGGCAAGCCAGGCCGCCGCGAGGAGCAGCCCAACGCAAGCCACCATGCCGCAAAACCAGCCCAGGCCCTTTGCGCCCAGGTCCAGCAGAAAGTCCAGGCCCACATAGAGATATGTCAGGCCGAACAGGAACATGCCGGCAGCTGTCAGCGCTCCGCCCGCAGACGGGCCCGGCGACAGGACGACGACGCCGAGCACCAGCTGTACGAACCCCACCGCCAGGCTCAACACGGCTGCGTCGCGGCGGGGAACGTGCCCGAGGGCGGCCAGGCCGTTGATAAGCAGTGCAGCGCCGGACAGGAGGAGGCAGATGTGCGGCATCAGGACGCCCCGCTCTTGGGAGACCCGCGTGGTAAGTATTTCATAAGGTGGAAAATTTCTGTCACAATACGGAGATTAGCGGAATCTGTAATACCCGCCTAACAGTCCGCAGTCTTAATCGGATAACTTGAAACATAAACCTTTGGGACGGTGCCGCCCTGCGTGTGCCATCCCTCGTTCGGCCACGTAAGGAAAAGTTCATGCATGCTCGGCTGGAGGCCATCAGGGATACAGTCCTGGCCAGAAACCCCGGTGAAGTGGAATTCCATCAAGCCATCACGGAGGTTTTCGAGAGCCTCGGGCCGGTCCACGACCGCCACCCGGAGTTCCTCGAAGCAGCCATCCTGGAGCGGCTCTGCGAACCTGAGCGGCAAATCATCTTCCGCGTTCCCTGGATGGACGATCAAGGCCGCGTGCAGATAAACCGCGGCTTCCGGGTGGAGTTCAACTCCGCGCTGGGTCCGTACAAGGGCGGATTGAGGTTCCACCCCTCGGTGAACCTTGGCATCGTTAAATTCCTGGGCTTTGAACAGATCTTCAAAAACGCCCTGACCGGCATGCCCATCGGCGGCGGCAAGGGTGGCTCCGACTTCGATCCGCGTGGCCGCAGCGACGCCGAGGTCATGCGGTTCTGCCAGTCCTTCATGACCGAGCTCTACCGCCACATCGGCGAGTACACCGATGTTCCGGCCGGCGACATCGGCGTGGGCGGGCGTGAAATCGGCTACCTCTTCGGCCAGTACAAGCGCATCACCAACCGCTACGAATCCGGCGTCCTCACCGGCAAGGGCATCTCCTGGGGCGGATCCCTGGTCCGGCCGGAAGCCACCGGATTCGGGACGGTCATCTTCACCGGCGAAATGCTCAAAACCCGGGGGCTGTCATTCGACGGGCAGCGGGTGGTGGTCTCCGGTTCCGGGAACGTGGCCATCAACGCCATCGCAAAAGCCCAGGCGCTGGGCGCCATGGTGGTCGCTTGCTCGGACTCCAGCGGCTACATCATCGACGAGGCGGGGATTGACGTTCCCCTGCTGCGCCAGATCAAGGAAGTGGAGCGCGCCCGGCTCAAGGAGTACGGCGTCCGCAAGCCGGGTGCTGCGTACGTTGACGGCGGCTCCGTGTGGGATGCCGGCGCCACCGTCGCGCTGCCGTGCGCAACGCAGAACGAGCTCGACGGCGATGCTGCCGCTGCCCTGGTGCGCGGCGGCCTGCTCGCCGTGGGCGAAGGCGCCAATATGCCGAGCACACCCGACGCCGTCGCGGTCTTCCAGCAGGCAGGCGTCCTGTTTGCACCGGGCAAGGCAGCCAATGCCGGCGGCGTTGCCACCTCCGCCCTGGAGATGCAGCAGAACGCCAGCCGCGATTCCTGGTCCTTCGAACACACCGAGCAGCGCCTGACGGACATCATGGTGGGGATCCATGACCTGTGTGCCGCAACCGCCGAGGAATACGGTGCCCCCGGGGACTATGTCTTGGGCGCGAACATCGGCGGGTTCGTCAAGGTTGCCGACGCCATGCTGGCACAGGGGCTGATCTAGGCTCCAAGCCGGCGCCAGCCCGCCGTCGTACGCCCCGCGTTGGATCAGGCCTGGCGGCGCCAGCTGGTGGGGGACAGGCCGGAGGCGTCGCGGAGCGTGCGGCTGAAGCGGGCCGCGTCCAGGCTTCGTCTCAACTCGACTCGTGGGGCGCGTGGGCGGTGGAGCCTCGAACGATGAGCTTCCCCTCGAGCCGTCGCCGCTGTGGCGAGGGCCCTTGTTTTCCCTCAATCCGCTGCAGGAGCAGCTCTACGCTTACCCGCGCCATGTCTGCAATCGGCTGATACACCGTGGTTAGGTCGTACGCAGCCCAGCCCGAGATCGGAATGTTGTTGTACCCGATCACCCAGAGGTCCTCCGGTACACGGATGTTGGACTTGCGGGCGGCGTCAAGTACGCCGTATGCGACGAGATCGTTCGCGCAGAAGATCGTGTCGGGTTTGCTCTTGCTATTCCATAGCTGCTCGACTGCCGCCTCGCCGGAAGCGTAGAAAAGGTCTCCGTAGACGACGCGACTTTCGTCTATTGGGGCCCCGAGGCTCGCGAGCCGATTCCGGAAACCTTGCTCGATTTCACGCCCTGGGCTGAACGCGCGGCCTCCCACCCATGCGATGTCACGACGGCCATGCTGGATCAGGTAGTCAGCTACCCGGCGGCCGCCTTGGGCGTTCGCTCCGGCCACTGTGTCCGTAGCCACGCCGCGGACCGTTCGCCCCATGAGCACGATCGGTGCGCCGGCATTTATGTCGGCCTCAAGCTCCGGCATATGATCCACCGCTGCGGTGTAGATCAAGCCGTCGACGGACCGCTCGCGCAGCGCCTGCAAGGCATCCGGGGCGTTACCATCAACATCGGCAAGCCACACACTCAAACGGAGGCCGTGACGGGCCACGTGTTCGTGCACCTGTCCCATCACTTCCAGCCCATACAAGTTAACAGGCGTAGACACGACCACACCGATCGACCTTGAGCGTTGAGTACGCATTGCTCGAGCGGAGGCGTTAGGCACAAACCCGGTCTGATTGAGGATCTCCGTGACCGCGGCGCGGGTCTTCGCCGAGACATTGGGGTGTCCGCTCAGGACGCGCGACACTGTACTTTGAGACACGCCGCTCATCCGCGCGATGTCTCTGCTCGTCAAGATGTCTTTTTCACTTGTAATGGTCACACCACAGATACTAGCGTCCAACCCGGCGACCTTGGCTGTCGAACGACGAACGTATTCAATCGGGACTGCCCGGGCGCATAACCCCGCAGCAGTGCGGGGACGGCACAGTCCTAGCCGAAGCGCCCAGGCCAATATAATCCCGGTTCTTCCCCGATGCCAAGGCCAGGCGCACCCGCGCCGGCGGCTGTGGTCTTTGCCGAACCAGTGGTGGTTGCCGGGGCCGATGTCCTGAGGCAGAACCGTCACCGATCTGCCGAGACCTCACATTCCGTAGTTAAAAGCTCCTGCGCCGAGCCAAGCAGCACACATCATATTCCGCCAATCTCCGTCGGATTTCAGCTGGGCCCCGACCTGATTGACATCGTATTCAATGGCCGGTAACCTCTCAAGCATGCCCAGGCTGGTCACTCGTTTGCATAGCACTAGTGACCAGCCCGGGATCAAACTACTGGGTTCCTGGTGCGTGTATTTCTCACGAATCCACTTCCAGAGGTTGGGAAACGGCGCTCATCGACGGCAGTGCGGCTCAGCGTGGTCTGGGCGTGATACCGCAGACCGATTTCCATGCCGGCGCGGCCGAGATGATTGTGCCATTCCGCGAACAGGAATCGGACACCTCCCGTAGCTTGACGTGAATTGAATACGGAGTCTGCCGCGGATGCCGAGCATATGTCATTGATGATTTTGGACGAAGGAGAATCGTGGAACTGAAAGACACAACCGCCCTCGTGACGGGAGCCGCATCCGGGCTGGGTGCGGCAACCGTGGATGCCCTCCTCGCGAGAGGCGCCGCCGTGGTGGGCATTGATCTGCCTTCCTCTATTGAACAGGCCCCCAGTAAGGATCGACTGACCTACGTAGCCGCGGATGTTACGAAAGAGGATGAGGTGAGGGCGGCGCTCGATGCAGTCGGAGATGGCGTTCTTCGCCTGGCTGTCAACTGCGCGGGGATTGGGCCGGCTCGTCGGATCCTGTCATCTAAAGGCACCCACGATCTCGCGACATTTCAGCGAACCATCGATATCAACCTCGTTGGCACGTTCAACGTGATGCGCCTCGCGGCCGAGAAAATGTGCGAAAAATCCGGGGATGAAAACGGCCAGCGTGGCCTCATCATCAACACCGCCTCCGTTGCGGCGTTCGAAGGTCAAATCGGACAGATCGCATACTCAGCATCGAAAGGCGGAGTCGCCGCGATGACGATTGTGGCCGCTCGAGACCTTGCACGGTCCGGAATCCGGGTGAACACGATCGCCCCCGGAATAGTAGACACCCCGATGCTGGCTACCGTGGCTGACGACTACAGGGCGCGACTCGCTGCGGGTGTTCCCTTCCCCGGACGGCTTGCGCGGCCCGACGAGTTTGCACAACTCGTGATGATGCTCGCCGAACACGACTACATCAACGGCGAAACGGTGCGCATGGACGGGGCGCTCCGCATGGCGCCTCAGTAGGCTCAGCCGGGGGTTGTCCCTATGCTTTTTAGCGGCTTGGGAAAGTTCGCCTTAGCAGAGGGTTCCGCTTCGGGCATTGTGTGGATGACGTCGCAGCGACGGCGGGCCAGAGAGACCAAAGTCCTCCGGTCCGTCGTCGAAACCTGATTGCAGCGTCAAAGCTGGTCTCGCCAAGGGCGCTTTACTTCAAATCACCCGTTCCCTGCCTGGCTCTGAGCAGCAAAATAGGCAGGAGCCTTGGTGGCTTGCGCAGGTACTGGTAGACGGTTCCCTGCTGATCTCGTAATCCCGGGCAGGCGTTGTGCGGAGACACCGTCTGCGGCACGGCAGGCCAGTTCGGAGGCCTGCTCGGGGGAGGCTTTTCTTGCTTCCACGATCGACGCCGCGTTACTACCCGACGAAGGAAGATGGGATCGTCGGGCTGCATGAGGGCCTGCAGACCGACGATGAGCTTTACGAGTTCCGCTCCGGAGAGTCGAACGATCTCATCGGAGACATGCTTTCGCTGATGGTCGGTGTATTCACGCCTAGCGACGAGAAGCTACTCGAGCAGCGCAAGATGCTGCCATACATACACTTCGAGAGGTACTGCGTACGCTGCCATGACCGATTCCCGGACTGTTCCACACCCCCGCTCGCACGAATCGAGGCGCGGGATCGTCCTGCTTATTATCGGACTGGTGCTCGCGATGCTCCTCGCTGCGTTGAGCCAGACGGTACTCAGCGCCGCGATGCCAACAATGGTGGGAGAGCTCGGCGGTGTCGACCAGATGCTGTGGGTGATGACCGCATTCATGCTGGCCTCGACCATCACGATGCCGATCTACGGCAAGATGAGCGACCTGATCGGACGCAAAGGGCCCATGATCTTCGCGATCATCGCATTCATTTTCGGTTCTGTGATCGGCGCGCTCGCTCCCGACATGGGTGTGCTCATCGCAGGGCGCATTGTGCAGGGGCTCGGTGGTGGGGGCCTGATCATCCTGTCGCATGCGATCATCGCCGACGTCGTGCCGGTGCGTGAACGCGGCAAGTACATGGGCATCATGGGTGCGGTCTTCGCAGTGGCGTCGGTCGCCGGTCCGTTGCTGGGTGGCTGGCTTACAGAAGAAGTTGGCTGGCGTTGGACCTTCTGGCTTAACGTCCCGCTTGGCGCGCTGGCGCTTCTCGCGGCGATCACATTACTGCACTTACCGAAGGGTATTAGCTCGAGGCCGAAGATCGACGTATACGGCATTATGACGCTTGCCGGGGCGATGGCGTGTTTGATCCTGGTGGCGTCGTGGGCGGGTAACGATTACGAGTGGACCTCGCCTGTAATCCTGTCGTTGATCGCGGCTACCGCGGTCCTGGCCATGCTGTTCGTTCTCATCGAGGGCCGGGCGACCGAGCCGATCATTCCGCCCGCCTTGTTTCGGGACCGCAACTTCAATCTCACGACCGCGGCGAGCCTGCTGGTCGGCGTCACCATGTTCGGTGCGATGGGATACTTGCCGACGTACCTGCAGATGACCTTTGGGGCGGATGCCACATCGACAGGCCTTCTTATGGTGCCGATGATGGCCATGATGATTGTCGCATCCCTGTTGAGCGGTTGGCTTGTCAGCAAGTACGGGCGATATAAGTGGATGCCAATCACCGGCGCGGCATTCATTGCTATCGCTCTCGTCCTGCTGGGCACGATGACACCCGAGACACCGCTTTGGTGGTTCTGCGTCGAGATCGGACTGCTGGGTTGGGGGCTGGGCGTGAACCTCCAGATCCTGCTGCTGATCGTGCAGAACTCATTCCCGGACCGAGTCGTGGGTACGGCGACTGCGGCGAACACGTTCTTTCGTCAGATCGGTGCGTCGCTGGGAAGTGCCGTCATTGGCAGCCTGTTCGCCCTGCGGCTGATCGACATCATGCGCGAGCGATTGCCATCGGACGCCGAACCGCGGGTCGGTGACATCTCGTCGCTCACGCCGCAGGTTGTGCTTGAGCTGCCGGCGCCGGTGCGCGACATCGTTGTGCACGGTTACAACGACGCGCTCACCCCTCTCATGCTGTGGATGGCGCCGCTTGCCCTCATCGCGTTGGTGCTGCTGTGCTTTGTGAAGGAAGTGCCGCTGAAGACAACCATCGAACGTGACCTCGTGCCCGACGCCCTTAGCGCGGGGGCAGCTGATGACCGAAAGTGAGGGCGACGAGCCAGATGTGATCGAACCCGTTACCCGGGCGAACCTGTCTGGCGACGTCTGGCGAAGAAAGAAAATGCAACGCATCGAATTCGTACAGCCAGGCGAACTGCGGGATCGGATAATCGCGTCTGTCTTGAGTGGTAAGAAGACCGCAACAAGCAGACTCGCCGCGATCTTCGACCTTGAACAGAAGGAAATCTCGAAACCTGGCGATCGATACGAGGTTGTCGACTCCAACGGCAGCGTCGCCGGCATCATCGAGATCGACGAAGTGAGGATCATGCCACTCGCGGACGTCGGAGAGGACGTTTCGAGCGCGGAGGGCGGATTCTTTGAGGGCATCGAAGACTGGCGCCGTGTGCACGTCCAGGGCTGGCAATCGTATGCTGCCGCTATCCAGGGTGCGACGTCTGATCCCAACTGGAGCATTACTGACGACACACCTGTTGTCGTCAGGTTCTTCCATCTGGTCGAGTAAGTACGTTCCATGGCTGACGTGAGTGCCGCCGGACATGTCTGAGCATTGCCCGACGAAGAACAATCTATCCCTTCGCCCAACGAAGGACATCTACTCACGTCGCGAGCTTGGAGGCCTCCAGGAGCTCGTGGACTCGCGTTTACGCTGATCAGTCTGGCCTCCGCCGTGCTCACTGGTCAGGTGTTGACTGTTGGCGGTGGTGTGACAGCAGGGGTATCGCACTGGCGGTCCATCAGCGGATACGTATGCAGTTTTGCTCTGCCAGTGACAATCACTTCCATGGTGGTACTCGATTTCCAAATCTGGATACGATACCATCGGAAGGGTTAATTGGATTCCATGGGATGTAGCGGCGTGCGGACATTGAGGGTCATGTCCGATTTCGTGTGGGTGTCGCATGCGATCCACGGTGAGGCAACGGATAAGCGGAGGCTCTGTATGAATTCGGAGAATAAGGGCTTTGTGCCGGAGGAAGAGCGTGATTCGCTTCGCGAGAAGTATCGGGAAGAGCGGGACAAGCGGCTTCGTGCGGAAGGCACTGCGCAGTATGTGAAGCTTGACACTGCTTCGGAGTATTTGCGTGATCCGTTCACTCCTCGTGTGGAGCGGGAAGCGGTTCGGCGTGAGGTGGATGTGTTGATCTTGGGTGGCGGCTTTGGTGGTTTGACCACGGGTGCGTTGCTGCGCAAGTCGGGTGATATGGAACTTGCGATCATTGAGGACGCGGGTGACTTTGGTGGTGTGTGGTACTGGAACCGTTATCCAGGTGCCCGGTGTGACATTGAGTCCTCGATCTACTTTCCGCTTCTTGAAGATCTTGGTTATATGCCTACGGAGCGGTACGCGCGTACTGACGAGATTTTCGGGTATGCCCGCAAGATGGGGCACCACTTTGACTTGTATAAGGATGCGTTGTTCCAGACCCGGATGACGGAGATGCGCTGGGATGAGGACAGTGCGCTGTGGCAGGTGGCCACTGATCGTGGGGATCAGATCAGTGCACGGTTTGTGGTGTTGGCTTCCGGGGTGATGTTCAGCCGTCCTAAGCTGCCGGGTATTCCGGGGATTGAGACTTTCAAGGGGCATTCGTTCCATACCAGTCGTTGGGATTATGAGTACACGGGCGGCAGTAATCTCGGGGGTATGACGGGGCTGGCTGATAAGCGGGTTGCGGTGATTGGCACCGGGGCTACTGCGATTCAGGTGGTGCCCCGGGTTGCGGCAGATGCTAAGGAAATGGTGTTGGTCCAGCGGACCCCCTCGATTCTTGATGCGCGGGGGAATCGTCCGACGGATCCGCAGTGGTGGTCGAGTTTGCCCAAGGGGTGGCAGGAGGACCGCCAGATGAACTTTGACCTGGTGTTGGAGGGCAAGAGTCCGGACCGTAACCTGATTGATGACCAGTGGAAAGAGGTCTGGGGGCGCCCGGATGCTTCGTCCATGTCCCCGGACGAGGTTGTCGAGGCGATGGAAGCATTGGACTTCCAGCAGATGGAACGCATTCGCCATCGCATCGCGGAGATCGTGGAGGATCCCGAGACCGCTGCTGGTCTCATGCCGTATTACGGGCGGTTCTGTAAGCGGCCTTGTTTCAGTGATGAGTATCTGCAGGCGTTCAACCAGCCCAATGTCACCCTGGTCGATACTGATGGCCGCGGGCCTGACCGGATCTCTGAGAATGCCATTCATTTTGATGGTGTCGCGTATGAGGTGGATTGCATCGTCTATGCGACAGGGTTTGAGTCGTTCGCGACGTCGCCGTCGCAGTCGGGTCGCTACAACGTGATCGGGCGGGGCGGGATCACGCTGGATGAGAAATTGGGTCGTAACGAGTACTACTCGCTCCATGGTTTGTATACCCATGGCTTCCCGAACATGTTCATGGTCGGTAACAGCCGCCAGTCAGCGCCGACGTTCAACATTCCGTTCCGGATGCATATTCAGGCCAGCCATGTGGTGGAGCTGATCACGACGTTGGTTGATTCGGGTGTCACGTCGATGGAAGTCAAGCGCGAGGCGGAACTGGCGTGGGATGCCCACATGGCGGAGTTGCGTCTGAGTGGTGCGCCGATCGCGAAATCCGTGCAGGAGTGCACGCCCAGCTATTACAACAACGAGGGCAATACCAGCGGCAATATTGTTCCGGCGATCGCGGCCGGATACCCGGGCGGCACGCTTGGGTTCCGCAAGCAGATCGATGCGTGGCGCGCCGGGGAGAGGTTCCGTGAGGACATGCTCTTGACCACGTCTTCGTCTGATTCGCGCGGCAGCGTCCTCGCGTCCGTTCAACCACAGAGAGGCATCTAATGCGGTATTACCCTGACAGTGCAGATCCGGCTAACCGCTCCGATCTTGAACATTGTTTCGAGCGGGCATTACCGGCCGATGAGGGTTCGGTGATGCTGGGGATCTTCCTGCCGAATCAGTCCTTTAGCGAGTGGCCCACGTTGGCGCCGAATGCGACGGAGTGGACGTACCAGCAGAATCTGGCGACCGTGTTGGCGGCCGAGGAGATGGGCATGAGCTTCGCGTTGCCTCCGTCGCGTTGGGCGGGACTGCCTGGTGATGAGATTGTGTGGCGCGGTGCCAGCCTGGACGCGATCACCTTGTCAGCTGCACTGTTGGCGGCAACAACGAAGATCACGCTTCTGACCACGATGCACACCAACCTGCTCAATCCGGTGGTGGCTGCCAAGTTCGGTGTGGGGCTGGACCATATCGGACGCGGCCGTTGGGGTGTCAACGTGGTCAGTGGCTGGGGTGTGCAGGAGTTCGCTTCGATGGGCGTTGAGCTGCTGGACCGCAAGCATCGTTACGCCTACACGCGGGAATGGCTGGACGTTGTCGAAGCGCTGTGGCGTGACGGTGAGGCAACGCTGGATGGCGAGTACTTCAAGATCAATAAGGCCTCCGGCCGTCCGCGACCGATGCAGGTCTCGCCTTTGATTGTGAACGCAGGCCAGTCCTATACCGGGATGCGGTTCTCCGCCGAGCGTGCAAACTATATCTTCAGCTACGGGGATAACGCCGAGAAGTTCCGCAAAATCCGGGCGGAGGTCGGCAGTGACTGCGGCTTCATCGGGGCCAAGGCCGTGATTGTCGGTAAGACGACGGCCGAGGCCCAGGAGCGCGCACAGCAGATCATCGACCAGGCAGACCGTGGGACGCTGCGAAACATGCTCGTGTCCAGCGGCGCCGCGTCTGCCGAGGACGCCGAGCAGCGCATGGCGACCCGTGAAGACGTCTATGAGTTCCTCCTCGGTGACGCGATCATCGCCAGCGCTGAGGACGCCGGAACACAGTTGGCGGACTGGGCGGCGACGAACAAGATCGATGGGGTCTGCCTGAACCTGTTCGATTACGTTACCGACCTGGAGCTTTTCCGCACTGACACCATCCCCGCCTTCGAGGCAGAGCTTGCCAAGCACGGCAAAACATACCGCCGGCCCTCCGTTCCCGAAATCATCTCCGAGTCAACCGCAGTCTGAACCGCGATTTCCATAATGGTAGGCGCCGACCGAGGGGTATGGGGGTCCACGTCCACACCAAGACGTCGACCCCCGGCCCCTCTGCTGTTGAGTATCGCAAAAGAACAGGGTGTCCAAGGGGACCAGTGCCTTCTGGCGGAGCCGATCGAGACTCGGAAGCTGCTGTAGGGCGACAGATCGCTGTATAGACAGCTCGACGTTTGGTATCACAGCACGACAAGATCGTAATGCCGCGGAGAACGCGCAGAACGCCAAAGGAGGCGCACTATGACTCTGGAAGTCAACAATGTTAACGCGAGCCCCGACATCGAGGCCGGGTCGGAACGACTGAACCTGCAGCGATTGGCTGACCTGCACGCCATCCAGCAGCTCGCAGCGATCTACCCTATCCTTGTCGACAGCCAAGATCTGGATGGGCTGGTAGGTCTGTTCGCAGAGGATGGCATATTCTTGCGTGCCGGGGCTGTGCATTCAGGTCGCGACGAGCTTCGTCAGTTCTACGGCCAGATCATGAACGCGTACTCCCTGACCGTCCACACGGCGCATCAGCACGTGGTTGACCTGGCGTTGGGTGCAAACACAGCGGTCGGAGTGCAGATGGGTCATGGTGAGGTTGCGGTCGACGGGCAGCGGATGCTCGCCTCATTCCGTTACGACGACGAGTACTGCCGAGTTGATGGCAGGTGGTTGTTCGCGCGTCGGCAGATGCGATACCAGTACTTCACCTCCCACGAAGATCTGGGGCTGAGCATGGCTGGTCGCCAGCGGGTTCGTGTTCCGGGTGCTGCTCCGCGTGAGGCAGAGATTCCAGAAGAGCTGCCGTCTTACCGAGCCGCACAGGCTGCTCGCGACAAGGAAATTCGATAATGCCAGAGCCGGCGACGACAGCTCAGACGCCGTTCGACCGCGCCAAAGCGATACTGCAGGACCAACGCAGGAGTCTTCGTGCCGAAGTAGCGCCTCGCTCCTGAGCACCCGTTTCCCGCGGCAGTGAACGATGCGTGCACCGCCTTCGACGCTGCATGCTTCGTGCTGGCTCCCCGCTGGTGGACTTCAGCGGTATGAACCCCAGTATGAGGAGCGTGCACGCCTCGACCCGGATCGTGTTCCGAAATGGCATCGAACGTGCCGCGAGCCTGTAACTGGATGTGCGAGGACCGAAAGACGCATCCGGCGCGTTTCCGATGGTGGCCGACCCTGGTTGGCTCCCGCCTTGTCTGTTGCTGGTGGTGGAGCGCTGAGGTGCTGTTTGACGACTCTCGCAACCTGGCTGACAAGCTCCGGGCATGTCGGAGCAAACGTTGATTATCCGGCATACGACAAGATGGTGCATGAGAATGGTTACGAGTCCAGCGGCGAGGAGTATCGCCCCGGTCAAGCCATGCTTGGCGGACAATCCTCCAACTCACCCCGTCCGGCTAGTTTGGATAGCTATTTGCCACTAGCATCATGAGTGTGCTGGGAACCAATTCAAAGACGATTCTGACAAGCCGCGATATCGCAAACTTGAGCGGCGTATCGCAAAGCACGGTGTCGCGTGTGCTGAGCGGGCATCCCAACGTGTCGGAGAAGACCCGCAAGAGGGTTACCGAGGTCCTTCGTGAAACAGGTTTCGTACCTAACGCGAGTGCCCGAGCCATGCGTACCCAGCGCTCACGGTCGATTGGACTCGTCGTCAGCACCCCAGTAAACCTCTATGCGATGGAAGTAATGAGAGAGGTGCACGAACACGTCGCCCGTCACCGTTTACGGCTGAGTGTATGGCTGGCCGATACGGATGGTAACGCTCCGGATGCCCTGCAGGCCCTGCGGGAGCGGTCAGTCGATGGACTTATCTACACTGCGGCCGTCGATCAGATGCCCGAGCTTGAGGCCGACATTAGTGCTGGCGCACCTATCGTGCTTATGGGACGCACCATCCGCGGAATACCAACGGACACGGTGTCCGGAGCAAACGTGCAAGGCGGACGCCGCGTAGCGGAGTACCTTCTGGAGAATGGTCGTCGTGATGTCGCGCTGGTGGGCGGTCGCGCATTCAGCCCAGGACGCGAGATCGAGCAAGGATTCCGGCAACGCCTGGAGAGCCTGGGTTCCCCATTAGCTGATAAACGCATCATCTACGGCGACCTAACATACAGGTCCGGCGAGCATGCACTTGAGCAGTTGTGGAATGGCAAAAAGAAACCCGACGCCATCTTTTGCGTCAATGACCTTGTTGCCTACGGTGTCCTCGACGCTGCTCGCAAGATGAAGATCCGAATTCCTGAAGACCTTTGGGTTGTCGGGTACAACAACATCACGATGTCTGAGTGGGCCGCTTACGACCTCACCACGGTTCAGTTGCCAATCGCACCGATGGCCGAAATCAGCGTGGAGTTGCTCCTGCGACGGATCGACGGGGAACAGGCGCCCACCCCAAGGCGACGACGAGTCGAGGGTGCACTCCTTGTTCGCGGGTCGACAGCCCACGCACCTGCGGTGCCATCAACGAAATGACACCCGGGATGAAATTCACGACTCCGCTGGGAGCCGAATTTTTCTCCACCCGAGCCGCCAGTTACACTTCGTCTGCACTCTACGCCGGTTCCAGGCTCAGCAATTGACTGATTTTGCTCTCTGGATCCAGGTGTTCAACACGCTCCACTAAGGCTCGTGCAGCCGATGAGCCAATGACCGGACTGGTAAGTGTCACGAATTTGCTCTCCAGCGCCTTCCACTCCGCAGATAGTTCGGCGTCAGGCGTGGGCTCGAAGACATCGACTTCGGCTTCGAGCCGATCTCCGTTCAGGAGAGTGATGGAGACTTTCGTCGGCGCGGTCATCGCCCTGTCACTCTCCAGAAGAACCGCAACCTTCTGGCGCAGGGCGATCAGACGCGGATCGTGCACGCTTTCGTCTGAAAACGCCTCCGGGCCGGTGCCTAGACCAGCGAGGGCAACACTGGCCGCATGTCGCTGGCTGAACTTGCCCTCGAGCCCTGTGACGGGGTCACTGATGCAACAAATATCAGCCACCTTCTCCGAGACGTGCAACTGCACGTCGGCGATATCGCCCTCGGTGAAGGCAGCTTGCTCACGGAGCTTGATGATACCGTCGATCGAAGAGTGGGTGCCGTGACAGCTCGCATGGCGCTTGAACAGGACCGACTCGATCGCCAATCGATCGCCCATTACTCCCTGGGGGCGAGACGGGTCGAAGGTGGTGCTGTGCGTCCAG
Source organism: Pseudarthrobacter siccitolerans (assembly GCF_001046895.1). Taxonomy (GTDB): domain Bacteria; phylum Actinomycetota; class Actinomycetes; order Actinomycetales; family Micrococcaceae; genus Arthrobacter; species Arthrobacter siccitolerans. The sequence goes on from NZ_CAQI01000025.1 coordinate 65,512, forward strand.
GCGAAGCCTTGCCGTCCCTCGATTCCGTCGGACGGCGCCGTGAATCCCTTGGACGCTAATTGCGCGGCCAGAAGGCCGTTCGACGCAGCCTTCGCGGCATTTAGGTGTTTGCCCATCGATCCGAATACGCGCCTCAAGCCCGCAGCTTGGGTGGCCGCCAGAGTATAGGTTCGCGCAATGCCGTCGATGTCGAGATTGAGGAGGCGTGCGCTGGCGCCGGCTGCACCGAACGTCCCGTAAACGCCGGTGCCGTGGAAGCCGTTCTCGTAGGCCGAAGGACCCGTTGCGAGTGCGATGCGAGCCTGTCCTTGCAGGCCGGCGACGATCGCTTCAACAACCTGTGCGGTTGTTGCATCCACCATCTCGCCGAGCGCTACCGTTGCCGAAACAATTGCGGCTGACGGGTGGCCGTCAGTCCACAAACTCGAGTCGTCGAAGTCCAGAGCATGAGCAGCAATCGCGTTTGCCAGTGCTGCGTCACGCGGGGAACTGCGAAGGTGCGTCCCGATGATAGTTGCCACCGGTCGAGAGCCGCTATCCGTGGCTATGGCCTGTGCTATTCGCCCCGTCGGCTCGACGGAGCCCGCGATCACCACTCCGAGCCAATCGAGCAGCACATGCTTTGCTCTCGTCAGCGCATGCGGTGGAAGGTCTGCGTAGCGGATTGCTGCAATTTCGGTCGCTACCTGAGTGGTGAATCCTTCAGCGGATATCTCGGTTACTGGCATAACTGGAGTCGATCAAAGCTAGGTGACATAGTCAAGCCCGTACGGGATCGTATGCAAAAATTGTCTGCTGGCGGGGACAGGCGAAGGAAATAGCCCGCGAAGGTTTCGCATTCAAGGCTGTCGTGGTATCGTATTCAGAAATTGTTGGGTGTGCTTGTGGCTGTCGGGGTTTCCTCGGGTGCCGCCTGCGATTGTGCGAATTCGAGGTGGAGTTTTGTCAGCGAAGGCGGAAGAGATGTTAAGCGTGCCATCGGAAGCGGTTGATGTTCGTGTCGATAAGTGGTCGACGCCGGTTTTGAATGATGAGAATCGGTTGAAGTTGGCGACGTTTGCTACCAATATGCGCGGGAGTGTGACGCTTGCCAATGTGGAGGGCAAGGTCCTGGGCAGTTGGGAGGAGAGCCTTCGGTTGGCGCAGCATGCTGACCGGATCGGGTTTGATGCGGTGATCCCGGTGCAGCGGTGGCGTGGGTTCGATGGGCAGTTCAATTTGTCGGCTCGCTCTTTTGAACCGTTTACGTGGGCGACGGCGTTGCTGGCGCGGACGCAGCGGATCCAGGCGTTTGCCACGGTCCAGGTTCCGTTGATCCACCCGGTGATGGCGGCCAAGATGGCGGTGACGGCGGATCATGTGTCGGGGGGCCGGTTCGGGATTAATGTTGTGGCGGGGTGGTTCCCGGAGGAGTTCGCGATGTTCGGCCTCACCCAGCGGGAGCACGAGGCCCGGTATGCGTACGCTGATGAGTGGACGACGCTGCTGAAGCGGTTGTGGACCGGTGATGCTCCGGCTGATTTCAATGGTGAATACATTAAGGCTGTTGACGCGTTCTCTGACCCGCGCCCGTTGCAGGACCCGTATCCGGTGATTATGAATGCGGGCACCAGCGGTCCGGGCCGTGACTTCGCTGCCACCCATAGCGACCTGATCTTCGCCTCCCTGCAGAACATGGAGACTGCGCGGCGTCAGATCGCGGAGATTAAGCAGCAGGCGTTGGCTTCCCATGGCCGTGAGGTGCGGGTCTTTGGGCGGGTGCATATTGTGTGTCGCCCGACCGAGCAGGACGCTCGGGATTACTTCCGTTTTGTGCACCGTGACAGTGCTGATGTTGCCGCGATTGAGAAGCTGTTTGATAAGAGCACCGCGAACTCGAAGAGCTTGGAAGTTGATCCCGAAGAACACGGGCAGATGATCGAGCGGCTCGCTGCCGGCCGTGGTGCGATGACTTTGATCGGTACCCCTGAGCAGGTTGTCGAATCGCTGCTGGAGTTGACCAACGCCGGACTCGACGGGGTCGCGATCTCCTGGGTCAATTACGACGAGGGACTTCAGCAGATGGAAGACGAGATTCTGCCCCTCATGGTCCAGGCCGGCCTCCGCAGCTAACCCGCAGCAGACCGGCCACGCCGCTACACGCGGGACGGACGGACCGCATCCGGAACCCCACTAATCCACATCGCACACTCAATGAAGAGGAACACCGAATACCGATGAGCGACACAACAACGAGGCCAGTGTCGGCCGCCGCTCGCTTGCGTGAACTGATCGCGGGTGATGGGCTGGTTCATATTCCCGGGGTTCATGACCCCTTCTCGGCGCGGGTAGCCCAGGATCTAGGATTTGGCGCGGTGACCATCGGCGGCGGGGTTACCGTATCGGTCGCTTATCATGCGATTCCGGATATGACCATGATCTCCACCCGCGACATCATCGATGTCGCCCGGGGCATCACGCGGGCAATTGACATTCCGCTCATCGTCGATTTCGACGACGGGGGAGGCAACCCACTCCAGGTACGTCAGGCGGTGCAGTTGGCGGAGGCTGCCGGTATCGCTGGCGTGATGATCGAGGACACGAACTTCGCCTACCCCAAGCACACGCCCCCCAAAGAGCTGGGGAACGTCATGCGGTTCGACGACAACCACCACTTGACACGTGATGCGGCTGTCCAGCGGGTCCGGGCAGCGGTCGAGGCGCGGCGGAATCCTGACACGGTCATCGTGGCGAGGACTGATAGTGCTCTGATATCGAAGGACGAGGCATTGTTGCGGATGCGGTTGTTCGCAGAGGCTGGGGCTGATGTGATCAAGCCAACCCATTTCGACTGGGAGGACGCTGCAGAAGCTGTAGAGGCATCATCCGGAGTGCCGGTGATGATGGTGCCCATCCGATTCGGCAGCGCAACACGCGAAGAGCGCGAATTTGCGCTTCAAAGCGGTGTAAAGATTCTGCTTGACCCGGTTCCTGTCTCTTACGCAATATACGAAGCAGCTATCAAGACGCTGACCGAACTCAAAGAAACTGGCATGGTTGACGCGGATTATTCCGGCACTGCTAAGACCGTCCAGGAAACCATTCGCTATCGCGAGTGGGGCGAGCTCGCGGTCCGCTATCAAGCATCGGATGCCGCGTCATGATCCAACTGTCCGCCGCGCTGGCATGTCAACGATTGGGCTGGATGTACGGCCACCGGGCCAGATGCTATTCGAAGCTCGCGTTGCCGCGGACTTGAGTGATCCGCGTCAGCCACCGAATACCTTCCATCTGAACACGACTCGAACATCTCGCCCTACGGAGGTCAACATTATGGAGTCAGTAATTGACGCCCCCCTCAGTGACACTGCTCACACGTCAGAAGAAGAAACTCAAAAGTGGGTTGGCATAGCACGTTCGCTGGGGCCGCTCGTAGAGTCCGAGGTGCCGCAGGCCAACCAGGACAAGGTCATCACCTCAAAGGTCGTTCAGGCGTGGAAGGACGCCGGCCTGTATGGCGTCATGCTGCCAAAACACCTCGGAGGCGCGGGTGTGGACGCCGTTACCTATATCCAGATCGCGGAGGAGATCTCGCGCCAGGATGCCTCAGCTGGTTGGGTCTACGGTAACCATCAGACAGGCACCCTGTTTATTGGGATGCTTCTGCCGGCTGAAGCATTGCGGGAACTGATCGGCCCAAACGCAGACGGCGTCGCCTGCGGCTCGGGTGCCCCGCAAGGAACCTTCGGCACTGCAAAGCCAGTCGAGGGTGGCTATCTCGTCAAGGTGGGTCCCAGGTTCTTCGGATCCGGCTCGCAGCACGCGACGCGAGTGGTCAGCCGGGTAGCCCTGCTCAATGAGAACGACGAGATGCTCATCGGCGAGGACGGGGAGCCCAATGTCGTCCATATTTGGGTGGACCCTAAGCACGTCGAGTGGAAGCACGATTGGGACCCGTCCGGTCTCGCCGGATCAGGCTCAGGTTCCTATCTAGTGAAGGAACACGTACTCGAGGAAAAGTGGATGGCAATCCACGACGGCACGGAATTTCCTAACGAGCCAGCTTTCACTCAGGGGTTTACATCGGTCACCACCCTGCACCACGTCGGCACGGGACTCGGCCTGGCGAAAAGAGCGATCGAGGAGATGGCGAAGTCCGCTCGAGGACGGCGTCGCGGAGTTGTGCCGTCCCTGGACGAGTATCCGCTCTTTCAAGCCGACTTCGTTCGGGTTGCTTCGCTGTACCAAGCGTCGCGCGCATTCATTCTCGACTCCTATAAGAACCTCTGGGAGGCGGCGGCAGAGCACCGTATGACTGAACTGCACACCGCACTGATCGAGCAAGCAGCACTTCACCTCTACCGGTCGCTTGATGACATCATCGCGACCGCATCGCTGTGGGCGGGTTCAGACGTGGTTGCGAAGGACGGAATTTTTGCTCGTCTTAACGCCAACGCCCGGATCGCAATGAACCACCTTTTGGTAGGTCCGCAACACGCCGTTCAGATCGCGCCCGCATTGCTGGACGACTGGCAAGAGTGACCGCCGGTCCGTTTCTTTCATCGACAGCGGCCACACCGCTCAGTAAAAGGGATATCGGGGCGTTGACGTCGCCCCCCCGCTTTCGCGCCTCGGTCAGCAGGCCCCCCAGTTTTGCCCGAGAAAGGACAATATAGAATGTTCGGCCTAAGCCAAGAACAAGTGAAGCTAATCGACACCAGCCGCACGTTGGCGCTCGACGAGTTCAAACCGAAAGCGATGCAGTGGCACCGTACTAAGGAGTACCCCGCCGCGAACATAGCCATTCTGCGAGAGGCGGGGCTGCTTGGGCTGTGCGCGCCAAAAGCGTTCGGCGGCGGAGGTCGCTCCGAGTTTGACGCGCTGCTGGTGCTTGATGCGGTCGGGAGCGTATGCCCAACCACAGCTGCCGCCATGAACGTCTTTGACGTGGGCCCGCTGAGTATCATCACCAAGCACGGTAGCCCTGCCCAGCAGGAGAAATACATCCCCCGAATGTTGAGTGGTGAACTCCGCCTTTCGATCGCACTTACCGAACCTGACGCAGGCTCTGAGCTGACGGGTTTGAAGACGAGCGGCCAAATCGATGGCTCGGACGTGGTTCTCAACGGAGGCAAGATTTTCTCTGCCGGCGCCAATGCGGCGGACGTGTTTCTTGTTTATGTCCGATTTGGCCCAAAGCTCAGCGACGTTGGGGCGGTGATTGTTGAGAAGGATTCGCCTGGCCTCGTGGTCGGGCCTACCAGAACGTTCATGTCCGGCTCTACCTGGGCGGAACTGCGGTTCGAGAACTGCAGGGTCCCGGCGGCGAACATCCTGCCCCTGGAGAACGGCTTCAAAGACCTCATTTTCACGTACAACATGGAGCGTCTTGGCGCCGTTGCCAAGTGTCTCGGAATTGCCGAGTGTGCACGTACTCATGCGCAGGAGTACGTCGTGAACAGGCACCAATTCGGCGGTCCGTTGTGGGATCAGCAGGGTCTGCGATGGAAGTTCGCCGACATGGAACTGCGGATTGAGTCGGCGCGACTGCTCATGATGAAAGCCGCTTCCAATGCGGTTGACGGTAACCCGTCGCGCATCGATTCGAGCATGGCGAAACTCGCCGCCAGCGAGGCAGCTTCTTTCGTGTGCGACGAAGCGATCCAGGTGTGCGGAGGCACCGGGTTTGACGAGGAGAGCGGTCTGCCTTGGCTATACGGGATTGCTCGCAGTTACCGGATCGCTGGCGGGGCATCAGAGCTTCACCGAAACATGATTGCGAAGGATCAACTTGCGTCGAGCTGGACATTCAACCACCAGCGCTAGACCTCTATCCGCTTCCCCCAAAAGGGGGATACGAATCCAGGTCGTCGCCTCGGGTTCTTCGCCGCGCTGGCCAGTAGTCGAGATCCTATGCGAGCGAGAAGTGACGCCGCCAGAGGCTGTCTTGCCGGGAGCATGAGTTCGATGAGAAAGTCGCGAAAGATTTTGTCGCGGTGAACGATGAGAGATTGGGTTACGAGATGAGCAGCGAACTACCGGACCTTCCGGACTATGACGAGCTACCAAAAACCGACTTCGGTATCGGAGCATCGTGGGGCATGTTCGGGCAGTCCGACGAGGACGGATTGCTGAACCTGCACGGTCCGGCTACAACACTTCAGGCCGCCCAATCGATTGTCACCGGCGAAGTCATCCGGCTCGATGTGCCGCTCGACTTTTTCGACCCGCCCTTGTACGGACGGCCCCGCTACACGAGGGATACAGTGGTCACGGAAAATGGCAGCGTGGACGAATCGTACTCGGCGCTCAATCCGCAGTCGAGCAGTCAGTGGGATGCCCTCAGCCATGTGGCGGCATACCCCGGCAAGTACTACAACGGAGCGACCCTGGATGAAGTCTTGGAGGGCCGTAACTCGATCGCCAGTTGGGCTCGACGAGGGATCGTCGGGCGCGGTGTACTCCTTGACCTCCAGAGGGACGCGGAACTCAACGGGCAGCCATACGACCCGGGAAGCCCGCACGCATTCTCCGTCGCCGACCTTGAAAGGGCGCGGCAACGAGCGGGAGTCGAGTTCAGGCGCGGGGACATAATCTTGCTCCGTACGGGGTTTGCGGCGTGGTACGCCGACTTGGGTACCGACGAACGTCAGCGTATTTCCGACCGCGCGAACATGGCGGCCGCAGGGCTTGAGCACACCGAAGAGATGGCCAGGTATCTCTGGAACATTCACTGCAGTGCAATCGTGAGCGACACACCCTGCGTTGAGGTTTTTCCCATGGGGCACTCGAGCCCGGAGTCACCATTCGGCATCCTTCACCGAGCCCTGCTCGGTCACTTCGGCATGGCAATCGGCGAGCTTTGGTGGCTCGAGGAATTGGCGGCGCGAAGCCACGACGATGGGCGAGCGACGTGCATGCTGGTGAGTGCTCCGCTCTACGCACCCGGTGGCGTTGGCTCTATGGCTAACGCACTTGCGATCCGTTAGCGGCGCGTATCGCCTCCAGCATATGGAGGACCGAGCCTCCTCTGAGCTCAGACAATGGTCTCGGCTCGCGGATGACCTATTACGCAAACCTTTTCCAGGCTGACAATGTCTTCGCGGTGCTGGTGGTCCTAACAGCGTTCACGACGCTGCTGACTGCCGCCATCCGACGCGTCGAGAGGCGCCTCCTTCACTGGCACAAGTTCGAAGACCGCTGATAACTGAACGACCGAAAGCTTATCGCAAGTCCATCCAGCTCCTGACGTTCGTCTCGAGCTGGATGTACCTGCATATTGCACTATCGCCCGAACAGATGGGACGGAAGCCAGTGACTAATCACATCTCCGACGACATCCGAGCAGGGGGCCCTAACGTGCTATGGCCGACCGAAGATGACGCCACCGCGGATGCGGACAGAGGATTCATCGGAACCATCGATCCGCCAATAATCACGGCTGCCGACGGCCGGGTTGTTTGGAGAGTGGACGATTATGCTTTTCTGGACGGAAAGCCACCAGCGAGTGTCAACCCAAGTCTTTGGCGTGTCTCCAAATTGAACAGGCGGCATGGGCTGTATCAAGTCGCAGACGGCATATTTCAGGTGCGCGGATTCGATGCTGCGAATATGACGATTGTGGTCGGAGCCACTGGATTCATCATCATCGACCCACTGATGAGTGTGGAAACAGCTGAAGCTGCCCTTGCCCTCACGCGCTCCCACCTCGGGGACCGGCCGGTGACGGCAGTCATCATTTCACACAGCCACGCCGATCATTTCGGTGGCATTAAAGGCGTTGTCAAGGCCGATGAGATCGAGAGCAGCCAAATTCCCTTAGTGGCTCCGGCGGGCTTCTGGGAGCACGCAGTCGGCGAAAGCCTATATGCAGGCCCAGCTATGTTCCGCCGCTCCGGATACCAGGCCGGTTTTTCTTTGCCGCGTGGCCCTCACGGGGGCGTGGGCACAGGTTTGGGCGCAGGCGCGTCCATGGGGACCATGACACTCATAGAGCCAACCGTCTTTATTGACGACGTGAGTGAGATGACCCTGGACGGTGTGCCGTTTGAGTTTCATTACACGCCGGACACGGAAGCGCCAGCAGAGATGATCTGCTATCTTCCCCGGCACCGGGCGCTGTGCATGGCCGAGATCGTCAGCCAATCGATGCACAACATCTATACCCTCCGTGGTACGGAAGTGCGTGACGCCCTGGGCTGGAGCCGGGCCATTGACGACGCCCTAGCCAGCTTCGGGGATCGCTCGGACGTCATGTTCCTGACACATCAATGGCCGGTGTGGGGAACAGCTAAAGTCGTCCAACACCTCGAGCTGCAGCGTGATCTCTACCGCTATATCCATGATGAAACTCTTAGGCTTGCAAATCACGGCTATGGCCCGCTTGATGCCGCAGAGATGATCGAACTGCCGGATTCGCTGGCAAAGTTCTCCCCCAACCGGGGCACTTACGGCGCATTGAATCAGAACGTCAAAGGCGTCTGGCAACGATACTTAGGCTGGTTTGACGGCAATCCGGCAAACCTGCACTCACTACCGCCGACAGCGATGGGCCAGAGGTATGTCAACGCTATAGGCGGTGCCGCCGCAGTTCTGGAACAGGCGAAGACTGCTCTCGAGGGCGAGGACCTGCGATGGGCAGCAGAACTGCTAAAGCAACTACTTGCTGCCGACCCTTCGCACTCCGAAGGGCGCGCGCTACAGGCCAGGGTCTTCGAGAGGCTGGCGTACCTGTCTGAAAGCGGCGTCTGGAGGAATTTCTATCTCAGCGGTGCACGTGAACTGGGCGAGGCATCCGCCCGGCAGCGGGCCGCCGCGGGGCACGCCAGGGACGAGCTACTTGCCGCTATTAGTACAGAGAAGTCGCTGGACTACATGGCGATTCGCCTCAATGGGCCAAAAGCGCACGACTTCGTCCTTACAATTGCGTTGTCCCTCACTGATTCCGAGGAAAGCTTCACAGTGTCGGTCGGCCGCGGGGTGTTGACGTACCGGCGAGTGGCAGGTCCCAACGGCTGTGATCTGAGCTTGCGCATTGCCAAACTCGACTTCGCCAAACTTGCTTCCGGCGCTACTACCCTGCGGGATCTTCAGGCACAGGCATCGCTCGAACACCAAGGGGACCTGGCTCGTCTGGAAACACTGATGTCACTGATGGATCAGTTCAACTGAACGTATTCACGAAGTAGAAATGTCGTAGTAGCCGCCGCGCTGCTGGCTGACGCAGCTCTGGTGGAATCCGCCTCCAGAGCTGCTCGGCTCCGACGGCCGTACCGCGTGCTTGCCGCTCAGCGCGGCGGGCGGCTTGTCAATTCCATACTCACGCCTCAAGCTGTACTGTCCCGGGACTTTGGTGACATGGCGGGAAATGACGCACCAAAGAGGACCTCCGGTGTTGCGTGGAGCCTGTCGAGAGCAACAACAAATACCAGGACGTCCTCGTGTCCCGCTCTAACGCGATCCTTGCCCCTGCCGGGCGCGCTTAAACGCTCGCCCGGGGCGGGGCAAATCATCATTGGCCGTTATGCCGGGCGCCTGACGGTTCAACCTCTCAATGCCTACCGCAGCCCGCTGGGCCAAGCGGGCTGTCGAGCAGGGATGTTGCGCGATGACAGTTCACGACGCTTTCTTGACTCGTGAAATGAGTGACGGTGTGCTTGGCCGGAAACTTGGGTCTAGGCATGCCTTGAGTTGGGCTGTTATGGTATCGTATTCAGGAATGGTTGGGTGTGCTTGTGGCTGTCGGGGTTTCCTCGGGTGCCGCCTGCGATTGTGCGAATTCGAGGTGGAGTTTTGTCAGCGAAGGCGGAAGAGATGTTGAGCGTGCCATCGGAAGCGGTTGATGTTCGTGTCGATAAGTGGTCGACGCCGGTTTTGAATGATGAGAATCGGTTGAAGTTGGCGACGTTTGCTACCAATATGCGCGGGAGTGTGACGCTTGCCAATGTGGAGGGCAAGGTCCTGGGCAGTTGGGAGGAGAGCCTTCGGTTGGCGCAGCATGCTGACCGGATCGGGTTTGATGCGGTGATCCCGGTGCAGCGGTGGCGTGGGTTTGATGGGCAGTTTAATTTGTCGGCTCGCTCTTTTGAACCGTTTACGTGGGCGACGGCGTTGCTGGCGCGGACGCAGCGGATCCAGGCGTTTGCTACGGTCCAGGTTCCGTTGATCCACCCGGTGATGGCGGCCAAGATGGCGGTGACGGCAGATCATGTGTCGGGGGGCCGGTTCGGGATCAACGTTGTGGCGGGGTGGTTCCCGGAGGAGTTCGCGATGTTCGGCCTCACCCAGCGGGAGCACGATGCCCGATACGCTTACGCTGATGAGTGGACGACGCTGCTGAAGCGGTTGTGGACCGGTGATGCTCCGGCTGATTTCAATGGTGAATACATTAAGGCTGTTGACGCGTTCTCTGACCCGCGTCCGTTGCAGGACCCGTATCCGGTGATTATGAATGCGGGCACCAGCGGTCCGGGCCGTGACTTCGCTGCCACCCACAGTGATCTCATTTTTGCGTCGTTGCAGAACATGGAGACTGCGCGGCGTCAGATCGCGGAGATTAAGCAGCAGGCGTTGGCTTCCCATGGCCGTGAGGTGCGGGTCTTTGGGCGGGTGCATATTGTGTGTCGCCCGACCGAGCAGGACGCTCGGGATTACTTCCGTTTTGTGCACCGTGACAGTGCTGATGTTGCCGCGATTGAGAAGCTGTTTGATAAGAGCACCGCGAACTCGAAGAGCTTGGAAGTTGATCCCGAAGAACACGGGCAGATGATCGAGCGGCTCGCTGCCGGCCGTGGTGCGATGACTTTGATCGGTACCCCTGAGCAGGTTGTCGAATCGCTGCTGGAGTTGACCAACGCCGGACTCGACGGGGTCGCGATCTCCTGGGTCAATTACGACGAGGGACTTCAGCAGATGGAAGACGAGATTCTGCCCCTCATGGTCCAGGCCGGCCTGCGCAGCTAGTGTCATGAGCCGTTCCAACCTTGCAGTACCGCTGCGCGGGGACTCTCGGAACACTCTGCACCCGCAGCCGCTGCGGGCAGCCATATCTATGCTCAATGGAGAGAGGAACATGACATGTCGATGAGTGGTACGACAGTCCGGTCGGGTGAGCAGCTTCGACTATCGCGGCACGGGTCTGTGCTTTTGATCGAGATGGTGCGGGACGGTAACCGTAATGCTTTGACGACTGAGATGAAGCTTGCACTGAGTGAGGCCCTGGTTGAGGCTTCCAGGCCTGAGGTTCGTTGTGTGGTGATCACGGGGACGGGTAAGGCGTTTTGTGCCGGGGGTGATGTCAAGGGCATGGATGTGCTGCAGTCTCCGGATGCGGCGGACAAGGCGATGCGCTTACTGCACGAAACTATCGTTCTGCCTTTGTTGCGGCTGGCTAAGCCGACGATTGCGGCGGTTAACGCTGTGGCCGCCGGGGCTGGTGTGGGTTTGGCTCTTGCCTGCGATTTCCGTGTGGTGTCGAGGGAGGCGGATTTCGTTTTGGCGTTCAGCCGTATTGGGCTTGTGCCGGATTTCGGTGTGTCCTACACGTTGCCGCGCCTGGTGGGCGCGGCGAGGGCCAAGGAACTTGCGTTTATTAAGGGGCGGCTGACGGCTGAGGAGGCCAGCCAGTGGGGGCTTGTTACTGAGCTTTGCGCGCCGGATGCCGTCCTGGGACGTGCGATGGAACTTGCCGGGCAGCTTGCTGCTGGTCCGACTGTTGCGCTTGGTCTGACCAAGCGGATGCTGGATGAGAGTTTGTCCTCGAGCGTTCATGAGGCGTTGCGGCTTGAGGCTGAGAGTCAGCGTGATGCGTGGTCAACGACGGATCACAAGATTGCCTGTAACGCGTTCATCCAGAAGAACGATATGCCGTCTTTTCAAGGTCGATGAAGGGTACTCCAGAGAAATGCCTAACGAAATGAACAAAGGTCCGCTCGCTGGACACCGTGTGCTGGACTTCACGCAGCTGATCGCGGGTCCCTCGGCCGGTGTGATGCTTGCTGATCTCGGGGCCGAGGTGATCAAGATCGAACGCCCGGAGGGTGAACTGGGGCGGCGTGTGGGTCCGGAGGTGGGGATTCCTGCTATCTTCGCCGCGTATAACCGCGGCAAGCGGGCGCTTGCGGTGGATATCAGGACTCCTGAGGGTCGCGAGATCGTCAAAAGGCTTATCGCGTCCAGTGATGTTCTTTTGCAGAACTTCCGGCCCGGGGTGATGGATCGGCTCGGTTTCGGTTATGAGGCGGTAAAGGCATTGAATCCCCGCATTGTTTACACGTCGTTGTCCGGGTATAACCCGGACGGTGCTGGAAGGAACTTGCCTGGCACAGATGCGGTATTGCAGGCACAGTCCGGGTTGATGGCGATAACGGGGCCTGAGGATGGCGAGCCGTATAAGGTCGGTATCCAGGTCGTTGATGCGGCTACCGGGCTTGCCATTGGCCAGGCTATCCTCGCTGCCCTGCTTCAGCGGACGTCTACCGGCGAGGGTGCTCACCTGCGTCTGTCACTGTTCGAGGTGGCGACCTATGTGCAGAGCTCTGCGTTCGCGATCGCTTCGCGTTTTGGTGAAGAGGTTGAACGTGGGGGCAACACTGCTGGTGCTCTGGGTGCTCCGACGGATATGTTCGCCGTTGCTGACGGATATTTGCAGGTGGTCGCTTACTATCCGGATCAGTGGAGGAAGCTGTGTGACCTCCTGGAGATTCCCGAGGTCCATGACGATCCTCGTTTCGTCACCAATGCGGATCGGATTGCCCATAAGAAAGAACTCAAGGACGTTCTCGCGCCGATCTTTGCCCGGAAGGGGCGGGCGGAGTGGGCCAGGCTGCTGGGTGAAGCGGGCATCATTGCCGGGCCGGTGCGCTCCCACCTGGAGATCGTCGGTGACGCTGAACTGCGCGGTTACGGAGATTTCGCGTGGGTTGATAACGACATGACCGAGCCGCATTGGCTGCCGTCCACACCGTACCGCTCCAGCGCGTGGGACCGGGTCGCTTCATACCGTCCGCCGCGGCTGGGCGAAGACACGCTGGAGCTTCTGGACGAGATCGGGTTCGCGCCTGAAGAAGCTCAGGCGCTTCAGGAGCGGAATATCATTTACGCACCGAGCAAGGAGAGCGTGTGAGCCCTCGAGTGTTCGCCAGTATTGACGAGTTCGCATCGCAGGTCGGCAATGACCTTGGAAGCGCCGACGGGCCCGTCATTACGCAGGCAATGATTGATGAATTTGCCGCCTTGACGGGCAGCGACGACTGGATTCATACCGACCCTGTCCGGGCAGAAAGCAGCCGGTTCGGCGGAACGCTCGTGCACGCTGACCTGGTCCTGTCGATGATCCCGCGCCTGATTGACCGGATATTCAAGGTGGAGGGGGTAACCCTCGGGCTGATTTACGGCAGTGAACGGGTGCGGATCACGCGCCCGATCCCGGTCAATTCGCGGCTGCGGCTCCACGCTTCGATGCTCGACGCGACCGACAAGGGCGACGGCACACGGGTGACGCTGAAGATTGTCGTAACCCTTGATGATCTCGTCCAGCCCGTGGTCATCGCCGAGCCGGTGTACTGGTATTCGAATGCTCCAGAACACGGGCAGGAAGTTGCCGAACCTGCCCCCGCCGACACCGCCGTTCTGGTCGAGCGCGTAGTGACGATGTTCCAGGAGGCGATACCTTCTGAGCGTGGAGCGACCCTGGAAGACCAGCGTGAAGGATTCGAGGCGGTCCTCGCTCAGCTGCCCGTCCGACACGAGGCATCCGTCACTGCAGCGACTTACGGCGGGGTAGAGGGGTACTGGGTACAGGCGGCCGGTGCTTCAGAACACCGGATTGGTCTCATGCTGCACGGCGGCGGGTACGTCATGGGTTCGGCGAAGGGGTACTGCGCGTTTGCCGCCGAGGTGTCCCGGGCAATCGACGCGCGGGTCTTCGTGGTCGAGTACCGGCTCGCGCCGGAGCACCCGTTCCCGGCAGCGGTCCAGGATGCGCGACACGTGCTTGCCGCGGCGATCAATGAAGTCGGAGCGCGGTCATGCTTCGTGATTGGAGACTCCGCCGGTGGGGGCCTGATACTGAGCTCTCTCGTTGAATTACATCGCGTTGGGGCGCCCGTTCCCTCAAGCATCGTCCTGGTGTCCCCGCTCGTTGACCTGACGGTCAGCAATCCCAGCTTCGAAGAGCTGGCAGGCATCGACCCGCTCTGCGGGCAAACGGGTACCCGCCGGAACGCGGCACTCTACCTCGATGGTCAGGGTCCCGAAGAGGCTCCGGCAGCGTTTCCCATGCTGCTGGATCTTAGCTGGCTGCCGCCCACGCTGTTGCTCGTGGGAAGCAGGGAAGTCCTCCGGGACGACTCGCGCAACCTGGCCGCCAAGCTCCGCCGCGAAGGCGTGCATGTCGAGTACAAAGAGTACGCCGACATGGTCCACGTCTGGCCTCTGTTCGCATCGTTCCTGCCCCAGGGGCAGCAGGCACTGGAGGAGATCGGTGCGTTCGTCAGGACGCAAGTATCTAACCAGCTATCCCCAACTAGTCAGTCCTCCGAAGCGTGATTCGAATCGCTTCACGACGAAAGGTATCCCATGGGAAACGAAGCGCCGGCAATCGCCGGAGATCTCTTTAGGAACGTCCTCGGTCACTATCCCACCGGGGTATCCATCGTTACCGCCGACGTGCCCGGCAGCGGGCCCGTGGGCATGGTTGTGGGCACCTTCAACTCTCTGAGCCTGGACCCGCCCCTGGTCTCGTTCATGCCCGCAAAGTCATCAACGAGCTGGCCAAAGATCCAATCATCGGGATCGTTTTGCGTGAACGTCTTAGGTGCCAGCCAAGGAGAACTGAGCCGTCAGTTCTCCGCCCGCGACGGGAAGAAATTCGAGGGCGCTGACTGGCGGCCGGCCCCAACCGGATCCCCCATTCTGAGCGGCGTGACCGCATGGGTGGACTGCACGATCGAGCAGGTCTTCGACTCAGGCGATCACGAGATCGTGGTCGGCAGAGTAATTGACCTCAACGTTGAGTCCGACGAGCTGCCAATGACGTTCCTGCGCGGCCGCTTCGGGCAAGTGCACCTGCCCGACCCCACGCCAGGAAACGGTGCGGGCGCAACCGCAACGGATGACTCCTCAGCCAAACTCGCCGAAGAAGTCGCCGAACTGCTGGGCCTGAACGCCTTCGAGGCACGTGCCTGGGCCGAGACCCGCGAGCAGGTCATAGAGCGGTTGCTGGTCGGGTTCCTTGAAGTTCTGCTCAAACGCTTCGACGAACGGGTCGATGCCGCGCAAACTCCCGAAGCACAACTCGAGGCACTGGTAAGAGTGTCACTGGACACCCTGCGCGAGTACGCCGCCGCTGCCATCATGTTTCAAAGCGAACGAGCAAGCCTCACGCTCGGCGCCTCAAAGCAGCTAAAAGGCCTCGAAGAAGACTTCCGTAACCGATGGACAGCAGTAATCCACCACGGCAAAAGCAGCGGAGCGTTCTACGACGCCGATCCAAGAATGGCGCAGCAGTTCATCTGCGACTCCCTGTTCTCAATCGCCCGATGGTTCCGAGACGGAGGCCGCCTGAGCCGCCCCGAAGTCGAGGACGCATTCACCACCTTCGCCCTCAACGTTGTCCGCCCATCAGACCTTCGACAGACGCCCTAGGCCGCAGGGTACAACGGAGGAAATGAACGAGAACTTCCTTTTCCAATACACCCTGAAGTGACCAGCGTGGCCGGCCCACTGCGGGACCTGCGGGCAGCGCAATCGGTCGGCCACCTCGCTTGCCTGCCCGGACCGTTCGTCACCGCGGTTCGCGGGCAGCCATTATCACGGACCAATAGTCCGCGACACGAACGGTGTCACGTGACGATGATCTACCTACTACTTCCTGGAGGAAACACAGGTGTTCGAATCATTCAGAGCCGTCATCACCGAGGTGGATGAGGCCGGGGTCTCGACCTTTCGATCCGTCGACACGGTCGAGCCGATCCACGTGCGGACACCGCTGACGGAGACCAAGGAACGCACGGGGACCATGTGGCAGATCTGGGGCACGCCCGATGGAGATGCCAGCCTGCTCGACCCGGCTGTTCCCGTCCTATCTCCCGGCTTCCCAGGTCCCGGAGGGACCCGGTTCGCGGTCTTCTCGATCCCACCTGATTCCTGGGCAACCGATCGGTCGGAAAGCACGACGGCCTCTGGCGACCATCTCGGCATCGCGAACTCGCACGAGGTCGATCCAGAGACTGGCGACGCGGCCTTCCATGCGACGGCTTCGATCGACTACCTGTGTGTCATCAAGGGAGAGCTGGTGCTGGAGCTGGACGAGGGTCGGCGCGAGACGCTGACGCCCGGGACCTGCTTGGTGCAGCGAGGCACCAACCACGCCTGGCGAAATCTCGGCACGGAGCCTGCGGTGCTGGTGTCCGTTCTTGTCGGAGCGCATCGCGAGGCGACGCCCGCACCGTAAGGCGCGAGACGACTCATCGTCACGGATGCGTCGTCTCGCGTCGGGCTGCGCGAGCAGGCGACCCTATCCCAGCGTTCTTACTCAGCTGGTCCCGGCCATCTGAACGCCGCATCGCCACGTTGGTGGCGATGCGGTGTAAAGGGGTTCGCGAGCAGATGCATCCGGGGCGGTGTACGGCGTCAGGATCACGGTCTATAGCCTTGAGGACCGGTGTAGGCACGGCCTTCTCGATCCACCGCGTGTCGTTGGGGTGGTAAGCCACAGACGAGAGGTCGGCCAGTTCTTCCTGCCCGTTCGATCCGAGCTGCAGCAGACGTCGTCGACGAGAGAGCCGACCATCGGTGACCCATTCGGAGCGAACCCCAGGCCCGACGGCACTCCAGGAACGTCGGCCACGTCCTCGACTGGACCGTCCGACATGAGGCGACAGACCTTACGCCTTCTCATGTCCGAAAACCATAGCGCCGTCGTGCCAGCGGGCCGCCTCGAGTTAGCCGAGGTCATACCGACGGGCCCTGAGGGTCCGGCGGAAGGGCTCACAAGCTCCAAGAGCGATCATCACGCACATGCGCGTGATGACGTCAGTCCCTTGGGGGGCTCATCGGGATGCTGTGCCGAAGGAAATTCAACCACGTCGTGGCGCCGGCGGAGCACCTCGCGTGATGCGGGGCTGACGCGTTCGGTGCCTCTGGGACATCGGGCCGTGACGCTTCCTCTCGATCTCCAGGACTCTGCGGAGGTCGTCCCAGAGTCCGCCGATGAACTTTCGACGGACTTCACTAAGCCAGGCGTCCGGAGCCACGGCGGTGATCCATTTGAATCGGCAACAACCGTCGCCCGGATTCACGACCCGACCCGCTGGACACGACGGTGCGCAAGGGACCGTCGTGTCCGGTTCTCCCCGATGAAGCCGAAGAGACGCGCAGATCCGCTGATTTGTAAATGATGGCCACGGGGATGAGCCCACTCGCCACTAAGGCCGACTTCTCAAAACACGTCCATTAATGCGGAGAAAGCGCGTCCTGACATAGCGAGCCGAAGATACCTATGACTGCGGCGACACCGCGCCCTTGACCTCTTCGGCGACCTTGCCCAGCTCGCGCACGAACGTGCGGGTCTCGCTCTCGCTCGCCGCCGCCGACACCATGTAGACCACGCGGTCGAGGCCCATCTCGACGTATCGATCGAGGTAGTCCAGGCGGCCTAGGTTTAGTGTGATCTCCATGGTCTTGCCTACGGCTGCCGCACGCTCGCGCAGTTCGGTGACGCGGTCGCCGAGGCCGTCGAACGTGTCATCCGAGTGCCCGGGAATCCAACCGTCCGCGTGACTGAGCGCCCGGTCAAGAACGGTCGGACCCATGCCGCCCATCAAGATCGGCGGATGAGGCTGCTGAACGGGCTTCGGCCACTGATAGATCGGATCGAAGTCGACCTGCTTCCCGTGATATTCAGCCTGCTCGTTGACCCAGATCTGCTTCATCGCCTCGAGACGCTCGAGCATGAGGCCTGTCCGCCTCTTCGGATCGACGCCATGATTTTCAAGTTCCGCCATGTTCCACGGGGCGCCTGCGCCGACCCCGAAAAGGAACCGTCCTTCCGTCAGACGATCGATCGTGGCAATCTCCTTCGCCAGGATGATCGGGTCTCGTTGCACGACCAGACAAATGCCCGTCCCCAGCTTGAGGGTCGACGTCACCGCTCCCATCATCGCCAAGGTCGTCACCGGATCGTAGTTGCGGTAATACTCGCGAGGTGGTCCGCCGGCGACTGGCGACGTGTCGAACTTTCGTTGTTGAGCGCCGCTGGCCGTGCCGCCGTAGGCAACCTTGTCCTCCTCTCGAACGCGCGACTGCGCAGGCACGTGCGAGTGGTCGGGCAACCAGATCGACTCGATACCGTTGTCCTCGACGAGTCGCGCGAAGTCCAGTGGAGGATATGTCTCGTCGGTGTTGTAGAACTTGATGCCGGTCTTCATGCGATCGTCTCCTCAGTCATGCCATTGTCAGTTCGTTCGGTCACGACGGCGACCTGCCGATCGCGACGGTTTGGAATACGGTCCCGATCGGCCAACGCGAGAGCTACCTCGATCTCCTGGTACGACAGGTTCGTACTGTAGGCAGGCGATCCTGGCTGATGCCCCCAGGAGTCGGTGATCGAACCTGAGTAGAAGGGGTCGAAGCCCGTATCATTTACGAGTCCCCTGGCAACCTCGCGGTCGGTGTCGCGATCGGCAGCCACCGCGATCGCAAAGCGCGCTGGGCTAGCCTTCTCCGTACCCTTGGCCGCCAACGAACCCGACCCGATAGCGTTCCGCGTCTTGGCGACAGGGCGTCCAAGCATCTCGGACACCCATACGCTCCCGACCTGTCCGTCATCGATGGCGGCGATACAGCCGTCACGCACGGGGTAGTAGTTCGATGTGTCGATCAGCACCGCGTCGCCGGCGATGCGGCGCAACAACGGGGCAACCCCCACCATGCGATTGAGAGGAATCGAGCTGACCAGCACCTCGACATCCTCCATCACCTCATCAGCCACGACAGCTCGCGCCCCAGAGACGAGGATCTGCGGGTCAATGGTCGCCGGCCCCCCCGAATTGGCGACCATTGCATCGTGCCCCGCCGCGCTCAACTTCCGCGCAACGGTCGAACCGATCGTACCCGCACCCAGGGGTTGGAACATTCGGTGTGTCCTTCGGGTTTCGTCGGCTCTGACAGGATCCTCAACGTGGTGATTCCGCTCACTAGACGATAGTGGGGCTTGGGTACGATGTCAAGATTCGTGAATACGATGTCAAACAGCGGACGGGACTTCGCGAGGGGTGCGCGCGAAGCACCCTCAGTGCGTCAAATTAGAACGCCCGTGAAACGGCGACCGTCGTGGCATGGGAGGTGAGTTGTCGATCTCGAGGCGGGTGGTGATCACGGCGAAGTACGCCAGGGCGTTTGTGACGGTGTCGTGCTGGCACGGACCCTTCCTGGATGCCGGGCACCGGGCCCGCGGCCGCTGCGAGAACCGCATCAAGACGCTGAAGAACATCGGGCTGGACAGGCCCCGTTCTGCCTGAGAAGCCTGTGACTGTAGCCGAAAGGATGCATGACCAGCATCGGTTGCTTGAATGGAGTTCGTCTTCTTTGCCATATCCGATGCAGTCGATGTTGAGCTGGATGCCGGAGCAATTCCGGCAGGAGGGAAGGCCATCCGTACGACCGGGCACCACGCCGTCGTGATCGCAGGCGCAGGTTCCGCAGGTTCTTTTGACCTGTTCGTAGCAGTAGCCGCCGATTCCGCCGTCGGGCGCCAAACGCCGGCTGCCCGTATCGATGAGGTGCCGGGTGCCGTCGAAGGCGGGTCTCCGGGCGTCGGCGCAATGCGGCTGAAACAGCCAGACGATGCCGGCTGTGTCACCGAAGCCCCGGAAAGCTTCGCTGTTGACGGGGGAGTTGAGGTTCTTGGCGAGGGCCAGGATGCACGTGGTCGGGTCGCGGTGGAGGTCGCGGGGCGGAGGCGAGGGGCCGGTTGTTGAGCTCCCGGATGGCCGCGGTGACCCTTATCCTTGCTCGCTGCGCTGCCGGACGGGCTGCTTGACGGGGCCCGGGAGACGGCTCCCGCGGACACTCCTGCGGCCTTAGCGACGTCCCGGACTGCCGCTCACGCCATTTCCTTATCCTTGCGCAACCAGTGACGTAGGTCTTCGCTGCCCGCCCGGCCGGTCCGTGCGGCGGTGGGTTTCCCAGCATGGTTGTCCATCCACCGAGCATGTCAGTGAACGGCTGAACCGGGGCAAAGCAGGCGGTAGGTTGCTGCAACCAGTTGGCCGCTGGACCGCGCCACCTATGATGGCTGCATGACGGAACATGCCCGGGAAGAGGTTGCCGGAAAGCTCGAACAGGTGATCGCCGCCCAGCTGCGGCACTACCGCACCTCCCAGGGCCTGTCCTCCGGCGAGCTTGCTGCCCGTACCGGGATGTCCAAGGCGATGATCTCCAAGATCGAAACAGCCAGTACGTCGTGTTCCCTGACCACACTGCAGCGCCTCGCCGACGGGCTCAAGATCCCGGTCACCGCGCTGTTCCGTGGCGCGGACACGGACCGGGATGCCACCTTCACCAAGAGCGGCGAGGGCAGCCTCACCGTGCGCAGCGGCACCCAGCACGGGCATGAATACCGTGTGCTGGGTACCTTGAAGGGCCGCACGGATGCGCTGGAGCCCACCCTGGTGACGCTGACGGACGCGTCGGACGTTTTCCCGCTCTTCCAGCATCCCGGCACGGAATTCATCTACATGCTCACCGGCCGGATGGTGTACGGCCACGGCCAATATGAATACACCATGGAGCCCGGCGACTCGCTCCTGCTCGACGGCGAGGGGCCCCACGGACCGCTCGAACTCCAGGAACTGCCCATCCGGTTCCTGGCCGTCGCCGCCAAGTAGGGACAACACGGCTCCCGGCAGCAATGGCCGGGATGCGCTGAAGCGCGCCCTCGGGCTCCGGGCCTTCCCGGGACATCCAGAATTAACAATTCCTGCGCTCGCTTGAAACAGACCTTTGACTACTGTGGTTCAACAAGGTTTCATATCAAGTAACAGCAAGCGAACAGGACAGTTCCGATGACTAGTCTCGCGACACCTGAAGTTCCAACAGAAGTACCAGTGGCCCAAAGCGCCGGCCGTAGCTCCCTGGCAGACATCGCCAGGGCGCACGACGTCCGCTTCCTCCTGGCCACGTTCGTGGACATGACGGGCAAGCCCTGCGCCAAGCTGGTCCCCGTGGAAGCCGCCGATGAACTCGAAAACGGCGCCATGGGTTTCGCCGGCTACGCCGCGGGCCTGATGGGGCAGAAACCCCAGGACTCCGACCTGATCGCCATTCCCGATCTCGCGTCCTTCACCCCGGTGCCCTTCATCAAGGAGGGCCTGGCCATCATCCACTGCGACCCGCATGTTGACGGCAAGCCCTGGCCCTACGCCCCGCGCGTGGTCCTGAAAAGCACCCTCGCCCGCCTGGCAGAGAAGGGCATGCAGGCCAAGGTGGGGGCGGAGGTTGAATACTTCCTGGTGAAAAGGAACGACGACGGGACGCTGAGTACCGCCGACGACAAGGACGATTCGCCCCGCCCCTGCTACGACGCCCGCGGCGTCACCCGCATGTACGACCACCTCACCTCCATCTCCGATGCCATGAACAGCCTGGGCTGGGGCAACTACGCCAACGACCACGAGGACGCCGCCGGCCAGTTCGAGCAGAACTTCAACTACGCGGACGCCCTCACCACCGCTGACCGGGTGGTCTCCCTCCGCTACATCCTGAACATCCTGGCCGGGCAGCGCGGCATGACCGCCACGTTTATGCCCAAGCCCTTCACTGACCGCACCGGCACCGGACTGCACTTCCACCTGTCCCTGTGGTCAGGTGCCGAGGCACTGTTCCCCGCCGGGGGAGCGGACGACGGCGGCCGCGGCCTTGGGCTTTCCGGCCTCGCCTGCTCCTTCATCGCCGGCATCCTGGACCACGCGCCCGCGCTGCAGGCCTTCCTCGCGCCCACAGTGAACTCCTACAAAAGGACCGGCGCCACCACCAGCTCTTCCGGTGCCACGTGGTCGCCGCGAAAGGCATCCTTCGGCGGCAACGACCGCACCCACATGATCCGGGTGCCGGACAACAAGCGGATCGAGCTCCGTTCCGGCGACGGTTCGGCCAATCCGTACCTCGCCATCGCCACGGCCATCGCCGCCGGGCTGGACGGCGTGGAGAAGTCCCTCGACCCGGGCCAGCCGTCCGGGCCGGGGGAGTCCAAACCCGACGCGCATCTCCTGCCGGCCACGCTGCTTCACGCGGTGGAAGCGCTGCGGAAGGATCCCGTGATCCTGGCCAGCCTCAGCGGTGATCCGGCCATCGGCAGCTACTACGCGGACGCCAAGGAAGAGGAGTTCCTCAGCTGGCACAACCAGGTCAGCGACTGGGAAATCCGGACCTATTTGACCTCCATCTAACCTGGCGTCCATCCCGCCGCCCTATCCGACCCACTACCCACCCACGCAAAGGACCACCATGTGCGGAATCGCCGCGCTGCAGCTGCGCAACCCCTCGCTGCATCCCCAGATGGGCAGCCTGCTGTCCTCGATGCTCTGCCAGATCGTGGACCGCGGACCGGACTCCGCCGGCCTCGCCGTCTACAACACCCCCGGCCTGGTGTCCCCCGGGACATCCACACTGAGCCTGCTCGGCAAGGACCAGGGAATGACGACGGCGGCCATCACCGCGGGCGTCGCCGCGCTCCTTCCCGCGGATTCAGCTGCAGCCGCCCGCGTGGTGGGCGATACCACCCTGGTGAGTGCCGCCGTCGGGACTGACCTGCTGGTGAAAGCAGTCAGCGAAACCCTGCCCGCCGCCACCATCATTGGACGCGGCGAGCACGTGGCCGTGATGAAGAGCGTGGGCCACCCCATGGAAATCGCCGCCGAGCATGGACTCGAAGCCATGGCCGGAAGCCAGGGCCTGTCCCACACCCGGATGGCCACCGAATCCGCCGTCACCGCAGGCGGCTCCCACCCCTTCTCGGTCGCCGACGACCTGTGCCTGGTCCACAACGGCTCCTTCTCCAACCACGCCACCGTCCGCCGCGAACTCAAGCGCGAAGGCGTGGTGTTCGATTCCGAGAACGACACCGAAGTGGGCGCCCGCTACGTCGCCTCCCGGCTGAAGCAGGGCGACACCCTCGAGGAAGCACTGGTGAACCTGGGCAAGGTCCTGGACGGCTTCTACACTCTCGTGGTCACCACGGCGGACAGCATGGCCGTGGTCCGCGACCCCATTGCCTGCAAGCCCGCCATCATCGCCGAAACGGACGACTACGTGGCCATGGCCTCCGAATACCGCGCCCTGGCCGGCCTCCCCGGCATCAACAACGCCCGCATCTTTGAACCGGAACCCGGAAAGGTCTACACATGGTCACTCTGACAGCCCCCGAAGCCCCCACCGTTGACGCGCTGACGGAAACCAGAGTTGACCTGGCCGCCAGCACCGTCCGCGAACTCAACCAGGCCATCCACAACGCTGAGGATGGACAGGCCTGGACCGTCACCAACCCCGGCGGCAAGCACAGCCTGGCCGTCGGCATCGACGCGGACATCAACGTGACCATCGAAGGCCACGCCGGCTACTACGCAGCCGGGATGCACCAGAAAGGCCATGTGACCATCAACGGCAATGCCGGTGTGGGACTAGCCGAGAACATCATGTCCGGCCGGGTCCACGTCACCGGGGACGCCTCCCAGTCCGCGGCGGCCACCGGCCACGGCGGCCTGGTGGTCATCGACGGCAACGCCGGCGCCCGCTGCGGAATCTCCATGAAGGGCGTGGACATCGTGGTGGGCGGCAACATCGGCCACATGTCCGCGTTTATGGCGCAGGCCGGCCGGCTGGTGGTCTGCGGCGACGCCGGTGACGCGCTGGGCGACTCCATCTACGAAGCACGCCTTTACGTCAAGGGCACGGTGGCCTCCCTCGGCGCCGACTGCGTCGAAAAGCCGCTGCGCGAAGAGCACCTAGCCGAACTCGCGGAACTGCTGGCCGCCGCCGGACGGACCGACAACCCGGCCGACTTCAAGCGCTACGGCTCAGCCCGGAACCTTTACCACTTCCACGTCGACAACTCGACGCAGTACTAGGAGCTCCCATGACCATCACCTCCGTACCGCTTCCTGCTGAAGCACCTGTGCAGAGCCCTCCCGCACCAAACCCTCCTGCACAGAGCCTGGCCGGGCTCGGCCTGCGCGAGTCCGCCACGTTCGACCGCGCCACCATCGCCGACATCCAGCGCGCGGCCGCGACCGGCGTCTACGACATCCGAGGCTGGGGCGCCAAGCGCAAGGTCCCGCACTTTGACGACCTGCTCTTCCTCGGCGCCTCCATGTCCCGCTACCCGCTGGAGGGCTACCGCGAAAAGTGCGATACCGACGTCGTCCTCGGCGACCGGCACGCCACCCGCCCGCTCCACCTGCAGACCCCGGTGACCATCGCCGGCATGAGCTTCGGCGCCTTGTCCGCGAACGCCAAGGAAGCGCTGGGCCGCGGCGCTTCCGAGGTGGGCACCTCCACCACCACGGGCGACGGCGGCATGACGCCTGAGGAGCGCGGCCAGTCCAAGCACCTCGTGTACCAGTACCTGCCCTCCCGGTACGGCATGAACCCGGACGACCTGCGCAAGGCCGACGCCATCGAAATCGTGCTGGGCCAGGGCGCCAAACCGGGCGGCGGCGGCATGCTCCTGGGCCAGAAAATCACTGAACGCGTGGCCGGAATGCGCACCCTGCCGGTGGGCATCGATCAGCGCTCCGCCAGCCGCCACCCCGACTGGACCGGCCCGGACGATTTGGAAATCAAGATCGGTGAGCTCCGCGAAATCACCGACTGGAAGACCCCCATCTACGTCAAGATCGGCGCCTCCCGCCCGTACTACGACACCGCACTCGCCGTGAAGTCCGGCGCTGACGTGGTGGTGGTGGACGGCATGCAGGGCGGAACCGCCGCCACGCAGCAGGTGTTCATCGAGAACGTGGGCATCCCCACGCTCGCCGCCATCCCGCAGGCCGTCCAGGCCCTGCAGGAGCTCGGGGTCCACCGCAAGGTCCAGCTCATCGTCTCCGGCGGCATCCGGACCGGGGCGGATGTGGCCAAGGCCATGGCCCTCGGGGCTGACGCCGTCGCCATCGGCACCGCGGCGCTGATCGCCCTCGGTGACAACGACCCGCGGTACGCCGCGGAATACTCGGCGCTGGGCTCCGCCGCCGGTTTCTATGACGACTTCCAGGACGGCCGTGACCCGGCAGGAATCACCACGCAGGACCCGGAACTGGCCTCCCGGCTGGACCCGGTAGCCGCAGGCAAGCGCCTGGCCAACTACCTCCGCGTCCTCACCATGGAAGCCCAAACCATTGCCCGGGCCTGCGGAAAGTCGCACCTGCACAACCTCGAACCCGAGGACCTGGTGGCGCTGACCATCGAGGCCTCCGCCATGGCCCGTGTGCCGCTGGCTGGCACCTCGTGGATCCCCGGCCAGGGAAGCTTCTAATGCCTGCAGCCCCTTCTGACACGTCAGACTTTGTGGTGGTGGGCGCCGGCCTCGCCGGCGCCGCCACCGCCTGGCAGCTGGCAGCCCGCGGCCACCAGGTCACGCTCCTCGAACGAAGCATCCCGGCCGCCCACGACGGCAGTTCCCACGGCTCCGCCCGCATCTTCCGCTACGCCTACCCGGACCCCTTCTATACCCGGGCCGTCCTGGAGTCCAAGGCGCTGTGGGACGGGCTGGCTGCAGCGTCCGGAACCTCCCTGATTACTCCCTTCGGTGCCGTGGATTACGGCCCGGAGCGCAATCCCCGGCTGCTGGCCTCGGTGCTCGCTGGGGAAGGGATCGAGCATGAACTCCTGTCCCCGGCCGACGCCCGGAAACGCTGGCCGCAGATCGCCTTCGATACCGAGGTCCTCTGGCACCCCGGGGCGGGGGTGATCGACGCGGAAGGCGCCGTCAACGCGATGATCAGCCTCGCCGTCGGGCACGGCGCGCGGCTGCTGACCGGCTGGGAGCTGCAAAGTGTGGAGCGGACGCCCGCCGGTTACCGGCTGCGCTCGTCTTCGGGTGAAACGGTGGACGCCGGCAACGTGGTGATCAGCGCCGGCGGCTGGCTGCCGGGACTGCTGGGACAGTTGGCCCTTCCCGCCGGTTTTTTGGCCCGGCTGCCGCAGTTCACCGTCCGGCAGGAGCAGGCGTTCCACTTCAAATACAGGGATCACGACGGCGGTGCTGCTTCAGGCGGCACGGGCCCGGAGGCCACGGCCTGGCCCACGTTCATCCACAAGGCAGCCGACATCCAGGCCTACGGCCTTCCCGGCGGACGGGACGCCGGTTTCGCCGGGCAGAAAGTGGCCGAGTACAACGGCGGGAAGCTGATCCCGTCCGCCGTTGAGCAGACCGGCGAAGTGGACCCGGCCAACCGGCGCCGCGTGGTGGACTACGTCCGCCGCTATCTTCCCGGCCTGGACCCCGAACCGTACGCCGAAACCACCTGCCTGTTCACCAACACTCCCAACGAAGACTTCGTCATCGACCGCGCGGAGAACCTGACCGTCCTGTCGCCCTGTTCAGGGCACGGCGCCAAGTTCGCGCCCCTGATCGGGCTGTGGGCCGCGGACCTGGCCACCGGCACAGGGGCCGTTCCCGGCCGGTTCCGGATGGCGTCTCCAACAGCCTTGACCACCTAGAACGGATACCAGTGAGCCTTCCACAGACACTACCCACGGCGGAGGCCCTGCCGTCCGCCGGAACCAGCGCATCCACGGTTACCAGCCTGCTGCAGGACATCGCCACCATCGGCACGGATGCATCGCGGGGCGGTTACTCGCGGCCGGTGTTCTCCAGCGCCGAAACCGACCTGAGGACCTGGTTCATTGAGCAGGCCGAACGGCGCGGACTCGACGTCTATACCGACCACAACGGCATCATCTGGGCCTGGTGGGACACCTCCGCCGGCACGCGGAAGGATGCTGTGGTGACGGGCAGCCACCTCGATTCGGTCCCGGGCGGAGGCGCGTACGACGGTCCATTGGGGGTCGCCTCGGCGCTGGTCGCCGTCGACCTCCTGAAGGCCCGCGGGTTCCGTCCCCGCAGGCCCCTGGCCATCGCCGTCTTCCCGGAGGAGGAGGGCTCCCGGTTCGGCGTGGCCTGCCTGGGCTCCCGGCTCCTGACCGGTGAACTGGACCCGGACAAGGCCCGCCGCCTGAAGGACCCGGACGGGAACACCTATGCGGACGTCGCCGCCGCGAACGGGCAGGACCCGCGGCTGATCGGCGCCGATTACAAGGCCCTCCAGCAGCTGGGCCTGTTTGTGGAACTGCACGTGGAACAGGGCCGGGGACTGGTCGACCTGAACCAGCCCGTGGCCATCGGCTCCTCCATCCTGGGCCACGGCCGCTGGAAGCTGAGCATCAGTGGCCAGGGCAACCACGCCGGCACCACCCTGATGGCGGGCCGCAAGGATCCGATGATCGCCGCGGCCAAGATCATGGTCAGTATCCGCGACACCGCCAGGAAGTACCGGGACGCGCGGGCCACTGTAGGCAGGATCCAGCCGGTTCCGGGCGGAACGAACGTCATCGCCTCCCGGGTGGACCTCTGGATCGACGTCCGCCACCCGGACGACTCCGTCACCGCGGCCCTGGTCGAGGCCATCCGGCTGAATGCCGAAATCTCCGCCGCGGAGGAGGACTGCCAAGCCAGTCTCACCACGGAATCGCTCAGCCCCACAGTGCATTTCGACGCCGGCCTCCGGGACCGGCTGAAGGAACTGCTGCCCGCCGCACCGGTCCTGGACACCGGGGCGGGGCACGACGCCGGCGTGCTGAGTGCACACATCCCCACCGCCATGCTGTTCGTCCGGAACCCCACAGGCATCTCACATTCCCCGGACGAACTGGTGGAGGACTGGGACGCGGAGGAAGGCGCTGTGGCACTGGCGGACTCCCTCGTGGGGCTGCTCGGCGAGGCCCGCGCCGTCGGCCAGGGCCGCCGTCGTCAGTCCCGCTTGAATCCCGCCTGAATTCCCGCCGCAGCCCTTAGTGCCGGACCCGGTAGTTCATGAGCACGCAGCCTCCGCCGAGGACGCGTGACTCCTCGAGTTCGAGGGTGGTCCGCCGGGGTTGGGGCGGGAAGAACGGAGCCCCGGACCCCAACAGGACCGGATGCACGTTGAGGCTGATCTGGTCGATGATTCCCGCTTCGAAGAAAGGAGACGCGAGCTCCGCGCCGCCCATCAGGCAGATGCCCTTGCCCGGCTGCTCCTTGAGCTGCCTGACGAACCCTACGGCGTCTGCGGGGACCAGCTTCACTCCAGGCGGAGGTTCCGTCAGGGTGCGGGAGAAGATGTACGTGGCCACGTCTGGAATGCCAGTGCCCTCGTTGCTTGCGGACTCCCCGCCCATGCCCTGGGCTGCGGCGAATTCCCAGGTCTTCCGGCCCATCAGGACGGCATCGACGGTTGACCAGTACTCGGCCATCACCTCCGCTACGTCATGGCTGAAGTGGAGCCAGTCGATGGCGCCGCCGCTGCCGGCGATGTAGCCATCGAGGCTGCACGCCGCACCGTAGGTCACGGTCCTCATCCGTCGTTCCTTTCCCTGCAGTGCCCCCAGAAAAACAGTAGGCGTGGGCCGGCAAGTTTGGCTACAGCGGTCTTCCCCCAGCCGCGCCGGTACCACTGATACCCGCCTGACTCCTGCTAGTGCTGGGACTGCTGAAACTGGTGTGTGAACGACTGAAACCATCATTTAACACACCGGAAACCTAGCCCAAAATCGCCGCCATACAGTTGGAGCACGACGGCAATAGCCATCCTCTGCTGAACGCGGTACCTACCCCGCGTCCCTCCCGACGGAGCGGCTCTGACGGCAATTTACCGTTCTCTCTTCGCATCACGAAAGGGGTTTCCCATGGATTCGGGAAATGTCGCTTGGATTCTGGCCAGCTCGGCGCTGGTTTGTATGATGATCCCCGCTTTGGCCCTGTTTTACGGGGGCATGGTGGGGTCGCGCCGCATCCTCAACATGATGATGATGTGCTTCGGCGGCGCCAGCCTGGTGGCCGTCCTGTGGGCGCTCTTCGGCTACTCTATGGCCTTCGGAAACTCGGTAGCGGGCATGGGGCTCATCGGGGACGTCACCGAGTTCCCCGGCATGGCGCAGCTGCTGCCCGCGGATGAGGGGGCCTCCATCCCGGTGATCCTCTTTGCCGCGTTCCAGCTGTTCTTCGCCTGCGTTACCACGGCACTGGTTGCCGGAGCCGCAGCCGGCCGGATGAAGTTCGGCGCGTGGATGCTGTTTGCCGGCATCTGGGCCACCATTGTCTACTTCCCCATCGCGCACTGGGTGTTCGCCTTCTCCTCCGCTGACGGCAGCGTGACCGGCGGCTGGATCGCCAGCGGCATCAAGGCAATCGACTTCGCCGGCGGCACCGCGGTGCACATGAACGCCGGCGCTGCGGCCCTGGCCCTGGCATTGGTCCTGGGCAAGAGCTCCGGCTGGCCCAAGGTGGAACACGCCAAACCGCACAGCCGCCCGCTGGTACTGGTGGGCGCGGGCCTGCTGTGGGTGGGCTGGTTCGGCTTCAACGCCGGCTCGGCACTGTCCGCCGGCCAGTCGGCGTCGGTGGTTTTCCTGAACACCGCCGTTGCTGCTTCCGCCGGACTCCTCGCCTGGGCCCTCGTGGAACGGCTCCGGCACGGTGCCGCCACCAGCATGGGCGCAGCATCCGGCCTGATCTCGGCACTGGTCGCCATCACCCCGGCCTGTGGTTCCGTCAGTCCGCTGGGCGCCGTGGCTATCGGCCTGATTGCCGGCGCCGTCTGCTCGCTGGCCATTGAGCTCAAGTTCCGGCTCGGCTTCGACGATTCCCTCGACGTGGTGGGCGTCCACCTGGTTGGCGGCATC
Source organism: Pseudarthrobacter siccitolerans (assembly GCF_001046895.1). Lineage (GTDB taxonomy): Bacteria > Actinomycetota > Actinomycetes > Actinomycetales > Micrococcaceae > Arthrobacter > Arthrobacter siccitolerans. The sequence continues at coordinate 95,425 of NZ_CAQI01000025.1, forward strand.
CTCGGAACCCTGCTGATCGGCCTGTTCGCCACCGACGCAGCCCCCAACGCCGTCAACGGCCTCTTCTACGGCGGCGGCGTTCAACTGCTGGGCGTCCAGGCCCTGGCAACCGTCACGGTGCTGGTCTACTCCTTCGGCATCACCTGGATCCTGGCGAAGATCCTGGACAAGACGATTGGCCTGCGCATCAAGCCCGAGGACGAAATGCGCGGCATCGACCTGGCAGCCCACTCCGAGCTGGCCTACCTGACGGACGAGGATCCGGTGGAGCTTGGTTCGCCGCAGCGGGCCTAGCGTGCAGTAAAGAATTCCGGGTGGGGGCGCCCGGGATACGAGTCAGGCGGAGGGCCAGGCCTTGGACCGGTGCCAGCAGCAGCTGGCTTATAGTTCCAGGGTTTGGCCCTTTGTCGTGCCTGTCGGCGTTGCTGGTTAAGGCTCGGTGCTGGTTACGGCTCGCTGCAGACCAGGATGCCGTCGTGCACCTCGAGCACCGCCGCCCGGACGTGGCTGAGGCGGGTCTTCGGGTCAGGTGCCATGGTGCCGATGTCCTCGCCGCCCCAGTGCGGGTGGGTGAAGTAGACCAGCAGCGCCCGTTCCGTGCCGTCCTCCTGCGGGGGAAGCGGAACCACGTCAGCATGGCGTCCGACGACGGGCCGTCCGTCCACCGACTCCGGCGCCGTGAGGATGAGCCCGCCCAGGTGGTCCTGCCGGATCCAGCCGCCCGCACCGTCTTCCGTACGGTACACGCCCTGGCCGCGCCACTCGTCCACGATCATCCAGAACGTCCCGTCCATCCGGAAGACCTTGGGCCCTTCATGTGGACGGCCCGGGATGGTGAGTCCTTCAAGAACCCAGGACGACGGATCCTCCGGGGTGTCGCTGACCGCGCTGTAGGTGGTCGATCCACGGGCTTCGTCCTTGTACCAGAGCCGGTACCGGCCGTCCCCGCACCGGGCGACGGCGGCATCGATGACGCGCGGCGAGTCCAGGTCGATGGCGCCCAGGTACTCCCAGGTGGCCAGGTCCTGGCTGGCGAACTGGACGATGGACGCGGTCCCGGTCCAGTCCGTCCGCACCCCGCCGAGCACCGTCAGGTACATTATCCACCGGTCGCCGATCCGTACGACGTCGGGAGCCCAGAGTGTGGCGGGGAGTGCAGTGTCCGGCGGGACGAGTCCCTCTACGGTGCCTTGGTAGGTCCAGTTGAGTCCGCCGTCGGAGGACCGTGCCACGCCGATGGCCGTGCCGTGCACCCACTCCACGCCCGTGAGGCCAGGGGCTGTGGCCCGGCGCTGCGTGTAGAACAGCACCCACTCGCCGGTGAGGTGGTCCGGAACCAGGATGGGGTCGGTGGGGCCGTCCCAAACGGGGTCGCGGTAGGGCGTGCCCAAGGCATCCGGGCGCAGGGGCGGAAGGGCCGGGGACGCGGAGGTCTGCTTGGTGGCCTGCTGCTGGGGCACAGTTTCTCCAACGTTGTAGTTTGTTGTGGAGACCAGCATATGTCCATATTCACGACGCGCAAACGCATCCTCGCTGCGCAGATTCCCTGACGCTGCGCGGATATGGGCCGCGCCCGGGAATATGCGCCTCGGAATGGAACGTGCGCCTCGAAAATGCCGGAATGCAGGCCGCGCTACTCCTGGAACAGCCCGGCCAGGTCTTCCGCCGTGATGGCGCCGCCGGCCAGGGCGTCGCCCTCCATCACGTCGGCGAAGAGCTGCGACTTCCGGGCCTTCAACGCCATGACCTTTTCCTCGATGGTGTCCTTGGCCACGAGCCGGTAGACCATAACGTTCCGCGCCTGGCCGATCCGGTGCGTCCGGTCCACGGCCTGCGCCTCCGAGGCCGGGTTCCACCAGGGATCCAGCAGGAACACGTAGTCGGCTTCGGTGAGGTTGAGGCCGAAACCGCCGGCCTTCAGCGAGATCAGGAACACCGGGGCGCTGCCGTTCTTGAACTCACTGACGACGTCGGCGCGGTTGCGGGTGCCGCCGTCGAGGTAGCAGTACTCGATTTTCTCCTCATCCAGCCGCTCGCGGACCTTACCGAGGAACCCGGTGAACTGGCTGAAGATCAGGGCGCGGTGCCCCTCCGCCACCAGGTCCTCCAGCTGCTCGAACAACACGTCCAGTTTGCTGGAACGGACCGACGTCAGCGCAGGGTCCACGAGCGAGGCGTCCAGGCTGAGCTGCCGCAGCAGGGTCAGCGACTGGAAGATGGTGAACCGGTTTTTGTTGACGTCCTCGATCAGGCCCAGGATCTTCTGCCGCTCCCGCTGCAGGTGTGTCTGGTACACCTTCTGGTGGCGCGGGTTCAGCACCACCTCCAGGATCTGCTCCTGCTTCGGCGGCAGGTCCTTGATGACCTGGTCCTTGGTGCGGCGCATCATCAGCGGACGGACCCGACGGCGGAGCTTGTCCAGCTGCCCCTTGTCGCCGTTTTTCTCTACCGGCTTCTGGTAATACTCCGCGAAACGCTTGGGGCTGGAGAACAGGCCGGGCGCGACGATGGAGGTGAGGGCCCAGAACTCCATCAGGTTGTTTTCCAGCGGCGTGCCGGTGATGGCCAGCTTGAAGGTGGCCGGCAGTTTCCGGGCGCACTGGTACGCCTTGGACTGGTGGTTCTTCACGAACTGGGCCTCGTCCAGCACCAGGCCGGACCAGGTCCTGGACGCGTAGGCCTCGTAGTCAATCCGGAACAGCGCGTAGGACGTGATCACGATGTCCGCGCCGGCGAGGGCCTCGGCCGGGACCTGGCTGCTCTTGGCGAAGGTCTCGCTGATGGCGTGGACTTTCAAGCCGGGGGCGAACCGCGCCGCTTCCAGGGCCCAGTTGCCCACCACACTGGTGGGGGCCACCACCAAAAAGGGAGCGCCGGCGTCGGGCGCTGAAGCTGGGGTGCCGGAACCCAAGGTGACGGGCGCCTCCGCAGCGGCACCAAGGGCCAGTTCCTTCGCCGCGCACATCAGCGCGAGCGCCTGCACGGTCTTGCCCAGGCCCATATCGTCGGCGAGGATGCCACCCAGGCTGTGTTTGTACAGGAACGTGAGCCAGTTAAAGCCCTCCAGCTGGTAGGGACGCAGCTCTGCGTTGAGGGTGGAAGGCAGCGGCAGGCCCTCCACGCCGCCTTCCAGCAAACCGCCCACGGCCGATCGCCAGGCCGCCGCCTGCTCGTCCACGATCCCCAGCTGTGCCAGCTCATCCCACAGGCCGGCCTGGAAGCGGCTGATCTGCAGCGGCGCATCCTTGTTGTCCTGCAGCGAGCGCGCCTCCTCGATCAGCGCGCGGAGCTGGTGGAGCTCGGGCAGGTCCAGGGAGAAGTATGCGCCGCTGGGCAGCAGCATTTTGGTCTGGCCGGCGGCGAGCGCCGAGAACACTGCGGCGAAGGACACCGGCTGGCCCTCGAGCGAAATCTGGATGCCGAGGTCGAACCAGTCGCGCTGCTCGGTGGCCTTGGTGGAGATGGAAACCACGGGCGCTTCCTCGGCCTCGCGGTAGTCGGCGATCTCGCCCACCGTGTCCACGTCGACGTCGGGAGCCTCGCGGAGCCGGGGGAGGACCTCCTCGGTGAACGCCAGCGTGTCCAGGCCTTTCAGCTCCACGGATGCCGCAAGCCGGGGAGTGCCCCAGCCGCCGGTGGCGGATTCACCCAGGGTAGGCACCACTTCCCACGGCCGGCCGACGCCCTCGAGGATGCGTGCTTCGGCGGTGTCGTCACGGTAACCGTGGTCGCCGGGGTGCCGCCACAGCGGCTGGGCGGTGACCAGGTTCCCCGTTTTGTAGTGCCACTCCCAGTGCAGCCGGAGCCTGTGGTCGGCGCCGTAGTTTGCGAGCAGTGACAGCGTGGGGACGGCCAGTGCGGGCAGCGAAACGGACTCGTCCCGGGCCGTGACCCGGGCAGTCTGCTTGAGTTTCGGATAGAAGCCGGTGAGGAAGCGCGTCTCGTCCTTGGCGGGGATATGCAGGGTGCTTCCGGCGGTGACAAACGCCAGCAGTTCCTCACTCAGGCCGCCCTCGAGCGGTGCGAGCGTGATGATTCCGTCCGGGTCGGGGACTCCCGGCAGGGAGGCTTCGCAGGAGGTGAAGAAGATGCCGTGTGCTGGCCGGCCGATGGTTCCCACGGCGGCGGGATCAACGTCGTCCCCCTCCACGGTGATGGTGGGCGCGAGCTCCAGCCCGCCGTCGGACGCCTGGTCCTTGGCTGGTGTGCCATGGTCTTCTGCGCGTTCACCCGCCGGGCTTTCCTTCGCGGGGTCGCCATTCGCCGTGGAGCCATACCGTCCGAGGTTAAGGCCGACGGCGGCGGGGGACTCCGCGAGCCGCACCGGTTCGCTGCCCTTGGAGTGGACCAGGGCCAGCCCGATCTTCCCGGCATCCGTGAGCAGGCTCCACAGGTTCTTTCCTGAGTAAGTGTTCAGGCCCAGCCACAGTCCGGTGGAATTCTGCATCCGGCCGGCGGACGCGGAATGGGCGGCCAGGAACTCCTGCATCCACTCCACGTGTGCCTCGTTGCATTCGCGCCGGAAGTTCAGGTAGCTCAGGGTGTTCCAGGAGACGTCGCCGCGGATCCACTTGCCCTTGGCTCCCATGATCACGGGACGGGCCTTGAGCTGGCGGACGCTGCGGAGCGGATCGCGCCGTCCTGTGTAGGAGAAGTGCGGGGCCGGCTCCTCCACCTCGAACTGGAGTGCCAGCGGGACGCCGCCGGTGGAGGGCGCGGCCCCTGGCTGGGAGATCAGGGGGCTGAGCGCCTTCTCCCAGTCTGAAACGGCCACGGACGGCTCACGCGAGACCTGGGTGGCGGTGGCCGGCGAGAGGAGCTGGACGCGGGTGGCCGGGTTGTCCTCGGCTGCAAAGAGCAGCGCTGCAACGTGTTTGCAGTCCTTCCGGACCGGGCAGCTGCACACGCCCACGGTGCAGCTCCAGCCGCCGGCCTTGCGGACCAGTTTGGCAGTGGTGGAATAGGGCACGTCCGCGCCGCCGCGGACTTTGCCCAGCATGAGGCCTGTGGCGGGGTCGAACGAGATGCCAGAGACACGGCTGCCCATGGCATACGCCAGTCCGGCCGCAAGGGAACGGTCGTTAATGGCGGGGGTCTGTATTGCCAGTGCCGTACTTTCGTCCGGGTGGGATGGAATGGTGCGCGCTACTTTCAACACGCCGCGGCGGGGCCGGGGCCGGTGGTTGGTATCTGATCCATCTTAGTTCGCCGGCAGGGGAGCGCGTGCCGCGGTTCCCCGAGGGCGGACGGCAGGTGAGGAGGGGCTGGACGCGGAAAGGGCGGCTCCGCGGATACTCTTCGCCGGTACCTCTTGCTGGCTTCCGTCTCAGTCCCTAGGATTGAGACCGGACTCACATTCTTGGACAAACAAACCGCAGCCACCCGGGCCAGCAAACGCCCCACAGAAAGGCCGACATGAGCACTGACGCTTCACGGCGGCGCGACGTCACGGTCGCCGACGTCGCCAAGGCCGCGCAGGTATCCAAAGCCCAGGCAGCCCGGGCACTGGGGAATTACGGCGCGGTCAGCGACGACGTGCGCGAACGCGTGCTGGCCGCCGCCGAAGAGCTGAACTACCGCCCGAACGAGCTCGCACGCAGCATGAACACCGGGAAGTCGAACACCATCGGCGTGGTGGTGGGCGACATCGAAAACCCGCACTTCGGCCTGGCGACCCGGGGGATCACGGACACTGCCAAAAAGAGCGGCTTCAACGTCATCCTGGTCAACACGGACGAGGACACCGCAGCGGAAGTGGACGCGGTCAAGGTCCTGCTGGACAAACGTGTGGACGGGCTGATCATCGCGCCGGCGTCGTCAGTGGATACCGGACACCTGGAAAGTGTCCACAAGTCGGGGCGCCCTCTGGTGCTCCTGGACCGGAAAGCCCCGGGGCTGGACGTGGAAACGGTGGCAGTGGAAATGGAGGGAATCTCATACGAGTCCACCACCCATCTGATCCAGGAAGGGCACCGCCGCATAGCCTTCATTTCCACCATCCGGATGGACGAACCCTACTTCGCCGGCCTGCCGCTGGACTCCTCACAGATCGCCGACCGGCGGGACGGCATGAAGCGTGCCTTTGAGGAAGCAGGACTTCCCCAGCCCGAGGACCTGGTCCGGCTCAACGCCGGCGGCCCGGAATCCATCAAAAAAATCACCCGGGAACTGCTGCAGCAGCCTGATCCGGCAACGGCGATCATAGCCTCGGACGGGCTCATCGGACTCAGTGTGGTTGAGGCGATCCAGGACCTGGGCCTTTCGATCCCGGACGACGTCTCGTTCCTGATGTATGACGACTTCGCCTGGACCCGGCTCACCACCCCGCCGCTGACCGTCATCGCCCAGCCCGTGTACGAGATGGGTGTTGCCGCAGCTGATGCCCTTATCCGCCAGATCCAGGGAAGGAAGGCACCGGCCGCCGCCCCGGAATTTGCCGCGACACTGGTGAAGCGGGGATCAGTGGGGCCGGCCGCCAGGCACTAGTCCCGCAAACTTCGCCTGACGTTCATTTCCCCCTCAACGCCTTGGGTGCCTCGCGGACGTAGCGTGAAAAGCGTTCGAGCACCACCCGCGACAGCAGTGAGGATTGCCATGATCACCAGCCAGCAGCCCGTCGTCCTGACCAGCAGCAGCATCGCTTCAAACGACGAGGACGTGGTGGAAGCCAATGTCGCCATCGTGGATGCCATGCATACCGCCCTGCTCCGCACCGAGGAGATGTCACCTGTCGCGGTGCGCAGCTACTACGTGGACTTCTACCTCAGCCAGGCACTGGAGGGCGGCTTTGCGCAGTACGTGTTCACCGCCGTCGACCGGTCCGAAACGGACACCCTGATCCGCGAAGGCATGGCGGGAATGGGCGCAACCGCCCACCTCGACCTCTTCAACCGTGCCGTTGAGGCCTTCGATGGCCTGTCCGAGGAAGACGAGGAGCACTACCTCGACGGCGGCCTGGACGACTCCGAGGAAACGCCCGACGGCGTCCTCCGGATGGAGGAGCTCGACGGCGAGTTCGAGGAACTGCTGGAGAGCGAAAACATCACCTCCCTCAACGCGGCATGGCTCCGCGGCCAGGCCGAACTGCTGGTGCTGGACGACGAGGAGATCGGCGCCTGCATCGAGCGTCTCGCCAGCCAGATCCCGGATCTGCCGGAACGCCAGGCGCAAGCGGACGCCGAGGCCCTGGAGGATGCCCCGGACTTTGAGATCATCATCCGCGAACTCTGCAGCATCGCCGGATACGAGCTCATTAAGATCACCATGGGCGATCCCAACTACGTGCACGACGGCGACAAGACCCTCGCCTGGCACTTCTCCACCGACCACGGCGACTTCCTTATGGTCGAGGACGACGACGAGGCCTTTATGATCAACCCCGAAACCCAGGAGATCGTGGCGGCGGTGGAGTTCGAGGAAGCCGACGGAGCAATGATCGACGCCTAGCCGGTCCGGCGGGGGGCCGGCAGCGCGCTGCGGGCTACTGGTTGTCCTGCCAGCTGTTCTGCTCCAGTGCTGCTGCCAGGATCGCGAGCAGTCCGTCATCCACCTGATCCTCGGAGGTGAGGCGGACCCGGCGGGTGAACGGATCGTCGGCCCGGGTCTTGACCGCTTCGATCCGGCTTTCCGCCAAGGCATCGGGTACAGAACCGCCGGGCACAGCGGCACCGAACCGGAGGGTCACGTCCACTGCGTTGTTCGTGGTCCTGGTGACCTGGGCAAATTTCCGCCGCCGGCTGTGGAGCGATACGTAGCCCTTCCGCATCTGGATGCCGACGCCTTCGGTGGCAGCTGCCCACGTCAGGATTGCGTCGGCGATAGGCCTCAGGTGCGGATGGTTCGCGTACTGTCCGTCAATCAGCTCGTCGGCATCGCGGAGCATAAAGTCGGGGTAACCGAACATTTCCCAGGACACCGCGTACTGGGCGTACCCGGTCACTCCGAATTCGTCACGCATCCACGCGCGGAGCCCGGCGTCGTTGTGGATGCCGGCGGCGCGGGCCTTCGCGGCCCAGTACGCGGTGTCCTTGCCGGTCTTGCGCATCAGGAGGGCTTTGTTGTTGTCCACCATCAGCTGCCATGTGCCGGCTCTTTTCTGCGGCTCGGGGGTTGTGGGCATGGGGGTTGCGGCCATGCTCCGATCGTAGCCCCGCCGGGCCTGCCTCCCCGCCTGCACGCTGCCCCCGGCCCCGACGCCGAAAAAAACATTGTGCGTGCCGTAACCTTTCCGCCGTCCTCGGCGATGTAGGAGGTGATGGGCCTGCCCGCCGGGCCCGAATCGAACGTGTTGTCTAGGTTTTGGAGTTTTTTATGTCGTTGTTCACCGTCCTCGCCACCAGCAAAGTCGCCGCCGGAGTACTGGCAGCCGGCACCATCGCCGTCGGCGGTACCGGAGCCGCGGCTGTTACCGGTGTCCTCCCCACCGAGGTACAGCAGAGCGCACACGACCTCTTCGGCGCGCCGGCCCCGAAGCTTGCAGCTGAAGCAGCCGAGGGCCAGGCAGCCGCCGATGCCGCTGCAGACGCCGCAGCCAACGTCTCCGCCGACGCGGATGCCGAAGCCGCCGGTGACGCCACTGTTTCAGACGAGAACGTCGCCGCCCAGGCTTCCGTTTCCGCTGCGGCCGGCACCGTGGTTGATGCAGCGGGCGCTGCATCCCTCGGCCTTTGCACCGCCTTCGCCAACGGCGGCCTGAACGCTTCCTCTGAAGGCTTCTCCTCGCTGGCCATTGCCGCGCAGGGCGAAGCGAACATCGGAAGCTTCTGCGACGACGTCGTGGCCCAGGCTGACGCCGCCGCCACGGCAGGCGCCGAAGCAGCCGGCTCCGCCGCGGTTGAAGTAGACCGTCCTGAGCTGCCCGCTGTTCCGGCAGTCCCCGCCGTTCCGGGTGTCGACGGCGAGCCCGCGGTTCCTGCCGTGCCTGCAGTTCCCGCCGTACCCGGCGACGTGGTGGACGCACCCTCCGTTTCCGTCCGCTAAGCGCGCTTGGCTAGTGTGTACTGCGGGAAACGGCGCCGACTTCGTTTCCCGCAGTACGCCGGTCCCGCAGACCGCAGCCTAAACCCTGAACGGGCATGGCCCGCCCCGGGATGGAGGAGCCGCTGGTGCCAGACACTTTGGCCCAAGAAGAGATCGACATATTCGATGACGCCGCCGGAACCGACCCGGCAGCGCTCTTCGGCGTGGCCTACCGGACCTTCGCCGGTCCGGTGCTGGGCTATCTCAAGGCACGGGGTGTGGACGATCCCGAAGCGGTCACCCAGGACGTTTTCCTGGCTTTCTTCCCAAAAATCACCGGCCTCGCCGGTGGACTGCAGGGCGCAAAGTCACTGCTCTTCTCGATTGCGCATGCGCGGATGGTGGACCACTACCGGCGGCTGGAACGCCGGCCGCAACTGAGTCCGTATGACCCGCAGGAGGACAGCCGCAGCACACCCTCCGCGGAAGATGACGCGGTAGGGCTGAACGGCGGTGCCGAAGCAATGCTGCAAGGGCTCAGCGACGAACACCAGGAAGTGCTCGCCCTGCGCGTGGTGGCCGACCTTTCGATCGAACAGGTGGCCGGCATTATGGGCAAAAGCGAAGGAGCCATCAAGCAGCTTCAACGCAGGGCCCTTCACAACCTCAAGGCACAGACGCTCAAAAGAAACCAGGCAAATCATGAGTGACACCGCAGGATCCCGCCGTGAAGGGACAGTGGACCAGCTGCTGCTGGAAGCAGACCTGGGCGGCGACAGCCAGCTCCGTCCTGTCCTCATGGAGCTCCAGGCGCTGGGCACCGTTGCCCCGCAGCCTTCCGCCGAAGTGCTGGCGCTTATGGCCGGCGCGCCCGCCGCTGAAGCACCAACAGTCCCCGCTGCGCAAGCCCCGGCGGCTCCCGTTGACGAGCTCGCGGCCCGCCGCCGGGCCAAGCGCCGGATCGCCCTCACCACCTTGTCTGTGGCAGTATCACTCGGCGCCGGCGGTGCCGTTGCCGCAGCATCGGACCAGGGCATCCGCCACTCGTTCACGCAGCTCAACCAGGCCGTGACCTCCTTTATCACCGGTTCCGCCGGTTCCGCCGGACCCGCCGGTGATCAGGCGGGCAGGCCCGCCACCCCTGCGCCCACGGCCCCTACCGCTGCAGTGCCCGCCGGCACTCCAACCGGGGACCCTGCGTCGGTCCCGGCGGACCCCGCCGCAGCGCACCCCGCGGCCACGCCGCCGTCGGGCGGTCCTGCTGCGGCGGAGAACGCCAATGGCCAGCGAACTTCCCCGGGAACGCCCGGGGAAGTTCCCGCTTCAGAAACCCTGCCCGGAGCAATTCCCGGGCAGATCGCCGACGGCCTGGGCAAGCAACCGGAGGTGCCGGTCCCCTCGCAGGTTCCCCTGCCGGGGACGCTGCCGGCTGTCCCGCTTCCATGACATGATCTGCCCGCGTGCCTCCGGTCAGTACCCGGAAGCGCCCTTCTTGATCATTTCGCCGGAAGGATCCGCCAGGTACCAGACGTCGTTGACGCCCTGGCCCACGATGTCGCCTGCCTTAGTATCTTTGGCGTAGTAGTACAGCGGCATGCCGTTCAGGGTGACCTGCTTTGCGCCTTCCGGCGTGGTGATGGTGCCCACGGTCCCGGTGACCCCTTCGACCTTGGGCGTATCAGAGGTGGTGATGAGCGGCGGCCAGGCCGCCAGGCAGGCGCCGGTGCAGGCGCTGGTGCCCGAATCCTTGACGTCCTTGGTGAAGAAATAGAGGCTCATGCCTTTGGCGTCCACCACGATGGTGCCCGCGCTTGAGGATGCAGTCTTCAGGTCAACGCCGGCGCTCGCCGTTGAGGATGACGTTGCGGAGGGCGGCGATACGGAGGCAGCAGGGGCGGTCGCCGAGGCAGCCGGGGAGCCTGCAGTGACAGCCGGACTGGTGGCCGCAGGAGTGGTTCCGCTGCCGCCGGCGCACCCGGTCAGGGCCGCCGTCAGGGCCAGGATTGCGAGGCCTGCCCCCAACACATGCTGTTTCATGGGTTGCTCCTTCGGTGCTGCCCGGCACCGGTCGCCGGGCGCTAACCTGTACGACGCACCTGGGTGAAGAATGGTTCACGTTGAACCAGATCCCGCCCGGGGACGTTGTACCAGCCGGGGAGCGCGGAAGGGCCGTGCGGAGGCCGGGACAGGAGGTCCGCCGAATGCCGCTTGACGACGACGTCGTGGAGTCCATTTACCGCGAACACGGCCCGGCCCTCCGCCGCTTTGTGCTCAGCGCCTCCCGGGACCCCCAGCTTGCCGAGGACGTGGTGCAGGAAACCGTGCTCCGGGTCTGGCAGCACGCCCCTGAGGTCACCGGCAGCCTCCGCAGCTACCTGTTCCGGACCGCGAGGAATATCATGATCGACAATTACCGCCGTGCCCAACGCCGCCCGGCGGAGGCGCTGGACGACGGGCTCAGCGGTCACGCCGAAGCCGTGGAGCGGGTGGACGAACTCTTGAACCGCGTACTGATCGAGGAAGCGCTGCTCCGCCTCAGCAGTGAACACCGGGATGTCCTGGTGGCCCTGCACTACCGGCGCTTCACCGTCAACGAGGCGGCGGTGCAGCTGAACATCCCCAGTGGAACCGTGAAGTCCCGCGCCTATTACGCCGTGCGGGCCCTGCGGACAATCCTGGATGAAATGGGGGTGGAACGGTGAACGCCTCCGAGGTCCACCAACTGCTGGGCGCCTACCTGCTGGGCGGACTGGATCCCGTTGACCTGAAGAGCTTCGAAGACCACCTCCGTGAGTGTGCGCAATGCCGGGAGGAGCTGTCCCGGCTGGAGAAGGTGCCCGTCCTGCTGGACGCCGTTCCCGTGCCGGATGCCGTGGCGCTGACCGCTGTTCCGTCCGGCGTGGCGGTTCCGCCCGCAGCCGCAGTCCCGGTGACCCTCCTCGCCAAACTTGCCAGCCGACGTCGTCAAGTACGACGGCGGTGGGCAGCGCTGGCGGGCGCAGTGGCCGCCGCCTGCCTTGCCGTGGGACTGTCCGTAAGCCCGCTTCTGAGCCGCGCACCCCAGCCGGATGCCTCCTACTCCGTGCAGTCCAGCGGCGGACTGCAGTTCAGCATCGATTTGGCCCGTAAGACCTGGGGCACGGAGCTGGCAGTGAACGGCAGCAGCCTCCCATCGGATGGCACGTTGTCGCTGTGGGTACGGGACCGCGCCGGCGGGGAGGACCGCGCCTGCGCCTGGACGGCCACCCCCAGCGGCCGGGTCAAGGTCACCGGGGCAACGCCCATCCAGCTGGGCAGCATCTCCAGCGTGGAACTGCGGGACGGCACACAGCACGCGGTTGCCGTGATCACCGTGCCGTGATTGCCGTGCCGTGATTGCCCTCCCGTGATTGCAGCGCCCGGGGCTAGTGCTGCTGCCTGTTGGTGGTGTTTGGTTCCAGCGCGTGGAACTCCGCCAGCAGGGCCGGGTTTTCGCAGGCGCGGGCGAACGCTTCGATCCGTTTCTCGATTTCCCGGCCCAGCAGCCAGGTGCCGATCCGCTCCATAACCGGCCGCAGCAGGGCCGGGCGGCAGGAAAAGGTGTACTTCCAGACTGCCCGCGTGCCGCCATTGTCCGCGGTGAACCGCCAGCCGCCGCCGAAGTTGTCGAAGAACCAGGGGCCGGACACCATGGTCATGCCGACGTTTTTGGGCGGGGCGTAGGAGACGTACTCGCTCACCATTACCAGGCCGAGGCGCGAGCGGGTGCGGGTGCGTACACCCTTGCCTGCGGTGACGGCTCCGCCCAGGAAGTGTTGTCCGGCGATGAACGGATCCCACTGCAGCCGGAAGGCGCCGGTGGTCTGGGAGAAGGCGAAGGCGGTGTCCGGGTCGATGCGGATGAAGCGTTCGGCGCGTACCTGGGGCATGGTCCAACCCTATGCGCACCTGCAGGCCCGTCCGGGACTGGGGACAGCGGTTCCGGCAGTGCGTGCTTCCGGCGGCGCTACTGGACCATCTTTGCCAGGCGGGCCCGGACCACCATGTAGACGCCGTAACAGATCAGTCCCGCGCCCACGGCTGCCAGGAAATACAAACCAAAGGGCTGGTCGCGCAGTGCCCGCAGGGCGCCATCCAATCCTGTCGATTCTTCGGGATGTGCCTCAAGGGTGGCAATGGCAATCAGCAGGCCGGTCAACAGCAGCACCGTTCCCTTGGCTACATAGCCGGTGATCCCCAGAATTGTGACGGCCTTCCTTGCTGTGGGGTTTGCGGGCATCGCCAGTTGCTTCTCGAACGATTTCCGCACACCGCGGATGCCGTAGGCCACCCCCGTCACGGCGATGCCGGCGCCCAGGAGGACCAGCAGCGCCACACCGCCCGGAGCCTTCATCAGCGAGGCGGTGAGGTCGCTTGCTGTCTGCTGGTTGTCTCCGCTTGAGCCCGTGCCGCGCGCGAAGGACATCAGCGTCAAGGCAAGTCCTGCGTACACGAGGGCCTGCGCTGCCGCCTTGGCCTTCTTCCCGGCCTTTTCCTTGGTGGGCAGACGGTTGTAATCGAATATGGCATCGCTGGCCTGCCACAGCGCCAGGCCGGCGCAGGCGACGAAGCTGGCCCACAACAGGAAGGGCCCCGCGGGCTGGGTGGCCAGCTCGGCTACGGCGCCGCTGAAATCGGCATTTCCTGTCCCGCCCATGGCGAGCCGGATGGAAATGGCTCCCACCAGCAGATGCAGGATCCCGCTGGCCGCAAAGCCCGCCCTCGCCAGCAGCTCCAGCGTGCGGGAGTTGGTGACGTTCTCCGCCGCGTCCGCGGCCTGCTTCAGTTCTCTTTTGATGGCTGTTCCTTTATGCCGGCGCGCAAGCGCGAACGGTGCATGCACCTCACTCCGCCATCGTGCCACGCGGACCTTGTCCCGGCCCAGTCAGCGGGAGAAACTATGTGGAAGAGTGTCGCCGGCATGTGGATTCCGCGGCACGATCCGTTCCGTGGCACGATCTGTTCCGTGGCATGCTCCACAACGGGGGCGGGCTGAACCCGGCGAAGCCGAGCTCCTGGGCGTTGGGTTACCGCCGCCGGTAGCAGAGGTCGAAGATCAGGCGCCCGGCTTCATGCGCCTTGGCCTCGAAGCTGGTCCGGATCCGGCCCTCGAACCGCGGAGCCCAGCCGCCCGTCTCATCCACGCCCTCGTTGGGCCCTGTGTGTTCCGTGCTGACCGGTGCGCGGCCTTCCCGGACAGGCGCTCCTCCCACCACTGACTCCACGCCCGACTGCCATACCTGCGTTAGCGGGCTTTCGGGTCCGCGGCGCTCGCCGGTGTGAAGGTTCTCGAAGTCCTTCGAATCCGCCAGCACGTCGCGGACGTGGACCGCGTAGTTGGACCAGTCCGTGGCGATCCGCCAAAGCCCGCCCTTTTTCAGTGCCCGCGCGGCCAGGTCGGCGAACTCGGGCTGGATGAGGCGCCGTTTGTGGTGCCGCGACTTGTGCCAGGGGTCGGGGAAAAAGACCCAGAGTTCGCTGACCGAGCCCTCCGGAAGCATGGTGGCCAGCACCTCCGGGGCGTTGGCTTCAACCACGCGCACGTTGCTCAGGCCGCGGCTGTTGATTTTGATGAGGGTGTTTGCGAGTCCCGGGGTGTAGACCTCCACGGCGAGGAAATCGGTATCCGGATTCTGCTCGGCGGCGTGGCAAATGGCGTCACCCAGGCCGGAACCGATCTCGACGATGAGGGGCGCCTTCCGGCCGAATTCCGACTCTGCATCGAACGTGTAGTCCGGGTGGACGGAGGTGTTGGCCACATGGCGGGGGACGTTCACGGCCCACCGCTCGGCGTGCAGTTCCCAGGCCGCCTGCCGGCGCCCCTGAAGGCGGGTTCCGCGGCGGACGAAGCTGACCGGCCGGCCGCCGTACGTGCCATAGGAAGCCTGCGTGCCGGGGGTTACGGGCCTCGGGACATGCTGCGGCTGGGGGGATTCTGGGGATTCGCTCATCCCTTCCAGAATACCGGCGGCCGAAGGGTGGAATCATATGTTCCCCAGTTGGTCCAGTGCAGGTCCCAAAGCCAGCGCAAAGACCAGCCCCGAGACGCATAAGGCAAAGGCCGCCGATGACCGGGCGGGTGAAGTGTCCGGGGAGTTCTTGATGACGGAAATTGCCAGCACCAGCGACGGCAAGGCAAACAGAAGAGGCAGGCTGAAGAACACTAACGGCGTCACCCAAGGCATCGGTGAGGGGCCGCCATCGGACGGATAGGTCCCGAGCATGGCAAACATGGCCAGCGGAGCAGTGACGATCATGCTGACAACGGCAAGGACCCCCATCGTCACGCTGTGGGTTGCCTTGCGTGTGTACTGGCCGGTCTCCGCTTCTTTGGTCAGCGCAGCAACGGGCGCTTCAGGTTGTGGTTGCTCATCTGCTGATGGTGGCGGAACATCCATTACTCTCCTCTGATGGGGCCGGAGCGGCAGTCCTGGAGTGCGGTTACTGTTTCAACCTATGGAGGCGGTGAGCTTCGCAGCAGGCGCCTTTTGCCCTATGTGGATAACCTGGTCCCTCCGGCAGTCCTGCAAGAATGGGCAGGTGACGGAAGCTACAGACGCGGCGGCAAAAAGGCAGCGCTCCATGGATCGCGCGCCGGGCCCCCGACAGGCACAACAGGCCCGGCCGGACAACCTGGT
Source organism: Pseudarthrobacter siccitolerans (assembly GCF_001046895.1). Classification (GTDB taxonomy): domain Bacteria; phylum Actinomycetota; class Actinomycetes; order Actinomycetales; family Micrococcaceae; genus Arthrobacter; species Arthrobacter siccitolerans. The sequence continues at coordinate 111,039 of NZ_CAQI01000025.1, forward strand.
GGACGCCGAAATAGATGAACTGCCGGCGCCGGAACCAACCCGGACAGGAAGCAAAAGGGGCCTCATTTACCTCGGCCTGTGCCTGGTCCTGATCGGGCTGAACCTGCGCACTGTCTTCTCCAGTTTCTCGGCCGTGCTGCCCGAAATTACCTCCCAGGCAGCCTTGCCCGGCTGGGCCGTCGTAGTCCTGACAACCGTCCCGGTGACACTGCTGGGCCTGTTCGCCCCCCTCGCTCCCGTGCTGGCACGACGCTTCGGCGCCGAACGCGTCCTCCTCGGCGCCATGGCGGTCCTCACGGCAGGGCTCCTGCTCCGTCCGGCCGGACCGCCGCACCTGCCGGCGCTGCTGGCCGGCACCGCTGCCTGCGGCGCCGCCATCGCCCTCTGCAACGTGCTCCTGCCGGGGCTCGTTAAACGCGACTTCCCCCATCGGCTGGGCCTCATGGGCGGGCTTTACACCACAGCTATCTGTGCCTCCGCCGCCCTCGGAGCCGGCTTCACCTACCCTGTCTACGCGGCGACGGGGGAGTGGACGCAGGCGCTGTGGTTCTGGGCGCTGCCCGCCGCCGTCGTCCTTTTCCTGTTCCTTCCCGTGGCTGTCCGGCAACGCGCCGTGCGGCACCAGGCAGTGAAGGACGGCGTAAACGTGTGGCGCTCGCCGGTGGCCTGGCAGGTCACCATTTTTATGGTGCTGCAGGCCATGATGTCCTTCAGCGTGTTCGCCTGGCTGGCGCCCATCCTCCGCGAACGGGGCGTGGACGGGGCTACGGCGGGGCTGATCGTGTCGGTGAGTATCGTGCTGCAGATGCTCGGCTCGCTCTTCGCACCGGCGCTGGCGGCAAGGTTCCGGGACCAGCGGGCCATCAACACGGTGGTGGCGCTGATGACCGGCGGCGGCTTCGCACTGAGCATCTTCGGGCCGCTGGAGCTGGTCTGGGTGTGGGCGGGACTCTTGGGACTGGGACAGGGCAGCCTGACAGCGGTGGCGCTGACCATGATCATGCTGCGGACCCGGGACGGGCACACGGCGGCCCACCTGTCGGGCATGATGCAGGGCGTGGGCTACGGCCTGGGCTCAACGGGAACGCTGATGGTGGGCCAGCTGCACCAGGCCACCGGATCATTCGCCCCCGCCGGTGTCCTCTTCCTGGCCGTGGGGCTGCTCGCGGCCGTGTTCGGCTACCGGTCCGGACGGAACCGCTTCGTCGGTGACAAAACCGGGTAGCAGTTAGCGTTGTTATGAGAGCTCATAACAACACATACTGCTACTTACTTGGGGAAGCCGAGCTTGCGTTGCAGCAGCGGATCCCGGGCATCGACCTCGTGGAGAGTGTGGTGATGCTCAGTACCGTGAAACGGGTGGGCTGGATGCTGAACCGGGACTCGACAGCCACCGGGCGGGTGATAGTTCCGGCGGCAGTAGCAAGGGCCAGGTAGGCCCTCGGACCCGGCCGCTAAGCTGGCACGAAAGACAAACAACCGATCGGCCCGATAGCTTGCGCGACACCACCCTTCCACCGGCAGACACCCATTCCGGCATCCTGCAGCGGCCATACCTGTGGGTGACCATCGGCACCTGCGCGCTTGTTTTCCTGGCCGCGTTCGAGTCCCTGGCGGTGACCACCATCATGCCGGTGGTGAGCCGGGAACTGCAGGGCGCGGACCTCTACGCCCTGGCCTTCGCTGGGCCGCTGGCCACCGGGGTGATTGGCATGGTGGCGGCCGGGAACTGGTCCGACCGCCGCGGTCCAGCCATTCCGCTCTACGCCTCCGTGGCGCTGTTCGTGGCGGGCCTGCTGATCGCGGGCACCGCCGCCTCCATGCCGGTGCTGGTGGCGGGTCGGCTGGTGCAGGGCTTGGGCGGCGGAGCCCTGACCGTGGCCCTGTACGTGCTGGTGGCCCGTATCTACCCCGGGCCGCTGCACCCCAAGATCTTCGCGGCATTCTCCGCGGCCTGGGTGATCCCCTCCCTGGTGGGACCCTTTGCCGCCGGGGTGGTGGCGCAGGTATTCAGCTGGCACTGGGTCTTCCTGGGCGTGGTGGGACTGGTCATCCCTGCCTTGGTAATGATCGTCCCCGTATTGCGGAACATGGCACCCGGCCAATCCTCGCCCGGCCAATCCCCGCCCGGCCAATCATCGCTGGGCCACGAGCAGGGCGGTGTTTTGGAACAGGCACCCGAGCCGTGGGCCCTGGGCCGGCTCGCCTGGGCCAGCCTGGCCGCGCTCGCGGTGCTGGGGCTCAACCTCTCGCGGGAAGTCCGCCTCCCCGGCTTCGGTGCAGCGCCGGCACTCCTGGCGGTTGCCGCCGTCGTCATTGCGCTGGTGGCCGTCCGGCCTTTGGTGCCGCGGGGCACGCTCGCCGCCCGGCGCGGGCTGCCCAGCGTGATCCTGGTGCGCGGGCTGGCGTCAGCCGGGTTCTTCGGCGCGGAGGTCTACCTGCCGTACCTGCTGATTGAGCAGTACTCGTTTTCACCCACCTTTGCGGGCCTTACCCTCACCTTCGGTGCCGTTGCGTGGGCGGGCGCTGCGGCAGTCCAGGGGCGGCTCGGTGCCCGGTTGCCCCACCGGGGTGCCGTCCGGATCGGCTCCTGTATGGTCCTCGCGGCTGTACTCCTCGCGTTGGCGACCGCCGCGCTGCACTGGCCGCCCGCCGTCGTCATTGCCGGCTGGATCCTCGCCGGCGGCGGCATGGGCCTGCTCTATCCGCGGCTGAGCGTGATGACGCTGGCGCTGTCGAGCAAGGACAACGAGGGCTTCAACAGCTCCGCCATGTCCATCTCCGACTCACTGGGCGGCGCGCTGGCGCTGGCCACCACGGGCATCGTCTTCGCCGCCTTCACGACGACGGCCGGATCCTTCGCCGGAGTCTTTGCACTGTGCGCCGTGCTTGCCGCCGCCGCGGTGGCAGTAGCGCCGCGGGTCACCACCAAAACCCCCTGAGTTTTTGTCCACATATGCAGACTTAAAGGCCCTCGAAGTCTGCATATGTGGACAAAAACTCCAAGGAACGTCGTTAAGGGAGCTTGCTGGCCCGGACCACGACGTCCGCGATGGTGGCCTGCTGGCCCTCCGGCCCGGTCACCGGCCGCTCCCGGCTGGTCTGCACTTCCAGCTGCCACCCCGGGCCGTCCAGTTCCAGCTCCCGGACCAGCTCATCAGCCGTGTAGAACATGTTGTGGTGGGTGTGGGCCCCTCCCCACGGCGGCAACCGGTCCGGGTGGTGGCCCACCACTAGCAGGGTCCCGCCGGGTTTCACGGCTGACGCCGCAGCACGCAGCGGCCCCTGCCAGGCCAACTCCTGGGAGTGGAGGAACTGCGAGGTCACCAGGTCATAAGCGTCCGCTGGCTGCCACTGCTCAAGGTCGGCCTGCTGCCAATGGATCCGGCTGGCGATGGCGCCCTCGGCCGCGTGCACGCTTTCCCGCGCCAGTGCCGCCTTCTCGTGTCCCCGCGCCCGTTCCAGTGCGACGGCGGAAACGTCGACGGCGGTGACGGTCCAGCCGTGCTGGGCCAGCCAGATCGCGTCCGCCCCTTCGCCGCAGCCCAGGTCCAGCGCATGTCCCGGCCGGAGTCCGCCGGCCTCCCGCACGAGCTGGGGGTTCGGCTTGCCGCTCCAGATCTGGGGCTTGCTGCGGTACCGCTCGTCCCACAGGGCGGCTGCGTCCCTTATTCCTTGACCGCCCTCGGTGCCAGCGTGCCCCGAAAGGCCGGGGCCGGCGTCATGCGGTGCCTGGTGTTCCTGCTGGTGGGGCGCGTGTTCCGTCATGCCTCAACCCTGCCCCGCGGCTGCGGTGTTGGCAACGCCTCAGGGAGGGGACAGGGCTGGCGGGAAGAGGGAGTGGGGCCGGGATGGTAGACTAGTGGAACTTGATGTGCAGTGATGCCCATGTGCCCCTTCATTTAGGGGACGGGGCTTTTTTCATGTGAGAGGCACATCCTGCGTCGATGAACGCGTTCCATTTGGTCCCGGCCGCCGCTTTGAATAAGCGGCAGCAGGCTGGTTGATCACCTGACTTTTCTTCGGCGAACCCCCTGGGCCAACCGGCGCCGGGGGCCGATATCCGCACGGATACCGCCTGAAAGACCTTTGACTTTGACTACTTTTGCTGTCCTCGGCACGCCCAAGGCCCTTGCCGACACCCTCACCGCCCAGGGAATCGAAACCCCGTTCCCCATCCAGGTGAAGACCCTCCCTGACACGCTGGCAGGACGCGACGTCCTGGGCCGCGGCCGCACCGGCTCCGGCAAGACCATCGCCTTCGCCATCCCGCTGGTGGCACGCCTGGCCGAGCGCGAAGCCCCGTACTTCCGCAAGCCCGGCCGCCCCATGGGCCTGGTGCTGGCACCAACCCGTGAACTGGCCACCCAGATCAACGCCACCATCGAGCCGCTGGCCAAGGCCGCCGGCCTGAACACCACCGTGATCTACGGCGGCATCTCCCAGGCGCGCCAGGAGAAGGCCCTGCGCGCCGGCGTCGATATTGTTATTGCCTGCCCGGGCCGCCTGGAGGACCTGATCCGCCAGCGCATCCTCACCCTCGAAGCCGTGGAAATCACCGTCCTGGACGAGGCCGACCACATGGCCGACCTCGGCTTCCTGCCCGTGGTGAAGAAGCTTATGGACATGACCCCCAGCCAGGGCCAGCGCCTGCTCTTCTCCGCCACCCTGGACAACGGCGTGGACAAGATCGTCCAGCGCTACCTGTCCAACCCGCTCACCCACTCCGTGGATGACCCGCAGGCCGCGGTAACCACCATGGAGCACCACGTACTGGTGGTCAACGACCAGACCGTCAAGAAGCAGCTGATCGTGGAGCTCGCCTCCGGCGCCGGCCGCCGCGTCCTCTTTATGCGGACCAAGCACCACGCCCGCAAGCTGGCCAAGACCCTGACCGACGCCGGGATCCCCGCGGTGGACCTGCACGGCAACCTGTCGCAGAACGCCCGTGACCGCAACCTCGCCGAGTTCTCCTCCGGCGACGTCCGCGTCCTGGTGGCCACCGACGTCGCTGCCCGCGGTGTTCACGTGGACGACGTCGAACTGGTCATCCACGTTGATCCGCCCACCGAGCACAAGGCCTACCTGCACCGTTCAGGCCGTACCGCCCGTGCCGGTTCCGACGGCACCGTGGTAACCATCACCCTGCCCGAGCAGCAGACCGACGTGAAGAAGCTGATGAAGGCCGCCGGCGTCGACGTCAGCTTCGAGCGCGTCACCGCCACGTCCCCGATCGTGGGCGAGCTTGTGGGCGAAATCGCTGACAAGGTTGACCCGCGGACCCGCGCTGCCCTCCTGGCAGCCAAGGCCGCCAAGCAGGGCGGCGGCACCTCCACCGGTGCCAACGCCGAGCGCAAGCGCGCCCGCCGCCAGGCTTCGCCGGTTGCCGGTGGACGCGGCGGCCGCGGTGGACGCGGCAAGGTTTCCGCTGAAGCTCCCCGCACCGATGTTCCCCGTGCCGAGCGCCGGGCAGCAGCTTTTGAAGGCCGCACGGAAGCCCGTGCAGCATTCGACAAGGTTGCCGAGCAGAACGAGGACCGTGCCATAGCCGCAGCAGCGGCACGCCGCAATGCCCGTGGCCGCGGCACCGCTTCGACGCACCGCAACGACGTCCCGGCAGCAGGTGGCCGTGCATCGGCCGGCCGCGGTTCAGACGGCCGTGCAGAGTCACGCGTTACCCGCAGCGACGCTCCCCGCGGCGGCACCGGCCGGCCCGCATCCTCAGGCCGTCCGGCTTCCTCCGGCGGCCAGCGCAACGGCCGTCCGGCCACCGGCCAGCGCGCAGCAGCAGCCGGCGCAGGTGCCCGTACGGGTGGCCAGCGCTCCGCAGGTGCAGGCGCAACCGGCGGCAACAAGGCCGTCTGGTCCTCCAACACCGGTGGAACCTCCGGCGGATCCTACGGTTCAGGCAACAGCGGCAACGGAGGCGGCTCCGGCCGTCCCGCCCGCAGCGGCCCGCGCCGTGCCTCGGCTCCGGCGTCGAACGAACGCCGCAGCCGCTAAGCCGCACCCCGGCACATCACCACCATCGAGTGCTCCCCAACAGCCGTTTAGAAGGCTCACAACGGCAGTTATGGAGCACTCGATGCCCCTTCACCACCCGCGGGCGCGCCACTCTTTCAGGTGCGGGCGCTCGGCGCCAAGGGTGGTGGCCTTGCCGTGGCCCGGGTGCACAATGGCCGAGTCCGGGTAGGCGCCAAACAGCCGCTGGGTGACGTCGGTGAGCAGCTGGCTGAACCGTTCCGGATCCTTCTGCGTGTTGCCCACGCCGCCGGGGAACAGCGAGTCGCCGGAGAAAATGTGGGTTGGACCTTCCGGGTCCTCGTACACAAAGGCGATTGAGCCCGGCGTGTGCCCGCGCAGATGGACCGCCGTCAAGTCGAAGCCGTCGAAGTTGGCCACGTCCGCGTGCTCCAGCGGCACATCGACGGTCACTGGCAGTTGCTGTGCATCCTCTGTTCCGGCTGCGGTCCTGGCGCCGGTTGCCTCCACCAGTTCCTTCAGCGCCCGGACGTGGTCCCAGTGCTGGTGGGTGGTGGCGATCAGCGCCAGTCGGGGTTCAGCCGCGGTATCCGCCGCGCCGTCCTGCAGCAGCTGCCGGATGGCGGGAAGGTCGTCCGCGGCGTCGATCAGCACTTGAGTACCGCTGGCTTTGGCGGTCAGCAGGTACACGTTGTTGTCCATCTCGCTGACGGAAATCCGGCGGATGGTCAGCGCAGGCAGGTCATAAATCAGTGAGTCCATAGGCATCAGTCTAGGGACCGCCCGGTCGCGGGCCCTCGTTACTCCCGGCCCTCGGACACCCAGTTGGGACCCGCCGAGCGGGAGCCGACGACGGCGTCCGAGGCTTGGGCGAGTGCGTCCAGTTGCGCCGGGGTCAGCTCCAGGGACAGGGCGCCCAGGTTTTCGTCGATCCGGTGCGTTTTGCGCGTGCCAGGGATGGGGACCACAGCCAGGCCCAGCCGCCTGCCCTGGGCGAGCAGCCAGGCCAGGGCCACCTGGGCGGGTGTCGCCTCCAGTTCGCCAGCCACTGACTGCACGGTGGCCACCACTGCCTGGTTGGCACTGGCCGCGTCCGGGGCGAAGCGGGGGATCCGGCGTCGGAAGTCCTTCTCGCCCAGGTTCGCTGCGTCAACGGTGCCGGTGAGGAATCCCCGGCCCAGCGGCGAATACGGCACAAAACCCACCCCCAGGGCGGCCGCGGCAGGAACAACGTTGCGTTCCACGTCGCGGCTCCAGATGGACCATTCACTCTGCACCGCCGCAATGGGGTGGACGGCGGACGCGTCTTCAAGCTCCTGGGCCGTCACCTCGGACAGCCCAAGGTGCTTGACCTTGCCTTGCTGCACAAGCTCCGCCATGGCCTCCACGGTTTCCACAATCGGAACGCGGAGGTCACGGCGGTGCATGTAGTAGAGGTCGATCACCTCAGTGCCCAGCCGTTGCAGGCTGCGGTCAACTGCCTGCCGGATGTACCCGGCGTCGCCCCGGATGTCCGTGTACCCGTCCGCCGGCGAGCCCACCAGTCCGAACTTGGTGGCCAGCTGGACCTCGTCCCGCCGCTCCTTCAGCAGCCGGGCGATCAGTTCCTCGTTGCTGCCTCCCCCGTAGATATCCGCGGTGTCAATAAAGCTGACACCGGAGTCGACGGCGTGATGCAGCGTCCGGAGCGCGTCCGCCGGATCCACCTCCCCATAAACGGGTGTAAGTGCCATCCCGCCGAAACCGAGCGCGCTGACATCGAGGCCATCGCCGAGCCGGACTGTTGCTGCCATGGGTTCTCCCGTTCTTTCAATACCTGTTGCAGGATGCGTCAGTCCCAGGGGATGATCCGGTCCGCCGCCGGCCGGGTGGCCTGGATCAGCACCGCGTTCGCCTCGTCCGGGCCGTTGGCCCAGGCAACGGCGGCGGCCCAGTCCATTCCAAACGACATATGCCGTTCCACCAGGCGGCTGAGGCGCAGGGCTTGCGGCGTGTCCACAAACCACACCTCGTCCAGTTGTGCCCGGACCTCTTTCCACGGTTCCTGGTCCACCAGCAGGTAGTTTCCCTCGGTGATGACGAGCGGAACGTCGGCGGGGATGGCGATGGACGCGGCAACGGGCTCGTCGATGGCGCGCCGGAACTCGGGCGCGTAGACCACCGGCTCGTCCCGGCGCACCAGGCGGCGCAGCAGCGAAAGGTACCCGCCGGCGTCGAACGTGTCGATGGCACCCTTGCGCTGCCGCAACGGTGTGCCGTCGATGATGGCGTTGCCGAGGTGGAAGCCGTCCATGGGCACCACCACGGCCAGGCCGGGCTCAAACTGCTGCCGGATCCATGCGGCGAAGGTGGATTTCCCGGAACCGGGCGCACCCGCGATGCCGAGGATGGTCCGCCTTCCGGGGACCATCCTCGCCCTCAGGGCATCCAATGCCTCTGTGATCTCGGGGGTGTTCATGGCAAAAGCCTAGACCGCACCCCGGTTGGGCCGCCGAACCTCCCCACCTTTCGCCTCGGAGAAGGCGCGGCCGACGGCGGTTTGCCGGGACGCGCCGTCGGCCGCCCTGAAAGGTGGGGAGACTCAGCGGCCGGAGGCGGAAGCGGCGGCAGGTTCAGGCTCCGGGGTGTCGGCTCCGCCGGGCAAAGCCTTGAGTCCCGCCGCGCAGGCCACGATCCCGGCGATAAACACCACCTTGAGCACGCTGAAGGGCTCCACGCCGGTGGCCATGGCCCAGCCCACCGTCAATGCTGCCCCGATCCCGACCCACACGGCATACGCGGTGCCCAAAGGGATGTGCCGGATGGACACGCCAAGGCCCAGCATGCTGAGGGCTGCCGTCACGGCAAAAACGAGGGTGGGCAAGGGCTTGCTGAAGCCGTCGGACAGGCCCAGGGCCGTTGCCCACACTGCTTCCAGGACGGCCGAGACCAGGAGCACCAGCCAGGGAATCGAACGCCGCAGCATCACGCCACCACCTTCAAGCCAACCACGCACGCGGCGATACCGGACAGCAGGAGGAGCCGTGCCGCCGTCGGGCGCTCCACCTTGGTGACGATGGCGTACGCGGAGGTCAGCACCACGCCCACACCCACCCAGACGGCATAGGCCGTACCCGTGGGGATGGACTGCATGGCGATGGCCAGGCCGGCGGTGCTGGCTGCAACGGAAACCAGGAACAGCACAGCGGGCGCGATGCGGCGGCGGCCGGAAGCCTGGAATGTGCGGTGCAGGGCTGCAGCCCACACGGCTTCAAGGGCGCCGGAGAGAAGAAGGATTAACCACGACATGACAGATCCTTTGGCCAGTCTTGTCGCGTACCGGGTACTGAACCGTCGTCCGGAGGCTCCCGTACGGAGCCTTGGCTTCCAGCGTAGCAACGCCCGACGCCGAGCGGCCACCGATGGTGCCCAACCTCACCAGCATGCGGCAACCGGCGCCGGAGGAAGCTACAGGGTGCCGCCGGCAGCGACGGGGGCGGCCGCGTCCCGGCCGCCGTCGCCGACGGTTTCGCGAGCGATGAAGTTCTCGATGTCGAACAGGTTGTCCGCGCGCTCGGCGATGTTCAACAGTGTGGTCATGGAGGCGACTTCCTCGACCTGCTCCTTCAGGAACCAGAGCATAAACTGCTCGCCCAGGGCATCGTTTTCGCCGCGGGCGGCCCGGAACAGGTCCTCGATGTTTCGGGTGACTTCCTTCTCCTGCTGGAGGGCAAGGGCCAGCGGTTCGGTGACGGAGGCGAAGTCGTTGCGGACGGCAGGGACACCCGGAATGGTGAACGCAATGTCGCGGTCCAGCATGTACTGCACCATCATCATGGCGTGGTTCCGTTCCTCCACCGACTGCCGGTAGAAGTAGCGGGCCAACTGGGGGAGGTCCTGGTTGGCGAACCAGGTGGCCACCGCAACGTACTGCTGCGATGCCGTGAATTCGTTGCCGATCTGGGTGGACAGGAGCGCATTGAACGATGATGTGGTCATAGCCCGAGTCTAGGTTCGGCCGCAGGCAGTGGCCAGTGTGGAAAGGCTCTGCTACTAAAAGGCGAGGCTGGCCTACTCCGGCGCGCCGGGTCCGTCCTCAACGCGGTCAATCGAGACAACCGCCAGGAAGCCGCGGCCCAGGACGTCGGGGGTATCCGTGTCGGAGCCCAGCACGGCGTCGTAGCGTGCCAACCGTTCGGGTTCTTCCGTCCCCACGGCAACCGTGGCCTGCCCCTGCAGCAGGATCCCGATCGAGCCCTCGAAGATGGGCTTCGCGCGCTTCTTGGAGAGCTCGATGATGGACGTGTAGCCCTTGAAACTTCCGGCGCGAGTGATGACGTTCAGGTCCCGGATATCGCCGGTCGGAAGGGAAGCATGGGTACTCGCCCCGCCCGGGAAGCGGAACGGGCGGTACTTCTCCAGCGGGCGTTCGGCCCCGTCCACGCTCAGCAGCAGAAGTTCGCCCTCCACCACTGTGAGTACCCGCTCCATCCCGGGGAAAGCGGAGAAGTCTCCGGCCTTGGTGACGTCCGCGATGCTGACCCGCCAGTCCCAGTTCCCGTCCTGCGCCGATCCGGGCTGGCTGGCCAGTTGGCGGGTGGTGCCGCCGCCATTGCGCCAGGGCTCGGGCTTGAGGTCTGCAAAGCGGATAATTTCCATGCGCCCAAGCCTAGTTCCCGGCCGGAGGTCCCGGCGTCGCGGGTTGGCCCCTTCCCTGCTACTCTCCTCCGGGGGGACAACACGAAAACAGCCTGAAGGAGCCGGGAATGTTCGTCAAAGTGTGTGGTCTCAGCACGCCTGAATCAGTCCGCGAAGCAGTTGATGCCGGGGCTGACGCCGTCGGTTTCGTGCTGACAGCCAGTCCCCGCGTGGTAACGCCGTCACAGGCGTCCTCCTTGCTGACAGGCGTCCCTGCCGGGGTTTCGCCGATCGGCGTGTTCCGGCACGAACCGGTGGCCGACGCCGTTGCGATCGCCCGCGCCGCAGGCCTGGAATGGATCCAGCTGCACGGTCCGCGGTCCCGTGAGGACGTGGTGATGGTGCACGACGCCGGCATGAAGCTGATCAGGGCAGTCACCATGGGTGCCACTGCAGACGAGTTTGAGGACTGGGGCGAGGACCTCCTGCTGATCGACGCCGCAGTGCCCGGTTCGGGTGAAGCCTGGGATTACGCTTCCGTTGCTGCGCTTCCTGTCCTCCAGGGGCGCCACTGGCTCCTCGCCGGGGGATTGGATCCGGCCACTGTGGGCGGGGCCTCAACAGCAGCCCATGCCTGGGGTGTGGATGTCTCCTCGGGTGTTGAAGCGTCCCGGGGCGTGAAGGACCTTGCGAAGATCCGCGCGTTTGTGCAGGCGGCAAAGGGCGCTGCCGCGCGGGTTCAGGCTTAGTTCACCCGGTCCGGGCGGAGTTCAGGGGCCGGTCAGGGCAGACCCCCATCCTTTTGTCAGAGCCTGCGGGGCACAATGGGTGGATGAAGACACTCCTCAACATCATCTGGCTGGTTTTCGGCGGTTTCTGGCTTGCGCTGGGCTATTTCGCGGCCGGTGTGATCTGCTGCCTGCTGATTGTCACCATCCCGTGGGGTATTGCCTCGTTCAGGATCGCGGCCTACACGCTGTGGCCCTTCGGCCGGATGGTGGTGGACAAGCCGGGCGGCACAGGAGTGTTCTCGCTGCTCGGCAACGTCATCTGGCTGCTGGTGGCCGGCATCTGGATCGCGATCGGCCACGTGGTCACCGCGTTCGCCATGGCCGTCACCATCATCGGCATCCCGCTGGCCATCGCCAACCTGAAGCTCATCCCGGTGTCGCTGATGCCGCTGGGCAAGCAGATCGTCCCCACCAACGCGCCGTTTGTAGCAACGTACCGGTAGGCAGGAACAAGGGGACGTTCAGCGCGGGCTGAACACGCCGTCCTTCAGAATGGCCACGGCGTCACTGTCGTCCAGCTCCGCGGCAATGTCGACGTCGCCCGCATAGCCCGCGCCTGACAACTCTAGCCCGCTGGAACACCCGTGCAGCATCTCCCGGAGCCGCGGCTCAGCGGCCTCGAACACCGCCGCTGCGGCAATGGCCTCCGGTGAATAGCCGTGCCTGCCCACCTCTGCCTCGTAACCGCCCTTGCCCGCGGCCGCGAGGCCGGCAATGAACGCTCCCGCTCCGATCTGGTCCTCGACGGCGGCGCGGAGGGTGCCGTCCGGCCACCGCTCGCCGGCGGCAATAACGGCGATGACGGCTTCGGGCGGGAGGTTCGCTGCCACCCAATCCGCTGTCGCTCCCGCGTTGCGCAGGCATACGGCGGCCACCAGCGGGACTTCGCCTGCCAGCTCATGGCAGAGTGCGGAACCGTTGGGGGAGGGCAGCACCACACGTTCGAGCGACGCCGCCGCCCGGAGGCTCGCGGGGGAGAGGCTGAGCCCGCCGCCGTTGCGGGGACCTGCCAGCCCGGCCTTGTGGTGGGCGGCGAAGTCCTCCGCCCGGGTGTCCTTCCAGGGGAAGGGGAAAACCTCGACGCCCCGGTCCAGTGCAACGCTCACGCAGGTGCTGAAGGACAGGACGTCAACCACCACGGCGAGGTCCGCCCCGGGCGCCACTGTCCTGGCGCCGTCGAGCCCCCATTCCAGCCGGACTGTGTAGGCCAGCTGCCGGTGGGCGGCACTCGCGGTGACCGTGTGGCGGGGGTTGGAGGTGGGGGCGTTCACGCGAGTTCGCCCAACAGGTTCCGGTGTGCTGCCTCCAGCCATAGCTGTTTCGCCCGCTGCGTGTGGAACAGGGGGTCAAGTTCCAGCAGTTGACGGACGACGGCGGCGCGTCCGGCGGCGAAGTCGGCGTCGCCAATGTGCGCGTAATCCTGGCGGACGTCCGCCACGTACCGGGCATATTCGCCGGGTTCCCCGCCGAGGACGGAAAGGTCCGCGTCACAGAGGAGGGCGCCGTCGTGGTCCCCTGGCTCCGGGCGGTGGCCGGACGTCAGCCGCACCAGCCGCGCCACCTCGGCAGCATCGGACTCGGGAAGGCCCGCTGCCTCCAGCCGATCCTCCGCGAGGCGGGCAGACTCCTCCTCATCCTGGCCAGCCACGCCGCGGTAGACGGCGTCGTGGAACCAGGCTGCCAACAGCACGGTGCGGGGCGGGTCGGCGGGATCCGTCAGCAGATCGAGGGCTTCCAGTACCGAGAGCAGGTGAGTGCAGCCGTGGTACTTGCGGTGGGGTTCGCTCCAGCGGTCCAGGAGGTCCAGGAAGAGTGCGTCGTGGCCCGGCATGATGGCCTCCCACCGGTTGAACAGCGGCACCTTGAGTGACTTGTTCCGCTGGCGGGCCGGAATGCGCAGGCCGCTGCCGATCAGCTTGCGGACCAGGACCCGGGCCTCAACGGGTACCGCGCCGGCCGCCACCAGATCGTCGTAGCGGCGCTCCGCCACGTCATAGTGGTCCCCGTCAAAGGCCCGCTCGGGAATCCCCGCGGCCGCAGCGAAACCGTGCAGTTCTTCCAGCGAGGTGTCGGAGACCAGGTGCGAGAAGTGTGTTCCGTGGGCAGGCCAGAGCGGCGGGTCGATGTATATCAAGTGATCCTTTCCGGGCCCGTAACCACGCGGTTTTTCCCTTGCTAGATCCTAGCGCGGTCGGGCGTGTCGCCAGGGGCCGGAGGCACGCAAACTCAGGCACTCTATGGGGCAGCGACGCCCGCGGAAGGCGCTCCGGCGGGCTGTTGGACTATCACCGTGGTTTGGTCGGGGAAGACCCAGTGCTCCACGAACGGCATGACCACGGCAGCGCCCAGTGAGCCAGCGGCGACGATAATAGCGACGAGCGCCATTCTCTTATTGAACGTGGCTTGGCTGGCTTGTTCCCGGTCGGCCAACTCTCGGGCGCTCTTGATTTCCGCCAGGGTACCCGCCGACTGCTTCATGGCATCGTGCATGCCCTTCATCAACTCAAAAGTTTGGATCTCCCTGTCGATCCGCTCCAGCTTCCGTACTGCGGCGGCATGGGCGACAGTGTCGCCGCTTTCAAGAGCTTCTCGGGCCTCTCGCTCCGCCTCGATGTATTCGAAGTTGGCTTCAACAACTCGCCGAGCGGGTTCCTGTAACTCAGGATCTAGTTCCTCAGTTGCCCGCTCCATGTCATCTACCGACTTGGCATAAGTCCTGACGAGCTCCTGAAGAGCTTTGTCGTCGGGCGGTAACCCGGATTCGAGAGCCAGTTTGTAGAGATCGTCTGTGGACAGCTTGTCGATCGCGGCATCAAGCTTCCGCTCGTTGGCGGACTTGCGAGCCTGCACCATGAAATCAATGAGATCGACAGTGGGGCCGATTACCGGAAAGATCCCCTCGCTGAGCTCGCCGATGGTGCGGATAATAAGCCGGGGATCGAAGGGCATAGGTAAGAGGTTAGTGGTGGCGCCGCGCTATCCCTCACTGTGAAGGTGTGTGTCGCCAGGGCACGAAAAAGCCCCCAGCGGTGAGGCTGAGGGCTTCTGTGGGAATGTTTCAGTTGATCGGGCGCCATTTGCCGTCCGCGTCCTTCTCCTCCTGAATGACGGCTCCGGCGTTCGGACTTCCGAAGCAGTCGAGCGGGGCGAGCTCCCGCTCTCCGGCGTAGGTTGCGTCGGCGTCGGACTCTTCGAGGCGGCGCCCGTAGTAGTAGACCTCGCCGTCGTCGTCGAGGAGGCGGAAGGGGATGCCCTCCCCGGCCAGGAGACGGGCCTCGTCGCGTCCGCTCGCGTCGCGGGGCCCAATGATGCCCTTCGCATAGAAGTTGCTCTTGCCTTCGGGGTGGGCGGCGCGGTCCTCCTCGCTGGCGATCTTGTCCTTGGTGATGATGAATGCGGTCATGCTGCCTGTTCCTTTCGTCGTTTCTTTCAGGTGTCGCTTTACGCTTCGCGCATTTGCTCGCCACAGTGAGGGCAGATCGGGGCGCCGTACTCGGCGAGCCACTGGCGGGTCAGGCGGACCTTGTAGCCGGAGCCCTCGGGGCATTCCGCCTTCATCATGCGGGTGCTCTGCTTTTTCGGGCCTTCGGCGCCGGCGCCGGGGTTCACGAGGGCGGCGTGAGGGTAGTCGCCAAGTTCGGCGGCAATCTCTTCAAGCTGGGCCTTCAGTTCGTCACCGGCGACCGTGGCGGTCATTTTGCCGGTCAAGCCCAGGGCCTTAGCGATCTTGGCGAAGCGTCCTTTGTGGCCGCTCTCGCAATCGTCGATTGCGTGGATCAGTTCGTGGGCCAGAACGTCGAGGACGCGAACCGCCTCGTCGAGGACCGGGCTGATGAACAGCTGGGAGACGTTGTCGGCGGCGACCTTCGTACTCCAGCACTGGCCAATGACGGAGTTCTTGCGACCGTTGCCACCGGGCCAGCCTACGGAGACGCGGACCTCGGGGAGGGTTTCGCCGAGCTCCTCGAAGAGCGGGGCCAGGGCGGTGACGGCGGCTACAAGCCATTCTTCGCGGGTGCTGAACTTTGCGGTCATCGTGAGCTCCTTCGGCGGTTGGGGTTTGTGTTCCTGGTGGTGCCTAAAGAGTAACTAACGTAAGGCGTCTTACGCAAGTCGGGACGTCGAAGTGATCTTGCGTAATTCGCCGGAGTGGCGCCGGGTGCCCGCACGGTTTTGACGGTGGTCCGGGATAGTCTGGAGGGAAACAGAGCGGGCCGCACTTTTGAGCCGTGCTTATTGGAATGTCACAGAATGGGAGTATGGATGCCTCCGGCCCTCGCCGCTATGCAAGCCTCAACTAATAGCGGAGAAGGCGGGCTCGCGGCGAACTTTCCGCGATTAAGGTACATGGGCTCCAAGTACAAGCTTGCGCCGCATCTGGAACGCGCATTCGCAGACGTGGGCGGATCGACCTTTCTGGATGCCTTCAGCGGGTCAGGGTTTGTTGGCTATCTGGCTAAGGCTATGGGCTACTCCGTGGCATCGAACGACCATCTGTCCTTCCCGAGCGTTATTGCACGAGCGGCGATTGTGAATGATTCAGTCCGCCTTTCCGACGAAACCATAGACAGGATCACAGGGCCGGCCGCAGACGATCGAGACTTTGTTCAAAGCACGTTCGAGAACGTCTTTTTCACGGCGGAGGACCGTCGGTTCCTTGACTCGGCGTGGTCTCACATTGACTCGATGGTCGGACCGGAGCGCGACCTGGCTCTAGCTGCCCTTATTCTTTCGGCGGCGCGGAAGCAGCCTCGTGGGGTGTTTACCATTTCGGGCGACCTGGATCATTACAACGACGGTCGGCGTGACCTCCGTCTTTCTCTACGCGAGCACTTTCGCGAGCGGGCCGCTGAGTACAACTGCGCTGTGTTCGCCAGCGAAGGAGACAAGGTCGCCTACACCGGTGACGTCTGTGATGTGCCTGTGAAGTCGTTTGACGTTGTGTACCTCGATCCTCCGTATGCGCCTCCGACGGACGACGCCGACTACACCAAGCGCTACCACTTCCTGGAAGGTCTTTCCGACTACTGGGTAGGCCGGGAGATCATGAGTTGGACGAAGACAAAGAAGCTCCCTAAGCGGCATTCTCTCTTCGCCAACAAGAGGACCATCGAAGGTGCTCTGGAGGCGACGCTGGACCGGTTTAGGGATTCCGGGGCAATAGTCCTTTCGTATTCGTCCAATGCACTGCCGGGCGAAGCCCGCCTGAAAGAAATGCTCGGTGAAGTGAAGTCAAGCGTTGAAGTCCGAGTAATTCCGCACACCTACCACTTTGGGACTCATTCGACGGCCAACCGGCGCAGCGTCGTTGAATACCTCTTCATCGGAACGGACTAGGGGATGCCGCTCTCCATTCCCACTCTTGACGAGTACATGGCGACGTTGGGTGCCCAGTCCAGTCACCCCGACCCCACAATTGAGTCCGAGGACGGCATTCTGATTAAGAAAGCCGCCGCAGACTTGGCGGACTTGGACGAAATATCGCAGGAGAGCTTGGCGAAGTGGATCAGCACTCGTCCTAGATACGTGGAAGCCCTGGGCCTCTCTGTTGGGCTTTCGAAGGAAAAGCTGCTCAATAACCTGAAATATGCTCTTGGCACTTCCGGCTACGTCACGCTGGCGCGTGACAAGTCCGTGGAGCTAGTCGAGTACTTGGACGACGCATTTGGCCTGGTAGCCCTGCTTGCCGGACAGCTGAATCGAGATTACGACTTCGGTGACGTTTTGGTGGCGAGGGCGGGTACAAGAGCGTTCGCGAAGCGAGCCTCTGACGCTGGCAGAAAGCTCGAAGACGAAATAGAAGCCATTGCAAAAACACTCGGCCTTCCCTACGAGTTGCGGGGAACCTTCGTGGGGCGCGACGGCCAGGAGGCCCCATTCGACCTAGCTATCCCTGGAAAAGGATCTGACGCGCAAATCGTTGTTGCTGCGAAGGGGTTCGACTCAACGGGGAGCAAGCTTGGCGATGCAGTTCGAGAGATCGAGTCGATGGCCTCCGTTCGCCGGCCGAACCAATACGTTATGGCTGTGATTGACGGGATCGGCTGGAATCGGCGGAAGTCTGATCTGGCGAAAATTCACGATAAGTGGGTTTCCCGAGACATTGACGGTATGTACACCCGAGCAACCCTGGGTGACTTTCAGAATGACCTGCTTGAAGCGGCGCGGCTCCGGCACCTGCTCTAAGCCGGTCCACATCACGGCTGCTGCCGGAAAAGCGTCGAGCCCCCAGTGCCACATAAGCACCGGGGCTCGAATAAAAGCGCTTAGCGTGTGTCGCCTTACGCGACTGCCAAAGCTTGACGCATCTTGCCGAGAGCGGAGGAGCGGGTCCGCTGTGTCTTCTGGCGGCTGAGGCCGAGCCGGTGACCGATCTCGGCGTCCGGTACGGGCTCGTACTCGGTGAAGCCGTAGGCCAGCCGGCAAACCTCCTCTTCCAGGTCGTTGACGGCCTCGAAGGCGGTGGCAATTAGGATCGCGTCCTCGGCGTCGCTGGCCGCGCCGTCCCAGAGCGGACGGGCGCTGGCCGTCAGGTCGCCGTGGAGCTCGTCGTCGGAGTTCGGGGCGCCGTCCAGGGTGTCGACATTGCGAACCGCGGAGAGAACGGCGAAGAACGTCTCGCGGCTCATGTCGAACTGGGGAGCCAGGGCGGCGGCTTCGTACACGTTGCCCTCGGCCTTGCGGAGGATGCCGTAGAAGCGGGTCAGGGTCCGGTCCGGAACACTGAAGGCCGTCGGAGTCATGTATTCCTCGCGGAGGGTGCGGGCAAGGACGTTCTTCACGACGGCGGCCAGGCGCTCGTGCTTGTCGGGGTCGAAGGTGTTGACGGCCTCGACGAAGCCCAGGAGGGCAGAGGAGCGGAGATCTTCTTCGTCGGCGGTAGCGGAGGCGCCTTCGGCGCGGAATCGGGAGACGGCGCTCTTGATAGCGAAGGCGTAGGCGCGGAGGAGAGACTCCATTGCTGCGTTGTCACCCTGCTTGGCGGCGGCGATCGCCTCGCGCTCGGCCTCGACGGACTCGAAGCGGAGCTCAGCGGTGGCGTTGAAGATCTCGGTTGCGTTGTGCATTTCTTTGTCTCTTTCTGTTTGCGTATGTCGCTTTGCGCGACTACCTGTTTTTGGGAGCAAGGGATTGATCAGGCGACCCTCCTGGGGTCCCTAACTTCGTCCTTTGACTAGGGGTTTTCTATGGTGGTTGCTATAGATTTCTTGCTTGTGACAAAGAAGATATTCACGCAAGTCGTCATACGCAAACCGTTGAGCGCACCGTTATCAACTTGTAACTTCAACGGTGCGCTCGCTGGTTGCGGGGGCTATTCCACCGTCTCGCCGTTCCAGTTTTCGACCGCTCGGGCGAGCTCCTGGCGGGTGCTCCGAAGGAAGGCGAGGTAGTCGGCGAGGGCCCGCTCTGCGCGGGTGAAGGACTCTCTGACGGCCAAACGGCGGGCGTCGAGGACAATGTCCCCGGTCGGGTCACCGTGGCCTCCCTTGGCCCGCTGCGTGGTGTCCTCGCGAGGCTTCGGGACCGGGGAGGGCTCCCACTGGATCTCTGCCGCGGCGTCCAGTAGCCGGATGATCTGGAGGCTTTCAGCGGTGACGGCGCGGAGGGCTTCGGTCAGCTTGTCGGTCATGAGTCGGTCCTTTCGTTGCGGAGTTTGAGGAGGGTTCTAGCGACGACAACCTCGCCGGGGGAGAAGAGCGGAAGGTCGTAGCCGGTGGAGCTCGTGAAGCCTCGGAAGGCGTCCAGCTTGTAGTCGACGCTCTCGGAGATTTCGGGGTAGTCGCGCTGAAGCTGGATTAGCTCCTGAGCGAGTGAGTCGTAGGTGTGGTCGGAAATGATCGGGGAGTCGAAGCGGTAGTAAAGGATCGAGTGGACGAGGACCTGATGCCGCCGCCAACGGATAAGGCGGGCGACGGCGTCGGGCGTGTAAACGGTCACCAAATACCTGCCTCTGGATCGGAGCCGTAGGCGGCGCCCCAGTTCTTCCCGGTGACTTCGCCGGTCGAGCTCAGTGGCACGCCGTAGAACATGCCACTCATGATCTGGCCGATCTCGTGGGCTACGTCGTGGGCAATGTCAGCCGGTGCCGAAGCCAGGAGTTCGTCGTGGATCGGGAGAAGCAGGTACTCGCCGAGGCCGGCGTCGAAGAGGTCGACGATCGCCTGAGCGAGAATGTCGCGGGCGGTGGACTGGATCACGTAGTTCGTCGCGGAGTAGAGACGGTCACGGTCGAGGGGAAGGTGCCGGCCCGAGACGGTCACGACTTCCTTTTTGCCGAACTCGGCTCGGCTCTGGAGCTTCTTCGAGTAGCGCTTGATCTCGGGGTAGACCCGGTCATACTCGGCGATCGCGTGCTTCACGGCTTCCATATCGGCGCCGGTCTGCCGTGCCAGGGTTTCAGCGCCGCCGCCGTAGACCTTGCCGAAGCCGGTTCCTTTGGAGAGCTTCCGGTGGAACTTCGTGTACTCCGGCCCGTAGATCAGTTCCGCGGTGTAGCCGTGAAGGTCGACGCCCGTCTCGATCGCGTGTTTCATGGCCGGTACGTCAGCCAGGGCCGCGAGCACGCGGAGCTCGATCTGGTCGTAGTCAGACGAGATCAGGAGCTCGCCGGGGTCGGCGACGACGGCTCGCCGGATCTTCCAATCGCCGGAGGGCAATTGTTGGAGCGGCGGGCGCGAGACGGACATTCGAGCCGTGCGGGCCTGAAGACTACCGATCGAGGCGTGAAGCCGGTCGTCGGGGTCGCGGTAGTTCAGGAAGGCGTCGACGTAGCTTGTATTCCACTTGCTCGCCCTCTTGGCCCGCATAACGGCGTCGGCCAGCGGGTTAGGCTCGCGGGCTTCGATCCGTTCCCATTCCCGGTCAAGGTCGGCCAGGACGGACAGAACGGCCTTGTCGACCTTGGGCTTGCCGGTGCTCGTCCGTTCGGTCAGGATTTCGCCCATGCCCTCCAGCGCCGCGGCGACTTGGTCGGTGGAGTTGATGTTGTCCACGCCGTAGCGCTTGGCGATCAGGCTGAACTCTTCGTGCTCTTTCATAAGGTCGAGCCGGAGTTGCTTGATGTAGTTCACGTCAAGCTTCATGCCCTTGCGTTGCATGATCGCAATGAGGCCCTGAAGGTGATGCTCGAATTTGGAGAGCGGGTTGAGCCCGAGTTCCTTGATGATCGGCGCGAGCTCGTAGAAGAGACGGGTCACGAGGATCACGTCGAGTCCGGCGTAGCGGACGTAGAGCTCGTGGTCGATGGGGATATTTGCGAAGCCGAAGGGGATATGTGGACGCTTGCCGGCGTAGGTCACGAAGGCGTCGATCTCTTCCTTCGAGACGGTTTTCTTCCAGGCGTTGAAGAGGCTCAGGAAGATCGAGGACAGGCCCTCTTGGGTGTCGGGGGCTTGGTCGTCGACGTAGATCTCGCAAAGCTCCTTCAGGTGGAGGCCGGCGCCGCCCTCGGACTTCGTGCGGGGATCGAGGAGGTGGGCGAAGATCCGCGTATCAAAGACGCGATCCGCGAGCTCCTCGATCTTCACGCCGAGCGTCCGGTCGATTACCTGAAGGTCATAGGCGGCGTTGTGGACTACAAAGTGCCGCTTCTGCCGCAGGGCCTTTACGATCAGGTCGGCGAAGAGGTCGACGCGGAGGACCCAAGCCTCGACGGCGTTGCCGATCTGGACGAGGCGCGTCTTGAAGGTGTTCTCGTAGATGCCGAGGCCGGACGTTTCGGTATCGAGGCCCAGGACTTTGTCGCCCTGAGAGAGGAAGGCGTCGAAGCCCGCGAGATCCTGCCGCCGTTCGGGCATGAAGATCCGGCAGTCGTCGCCCGCGATTGTGTGGGCAAGGGTAATCAAGGCACAGCCTCCTAAGGTCGTGTAAACGGGGGATAGTGTCCGTAGCCGGGGTCGAACCGGCGTCCCTGCCCTAGCTCCGGACGTCTCCGGAGGGCCGCTCTGCCACGCTGAGCTATACGGACTGGACGCCCCTCCCTCCGGAGTCCAGTCACGAGGGGAGGGGCGGTGTATCAATCAGGGAGCGGGAAGGTGTAGAGGCGGCTCGTGGGGATCATCCTGAGCTCGTCGCCTCCCCAGGTCCGGAGCACTTCGTACTCCTGAGCCCATTCGAGTTCGGGGTAGAGGCTCCGGACTTGGTCGAAGATCGGCGTATTCCAGAGGTCCACGCCTAGCTCCGATCGCAAGGGTCCGGAGCGCCGCGCCAGTGAGTGAGGCGGCATTCCGGACAGATGTACTCGCGTTCGTCGAGTTCGAGATCTACGTCGTCGTCGAGATCCATGCTTGTTTTCTCCTAGATGACTGAGTCGAGGTCGGCGCCGCTGATGGTGTGGACCTCGGGTGTGGGTTCGGTTTCGATAGAGGAGTCGGCCAGCGGGTCCTCTTCTGCTCGCTCGGGTTCTGCGTGATCTGGGACCATGTCCGTCTGCCGTGCGCGGCGGATACCGTCGAAGGCAATGCCTTTGTTGGTTTTCCGCTTCACGAGGCCGCGCTCTTCGAGGGCTCCGAAGAATGTCCGGCGCGTCCAGCGCTCCTTGGCGGGGAGGTTTTCCTCGTCGGCCCACTGGAGGTAGGCGTCGAAAAGCACCTTTCCGTCGACTCGTCCGGCGAAGTTGTCCGCGACGAAGACGCCAGGGAGGAAGCCGGCGAGGGCGTCGGAGGTTTCCCGGTATTCCTTCGTCGAGTTCTTGATGATGTCCGGATCTTGGAGGCCGGTCTTGTACCAAGTGATCGCACCTTGGACAGCCCACGTGAAGATGCCCTGAGCCTCGGCCATGAGCTTCTCGCCGAGCCGGTGGTCGCGTTCCTCGGGCTTGAAGAATCGCTCCCAGGGGATCAGCTTCACGCGGCGCCAGAGGCCCTCGTCTTGCCCTTTGAAGGAGGGCTTGAAGTTCGTAGCCAGGTTCAGGAGGAACGTGGGCCGGAACTCGAAGAACTCCTTACGCATGAAACGCGCGGCGATAAGGTCGCGGCCAGTGACGCGCTTCAGGACAGACTCGGCCATAGGACGGCCCTGCTCACCTTCCGCGGCCATGACCAAGCGGGCGCCCTTCAGGGCGGCAAGGTCGTTGGGGATGCCGCCGCTTGCCCGGTCCTCGAAGGTCGAGAATGGGGTCGTGGTGGTCAGCTCGCGGAAGACTTCCGTCAGCGTGTCCGTGTAAACAGACTTGCCGTTGGCGCCGGTCCCCCAGAGCACAGCGAAGCATTGCTCCGAAGTGTGACCGGTGATCCCGTAGCCTACGAGCCGTTGCATGTAGGCGGGGAGCTCCGGATACGCCGGGAAGACCTCTTCGAGGAAGCCTTCCCACCGAGGGGCGCGGGCGTTCGGGTCGTAGTCCAGGTCGACGCGGCGGGTCAGCAGGAGCGCCGGGTCGTGAGGCCGGAGCTCGCCCGTCCGCAGGTCAACGACGCCGTTACGGCACGCGAGGAGGTCGGGGTGCTGATCGAAGTCGCCGACGCTGGCTGGAACGCCGTGGACGGCCTGAAGCTCGCGGAGCATTGCGTCCAGCCCCCGGGAGGTCTGGGCGTGCTTGGAGTAGCTCCGGAGCCTTCCGGCGCGGGCCTTGTCTTCCTTCGTGGCGCCGTCCATCTGGGCGAGCTCGGTGGCGTCGGCGGCTAGGTCCTTCAGCAGGTCGGCGACGCTTTGGGCGTGGGTCCGGACTCCCTGCCGTTCGTCCTTCCTCCAGACGCCTTCCTCCAGTAGGAAAAAGCCCACTTCCTCGGAGTACCGGACGCCGGAGCCCAGGCTCTCGATGTAGTCCCGCAGGTAGCGGGCGCCGCCGAGATCCGTCAGGCTGTAGCGTTCCTCGTCCCATGCCAGCAGGGCGGCAGTGCGGGATTTGACCGGCTCGGCCTCGGCAATGGCGCGGATAGCCTCGGCGTAGAAGCGGTCGGGGTTCTGATTGCGCCAGTCGGTGAGATCCAGCCCGTCGGGGAGGTCGAGGACCTTCACGCGGAGGTCCCGAGCGACCAGGGCCTCAGCCAGCTGTGCAGAGAACCGACGGCCTGCAGGATCGCCGTCGCCAGCGATCACGGCCTCGCGGTCGCCGAGCATGGTGACAAGGTCGTTCAGCACGGCGGGGTTCGAGGAGAGGCCGGCGCCGCGGATTCCGATCGTGTCGAAGCCCAGGGCGCAGGAGGCCGTCAGGGCGTCGCCGGGGCCCTCGGTAATCAGGACTTCGTCGAAGCCAGCGGAGCCGGGGAAGTAGCCGATCTTGGCCCAGGAGGCGCCGTCAGGGCTCTTGGGGCCGAGCCAGCGGACGGAAGCCTCCTTCGCCAGGGAGCGGGCCTGAAAGCCGCGGGGGACGCCGTCCTTGTCGCGGAACGGGACCACGAGGCGAGGCCCACCGGGGAGCCCCTCGATCAGGTTCCGCTCGTCGTCGTACTTGGCAGGTCCGGCGTAGCCCAGCCCAAGGCGGACGGCGTCGGCTCCTGAGACTCCGAACCGCTCGGCGGCGTATTGCTGAGCTTCGAGAGCCGGAGAATCGTCCTCCATTGCCCGCTGAAGGGCGGCGGCGAAGCCGTCAAGCTGGACGGCCAGGGCGGCTACGTCGGCGGGGGAGGCGGGCACGTCCTGAGAGGTGGCGCGGGAAGCGAAGTCGACCTCGCCAGCGGTCATGGTTGCGAGGTCCCGCATGGTGAGCCCGAGGGCCTTGACCACGTCGGCGTTCTTGCATCCGGCGCGGCATTTCAGGAGGACCTTGCCGGTGTCGGAGACGGTCAGCCGAAGGCTCTGCTTTGAGTCGTTGTGGGCGGGGCAGTGGACGAGGTAGCCGTCGCCTGTCGTCTCTACATCGTCGAGCGTGGCGATCAGGTCAGCGAGTGTCACTGGGCCTCCTATCGAGTAGGTGGGATGAGGTTTCGGAAAAGGAGTCGGCCAGACAGGAGCGGTTGCTCAACGGCGGGAGAGCTTTGGGGTAAGCTGTCTCGCGTAAGACGAAGCACGCAGCGCGAGCAAGATGGTGTTCGCGTGTGGGGAAAGTGAAAAGAGAAAAATGAACGGTGAGCCGCCGGTTACGGGTTCAGTTGATCTGATCCCGCGCCCCGCCGAGGAAGAGTCGACGTTTATCCTGCTTCCGATCCTCGACGGGCCGGAGAGTGCCTATATGGCAGTTTTCTCCGATGGGTCTTATACGCGGTGGGTTCCTGAAGCGTCGAAGCTCCAGTAACCCGGTCTGAGGAAAACCGGCCCGTTTTAGAAGTGGGACGGGCCAGCTTTCCCCGGATCAGCCACGCGGGAAGTCGCCTTCAGCGTCGGACTCGCACTCGGCGGAGTGTTTGCGGTAGAGGTACGGGGACGCCTCTCGCAAATACGATTCGGCCCGACGTAGTCGTAGAAGTACGCGGGCCCACGTAGCTACCGTCATGACGGCATAGCCGCCGCCGACCGGCTTCCTGATTCTTTTGATAAATGCCACGCCGTAGGGTTCGCCGGCGTGGATTTTTTGTTTCTCGGCGCCGTCCAGGCCAAGCCTGATCGCGTCCTCCCACGACTTGTAGTTCTTGGCCTGCCCGACGAAGGGCGAGATCCCCTGGATGTCGCCGGAGTCGGTAAAGCCTTCCTGAGCCACGCGCCGCGGGGCGAGCCCGAAGCGACCGCCGAAGAATGCGGTCAGCGATCGCTTCAGGTCCGTTTCCCATTTGGTTCCTTTGGCCTTAGCGGCGCTCATTTGCCTCCCAGGGCTAGTCGGGTTTGGAGAGTCTGGATCTGCTCCCAGGCGTCGACGGCGCTCCAGCCGTAGGCTCCGGCGAGGTCATGCTTGAAGCATTCGGCACAGCAATAGCCGGAGGGGTCGATGCCGTTCAGGGCCGGGTGCTCGCGGTAGAGCGAGCTGATGCGGGAGCGGAGATCGAGCTCGATCAGGTCAGCCATTCCCGAGCTCCTTTGCGATCGCCTCGATCAGGTCGGGGCGGAAGCCGGTCCACTCGCGCCCGTCGCTCGTCATGACGACGGGGGCCTCGGTGTAGCCGGCGTCGCGGAGGAACTGGGCGGCGTCCTCGTTTTCCTCGACGTTGAGCTCGGTAAAGGCGAGGCCGTGCTTCTTCAGCTTTTTCTTGGTCATGAAGCAGGGGCCACAGATGGTGCGCGTGTAAACAGTGATTTCCAAGGTCAGATGCCTC
The DNA here is from genome assembly GCF_001046895.1 of Pseudarthrobacter siccitolerans. Taxonomy (GTDB): domain Bacteria; phylum Actinomycetota; class Actinomycetes; order Actinomycetales; family Micrococcaceae; genus Arthrobacter; species Arthrobacter siccitolerans. Next base: position 136,552 of record NZ_CAQI01000025.1, read on the forward strand.
CTCGGCGGACGGTGTTCAAGTAGGCGGGAACGTCGGACTTCTGGGCCTTGACGGAGGCTTCCAGGTGCCAGCGTTCGTCGACGGTCATTACGGCCTTCTCGCGGAGGATTGGCTCGTATTCGTTGTAGTGGTGGGCGCAGAAGTAGAGCGGGAGGAGCCCCTCGCGGCTGACCGCGATCATGACGGCGACGTAGGCGCGGGAAGCTATGCCGCACTTGTCGCAACGGTCGGCGTTGGTCAGCGTGGCCGGGGCGAGATTCGAGCTCTTGACGACGACTTTCGTCGGCTCGCTTGCAGGAGCTTCTACGGGGATTTTCACGAGGGGTTCCTTCCAGATGTAAGGGAAGACCCCCGCCCCAGCCGGTGAGGGCCAGAGCGGGGGTCCAGGCGGTTACTTGTCAGCAGCGTTCAGGAGGACGGCGCCGACGAAGATCAGGCCGATCTCGGTCCAGAAGTCGAGCTCGATCGGGCCAAGGGCGACGATGCACGCCCAAACGATGCCAGCGATAGTGCCCATGACTACGCGGCGCCCTTCAGGGTCAGGACCGGCTTGGTGTAGGAGACGGTCTGACCGGCGCGCGGGCCGTTCTTGGCGACGAAGCTGACCTCTTCGAGTTCGAGGATTGCCTTGGCCTTGCCGTGGTCGGCGATCAGGTCCGCGAGCTCGTCCTCGACGCCGTTGTAGGCCAGATCGGAGGCCATGCTCCAAGAGCCGGTCTGGAACTTGAAGATGCCCAGGTCGGGGTTCTCAGCCAGGCGGAAGTAAACCTCGATCTGAGGCTCGGCGCCGAAGCCGTCGCGGGCCTTGGCCTTGCGTTCCTGGAAGCTCAGGTGAGCGTCGGGGTCAGGCTCGCCCTTGCGGTCCTCGGGGTAGTCGATCGTCTGCCCGTCGCCGGACTGGATCAGCTTGCCGGCGCGGCTCCAGAGGACCATCTTCTGCCGGAGGGCGTTCGCGGATTCGAGGATGATGCCGATCTTGTTCGAGGCGGTGAAGACCTCGATGTTGTCCTCGCCCTTGGCCTCCCAGGTCTGAGGAGCGTCGCCGCCGAAGAGGGCATGGATCTCGTCGGCAACCTCGGGATCGCCGGTCGTAATCCGCCATTCCTTCAGGGCGGCGGGCCGTCCGTTCAGCTGGTGACCGGAGCGGAAGCGGCCAACAATGTCGTCCTTGAAGGAGTTGCGCGGGCGGGGCTGGGTGGCCGGGTCGTTACCGAAGATGTTGAGTCCCATTAGTTCTGTGGTTCCTTCCGTAAGTTCGTTTGGAATGTCAGGCGGGCCGGAGGCCCTTGGTCTTGCAGTGGAGGAGTCGGCCAGGAGTCGCCCGTTGCTCAGAAAACTTTGGGCGACTTGTGGAAGGCGATTTACGCGGCTGTGAGCGGCTTAGCGACGCCGGCAGGGCGAACTACCCGAGGGCCGGGAGTTGAGCACTTCCCAGCGGCTACAGCGGCCTTCTGGCGGAAGTGGTGGGTCGCCAGGACCTCGGCGATCTTCTGGGAGCGGCGGGCGCCCATGAAGGGGAGGATCTGGCCCATGATCTCTGCGGCACGCTGGCCGGAGAGCTCCGTGTGCCACGTTGGTTTAGCCGGGGCAGTGTGGAGCGAGAGCCGGATCTTTGCATCCATGAGGGACGCCGCTCGCCCGACAATGTCGCGGTCGGTCATGGCAAGGCGGATACGCGGGTACTTGCCGCGGTGGGCGTCGAAGGTTCCTTCGCCTTCGAGGAGGCCGGCGAGCCAGAGGAGGTCGTCGCGGTTGCCGTGGATCATTTGTTGCTTCCTTCCTGAACAGTGGGCCCGTCAGCCAGCCAGAGAGCGACGGGGCGGGCGGGGATACCAGCGGCGCGGGCGATCGCTCGCTCGGCCAGAGCGCCCTTGGAGTGGCGCCAGCCGTCGAGGAGGGCGACGCCGTCGGATTGGAGTACGAGCTCGAAGTCGCGCCGGAGTGCGGCGATCAAGTGCTCGCGTGTAAACAGTTCGGCGGGAGCGTCGGGGTCGAAGCCCTCGGCGAGGTCGATCTCAGCCGGGGAGACTACGTCGAAGCCCGCAGAGCGGAGAGCCGAAGCTCCCCGCTCGAAGGCGTCGAAGTTCCAACGCGGATAGCCGGTCATTGGGCCTGCCACGTAGAGTTTCATGAGAGGAAACTGCTAAATGGCCTTGGCGCGGGGAGCGCGGCGCTTGGATCCGGACGTGGTCGCCTCGGCAGGTCCGCTGGCGACCTCGCGGCCAACGATGGTGCTCTTGATTTCCTTCTCGTAGCGGAAGATCTCACGCAGGTGGAGGAAGATCTCGAAGAGCTCCTCGTCGCAACGGACGGGGACCAGCTTCCAGCCCTCAGGGCGGACGTGGAGCACGGCGCCGCCGTCGGCCTTCGGCATGGGGATTCGCCCGCCGTCGTTACGGATGATCGAGTCGGCGAAGCGGTACGCCGCAAGCTGGATGCCGACCTCTTCGTGGATGCCGGAGCGGGTCGTCTTGTTGTCCATCCAGAGCTTCTCGCCGTCGATCTCGGCGAAGGCGTCGAAGCTACCGGCGTACTCGTGCGTATCGCTCCAGACGGTCTCCTCCATGAAGTGATACTCGGGCTTCACGGTGGTTAGGAACTCGTCGAAGTGCCGGACGAAGGGCTCCAGGTCGGGATGAACGCGGCCCAGGGTTTCGCCCTTTGCCATGCGCTCGAAGAGGTCATGCGCGGCGGTGCCGGTGTCGGCGGCTTTGCGGGTGTTGCGATCCGGCGCTTTCTTCAGGTGGTCGACGGCGGCGGACGGGTCGCGGAGGACCATAGAGACGACGGTTCCGAGCTCGTCGACGGCGGTCTGAGCGACTTCCTTCGCGGCCCAGTAGCGGAGGAACTCCTTGGGGAGCATCCCGATAATCGAGGTCACGCCGGGGACCTTGATCTTGCCGTCGTCGGGATTGACGTAGAAGCGGGCGCCGCCTCGCTTGATGGTGCTGACTTTGGGGGTCGTCACTAAGACGCTCCTCTCGTGTCGGGATCAGGGACACAAGAGGAGTCGGCCAGGGGCCGGGATCTGCTCAAAGAAAAACCCCGACGGTGCTGGGAGCCGTCGAGGTGTGCGGTCGGTGACGAAGTGACGAAAGTGATGCTCTCTTAGATTCAGTGTTAAGAGAGAGAGCTTCTTAAACACTAAAGCGAAGTGCCGTCACTTTCGTCACTTCGTCACTCGTAAGTCGTATGGCTCATCCTCCCGCGAGCTCCTCGGCGCGTTCGGCGACTCGGAGCAGAGCCGCCTTCGCCTCGCGGCGGGCCTTCGCTGGCATTCCCTTGATCGTTGCGGCGTTTACACGGTGCAACGCCGTCTCGATCAGCTTGCAGATGTTCTGAATGTCGGCGACCTCCGTGATCTCAGGGCCTCCGGCAAAGTAGTTCAGAGTCTCGGCAGCTCGCTCGCGCTGCTCGACGGAACGCTCGCGGGGGCTCGCCTTTTTGAGTCCTAGAGACTCGATCTGTTCGCCAGAGAGACGGTCACGGAGAACGTTGCCGGAGTGGTAGCGGATAGCCGCCTGAAGGTTCGTTACTTCGTCGCCAGGAACGTGCGCCTTCGACATGATCTCGCGTACCCAAGTGCGGTAGGCGTAGGTGCGGCCCAGCCAGTCAGGCTCGCCCTCTCGGGTGTAGAAGTGCTCGCGGCCCTCGACAAGAGCGCGAGCCGCAGCCTTCAGGTTCTCGGTTCGCTGATTGTCCGGGGCTGATAAGGAGGCGCTAATCTGGCCGGAAGCGTCAGCCGAAATATCCGCGAGAGAGCGTGTTGCGTTATTCATGTTCTGTAGCTTATCGCTCGCAAGGCGACTTACGCCACTTCTCTTGAAGGTCTAACCAAACGCCAAAAAGCCCCGGCCTCCCTGAGGAGAGCCGGGGCTTTTGAGTGGTTCTAGTGCATAGCGGCGTAGATCAATTTGAGATCAATGCCGAGTGAGCGAGCCATGTATTCGAGGTCACTCCTTGAGCCGTTATTAGGGATGCGGAGATTCTCGCGGTAGTCGTCGAGAGCCCTTTCGGAGGCGTGGGCGTCGCCGTCGTCAGGAAGGTCGCGGACGATTCGAGCGAGATAACCGCCAGCCTTCCGGATCGCGTCCGCTTCGTTTGGATAGCGAACGTCGGTCACGACTACCGGCGTTCCGGCCTCGCGGAGAGAGTCGATTCGAGCGAACGCCGTCCTGATCCAGAACTGATCGTCGAGACTTCGGATCGACTCGGTTCCGAGCCTCTGGAGGGTTCGTCGGACTTCAGGGACGTAGTCCTTGGCCTGCTCCCAGCCGAGCTCCGCGATCACGTCGGAGAGCCGCCACTCGCGGACTCGGGTCAGGCCCTCGGAGTTCAGCGGGAAGGTGCCAACGATCGGATCGAGAGCGAGAGCGGCCTCGCGGAGAGGATCGGCTAGGGCGACTCGCTCGTAACCGTGTTTCTCGACGAGGACGGCGGCGAAGGTGTCCTTGCCGGTGCGCTTCTTGCCGATTAGACCGATAAGCGGGGTGTGCTTCACGTTGACTCCTTGGGGTCGTTTGGGTGGTGGACAACCAAGGAGTCGGCCAGCTAGGCGGATCTGCTCAGAAACGAGGAAAAGCCCCTCCCTCGGTAGAGGAAGGGGCGTTTTCGGTTACTTCGTGGCGTCGAGGACTTCGTCGATCAGCTTCTCCATGAACTCGCGGACAATCGCCTCCTTCTCCTCAGCGGTGACGCCAGGAACGGGGGAGGGAGCGACGGGCTCCGCTACGTCCGGAGTGGAGGGCGTAGCCGGGTTAGCCAGGTCAGCTACAGCCGCCTTGATCGCGTCCAGGGGAACGTCGTCGCCACACTGGGTAGCCATGATCTGACGGTGCCGGAAGAGCTCCAGCGGACGGCCAGCGAGCTTCTGGATCTCGTGGATCAGGAGGGCCACGGTCGCCAGGGTTTCGGCGTCCATACCGCCGTAAACCTCGATGCTCCACTTGTCGTTGCCGTTAGGGCCGGCGTGGTAGGCGCGGTCCTTCAGGTCGACGAACTGGACAACTCGCTTGCCCTCGACGCCGAAGTGCGCCGAAGCGACGCGGTCGCCCTCGGTGAAGGTCCGGATCACAGAATCGAGATGCACGTCGAAGCGGGTTTCCCCGGCGATGAACTGATGCACCACGAGGCCAGAAGGCGGGTTCGGAATGTTGCCGCGCTCGAACTTGCCTTCCGCCGCGGGCCGGACTTCCGTCACCATAGGCAGAGCCGCGGAGAACGTGTAAACGGGTGCCGGCGCAGGGTCAGTGGCAGGGGTAGGAGCGGGAGCGGGAGTCGGAGCCGGTGCCGGGTCGGCGGGACGCGGGATCTCGCCGAGGTATTTCAGGCCGTCGATGTTGTCCTCGGCGGCGTTGGACCAGACGTAGAAGCCCGAGATTGTCTTGTACCAAGCGTCGTTTCCAGGCGTGACCTGTTCGCCCTTGGCATAACCGATGACGGCGATAACGGCGTTGAGGGCGAGGCCGTCCTCATAGCCAGGTGCCTTTGGTGCGTTCGTCCAGGGGGCCGTCCGGACGTTGGCGCCCTCGGTCGTAACCTTGCGGGTCGCGTTGCCTCCGGAGACACTGCCCGCGGGCTGGAGGGTGATCTCGTCGCCCTTGTAGTGGTCGCAGTAAATATCCGGATTCACACGCCCGTAGGTGTTCGTGTGGAGGTTGTAGCCGGGTGGGCAAGTCTCGAAGTGGACGTGGGGGCCGGTCGTCCATTTGCCGGTGTTGCCGGAGTACGCGATCAGGTCGCCCTTGCGGACGCTCTGGCCCTTGTTCACGAGGGTCGCGTTCAGGTGTCCCACGATGAAGTCGGGGGCGTTGGCTCCGGAGTTCAGCACCAGGGCGATGCCGGCGCCGTCGGTCAGCCACCAGCGGTTACTAGCGCCGGTCGGGTCAGTGACCCATCCCTCGAAGTCGATCACGCCGTCAGCGGGGGCATAGATTGGCGTTCCGATCGGACAGGCGAAGTCGATGCCGGTATGTCCGCCAGCGGGGTTCACGCCGCCAGGAAATGCGCCAAAGTTCTGGGAGCGGGGCGTCCCTTTCGGGACGGGATACATGTAGCCCATAGGGCTCCTTTCGGGCACGAAAAAGGGACGGCCCGAGTTGGACCGTCCCTAGACGTTTTTGGTGGTGGGTTGCTTAGCCGACGACAGAGCTCTCGATCTTCGAGGCCCGGTGAGCGGGCAGGTTCGGCGCGTCTACGGGCGTCACCTTGCCGCGCGTCCAGACCACGAGAACGGCGGTGCCTACGAGGTCGACGGCAAGGCCAATTGCGCTCTCGGCTTCCGGCGTGATCGGGAAGACGCCGAGGATCACGAGGACGTGAAGAATGGCGGTTACGGCGGCGACGATCGCGCCGCGGATTACGAGGGGTTCACGAGTGGTCAAGGCGGCTCCTTAGGCGAGGATGCGTTCGATGATGGGGACAGCGGCCAGCACGAGGCCGGCCGCCGAGGCGACGACGGTCCAGAGCGTGCGCGGGGAGACTGTCGGCGTGTTTTCGAGCACGCGGAGGCGCGTCTCGTGGTCTTTGATTTCTCGACCGTGTAGGGCCAGGTCGGCGCCATGCTGGGCCAGGGCCACGTCGACCTTCCCCTCTAGGCGTGTAAACGCAATGAGGAGGTCCGTTTCGGCCTTGGTGGGAGTCGTGGGGTCAGTTGTAGGTGGCATGAGTGCAAGTCCTTTACAGGAAAACTTTGGGCGTGGGGCGCCTTGTGCTAGGCGCCCTACGCGGCAAAGCCTGGTTAGCCGAGCTTTGTGATCTTGATGCGGTGGTTCATGTAGACGTTCGCGTTGCCGGAACTGAACTGGAAGCACAATTGCTGACCGGCAGGCCCGACGTAGAAGTTCGTCAGCGGGGTCCAGTACGAGTCGTTACCGGGGATGTTGAACGCGGGAACGCGACCGTAGGGGCCTTGGTATACATCCTGCGGGGACGTACCGACGCCGAACCACATCATGTTTTGCGTGGCCGGGACGATCTTCCACTGGACGGCGTAGAGTCCTTCTTTCGTGATGCGGACGAGGTCGTTGCCGGGGTATTCCAGCCAGTCCGCGTAGTTCCGCGAGGGGCCGGGGTCGATCATGGCGCTGAAGTGGCCCGGTCCCCACATAACGCCTGCCGGGGCGTCAGTCTGCCCCAGCCGGACAAACTCGACGTGCCGGATGCCGAGGTCCCATGCGGTGCCGTTCCACGTCTCGACAACGCCGACGCCCTGATCCAGTCGGCGAACGCTTACGTCTCGCTGAGGGGTGATTTCGTCGCGTTCGGCCTGAGAACGGACAGGTATCCAGTGGCCTCGGTGGGCGGTGTAGCGCCATGTCTGAGTGATCGTGACGTTCGCGTGGCTCGTCGAGGTTGCACCCGCGGAAACAAGGGCTTCAGCAAGAACGTAGGCGCCAGCCGGGAGGGTCGCGGTCGGCTTGGTCGGGGATACGGCGGCGGTGCCGGAGTGAACTCCGAGGACGGCGCTGTTGTTAGCGTCGCCCTTATCGGGGTCGTTCTGCTTGACGTAGATCAGATCCCAGCGGGCGCCGGTCGAAGGTGCGGCAGTCGTGGTGACCGTCGTCGTGCCGGTCAAGGTGAACAGATAGACGCCTTCGTTGGTCGCCCGGTTGAGGACGACGGTGCAGGGCGCCACGCTGTAGGACAGGGGCGAGGTTGCGGTCGTGCCGCTGACAACGGTCGTCGCCTTCTGATCGAGGAGGCCCTGACGAGGCACGCCAGGGGCGTTCTCGGCGACCAGGGAGGCCAGAACGAGGCGACCTTCGATCGGGGTCGTGCCTACGGCGCCGTTGTTACGGACGAAGAGGCCGCGGTTGACTGTCATTCAGTTACTCCTTCGGGAGGGAGGATTTCGTAGGGCGTCGGGATCGGCGGATTGGCCGGAGCCGCGGACGCCGGACGGTGCTTGCTGAGGCCGGCTCGAACCGGCGGCGTGTACCTGGGGAGGCGGGTGTTGAAGGTCGCTTCCAAGGCCCTAATACGAGCTTCCTGATCCTTGACCACGTCCAGGAGGGCAACGGCGAGGAGGTCGTACCGGATACCGTCGATCGCGCCCTCGTACCACTGGACGATTTCGGGTACGTGCTCGGCGACCTGTTCAGCGATCAGGCCGTACTCGCCCTTGGCGCCGCGGATCAGGTTCGGCGGGCCGATCAGCCGTTCGCCGGTTTCGGGGTCCTCGGGATAGTCGAGCTCGTCGTTCCGGTCGTAGATAACGGGGGTCAGCGCAAGGACGCCGTCGGGGGTCGTTTCGTGCTTCCTGATGTTGTTCTTGTACTTAGCCGAGGAGGTATTCCGCCCGAACTGATGCCCGCCGCCGTTACCAACCCACACTGCGTAGAAGCTCGTACCGGGAACGTTTTGGTTGTACGCCTGCCATGAGCCCTGAGCGAGCGAGGACTCGTACACAATGCCGTCAATATCGCCGCCGCCGTGCCGGTGGCCGGTGGGCGGATACAGAGCGGGCTTGTTAGAGACGTTGCCCCAGTCGACATTGCCGGCGCCGACTTGGACCCAGGAGCCGTTGTACTTGATTTCGACGCCGAACTTACCGGGTGCCGAGTTTGCCAGGGGGCCGAACCGGGCGGCGGGCTGGCCGCCTGCGTCGTAGGCGACCACGGCGCCGTCGGTCGTGGAGATTGAGACGCGAGTGCCGCCGTTAGCATCCAGCACGCGGAGGCCGTCGCCTCCCGAGATCGAGGCGTTACGCAATGTAGCGCCCCGCTCCAGAACGGCGACTTGCTCCTTCAGCGTGCGGATTTCAGCCATGAGGGCGGCTAGAGGATCGGATTCGACGGAGCGGCGGGGGATGCCGTCAAGAGTCATTTAGAGCCTCCCTTGCAGCGGTGCGACGGTGAGTTTTACGGTTTCGGAATGGTCCCCGTCGACCGCCATGATGCGGACGCGGTAGATGCCGGCCTCGATCATGGGGTGACCTAGGCCGACGTTGATCTGGGCCCAGTCGCCGGGGAGGTACTCACCGAGCATCGGGTTTTGGTCGGCTCGGACTTGAAGGCTCCACTCGTCCCAGGGCGCCAAGCTGTCGGCGAGGAGCCGGTCCGCGATCGAGTTGAGGTCGACGCTGTCCTCGGTCGTTTTCGAGGCAACGTCGGTTTCGGTCCAGGGAAAACCTGCGTCGACGAGGGTGGTGTCGGTCGACCAGGACAGGAGCATGTTTCGCTCCTGTCCGTTGCCGGGGACGAAGGCGCGAGCGGCCATGCCCTGAGCGTCACGCTTGACGCTGAGCTTGACGACGCCGGACTCGCTTACGGCGGTATCCCAGATCCAGTCGGGGCCGTTCTGCAGGAGGAGCGGCTGCTCCTCGGAGCCGGTTTCGAGGACCCATTCGACGGTCGTGGGGTCGTCTTCCTTGAAGCGGGGCCTGAACCTAATGTCGGGGCCGTTCTGGACGTTGGTCAGTTGCCGGAGGCGTTCACCGATCCAGCCGAGGTCGTAGCCCATGTAGTTCCGTTCATGGGTGCCAGGAACGTCGGGCGGGAGGATGATGTTCAGCGCTCCGGCGTTCGTGCCGTCTGGGCGTGTAAACGGGTTGTCCTGAATCGAGATCCGGACCAGCTCACGGGCGATTGAGCCGAGGCTCTTGTTCTTGATCTGGATGTGTGACCACGCCGGGGCGATCCACTCGGGACGGTGCCGAGCCCAGAAGTCTTCGGCGTCGCGGGAAGGGCCGGGGGCGAGCCCCTGAAGTGCCTTCCGAACGTCGAAGATGCTCCAGAGGCCGGAGGCCGTGAGTGCGAGGTCTTCCTTGTCGGCGACGTAGTCCTGTTGCCAGATAGGGCCGCATTCGAGGATCTGGCCGTTGTACGCGACCCCGAGGGACTGACGGAGGACCATTGTCGCCATGCGGAGGTCGACGTTTCGGAGCTCCTCGGCGGTGACTTTGAGGGTGGCCTGAACGGGGCCAGCGCCGTTGAGACGCTGACCCCAGGAGACTTTAGAAGCCGGAATGTAGGCGGTGACTTTGCCGGTTACGGTGTTGCAGAGGAAGACCTGAAAGCCAGTGTTTACCACCATGCGGGTCGGGCTCCTAACGTCAGGGAGGCTCCGGAGTTACCGGGAGACTCGAAGAGGTACGTTTGCCGGGTCTTGCCGGGGATGCGGGTCCACTCGCGCCGGGTCAGGTACGCCGAACGGTCGGCGTAGCCGTCCAGAAGCACGGAGCCGTCGGCGGCGTTCATTACGAGGGTTTGGCCTTCCGCGACCGTCTCGGAATAGACCAGGCGGGCGCCTGTCGTGGTTTCCGTGATCGTGAAGCCGGGGGCCATGCCCGAGACTGTGAAGACCGGGGCCGTGTCAGCTGTGCCGACGTTTTCGAGCGTCGCGGTGCCAGGGGTGCCGGCGCCGCCGAAGTCGAGGACTCCCGCGTTGTCGCCTGTGAAAAGGTCGAACACGAGCCCGCCGCCAGGAGCGGAGGCGGGGGTCCGGGCAGTCAGGAGCTCGCCGTACTTCCGCGGATCGGGGGCGACCATGTCGATCATGAAGTGAATGTCGAGGTTGCCGTCCCAGATCACGTCGGGAGTGCCGCTGATGTAGACCGTCGCCTCGCGGTACCCGAGGTCGGCGTCGTTCACAATGAACTTGCCCGCCGTACCGTCCGCGAGAGCCGCCGCCAGATCGTCAGTCATAGCGGCGGCTTCCGACCGGGTCGCGGTGAAGATATGCCCGCCGACGGTGATGATCCGCTGATCCCGCCAGCCGCGCTCGGAAAACGTGCCGTGCGCCCAGAGGCGTTCGGTCGAGTTCCGGCGCGTGCCGGCAGGGGAAAACCAGCCGTCAAGCCGCGTAAGGACTTGGTTGGTACCGGGTTGAAGCTCCAGCATTTCGCCGGTCGTCAGTGTGATCGACGCGGCGGTAGTTGCGAGGGTTTCAAGTGCCATTAGCGCCCAACTCCTGCCCTGAGTAGCTTCCTAGCCGCGAGTTCGGCGTAAGCCTCCTCGGACATAGGGGTGTTGAAGTGGTTTTCCTGATGGATGGTCGGCTGAGCCGCTCCGGCGCTTCCCGCGTAGGCGAGGGCGCCCTGAATGCCGCCATAGGCCACGTTCGGGGAGGCCACACGCGGTGCCTCGGGGATCAGCGCGTTCTGAGCCTTCTCGATGTAGCTCCGGCCCTTGGTGAGGCCGATCGCCATACCCTGAGAAGTGAACTTGCCGATCTCCATGAAGACGCGGGACGGGGAGTGAATGCCCAGGAGCGACTTGGCAAAGTCGACGACGTTGCCGATGGACCGAGCGACGGCGTCGCGGATCATGCCAGCGGCGCCAGCGATACCGTTCGCGAGGCCAGCGATCATCTGGGAGCCGATCGTGGTGAACTGGCCGATCATGCCGGAGATCGCGCCGACCGCACGGCCGGGGAGGCTCGCCACGACGGCGACGACGTGACCGATCCCGCCAGAGACGGCACCACCGATGCCGGAGATCGCTCCCGACACGATGCCGGAGATCGAGCTCCAGACGCCGGAAAAGAACCCACGGACAGCGCTCAGCCCGCCGCTTACGACGCCTTGCATACCGGCCAGGAGCCAGCCGACGGTCGACTGAATCGCTGAGCCAGCGCCTCGGACGATGCCGGTTACAGCGTCCCAGGCTCCGGAGAAGAGGCCGCGGACGGCGCCCATAGCGCCACCGATCAGCGCGGTCACGCGCCCGACGATCCAGATCTGGACGAAGTTCACGACCGCCTGAACGGCACCGGAAACGATCTGGCCGAGTGCCTGCCAAGCCGCATTCCAGTTGCCTTGGAAGATCGCTGAGACGAGGTTCACGACGCCCTGGATCACGGTCAGGATGCCTTGGAAGACGCCTACGATGTTGCCGAAGATTCCTTGAACCGTCGAGATCACGAAGGGGCCGACGAAGCCCCAGACGTTCCGGATCACGTCGGCGACGCCCTGAAGGATCGGGCCGATCTGAGCCGCGACGACGTTGATCGTGTCCCCAAGCTGTGTAAACAGGGGGCCGGCTTGCGCCGCCATTGACTGAAAGGCCGGGATGATCGAGCCGGTGATAATGTCGCCGATCACGCGGAGGACCGGCTGAACTCCGGTCACGATCGCACTGCCGAGGTTCCCCAGGGCCGGGACGACCGTATTCATGAGGATCTCGCCCAGGGGCCGGATGGCGTCCACGATCTGCCGGAAGATCGCGCCGACTTCACCGCCACCGGTGTTTTGCATGGTGGTGAAAAAGTCGACGACGGCCTGCCGGATGGTCAGGATCTTGTCGACGATCGGGGAGTCTTCTTCGACGTTGAAGATCCGAGCGAAGGCTCCGGTGAAGTCGCCGGCAAAGATCAGGCTTGCTAAGCCGCTGATGGCGTCGCTGACCCATCCGATCGCCCCAGCCAAAGCGTTAGCGGCGGGCGGGAGAATCGTCGTCAGAAGCGGCACAAGGGGCTGTAGCCCTTGGGCCATAGCCATATTCAGCGTGTCCTTGACGGTCGACCACACACCCGAGAGCGTCTGGGCCTGCTTCGCCATAGAGCCGCCGTATTCCTTGTTCATCTGGGCTTCCAGAAGCGGGAGTACGTCGGAGGAGAGAAGCTCACCCTCGGAGGCCATTTTCTGAAGGTCGCCGATTGGCTTGCCCATAGCCCGGGACAGGAGGGCCCAAATCGGGAGGCCAGCCTCCGAGATCTGGAGCATTTCTTCGGCGCTGACCTTGCCCTTGCCCATCATCTGAGTCCAGGCGCGGACGATTGAGTTCATGCCCTCCTGATTCAGGCCCAGGGCGCCGGAGGCGTCGCCGAGGGCTTGCATGGTGGGAATGACGCTCTCAGCCGCCGCTCCGGCGCCGAGGAGGGCGCGGGCGTTTGCTACGAGGCCGGGGAGCTCGAAAGGTGTCTTAGCGGCGAACGCGGACAGATTCGAGAGCATTGTCTGAGCCCTGCCGCCGTCGCCGAGGAGCGTCTCGAAGGAGATTTGGGCCTGCTCCATGAAGGCCGCGGTTTGGAGGCCGGACTTGATGCCCTGCCCGAGGGCGAGGCCCGCCGCCATGCCGACGGCGGGACCGATCATGTTGCGCATTGCTGGGAGGAAGCCGCCGCCGAACGCCTTGCCGGAGCGCTCGCCGCTCTCGTGTCCGGCGCTTGTGAGGACGGGGTTTACTTCCCGTCCGAGGGCTCCGGCGAAGCCCTTGGCGGACGGAATGATGGTTAGAGTCGCGTATCCGACGTTTGCCACTAATCGGCCTCCTTAGGGGTGTGTAAACGGGCCTTCTGGGCCTCCAGAGCGGCACGGAGTTTGGAGTAGCGGGATTCGACTTGTGGCTTGGGCCGTGCGGGGTGGACCTCGCCCGTAAAGGCTTGGAAGAGGTCGGTCACGAGGAACTCCAGCCGTGTCCAGCCGTCAGCGCCGCCGAACTTCCGCACGAGCGAGGATTCAGGCGGGAGGTTTTCGATCAGGACGGATAGGCGACGGAGTGAGAGCTCACCGCGCCAGTAGGCCGTGAGGTCGACTTGGTAGAAGCGCTGGAGATCGGCCTCTACCAAGTCGGGATGCTCACGGAGTAGGCCGGTGAGCGCGGTTAGTTTCCCGCGATACCAGCGGCCTTCTGGAGGGCCCCGACGAACTCGCCGAGGACAGACGCCTTAGGCTTCATTGCCCGCAGCGTCTTGAAGGAGGTTTCGTCGAGGATCTCGCGCAGGAAGGCCAGGACTCGGCCCTCTTCATATGCCTCGATCGCGTCGAAGCTCCACTCGCTCGACGGCGCCACAGCGAAGTCCTTGCCCTCGAAGGCGAAGGGGATGATCTCGCCGAGTGCTTCAGCGGCGGCGGGGGTGTTCTTGGAAGTCATGGTTTTAGGGCTCCTAGCGTGGGTTGGAGGGGTGCGTGGAAGGCGTGAAAAAGCAGAGGAGCCGCCCCACGCGAGCAACTCCCCTGCTAGTTGGACTTAGGCGCCGATTACGGGGCCGCGGGGTCCTTCTCGACGGTCGTGTAGAGGGTGCCGTCGGCCTCGGGGTAGACGACGACGGTGATCTCGTACACGGTGGGTTCCGTCTCGGAGTCCTTGATCTCGCCGACCTCGATCACTTCGGCGGACTTGGCAAAGCGCCGCTTTTTCTTCGCGCCGTCGGTCGTCTCGAAGCCGACTGCAAACTTGGTGCCGGCGACCGGGGCCTTGATCTTCGCCGTGCGGATTCCGGTCGCCACCGACCGGGTCGAGCCAGGGTTCACGAGGGAGAACACGGTGTCGTTGTCTTCCAACGCGACGAACTTGAAGGTTCGCTTGTGCTTCGACATAGTCCGTCGGTAGAGCAGGCCGCCCCAGGCGTAGTGCTCCGAAGAGTCGCCTTCGCGAGCTTCGGTGATGCCTTCCTCGCCGTCCAGAAGACCAACGGCCTTCCAGGCGACGGCCCAGGCGGCGGTTACGTCGGTGGGTCCGGCTGTGTTTTCCGGCGCAATGAATACGTCGGCGCCCGTCCAAAGGGCGGTGTTCTTGGCGTCTCCTGCCATGAGCTCGCCTTCCTTTCGTTAGAGGATTTGGCGCGGGCTGAGCCGAGCCGTGAGGGTGAAGTAGGACATTGGCGCCCCGGTGTCGGGGTCGCCGGTCGGGATAGATCCGGTCAGCGGAGAGAAGCCGCGGATCTCGGGGGAGGCCGAGGAGAGAAGCAGGGCCTCGCATAGGCTCGCCAGTTCCTCGCCGAGCCCTTCGTCCTTGTGCCACACGACGACGCGGACAGAGGCGCGGCCATTCAGGCGGGCGTCCCGGAACTTGCCGTCAGAGCGGACTTGGACGTAGGGGAGTGCTTGGTGCTCGGCGGGCGGCTTGGTCGAGACAGTGGCGCCCGCGGCGACCGGCTCAGTGCGGTTAGCCAGGAGGTTTCGGAGGAGGTTCCTTGTGGCTAATTGAGGGTCGGGGAAGGTCACGACGGCCACTAGCTCGCCCTGCCCTTCACGGCAAGGCCACGGGCGGCGGCGGCTTTACGGAGCGGGCCGTGCTTGGCCTCGACGCGCATTCCCGCAGGATGGGCAATGGTTACGTCGATCGCGGTACGCCGGGAGAGTCGTCCACCTTCAGCCGTGCGGGCCTTGGTCGTGACCTCGGCGGCTTGCGGGCCGTTGATCTTCGGAAGCTGAACCGCCGAGCCGACAAAGCGCCCCAGGTCAATTACTTCCTGAGTGACTGGGGCGCTTGCGAGCATCTGGGCCATGCCTGCCCTATCGAGGCGGATCTTGTTTGCCAAGGGCGGGCTCCTTTCAGCCGATCGTGATGCGTTCCAGAGCGGCGGTCGTGTAAACGGTGGAAGCGAGGCCACGACGGACGACGGGATCGCCTTCTACCCGCCAGATCTGGCCGTTGCACTCGATACGGTCGGCTGCGGTGAGATCCACGGAGCCCGGTGCGTAAAGGGTCTTTTCGCCGCGGATTACGTGGCGGGTGGTTCCTTCGTCCTCGACCACCGAGACGCTCTGAACCGTGGCGCCCCGCAGGAGGACGCGCTCGGGAGCGTCCCAGGACTCGACCGGGTCGCCGTAGCTGTCGACGCCGGCACCAGGCCGGAGCCGGTAGACCGAGGGGACTTTGCGGTAGGACGTGAGGAGCACTAGCCGAGGTCCTCCTCGGCCAGCAGGGGGAAGGGGTCGCCGGGGTTCTCAGGGTCGAACTCGACGCCCTCGCGGACGGCGTAGACGAAGTAGGTTCCGTCGGCTTTGATTGGCACGTTGGACTCCTTACTCGTAGGGGCTACGGATTCGGACGCTTCCGACGAAGCCGCCAGAACGGCCCGTAGCGGCTCGCTTGATCTGGGCGATCTCTCGGGCGGTCAGATAGACGCCGGAGGTATCCGTGAGTCCGACCTGATGCTCGCCGAGCGACTCGGATTCGAGCCCTCGGGGGTTTTCGAACTCGCGCCGAGCGGCCTTCAGGACGACGAGGGAGACGACTTTCGGCGCGTCAGTCGTCCAGGCCGCGGCCCTGGCCTCGGAGACTTCGGCGAGAGCCAGGGTGGCGGCGTCGTCGAGTGCTTCCTCGGCTCGGGCTCGATCCTCGCCTTCCAGAGAGCCAACGGGAAGTCCGAGACGGCGCTCCAGCGAGCTAACGGGAGGAGGGAGGGGTGAAGGCAAGGGCGGGCTCCTTTCACGGGCTCAGGGGCCGTAGGGCGCCTCTCGTGAGACGCCCTACGTTTAACCCTGATTAGTCGGCGTCGGTGTTGACGCGGACGATGCCGGGAGCGTCGGTGATGCTCACGGCGTTGGTTGCGTAGTTACGGGTGACCTTCTTGACCGGAACGGTCGTAGCGCCGACGAAGGTGCTGACCATTGAGCGGTCCACAGTTCGGGTCACGTCGTAGTCGCGGAGCCAGCGGAGGGAGAAGCCCTTTTCGCTGACGGACTGACCGAACGCGGCGCCTGCCGGGACGATCGGAGCGCGGACCGCCAGGGTGACGGCGTCTCGGTGGAAGGCGACAATGTCGCCGTCGTCCACGCGGGTCGACTCGACCACGGTGAAGCCGCGGACGCGACCGACATTGCCCTCGCGGAGCGCCTCGGTGGAGCCGCTCTGAGAGGCGTCCTGGATCGCGTTGGCCTCCAGGAGGTCCGCGTAGACCTTCGTGCCCACGACGACGTTCAGGCCGGCCTGAGGTACGCCGTTGTCGCGGAGGTACTTCCGCATCTGGGTGAATGCCTTCACAGGGTCAGCGGCGTCGTAGGCGGTCGGCAGGGCCCAGGGGGTAGCGCCGCGGAGGATGCCGGCGACCTCTTCCTCGCAGAAGTCGACCACAGCGGCCACCTGAGGACCGAGCACCTGAGCGGCGAAGTCGCTGATGTTCAGGGACATGTCGCCCTCGGACAGCGGAACGGCGCTGTAGGCGTGGGTGCCGAGAGTCAGAGGGATGGTGCTCTCGGTGATGGTGTCGAGCACGATCTGAGCGTCGATCTCGTCGATGCCACGCTCGCGGGCGATCAGGGCCGCGGGGACCTTGATGTTGACCGTCCGGCCCTTGCCGCCGCCGCCGAGAAGATCGTTCTCGAAGTTGCGATTTACCAGGGCAGACAGGTAGGCGTCCTCGTTGGCGAGGGCAACGGCTACCTTAGCGGCCTGAGCCGCAGTGAAAGTGTGAGGGGAGTTTGCCACAGTAGGGCCTTTCATTTAGGAGGGAGTGGTTTATGCACGTCGCTTTACGCGACACGTGCGGGGTTTATCGGCGTGCGGCTTTTGCGATCGCCACCGGATCGAACGGCTCGGTGTCGTCGCCGCCGTGGCCGGGGGTGAGATTCGGCTTCGGCATACCGGGGAGCTCAGTAGGGCCAGGCTTCTGCTCGTCGCCTTCGCCGTCGGACTTCTTGCCGAGCTTGGCGAGGCGTTCGGCCTTTGCCATGAGCTCGTCTTCCGTGTCGCCGGTCAGCAGATCGGCAATGTCTTCGAGCTCGGGGTGCTTCCGGAGCACCTTCTGAAGGGCGAGGTCGCGGTCTTTGTCCTTCGCGGCCTTTTCGAGCTCGTTGAGCCGGTCCTGAAGCTTCTGGAGCTCGCTCATGCCTTCGTTTTCGCGGTCCTGCCGCTCGGTCTTCAGCTTCGAGTTTTCGCTCTTCAGATCGCTGTTTTCAGCACGGAGGTTCTGGACGAGCCTCCACGCCTTGTCGGCGTCGAAGTCGTCGCCCCAGGGGTTCGAGGAGCCTTCGGGCTTCGTGCCTTCAGCGTTGGCTTCGGTGCTCTGAGCTTCGGTGTTTGCCATGTGTAAACGTCCTCCTTAGGACGGTCGGCGCCTTGGACCTGCCGTGGCGCGGGGGATTTTGGGCATGAAAAAACCCGCCAGGGCCGGAGCCGAAGCGGGTTCTTCAGGGGTGAGAGGTTAGTCTCGCCATTCGTTTCTTAGGTCCGCGGTGAGTGCGGGGAGAAACTCGTCTGTAGGGGTCGTGTGGAGCGTTCGCCGGAGCGCGTCGTCCCAAACGTCCCGAGCTGGGATGCCGTCGCGGGCTCCTCGGGTCATGAGATCGCGGACAAGCTCGCGGATCACGTAGCCGAGGTCGTCAGGGTTCGAGATCGAAAGGAAGGCCAGCCGGTCGGGATCTTGCCAAACCAGCCAGCCCACCGTTTCGTCGTCGGGGACCCATATCTTCGTAACCGTTCCGATCGTGTCCCAGTCAGGCGCCGGGTAACGTCTGGGCGAGTACCCGAGCTCAAAGGGCTCAGGCGCTCGGTTATCGAGCAATTCGCCTTACCTCCTTCCGTAGAGTCACGTCAATAATACAGCGCGTGTCGCTTTACGTCACTGGAACGGACGAGAGGCGGGGGTCGGCGTAGCGGAGGCGGCGAAGGTCGCCGGATCGACGCCCTTCGGGATTACTTCCGCCTCGACGACGTAATTCCTGCCGCGGCTCGACTTGTAGACGTTGTGAATGTAGAGGCTCGTCGACCGGGCCAGAAGCATTTCACGCTCGCCGCGATACTGGGAGAACGGATCGACCCAAGCGACCGGGTAGCCCTCGGGAACGCGGATCTTCAGCTGTACCGCGCCGCCGAAAGAGGAGTTATCGGACAGGCCGGACATAGCCGTTGACGTGTAGCCGTGCTGTGTCTGAACCGTTCCGATCAGATCCTCGGGCGGGGGCGGCGGGATGCTGTAGGAGCGCTTGCCGTCCGGCGTTGCGAACTCGTCCCAGCCGGTGCCTCGGGTCACGATGAAGTCCTCGGGGGCTTCCAAGAACGCGCCGTCGGCGTCTCGCGTCGGGCTCTTCCAAGATCCAGGCGGGAGCGTGTCGCCGTTCGCGTGATTGCGGAGGGCCTGGTTCCACGCCCGGTAGGAGCCGCCAGTGTACTTGTAGAGAGCGTCCTTGCCGGCGCCAGCAGCGGGCTCGGGGAACTTTTGGTTGGCCCACGAGACAGCTTCGTGGTTGCTCGTGAAGGTCAGCGCCCCGTCCATGCCTTTCGCGGTGGACGTGATGCCGTTGACCTCGCGCCATTCCTCGATGTAGCGCTTGTAGCGCGTGAGGCGGTTTCGGTATGAGGTCAGTTCCTTCTTGTACGCCTCTGCGGCGCCAGGGATCGGCTCGTCGGCCTTCCTGATCGCCGCTAGCCCCTGCTTGTAGAGGTCGTCGTCGAGGTAGTTCATGCTGAGCAACTGGGTTAGAGCCGCTTTGTCGTGCTGATTGACTACCTTTTGGAAGAGACTCCAGTTCAGCGAGAGCGTCAGGTCGTTCTTCGGGTTGCCGGTCTTCACGGCGAAGTCGTAGAAGCGCTTTTTGGCGGCTTCGAGGAACTGATCGAATGCCGCAGGGCCGAGAGTCGTCGCCGGCTTGGGCTCGACGGGCTTCACCGGGGCCGGCTTGCCCTTCCATTTCTTGATCTTGGCGGCTTCAGCGGCGGCTTTTTTGGCCTCTTCCTCGGCGGCTTTCTGGGCGGCGAGGGTTTCGGCCTCCCGAGCGGCCTTTTCGGCCTCCTTTTGGGCCTGCCGCTGGATCTCATAGGCGCTGTGAGCCGCCTTGCGGGCCGCGACGACGGCGGGAGAGGCGATATGAGCGGCGACTTTGTCCGTGAAGGTCTGGAAAACAGGTGATTCGGGGTCGTTGACCGCGGCGGTGTAGAACTGCCGCCACTCATTGATCGTCAGCGACGTTCCCTCGGGCCTTCCAGGGAGCGGATTGCCGTCCTCGTCGACGCCTTTCCAGAGCCGATTGAGGGCCTCTTGGTCGGCGGTCCAGCCGTTATGCGGATCGTTCTTGAAGAAGGGCCGCACCGAGCAACCACAGCCGTTATGGGCTTTGAATCTCGCGGTCTTCTCGCTCTTGTAGGCCGGTCCCCGGCTGAGGAGCATGGCGCAGAAGTAGCAAGGCTGACCGTCCGAGACTCGGGACCATCCGAGCGCGTCTTTGTCCTTGTTGACTAGCTGGATCAGCCCTTGCCGGGGCGCTTCCAGAGTGAGGCGCTTGCCGACGGCGAGGGTCTGTTTCTTGGCGGCGTTCAGGGCCTCTTGGAGGCCGACGCCGGTCGAGAGCTGCTTGCGGATTGCCACCGGGCCGGTCATGAGGAGGGCCTGTGTGGAGCGGAAAATATCGATCTTGGGAACTTCGATCGCCGGGATCGTGGCGTCGAAGCCTGAGCCGGCCTTGGCCTCGCCGTAGTAGTCGGTCGCGGTCTTCAAGGCCAGCCCGCGGCCAGCCGAGACGAGGGCCAGCGCGGAGCGGAGGTAAGTCGGGAATGATGCGTCGAGGTTCGCCGGGTCAAGGCCCTTGTCGAAGGCGACCGCGAGGCCGGCCTGAACAACGACGGCGTCGCGGACCTGCTTACGCATATGGTCCTGAGAGAGGCCCACTAGATCAATCGCCATAGTGGGCCTCCTCTCGGATTTAGGCCGCGCTCGTGCCTTCGAGGGCGGCGGGGTTAGTTGCGCCCGTCTGCCGCTGCATTTCGGCGACCAGGCCACCGATCAAGTCGGTTTCGTCCTTGATGGATTTCCAATAGGTCACGTCCTGATCCGTGACGCCGGGGATCTTCTCCCAGAGGGCTTCTACGGGGACTTGGAGCATCTGGGCGATCTTGCCGAGGGCGTCGACTGTCTGGGACAGCGAGCGGGCTTCGGTGTCGCGCCAGCGGACCTGAGCGGAGGTGTCCGTCGCGGCGGAAGTGTCGCCAGCGGCAAGGGCCGCGAGGCGGAAGACGTGCTCCCAGGACTCGCCGAAGAGCGTCTCGTACTCGCCCATCTTTCGCTGAGTGCTGGCCTCCATCTGGGCCAGGGCGTCGGCGGACAGGTTCACGAGATCGCCGGTCAGAATGTTCGGCGAGATCTGGGCCGTCGCGGCTAGGGTCCGGACAGTGGACTCGTAAGCCGCCATATGGCCGGAGAGCTCGGTCTGAGCGAAATCGCCGAACTTTGCGTCGGTCGAGTCAGCGATCCACAGCCGGTTTACCGCCGACTCGAACGGCTCGATCGGGTTGCCGTCGTCGTCCTCGGGGATCACGAGGCCGGAGGCCCAACGCTGGCGGAAGGCCGCGTACTGGAGCGCGATCAGGGTCGAGAAGACGATCTCGTTTACACGGTTCTGCAGGGTGATGTGAGGCCGGATGATGCCGACTGCTTCGCCGTCCAGGCGGTCGCGGAAGCGGACGAACGGCGTGTAGCCGAGTCCGTGCTCCTCGACCTTCGAGAGCCTCCAGTCGAAGTCCTTCGGCTTGGCGAACGTGTAAACGTAAGTCCGGTCGTAGAGCTCGATCAGCTTCGTGCCGTCGATCGTCGTGCCCTTGCGCCGGATAGCGACCTCGGGATACTCGTCGTCGTCGTCCTGATACCAAGCCGCCGAGCGAAGCGGGGAGAGCGGTTTGATAAGTGGAACGCGCCGGGTCTGGACGGTGCCAGGGAGGACCAGGACGTAACTCGCGCCGTATTCCAGGGCGCCGCGGTGGGCGACGCTCTGGCGGGCGTCTAGGCCGTTTGCCTGCCAGTAGCCCCAGGGGGCGGCGTTCTCAGCGGCTTTGGCTGGCCGGTAGCCGTCCACGAAAAGGCCCTTTGCATACGTGTCGGACAGGAGCGGCGTCCAGTTCGTGATGCTTTGGTGGGCAAGGTGCGTGTATTCAGCCTTGGCGCCTTTCGGCATGTAAGGCATGTCGTGGTCGCCGTTGAGGTAGCGGCGGACGAGGCCGAGCCGACCGTCCCGAGAGAGGTCTGTTTCGAGCGCGTCGTCGAGACGGGCGGCGAGCTGTGCGTCTACTGCCAATGGGACCTCCTTTCGGGGCGGGTCGTGTACACGGGGTTAGAAGCCGTAGAGGCGCCCCGGCTTCTTGCGCTTCTTGTTCAGCCCGCCCTCGGAGAGGAAGCGGGTTCGCGCCATGCGGGCGAGGACAAGCGCGGCGACGGCGTCGATCTTCTTGGGGGATTCCTTGGTTTCCTTGCCGAAGTAGACGCCCCAGCGGTTGATACGGCGGCGGGCGTTGTTGATATGCCGGGTCAGGATCTCCTCGGCGTTGAGCTCGGAGTAGCCGGAGGCGCCGGCAATGAGCTTGTGCGGGGCCCAGGGGAGCTCGCCGTCGGTGATTGCCCGGTGGAGGGCCTCGACGGCGCGGGTCGTGTCCATCTGATGCCCCCGCATATCCCAGCCGATCGAGTGCCGGGTCGTCGCCTTGACGAGGAGCCGCTCGCTGTAGGCGTCACGCCATGCGTCAATGTCCGTCTCCCAGTAGGCAACGTCACTGAAGAACGCGACTACGTCCAGGGTGGCGAAAGCGTGGTCGATCGCGCCGCGGACCTGATCCTTCGGGACTTCCCAGCCTTGGCCCTTCGGCCCTTCGGGCTTCTCCCAGATCGCCAGGAGGAAGGCGGCGCCGTCCTCCACGCGGCACGCGACGAGGGCCGTCGAGTCGTCCACGAGGGAGCCGTCGAAGCCGAGCGTTACCGTGTCGCCCTTCATGCGGGCGCCGGGTTCGCTGAACCGGAGCGGCGGCAGGTCCTCGCGCTTGTTCTTCGCCCACTCGGCGGGGGCAACCCAGGAGTCGGCGGCGGCGACGATCTGATTGAGGTAGAAGCGGCGGGCTTCCTCGGGCGGGGTGTCGGGGTCGTAGACCTCGGCGAGAATACGCTCCAGGTCGACCCAGTGCGCGTCGCCGTATGCGGCCTTCAGGCCCGCCATGAGGGCCTTTTCATCGGCGAGGTCGATGTTCTCGGGCGCCTCGCGGGAGTCGTAGAGGAGGCCCTTGGCGACCGTGCGGCCTTCGACCATTGCCCGCCATGCGAGGTAGGACGCCTCGGCGACGGAATCGTGGCCGGGTTCGTGAGCGTTCGTCGTCTCGACCACGCGGGCAGAGCCGTCGCGGCTCTTGGCGAGGTTACGCCGGACAACGCGGGCCAGCTTGTAGCCGCCGTTGCTCATTGTCCAGTGGTGCGTCTCGTCCATGATTGCGAAGGACGGGCGGGCACCTTCCTGAGTGGCTGAGTTCGCCGTGATCGGGACGATCTTGCCCGTCGGCGTCAGGATTCGGGTCAGGCCAACGTCGAGGCCGTAGTCGTCGACCAGGAGCGAGTCCTCGCACATGGCGCGGATCGCGTCGAAAGTGTTTTGCGTCTGAGTTTCGGAGACGCCGGCAATGACGATCCACGGCTTCGGGTGCTGGATGCCGATTGGCTCGCCGAAGGAGTCCCATCCGCCGAAGCGAACGGGGCCGCAGAGCTCCGCGAGGGCCAGGGCGCCGAGGAACGGCGATTTGCCCCATCCTTTCGCTCGACGGAGGACGCCGCGGCGGTTCTCGAACTTGCCTCCGGCGTCGAGGGAGTAGAACCACAGGATGAAGTTGCATTGCTCGCGTGTAAACGCGAAGGGCTCGCCGGCCTGGTCGCCGTCGGGCTGAAGGAGGTAGCTCTCGGCCCATTCAATCAAGCCCCAACCGAGGGTTTTGATCGAACCGTCGAGGGGGAACTCGGGAAGAGTGGTTACGGCGGTTACTGCCGGGGCGAGGGTGCTCAACGCTTCTCTCCCTTCATGCGGGCCATTACGTCAGCGCGTGAGTTCACCGCCCGCAGCTGCACGACCTCGGCCTCTGCCGGGTCTTCGCGGGAGATCTGGATCTTTGCCCGCTGGCGGTCGACGAAGGTCGCGCCGTAGCGCTCGCCGATCAGCCGGAGCTCGGCGAGGAGGGTCGCGTTCGTCTTCGTGCCGCGCCAGAAGTCATTCCAGCCGCGGGCGGCGCCTGCCAGGATGTCCCAGTCGGTGTCTTCGAGGACTTGGGCCTGAGGGGAGCACCTGATGTTCTCCCACCACTGGAGGGCGGCGGGGTGCGGGTTGTCGATCCAGGCGGGGAACTCGGGGCCGCGGATCTCGCCGTCGCGGGTCAGGTGGATCGCGTCAGCTTGGCGGCGCTTCGTGTCGCGCTCGCGCTGATGCTGTGCTTTGGGAGCGGGGCCACGTCCGGCCATGAGGCGCCTCCTTCCAGGCAGCTGGATATTTTTGGCTTGAAGAACGAAAAGTCCTGTGGTCAGCGGCAGCGAGCTCGGAGTATGAGGCTCGGATACTCCCGACTTCTGCAAGGGAGCGATAGTGTCAGCTCATGGCAGGGGAAATAGCCCAGGACTTGGCAGTGATGCTGGCGATCGGCAGCGCAACTATCGGTGCCGGCGGCGCCATAATTTCTCAAGTGGTAGCCGGTGTTATCTCAGGCAAGCGAGAGCGAAGAAAGGCTCAGGCTGATGCAGAGCGCTGGAGAGTAGAAGCTGATGCAAAGCGCCGAGATCGGCAATTGGACCGCAAGATAGATCTCTTCGGTGAGCTCTTAACGATTATCGAGGAGCTTTGCATGTGGTTGATGGGGAGGGAGGAACTTATCGACCACAAGGCCGAATTGCGCCAGCTGAAAGCTGCCAGGCAGTTGGCGCGAATTTCGGAAGAGATTGGCATTCTCGAACCTGAGCTCTACGAGTATGCCAAGACTGGCCATGACATGGCGCTTAGAGCCCTCACCGGGCACTGGCATTCGATGCGTAAAGGGGATCTAGGAGATGACTCCGAGCAGGGAGTCGGAGCTGATGCCCCGAAGGCAGATGAGGTATTAGCTGACTTGTCCATATGGGCCGATCTTTTTCGAGAGGCAGCTCACTCCTACGTCAGTCACCAGCCGGTTGTCCCGTACCAAACGGCGCTCATGGTTTATCGCCTAGAAGCGCAAACCGACGAGGGGGGAGTTCAGGTATTTCTTCCTGAGGGGTACCCGCTCCGGACCCAAGACTGAATTGCTACCTTCCAAACCCCCAGACCCGCGCGGACAGGGAGACGCTATGCCCCTTCGAGGAGGGAAGGAGGGGGTGGGGGGAGTCAGCCCCCAGGGGTGGAGGCCGAAGAGCTCACGCCGAGGAGGGGATCAGGCCGGGATGCGGTTCAGGCTCGCGTCGCTGTCGAGGACGAGGCCGACGTGCCGCCGCTCCTTCAGCCGAAGACTTGCGAGCGTGATGCCAACGACAAAGCGATTGGAGATTGTCGAGGCTGTGGTCGCTGCCTCGCTCGATGTGGTCGACCTGATTAGCAGGAGCACCACACACAACGCCGAGAGAGTCGCGGGCCTGACACTTGTAGCTGTCACGTCGGAGCACTCGGACTCGGCGCGTAGTCCAGTCAGCTGGGAGCTGGGCTTTACGGTTACTGGTTTCCCATGCCATTGCTTCGCTCCTCTCTGGGGGTAGGGGGTCTTCCTGCTAGAGAAGAGGGGGTTGCTCTGGCGGAAGTGGTAGGGGCAAGAAAGCCCCGATGCGCGTACTCCTGAGTTCGTCCGGGGGACAATGAGTAGATGAGGATTGAACTACTCCATATCGACGAATGCCCCAACACGGCCAAAGCGCGGGAGCGCTTGGAGGCAGCCCTCGCCGCGCTGGACCGGAAAGATGTTCCAGTAAATATGCGACTGCTGAAATCCGCCGCGGACATTACCGGGACGGGATTCGCGGGTTCCCCGACCATCACCGTTGATGGTGCCGACATCTTTCCCACCGGAGCCCCGGCCAGCGATCTGGCCTGCCGGGTATATGCGACTCCAAGTGGGCTTGCGGGACTGCCGACCCTTGACCAACTGACCGACGCGCTCAAAAGCCGTGGAGTCTGACACCGCAACGTGCTCTTGCTGCGGCAGGACTATGGCACGCCATAAGCTGCACGCCATCGGCGCAGAGCCTGCATTCATTTGTCGGCGCTGTGGCCTGTGGGTTGCCCTGCGAATCCGGCCAGACAGCAGTGAAGGGCAGTGACCAGGCAGGGCCTTATTGGCCGAGAACCCCGATGCTCAACCGGGAAGGAAGACGGGAGCTAATCGGGGCTGGGCCGAGGAGCGGGAAGGAAGGAAGCGCTCAACTCGGCAAGGGGAAAGTCTGAGGGGAAAGCAGAAAGCCCTCCTCCTACCGTCTGTCTCTCGATTAGGTCGGAGCTCACAGAGCGGAAGAGAAGGGCTTTCCTTTTCCCACAGTTATAGTCAGCCAGCGTGGGGGTACGTTTACACACGCCGGGATGCGCGGCGCTCGCGCTGGCGCTGGGCCTCGCAGGACTTACAGCGGGAGCTCAGGCCGTCGGGCTTGCGGGTGTCGGTGGTGAAGGCGGACAGCGGCCGGACGTGCTGGCACTTGGCGCACGTCTTACCCGAGTGCCGGCGCCGGTACTCTAGGCGGGCGAGGGCTTGGGCCGTGAGTGCCAGGGGCTCGCCGTAGCGCGAGGCCACGCTTGCCAGGCGCTCGGCGACCGGGTCACTCACCGCCCTTCACCTCGTATGCCGGCGCGGGTCCGGCGTAGGTGCCGCGCTCCTTGTGCTTCGGTAGCTGACAGTACGGGTCAAAGACCACGACGAACTTGATGCCGAGGCCGACGGGCCGGGTGATGCAGGTGCATACGGGTTCTTCAGGATTCATTGCGGGCTTCCTTCCGGGTGCGTTCTTGGCGGATCTCGACGCGGGCGCAGATGTAGGCGATCAGGACGACCACGCCGAGGACGAAGGCGGTGTAGAGGAGCGAGGCGAAGATCTGGCCGAGGGTCAGATAGAAGCTGTCGAGCGGGCTAAGCGGCACGGAGGGCCTCCTTCTTCGCTTTGTGCTGCGCGACCAGGGCCTTGTCCGTCTTGCCGATCCGGTGGACGCGGCGGATCTGATCGGCGCTGAATGAGCGCCAGTTCTCGGAGCCCTTGGGTCCGCCCCAGAAGTCGAGCCATTCCTTGCCCGAGTCGCGGACGACGCGCTTGATGAAGCGGAAGCGACCGCGCTCGCCTCGTATCGAGACTTCAGTTCCAGGGGTGATGTGCCGACCGTTGGCCTCCGCTTCGAGGTACTCGTGCCAGTCAGCGGGGAGATTGGTCTTTGATTTGCGCCGTGCCATTGCTGGCCTCCTTCCTTGGCGATACGGAAAGAGGCGGCGAAGCCGGTTAGGACCTCGCCGCCTCGGGGCGGGGTTACTTCTCTACAGGCAGGGTGTCGGGGTTGACGTTGCCCTCGTCGTCGATCAGGGCCGGGTCGGCGGGTTCGCCGCCGTGCTCGGAGAGGAGCGCCAGCAGGGCTGCGAAGGGATCTTCCTGGCCGGGTACGTTGCCGTCCTCCTGAACGGGGAAGGTGTGAACCATGTCCTCCAGGACGGCGCGGGCGGATTCGTAGTCCTGATGCTTCGTGGCGGCGGTGACGAAGGCGACCATGCCGTGAGCCAGCTTCGTGAAGCCTTCGCCGAGCTCGGCGCGAGCCTCGGCGGTCATTTCGTATTCCTCAGAGGACCAGGGGTGATCTTCCGGAGAAGCGGAAGAGAGTACGGTCAGGTAGGCGTCGAGCGGGATCTGCGGGGTGAACATGAGGCTTCCTTCCTTGGTGGTTAGTGCCGAAGGCTTTCGACACAGAAGGAGTCGGCCAGCGCCGGCGATCTGCTCACGGCAAAAGAAAAGACCCTCCGGAGAGGGTCTGTTCGTTAGAGGGTCCGTTGGTCGATGGAGTCAAGGGCCTCCCGGTAAGCCTTGAAGAGAGGGCCGTTCTTGGCCCGGTCCTTCATGAGGAGGAAGCGCTTCTCCTGATCGACGAAGTCGATGCGGTCGGAGTATTCGAGCTTGCCGGCCTTCCGGAGCTTCTCGAACTTGGCGTAGATCTTGTCGCTCGCCCTACGGCCCTCGGGGGAGTCGAAGGCCGCGGCCGTGGCGCGGGCGGTCAGCCGGTTGTTGTGGTGGTGGGCGAGCATAGCGGGTCCTTTCGATTTAGTCTTGCAGGTGGCGCTTTACGTGACTAGACGTGACGGTAGAAGACGACTTTGACGATGCGGCCAGGGGTCGTGTGCGGGGCGTTCTCCAGGTAGACGCGGCCAGCTTCGCGGCGAACGATGCGGAAGTCGTGGAGGTTCTGGAGGCGACCGAGGACGAAGTCAAGGTTGTCGGGCTCGATCTCCTCGATCTCGGCGGGGACCTCGTCGACGTAGTTCTCGATCTCGTAAGCTACAGCGGCCATTTCCTTTGTCCTTTCCTTATGGCGTGTAAACAGTGTAACTCACGTAAGTCGTCTTACGTAAGAGGAAACTTCGTTGTGGAGTAGGCGCAGTAGTTCACTATTTCTCCACTGTGGATAAGCCTGTGGATAGTTACGGGTCCACAGGGTATTCCACAGGCAAACAATGGGCTGTGGGGACGTACTTCACAGGCATTCACTGGCAGCGAGGTATAGGGGATGGGTTAATCGCGGATCTTCCGGCTAGGCTCTTAAACGTCAGTAGCCGCCCCGAAGCTTGGACTCGGAGGGGCGGCCACTCGTCGACAAAACCGTCCGACTAAGAAAGGTGTTGTCTGGGCCTTAGCGTATGCCGTCGCCGGGAAGGGGCGCAATACGAACGGGCCCAGGGGCGCCGGGAAGAAGTGCCTATATGGCGAAGAAACGCCGCTCTACCCGCCGTAGCGAGGACTCCTCGACTACAGCGATCGTTGCCGCTATGACGCCGCTTGTGTACGTCATGGCCTACGCGATCATTACCGTGCTGAAGTAGCCGCTTCAGCGGGAGACGAACTTCCCATCCCACTCGTCTCCGTCTGGGCGCCGCACCTTACGGGTCGGCATCCAGGCGGAGCAGTGCTGGAAATTATCGTCGGTCCAGACGATCACTACCTCGTCGTTCGTCCAGTGCTCGGCGTAGCCGTGGATCTCAACGGTGCGCCCGTCGCTTAGGTCCAGGGAAGCAATGACCTTCGGCTCCTGCCCGTAGGTGTAGCGCTGGACGGCTTTCCCGGTGAAGTCGGGTTGCGTCCACTCGTACTCGTAGGGGACGCCGTCCAGCTGGAATCTGAGGGTAGGCACAGGGCCATACTAGGGGAAAGCAGAAAAGCCCCTCCCAGTCAGGGAGAGGCTTTTCTTGCTATTTCTGCAGGGCGGTGTAAACGGCCTCGCGGACGTTCTCGCCTCCTGCCGCCAGGGCGGCGTCGACGGCCCGCAGGAGGGCCTCCCGGTCCAGGAGCGCCGGGGACTCGATCACGTAGTTGTTCCGGTGACGGGCGCCGTTGATTACGTCGCGGGTGGTTTGGGTCCGCTTGCGGATCTCGTCGAGTGCGTTGTGTTCGTCAGTCATGGGCGGGGCTCCGGATCGTCGAGAACTACGGCGGTCAGCTGGTCGAGGGCTCCGGCCAGGGCGGGCCACTCCTGCCGGAGCTTCCGCTTGGCGCGGCGGTGGATCGGCGGGAAGGGGCCGGAGTCGTTCCAGGCGTTATAGACCTCTTCCAGGGAGCGGACCAGCGGGACGATGGGGGTGCTTCTGAACTCCCGGTCAGCCACGTGAGGCCCTCCTCGCGGCCCGCTGGGCCTTGCCCTTGGCGCGGCGCTTGGCCTTTTCAGCGGGGTCGATGCCGCCGAAGACGTGCTTGCCGGTGTAGTTCAGTGCGAAGAGGATTCGGCGCTGGAATGGGTTCAGGGTCATGTTTGCGTGCTCCTTTCAACGGGTACGAATAGGACTAGAGGCCGAGGAGGAAGAGGGGCGCCCAGGGGCGGCGTTCCGTCGCTCGTTTACAGGCCCTAGAGGGGCTTGCTGAAGCAGGCCGGCAAGGTCCGGACCTCGAAGCGAGACGTTCCTCGAAAGCTCTCCTCCTCGGCCTCGTCTCAGCTGTGAATCTCGCGGGCCTTGATTGCGGCGGCTCGCCAGAATTTGGCGACGTTGTGGGTTTCGGGCAGGGCCTTGAAGTGCTCGCCGGTAGCGGCGTTCAGCAGGGCCAGGGCCTCGCCGTCGAGCTTCTCGGTTTCGAGCCGGAGCGCTTCCAGGGCCTCGGCTTCCTTGGCTTCGTTGCGGTCCTCGATGTACTTGGCGAGGCCGCGGACGGCATGGTTGACGGGGTTTCCAAGGGCGTCGGCTTCCCAGCCAGCGGCCTTCAGGATCGCCAGGGCGACGTTCGGGGCGTCTTCCCTGGTGACGTAGACCGTGCGGTTCGCGTCGGTGTCGAGCTCGGCGACGGGTTCGCCGGAGTCGGTCATTTGGTGCTCGACGGTCAGCCAGTCGCCGTCTTCGTCGACATGGGTGAAGACTTGGTTAGGGTTCACTTTCGGGGCTTCCTTCCGTTGTGAATGAGGGGCTTTTTCGTCGCGGGGAGCGGCTCGTAGTAACCGACCTCGTCGAAGAATTCGAAGAGCGGGGCGTAGGTCTGCCGGACGGCTTCGGCGAGGGCGCTGAAGGCATCGCCGAGGGAGCTCTCGCGGAGGGGTTTATCGGCGCCGTCCACGGCGGGACTCCTTCCTGAAGCTGGGCCAGTAGCAGGGGAGGGCGTCGAGTATGCCGAGGAGGACTTCGAGGAAGGTCACGCGGGCCTTACCTCGATCACGTCCTCGGCCAGGAAGATCGTCGGGCGGGCGGCGCCTTCCTGGTGGATCTTCAGGTGCTCGGTCAGGGAGCGCTCGATTACGCCGGTCACCACGCGACCGTCGTCCAGGGTGACGCGAACGGGGGTTCCGGCGTTGCGGGCAGAGATCAGGCGGATTTGCGGGGTCACTCGAAGATCACTTCCTCCAGTTCTGAGCGGTGGAATGCGTGGGGGCGCCGGTCGCCGGAGTCGACGGGGACCAGCAGGTAGTAGCCGTCGGAGAGGCTCGGGTGCTCCTTGGCGGTTCCGGTCAGGGTCCGGCCAGAGTCGAGGACGAGGGTCACGGTGGCCTCGCACTCGATCGCTTCACGGAGGCTGGCGCGGAGGCGCTTCACGGCGGCGGTCACTTTGCGGCCTCCTCGCTCTTCGCAGCGGTGGCCTTGCGCGTGCGGACGGGCTTGATTTCGACCGGGGCGGAGAGGGCGAGCGTCGCGTGGACCTGAGCCTCGGCGAGGTAGGCAAGGCGAGGGGCTGAGCTTGGGGCGTAGCCCTTGGCCTGTTCTAGGAGGGCTTCAGCGGTGGAGCGGTGATGCTCTGGAGAGGCCATTTGAGGGGCTCCTTTGCAGTGTCGGTGTTGGGACACTGAAGGAGTCGGCCAGAGGCGAAGGATTGCTCAGAGGAGCTCAGAAAAAGGAAAAGTGACGAAGTGACGAAAGTGATGTGTCTTTGTATTAGTGCTCAAGAGAGAGAGGTTCTTGAACACTAATGCGAAGTGCTATCACTTCCGTCACTTCGTCACTCATAGCGTCATTGGGAGGGCGGTTTACACGCTCCTCGCCGGCGTCGAAGTGGCGGCTTCCGCCTCCGGCGTCAGCTTCTCCACAAGATTTTCAGGCGGTCGGGCTCGAAGATGTTCCCTCGGCGGGTCCGGCTGGAGACGCGGACATGGTCGATGCCTTCCATGAGGAGCTTCCGCCTCTTGTCTACGTCGTCCGTCGCCTCCCAAGCCTCGCGGAGCGTCCGGCCAGTTTCCTTGACGATCTTCTCGATCGCGGCAGGGCGGTTCTTCAGGTCCGTGCGCCGTTCCTTCAGGACCGCAAGCCGGTCGAGGAGGGTGGCGAGGTCTGCGTCGTCGTCGGCCAAGGCCGCGGACGTGTCGCGGATAGCGAGCTCCACTTCGGCCAGGGCCTCGACTGTGCCGGGGTCCGTGACTACGTCGTGCTCCTCGATCTCCGGAAGGTCGCCGACAAGCGCCAGGAAACGCTCGGCGACGTAGTCCTCGACCTTTTGAGCGACGACGCGGGGCGACGCGCAGACCGTCCCCTTCGCGGACGAGGGGCAACCGTAGATTGGGCGCCCTCCCGAGGAGCGGACGTAGAGCTTCATATCGCAGTAGGCGCAGAAGAGGAGGCCGGAGAGGAGGCGAGCGGCGCGGGAGCGGGCCTTCGGGCCTGTTCCCCTTGGCGGGTCTAGGCGGGCGCGGAGGCTCGTCAGCGTGGAGAGGTCGAGGATCGGCTCCCAAATGCGCTTAGGGAGGCCGTGCTCGTCTTGGACGGGGCTCCCGTTGTGGATCACGCGGCCTAGCAGATGGTCAGCCGTCCAGACCGCCTTGATCGTGGAGAGATACCACGTTCCTCTGTCGGCGCCGTCGGCGGGCCTTCCCTCCCGTAGGGCCTTGCGGTATTCGCTCTTTGCCGAGGGGATGCCGTTCACGTTGAGCCACGTCGTGATCTTCGTCAGGCTTTCGCCGTCCAAGATCCGGTCGGCGATCTCGCGGACGATCTTGGCTTCGGCGGGGTCGACTTCCAGGACGCGGCCAGGGCCGTCGGGCGCGGGCGCCGTCCGGTAGCCGTAGGGGACCATACCGCCAGAGAAGCGGCCACCGTGCCGGAGCGTTTTGAAGGAGGACTTGGCGCGGAGGGCGGTGTTTTCCGCTTCGGTCCTCGCGGTTTCGGCCAGGACGACGGCGATCATGCGCCATGCCGGCTGATCGGAGCGGAGGCCGTCCTTCAGGGCGACGAAGAGGGCCTCGCCCTTCCGTGAGTCCAAGGTGTCGACCAAGTCGCCCACCGCGGAGAGGCCCTGACGGGTCCAGCGGTCGAGCTTCCAGACGGCCAGAACGTCGGCCTCTCCGGTGCGGAGTTGCCGGAGGGCCTCCAGAGCGTTGGCTCGGACTTTGCGGCCCGAGATCCCGTCGTCAGTAAGGACGGCTACGATCTCCCAGTCTTCACGCTCGGCAAGCTCGCGGAGGTCGCGCTCCTGCCTTGCGATGGATGTAGAGGCGTCGTCAGAGACGGAGAGACGTAGATAGAGTATTGCACGTAGCTTCACGTGAGTCGCCTTTCTTATCTAGCGGTGACTCCAGAATAGCTCACAAGGTACAGCTAGAGGGATCGATGTAGACGGCCATGGAGGAAGTCTAGTGCTGTCCCTTCCTGCCGCGGCCTCCCAGGTTGCGGGTGCCGAAAATGCGGAGTCTTACTGCTCTTAAGGCCGCAAATGCGTCCTAGACTGGGGAAATGACAATCATCCGCGTTTCCGAGGCCGCCCGGTTCCTCGGCGTCAGCGACGACACGGTGCGCCGCTGGATGGACAACGGATCGCTCACGCCGGTCAAGGACGACGCCGGCCGCCTGGCCGTGGACGGGCTGGAACTGGCCCGCCACGCACGCAAGCTCGCCCAGCTGCCCGACGATCCGCACCGGACCGGCAGTTCCGCGCGGAACCGGTTTGTGGGCCTGGTGACCGGCATTACCGCGGACAAGGTGATGGCCCAGGTGGAGCTCCAGTGCGGCCCTTTCCGGGTGGTATCCCTGATGAGCAGCGAGGCCGTCCGGGACCTTGGACTGGAACTGGGCTCCGTGGCCACCGCCGTGGTTAAGGCCACCACCGTGATCATCGAGACGCCGCAGGGGAAGGCGCTGTGAAGAAGCTGTTGGTGGCCGCCGCATTGGTGCTGGGGCTGGCCGGATGCTCCACTGCCACCGGTTCATCCGCTGGAAACAGCGCCGGGGAGACCTTGACCGTGTTCGCCGCGGCCTCCCTCAAAGCCAGTTTCACCGAGCTGGCAAAAACCTACGAAGCCGAGCACCCGGGCAGCACCGTCGAGCTGAGCTTCGCCGGCTCGGCTGATTTGGCAACCCAGATCAGCCAGGGTGCCCCGGCGGATGTCTTTGCCTCGGCTGATACCGGGAACATGGACAAGCTGCAGCAGGCGGGGCTGCTGGACGGTGATCCCCGCGTTTTCGCCACCAATACCTTGGCCATTGCCGTCCCGCCCGGCAACCCGGCAGGCATCCGTTCCTTTCCTGACCTGGCGAAACCGGGGACACGGCTGGTGCAGTGTGCCCCGCAGGTCCCTTGCGGGGCCGCCGCGGCCGCCGTCGAAACGCAAACGGGAACGGACCTGACCCCTGTCAGTGAGGAAAATTCCGTGACGGACGTGCTGGGAAAGGTCATCTCCGGGGAAGCGGACGCCGGGCTGGTCTATGTCACCGACGTCAAGGCTGCAGCAGGCAAAGTGGAAGGCATTCCAATTCCTGCAGCGGCTGCCGCAGTCAACAGCTACCCCATCGCCGCGCTGGCCGACAGCAGGAACTTGGCGGGCGCGCAGGATTTCCTCGACCTCGTGGCCAGTCCTGCAGGCCAACAGATGCTGGCAGACGCCGGGTTTGGCAGCAGCCGGCAGTGAGGCAGCCGGACGTGCGCCACGCCTACCGCGGCGTTCCCCGCTGGACCTACGGGGTGGCCGTCCTGGCCGCCCTGCTGGTGATCCTGCCGCTGCTCGCCATGGTTGCCAGGGTCAACTGGGCCAATTTCCTTCCCTTGGTTTCCTCTGATTCGGCGTTGTCGGCCCTGGGCCTGAGCCTGCGGACGTCGGCGGCAAGCACAGTTCTCTGCATTGTGCTCGGGGTGCCGCTGGCCCTGGTCCTGGCCCGCGGCAGGTTCCGGCTGCAGGGGCTCCTGCGCTCGCTGGTGCTTCTCCCGCTGGTACTGCCGCCGGTGGTGGGCGGCATAGCGCTCCTCTACACCTTCGGCCGCCAGGGCCTCCTGGGCCGGAGCCTTGAGGTTCTGGGGCTTCAGATTGCCTTCTCCACTACGGCCGTGGTCCTGGCCCAGACCTTTGTGGCGTTGCCCTTCCTGGTGGTCAGCCTGGAGGGTGCGCTGCGGACCGGCGGCGAACGGTATGAGGCCGTGGCGGCAACCCTGGGCGCCTCACCCGGACGGGTTTTCCGCCGCGTCACGCTGCCGCTGGTGCTGCCCGGGTTGGCGTCCGGCGCGGTACTGTCCTTCGCCCGCAGCCTGGGCGAGTTCGGTGCCACGCTGACGTTCGCGGGCAGCCTCCAGGGGGTGACCCGGACCCTGCCGCTGGAAATCTACCTGCAGCGCGAAACGGACCCGGATGCCGCCGTCGCCCTTTCCCTGGTGTTGGTGGCCGTGGCAGTCGCCGTGGTGGCACTGGCCTACCGGCGGCCCGCCGGCCAAGGGGTGGCGTTCTGGAAACAACGGACGACGACGTTTGCCGCAGCAGGCAGGGACGTCCCGTGACGTTCGCACTTGAGGCAGCCGTGGCCGGGCGGGGATTCGACGTGTCCCTGACGGTGGGGCCTACGGAGACGGTGGCTGTGATGGGCCCGAACGGCGCCGGCAAATCAACCCTTTTGTCCGTGATCGCGGGCCTGCTCCGGCCGGACAGCGGGCGGGGTGAGCTCAACGGGCGGGCGCTCTTCGAGCTCTCGGCCGGCCGGGGCACGTGGACGCCGCCGCACCACCGGGGCACTGCGCTGCTCGCCCAGGAACCCCTGCTGTTCCCGCACCTGACTGCCCTGGACAACGTGGCTTTCGGGCCGAGAAGCGCTGGTGCGTCCAGGAAAGAGGCCAAGGCGGAAGCGCTGCGCTGGCTCGCCGAGGTGGAAGCCCTTGATCTCCAGGCCAGGCGTCCCGCCGAACTTTCCGGCGGCCAGGCCCAGCGCGTGGCCGTTGCCCGGGCGCTGGCCGCCAGTCCGGGGCTTCTTCTCCTGGACGAGCCCATGGCGGCGCTGGACATCCACTCGGCACCACTTCTGCGCCGCCTGCTCAAGCGGGTCCTGGCCGGCCGGCAGGCCATCATCATCACCCATGACGTCCTGGACGCGCTGATGTTGGCCGGCCGGGTTGTCATCCTTGAGAACGGCAGGATTTCGGAGGAGGGCCCCACCCGCGATGTGCTCCAGCGGCCGCGCAGCCCGTTCGCGGCCGGGCTGGCAGGGCTGAACCTGCTGACCGGGACTTTCACCGGCAGTGGGATCAAGACCGCCGAGGGCTGGACGGTGGCCGGCCATGTGGAGGACCCACAGCTGGAGGATCTGCAGTTGGATGGCCGGGCCCTGGAGGGCCGGCACCCGGCTGACAGGTCGCGCGCTGAAGGGAACTCCGCAGCGGTAGCCGTGTTCCCGCCGTCGGCCGTTTCCGTCTTCCTCAATGACGCGCACGGCAGCCCGCGCAACTCTTTTGCGGTGGCCATCACCGACCTCGAACCGCACGGCGACTTCATCCGGGTCAGGGCAGGAAGCCTCGCCGCCGACATCACCCCCGCCGCATCCGCAGACCTGGGACTGGTTCCCGGCCTGACGGTGCACTTCGTGGTGAAGGCAACCTCAGTCGCGGTGTACCCGGCCTAAACCGCTTCCCTACATGGCATTACAAGATCAGTCACATTTGGTGACAGCCATCACAAAGACCGGTAAACTCGGAAAAGGGCGGATAAAGCAACCGGCGGGCGGCGTCTGGGGGGAATCACCCGCCGGTTGCTTTGCGGTTCTGGTAAATGATGTGCCGCGGGCTTACATGCCCGGGAGGACGAGCACTTCATGGACGTGGATCTTCGCCCCAGGCGTCATCAGGTGCGGGTGGTTGTCGAACAAGGCCTGGGCTCTATCGATGTCTTCAGCCTGGACAATGGCGTAGCCGCCGATTTCAGTCGCTGTGTCCGAGGTGCCGGTCGCGGTGATCTCCCTTCCCTCCAATAGTGGGTTGCCCATGTCCACGATGCCGTCGCCCGCGCGGCTGCCCCACTCATTCCAGGCCTTCAAGCCTTCCTGCGCCGCCTCGGGGGTACTTTCGAGCATCTGCAACTGGGTGGATCTGGGCCCGAGGTAGAGAACGACGAATTTCTTCATAACAGCAGACCTCCGCGTTTACTGGTCGGGGCACCGTCCGCCCCGGTCACACGCCCGATCCTAGGGGTATCTGAAGGTCAGGGGAACGGTCGGTTTGAAGAGTTTCGCGGCTGGTCAAAAAAATGGTTGTGAGTTCGGAAATAATCTGCACCAAACCAAAGTTGAGCGTAGTAGACTCAACTTAGACCAACTGCCCCTGAAAGGAGCTCTCTTTGGACGTCAAGTTCACCACCAAGAGCCAGGAGGCTCTGTCGGCTGCCGCCATGAACGCCTCCACCATTGGCAATCCCCAGGTGGAGCCCGCCCACCTGCTCAAGGCCCTCATGGACCAGCGCGAAGGCGTCGCCGTGGCACTTCTGCGCGCCACCGGCGCGGACCCGGACGCCGTCAGCGTCCAGGCGAGCAGTGCCATCAAGGCTTTGCCCGCCACCTCCGGCGGTTCCAGCCAGCAGGCCCAGCTGTCCCGCCCGGCCCTGCAGGCCATCCAGAACGCCAAGGAGGAGGCGGACCGGCTGGGCGATACCTTCGTCTCCACCGAAGTGCTCCTCCTGGGGCTCTCGGCCGGACATGATGCGGCAGGGCGTTTGCTGCGCGACGCCGGTGCCTCCCATGAGGCTTTGCTCGCCGCCCTGCCGGGTGTCCGCGGCGACCGGAAGGTCACCAACCAGGACCCGGAAAACACCTTCCAGTCGCTGGAGAAGTTCGGCACCGACCTTACGGCGATGGCCCGGGCCGGAAAGCTGGACCCGGTCATCGGCCGTGACACGGAAATCCGCCGGATCGTCCAGGTCCTGAGCCGCCGCACCAAGAACAACCCCGTGATTATCGGCGAACCCGGCGTGGGCAAGACCGCCGTCGTGGAGGGCCTGGCGCAGCGCATTGTGGCCGGTGACGTACCGGAAAGCCTGCGGGGCAAAACCCTGATCGCCCTGGACCTGGCATCCATGGTGGCCGGGGCCAAGTACCGCGGCGAGTTCGAGGAGCGGCTCAAGGCTGTCCTTGAGGAGATCAAGAACTCCGAGGGCCAGATCGTCACCTTCATCGACGAGATCCACACGGTGGTGGGTGCCGGGGCAACCGGTGATTCCTCCATGGACGCGGGCAACATGCTCAAGCCCATGCTGGCGCGCGGCGAGCTGCGGCTGATCGGTGCCACCACCTTGGATGAGTACCGCGAGAACATCGAAAAAGACCCGGCGCTGGAGCGCCGTTTCCAGCAGGTGTACGTGGGGGAGCCCAGCGTCGAGGACACCATCGGTATCCTGCGCGGCCTGAAGGAGCGCTACGAGGCGCACCACAAAGTGGCCATTGCCGACTCCGCCCTCGTTGCCGCCGCAACCCTGTCCAACCGCTACATTTCCGGCCGCCAGCTGCCGGACAAGGCCATCGACCTCGTGGACGAGGCCGCGTCCCGGCTCCGGATGGAGATCGACTCAGCCCCTGAGGAGATCGACCAGCTCCGCCGCGCCGTGGACCGGCTCACCATGGAGGAGCTGGCCCTGGAAGGGGAAACGGACGCCGCTTCCGTGGAACGCCTCGCGGCGCTCCGCGCGGACAAGGCGGACAAGGAAGAGGAACTCGCAGCCCTGAACGCCCGCTGGGAGGCCGAAAAGGCCGGCCTCAACCGGGTGGGCGACCTGAAGGCGAAGCTGGACGAACTCCGCAGTGCCGCTGACAAGGCCTACCGCGAAGGTGACCTGGAGACGACGTCGCGCATCCAGTACGGCGAGATCCCGGCGCTGGAGCGCGAGCTGAACGCTGCCGCGGAAGCCGAGGCCGCCGTCGCCGATAAATCCTCACAGATGGTGGCCGAGCAGGTGACCGCGGACGATATCGCCGAGGTCATCTCCGCCTGGACCGGCATCCCGGCCGGCCGCATGCTGCAGGGTGAAAGCCAGAAGCTGCTGCACATGGAGGAGGAGCTCGGGAAACGGCTGATCGGCCAGAAGAAGGCCGTCACCGCGGTGTCCGACGCCGTGCGGCGGGCCCGGGCCGGCATCAGCGATCCCAACCGGCCCACCGGTTCGTTCCTGTTCCTGGGTCCCACCGGCGTCGGTAAGACCGAACTGGCTAAGGCCCTGGCGGACTTCCTGTTCGACGACGAACGCGCCATGGTGCGGATCGATATGTCCGAGTACGGCGAGAAGCACTCGGTGGCCCGGCTGGTGGGTGCGCCTCCGGGATACGTGGGCTACGAGGAAGGCGGCCAGCTCACCGAAGCCGTCCGCCGGCGCCCCTACTCGGTCATTTTGCTGGACGAGGTGGAGAAGGCCCACCCCGAGGTCTTCGATATCCTCCTGCAGGTGCTCGACGACGGACGCCTCACCGACGGCCAGGGCCGCACCGTGGACTTCCGGAATGCCATCCTGGTGCTGACCTCCAACCTGGGCAGCCAGTTCCTGGTGGACCCGTCGCTGGATGCCGAAGCCAAGCGGAACGCCGTGATGGCCACCGTGAACGCTTCTTTCAAGCCGGAGTTCCTGAACCGGCTGGACGAAGTGGTGCTGTTCGACCCGCTGTCAGTCGAGGACCTGGCGCACATTGTGGAGCTTCAGGTGGCTGAGCTGGGCCGGAGGCTGCATGAGCGCCGGCTCACTCTTGACGTCACCGAAGGCGCCCGCGCCTGGCTGGCCATGTCCGGATTCGACTCCGCCTACGGCGCCCGGCCGCTGCGCCGGCTGGTCCAGCGGGAGATCGGCGACCGGTTGGCCAAGGCCATCCTGTCCGGCGACATCGCCGACGGGGACACGGTGCTGGTGGACACGGCCACGGATGTGGACGAGCTCACCATCGAAGGGCTCGAGGCGCTGCCCGGTCCCGGCGGCGGCCCGGTTCCGGGAACAGGCCTGGTGGTCCGCCGGAAGGGCTAGGCGTACTTGGCCCGCAATGTCCTGCGTGCTGTCCTGGTGCTGCGAAGCGCTAGGGCAGCACGCTCGCGTTAACGTTGTTCCCGCCGGGGGACGTCACGTAGCAGTCCAGCCTCCGGTCCCCTGATTCCCAGCTGGTGGAGCTGGGAAAGCTGCGCTCGTAATTCAGCGTGAACTGGTCTGCGGCAGGTCCCAGTTTTGCCGCCTGGCAGGTTTCCAGGGCTTTGGCCTTGAGGGCCTCGGCGCCTGGGTAGTCGGTTTCTTCGGGGTAGCGGAACACCGCCACCAGCTGGGCGGAGTGGCCGGTGTCGCACGGCACTGCCGTGGATCTCAGCGCCTCCGGGTCGAAGTCCGTGAAGCAGTCGCCCAGCGCATAAGCGGCAGGCTCCACCTCGCGCGGCAGGGGCAGCGGGCTTGCCGGAGGCGTGACGGTGGTCTCCAGCACTCCCCGGGCAGCGGTATCGGTTGTTTCCGGGCCGCCGTTGGAATTCAGCCACAGTGCGAGCCACACCAGCGATCCAATGACCGCCAGCAGCACGACGACGAAGAAGGCCTTCCAGAGCCTCCGTCGGTTCTCCTGCTTCCCGCCATCGTCCGGTCCAATGGGATGGTTTGCCTGGCCTTGGTCCCTTACGGGCGGTTCTGCCGCCGGTACGCCATACTCAGCGGCCGGGACCTTGGGGAGGCCTGCGGTAGGCGGCGAGCTGGGCTTGGGCGGGACGTCCTGGTGGTTCACGGGGTGGATCCTCCTGCGATTTCTCCGCGCGGGCAGTCTGTTTGCCGGCCGGCACCAGCAGTTGCTTAATCGACTCTACCGAAGAAAAAAGCCGAATTCCGGCCGTGTTTGTGCGGGAATGGTACTGCATGTGACCGGCGTGGCCCGCAAGTGGCAAGCAGGGCCAGCCGAAAGCATGTAATCTAGGTGTACGACAAATTGACCAAACATTCCGGGGCCTCACCTACGCCAAGGTGACCACCTCCGGTCCAAGTACAAAAGGGGGTCACGCCATGGGGCGCGGCCGTCAAAAGGCAAAAGCTACCAAGCAGGCTCGGGATATCAAGTACTACTCCCCGAACACTGACTACTCGGCACTTCAGCGTGAGCTGACGGGTCCAGGCAGTCGTGCCACGAGCCATTATGCGAATGAGCCGGTTGAACCGGATTATTCGGCTTATGTGGATAAGTACGCGGATGATTTGGAAGAAGACGACGACGAGGTAGACACCCGTCGGATCGGCTAGTTGTCGCAAGGTGCTGTTGCCGTACTTGGCAGCCCTGTGACGCCGTCGCACGAACGGATCCAAGTCTTTGATCCGGGTCTGTTGATTGGACCAGTGCAACGCTTCTTTTTTGGTACCCGGGTCCAGACGGATCCCGTGTACTGACCTCAGTTATAAAGCCCGCTGCCCGCGCCGTGAATCGGTGCAGGCAGCGGGCTTTTGCTGTTCCTGGGGTTAGCGGCCAAGATGCCGGGGCCAGGGAACGCCCCATCACCTCCTGCATCAAGCTGGGGAACGCCCGCGCGCATCCTCCTGTGCCACCCCTGTCCCGGCGGCCGCAACGTCTCCGGCTTGGGCCGCCACCACTGCGCCGCCTCCGATACCGGCCAACCCCACCGCCAGCACCGAGGCGAGAACCAGGGTGGCCGCCGGTGCCAGCACGGCCCACGATGCGCGTTCAACGTAGCCGATGCCTTCTGCCAGGATGAGGCCCCACTCCGGCGATGGCGGTTGCGGCCCCAGGCCAAGGAATCCGAGCGCGGCCAGGGCCAGGGCGATACCCGGCAGGCGCAGCATCGCATGGCGCACCAATGGCCGGATCACGGCCGGCAGGATATAGCGGACCATGATCCGGGACCG
Source organism: Pseudarthrobacter siccitolerans (assembly GCF_001046895.1). GTDB lineage: Bacteria > Actinomycetota > Actinomycetes > Actinomycetales > Micrococcaceae > Arthrobacter > Arthrobacter siccitolerans. Next base: position 177,644 of record NZ_CAQI01000025.1, read on the forward strand.
GCCCACCCCCAGCACCGGGAGGACCTGCACATAGGGCTGGGCACGCGCTTCCTGGGCCAGGGCAGCGGTGTGCGCTGCCAGCGGCGCCCAGCTTACGGCGGCCACGGCCAGCGCCGCTCCCTGCGCGGAGGGGCCGGTGATCGTTGCAACCACCAGGCCGGCGAGGATGGGCGGCGCCGCGTTGGTCACCTCAAGGGGACCGGCCGCCGCGCGCGGGAACAGGCCGACGGCGATTCCCACAGCCAGGCAGACCAAGGCCACTACCAGCGCGGTCCCCACAGTCCCCAATGCGCCATGACCAACCCGGGCCAGCAAATCACGGCCGCTGGCGTCCGCTCCGAACGGCAATGCCCATGCGGGCGCGGCCAGGCGGGGATGGGCCGAGGCGTAGGGATCGCGGAGCAGACCGGCCCCGATGATCAACAGCAAGGCGGCGCCAGCAACCGCCGGCCCGGCGAGCTGCCCGCGGTGCCGTGCCTGGGGCGGTGCCGGAAGCCCAAGCGTGCCGAAGCGGACCGCAGGGCCGATCAGCAAGTACCGCGCGGCCGTCGTCAATGTTCCCACCAGCAGTGCGAGCCCCATCAGCGCCAGCATCCCGGCCTGGAGCGTGGGGACGTCCTGGGCGCTGGCGGCTCCGAGAAGCGCGCGCCCCAGGCCGGGGATGGCGTATACCTTTTCCACCGCAACTGCCCCGCCGGTCAGGCCGATGAGGACCAGCCCCACCTGGGGCAACACGGCCGGCAGCGCGCGCCGAAGTAGTGCCGCGACCAGCGTGAGGCTGCCAGCACCGGCGAGGCGCCAGGTGGCCACCCATTTCTCGCCGAATCCGGCACGCAGCGCATCGGCCAGGAGCAGGCCGATCAGGCCGCCCGCGGGAATCCCCAGCGAGAGGGCGGGCAGGATGGCGTATTCGGGTCCCTGCCAGCCGTATGGCGGGAACCACCGGAGCCAGACGGCACCAGCCACAAGCAACATGGATGCGAGGAGGAACTCCGGCAGTGACGTGAGCGCGGCGGCCAAAGCGCCCGACGCCGGCCGGCGCCGCTGCCGGAGGCCTTGCATCACGGTAGGTCCGCAGATCAGCAGGGCGATGAGTACCGCCGCCGCGATGGCAAACCCCATCAGCGTCACCGACACACCCAATGCGGCTGCTACTCCGGGCAACACCGGCGTGTTGCTGATCCAGGAGGTGCCGAAGTCACCCGCGAGAATCGCTTGGACCCAGGCCAGCAGCATGGCGACAGGGCCCTGGTCGAGGCCCAGTTCGCTGCGGATGGCGGCCAAGGCCTCGGGTGTGGGCTCCCGGTCCGCGTACCTCGCACGGAGAATGGTGTAGTCGGCGCCGCGGCCGGACAGCCACGGCAGCAAGCCGATCAGTGCCACCAGGCCGAGCAGGGCGGCGGTCCGCGAGGCAGCGGTTTTCAGGGAGCCGGTGACGGGCATCAGTCCGTGACCCCGGTCCTGCCGGTGATCAGGGCACGCTCGCGCGGGTCCCGCTCCACCCCTCGCACGCGGATGGATTCGCCTTGGAGGACACGTTCGTGGAGCAGCGGGATGGCGGCGTCGCGGGCCAGGATGAGGCTTTCCGCCGCGGCGATGGCGGCTCGGCGCTCTGGTCCGGCGGGAATACCGGAGGCCTTGGCCAGGGCGGCATCAACGGCGGGATCGCAGAACTGGGAGATGTTGAAGGAGCCGGCGCAGGAGAAGTCGCTGTAGAGGTAGGCAACGGGGTCCCCGGAGTCCAGGACCGTGGCGCGGGAGAGAATGAACGCATCGAATGAGCCGGCCAAAGCATCCGCCTCGATGTGCTGGTACTCGCGGATATCCTGCTCCACGATAAATCCTGCGGCTTCAAGCTGCTGTTCCAGCTGGACGGCCACCTCGGGCAGTTCTGCACGGTCCGTGAAGGTGCCGAGTCGGATGGCGGTCCCCTTCACGGCGGTGGCGGCGACCCGGCGGGCCAGTGCTGCAGCATAGCCTTCACTGGTCCGTTCTCCGGCCGCCCAGGGGAGGGCCGGGCCCAGCAGGCCGGCGGCTTGGTCTGCCCGGCCTTCATAGACCCGGTCCACGACTGTGCCGGCGTCGATGGCCTCCCTTGCTGCGGCGCGGACGGCCGGGTCGGCAAAGGGACCGGACGACGTATTGAGGTACAGCGTGTTGGTGCGGGGCATGGGAACCTCGTGCACCAGTGCGGGGTCGATTTGGGCGACCTGGCCCACGGGGATGGCTTCGACGATGTCCGCATCGCCGGTCCGCAGTGCGGCTGCCCGGGCTGTCCCGTCCGGAACGAACTGCACGTCCACGCCATCGGCTTCCGCCCGCTCGCCCCAGTAGCCGTCGAAGCGGTCCAGCCTCGCAGACGAGGTGCCGTCCACTGAAACCAGGCGGAACGGCCCGGTACCGGCATTCACCGGATTCACCACGCCGTCCTTGTAGGCCGAGCCCGCCAGGATGGCCAACTGGGGGCTGGACAGCCGCTGGGGCAGCAAAGGATCGGGAACCGCCGTCGTGATGGTCACTGCGGCTGGACCGTCCGCCCGGGCTGTGAGCTCCACCCCGTCCAGGATCCTCGGCTTGGGGCTCGCCTGTGCTGCAGCGGTCAGCGAAGCAACAACTTCCGCGGATGTCATGGCCGATCCGTCATGGAACTGCACCCCGTCCCGCAGCATGAAGCGCCATGAAGCCTCATCAATCTGCTCCCATCCGGTTGCCAACGAGGGCCCGGCCTCGCCCAGTTCGTCGAGCACCACCAGGGTTTCGGCGGTCTTCCAGCGGGAAAGCTTGAAGGCGTCGTCGCTCAGGGGTGACAACCCGGAACGGGGCGGCTGGAGCATGGCCAGCTTGATCCGGTCCTCCCCTTTTCCGCTGTCCGCAGCCTGGTTGGTTCCGGCGAAGCAGCCGGTCAAACTTGTGGCCAGCAGGAGGGTTGAAAGTGTGGCTAGGTACGTTTTGGAGCGCTTTTTGGGCACGTTGATTACCTGTTCCGCAGATTGAAGGTGCAGTGAAGAGAGGCAGGTGCAGGATGCGCCTGGCCTGGTGTTTGAGGGTTTAGCGTTGTGGGGGCAGGAGCCTGGAAAGTCCGACGGCGGGAATCGCCGTGAGTGCCGCCATCACCGCCCAGGGCCAGACGGCGTCGGGCCCGGGCTGGCTGGCGCCCGAGTACAGCGGTCCCAGGACGAAGTTGCCCAACAGCACCGCACAGCCGCCCATGCTGGCGAGTAGTCCGTAATAGATGCCGGACCTTCGGCCGCGGGCAAAGTCCAAGACCAGCGGCATGGCCACCGGTCCGATGCACATGTGCCCCAGGCAGAGCCCCGCCACCAGCAGCAACGGCGGAAGCAGTTGCAGCGGGCCGGTAGCGGGGTACTGCGCGAGCACTGCCATGGTGGCGAACGCCAGGCCTTTAAGCGTGAAGCCCACGGTGAGCGCACGCCCTGGACCCAGCCGGTGCGTCAGCCGGGAAATGGGCCACTGCAGCGCCACGGTCATAAGGGACGCGACGGCGAACAGGCCGGCAAGTGCCTCCGGTCCCGCGCCGCTGCGGGTTAGCTCGATGGGAAGGCCGAAGTAGAGCTGGTTGTAGGCCAGCAGGTTCACGCTGTAGAGGGCCCCGAAGGTTACGAAGCGCTTGTCCCGCAGCATCGCCGCGACGCCATCACCGTGCGGGGTGCCAGCACCCTGCGGCCCATCGTTGCCCTGGGACGCGGTGTCACCTTGCTGCGCGCCGTCACCCGGCGCGGCGTCACTGGGTGCGGCGGCGGCAAGCGGGTTGGCAGAATCCAGGTTAGCGGGAGCGGGTTTTACGGCTCCTGCGGGGATGCCGTGCCACAGGACGCCGGTCATCACGGCAAAGACTGCAGCCCCGGCCAGGGCTGCCCAGCTGAAGGACAGGCCCAACAGCAGGGCGCCGACCAGCGGGCCGGCAACGGCGCCGATTTCCCCGCAGATGGCGAGGAGCGCAAAAAGTCCCGGTGCCTTCCCGCTGGTGCTCCGCCGTCGTTCTTCCGCCCGGCCTACCAGGGACTCCAGCGCAGGCGAGAACAATGCCCCGCCCATCCCGGTGAGCACAGCGCCGAGGAGGAACAGCGGAAAGCTGCCGGCCAGTGCCAGGGTGAGGTAGCCGGAGATGCGGACCAGGCAGCCCACCAGCATGGCGCGGCGGGGGCCCCACCGGTCCGTGATCATCCCGCCCACCAGGAAGAGCCCCTGCTGGCTGAAGACCCTGGCGCCCAGCACCACGCCCACGGCAGTGGCAGTCATGGCGAAGTCCCGGGTCATCACCAGTGCCAGGAACGGCACCACTGCGTAGAAGCCGATATTAAAGATGAGCTGGCTGGCGAGGAGCAGGCCGGGGGCCGGCCCCGGCTGTGTTGTTGCCGCCTGGCCGGCAGTGCCGAGGGCGGTCACAGGGCAGCCGCCGGGACAGCTGATGGAAGGTTCATGGCAGCGGCCGCCTGCACCAGGGCGTGCGCGGCGGGAGTTGTGGGGTGTGCCAGCACGTGGTCCGTTGGTCCTTGTTCAGCGATGCTGCCGTCGGACAGGACGGCCGTGCTCCCGCACATCCTGGCGGCGGTTGCAAGGTCATGGGTAACCAGGAGCAGGCCCAGGCCTTCGTGCACCAGGCGGTCCAGGAGCTCGAGGACGGCATCGCGCAGGGGCAGGTCCAGGCCGCTAACGGGTTCATCAGCCAGCAGGTATGCGGGCTTCACTGCCAGGGCACGGGCGATGGCCACGCGCTGGTTCTGGCCGCCGGACAGTTCGCCCGGCCGCTGGTTCATCACCCGGACCGGCAACTCCACGCGTTCCAGCGCCTGGCCGGCGAGGTCCCGGTGGTTGCCCTCCACCCGCAACTGCCGCAGTGGTTCCAGCAGCAGTTGCGCTACGGTCATCCGCGGGTCCAGGCTGCCGGCCGGATTCTGCGGAACGTACTGTACCGAGCGGCGATACCAGCGAAGGCTTCGGGCCGGTCCGGGCCTTACTGCGCTCCCGCCCAGGCTGACGGTACCGCTGGATGGCTTTGCCAGGCCGAGCATGATCCGGACCAGCGTGGATTTTCCGGAGCCCGAGCTTCCCACCAGTGCAGTGCCCGCTCCAGGAGTGAGGGTCAGGGTGACGTTGCGGAGGGTGTGGGCGGGTTGGCAGCCGCGGAGGCTGCGGCTGGGGTATTTGAAGGACGTGGGATACCTGAACGAGATGCCATCCGCGCGGAGCGCCCCGGTCATGCTGCCACAGCCGTTCCTGCATGCGGCCGTGTTGCCATGGCGGCCCGCACGAGGCGCTTGGTGTAGGGGTGCCGGGGGTTCCGCAGCAGCTCAGCCATCGGGGCATCTTCGACGACGTGCCCGTCTTCCATCACGAGGGCTCGGCTGCACACGGCTGCCGCTGCTGCCAGATCGTGGGTGATGAAGAGCAGGCTGCGGCCCTCGGACACCCAGGCGCGGAGGCTCGTGAGGACAGTCTGTGTGGCGACCGCGTCCAGGGCAGTGGTGGGTTCGTCCGCCACCAGAACCTCCGTGCGGCAGGCCAATGCCAGGGCAATGCAAACCCTCTGCAGCTGCCCGCCCGACAGTTCGCCGGTATAGCGCCGCATGATCTCCGTCGGGTCCGCGAGCCCGGCCCGGGCCAGCAGGAGCGCCGCCTCACTTCGGGCTTCAGCGGGGCTGAGCCCCCGACGCAGCGGGATCATCAACTGCTTGCCCACCTGAACCAGCGGATTCAGGGAAGTCTGCGGATCCTGGCTGATCAAGGCTGCGCCTGCTTTGCCCGCCGCACTTCCGCGGTCCCCTGGCCCGGGGGCAGTCCCAAAGGAAATGTCCCCACTTGCCGTGATTCCTTCCGGCACTGTCCGGGTGAGGGCTGAGGCTGTCAGCGACTTCCCGGATCCTGAGGCTCCCAGCAGGGCAACGCTCTCAGCCCGCTTCATGGAGAACGTCAGGGGGTGCACCAGCCGGCGCCCGGCGTGCGAGAGCACAAGGTTCTTCACGGACAGGGCTGGTGCAGGCATCGGAACGTCGTTTCGTGGCAGGGCTTCGGGAACGAGTTCATCCTAACAAGAATGGTTCTCAATTATGCAAATGTGCATCAGGTTTATGTAGCTCTGTCAGAGCCAGGTGATGGGGGGTGGCGTGTGTTGCGGGAGGTGATGGCGGGTTGGGGATCCTGGCACAAAAAAGCGGGCGGCCGCTCAAAGCAACCGCCCGCATTTTTTTGGGATATCTAGGCGTAGGCGTTGACCAGGCGGACGGCGCCGCCGTCCACACCCTTGGCACCCTGCACGTAATCCGGGCCGGACTTGAGGATGGAATCCGAGTCCTCGGTAACAGTGCCCATGATCCAGGACGGCAGGCCGCGGTCGTTGAGGCGGGACACCGCGGCGTCTGCGGCGTCCGCGGACACGATGGCCACCATGCCCACACCCAGGTTCAGGGTGCGTTCGAGGTCTGCCAGCGGGACGTTGCCCAGCTCGGACACCAGCTTGAAGATGGCCGGCAGTTCCCAGGTGGCGCGGTCCACTGTGGCCACCAGGCCCTGGGGGAGGACACGTGCCAGGTTGGCGGCGAGGCCGCCGCCGGTGACGTGGCTGAAGCCGTGCACAGCGGAAGTTCCGGTGACGGGGAACGCGCGGGCCAGGTCCAGGCAGTCCGCAGCGTAGACGCGGGTGGGCTCGAGGAGCTCCTCGCCCAGGGTGCGGCCGAGTTCGGATACCTGGCGGTCCAGTGCCCAGCCGGCGTGGTTGATCACGCGGCGGACCAGGGAGTAGCCGTTGGAGTGCAGGCCGGAGGAGGCCATGCCGATGACAACATCCCCGGCGCGGACGCGGTCCGGTCCCAGGAGCTGGTCGGCTTCGACCACGCCCGTGGCTGCGCCGGCGACGTCGTATTCGTGCTCGCCCAGCAGGCCGGGGTGCTCGGCGGTTTCGCCGCCCACCAGTGCCGTGCCGGCAACGGAGCAGGCGGCGGCAATGCCGCGGACAATATCGGCGATGCGCTCGGGCACCACCTTGCCGCAGGCGATGTAGTCCGTCATGTACAGCGGCTCCGCGCCAACCACCACGATGTCGTCCACCACCATGCCCACGAGGTCGAACCCGATGGTGTCGTGGATGTCCATGGCCTGGGCGATGGCAACCTTGGTGCCCACGCCGTCGGTGGAGGTGGCCAGCAGCGGCTTCTTGTAGGTCAGGAGCCGGGAGACGTCGTAGAGGCCGGCAAAGCCGCCCACCCCGCCGATTACCGAGGAGTTGTGGGTGGCCTTGACGGCGCCCTTCATCAGCTCGACGGCGCGGTCGCCGGCTTCAACGTCTACGCCTGCGGAGGCGTAGGTGATGCCGGAGGTGTTGCCGGAGGCGGGGGCAGCGGAAGTCATACGGACTCTTTCTTGTCAGCGCCGGTGGTGGCGGCGTGCACGTCTGGCACAAGGTCGGCTTCGGTCAGCAGATTCTCGAATTCGGAGTCCGGCCCGGGATCGCAGCCGGTGGCGCCGGCCTTCTCGGCCGGGTCCTCTTCGGAATCCACGGCGAGGGCGGCGGTTTCGCCCGGAAGCGCGGACGGCGAGGGCTTCAGGCCGCCGAGGTCCGTGCGCTCCAGCAGGTTCTTGCCCAGCTTGTCCGCGCCCGGCAGCTCAATGGGGTACTTGCCCGTGAAGCAGGCGGTGCAGAGGCGCTCCCGCGGCTGGCGGGTGGCGCCGATCATGCCGTCCTCGGAGATGTAGGCCAGCGAATCGGCGCCGATGGCCTGGGAGATCTCTTCGATGGTGGCGCCGTTGGCGATCAGCTCGGCACGCGAGGCGAAGTCGATGCCGTAGAAGCAGGGCCACTGCACCGGCGGGGAGGAAATCTTGACGTGGACGGCGGCCGCACCGGCTTCGCGGAGCATCCGGACGATGGCGCGCTGGGTGTTGCCGCGGACGATCGAGTCATCCACCACCACCACGCGCTTGCCGCGGATCACGGACTCGAGGGCGTTGAGCTTAAGCCGGATACCCAGCTGACGGAGGGTCTGCGAAGGCTGGATGAAGGTCCGGCCCACGTAGGAGTTTTTGACGAAGCCGTGGGCGAAGGGGATGCCGGATTCTTCGGCGTAGCCCACCGCGGCGGGGGTGCCGGATTCCGGGACGGGGATCACGATGTCCGCCACCTGCGTGTTCTCGCGGGCCAGCTGGCGGCCCATCTCAACACGGGACTCGTACACGGAGCGGCCGGCGATGGCGGCATCCGGGCGCGCGAGGTAGACGTATTCAAAAACGCAACCGGCCGGCGTCGGCTCCGCGAAACGCTGGGAGCGCACGCCCTGCTCGTCAATAGCGATGAACTCGCCCGGCTCGATCTCGCGGATGAAGCTGGCGCCCACGGTGGCAAGTGCGGACTGCTCGGACGCGACCACCCAGCCGCGCTCCAGCCGGCCCAGGACCAGCGGGCGGATGCCGTAGGTATCGCGGGCGGCGTAGAGGGTGCCCTCGTCCATAAAGACAAAGCAGAAGCCACCCTTGATCTTGGGGAGCAGCTCGATGGCGGTCTCCTCGAGGGTCTTGCCCGGCTCGCCCTCCAGCAGGGCCGTGACCAGGGCGGTGTCCGAGGTGTTGCCCTGCTTCATTTCGCCGGTGAGCTGGCCGCCGTTGCGTTCCTGGATCATGGCGTTGAGCTCGGCGGTGTTGGTGAGGTTGCCGTTGTGCGCCAGGGCCACGGTGCCGGTGCTGGTGGCGCCGAGCGTGGGCTGGGCGTTGGCCCAGTGGCTGGCTCCGGTGGTGGAGTAGCGGCAGTGCCCCACGGCGAGGTGCCCGGTGAGGGTGTTCAGGGTGGTCTCGTCGAAGACCTGGGAGACGAGCCCCATGTCCTTGTAGACGTTGATCCGGTTGCCGTCGCTGGTGGCTATACCAGCGGACTCCTGACCGCGGTGCTGCAGTGCATACAGCCCGTAATAGGTGAGTTTTGCTACTTCTTCGCCTGGTGCCCAGACCCCAAAAACGCCGCAGGCGTCCTGCGGGCCTTTTTCGCCAGGGAGAAGATCATGAGAAAGTTTTCCATCGCCGCGTGCCACTGGTCGATTATCTCACGAGATGCGGTAGGACTTTTCCGGCCGTCCGTTTGTGACCGGGCTACTGCCCGTTGTCCGGATCCGGTTCGGAGTCGGGAACCGCTTCCACCACTGCCCGCTGCTGCCGCTTGACGCTGCGCCGGTCCAGGACCAGCGCCAGCGCGGCGCCCAGGATGGCGCCGGCGCCCGCGAACAGGACCAGGAAGAACCCGAACACCGAGCCGGGGTCGAACTCCGGAGTTGCGGGCAGGCCGTATGCCACCGCGGCCGCAGCCGCGGCACCCACCAGTGCGCCCAGGATCAGGAACGGCACGTATTTGGGTGCGCGGCGGACGGTGACCTCGCGGCGCTCGGCGGCGGGTTGTTCAGAAGGCATGCATCAAGCCTACATTTCTGTGTTGCCCTATCACTTACGGCTGCCAAAACCCCGGAATGGGAACCGTAAGTGATGGCGCAACGCGGGGGTCAGCTGCCGCGGTACGTGGAGTAGGCGAACGGGCTGAGCAGGAGCGGAACGTGGTAGTGCTCGGGGCCGGTGACTTCGAACACCAGGTCCACCTCGGGGAAGAACGTTGCGGTCTGCAGCCCGGCGTAGTAGCTGCCGGTGGCGAAGTTGAGCTTGTAGTGCCCCGCCTCCAGCTGCTCCGGACCCAGGTCCTTCGCCCGCCCGTCCGCGTCGGTGGTGGAGCCGGCCAGCTTCTGCCAGGTGCCGCCGTCGTTTTTGTAAAGCACGACGGCGACCCCCGCCGCCGGGCGTCCGGCGCCGGTATCGAGGATGTGGGTGGTGACGTGGGAGACGCTCATTCGGTGATCAGTCCTTCGAGCCGCAGAACGGCAATTTCACGCAGCTGCTGTGCCACGATGGTGTCTTCTTCGGCAGGGGAGTTGGCAAGCCGTTCGTTGAGGGCCTGCAGGATTTCGGGCGCGGTGCGTCCGGCGGCGCGGATCAGGAAGACCCGGCCGAACTTGTCCTCGTAGTCCTTGTTGCCCTGCGCCAAAGCCTGCGCAACGCCGGCGTCCGCAGGGTCTACGCCCGCTTGCTCCGAACGGGACATGGACGCTTCGGTGGTGGCCGCCGTCGGACGTTCCCCGATCCGGGGATGGTGCGCCATGGCGGACTCAACCTCGGCCGGCGTGAACGGCTCAGCCGCTCCCGCGGCAAAAGCCAGGAGGGCTTCCCTCGACGGGAAGGGCCGGGCGGCGGCTACGGTGTCCACCCAGCGCTGGACGTCGACGCAGGGCCTGAGGGTTTCCGCGGCCCGCGCACGGTCCGCGGTGTTGAATTCGGCAAGCTTCATGCTGGCTGCTTCCTCGGTAACAATGCTGGCATCCATGGTGACGGCTATGCGGAGGCCGGACTTCCGGCACCTGGCGGCAGCCTAACCACTTGGGTTCGGCCGATCAGGCTTCCGCATCATGGAACTGTTATTTCAGCATACGTAATATTGAAGTCGAGCGTCCGGGCGGTGTCAAGAGACTACAGCAGCTGTCAGGCCAAGCCGGTATTATCGCGGGAGAGCCGCAGGCTCGACCAGTTTTTACTGGGGGGACACTAAATGAATACGGACGGGACGGCTATGCAAACGCTGACCGATCAGGATTCCGCGCGTGAGCTGGGGCTGCGGGAATACGGCTTGATACCTGCCGACGGCGAGGCGCCGGCACTCAGGGATACCAGGGCACGGAGGGCGCTCAACAACCTGGTGCGGCTGGCCGCCTCGTTGTGCGGCGTGCCTTACAGCGTGGTCAACATCGTCACCTCGAACCAGCAGTTGCAGATCGCCGCCGCCGGCATCGATCCGGGCATCTGCTCCCGCGAGGATTCCATGTGCGCAAACGTGTTCCTGGACCCCGGCACCACCGTGGTCCGGGACGCCTCCCTGGACCCGCGCTTTGCTGCCAACCCCTTTGTGACAGGGGAAATCGCAGAAGTCCGCTTCTACGCGTCAGTGCCGCTGAAGACTTCCACGGGCCTGGTGCTGGGTTCGCTGTGCGTGTTTTCAGATACCGCGGAACTTCCCACCCGCGGGCAGATTGAACTGGTGGAAGTGCTGGCGCATCAGGTGGTGGAAGTTCTGGAGCTCCAGCACCGCACGCTGCAGCTCAACGAGGCCCTCGCTGAGCTTGAGCGCAGCAACGCCATGCTGTCCGAATTTGCCGGCCGGGTCAGCCATGACCTCCGCGCACCCCTCACCACCATCCTTGGTTACGTGGAATTGGCGGAAGATGATCCGGGGATTCCCAACGACCACCCGGCCAAGGAGTACCTGGAACACATCGGCAGCGGTGGCCAGCGCATGCTGGGCACGCTGGAGGATGTGCTGGACTACGCACGGGCGGACGGGCGGCTGAACCGCGAGCGGGTATCCCTGCTGGCCGTGACCGCGGAGGCAGCGCAGGACCTCGGGCTGGACCTCGGCCTGAGCAGCGGGATCTTGTGCGAGGACGCGGAGCTGTTTGCGGACCGCGCCCAGCTGCGCACACTGGTCCAGAACTTGCTGGCCAATTCGGTGAATTACCAGGACCTGCAGCGGGACCTCAAGGTGACAGTCACAGCCACCAGATGCCCACGCGGGGTCACCATCCACGTGGCCGATAATGGCAAGGGCATCCTGCCGTCGGAGCGGAGTAAAGCCGTAGAGCCCCTGGTGCGGCTGAACCGGCCCGGCGACGGGCCCGGGACAGGGCTGGGCCTGGCCACCTGCCGCCGGATTGCCCAGGCGCACGGCGGCGAGCTCTCCCTCGGTGATACTCCGGGCGGCGGGGCTACGGTGTCGGTGTCTTTCCCCGACGAGCCCTGATCCTCCCGAGGCTTCGGACCGGCACGGGGACGTAAGCAGTTTTCACGTCCCCGTACCGGTCCGAAAACTCAGACGGCTCTAGCCCTGCGACGTCCGGGACAGGACCCATGTGTTGGTGCCGTCCTGCCGTTCGAAGGTGACGGTGGTGACCAGCGCCTGGATCAGGGCCAGGCCCCGGCCGGACTCGGCGTCCTCGTCGGCTGCCGCCGGTTCCATGGGGCCGAACGGAGCCTTGGCGTGGAAGGCGCTGACCCGGGCCTGCAGCAGCGTGGGCCGGACGGTGATGTCCACGCCGAGCTCCACTGGTTCCTGGCCCGCGGGCTCGGCATGCTGGACAATGTTGGACGCCGACTCGATGACCGCCGTCGTAAACGTCATCTGGTCCATGTCCTGCACAAAGGGGACGTCGAGCCAGAGGCTGTCCAGGTCATTGTGGACGGACTCGATGGCGTCCTCTGCCGCGAGCCCCCGGAAGCTGCGGGACGCCAGGACCTCAGTCATTGCTGAACGCCTCTTCGGCCGTGCCGTAGGCCGTCAGGACCTTGTCCATGCTGGTGAGCTGCAGGACCATCTTCACCTGCGGCTGCACGGCTGCGATCCGGAGGTCCCCGCCGGCCTGCCGGGCCGCCTTGAGGCAGCCGATCAGCGCACCGAGGCCGGAAGAGTCCATAAATGCCGTGTTCTCCAGGTTCACCACGATCCGATTGGATCCGCCCGCGATCACGTCGGTGACAAACTCGCGCAGCTTCGGCGCGGAGACCATGTTCAGCCGCCCGTCCGCCTTGACCTCCGCATACGAGTCCTTGACCTCATAGCTAAACTCCATCTGGATTCCTCTCTGTAGCTACCGGCTCAGCCGCCGGTTCATAACCCTTGTAAAGCACTGCGCGCACCAAGATGCTCATCACCACCAGGTCGAAGATGACCCAGGCGACGTTCACCAGTGTTCCGAGCGGTTCGGCCAGGCCGGCGGCCAGGCGGATGATTCCGACGACGGCTGCCACCGCGAGAAGCACCGATACCACGATCTGTGGTTGGATCAGGCTCCAGCTGGGTCCGCCGCTCTGGCGGGCTTTGGGGGTGACGGCAAAACCGAGGGGACGGCCGAACCAGACGTTCCGGGCCGCCGTCGAGCACGCCTTGATCCAGGTGGGGAACAGGGCCAGGCTGTACTGCTGGCCGCGCCAGGTGGGGATGCCCCGGCCGGCAACGGCGAACAGCAGCTGGTTGACCACCATGAACGGGATGAACCGGATGAAGAAGTCCCAGCTCAGGCTCGTTACCGGCAGGATGCCCAGGAGCAGGTAGATGATGGGCGCTGCGAAGTAGATGACCGCCGCGTAGCCGCTCAGGTAGGTCCACATGGTGGCAAAGTACATCAGGCGCTGGCCGAGCTTGAGGCCCTTCTGGACCAACGGATTCTCGCGCAGCAGCACCTGAATGGTGCCCTGGGCCCAGCGCAGGCGCTGGGTGAGCATGGTTTTCAGGTCCTCCGGCGCCAGCCCGTAGGCCAGGACCTCGTGGTGGTAGACGCTCTCCCAGCCCATGGCGTGCATGCGCATTGCGGTGGCCATGTCCTCGGTGACGGAGATGGTGGCCAGCGGCATCACCGGCTGGGCCTCGTCATTACGTTCTACGGACAGGGCGTCCAGGACGGCCTGCACGGACTCCAGGGCACCCAGCGGCGACCAGTCACGGGCCGACATGCGCCGGACGGCGTCGTCCGCCACCACGGGAACGCCGGACTCGCCCACATGGGCCAGTTCCATGGCAGCGATCTCTTCGAGGTCGGCCTGGAGGGCTTCGACGTCGGCCATCACCAGGGTCTGCACGGCGGCATCCACGCGGCGTCGCACCCGGTAGGTGATCTCGCTGAGGGCACCGCCGGCTTCGAGCTCCTGCTGCGCTTCGCGGGTTGCTGCCTCCACCTCGTCCAGCACCTGGGCCACCAGGGGAGTTTCCATGTCCGCGGACTTCCGGGCCTGTTTGATGGCTGAGCGGGAGGCGGCCAAGGCCCGGCGGATGCTCTTCTCGGTTTCTTTTACATAGCCCACCAGGCCCAGCTGCATCAGGGCCTCGCGGCGCAGGATGGCGTTGGAGCCGCAGAAGAAGGCGGCGTTCCAGCCGTCCTTGCCCTGCTGGATGGGGCCGTAGAAGAGCGGTGCCTGGCTGCCCAGGGGATCATCCGCCGGGACGTTGCTGAAGTACTGCGGCGTCTGCACCAGGGCCACGCGGCGGTTGTTGAAGTAGCCCAGGGTCTTTTCGAGGATGTCCGGCTCGGGGATCTGGTCCGCGTCCAGGATCAGGAGGAATTCGCCGTGCGTCTGCATCAGGGCGTTGTTCAGGTTTCCGGCCTTGGCATGCCGGGGCAGGTTGGCGGTCCAGTCCTCGCTGCGGGTGACGTAGCCCAGGCCGTGTTCTTCCGCGAGGGCCTTCAGTTCGGGCCGTGCGCCGTCGTCCAGAATCCAGGTGCTGTGGGGATGCCGGATCTTCTGGGCGGCCAGTGCCGTGGTCATCACCATGTCCAGGTCTTCGTTGTAGGTGGTGATGAAGACGTCCACGGTGGCGTCAGGCGGTGGCGGCGGGGCGCCCTTGCGGATCTTCAGTTTCCACACCGTCATGCCGAAGAGCATCACGTCGATCAGGCTGTAGGTTTCGGCGATCACCAGGGGCAGGGCGATCCACCAGGCTTCCCAGTTCAGCGACGCGGCCCAGCGCCAGGCGATGTAGTTGACGCCGGTGATAACGGTCAGCACCACCACCAGTCTGGTCAAGAAGCGGGTCATGCAGCCACCACCAGGGGGAGGCGGCGCACCACAACCACCGTGACGTCGTCTTCCGCAGTCTCCGCCGGTGCGAGGGCCAGGATGGCGCTGCTGGCGGCGTGCGCCGAGTCCTGGCCCTGGGTGGCCTTGCGGACGGCTTCGGTGAAGTCTTCCACGGAGGCGAAGACGTCCAGCACGCCGTCGCTGACCACCACCAGGGAATCTCCCGGCGCGAGCTCCAGGTTGGACTGCGGCCACTGCGAGCCTGCCCAGGCACCCACCGGCGGTCCGGCGGAGGGGAGCCGGTCAGCAGCCCCGCCGGACCGGACGTGCAGCGCAAGCCCATGCCCGGCGTCGACATAGTTGACGGTTCCGGACGCCGCGTCCAGGCGCGCGTGGAACAGCGTGACAAAGGAGTTGGAGGAGTCCAGGTCGGTGGCGATCGCCTTGCTGGCGGAGGCGAAGGCGCCGTCCAGGTCTTGCCGCCGCCCGGTGGAGCGCATCACGGCGCGGACCGTTGCGGCGATGAGCGCTGCGCCCATGCCTTTGCCCATGGCGTCGGCGAAGGTGAGGTGGAGCCCTTCCGGCGTCTGGTACCAGTCGTAAAAGTCCCCGCCGACGCTGCGGGAGGGGCGGAAGACGCCGGCAACGTCATAGCCCTCCACACGGATGTCCTCCTTGGGCAGGAGGCTTTGCTGGACCTCGGTGGCCCGTTCGAGTTCACTGCGGTCGGCCGAGTCCGCGGCAGGGGAGGGCCGGCGGCGGAAGAGGGCGTTGATGCGGGACTGCAGCTCGCGCGGGCTGAACGGCTTGCTGATGTACTCGTCCGCGCCGTTGTCCAGGCCGGTCAGCTTGTCCAGTTCGTCGGCGCGGGCCGTGAGCATCACGATGAAGGCGTCCGAGAATTCGCGGAGCAGCTTGCAGACTTCGAGGCCGTCAACGTCCGGCAGGTTCAGGTCCAGGGTGACCAGGTCCGGCTGGCGGCGGCGGACTTCCTCCACACCGGGCAGGCCGGCGGCCGCCTCCGTCACGTCGAAGCCTTGCTTGGCCAGGACACGGACCAGCAGGCCGCGGATGTCCGGGTCATCCTCGATGACAACGGCACGGCGGATTTCGGGGGCAGAGACCATAGGTCTACTTCTACAGTATTAACTGCAACAGGGCATGTCGCAGGCTTCACAAGTGGTGAATTCACGCCTGCGGATTTCCGGGCTGCGGCAGGGCATTGCGTGCCTTTGGTGCCGCCCCGCCGGATCTTGCGCAAATCTTGGGACCTGCTTGCCCGGACGTTGAGGAAGGCCCGGGACACTCATGGGTAGGGACCGGCTTCGCGAGGACGAGGGTCAAGGACGACCCGTCCGGGGGCTGGCTTGCTTGCGGGAAGGCGGAGCCAATGGAACAGCTCAACTCCACAAACCATACGACGGCGGCTGCCGCCGTCTGCGCGGGACCGCCCTGTGTGCACCAGGCCTCTGCGGAGCACGCCTGTGCGGAACATGCGGCCGTGAAACCAGCGCCGCCGCGCGACCTGCTGCGCGCGGCCCTGGACAAGGGCAGGGCGCTGCTGCGGGTCTACTTCCACTCACGCAAGGTGCGTGCCGCAGCCAATGCCCTGGCCCAGGCGCTGGCCGAGTCGCGGGAGTCCTCCAGCTGGCCCGGTGACCGCCTCCCCGTGGGTGAGGAGATGTCCGCGCAGGTGGAGAAGCTGACGCGCCGCCTGAAACTGGAGACCGAAGCGCAGACCAGGTTGGCGGCACTTTTCAAGAGTGTGGATTTGGGGCGTTCCGCCGCGGCGGTTTAGGTGCCACACTTAGGAGCAATCGAGTGGCTGGGGGATACAGTCAGGAGATTGCAATGGCTTGGTATACGGGGTGGGCGTACCTCATCGCGGGGCTTATGACAGTGGATTCCCTGCTCCTGGCCTTGTGGGCCATCGACGAAGGCTGGCCGGGCAGTTGGTGGAAGAAGCCCTGAATCCTGATTCCGGAAAGCCGGCTAGCGCTGCAAATCCAGCCGCATCAGTACCCGCGGGAAGCCATTCAGTACTGAATCCGTGTCCGCGGATTTGGTGAAGCCGGCGTCCTCGAAGAGCTTCCTGGTGCCGACGTAGGCCATGGTGAGATCGACCTTTTGCCCATGGTTGTCCACGGGATAGCCCTCGATGGCAGGCGCCCCATAGTTCCGGGCCAGGTCCACGGCGCCCTTCAGGAGTTCGTGTGAGATGCCCTTGCCCCGATGCCCTGGCCGCACCCGGATACACCACACGGACCAGACGTCCAGATCGTCCACGTGCGGGATCTTCCGGTTGCCGGCGAAACTGGTGTCCGCACGGGGGTGGACCCCTGCCCACCCCACGGGCTCGCCGCCGTCGTACGCCAAAACCCCCGGCGGCGGATCCTGCGCCACCAGTTGCCTCACGAGGTCCCCGCGCTCCGTACCGTGCAGCGACTGGTTCTGTTTTGAGGGGATGCGGTAGCTCAGGCACCAGCAGACGTTGGCATCGGGGCGCTTGGGCCCCACCAACGCCCGGACGTCCTCGAAGCTGGTAGCCGGACGGACCTCGATCACCATGCGGCCATCCTGCCACACGCCGTGGAACCCGGCAGGTGTTCTCCCACAGGTTGTCCCCACCGCTTGTTCCCTCAGCGGTTCCTTCAGTCCAGGCTGATCCGGCCGATGCTCCACGCGGCCACTTTGCGGAGGTCCACACGGGTGGCCGGCAGGCGTACGTGGACTCCGCCGGACAGCAGCGCCGGGGCAAGGAAATGAACGTACCGGCCCTGTCTTTGCCCGCCGTATGCCTCGGTGCTTTCCGCTGGCACCGGCTCCTCTTCCTCCCTTTGCGACTCGACGGCGGCGAGGGCATGGGCAACTGCCGGGCTGCCAACGCGGATCTGGTCATTCTGGCGCTCCGTCCAGGCCTGCTCAGAGACCACCGAGCCGGAGATGACAGTACCGTCAACCACCACGGTGAGCTCGATGGTGGCGTCCTCGCCCGTCCGGAAGAGCGGGGCCAGCAGGAGCGTCAGGCGGCGGTCGATCTCGTACCAGGACTGGGCCTCGAAGCGCTGCCGGTTCGCGCTGTACGTCGCGTCATGCTCTGCGCCCGCTTTCGCGATTGCGTCTTCTGCAGAATCGTCCGCCATGGCTCTTCCTTTCGCAGTTCCACGAGCTGAAAGCCCTCCCTTATGAGCATAGTTTCAGTGCCCGCAGCCGTGCTGGCAGGAATCCGGATACCCGGGCCCAGTGTTTTCCACCCTGTCGGCTTCTGCCCGCCGTCACTACACTGGGACGCATGACCGAGCAGGAACCGGTCCGGGGCAGGGCTGCTGCCGCTAGCGACGGCGGGACCCGAGCCGACGAGGACGCCATAATTTCGACGACGGACGGCGAACCGGCGCGCCCGGCTGATCCCGCCGTCGACATGTCCCTGCGCACCCCTGCGGAACGGTCCCGGACCTTCGCCGGGATCCTGGTGAACACTGCCCTGGCCAACATCACCACCAGCTACCTGTGGTTTGCCCTGACGTTCTGGGTGTACCTGGAGACCCGCAACGTGATCGCCACCGGCGTGGTGGGCGGTGCATACATGCTGCTGATCGCCCTGTCCAGCATCAGCTTCGGCACCTTCGTGGACCGCTACCGCAAGCTGGCCGTGATGCGGTTTGCAGCCGGCTTCACCCTGGTGATGTTTTTGCTGTCCGGAGTGATGTTCCTCCTGACGCCCGCGTCGTCGCTGCTGGACCTGGCGCAGCCGTGGTTCTGGATCTTCACCTTGGTTATCCTGATCGGCGCGGTGGTGGAAAACCTGCGCAATATCGCCCTGTCCACTACCGTCACTATCCTTATTGAGCCGGACCGGCGGGCCAATGCCAACGGGCTGGTGGGGATGGTGCAGGGGCTGATGTTCCTCATCACCTCCGTACTCTCCGGGCTGTCGGTGGGGCTGCTGGGCATGGGCTGGACCATCGTGGTGGCCCTTGTGCTCACCGCGCTCGCCTTTGCGCACCTGCTCACTCTCCGCATGCCCGAGGAAACGCGTGTGGCGGCCACCGATGCGCACGGCGGATTCGACCTTCGCGGCTCCTACGCCGCTGTGCTGGCCATTTCCGGGCTGTTCGCCCTGATCCTGTTCTCCACGTTCAACAACTTCATTGGCGGCGTCTACATGGCGCTGATGGACCCCTACGGCCTGGAGATGTTCCCTGTGGAACTGTGGGGCATTTTCCTGGCGGTAGGCTCCAGCGGGTTCCTGATCGGCGGGGCGCTGATCAGCAAGTTCGGCCTCGGGGCCAACCCGCTGCGCACCCTTCTCATTGCGGTGGTGGCCATGGGGGTCCTCGGTGCGGTGTTCACCCTGCGGGAGTGGGCCTGGCTGTACGTCGTCGGGATCTGGCTGTACCTGACGCTGGTGCCCGTTGTGGAGGCCGCCGAACAGACGGTCATCCAGCAGGTGGTTCCGCTGCCACGGCAGGGCCGGGTGTTCGGCTTCGCCATGGCGTTTGAGTCTGCGGCGGCGCCCATCACGTCGTTCCTGATTGCGCCGATCGCCCAGTTCTGGATCATCCCCTACGCACGGTCGGCCGACGGCGCGGCCCAGTTGGCCCCGCTGCTGGGCGAGGGCACCTCCCGCGGCATCGCCCTGGTGTTCCTGATCGCAGGGCTCATCATGGTGGCCGCTGCGCTACTGGCGTTCCTTACCCCGGTGTACCGGCGGGTCTCGGCGGAATATCTGGAGGCGGCCGCAGAGGCGAAGGCGGACACCGCAGCAGCAGGATGACGTGCCGCTCGACGGGTCGGTTCTAACGGATGGTGCGTTAAATGCCGGACGCTCCCGCCGTACGGACTGATCCATAAGTGCGAGAGCGTCCGTCGAAAGGGCGCGTTAAGTGATAGAGCGCTTGGTGAAAACGCGCGTTAAGTGAGAGAGCGTGTGGGGAGGGTTAGAGGCCCAGGGCGTCTTTCAGTGCTGCCACGTGGCCCTGGGCCTGCACCTGGTACTGGGCGAGCTTGACGTTGCCTTCGGGGTCCACCACAACTGTGGAGCGGACGATGCCTTCAACGATCTCGCCGTCCACCAGCTTCTCGCCCCAGGCGCCGTAGGCCAGGGCAACTGTGTGGTCCTCGTCGGAGAGCAGCGGGAAGGTGAGGGAGAAGTCGCCGGTGAAGCCCGCCAGTGCCTCGGGGGCGTCGGGGGAGATGCCGATGACCTCGTAGCCCTTGCCCTGCAGGGAGGCGAGGCTATCGCGGAAATCGCAGGCCTCGGTGGTGCAGCCGGGGGTGGCAGCCTTGGGGTAGAAGTACACGATGACGTTCTTGCCACGGTAGTCGGCCAAGGCAGTCTCGCGGCCCTGGGCGTCCTGAAGGGTGAAATCAGGGGCCTGGGTTCCGGGCTGAAGCTTGGTGGTCAGGGTCTGGCTCATGGCATTCCTTTGGAAGTCTTTGTCAGGTAATGGCAAAACATCAAGTGAAGCGGGTTCCCGCCTAGTCATACAACTCCGGCGTCATATGCAGTATTCCGCCGGACCCCTCACAGTTGCACAAGCGCCCGGCATAAACCGGTAGCCGCCGCCGCGTACCGTGGCCACAGCGTGCCGCGCATTGCCGAGTTTTCGGCGGATCCGGCCCACGTAAACATCGATGGACCGGGCCGAGGCGCCGGGGGTTTCGAACGAATCGAGGAACTCCTGGAGTTCCTCCCTGCCCACTGTTCGGGACAGGTGGGTCACCAGGTACCGGAGCACTTTGAACTCGACGCCGGTGAGCGCCACAGGCGTGCCGTCCAGCAGGACCTGGTCGGCCGCCAGGTCCACGGCCATCCGGCTTACAGGGCCGGCCGACGGCGGCAGGCGCGTGTCGCCGTCGGCGTCCGTTTGCGCGCCGGGCGAGGCGCCGCCGGGGTTCTCCGCCACGGAAGGAGTGCGAGAGGAGTGGTCTGCGGCTCCTTCCGCCGTGGCGGAGACCCCGGACGTGGGGGCTCCGGCGGCAGGCCAGTGGACTTCCGCCTCCGGAGCAGTTTTCAGGGCCCGGGCCAGGACCAGTTCGGCGGCGCGGGCCAGCAGTTCGGGACTGGTGCCTTCCGCGGGAACCACCCACACGGCGAGGCCGCGGGCAGCCGCCTTCTGTGGACCAAATCCCGGACGTGCCCCCGTCCTCGGATAGTGGGCTTCCACTGCCATGGCGCGTCCCTAGACTCCGCCGCGGCGGATCAGCTTGCCCGTGGGGGTCTGGCCGTCCACCACGGCGCCGCGCAGGAAGGTCTTGCGGACCACGCCGGAGAGGGCCTTGCCGTCGTAGGGGGTGATGGGGTTCTTGTGCTTGAGCTTGGACACGTCCACCACAAACGCCTCGTCAGGGGCGAAGACGGCGAAGTCAGCGTCGTAGCCCAGTGCCAGCTGGCCCTTGTTGGACAGGCGGGCGAGAGATGCGGGCTTCTCGCCCATCCAGGACACCACCTGTTCCAGCGGGATGCCGCGGTGCCGGGCCTCGGTCCAGATCAGGGACAGGCCCAGCTGCAGCGACGAAACGCCGCCCCAGGCCACGGCAAAGTCGCCGTTCTCCAGGTCCTTCAGGTCCAGGGTGGAGGGGGAGTGGTCCGAGACGATGCAGTCGATGGTCCCGTCCAGCAGGCCCTGCCACAGCAGCTCCCGGTTGGAGGCCTCCCGAATGGGCGGGCAGCACTTGTAGGCGGTGGCGCCATCCGGGATTTCCTCGGCCATCAGCGTGAGGTAGTGCGGGCACGTCTCCACGGTGAGTTTCACGCCGTCGCGCTTTGCCGAGGCGATCATAGGCAGCGCGTCCGACGACGACAGGTGCAGGATGTGCGCACGAGCGCCGGTCCAGCGGGCCCGTTCGATGACCTCGGCGATGGCCTTGTTCTCGGCACCGCGGGGGCGGGAAGCGAGGAAGGTGGAGTAGTGGTCGCCGCCGGGATGGGGTGCGCGGTCAATGGCGTGCGAGTCCTCGGCGTGGACGATCATCAGTGAATCGAAGGACTTCAGCTCGGCCATGTCCTCCTCCATCTCGTCCGCGTCCAGGTGCGGAAATTCGTCCACGCCGGAGTGCAGGAGGAAGCACTTGAAGCCGAACACACCTTCGTCATGCAAGGCGCGCAGGTCGGCCTTGTTGCCGGGGATCGCGCCGCCCCAGAATCCGACGTCGATGAACGCCTGGTCCTCGGCCACCTCGCGCTTGAGCTTGAGGTTTTCCACCGTGGTGGTCGGCGGGACGGAGTTGAGCGGCATGTCGATGATGGTGGTGACGCCGCCGGCGGCTGCGGCCCGGGTGGCGGAGGCGAAACCCTCCCACTCGGTGCGGCCGGGCTCATTGACATGGACGTGGGTGTCCACCAGGCCGGGGATGAGCGTTTCGTCGTCGGCCAGTTCGATGACTTCGGCGCCGGTCAGGCCGTTGCCCAGCGGCTCGAGCGCGACGATCTTTCCGCCGCGGACACCCACTTCCCGTGGTGCCAGGCCGGCGGTGGTGAGAATGCGCTGGCCGCGGATGACCAGGTCATAACGTTCTTCAGACATGGAGGTCCTCCTTGGTGGTGGCGGTGCGGGCCAGCGTGTTCGCTGCCAGCCGTCCGCTGATCTGTGTGCCCAGCTGCTCCAGAAGCTGTGCGGCCTCTGTTATGCACCTGTTTACATTGCTTTCCAGCTCGGTCAAAGCGTAAACGTCCTCGAATCCGGCTTTGGCTGCTTGGCCGGGATCAAGGGTGGTCCGGCCGCATACCGCGATCACCGGGACACCCTGGGCGGCGGCTGCCCGGGCAACACCGATTGGCGTTTTGCCCAGCAGGCTCTGCTCGTCCAGGCTGCCTTCACCGGTGATCACCAGATCGGCGCCGGCCAGCCTTTGCTCCAAGTCAGTGAATTCGAGGACGACGTCGATGCCCGGCCGGCGCGTGGCGGCCAGGACGGCGATGGCGGCGTAGCCAATGCCTCCTGCCGCTCCAGCGCCGGGCGCTTCCGCCGCCTTGCGGGCCCGGTTGTTGGGGCCTTCAGAACCGATTTCCCTGGCCAGGACTTCGACAAACCTGGCCAGGGCGGCGTCGAGAAGCTCGACGTCCTGTTGTGCTGCGCCCTTCTGCGGGCCGAAAATCGCCGCGGCACCCTGGGCGCCCAGCAGGGGATTGTCGACGTCGGACGCCAGCACAAAGCGTGTGTCCTTCAGCCGGGGCTCGAACCCGCTGAAGTCGATCCGGTCCAGGCGGGCAAGTGCGGCACCACCTGCAGGAAGTTCGTTGCCCTCCGGGTCGAGGAACCGGGCGCCGAGTCCCTGCAGGAGTCCGGCGCCGCCGTCCGTATTGGCACTTCCGCCCACACCCAGGATGATGCGGTTGCAGCCGCTGTCCAGGGCGGCGCGGATCAACTGACCCGTGCCCAGGCTGCTGGCAGTGCGGGCCGCGGCGGGGCCTGGCCGTCCCCCAACCAGTGCTCCGGCGGGGAGCAGCGCCAGGCCCGAGGCAGCCGCCATTTCGATGACAGCCTCGTTGCCCCGGACGGCGAAGTCGGCCGTGACCGGTTCGCCGGTTGGTCCGGCCACCACCGCGCTGCGGCGGGTGAAACCGGAGCCGACGGCGGCGTCGAGGGTGCCCTCTCCGCCGTCGGCCACGGGGATCCGGAGGACTTCAAGGTTCCCGCCCGCCCCGCGCTGCAGGCCCTTTTCCAGGTGGCTGCATACTTCGGGGGCGGCGAGGGATCCCTTGAATTTGTCCGGGGCAATGACGATCCGCATGGTTGTCTTTCCTGTTTCAGTGTGCCGGTTTTAGGTGTGCAGGTTCAGGCCTGCAAGTTCTGGAAGTGCAGGTTTAGGCCTGCAGCGCCAGGATGGCGGTGGGGGCGTCGGCAGCCGATTCCGCCAGTTCCTCGAACTCGTTCACGGCGTTGATTTCCACGCCCATGGAGATGTTGGTGATCTTTTCCAGGATCACTTCCACCACCACGGGAACCTGGAATTCGCCCATCAGCGCCTTGGCCTTGTCGAAGGCTGCGGCGAGGTCGTTGGGATCCTCCACGCGGACTGCCTTGCAGCCCAGGCCTTCGGCCACCTTCAGGTGGTCCACGCCGTAGCCGCGTGCGTTTTCGGACAAGTCCGCGCTGTTGACGTTTTCGAACGCCAGGGACACGTTCTGCTCCATGTTGAAGCCGCGCTGGGACTGGCGGATCAGGCCCAGGTAGGAGTTGTTCACCACCACGTGGATGTACGGGAGGTTGAACTGCGCGCCCACGGCCAGTTCCTCGATCATGAACTGGAAGTCGTAGTCACCGGAGAGGGCCACCACGGTCTGCTCCGGGTTTGCGCGAACGACGCCGAGGGCTGCCGGGGCGGTCCAGCCCAAGGGGCCTGCCTGGCCGGCGTTGATCCACTTGCGCGGGCCGAACACGTGCAGCATCTGGGCGCCGGCGATCTGGGACAGGCCGATGGTGGACACGTAGGTGGTGTCGCGGCCGAAGGACTTGTTCATCTCCTCGTACACGCGCTGCGGCTTGATGGGGATGTTCTCGAAGTGCGTCTTGCGGTGCAGGGAGGCCTTGCGGTCCTGGCATTCGGCAACCCAGGCGCTGTAGTCCGGCAGGGACCCCGCCGCTTTCCGCTCCGTGGCGAGCTCAACCAGCCCTGCCAGCGCCGCACCGGCGTCGGACGCGATGCCCAGGTCCGGGGAGAAAACGCGGCCGATCTGGGTGGGCTCGATGTCGATGTGCACAAACTTGCGGCCGGCCGTGTAGGTGTCCAGGCCGCCGGTGTGGCGGTTGGCCCAGCGGTTGCCGATGCCGATCACGAAGTCGCTCTGCAGGTAGTTCTCGTTGCCGTAGCGGTGCGAGGTCTGCAGGCCCACCATGCCGGCCATCAGCTGGTGGTCGTCCGGGATGGTGCCCCAGCCCATGAGGGTGGGGATGACCGGGATGTTCAGGGTCTCGGCCAGCTCAACGAGCTGCGCGGAGGCGCCGGCGTTGATGATGCCGCCACCGGCCACGATCAGCGGGTGCTGGGCCGCGGTCAGCATGTCCAGGGCCTTTTCCAGCTGCTTGCGGGAGGCCTTGGGCTTCTCCACGGGCAGGGGCTCGTAGGTGTCGATGTCGAATTCGATCTCGGCCAGCTGCACGTCGATGGGCAGGTCCAGGAGCACCGGCCCGGGGCGGCCGGAGCGCATCAGCTGGAACGCCTTCTGGAAGGCACCCGGAACCTGGCCCGGCTCCAGGATGGTCATGGCCATCTTGGTCACGGGCTTGGCGATGGACTCGATGTCCACGGCCTGGAAATCTTCCTTGTGCAGCTTGGCCACGGGGGCCTGGCCGGTGATGCAGAGCATGGGGATGGAGTCGGCCCAGGCGGCGTAGAGCCCGGTGATCATGTCGGTGCCGGCTGGGCCGGAGGTGCCGATGCAGATGCCGATGTTGCCGTCCTTGGCGCGGCTGAAGCCGTCGGCCATGTGGCTGGCGCCTTCAACGTGGCGGGCCAGGGTGTGGCGGATGCCGCCGTGGGCGCGCATTGCGGAATAGAAGGGGTTGATCGCGGCGCCTGGCAGGCCGAACGCCTCGATGGCGCGTTCCTTCTCCAGGATGGCAACCGCTGCATCAACGGTACGCATCTTGCTCATGGTGTGCTCCTACTTAAGTCTGTTTTTGGGTGTGCTGAAGGGAGTTTTTGTCCAGATATGCAGACTTACAGGGCTTTCAAGTCCGCATATGTGGACAAAAACTTCGTGGGGCGGGGTGGGCTACTTGCGGCCGCTGAGCTGGAGGACCTGCTTGAAGAGTCCTGAGTGGTCCAGTGCGCCGTCGCCCTGGTTGACGGTTGCGGCGACGAGCTGTGCGACGACGGCGCCGAGGGGGACGGCGACGTTGGCTTCGCGGGCGGCGGAGGTGACGATGCCCAGGTCCTTGTGGTGCAGGGCCAGGCGGAATCCGGGGTCGAAGTTGCGGTCGAGCATCTTCTGGCCCTTCTGGTCCAGGACCTTGGAGCCGGCGAGTCCGCCGCCGAGGACCTTGAGGGCGGCGTCGGTGTCCACGCCGTAGGCCTCGAGGAAGGCGATGGCTTCGCCGAGGACCTCGATGTTGACGGCGACGATGAGCTGGTTGGCTGCCTTGACGGTCTGGCCGGAACCGGAAGGGCCCACATGGACGATGGTTTTGCCGACGGCGTTCAGGACATCCGATGCTGCGTCGAAGTCTTCCTTGTCGCCGCCCACCATGATGGAGAGGACGGCGTCGATGGCGCCCTGTTCGCCGCCGGAGACCGGTGCGTCGAGCGGGCGGACGCCGGCTTCGCGGGCTTCGTCGGAGAGGCGCTTGGCGACGTCGGGGCGGATGCTGGATGCGTCAATCCACAGGGTGCCCTGCTTGGCATTGGCGAAGACGCCGTCCTGGCCGCCGACAACACCCTCGACATCGGGGGAGTCCGGCACCATGGTGATGACGACGTCGGCATCCTTGACGGCGTCAGCGATGCTGGTGGCGCCCTTGCCGCCTTCGGAGACGAGCTTGTCGATCTTGTCCTGGCTGCGGTTGAAACCGGTGACGGTGTGTCCGGCTTTGACCAGGTTGATGGCCATGGGCAGGCCCATGATTCCGAGTCCGATAACTGCAACGTTGCTCATGCTGGTTCTCTTTTCTGAAGTCTGTGGTGGTGCTGGTGGGTCGAAACCCGGCTACTGGGCGACGCGCTGGCGGATGGCCCAGCTGAAGGCCGTTTCCTGGGGTTCCTTGTACTCGAGGCCGATGTAGCCCTCGTAGCCGAGTTCGCGGCTGCGGGCAATCCACTCGCCGAGCGGGAGCGTGCCGGTGCCGGGCGCGCCGCGGCCGGGGTTGTCGGCGATCTGGATGTGGCCGAAGTCCTTGGCGTGGTTTTCGATGACGGATGCGACGTCGTCACCGTTGACGGACAGGTGGTAGAAGTCCGCGAGAAGCTTGACGTTCCCGACGCCGGCCTCGGCCTTCACGCGGGCGATGACCTTGAGTGCGTCATCGGCCGTGAGGAGCGGGTACTTGGGTGCGCCGCTGACAGGTTCGAGGAGGACTGTGCCGCCGATCCGGGCGACGCCTTCTGCTGCCGCGGCGAGGTTCTTGACCGCGAGTTCGTCCTGCTCTTCGGGGGCGGAGCCGTCCTGGCGGTTGCCGTAGAGGGCGTTGAAGGCCTTGCAGCCGAGGCGTTGCCCGATGCCGGCGACAACGTCGATGTTGTCCTTGAATTCGGACTCGCGCCCCGTCCAGGAGACCAGGCCGCGGTCGCCGCCGGGCATGTTGCCGGCGTTGAAGTTCAGGCCGGTGAGCTGAACGCCGGCGTCCTTGATGGCGTTTTCGAATTCGGTCACCTGCGGGTCGGTGGGAACTGAGCTTTCGAAGGGCCACCAGAATTCGACAGCATCAAAGCCTGCTGCCTTGGCTGCGGCGGGGCGCTCGAGCAGGGGCAGCTCCGTGAGGAGGATGGAGCAGTTCACTGTGTACGTCATCGTAGGTCCTTCCAAGGAGGGCTTTGATCTATTTTCCCCTGCTTCCCGGGTTGGCTACCGTTTCCGCTTTGTGGAATTTAGATTCTGCTTTATGAAAAGTGTAGGGAAGGGTTGGGGCGGACGTCAAGGGGGAGGGCTGCGCGGGACCCCCTGGCACGGGGCTGAGTGGAGCAAGGCGTAAGAAGAGCCAGGGGCGTGCCCCTGGCTCTTCTTGAGCAGAATGCTTTACGAGCGGCTCATCGCGCTTAGCGGTGGACCTCAACAACGTCGCTCTTCTTCCAGTTGCTCCAGTCGGACCAGTTGCCCTTGTGGTCCTTCACGCGGAATGAAACGAGATGGTAGACCTCTTCTGCGCCCCTGCGGTCAAGGTTGCGGACCCGGTCCACGCTGTCCAGAACCCTGCGGTCGTCGTGCTTGTCACGCGAATTGAACTTCTCGTAGAAGTGGGAGTGGCCGAGGAAATCATCACTGCGGCGCGGGCCACGCTCATCTTCGTAGCGCAACTGGCGGATATGGACGGTTTTCTCTCCATCGCATTCCACTTTGATCTTGAAGTTGACCCTATTGCCGCGCAGGTTGTCAGGGCTCAAGGGTTTAACGGTACAGCCGTGGCGGTTATCGTGGTGGTCGTAGGCGGCCTGGGCCGGGACGGCCAGTGCCATGGAACCGCCGATCAGGCCGAATGCAAGGGCCGGAACCAAGGCGATCTTTGCCCGGATCGAACCCGTTTTCTTGCTTGGAGTAATGGACATTATTTTTGCTCCCATTGAGGATGCGATTCACCATTTTGAGGTGCGGTTTTCCCGAATTTTTGAAGGTGCGGTTTCCCGTTTTTTGGCAGCGCGAAGTCGGCGCGACTGAGCATTGTCGCAATTGTTCAGTGCGGCGGCCGCAGCCTGCCGGTCCCATTTATCAATCAGCACGCCCCGAGTGCCGGGGGCCTGATGGTTGCCGGATTCATTCTCGTGGGAATCCGGTAGTTAAATCCTGCGCCCCCACTCCGCCCCGCGCTAGGGTGGGGACTACCTATTACCGGCGGGTTTCCCCCCATTGACTTCAGGGGTGGTAGGGCTACGGTTAGAGATACGCAGCACGTTCGGCAAACGCGTGTGCGCCGGGGGAAAGGCGCGCACTGCAACAGGTCTCGCTATCACTTCACCGCTTCAGCGGTATCCGCACCGCCGTCTGGTGCGCAGCCAGGCGTCTTCGTCACAATTAACAGGCTGGGTCCACATGAGCGCAAATTTCATCAGAGCGTTGGCAGTCAAGTCGTTTAATGATCCCGATAGGAAGCGTTGCCCGGACAAGGCGGAATTCGACCTTGTCACCGTTGATGACTACTCGGTAGCCCGGTTGATCCTCGCTCCCGGCTGGCGGTGGTCGGTGTCCGCCAAGCCCGCCGAGCTGACCGCCTTCTGCGAGCACCACCATCTGGGCTACTGCCTCTCCGGGCAGCTTGAAGTTGAAACGGCCGACGGCGGGAGGTCAACCATCCGTGCCAACGACACCTATGCACTTCCTCCCGGCCATGATGAGTGGGTGGTGGGGGAGGAGCCGTTTGTTGCCGTCGAGTTCCTCGGCGCAGCGTCCCTCGGCAGGCCCCGCAGCTTTGGGATGCATGCGCTGATCTGAGCTATTCGCCGGCCGAAAGCGTCCGGTAGCCTGCGGTTCCCGCTTTGAACCTTCGGCGGACTTCCAGCGTGCCCGCTCCAGCCAGGGCTACGGCCAGCGCTAAAGCAACGAGTGGCCCTGCCCCGCCGGCCGGCCCGAGGGTGGCTGCCATGATCTGGCGCGCCATGATGGCCATCTCGTCAAAGTCGCCCAGGTAAACGCGCGTGCCGAAGACGTAATTGACCGAAATGAACAGTGCCGGAACCACCCACAAAAGGGCCAGGTCCACAATCCATACCAGGATCCGCGTGGTGGGCCGGACGCCGCACCATGCGAGTGCCGTGCCCACCAGGACCGCCGGCAGCCAGTGCGCCAATGTTGGTACGACTGCAGGAACACTGCCGACCTCGCTGAGGTTCACGAACCACTCGACGGACCACGACGCAAAGGGAACCGCCATAAGTCCCACGCCAAGCGCCACACGCCCCGGGGAACGCGATGCGAGGAGGAAAAGTGCCACCAGGCTGGCTGCGACGGCGGCAACCACCCCGGCCAGCAGGCCCGCGGAGTAAAGGTCCGAGGCCGGCCCCGGCGCGAGGCCGGCGCGAACGACACTGAAAGCCTGGATGGTGGCTGCACCCTGCACTGCGAGGACACCCGCCGCAGCGCTCCACGTGGCCGCCCGCCGTCGAACCGGCCGGCACAGCCGCAAACTAAAGCCGGCAGCGGCGCCGCCTACGGTCATGAGGGCAACCAGTGTGGTGAGCTCGTACTGGCTCAGGGGGAGCAGCGAAACCGGCATCTGTGCCGGCAGAACTTCCTTTGCCCACAGATTTTGCAACGGCAGCTGCGCTCCGGTTACCAGCCAGGGAGCCAGGCCCAGCAATCCCGCAAGAACCCCAATTAGCCCCAGGGTCCACGGGCTCATAAGCCGCTCGTCCCGGTTGGCCAGGCGTACGGACGGGGCTGCGGACGCGGCGGACTGGGGCTGCTCTGGCATGGGCTGGCTCACTTGGGCTCCTCTGCCCGGGGTGGCCGGGCGCGACGGCAGCGCTGGTGATGGCTGCAGGGGGACAGCGCAATACTACACCGATTAGAATTAATGGATCTCGAGCCCTGAAGCTGTCTTGCCGGTTGAAACAGTCTTGCCCGCCGAAACAGAGGATGCTGTATCCGGTAACGGGGGTGCTTTGTGCTGTGCGACCAGCGCGAGGGAAGCCGATACCGAATGGTCGGGTTTCTCCGGGGGCCGGGTGTAGGCCCGAAGCACCAACAGGGATTTCGCGGCGAGTTCCACCGTTCCCCCGGCATGGAGGAGGCCGGTATCCGCGTGCTCTCCGGCAGTATCGATCAGCTGTTCCCAGCTGGGGGAGTACTCGGCGCTGGGCAGGGTAAACACCACTGGCTCGTCCCCTGAATTGCAGTACACCAGGAAGTTGTGGTCGTTGATGATCCGGCCCCGGTGGTCTTTCCCGATGGCGGCTCCGTTGTAGAACACCCCAAGGGCGCGGGCCAGGGGGTTGTCCCAGTCCTCCGGCACCATGGCCGAGGCGTCCTTGTCGAGCCACACGATATCCGGCAGCGGCTGCCCGATGCCGCGTCGCACTGGCCTGCCTTCGAAGAACCTGTTGCGGCGGAAAGTGGGATGCTCCCGGCGCAATTCGCTGACGGCGGCGAGGAATTCGGTGAGGGGCTGGTCGGCTGCCTCCCAGTCAATCCAGGACAGAGGCGAGTCCTGGCAGTAAGCGTTGTTGTTTCCCAACTGGGTGCGCCCCAGTTCGTCGCCGTGCAGGACCATGGGGACGCCCTGCGAAAGGAGGAGTGTGGCGAGCAGGTTGCGCTGCTGGCGGGCCCGCAATGCAAGGATGCCACGGTCTGAAGTAGGACCCTCCACGCCGCAGTTCCACGAGCGGTTGTGGGATTCGCCGTCGTTGTTGTTTTCGCCGTTGGCCTCGTTGTGCTTGGCGTTGTAGGAGACCAGGTCGCGCAGGGTGAAGCCGTCGTGGGCGGTGACGAAGTTGACGGACGCCACGGGCCGCCGGCCGGAGCTTTCGTACAGGTCGGCCGAACCAGCAAGGCGGGACGCAAATTCGCCCAGCGTGGCCGGGGCGCCACGCCAGAAGTCGCGGACGGCATCGCGGTATTTCCCGTTCCATTCCGTCCACAGCGGCGGAAAGTTCCCCACCTGGTATCCGCCCGGCCCCACATCCCAGGGCTCAGCGATGAGCTTCACCTGGGAGACCACCGGATCCTGCTGGACAAGGTCGAAGAAACTGGACAGCCGGTCCACCTCGTAAAACTCCCGTGCCAAGGCGGAGGCGAGGTCAAAGCGGAACCCGTCCACATGCATCTCAAGCACCCAGTACCGGAGCGAATCCATGAGCAGTTGCAGGGCATGCGGGTGGCGGACGTTGATGGTGTTGCCGGTGCCGGTGTAGTCCAGGTAGTGCTGCTTGTCATGGTCCACCAGCCGGTAGTACGCCTGGTTGTCGATGCCCTTGAAGGACAGCGTGGGTCCCAGATGGTTCCCTTCCGCTGTGTGGTTATAGACGACGTCGAGAATCACTTCGATGCCTGCGGCATGAAGGGACCGGACCATCGCCTTGAATTCCTGAACCTGCTGCCCCGGTTTGGTGCTGGAGCTGTAGCTCTCGTGCGGCGCGAAGAATCCGATGGTGTTGTAGCCCCAGTAGTTGCTCAGCCCTTTCTCTTTCAGGGTGCTGTCCTGGACAAACTGGTGCACCGGCATCAGCTCAATGGCCGTGACGCCCAGCTTTTTCAGGTGTTCGATCACCGCGGGGTGCGCGATGCCGGCATAGGTTCCCCGTTCGCGGGCGGGCACCTCCGGGTGGGTCATGGTCAGGCCCTTCACGTGGGCCTCGTAGATCAGGCTGTCGCTGTAGGGGATCCGCGGCGGGCGGTCGTGCTGCCAGTCGAAAAAGGGGCTGATCACCACGGAGCGCATGGTGTTCGGTGCAGAGTCCTCAGTGTTGAAGGATGCCGGATCGCCGAAGTTGTAGGAGAACATCGGCTGGCCCCAGGTGATCTCGCCGCTGAAGGCTTTGGCATAAGGGTCCAGCAGCAGCTTGTTGGGATTGAAGCGTTGGCCGGCGGCGGGATCGTAAGCGCCCTCCATCCGGTACGCATACAGTTGGCCCGGCAAAACGTGGGGCAGGTAGCAGTGCCAGACGAAGGCGTCCACGGCTTCCAGCCGGATGCGTTGTTCGGTGCCGTCCTCGTCGAACAGGCACAGGTGCACCGCGCTCGCTGCCTCGCTGAACACGGCAAAGTTCGTGCCGCTTCCGTCGTACGTGGCACCCAGCGGATAGGGGCTCCCCGTCCAGACTTCCATGTCCGCCTCCATCCCGAAGAAGAAACACCATCGAACCACAATGGTTCCCATTCTTACCGGAGGGTAGGACAAGGGCGCTTACTGAGGGTAGGACAAGGGCGCTTACTGAGGGTAGGACAACGGCGGCTTGCTGGAGGTAGGACAAGGGTGCGACGGCGGCGCAAAGGCCGATGCCGCCGTCGTGAGCCTGCTGTGCCAGCCCCTGATGAGTCGACTCTGCTAGCCCCTGATGATGGGGATGGTGCGGTGTGCATTCCCTGGTTCTGTCGGCCCCTTGCTGCACACTGTCCCCATGACCTTTGCGAATGTCGGAAGCCTTGGAACCAAACCCGGCCAGCGGGACGCCGTAGTGTCCATCCTCCTCCGGCCCATGCCGGGGTTGAAGGAGGCCGGATGCCTGCTGTACGAGGTAGGCGTGAACGACGAGGCGCCGGACACGGTGTTCGTGTGTGAACTGTGGGAATCGCCGGAAGCACACCGGGCGTCGCTGCAGCTGGACAGCGTCCGGGCGGCCATCGCCGAGGCGATGCCCCTGCTCTCCGGTGAGATGGGCGGCAACCAGTTCACGGTGCTGGGGTCCCCGCTGCGCTGACGGGGGCTTCTGCGTGCGTTGAGTCCTGTTGTCCCTGTGCATCACCCTTGTGCATCACCCCTGTGCCTCCTGCCTGCCAACGGCTAGGCTGACCGGCGTCGACTGGACAGCCTTCCGGCTCACCAGCGATGGAACACCGGCTCATGCCGACTGCACACTGACAAACGGGGTAAGGGAGACACATGAAACCGCTGCCTGCACTTGAGCTTGTTACCCGCCTGGAGGATGCCGACTGGCTGGATCCGCTGGCTAAGAAGGTCCGGAAGATCGTCAAGCGCACTATCCGTCCGCAGTGGGCGCGTGACATCCTGCACGGAGTGCCCATCGGACACCCGGTTCATCCGCTGGCTGTTCAGGTCCCGCTGGGAGCATGGATTTCGGCGGCAGTCCTGGACGCCCTCCCTGGCAATGACAAGGCGGCCAGTGTACTTATCGGCGTGGGAAGCGCGTCTGCCGTGCCCTCCGCGCTGGCCGGTTTTATGGACTGGTCGCAGCTGCACAGCCAGCAGCAGCGGGTGGGGCTGGTCCACGCAACCGCCAACATTACTGCTGTCAGCCTCTACACCGCGTCGCTGGTGGCGCGTGTCCAGGGCCGCCAGGGTGCGGGCAAAGTGCTCGCCTACCTGGGCTTGGGGGTAGTCAGCTTTGGCGGCTTCCTGGGCGGCCACCTCAGCTATCGCCAGGCCGCCGGCGTAAACCACACCGAGGATGTTCCGCACCGTTTCCCGAGCGGGTGGCAGCCACTCGCGCCGCTGGAAGACCTGCCGGACGGGAAGCTCCACCAGCGGACAGTTGCTGGGCTCCCGCTGCTTGTGTTCCGGGAAGCGGAAACTGTCAACGTGCTGTCCGACGTCTGCAGCCACCTCTCCGGACCACTGCATGAGGGAAAGCTCAAAGGCGGCCGCGTGGCGGACAACTCAGCTGGGGCTGGCGGATCTGCGGGTACCGGCGGATCTGCCGGTAGTGGCGAACCCTGCGTCGTGTGCCCGTGGCACGGCAGCACGTTCTCGCTGCGGACGGGCGAGGTGCAGGCCGGGCCAGCCACGTCCCGGCAGCCGCGGTTTGAAACCCGGGTCACCGGCGGGCTCGTGGAAGTGAACCTTCCCGGCGCTGACTGAATGAATGTGCCGACTGAATGAATGTGCTGACCGAATGTTCCGGCGGAGCTGAGGTTTTCGGACGGCTTCGGATGCCGAGCGATTCAGCTGGCACGCGGCTTCAGGAGTTGACCATGTCCCACTCCCGCTTCCGCTGCCACTCATTGAGCGGGTCTTTGGGCAGTTCTGGCGCGTGGGCGTAGAAGTCGTCCCAGATGGGATCGTCGGGCGAGAAGTCGTAGGGATCCTCGAGGTTGTCATCGACTGGCTCGGCAAAGGGCGGGTTAAAGTCCGGGAAGTCCATGGATCCAGTTGATTGTGTTGCGGGTGGATCTTGCGCAGGCGTCAGGAACCCGGTCGTGTCGGTTGCACGGGTCAGGAGTCCCCGTGGACCGGCAGGGCGACCGGGCTTTTCCGTTGCACGGTTCGGGGGCCCGGCTGTGTCGGTTGCAGGGGTCAGGAGTCCTGGTGGCCAGTGGGGTGGTTCGTGGTCGGGTTGTTCGGCTTTGTAGTGGCGGCCGGTGGGTGAGGTCCAGCCGGGCGGTTCGGTTGCGGTGGCTGGTGTGGGTGTCCAGCCGGTGTTGTGTTTGAGGTGGTGGTGCTTTGGGCAGAGTTGGGCCAGGTTGCTGATCCCCGTGTTGCCGCCATCCTTCCATGCTTGAAGGTGGTCCGCCTCGTTGTCCAGGGAGGGGTTGTTGCAGCCGGGGAAGGTGCATTTTCCGTCCCTGAGCTGCAGTGCTTTTTTCATGGGTTTGGTGAGCCTGTAGCTGGTACGGCCGATTTCCAGCGGTGCCCCGTCCCGGGGGTCGACCAGGACCCGGTAGAACGAGCTGGCACCGTTGGCGACGAGTTCGCGGGCCATGGAGGCGGGGATCGGACCGTAGCCGTCCAGGGTTGCCGGTTCATCCGTGATGTCGAATAGGGCGAGTACCGGCACGGTGACCAGGACGTCCGCCTTGGGTACCGGGACGTTGCCGAGGTCCGCGTACCCGTTGCCGGCGGTAGCTGGGTGCTCTGGGGTGCCGGAGGCCTCGCGGTCGGCGGTAGCGGCGGTAATCGAGTCATTGACGTCAGCCGCGGCCAGCGAAGCCAGCCCGATCATGTCCTGGTCGCCGCCTTCGGTGGTCACCGCGCTGCCTTCACCCGTGTCGCCTTGTCCTGGGTTGCCTTCACCCGGGTTGCCTTGACCTGTGCTGGTTCCGTTGGTGCTGGTTCC
>NZ_CAQI01000026.1 GCF_001046895.1 Pseudarthrobacter siccitolerans
CTGGGCTTTGACGGCGGAGATCTGGGCTTCCAGCTGCTTCGTTACCGCCAACCGCTCGAGGCGGATTTCGTACCGGCGCTGCAGCACGTCCACAACAGCGCCGCCACCAGCAACACCAGCAACACCATCTGCACCCGAATCGGCAGCGGCGCCGGTCTCAGTTTCCAGCCGGGCATCTTCGAGGAACAGTGCATCAAGCCGGGCAACGGAGGCATGAATGCCCTCCATCGCTGCTGCCGTGCCCGCTCCGTTTCCCATACAAGAATCATCTAATGGGGGTCTGACAATTTGGGCGGGGCCAGCGGTTGGCGGGGGGACAGGAGCAGCGGGCGAGGCAGCGGCCAGCGCATCGAGCCGGGCGGTGGAGGCGTGAATGCCGTCCATCGCTGCTGCCGTGCCCGTGCCGTTTTCCATACAAGAATCATCTAATGGAGGTCTGACAATTTGGGCGGGCCCAGCTCCGGGTGCGCACGGCGGACTTGGATCCGGTGTGCGCCCGGCGGGCCCAGCTCCGGATCCGGCTGGCGGGCCGACAGGAGCATCCGGAGCAGCGGGCGAGGCAGGGAACAGCAGAGCCCACCTACCAACTCGCCGCCTCCGAACCCCGTAGAGACATCATCCAAAGAGCCGCTGACAGCAAGTGAGGGTAAGGAAAAGCCGGCAAAAGCTAGCCAACTTGCCTACGGCGAAGTCACCCACTCGCCCCGGCGCAGCACACCAGCAAGGTTCAGTTCACTATCAACAACCAGGACATCCGCCAACATCCCGGCGCGCAGGTCGCCCGCCTGCCGGGACAACCCGAGGACCGCCGCCGGGACTGCAGTAGCTGACCTAACGGCGTCCTGCACCGTAACCCCCGCAGCAACAGCGGACCGGACAACCTCCAGTAACGTCGCCGTCCCTCCGGCGATCGCACCCGTGTTGTCCACCCGGGCCACGCCTCCGTCAACCGTGACCGCCAGCGGGCCGAGCCGGTACTGGCCATCGGCCAAACCTGTCGCAGCCATCGAATCCGTGACCAGCGCGATGTTCTCCGCGCCCACAAGTTCGAAGACTGTCCTGACCGTTTCCGGAGCCAGGTGGACACCGTCGGCAATCAGTTCCACCACGACGTTCCCGGCGCGGGCCGCACTGAGGCAGGCAGAGACGGGCCCAGGGGCCCGATGGTGCATCGTGGGCATGGCGTTGAAGAGGTGGGTGACGGTGGGCCGCCGCGGGACGGAATCGGATCCAGCACCGGAAGGGTCTGACCCAAGCCCGGCCCCCGCCCTCTCCAGGAACAAAGCCGCGCCGGCATGGTCCACCGCGGTGTGCCCCAAAGACGGAATGACCCCTCGCGACGTGAGCAGGTCCACCAACGCCGTTGCACCAGGCAGTTCGGCCGCCAGGGTCATGGAAGCCAAGCTCGGTCCCGCGGCTTCGAAGAGTTCGCCCACAAGATCGAGGTCCGGTTCCAGCAGCAGCGCGGGGTCGTGTGCGCCGCATTGATGGCCGGAAAGAAAGGGGCCTTCGAGGTGTGATCCGGCAACCAGTCCCTCGTTAAACAGTGACCGCAGCACCTTGAGGTTCCGCTCGAGGTCCGCCGGCGCTCCGGTGACCAGGCTTGCCAGCAGCGTGGTGGTGCCCCGGCTGTGCAGGTAGCGCGCAGCCGCCCGGGCGCCCTCCTCCGAGCCCTCGGCGAAATCCGTGCCGTGGGCGCCGTGGGTGTGGAGGTCCACCAGCCCCGGCAGCAGGATGCGGCCCGGGACCGCCGGAGTGCTAAGGTCGCCAGGAAAGTCCGACGCCGGCCCGGCATACGTAATCCGGCCGTCCGCCACCGCGACAAGTCCGTCCTCAATGTCCATGCTCCCGGACACAATGCGGCCCCGGAGCATCAATTCCTTGCCCATCATGCGGCCTTTCGAAGAGCCGCCGCCATGCCGGCAGCGAGCCAGGGATCAGCAGAACCAGCCCTGGCCCCGGTGGCAGGGTCCAGTCCCCGCGCTGAGGTATGCACGGCGTGGACGCCGCTCCGGATCAGTGCAGGCATAAGCTCCAGGCGCACCCCGCCGCCGGCCATGATTTGTACCGACGGCGCGTGGTCCCGTCCCAGCTCCACCAGCCGCGCCAGCATCGGGAGTCCGGCAGTGCAGTCAGGACTCCCGCCGCTGGTCAGCACCCTGGTAACCCCCGCGCGCTCCAGCCTGGCCAAAGCATCGGCGGGGTCCACGCCCGAGGCGAGGGCGGTGTCGAACGCGCGGTGGAACGTCACCTCCGCAGCGGGATGACGACGGCGGGCCGCCTCAGCAAGGTGCTGAAGCGCCGGAACGTCTGGTCCGCCGTCGGCCGCCAAAATTCCCACCACAACGCCTGCGGCACCTGCCTCCAGGACGGCTTCAACGTCGCGCTCCAGCACCTCGAGCTCAACAGGTGTATAGGTGAAGTTGCCGGGGCGCGGGCGGACCAGGACGTGGACCGGCAGGCCCACCCGGCACGCCTGCTCCACCGTGCCGATGCTCGGCGTGATGCCGTCCGTTTCGGCGAGGGCGGCGCAGAGTTCCACCCGGGCGGCGCCCACGGACGCTGCCAGCCGGACGCCGTCGGCATTCTCCACGGCCAGTTCAAGCTGGGGTGCCTCTATAAGCGTCGCCACCCTAGAGTCCTTGCCAGGCAGGCTTCCGCCCGAACGTGTCCTGGTAGTACTCCCGGTGCGCCAGCCTGGACGCCGCAGCCTCGTCCACCAGGACCGTGACGTGCGGATGCAGCTGGAGTGCCGAGGCGGGGCAAATGGACGCAACCGGACCCTCAACAGCCGCCGCGATCGCCTCCGCCTTGGCCTCACCCATGGCCAGCAGCAGCAGGTGCCGTGCCTCCCGGATAGTGCCCAGGCCCTGGGTCAGGACATGGTCCGGAACGTCCGCCAGGTCCGCGAAGAAGCGGGCGTTGTCCTGCCGGGTCTGCTGGGTCAGGGTCTTGATCCTGGTCCTGGAAGCCAACGAGGACATCGGCTCGTTGAAGCCCACGTGGCCGTCGGTCCCGATTCCCAGGATCTGGATAGCCACTCCGCCCGCAGCCGCAATGGCGGCCTCGTACCGGGCAACCTCAGCTTCGAGGTCCTTCGCCACGCCGTCCAGTCCGTGCACTGCCCCCGCGGCGAAGTCCACGCTGTCCACGAACTCTTCCCGGATCACGGAGTGGTAGGACTGCGGATGCGCGCTGGGCAGGCCCACATACTCATCGAGGAGGAAGGCCTGAGCGCTGGCGAAGCTCAAACCGCCATTCCGGTGCCGGCTGATCAGTTCCTGGTAGGTGCCCAGGGGAGTTGAACCGGTGGCCAGGCCAAGGACCGACGGGCCGCTGCGGACCTGCTGCTCGATGGCGTCCGCGGCCGTGCGGGCCACGTCTGAAGGGGCGGGAAGAATGACGATTTCCATAAGGGGTGCTTTCGGTTGCGGGTCGCTAAGGGGCAGTGGTTACTTCGCGGCTTCGGTTTCCACGGTGACCTCGTCATCCTCGCGGCCGGGGGTGCGAAGGTTCCAGCGCTTGATCACAATGGAGAAGAGGAAGTAGTAGACCACTGCGTAGCCCAGGCCGATGGGGATCAGCAGCCAGGCATTCTGGGCCTTGCCGAAGTTGAGGACGAAGTCGATCAGGCCCGCGGAGAACGTGAACCCGTGATGGATATCCAGCGCGTTGACCAGGGCCATCGACGTTCCGGTCAGCGCGGCGTGGACGATGTAGAGCGGGAAGGCCACGAACATAAAGGCGTACTCGAGCGGTTCGGTGATGCCGGTGAAGAAGGCGGTCAGTGCGGTGGAGAGCATGATGCCGCCCACGATCTTCTTCTGCGAGGGCTTGGCGTGGCGCCAGATGGCAAGTGCCGCCGCCGGGAGGCCGAACATCATGATGGGGAAGAAGCCGGTCATGAAGATACCCGCGGAGGGGTCGCCGGCGAAGAAGCGGTTCAGGTCACCGCGGACCAGCTGGCCCGAGGCGTCCGTGTAGTCGCCGATGAGGAACCAGACGCCGGAGTTCAGGATGTGGTGCAGTCCGGCGGGAATCAGCATGCGGTTGGCGAAGCCGTAGATGCCGCCGCCGACAACCGCGTTGCTGGCTACGGCCTGGCCCACGGCGGAAAGTCCTGCGTTGAAGAGCGGATAGGCCAGGGCAAGGAGGACGCCGGCCACCAGGCTGGAGACGGACGTCAGGATGGGCACCAGCCGGCGGCCACTGAAGAATCCAAGGAAGTCCGGCAGTTTGGTGCGGTAGAACCGCTGCCACAGCGATGCGGAGAGCAGGCCCACCACAATGCCGGCGAGGACGCCGTAGTTGATCATCGCGGGCTTGCCGGCCGGGTCGACCTGTCCGGCCAGGACCAGCGGGGACATGGCCTTGAAGACGCCGTCGATCACCATGTAGCCCACCACGGCGGCCAGTGCGGTTGACCCGTCGGCCTTCTTGGCCCAGCCGATGGCAATGCCCACGGCGAAAATGAGCGGCAGCCAGGTGAAGACGGCATTGCCCGCCGCGGAGATGACGGCGGCACCGCCTTCGAAGCCGGGGATGGCGCCGAGCAAATCGGCCTGGCCGATGCGCAGAAGGATGCCTGCAGCGGGAAGAACAGCGATGGGCAGCATGAGGGTGCGGCCCAGGCGCTGCAGGGTGGCAAACGCCTTGTTTGGCTTCTTCTCTGGAGCCAAGGCGGCGGTCTCGGATGTTGACATGATTGCACCTCTGCGGGTTCGGGTGGGGCTTGTAAAGGAGGGGGTCAGCCGGTACTGTCTGGTTATGACCAGTTCAGTGTGATCCATCCCACGAGTGCCTGTCAAGGCAGTTCGGAACCTGCCGGACTATTCAAATGGCCGGCAGCGAAAGCCATAATTGGTCGCACTTGGGCCGCCGGCCCCGGTGAGGAAGCAGTGCCTGCGAGCGGGCACCGTCAGAAAGGGCAGCCATGTCCAAAGCAGAAAAGATCATTGAAGGCCTGGGCGGAGCCGGCAACATCGTGGAGATTGAAGCCTGCATCACCCGGCTTCGCACCGAGGTCAAAGACGGTTCCCTCGTGAATGAGGCCTCCCTGAAAGCCGCCGGAGCGCACGGCGTGCTGGCCTCCGGCACGGCCGTCCAGGTGATCGTTGGCCCCGAGGCCGACACCCTGGCCGAAGACATCGAGGACCTGCTCTAGTGGCGCAGTCCCTGGTGGTCCTCGCGCCCATCGCCGGCACCGTGGTTCCCCTTGCGGAGGTCCCGGACCCCGTGTTCGCCGGCCAGATGGTGGGTTCGGGCGCCGCCGTCGAACCGCCGGGAGGGGAGATGTTCGACGTCGTGTCTCCCGTTGCGGGAAAGGTGGTCAAGCTCCTGCCGCACGCCTTTGTGGTGGTGGAGTCGTCCGGGCGCGGCGTCCTCACACACGTGGGCATCGACACGGTCAAGCTCAAGGGGGAAGGCTTCAAGCTGCTCATTGCGCAAGGCGACACCGTCGAAGCCGGTGCCTCCGTGATGCGCGTGGATCCCGCCGCCGCCCTCGCAGCCGGATACTCGATGGTGAGTCCCGTCGTCGTACTCGATACCAAGCCGGACACGGCAACCCTGGTTGCGGCCGGCAGTGTGGCCGCGGGCGAGGAATTGTTCTCGCTGGACTAGGACCAGGTCCCTAAAG
Source organism: Pseudarthrobacter siccitolerans (assembly GCF_001046895.1). GTDB lineage: Bacteria > Actinomycetota > Actinomycetes > Actinomycetales > Micrococcaceae > Arthrobacter > Arthrobacter siccitolerans. Next base: position 5,639 of record NZ_CAQI01000026.1, read on the forward strand.
CCGGACTTCCATGTTCAGGGAGTAACGGTCCGAGCGGTACCAGGAACGTGAATGTTCAATGGCGAGGTGGCCGGAATAGGAAACGCGGTCGAACGCCAGGACCGGCGCTCCTGTCCCGGTGCCGAGGAGCGCCCCGACGTCTGCCGGGGCGCCCTCGGACTTGACGCTCTGCCGGGCCCGGTCGATCTGGTGCCCGAACTGCGCGGCGAGGGCCTTGTAAACGGACCCCGTCAGGTCGATATCCAGCAGTCCCGGGGCGTGCTGGGGGTTGTACCAGGCATCGTCAACACTGACCGGGCGGCCGTCCGCCAGTCGGAGGCGCTTGAGGTGGAAGGCCTCCGCGCCCGGGGCCAGGCTGAGTGCCTCGGCTGTATCGTCCGGGGCCGGGGCGGCTTCCGCCACCAGCACCACCGTGCTGGGGACGTGCCCCATGGCCTCCATCTCCTGGGTGAAGGAGGCGAGGTGCAGGGTGGACTGCACGGGGGAGTCCGCCACAAATGTGCCCTTGGCCGGAACCCGCACCAGGTGCCCTTCGTTGACCAGCCGGCCGATGGCGGCACGCACGGTGATGCGGCTGACCCCGTAGGAGTCCATCAGGGTGCGCTCGCTGGGAAGGCGGGCGCCCGGCTCCAACTCCTCCTTGGCCAGCTTGAGGATGATCAGGCGCAGCTGCTCATGCTTGGGGACCTGGGTGTTGTTTATGGTCGCGCTCGCCGCCGGAGCGCTGCTCCTTGATGGTGCTGTGGCTGGCACGTTGGCCCCTTCGAAATCCGTGGAGCGGTCCGGTGAGGACCACTCCTTCGGATTATTCCACACGGGACCTCCGGGTGAAGGGGGTGGTCAGGCCACCAGTTCCGCTTCCTGGGGTACGGACGGCTTGGCTGCCCGGCTCCGCAGGGCAAGCATCAGGATGGCGCCCACCAGGGCCGGCGCCGCGAATGCCATGGCAGCCACCGGAACGCCGCCGCCGAAGCTGACCAGCAGGGCACCGTAGGTGGGGCCGGCAATCGCTCCGATGCGTCCCACTGCCAGCGCCCATCCCAGGCCAGTGGCGCGGGTGGCCGCCGGGTAGAACTGGGCGATGTAGTCGTTGATCATGTTCTGCGTGCCCAGGCCGCCGAATCCGGCGACGGCGGCGAGCACCGTCATCAGCGCGGCCGGCGGATTGGCGGACATCAGCAGCAGGGCGGCCGCGGCGCTGATGAAGCCAACAATCACCAGGGGCCGCGGTCCGAACTTTTGGCTGGCAACCGACGCCAGGACGGTGCCCACCACGGCGCCCACCGAGTAGGCCAGCAGGAACGATACGGAGGAGCCGACGCCGAACCCGGCCGTGCGCATGATCTGGGGGAGCCAGGTGCTGACGCCGAAGATGGTCAGCAGGCTCAGCACGGTGATGGCCCAGAGCAGTACGGTGGTCCGGCCGGTGCCGTTGGCGAACAGGGCCCGGGTGGGCGAAACGCGGACGGCGGAGGCGGGCGCTTCTGCTGTCTTCGGGAGTCCGTAGGCGGCTTCAATGCGGTCCGCTTCGGCATTGCGGAGCTGGGTCCGCAGGAACGACGGCGACTCCGGCATCAGGAACCAGGCGAACGGCACCAGCAAGAGGCCGCCTGCCCCGATGGCATAGACGGGCCGGAAACCGCTCGATTCCAACAGGGCCAGCGAAGTCAACGAAGCAACTACCGTGCCCGTTGCGGGGCCGGTCAGCACTGCCCCCAGGACCAGCGACTTCCTGCCAGGCGGGGCGAACTCATTGGTGAGGGCCACCGCCGTCGGAAGCAGGCCTCCCACGCCGAAGCAGGCGATAAAGCGGAACACTGCAAACAACTCCCACGTCGGGGCCACCGCGCAGGCCAGCATAGCCAGCGAAAACAGGGCCAGGGCGCTGACGAAGATCCGGCGGCGGCCAAGCCGGTCAGTCAACGTGCCCACAATCAGTGAGCCGAGCAGCATTCCCACCAGCGCCAGGGAGCCCACGGCTCCGGCGCCCGCGGGTGTGACGTTGAAGGGCGGCTGGCCGATCAGGCCGGGCAGGGTGGCGCCGTAAACGTAGAGGTCGTAACCGTCGGCGAGCAGGCCAAGCCAGCACAGCACAAAAATTCCGGCAAGGGATTTTCGAGGGGCATTGGAGTTCATCGTTGATTCCAATCGGGTCAGGGGGACGGCAGCCAAAGTCGCCGGCGGACGTCCACCAGCTTGGCTCCCTGACCCTGCTCCGGTGACTGTACTTTTCACTGAGTGAAAATGCACTTTGTGGCACGGGCCACACCGCGCAGGCTTGAAGGACATCAAGGCAAGTTCTGGAGGAATCGTGGCGGGAGCAGGCGGGGCAAGGGGGCTCCAGGGAGGCCCGGGCCAGCCCGTGGTGGTGCGGGCGTTGAGCCTGCTGGAGCAGTTCACCGAACGACGCCGGGCGCTGGGTTTGTCCGAATTGGCCAGGTCCGCGGGCCTCGCCCCCGCCACCGCACTGCGGCTGGTGAGGCACCTGACTGAATGGGGTGCGTTGGAACGGCTGGAGGACGGCCGGTACGTGGTGGGGGTGCGCTTGTGGGAAATCGCCTCACTTTCGCCGCGGGGCCACGGTGTCCGGCAAATAGCGCTTCCCTACCTTGAAGACCTGTATGAGGTGACGCGCCACCACGTGTTGCTATCTGTCCGGGACGGAAGTGACGCGGTCCTTATTGACCGGCTCTCGTCACGGAATGCCACCGAAGTGGCCTACCGGGTGGGAGGCCGGATGCCTCTCAGGACCACCGCCGTGGGGCAGGTCCTGCTGGCCTACTCCGCTCCCGATGTCCTGGAGGAACTGCTGGCGCGGACCGCCGGCGCCGAACCGGGGTCCCGGGAGCTGCCTGCCGATGACCTGCGGGCTGTGCTGGCCGGCGTTAAGCAGTCCGGTGCCGCCGTGGTCCGCAGGACACACCCCTCCCGCACCGTTTCGGTTGCCGCGCCCATCTACGCGGCCGACGGCGAGGTGCTTGCCGCCCTGTCCATCGTGGTGCCGGACGCGGCAACGCCTGCCCATGAGCTGGTTCCCCTGGTGCGGGCCGCGGCCCGCGCCATCTCCCGGAGCCTGGGCCACCAAGCGACGGCGAGCGGGGCGTGGCGGCATCCAGCCCGGGAGCCGGGAGCCCGCCCGGCATAACAGCGAACCGGAGGACAGCGACCCGGGGTAACAGGCGCTTTCCACCGCTGCAAAATAAAAAGTCAGGCTTAGTTATTTCCCAAGCCCCGCCCTTTCCCTTAAAGTGGAAACACTAAGCATGCTTTCTATTTTCAAAGGGGTTGAACCTGATGCGAAAAGTTCCTGCGCTTGGAGTGATGGCGGCGGCAATGATTGCTCTTGCGGGCTGCACGGGCGGCGGCGGGGGTGCGGCAAGCCCTTCGGCCAGTCCCACCAGTGCCTCGCCCAGCGCGACGGCCGAAGCCAAGGTCTATACCGAGGATGAGCTCCGTGAACTGATCTCCGGCATGAAGGACGGGGACGGCAACGAGCTGAAGCTCTACTCCAAGGAGCAAGTGGACCAGGGCAGCAATATCGCCAACCTGCTGCTGAGCACGGCAACCGTGGACCCTTCGGACTGCAAGGACATTGCTACCGCGGGGCTCCTGGACAAGGTTGAAAGCGGCGAGGTGGCCGTTGCACTTTCCGAGGGCGACCAGCCGCGCACCCTGTCCGCCCAGTCGGGCAGCGAGGGGCCTGACGCCGTCGAGGTCCTGGACGGGATCAGCGGCAAGATGAGCCAATGCGCCACGTTCTCCGTGACCGCGCTGGGCCAGACTTATGAGGTCAACAGCGAGGAGCTCCAGGCAGACACGGATGCTGAGAAGACCTTCGCCACCCTCAGCACCCGCAGCGGCGAGAACCAGCAGAAGCTGATGCAGGTCTCCGCGGCGGAAGGCCGGCTGCTGGTGGTGGCCACCAAGAGCGGCGCCAACCTGGGTGATCCGGACCAGAAGGAGCTCGAAGACCTGATCAATGACGTGCTGGAGAAGGCCGACGGCGGCAGTGGGACTTCCAGCCCCACGTCCACCAGCACTTCCGATTCCACGAGCACGACCTCACCCAGCCGGTCGGCGTCACCTACCGCCACCTCAATGGCATCCGAGACTGAGGACAGCGGGACGGCATCGCCCACCGCTTCGCGCTAGCTCCTTTGGCTGCAGCAAAGGCGGGCAGGACCTGATGCTCCTGCCCGCCTTTCTGTTGTGCGTGCGGTTATTCCACGGGGGTGATGCCGGCCTTGGCGCGCTCTGTATTGCTTTAACCGTTTGTGACTGCCGGGACCGTAGGCTGGAGTCCTGGCCCGGGCAGGATGTCCGGGATGGAAAGCAGCCGGTAAACAGGTGAAAGGCAGGACCCATGACCACGTCCGATGAAGAGCCCCGGAACACCGCCGATCTTCGCGGCCCGGGCGACCCCGAAGAAGCAAAGCAGCCGGCACAGGCGCCGCAGAGCGGACAGCACCCCGAGCTTCCCGGAGCCAGCAACATCCGCGAGGAGCAGCAGGCCCATGCGGCCGGAACCGTGCCGGCGTCCTACTCCGGAAGGGGAGAACCGCCGCAGGAGCACAAACCCGAGGAAGCCCTGGGCGAGCCCGGGACCTGGGACGACGACGTCTGAGATGATCACCCGCGCCGATGTTGATGAAGCGGCCCGGCGGACGGCCGGCCTCACCCGGTTAACGCCAGTACTGCAGGCCGATGCAGGGGCGTTCCCGGGGGAAGTCTGGTTCAAGTGCGAATTTATGCAGCACACCGGCACCTTCAAGGCCCGCGGCGCACTGAACCGCATCCTTGCCGCCAAGGAGCGCGGCGAGCTGGATCCGGCCGTGGGTGTGGTGGTGGCCTCGGGCGGCAACGCCGGGCTGGCCAACGCCTATGCGGCGGCCCAGCTCGGAGTGCCGGCCACTGTATTCGTGCCGGCCGCTGCTCCCTCCGTGAAGGTGCAGAAACTCAAGGCAATAGGCGCCGCCGTGATCCAGGGCGGCGCCGAATATGCCGAGGCGTACCAGGCCGCCGTTGCCCATGCCCAACGCTCCGGTGCCGTCTATTGCCACGCCTATGACCAGCCGGAAATCGCCGCAGGGGCCGGGACCGTGGGAGCTGAACTGCTGGAGCAGATCGCCGGGGTGGACACAGTGCTGGTGGCGGTGGGCGGTGGCGGACTCATGGCCGGAATCGCGGCAGCCGTGGAAGGCCGCGCCCGGGTGGTGGGCGTGGAACCGGAAAATGCCCCGACGCTCCACTCCGCCCTGGCCGCGAAGGAACCCGTCGACGTGCCGGTATCGGGCATCGCCGCAGACTCCCTGGGCGCCCGCCGCATTGGCGACATCGGCTTCTCAGTCGCGGTCCGCACCGGCGTCGTCAGTGTCCTGGTGTCAGATGACCAGATCTCCGCAGCGCGCTCGCTCCTCTGGAACGACTACCGGCTGGTGGTGGAACACGGCGCCGCCGCGGCCTACGCGGCGCTCACCTCCGGCGCGTTAGTGCCGCAACCGGGCGAGCGGGTGGCGGTCATTTTGTGCGGAGCGAACACGGACCCGGCCACCTTGTAGGGCGGCCGGGTCCGGTCAGCAGCGCATCAGCGGCTAAAGGCTAGCTGCAGAACTTCTGGTAGGCGGTTCCGGCTTCCTCGTAGCCGGCCTGCAGCTCTGCAATCTTGGCTTCGTCCGGGGTTTCCTTGGCCTGCTCGTCCGTGTATTCGATGATGGACTCGAGGGCGGGCTTGAGGTCGTCGGACGCAACCTCGTGGATGGGGCGGATCTGGTTGGCGAGGCGGTTCATGCCCGTCTTGCCTGCGTTGTTGGCCGGATTGGAGACCACGCTCTGGATCCGCTCGCAGGTTTCCGCGGTGGTGAGCTGGTTCGAGGCGGTGCAGGCCGTGGCGGAGACAACGAGTCCGGCGGCGATCAAGGCTGTGGCGAGTTTCTTCATGGGTCCCTCAGTAGTTGATTGAGGTTTCGATTGTAAGCAGAACCCGGAGATGAATGCCGGTCCGGGCGCTTTGCCCCCTCCTCTATGAAGGGGGCACCGGGCTCTGGCGGGGCCTCCTGCAGGTGCTTAAACTGGCAGCACCATCGTGCGGAGCTGCCGCAGATTGGCCCCGCGCATCAATCCACATCGAGGAAGCATCATGCGCCGAACAGTGCAACGCCGTACCGCCGTCGGATTCATCGCTCTTCTGGCCCTGTTCTTACCCTCGGCCCTGCCGGCAGCAGCGTCACCGCCCGGACGGGACGATGTCATAGTGCTCGACGGCGCCACCTCCGCCGAGGGCATCGCGGCCGGGGAGGGGAGCACTTTCTATGCCGGGGAACTCATGACCGGCGACATCTTCCGGGGTGATATCCGTGACGGAAAGGCCAAGCGCTTTATCGACGTACCGGACGGCCGGATGGCCGTGGGGATGAAGGCGGATGACGACAGGGACCTGCTCTTCGTGGCGGGCGGAAGCACCGGCAAGGCGTACGTCTACAGCACGCACACCCGCAAGACGGTGGCCGAGGTTACGCTGACCATGAAGGCTGGTTCGTTTATCAATGACGTGACCCTCACCGACGACGGCGCCTGGTTCACTAACTCCAAGCACGGCGAGCTGTACCAGGTGAAGGTCAACCGCTGGGGTGAGGTGCGCAAAGATGCCAGGACGCTGACCGTCAAGGGCGGGGCGGGAGCTGCCTTGGGGCCTGATGACTTCGGAATGAACGGCATCGCCGCAGCCAGGGATGGGGACGTCCTGATTGTTGCCCACACCAAGGACAAGGCGCTCTACACCGTTGACAAGTGGACGGGAAAGAGTGCCAGGATCAAGGGCCCGGACCTGGAGTTCATTGACGGCATCCTGGTCAAGGGCCGCACCCTGTGGGCAGTCCAGAACATGTCCAACCAGATCAGCCGCCTGGAGCTTTCCTATGGCCTGTCCTCATTCCGGGTTGAGGACGTGATCAAGAGCGAAGCCTTTGACATCCCGACGACGGTGGCAAAGTTTGAGGACACCCTCGCCGCGGTCAATGCGAAGTTCGGCAAGAAGGCAACCCAGTACGAGGTGGTGCTGGTTCCTGCGCGTGACTAGCTGACACCAAAAGTGGCTGGCAGCGGACACCGCGACGTCCGCTGCCAGCCAGTTTTATGTGCGGAGACCGTGGCTGAACGGTCCGCTGCTAAACGGTCCTGGTGGCCTTGGCCAGGTTGTCCTTCAGCTCCTGGGCGTTCTGCCGCACCACGTAGGCGGGCCGGTCGCGCTCCACTCGCCAGCTGTCCTCCAGCAGCCCGATGTTCACGGTGTCAAAGCCGAATTCGTCGTACAGGCGCGTGACCAGTTCGGCGGCTTCCGGGTAGTCGCTCGCCGTTGCCAGTGCACGGCGGTTCTCCGTGCCGGTCGGTGTTCCGTCAGTGGTGATTTCGCTCGCCATGATGTGGTTGAAGCCCTTGGCCACCTTGGATTCCGGCAGGTGCTCCTGGAGCAGCCCCGAGGTGGTGGCCTCGCCCTTGTCCAACTCCGGGATGCGGCCGTCCCGCTCCCAGTAGTAGTTGTTGGTGTCGATGACGATCTTGCCGGCCAGCGGCTCCACCGGGACGTCCTTGTAGTTCTTGAGCGGTACGGTGACCACGGCGAAATCTCCTGCCGCTGCCGCTTCCGCAGCCGTGGCCGCCCGCGCCCCCGGGCCAAGCTCAGCCACGAGGTCCGCCAAGGTCTCCGGTCCGCGGGAGTTGCTGATCACCACCTCATACCCCAGCTCCACCGCCTTCCTGGCAACTGCGCTTCCAATGTGTCCTGCACCGATGATTCCGATTGTTGTCATATGGGCCCCAACCGCACCTCCTCCGCAGATATTTCAGGGGACGTCGGGGAATAAATGGCGGTGAAGAAGCGCACGACGGCGTCCTTGCCGCCCTTTGCGCGCGACGGCAGGACGCCGTCGTGCTCGCCTCGGAGCCGGCGCGCTGGCGGACCCATCACGAATAGCAATGGAACAAATTCGCCCATAAAGTAACGAAAAAGCCTTGACCCCTCTTGCCGCCCGCTGATAAACCTAAAGGGCAGAAAGCGCTTTCCCTCCTGCTTTATCCCGCCCCGACCACCCAGAAAGGTTCGCTGGCGGGGAGGAGTGAAACGTTCCAACTGTCGTGCGGCAGACTCAGCTGCCGACGCATCAAAGGAGATGTTCTTTTGGTTTACCCCTTCAAATGTTCCCCCTCATCCCGGGCCGGCCGTGCCTGGAAAGCGGCGCCCCTTGCCGCGGCAGCTTCGCTGACGGCCGCCGCACTCGCCTTCACCGGCGTTCCCCTGGCGCAGGCAAACCCCGGCACCGCCCCCGCGCAGGCCGCGGAGCTCAAGCGCCAGGTGGAGAACCTGGACCGTGCGCCGGTGGCAGTCCTCACGGACCAGGGCGTAACCCTGGGCTGGCGCATGCTGGGCCTGGACAAGGACAGCGTGGGCTTCCATGTGATCCGCGACGGCGTCCAGCTCACCGACGAGCCCATCCGCGATACCACCACCTTCGTTGACCCGGCGGGTACGGCGGCGTCGAAGTACGTCATCAAGACGGTGGGCAACGGCAACGGGCAGGACAAGCTCAGTGCCGGGTTCACCCCGCTGGCCCAGAACTACCTGGCCATCAAGCTGGACAAGCCGGCCGACGGCGTCACCCCCACCGGGCAGGCCTACAGCTACACGGCCAACGACTCAAGCGTGGCGGACCTGGACGGCGACGGCACTTACGAGATCATCCAGCTCTGGAACCCCACCAACGCGCAGGACAACTCAAAGTCCGGCTACACCGGCAACGTGTACGTGGACGCCTACAAGATGGACGGCACCAAGCTGTGGCGCATCGACCTGGGCCGCAACATCCGCGCCGGCGCCCACTACACCCAGATCCTTGCCTACGACTTCGACGGTGACGGCAAGGCCGAAGTATCCATGAAGACGGCGGACGGCACCACGGACGGTGCCGGAACCGTGATCGGCGACCCGGCAGCGGACTACCGGAACAGCGGCGGCTACGTCCTGTCCGGACCCGAATTCCTCACCGTGTTCAACGGCGCCACCGGAACCGTCATGGACACCGTTCCCTACGATCCGCCCCGCGGCAACGTCTCGGCATGGGGCGACGGCTACGGCAACCGCGTGGACCGCTTCCTGGCCGGCGTGGCCTACCTGGACGGCGAGCACCCCTCCATGATGTTCAGCCGCGGCTACTACACCCGCACCGTCCTGGTCACCTATGACCTGGTGGACGGCAAGCTGGTGAAGCGCTGGACCTTCGACTCTGACGTTTCCGGGGCGGAGTACAAGGGCCAGGGCAACCACAACCTCTCCGTCGCGGACGTGGACCAGGACGGCAAGGACGAGTTCGTCTTCGGCTCCATGACCATCGACGACGACGGCAAGCCGCTGTACAACACCAAGCTGGGCCATGGCGACGCCATCCACACCAGCGATTGGGATCCGTCCCGGCCGGGCCTGGAAACCTTCGCGGTGCACGAGAGCATGAGCCAGAGCGGCAACCGCGGCGCCACCTTCCGCGACGCTGCCACCGGTGAAGTCCTCTGGAGCATTCCCGCCACCCGGGATACCGGCCGCGGCGCCGCCGGGGACATCGACCCGCGCTATGCCGGTGCCGAGGGCTGGGCTGTTGGCGGCGACGCTGCGTGGAACTCCCCGGTGGGCTACCTGATGTCCGCGAAGGGGGAGCGGATCGCCGGGAAGATCCCGGCCGCCAACTTCCTGGCCTGGTGGGACGGCGACCTGCTCCGCGAGATCGTGGACCACGACTTTGACGCCGTAGCAGGTGTCGGCGTCCCCACCATCTCGAAGTGGAACTGGGAAACCGAAACCAGCGACCGGCTCCTGACCGCCACGGGCGCCAGGACCAACAACCACACCAAGGGCAACCCGTCGCTGCAGGCAGACCTCCTGGGTGACTGGCGCGAGGAACTGGCCTTCCCGTCGTCGGACAGCACGGAACTGCGGATCTACACCAGCACCTCGCCCACCGAGGTCCGGCTCCGCACCCTGATGCACGATCCCATGTACCGGACGGGTGTTGCCCGCGAGGCCGTCGCCTACAACCAGCCGCCGCACCCGAGCTTCTTCATCGGCGAGGGTATGGAGACCCCGGCAGCGCCGGCCGTCTTCTACGCCGGTCAGCAGTAGTAGAAAGCACCAACGGCAAAGTGCCGCCCGCCTCGGGGGAGAGGCGGGCGGCACTTTGCTTTTGCGGGGACGTCCGGTTGCCGGGGAACTTCCGACGCCGGGACGTCCCTTAGGCGGTCAGGGTGCCGTCAGTGCTGGCCGAGGTTGCCGCCGACTGGCGGCAGGCCGCCGTCGGGCCGGCGCTCGTTTTCACGGCGTTCGCCGGCACTGAGGTTCTCACCCTCAAGGGTCTCGTCCGACTCGCCGGTGGTGTCCACCAGGCCGTTGGTCTGGTCGAAGGCGTGCCCGATCCTGTCGTCACCCAGGTCGGCGACCGAACCCGTGGAGCCGGCTGCCGCCGTCGTGCCTGTTGTGGTGGTACCGGTTGTGGTGGTGCCGGTGGTTGCATCCGTGGTGGTGGTGTCGGTGGTCAGCGGCGTGACGGTGACCGGCTCCGCGGGATTCACGGGGGTTACCGTTTCGTCGGCTGCTTCCGTGGTGCCCTTGTTGGTGCCGGCAGCCATGGCAGCTGCTGCGCCTGCTGCCGCGGCCAGGCCCACACCTGCAGCCACCTTGCCGGATACGCCGGCCTTGCCCGAGTCACCGCGCGATCCTGCAGCATCCTCGACTCCCGGCGTGCCAACAGGGGCGCCGGAGCTGACCCTGCCGCGCCATGCGCCGCTGGCGTAGCCCTCGTCCTCGATGAATTCCTTGAACCGCTGCAGGTCTGCCTCGGCCTGGCGGTCCACCACGTTGAGCTTGTCGCCCACCTTCTCGATAATTCCCTCGGGCTCGTATTCGAGCGTCAGCCGGATGGAGGTCTGGCCGCCGCCCACGTCCTCGAAGTCCACGGCGCCGGCGTTGGTGGCGCCTTCGGTGGCTGCCCAGGCGACTTTGCGGTCCGGGATCTGCTCCAGGATCCTGGCTTCCCACTGCCTGCGGATGCCGCCGATCTCGGCCACCCACTCCAGCCGGTCGTCACTGAGCTGGGTCACGCTCTTGACGCCGCCCATAAAGTGCGGGAATTCCTCGAACTGGGTCCACTGGTTGTAAGCGGTGCTCACCGGTACGTTCACCAGAATGCGTTTTTCCACCTTCGTGCTCATAACGTCTCCTTCGCTGTGTAACCGGAAACCGATGATTCCGAAAAAATCATCAGCATGCTTACCAACATACCTTTTGGGCGGTCCGGTTTCCAGAGCCGTTCTGGCAGGCGACCTTCAGGAGGCGTTCTAGGCAGAGCTGCCGGGGTTCGGGGGAAGGCCCCTGCTGTGCTCCTCCCTTTGCCGGCGTTCGGCGGCGCTGTAGTTCTCGCCGTCGGCCGTTCCGCCGGACTCGCCCTCAAGGTCCACCAGGCCATTGGTCTGGTCAAACGGGTGCTCAAACCTGTAGTCCCGGCCCGGCCCGCTCGAGGAATCCGGCTGACTGCCGGCGGCGGCGGACCCTCCACCGGAGCGGTCACGGCGCTCAATGAATTCCTTGAAATCCTTCAAATCGTGCTCCGCCTGGCGGCCCACGACGTGGAGCAGGTTGCCCACTCTTTCCACCACCCCGGCGGGCCGGTATTCAAGGGTTAGGGCCAGCTCCGTCCTGTTTCCGCCGGCGTCCTTGAAGTCAACGGCGCCGGAGTTGGTGACGCCTTCAATGGCGGCCCAGGCCACCCTCCTGCCGGGGATCTGCTCGAGGATCTTGGCCTCCCACTCACGGCGTACCCCGGCGATATGCGCCACCCACTTGAGGCGGTCACCGCCCACCCGGGTCACGCTCTCCACGCCGCTCATGAAGTGTGGGAACTCCTCGAACTGAGTCCACTGGTTGTAGGCGGTGCCCACCGGTACATCGACCACAATCCGTTTCTCCACCTTCGTGCTCATCACGTCTCCTTCGACCGAACCGAATTGAAGCAACTGAGGTCATCAGCAATTCAAGTCTGCTCCGGCTGCGCGCACGTCACCAGCCCTTTCATGTGTTTGAAGAGGGCGGATCAGGAGGGGAGGTGCTTTCCGATCAGCGCCAGGTTCTGGATCACCGTGAGGCCGAACTGGGATGCGTCGTTCGTGGAAACGGTGGGCGCCTCGTCCACGGGCAGCAGTACGTGCGGCGGCTGGATGGTCCGAAGCGTGAAGGCCGATTCGTGGTTCAGGTGCTCCCCGCCCTCGGCGAAGCTCGTCCAGGCCCGGGCAGCAAGATCCGGGTCATCCAGGCGGGCCGCCGCGTACGCCGTCAGCCGGCTGTGCGCCTGGATGAGGTAGATGCCCGCCAGCGGCTGGCCCACGGCTTCCACCTGTTCCTCCTTGGTGGCCAGGAAGAGCCGGCAGTACTGCAGCCACGCCCGTTCGAAGTCCGGGTCCTGGACCAGGTCCACCAGTTCGCTGCAGATTTCCACCAGGCCGAACACGGCGCTCAGGTGCGACACCTGGATCAGTTCGCGGCCGGTATCGAACCGCCCCTTGTCCAGGTCGTACAGGGCCTCGCCGGTGAGGAAGCCGTACTTCAGGGTGCCGATGTCCGCCATGGTGCCCAGGAGCCGGTCGCGGGAACGCGGATTGCCAGTGCGTTCCCAGTCCGTCAGCCATGTGGCGGCCAGCGAGCCCCAGTCCGTGCCGAGACCCACGCCCAGGGCGTTCCGGTTGGGCCGGTAGGTGTCGGCGTCCGGACGGACCTTGCGCACCGGATCGAGGCCGAGGAAGTTCTGGTCACTGTCCACGAGTTCGGTGAGCAGGTCTCCGGTGCGCTCGTCCGCCGTCAGGTAGTAGTAGAAGCGGCGGTAGGCGGGAGTGCTGATGCGCAGCTGCTTGGCGCTGCAGCCCCAGTGCTGGACGTTGTGCCGTGACCCGAGCCCGCGCCAGGGTCCCAGGTGGTAGACGTCCACCTCGCCGGTGTGCCGGGTCATGGCCTCGGCGAAGCGGAAGATGTCCGCCCGGCCGGAGCGCAAGTAGGAGTACCAGAGCCAGAGATCGGGGGAGAGCTCGGAGTTGTCCCAGGCGTAGCCGCCCACGTCGTACCGCCAGACGTGCCGGTCGTGATCGTAGGTGTGCATCACGTCGCCGTAGTTCCAGAAGCCGTACCAGCGCCGCTGCTCCACCTGGCCGGCGTAGAAGTCGAAAAGGAAGTCCAGGTGGTCTTCAAGTTCTGCGCGGCCAGGAGTGCTGCGGTCCACCGGGTCCCAGTCACCGAAGACGCCTGCGGAGTGCAGGTACCCGGGGGTGGCCTGGAGCAGGGCCGGAGTGGAGGCGGCAGCGGCGTCCGCGGCCAGGCTCTCCGTGGCGGGGGTGCCCTCGTAGGCGAACAGAGTTAACTCATGTGTGCGGGCAATTCCGCTGGCATTTCCGAAGCCGGGCTCGTAGTCCTCATACGTGATTTCCAGCCCCTCGAGCTGTTCCTCGAAGGTGTCCTGGCCCAGGCCGTCATGGTAAAAGCGAAGATCCATGGGCTGCGCCTCGGGGGAGTACAGCCACGCGGTCAGGGATGCTTCGCCGGTTGCGGCATTCCGGATATCCAGTTGGCCGGGGTGCGACTGCCAGAAGTCTTTGACGCCCACGCCGAAACCGCCGCGGGTGTCCGTCAGGGAGCAGAATCCGGCCGACCGGGTTCCGCCGGAGATGCCTACCCAGGCGTGGTCCGGAGCAGTGCGTTTGCGCAGCTCGAAGCCGTCGGCACTGAGCTGGGTCAGCGTGTAGTCGTTCCAGGCCGGGACCAGGTGCAGCCGCTCGGACACCTCGGGGTTCCATTCGGAGAGCGGCGGGGTGGCACGGCCGTCCACCTGCGCGCGGCGGATCTCTTCACCGGGATCCCGGCGCAGTCCGGTCAGTCCGCGCACGCCTTCGAGGAGGAAACCTCCATGGGCCCCGGCGATGCGGACGTGCCGGTCATGCAGATCGGATGCCAGCGGCACGGTGAAGCGGACGCCCAGCCCGGCCAGGAAGTCCTGCTCGGCGTAGCCGTCCCAGATGAACGAGTGCACCATCCGCACGCTGCGGGCGTTGGCGTAGAAATAGAACCGCACCACAAACGGGAGCCAGGTGCGCTTGCCGCTGCCCCCCGCGTCCGGCCGGTGGTGTCCCTCCAGCCGGACCACGGCGCGCACCGGACCGTCCTGTTCAAGCACGACGGCGGTGACCTCGCCCGTGAAGGCTTCGCGGCTGAACGTGCCGGCGCTGCCCGGCTCCTCGGCGATGCTGTCCTGCAGGAGGCTGACCAGCCGGGCGTTCCGCGCCACCTCGGCGCCGCCGCGGGTAAGGCTGCTGAAGAGGTGCGGGCCGCTGCGGCTGATCATCATCTGCAGCGTCCCGGTGTCCACCGTCAGCGCCTCGGCCGTCTCGCTGACAGTGACCGCGGTGACGTCCGACGGCGGGAGGTTGCCTTCACGAGGCGGTGTGCCGCCGTCGGCCGTCACCTCGTAAGCCCGGGAGGGTGAGTCCGTGGCGGGAAGGGCGATTCCCGCCCACTTGAGGGAGCCGTCGGGCCAGGTGGCAAGGGGCCAGGCCTGGCTTGCCACAGCAGTGCCGTCCGCGTCCCGGACCGAAATACCGTCTGAAGCCGGCACCGTTCCGCGGGCGAAAGGCATGCCCCACGTGGTTCCGCCGCTGATCTCTGCAGGCGCCTCGCCGTCGATCCACCTGATGAGGGTCTTGTCCGTCATGTGATCCAATTCGTCGTTTTGATGCGCTGCGCCAGTACAGCTGCACGAGCCAGCGACGCTTCCGCACCTACTTCAATTGCACCGGAAAGCGTTTTCTGATTCGTTTCAAAATAATCCGGAAAGTTGGACACCGCAAGGGCCAGCCACTATTCGGAGAGAGTTAAAGGGAACGGCAGTTAAACGAGTAGGCCGATGCGCGGTGAGGCGCCCGGCCTATGAGCTGACGCTGCTACTTGGCGGCTTCGTCTGTGTCCGGCCCCTCGGCCGGATCCTGCGTGTGGACGCGGATTTCTGTGGCATCCGCGTCGGGGTCGCCCTCGGCCGGTGCCTCCGTGTGGATCCGCTCATCCTGCAGTGGATTTTCGCTCATGCCTGCTCCTGACAGCACCGGGGACTTTCGCTACAGATCATTCAGCGCTCCCCGGCGCAGCCTGTCAAGGACCCGCAGCCCCCTCTGGCTGTGCTTGGCCTTCTGTGCTGGACTGGGGGTGCAGTGGCACCAACCGCCGTCCGGCCGAGGGCGGCACCTTTTCCCAACAGGACATGGACGGCCGGCGTGACCGGCCACTGGAAGGAACACTCATGGCACCGTTCAAGATCGGATACTTCGTGGGGAGCCTCGCTACCGGCTCCATCAACCGGGTTCTCTCCCAGGCATTGATCAAACTGGCTCCCGAGGACCTGGAGTTCACAGAGATTCCCATCAAGGACCTACCGCTGTACAGCTACGACTACGACGCCAATTTTCCGCCGGAGGGCCGCGCCCTCAAGGAAGCCATCGAAGCTTCGGACGGAATCCTGTTCGTGTCCCCGGAGTACAACCGTTCGATTCCCGGTGCCCTCAAGAACGCCATCGACTGGGGCTCCCGGCCGTGGGGAAGCAACTCGTTCGCCCGCAAGCCCACCGGCATCATTGGCGCTTCGGTGGGAAGTATCGGTACGGCAGTAATGCAGTCCTCGTTCCGCAGCGTCCTCAGCTTCCTGGATGCCCCGCAGTTGAACGCCCCGGAAGCCTACATCCACTACAACGCGGACGTGTTTGGTGAGGGCGGTGAGGTCAAGGACGAGGGGACGGCCAAGTTCCTGAGCCACTACATGGAGGAGTATGGCGCCTTCGTTGCCCGCGTCCTGGCTGCGAACGCACCCGGCCACATCGGCGACCTTGAGCACGACAGTGCGAAGCTGACGCGATAACAGGCGGCCCGGGCGCACGGAAGCCCGCCGTCCCAGCGACGGCGGGCTTCCGGGGTCCTTAGTCCAGCGGCAGGGTGACCGTCACGCTGGTGCCCTGGCCGGGGGCGGAGCAGATGTCCACGGTTCCGCCGGCCTCGTGGACGGCCACGGACATCAGCCGGAGCCCGTAGCCGTGGTGGCGCCCGCACGTGGCGAGTTTACTGTCAAAGCCCGTGCCGTCGTCGGACACCACCAGGCGGATCCCGTGGTCCACCGCGGCGAGCTGGAGATTGAGCTGCGACGCGTCAGAGTACTTGAACGCATTGCTGAGTGCTTCCCGTGCCGACTGGTACAGCAGGGACGCGCAGCCCGCCGGGATCTCGATGCCCCAGTGCGGAGTATCCCAGCGGACCGCGGTCCCACGGTGGCGGAGGGGCACAGTGAGCCGGTCGATGCAGCCGGCGAGCCCCAAAGTGTAGAAGTCGAGCGGATGCTGATCCGTAAGTACGCCTCCTACGGTGGTGACTTCATCAAAAGCTACTTCGTTTCCCATGACTTCCTGCTCCCCACAAGCTGGTTGCTGTGATGCCTCTGTTGGTTCGATGCCTCCAGACTGGACCTGCAACTTCAACTGCCAGCAAGGTTTCCCGCAAGATCGCATCAATTCTGGCAAGGGGGCTTGGCATGGGGTTCCGGGGGTGCCGGAGTCGCGGTCAGTGTGCTTCCGGAGCGAGTGCGTAGAAGGGCGTGCAGCCCTCCCTGGTGCCGGGGGAGATATCGGACCGGACGATGGCTGCCCGCTCCAGCGCCGCCAGGTGGTACCGGACTGAGTCCCGCGAGGCGTAGATTCCACTGCTGATTTCTGCCACCTTGCTGGCACCGTTGCTTGCAAGGTAATCGATGATCAGGCGCCTGACGGGGCTCCGCCCGGCTAGGTTGTGAAGGGTTGTCCGGGTGCGAAGTTCAGATGACATGCTGCTCCCTCAGCGGACCGAAGCGGGGGCGGGCGTCCGGCTGCCGTCCTGCACTTCGGCCGCCAGTATCCACTTGGTTGATGTGTTCTTCATGCGCAATCCTTTGGTTAGCCGGGCGGTGGCCCGGCGGCGGAACGGTCCTCGTCATCGAGTGCCGTTGTTGGTTGGTGTGGTCCGGCAGGAAATGCGGGCACGTCAATGTGCCCCGGTTCCCGGGATCGGGCCAGCGTGGGTGGGCCTACGCCCGCCGGGTTCCCTGGCCGGGCTTGCGAGGCGAGGGGGCGGGTGGGGATTATTTGCTGAGGTTGGCGAGGCGTTCGGGGCTGAGGAGTTCCTGGAGTTGGGTGTGGGTGAGGAGTCCGTGTTCGAGGACGAGTTCGGCGACGCCTTTGCCGGTGGCGAGTGCTTCCTGGGCGATGGCGGTGGCGGTGGCGTAGCCCAGGTGGGGGTTCAGGGCGGTGACCAGGCCGATGGATTGTTCCACGGTGCGGCGGAGGTGTTCGGTGTTGGCGGTGATGCCTCGGATGCAGCGGGCCGTGAGGGTGCGGCACGCGGTTTCGAGGTGGGAGATGCTCTTGTGGAGGCTGTGGACGATGATGGGTTCGAAGGCGTTGAGTTGGAGTTGGCCGGCTTCGGCGGCCATGGTGATGGTGACGTCGTTGCCGATCACTTCGTAGGCGACCTGGGAGACGACTTCCGGGATGACGGGGTTGATCTTGCCGGGCATGATGGAGGAGCCGGATTGGACGGCGGGGAGGTT
>NZ_CAQI01000027.1 GCF_001046895.1 Pseudarthrobacter siccitolerans
GCGGCGAGCTTGACCGCTGCCAGGCCGCGGACCAGGTGCATGTTCGAGGACAGTTTCTGCCCGGTGATCGGGAAGTTCTCCACCGCCCGGAGCGTGTGCACCCCCCAGTACGCCCCGGCCGGAACATCCCGGTCCCCCAACAGATCATGCTCAGACCGGGTAGGTACACCGGTAATGGGGGCGGGGGAATGCGCGGTGGTCATGGTGTCCTTAAGTTTTGTGGGGGCAGGCCGGAGGCATGGAAGTAGTACGGAAAAGGGCGCGCGGGAGCATGCGCGGATGACGGCACGCCGAAGCAGTCGCCGGTATCGGTTGGTATCGAAGAAGCTGAGGTGGAAAACTGGGGCGGGAGCGCGGCTAGCCGGTATGGCCTGCCAGGGGTTTCCCGCTGCTCGGGATGACGGTGCCCAGGGCACACTCCACCCCGTGCAGATGCCTGGTCATGGCTTCGGACGCGTCCTCCGCTGAACCCCGTTCGATGGCCTCGAAGATGCGGGCATGCTCTTCGCCGGATTCCTTGCGCCGGTCGGCCACGAGGTTCAGGGTGTTGGACTGGTTGGCCATGGCCTCACAGATGTCCGAGAGGAAGGTTTCGAAGACGCCGTTGCCGCTGGAGCGGGCAATGGTGACGTGGAATTCGGTATTCAACTGGACCCATTGCTGCAGGTCTTTCGCCTCGGACATTTCGCGGAGAATTTCCCGGAGAGCTTCCAGGTCCTCGCCGGTGCGGCGCTGGGCAGCAAGGCCCGCCGCCGGAACTTCCACGTGGGGGCGGGCCTCCACAAGTGCGCTGGCCGAGTATTTTCCGAGCTTGAGGTCCTGTGCCACTTTGTCGGCAATAACAAAGGTGCCCTTGCCGGTGTAAGTGGCGGTCAGACCCAGGGCAGTGCAGGACCGAAGGGCTTCACGGACCATGGTGCGGCTGACGCCGTACTGCTTGGCCAAGGATGCTTCTGAGTCCAGGCGGGTGCCCACAGGGATTTTGCCGGCTTCGATGGCGCCGCGGAGGGAGGCAAAAACCGCTTCGGCCGCACCAACGCGTACCACCGGTTCTTGTCTAGCTGTCCAGCTGTCCAACAGGTTCATGTAAAGAGCATGGCATCAGTCACAGGGTGTGTCAATGAAGCGGCGGCAATGTTGCGGCAGTCCTCTCCCCGGGGAGGCTGCAGGCAGAGGTCGAATGCCTGTACTGGGCGAGGCTGTGCAGGGCGGCGAGCTGTGGCCCCCCGGTGGTGGGGTTCTCGCCCCGCCTTCACCATGCACCACATCGGAGGATAAAGCGCGACGGCGGGACGCGGCACAGTGCCGAGTCCCGCCGTCGTCATCGCTGGGGTTTAGAGGCCTTGCCGGGACAGGTCCTCAACCACCAGGCGCGCGAGTTCGGTGGCGCCGGCGCGGTTGGGGTGCAGCGTGTCGCCGGTCATGAACAAGGCCAGCGTTGCCTCCGGACCGATCTCCGTGAAGTACTGCGAGGCCAGGACGTTCAGGTCCACCAGGTGCACGCCCTCCTCCTGGGCCAGGGCCACCGTGGAGTGGCGGTACCAGCGGTCCACTGAAGAGTGGACGCCGTCAACGAAATCGGTGGCACGGCCCTGCGGCGTGACCAGCACGGGAGTGGCGCCGGTGGCAGCAACCTGCCGGACCATATCCCGCATGATCTCCTTGAACTCCGCCTCGGTGGTGGCGTTCTTGGCGGCGGTATCGTTGATGCCCATTTCCAGCAGGAACAGGTCGCCGGGCTTGATGTATTGCAGGATCGCCTCAAGCTGGCCGTCGTTGCGGAATCCGCGGGCGATCTGTCCGCCGGTGGCCATGTTCCGGACATCGAAAGCTTCCGGATCCACAAACTGCGGCAGCATCTGGCCCCAGCCGCCCTGCACGCTCGCTTCCAGGGGGTAGTAGCTCGCCACGGTGGAGTCGCCGCCCACCCAAATGGTCGGGTCCATCTCAGGCTGGCGGGACACCTTCTCGATCTCCAGTGCGCTCAGGGTAAAAGCCGTGCCAACCTTGCCCTCGGTAACCAGCAGGTTCAGCTGGCCATCTGTCACTGGAATCTCAAACGACGCCGTGGCCCCGTTACCCATCAGGTTCATCTCCTGGAACACGCCTTCCGCGGCGATGCTGGCGCGCGAGGTGTCACCCAGGGCGACGGTCACCTTGTAGAGGCCCTCCTTGAGGTCCACGTTGAACGTGTTCGCGCTTTTGGTGCCGAACTCAAGGAAGCGGACGGCGTCGCTGCCGGCACCGGTGCCCTTCGCCGGTACGTTCGCCATGTGCTCGGGGGTGTTGAAGCCGTAGCGGGCCTCGGGGGTGTAGGCGTCTGTGGCGCTGACGCCGGTATAGCCGTCCTCCACCGGTCCGCTGCCAAAATCGAACCTGTAGTTGCTTGGCTCAGCGTAGGCAGCGGATGCGCTGAGGGTCAGCCCTGCCCCGGTGGCCAGGGCGGCGGTCGCAAGGCAGCCGGCGAGGACCTTCCGGATCGGTTTGGTGGAGGGGTGGGGCGTAGCGGGTGCGGTCACGTTCATCTCCTGTGATGACGCGTGGAAGTCAGGCCACAACGTCGTGTCTCTTGTATCGATTCAAAAGGTGGGCGGAAAGGTCCCCTGCGATTGGAGGGGGAGTGCGGGTATTAGGGATCGATACCTGCGTTACAAAATTTGTAACGCACTCCGACTTTCGAAGTCAAGAGATTTTGGTAGGTTTGTGTTCTCTTTTGTTCGTGAATGTAGTCTGCGCGCGGTCCGTGCAGGCACAATTTCTTGGCGTGTGCCGGCGCCTTTCCGTCCGCATGCTGTTAGCGTGGAGGCCCGGCCATTGAAGGAGGAACGATGACAATCAACTCACCCGATTCCCTGCCCGATGACGAGCTGCAGGGCGGCAGTGAAGGCTCCCAAGGCAAGAGCGACGGCAGTATCCCGGGCGGTGCGGACGGCGTGGGAATTGGTGCCGACGGGGAAGCGAACACCTTTGAACCCGAAGAGGATCCGGACTCAACCGACGCGCCTGAAACAGACTGAGCCCTCACTCCCTCGGCCGGCGGCAGCGGCCCAGTGCCCCGCCCCGGCCTTGGCTCAAGGTTCCATCAAGAATTGCGCAGCCAGGCGGAAATCGGCCATCGGCGCGGTTACCAGCCGGTAGATTTCTCTCTGTTTCCGCGTTAGTTCCCCAACCTGGAAGCACAGAAAGCCCCCGCGCTGGAGCCCGACTCGCGCGGGGGCTTTCGTCATGAGGACGGGGTAGGAGGGCCAAGGCAGGACGCCTTCTGGAAAGGCTCAGGCTGATGGGTTGTGGGCGCTGTGCGGAGCGGTGTTGATCCAGTAGCGGCGTTTGCCGTTGCGGCTGTCCTCGTAGGTTCCGCCGTTCTTCTCGATGGTGGCCCGGGAACCGGCGTTGTCCTCATCGCACGTCAGCAGTACCCGCGGGATCCCCAAATTCCGGGATATTGGCAGCGCGTCAGCCAAAGCCTGTGCGGCGTGCCCGCGCCGCCTCGCCGATGGCCTGACGCTGTAGCCGATGTGCCCGCCCTCGTTAAGGAGGTACTCGGTCAGCTCATGCCTTATGGCCAGCGAACCAAGGAACGTGCCGCCGTCCACGATCCACAGGTAAGTGCAGGGCACCATGCCGGGCTTCCTGGGGCTTTCGGGCAATGCATCGCCGAGAAGGGCGTCAACGAAGCGGCCGAAAGTCCCGGTGTACTTGAGGTCCTCCGGGGACCAGCCGTCTACGCCCGCTCCGTCCTGCCGGCTCCCGGCGAACTCTGCGGCTGCTTCGAGCCAGGACGAGTGGAATTCAACGTGCGGAGCGATAAGTTGGGCCATCACAAGATCCTACGTTTCCGGCCGCACCCTACGAGGCAAGCATTCCATGGCGGGAGCACTCTGCCGTCCAGCCCAGCGGGGTCACCTGGACTTTCAGGCGCCGCCTGCATGAGGAGCAGTACCGTGGAGGCTCCATCGCCAGACGCTCGCGGCAGCCTTGGTGGGCGTCCGAGGGCGGGCCGTCGCCGGCGTCGTACGCCTCGCCGCAGTGCCCGCAAAAGTCCCCGGTTGTCTTCCCGGTGGTTGAGCTTGTCGAAACTGGGGCCACGACCGCAGGGTTCCCTGGCCGAGCCTGCGAGGTTAGGGTGCGGTTGGGGATCACAGCGTCTTCTGGAGTTCCTTGATGGGCATGTTGAGGTCCACCAGCAGGTTCAGATCTGCGGTGGCGGGGCGGCCCAGGGTGGTGAGGTAGTTGCCGACGATAACGGCGTTGATGCCGCCGAGCAGGCCGTCGCGGGTGCCGAGGTCGCCCAGGGTGAGTTCGCGTCCGCCGGCGTACCGGAGGACCGTGCGGGGCATGGCCAGGCGGAAGGCGGCGATGGCGCGGAGGGCGTCCTTGCCGTCCATGATGCCCTGGTTTTCCAAGGGAGTTCCGGGGCGGGGGTTGAGGAAGTTCAGCGGGACTTCGTGCGGTTCGAGTGCTGCGAGCTGGGCGGCGAGTTCGGCCCGCTGCTCCAGGCTTTCGCCCATCCCGATCAGGGCGCCGCAGCACAGCTCCATGCCGGCGTCTTTGACCATGGCGCAGGTCTCCAGCCGTTCCTCGTAGGTGTGGGTGGTGACCACTTCGGGGAAGTAGCTGCGTGCTGTTTCGAGGTTGTGGTTGTAGCGGTGGACGCCCCAGTCCTTGAGCTGGTCCACCTGGCGCTGGGTAAGCATGCCCAGGGAGCAGGCGATGTTGATGTCCACTTCCTCGTTGATGCGGTCGATGGCGAACTTGATCTGGTTCATGAGTTTGATGTCTGGCCCGCGGACGGCAGCGACGATGCAGAACTCGGTGGCTCCGGTGGCGGCGGTTTCCTTGGCGGCTTTGACCAGTTCCGGGATGTCCAGCCAGACGCCGCGGACGGGGGAGTCGAACAGGCCGGACTGGCTGCAGAAGTGGCAGTCCTCGGGGCAGCCGCCGGTCTTGATGGAGATGATGCCTTCCACCTCCACGTCCTCGCCGCAGTGCCGGAGCCGGACCTGGTGTGCCAGCTCCAGCGCGGCGGGAAGCGCCTCGTCCGGAAGGCGGAGGACCTCTTCGAGCTGGGCCTGGGTGAGCCCGATGCCGTCCTCGAGAACCTGCCGGCGGGCGACATCCAGGATCTGGTAGACCTTGTTTTGGTGAACTGCGCCGGCGCTCGCGGAGTTCGGGCCGGTGGGTGCGTTCGCCGGGATCGTCATTGGGGTCCTTTGCTTGCCGTGGAAGTTCCTCACAGCAGACGCTAGTTCTCCGTTGGCGGCCCCATTTTGGAGGGATTCAACAAGATTTTTCTTGTTCAGGCGTGCGGCCGGCTGGTGTCGGTGCTGGTCAGGCCGGGATCAGTCCGTGTTCCTGCAGGTACTGCCACAAGTCCTCGGGAACCTTTGCGGCCATGCGCTCGGCGCTCTGGCTGATCTGTTCCGGTTTGCTGGCCCCGACGGTGACATTGACAACCGCGGGGTGGCGGAAGGGGAACTGGATGGCGGCGGTGGGAAGCTCCACACCGTGTTTGTTGCAGATCCCGGCCAGCTGTCTGGCGCGTTCCAGGATCTCGTCGCTGGCTTGGGAGTAGTTGTAGTGCGCATCGGAAGGCAGTTCGGGCTTGGCGAGGATGCCGGAGTTGTAGACGCCCACGCTCACCACGCCGGTGCCGAGTTCCAGGCAGCGGTCCAGCAGCCCCGCGCCTGGACGGCCGTCCGAGCCGGGCTGCTCCAGCATGGTGAACCTGCCAGCCAGCATGAGGAAGTCCAGGTCTGCCGCTTCCACGCACTGGAGGGCAGCGCCGGCGGTGTTGGTGCCGACGCCGATGGCCCGGACCAGGCCTTCAGCGCGGACCTTCTCCAGCGCCGGCAGGGCGGATTTCACTGCATCTTCCATGCTGTACACGTCGGGGTCGTGCAGGTAGGCGATGTCGATGTAGTCGAGGCCCAGCCGTTCCAGTGAATCCTCGATGCTGCGCCGCACGCCGGCCTCGGAGGGATCCCACTCGCGCCTAAGAACGGCGGGCACGTCGAAGCCCTCCGGGTCCTTTGCATCTTCGGTGGCAGGCGATGGCACCAGGACCCTGCCCACCTTGGTGGACAGGACAAGTTCGTCCCGGGGTTTCTTGGCCAGGGCCTCGCCGATCCGCCGCTCGGACAGGCCCAGCCCATAGTGCGGTGCTGTATCGAAGTAGCGGATGCCGGCATCCCAGGCCGCCGCCAGGGTCGCTGAAGCCTGCTCGTCGGAGATGGCGCGGTACAGGTTGCCCACGCCGGTGCCGCCGAAGCCAAGGCGGCCAAGCCGGTCCGGCAACTGCCCGTTGTCCTGGTTCACAGCTCTGCTCCTTTGGTTCCATATCCCTTGGGCCACGATGGCAGGAGCCTAAAATCGCAGGTTGGCGGTGTCAACGGATGGAGGCGCCTGGCTTCCCGATTCCCGGCCGCCCGGTGCCGGGGCGTGCCGCCGACAGCGGCTTTGGCCGGTCTCATAAGAGCTCTTTTACCGGCATGGGACAATGGAAAGGATGACTTCCCCCAATTCCTCTTCAAAGACTCCCGTCCGTGCCCGCCCAGACGGTGACGGGGCCGCTGACAGTACCCGCCCCCAGGTCCGCCCCACGGCAGAGGGCTGGGAGCAGGCGCGTACTCTCGAGGGCCGGCCGCTGCTCCAATTCGCGTCCCCACGCGTGAAGCAGCCGCCGACGCACCTGGCCGACCTGACCCTGGCGGAGCGCGCCGAGAAGCTGAAGGAGCTTGGCGTCCCTGCTTTCAGGGCAAAGCAGCTGTCCACGCACTACTTCCAGCACTGGACCACCGACCCGGCAGTCATGAGCGACCTGCCCAAGGCCGGCCGCGAAGAACTGGTCGCCCAGATGTTTCCGCCGCTGCTCACCGAGGTACGCCGCCTCCGCACCGACAACGGGGACACCATCAAGTTCCTCTGGCGGCTGTTCGACGGGGCGCTGGTTGAGTCCGTGCTGATGCGGTACCCCGGCCGCATCACTCTCTGCGTCTCCTCCCAGGCCGGCTGCGGCATGAACTGCCCCTTCTGCGCCACCGGCCAGGCCGGGCTGACCCGCAACATGTCCACCGCGGAAATCGTTGACCAGGTGGTCGCTGCGAACCGCGCAATAGCAGCGGGCGAGCTGGGCGAGAACGAGCACGACGGCGAGCGGGTCACCAACATTGTCTTTATGGGCATGGGTGAGCCGCTGGCCAACTACAAGCGCGTGATGGCCGCCCTCCACCGCTTCGTGGACCCTTCGCCCGAAGGTTTGGGAATGTCCGCCCGCAACATCACGGTCTCCACCGTGGGCCTCGTCCCGGCCATCCGCAAACTTGCGGATGAGGACCTGCCGGTCACCTTCGCGCTGTCCCTGCACGCTCCCGACGACGAGCTCCGCGACGAGCTGATCCCGGTCAACAACCGGTGGAAGGTGGACGAGGCGCTCGACGCGGCCTACCACTACTACCGCCAGACGGGCCGCCGGGTCAGCATCGAGTACGCGCTGATCAAGGACATGAACGACCACCCCTGGCGCGCGGATCTGCTGGCTAAGAAGCTGAACCAGCGCGGCCGCGGCTGGGTACACGTGAACCCGATCCCTCTCAACCCCACCCCGGGCTCCATCTGGACCGCCTCGGACAAGGCGGTTGCGCAGGAGTTTATTGAACGGCTCCGTGCTGCGGGGGTGCCCTGCACCCTGCGCGATACGCGCGGCAAAGAGATCGACGGGGCCTGCGGGCAGCTGGCTGCGGCGGACTAGGGCTCAGGCACAAAGGACACGTCCGGGCCGGCTGCACAGTGCAGCCGGCCCGGACGTGTCCTCGCTAAACCAGGCTTACTTCAGGTCGAAGCGGTCAAGCTCCATGACCTTTACCCAGGCCGCCACGAAGTCGTTGACGAACTTTTCCCCGGCGTCGTCGCTGGCATAAACCTCGGACAGTGCCCGGAGCTGCGAGTTGGAACCGAAGACCAGGTCCACCGGCGTTGCCGTCCACTTCAGTTCACCGGTGGCAACATCAGTGATCTCGTAGACGTTCTCCTCCGACTCCGATGCCTTCCACTTGGTGCCGGGGGACAGGAGGTTGACGAAGAAGTCGTTCGTCAGGACCTGCGGCCTGTCAGTGAGGACGCCGTGGTTGGAGCCTCCGGCGTTGGTGCCCAAGGCACGCATGCCACCGATGAGGGCCGTCATTTCTGGCGCCGATAGGTCCAGCAGGTACGCCTTGTCCAGCAGGAGGGTCTCCGGCTGGAGCTTCTCGCCGGGGCGCACGTAGTTCCGGAATCCGTCCGCGCGCGGCTTCAGGTACTGGAACTGCTCGACGTCGGTCTGGTCCTGGGCGGCATCGGTGCGGCCTGGACGGAACGGCACAGTGACGGGGAACCCGGCGTCGCTCGCAGCTTTCTCCACCGCTGCGCACCCGCCCAGGACGATCAAGTCCGCGAGCGAAACCTGCCCGTTGCCTTGGGCGGAGTTGAACTCCTGCTGCACTCTCTCGATGGCCTGCAACGCCGTCGAAAGCTGCTCGGGCTCGTTCACCTCCCACCCGCTCTGGGGCTCCAGGCGGATGCGGGCACCATTTGCGCCGCCGCGCTTGTCGGTTTTGCGGTAAGTAGAGGCAGCGGCCCAGGCAGTGCTGGCCAGTTGGGAGACGGACAGGCCCGAATCCAGGAGCTTTGCCTTGAGCGAGGCGATGTCCTGCTCGCCGATCAGCTCGTGGTTCACGGCCGGGATGGGATCCTGCCACAGCTGGGCTTCGGGAACCCAGGGCCCGAGCATGTGCGGGCCCACCGGTCCCATATCGCGATGCAGCAGCTTGTACCAGGCTTTGGCAAAGGCGAGCTGGAACTCATCCGGG
Source organism: Pseudarthrobacter siccitolerans (assembly GCF_001046895.1). GTDB lineage: Bacteria > Actinomycetota > Actinomycetes > Actinomycetales > Micrococcaceae > Arthrobacter > Arthrobacter siccitolerans. The sequence continues at coordinate 8,844 of NZ_CAQI01000027.1, forward strand.
TTCTCCAGGAAGCGCCGGCCAATCTCCTCGTAGGCCGGGTCGAAGCGCAGCGACAGGTCCGTGGTCAACATGGTGGGCCGGTGCTTTTTCGCGGGGTCGTGCGCGTCCGGGATGATCTCCGGGGCATCCTTGGCGACCCACTGGTGCGCGCCGGCCGGGCTCTTGACCAGCTCCCACTCGTATTCGAACAGGATCTCCAGGAAACGGTTGCTCCACTGGGTGGGCCGGTCCGTCCACGTGACTTCGAGGCCGGAGGTGATGGTGTCGCCGCCCTTGCCGCTGCCGTAGGTGCTGAGCCAGCCCAGCCCCTGGGCTTCGAGGTCTGCGCCTTCCGGTTCGGGTCCGACGTGGGCGTCGGCGTCACCGGCACCGTGGGTCTTGCCGAAGGTGTGCCCGCCGGCGATCAGGGCGAAGGTCTCTTCGTCGTTCATCGCCATCCGCTTGAAGGTTTCGCGGATGAACGCTGCCGCCAGTTTGGGATCCGGGTTGCCCATGGGTCCCTCGGGGTTGACGTAGATCAGGCCCATCTCGGTGGAGCCCACTTCTTCAGCCATCTGGCCTTCGCCGATGTAGCGTTCGTCGCCGAGCCAGGTGTCCTCAGGCCCCCAGAAAATCTCTTCGGGCTCCCAGACGTCCTCGCGGCCGAAGGCGAAGCCAAATGTCTTGAAACCCATGGACTCCAGGGCCACGTTGCCCGCAAGGACCAGAAGGTCGGCCCAGGAGAGCTTCTGGCCGTATTTCTGCTTGACCGGCCACAGCAGCCGCCGGGCCTTGTCCAGGTTTGCGTTGTCCGGCCAGCTGTTCAGCGGGGCAAAGCGCTGGCTGCCGTCGCCTGCACCACCACGGCCATCGTGGACGCGGTAGGTGCCTGCAGCGTGCCAGCTCAGCCGGATCATCAGGCCGCCGTAGTGGCCGAAGTCCGCGGGCCACCAGTCCTGGGAGGTGGTGAGGACCTCGGTGATGTCCTGCTTGAGGGCCTCGACGTCGAGCTTTTGGAATTCCTCGCGGTAATTGAACGAGGGGCCCAGCGGGTTGCCCGCCGGGTGGTTGGTGTGCAGCACGGAGAGGTCAAGCTGGTTGGGCCACCAGTCCGCGACGGTCCGCGGCCGGTGCCCCTTGGGCTGCGGGGAGTCAATGGCCGGGTTTTCGCTCTCGCTGCCGTGCGAGGTGACGCTGCCGTGATCCACCGGGCATCCGCCCTCGACCTTGCTGTCCAGGCCTTGGGCGCTTCCCGGGGTGGGGACCGGAGGGTGGTCCTGTCGATCGGTCATGTGCTTCCTTCCCTATGGCCGAGGCCGTGGTCGGACTCGGGCAGCCGGTTCAACCTTCCCATTTGACCATGAGGGGGCGTGCCGTGGTGAGCCCCTTACGCCATTTGAGAACGGCCGGATTTTCTCCTTGCGTGAACGGTGAAAGAGCCCTTCCTGTTGTGGTGGCACCCGCCAAACAGTCGGCTTTGACGTGTCACCCATCACTCGCTAGAATTTATGAAACGATTCAAGAAACGGCGGTGCAGACCGGTTTGCCCGGTCCCTTGCCGCCCCGCCAGCACCCATGCTGAAAACCAGGCCGGAATGGAAGAGTTCCGGCTCCTTGCCAAAGACGCCGAAGGAAACCAGCGCATGACCACCATTCCCGCCGCGGACACCCCCCGCCAGATTGATGCAGCCCACCCGGGCAGGGATCCGAAGAAGGCCGCGATGAGCGGCTGGATCGGAGGCGCGCTCGAATATTACGACTTCGCCCTGTACTCACTGGCCGCGACGCTCATCTTCCCGGCCATCTTCTTCCCCTCCGGGAACCCCACCGTGGCGATCATCGCCTCGCTGGCGACCTACGCCGTCGGGTATGTTTCCCGTCCCCTGGGCGCAATCGTCCTGGGCGCAATGGGCGACAGGCACGGCCGCAAAAACGTCCTCGTCTTCGCGATGCTGCTGATGGGTTTCGCCACCTTCGCAGTGGGGCTCCTGCCGACCTACGGCCAGGTGGGCATTCTCGCGCCCGCCCTGCTGGTGATCCTTCGCCTGGTCCAGGGCTTCGCCGTCGCCGGTGAACTGGGCGGTGCCAGCGCAATGATCGTTGAGCATTCCCCGGACGCCCGGCGCGGTTTCTTCGCCAGCTTCAGCCTTCAGGGGACGCAGGTGGGTTCCATCCTGGCCACGGCTGTGCTGCTTCCGCTGTCCGCGCTTCTCCCCAAGGACCAGTTCGAGACATGGGGCTGGCGCATCCCGTTCCTGCTCAGTGCTTTTGTGATCCTGGCCGGCTACATCATCCGCCGCCGCGTGCAGGAGCCGCCGGCCTACCTGGCTCAGTCTGAGGCGGGCAAGGAGAAGCGCCGTTTCCCGTTGGTCGACCTCATGCGCTCCCACCCCCGGGTCCTGATCCGCTGCATCATCATGACCTTCACCAACGTGGTGGGCATGGCCACCCTGGTCTTCGGTGTCTCCTATGCAACCCAGAAGGGCTACGGCATCGGATTCTCCAGCAGCGAGTTCCTCTGGGTGACGCTCGTGGCCAACATCGCCGCCGTCATCACCATCCCGGTCTTCGGCGCCTTGTCCGACAAGATCGGCCGCAAAACCCTCATGATTGCCGGCGGCCTCGGCGGCGGCCTCCTTACGTGGGGCTACCTGTGGGCCATCGACCAGCGGAGCCTGTTCCTCGTCTTTGTATGCGTCCTGATCGTGCAGGGCATCTTCTTCCAGATGTGGAATGCCACGTTCGCCACCTTCTTCCAGGAACAGTTCCCTATGCGGATCCGGGTCACGGGCTTTGCGGTGTCCCAGAACATCGGCCTGATGATCGCCTCGTTCTTCCCGAGCATCTTCACGGCAGTGGCGCCCCCGGGCTCCACCAACGTTCCGATGGTCATCGGCATGATCACCTTCGGCATTTGTGCTGCCGCAGCAGTAGCCACCTTCCTGTCCTCCGACACCAAGGGCAAGTCGCTCGAGGACCTCGAGACGCAGAAGGCCTGACCGGAACGTACGACGCCGTTGCCCGCCTGTACGGGCAACGGCGTCTTTGCGTCGGTACCCACCGCCGTCGTTACGACGCCCGCGCTCCACTGCCAGCTATCAACCCCTCCTTCCCAGCGTGGAAACTTTCGAATCATCAGGACAGGTCTTATGGACGGATCAAGCGTCATCGCGCTCTTCCTCGCCAGGAATGACGACACAGCCACCAGCGCACTCCCGCAGGCACCTAAAAGGATCCGCGCACGCAAGCCGGGCCTGTCACGCTGGTCCGTCCTGCGCGGCCGGAGGGCAAGTGCGCTCCACCGCCTTGCCTGGGCGATTGAGCGGGATAAGCGCGGCATTTCCTGACGGCGGCCCGGGGGGAATTTAGCGGCCGACGTCACGTACAGCACGCTTTTATCCCACACCAGCCCGGTTTTAGTGGTGGAAACCGCGTATGTCCAGGGTTTTCACCACACCCGGTGCTCTAAAAGCGGGCCAGTTGTGACGAAGGGGCAGAGTAACCGGGGGGTCTGTGCGCGGCGTTGAACTGCTAAAGCGACGCGTCTCTACGCCGTGAGAGAACCCCTGTATTTCCCAGACAGCTCCAAGGATCAACAGCTTCCCCCGGACGTAAACTGACCTTCGCACCACCTCTTGTGGACACTGTGTCAGGTTGGAGCTGCGCATGCTCTGGAAGTTACTCGTTGAATACCTGCGGCCGCACCGGCAACTGCTGATCGCCGTCGTCATCTTCCAGCTGGCGCAGTCCATCGCGTCGCTGTACCTGCCCACGCTCAACGCCGACATCATCGATGAGGGCGTGGCCAAGGGGAACACCGGCGTCATCCTCAACCTAGGCGGGCTCATGCTCGGTATCACGCTGCTGCAGATCGCCTGCGCCGTGATCGCCGTGTACTTCGGGGCGAAGGCGGCCATGGGCACGGGCCGGGACCTGCGCGGTGCCATCTTCTCCCGGGTGGGGGAGTTCTCCGAGCAGGAGGTCACCAAGTTCGGCGCGCCCAGCCTGATCACCCGCTTCACCAACGACGTCCAGCAGGTCCAGCAGCTTGTCCTGATGGGCGCCACCATGATGGTGGCCGCGCCCATGCTCGCAATCGGCGGTGTCATCATGGCGGTCCGGCAGGATGTGCAGCTGTCCTGGCTGATCGCCGTCGCCGTGCCGGTGCTGCTGGCCGGCGTGGGGCTCATCATCTTCCGGATGGTGCCGCTGTTCCGGAAGATGCAGAAGCGGATCGACACCGTGAACCGGGTCCTGCGCGAGCAGCTCACCGGCATCCGCGTGGTCCGCGCCTTCGTCCGGGAGGACATCGAGAGCGCACGCTTCGCCCAGGCCAACGAGGACGTCACGGACACCGCGCTCCGGGCCGGCCGGCTGATGGCGCTCGCCTTCCCCGTGGTGATGCTGGTGATGAACGTGTCCAGCGTGGCCGTGATCTGGTTCGGCTCGTTCCGCATCGAGGACGGGTCCATGCAGGTGGGCACCCTCATCGCGTTCCTGAGCTACCTGATGCAGATCCTGATGTCCGTCATGATGGCCACCTTTATGGCCGTGATGATCCCGCGCGCCTCCGTCTCGGCGGACCGGATCGGCGCGGTGCTGCGCACGGAGTCGAGCGTGCGGCCGCCGGTGAAGCCCGTCAGCACCAAGGTAAGGCGCGGCGAGCTGGAAATGGTCGACGCCGGATTCGCCTACCCGGGTGCCGACCAGCCCGTCCTCTCCGGGATCAGCTTCACCGCCAGGGCGGGGCAGACGACGGCGATCATCGGCAGCACCGGCGCCGGCAAAACCACCCTGGTGAACCTCATGCCGCGGCTGTTCGACGCCACCACCGGAGCGGTGAAGATCGACGGCGTGGACGTCCGCGAGCTGCACCCGGACCTGCTCTGGGGGCACATCGGCCTGGTCCCGCAGCGGCCCTACCTCTTTACCGGGACCGTCCGCAGCAACCTGCAGTACGGCAAACCTGAAGCCAACGACGACGAATGCTGGCAAGCCCTGGACATCGCCCAGGCCCGGGGCTTCGTGGAGGAGATGGAGGGCGGGCTGGATGCGCCCATCTCGCAGGGCGGCACCAACGTCTCGGGCGGGCAGCGGCAGCGGCTGGCCATCGCGCGGGCCCTGGTGAAGCGGCCCGAGCTGTACATCTTCGATGACTCGTTCTCCTCCCTGGACACCGGCACTGACGCCCGGCTGCGCCAGGCCCTCAAGCGCAGTACCGCCGGCGCCACGCTGGTGATCATCGCCCAGCGTGTGTCCAGCATCGTGGATGCGGACCAGATTTTGGTGCTCGACGACGGCAGGATCGTGGGGCGCGGGACGCACAGTGAGCTGCTGGAGACCTCCGAGACGTACCGCGAAATCGTGAACTCCCAGCTGGCGGCGGAGGAGACGGTATGAGCCCGGAACCCACCCGCGAGGCCGGCACCAAGGCCGGGCCTGCGTCCAAAACTGCAAGTGCCGACGTCGTACGCATTCCGCGTCCGGCAGGCGGACCGGGACGCGGCGGACCCTTTGCCGGAATGAACGTCCCGGCGGAGAAGGCGATGAACTTCTGGCCGTCGGCCAGGCGGCTGCTGGGGAAGCTGCGGCCGGAGCGGGCGTGGCTGCTGCTGGTGCTGGCGGCGTCGGTAATCAGCGTGGCGCTGCAGGTGATCGGGCCCCGGCTGCTGGGGGAGGGCACCAACCTGATTTTCGCCGGGGTGGTGTCCAAGGAGCTGCCCGCCGGGGTGGGCAAGGAGCAGCTGATCGCGCAGCTGCGGGCCGCGGGGGAGAACCAGAAGGCGGACATGCTGACGCCCATGGCGCTGACGCCGGGGCAGGGGATCGACTTCGCCGCGCTGGGCAGTGTGCTGACGTGGGCGCTGGTGCTGTATGTGCTGGCGTCGGGGTTTATGTGGGTGCAGGCGTATGTGCTGAACGGGGTGGTGCAGCGGACGGTGTTCGGGCTGCGCGAGGAGATCGAGGCGAAGATCCACCGGCTGCCGTTGCGATATTTCGATTCGATCCAGCGCGGCGAGCTGCTCAGCCGGGTCACCAACGACGTGGACAACATCTCGCAGAGCCTGCAGCAGACCATCAGCCAGGCGGTGACGTCGGTGCTGTCCGTGGTGGGGGTGCTGGTGATGATGGTGATCCTTTCGCCCACGCTGGCGTTGATTGCGCTGGTGACCATTCCGCTGACGCTGGGGATCACGGCGTTGATTGCCAAGCGTTCGCAGAAGCTGTTTGTGGCGCAGTGGAAGAACACGGGGGAGCTGAACGGGCAGATCGAGGAGACGTACACCGGGCATGCGCTGGTGAAGGTGTTCGGCCGGCAGCGCGAGGTGGAGGAGCGGTTCCGGCAGAAGAACGCGGAGCTGTATGACGCGAGTTTCGGGGCGCAGTTCATTTCCGGGCTGATCATGCCGGCCATGACGTTCATCGGGAACCTGGTGTACGTGGGGATCGCGGTGGTGGGCGGCCTGCAGGTGGCGTCCGGGGCGATGCAGCTGGGGGACGTGCAGGCGTTCATCCAGTACTCGCGGCAGTTCACCATGCCGCTGGCGCAGCTGGGGTCCATGGCGAACCTGCTGCAGTCCGGGGTGGCATCGGCCGAGCGGGTGTTCTCGCTGCTGGATGAGGACGAGGAATCTGTGGAGCCTCCCGCTTCTGCTGAGCCTGTTTTTGGGCGGGGGCGGCTGGTGTTCGAGGATGTGTCCTTCTCCTACTCGCCGGACAAGCCGCTGATTTCCGGGTTGTCGCTGGTGGCGGAGCCGGGGCAGACGGTGGCGATTGTGGGGCCGACGGGCGCTGGCAAGACCACCTTGGTGAACCTAATGATGCGGTTCTACGAGCTGGATGCGGGGCGGATAACGCTCGACGGCGTGGATGTCACCTCGGTGCCGCGGCGCGAGCTGCGCTCGCGGCTGGGGATGGTGCTGCAGGATACGTGGCTGTTCGGCGGAACCATCTGGGACAATATCGCCTACGGGCGGCCCTCGGCTACTTCGGAGGAGGTCCTTGAGGCTGCGCGCACGACGTATGTGGACCGGTTCGTGCGGTCGCTGCCTGAGGGGTACGACACCGTGCTCGAGGACGAGGGTGGGAACGTGTCCGCGGGGGAGAAGCAGTTGCTGACGATTGCCCGGGCGTTCCTGGCCCGGCCTTCGGTGTTGATCCTGGATGAGGCGACGTCTTCCGTGGATACGCGGACGGAAGTGCTGGTGCAGAAGGCCATGAGTGCTTTGCGGTCCGACCGTACTTCCTTTGTCATCGCGCACCGCCTATCCACGATCCGCGACGCCGACCTCATCCTGGTGATGGAGGCTGGCCAGATCGTGGAGCAGGGGACGCACGCTTCGCTGCTGGCTGCGGGCGGGGCTTACGCCCGGCTGTACGAGGCGCAGTTCGCGGCTCCGGCGGCGGAGGTTTAAGAGGTGGTGACGGCGGCTAGAGCCGCTCGCGCCCTAAACTTCCTGCGAGGCGAGGCGTAGTCAAGTGTAAAAGGCGTGCCATTGATCGGGTGAGGGCCGAGGTCCAGGCGTCCGCTCATGTTTGCGTTCGGGCCATCCGGAAGAAGACTAAATCTCCGTGGCTCCTCTGCGGCTCATTTCTCCCGACTTCAGAGAGTCCTAGCCTCACGGCTGCGCCGACGCAACCGCTATTCTGTGCTTACACGAAGGTGCCAATTTCCACTTACCCCCAGCAGTTCCTCCTCGTTTAAAATGCGAGCCGCAATGACACGTTAGGGCACCACGCAGAGCCATAACCGCATCGGCAAAGTCGGATATTTCGAGGCTCGAAATTCCCTCTGCTGCAGCGTTGAAGTGAGCTCCGACGCTATTGCGAAGAAACCGCGAGTCTTCTATTCGTTTGACTATGGAAGACATATTCGCCGGTTCACTTTTCAATAAGTCTGCGCGCAGCGGCTCCCAAAGATCATTGATAGTGTACTTATCGTCTACTTTGCGGCGGATGGTCACTTGCAGTACCTGAGTTGCTTCCTCGAGGATAGCTTCCAAGGCTCTGCCAGCGGCGCCTGCCGTTAGTGTTGCTGGTGCTTGGGTGCCGATACAGTGCTGAAGGTCCCGAAGAGGGCCGGTTGCGGGTGTGAGTAGAAACGGTTGCTTATGGGCCGTCGTTCGTCGCAATTCCAGGATTAGATGGTCATTCCCTGCCGCGTTCAGAGCTCTATTGGCCATTTCAAGCCAGAGTCGATCATGCAGGGTGAGAAGTATCTGCCACCCCTCGAGTCTTTTTCCAAGATGTTCCAAGGTTCGCATTCGCAGTGAGCGATCCACTGATTGAAAAACATCATCGAGTATGATTATCTTTTCTTGGCCAGCAATGGCGCACTCGATATGCATTTCAATGAAGATCAATAATGCGAGAAGGTCAAGCATAGCTTCGCTTAGAATTTGCGTCGGATCTATAGTCTTGCCGCGTGTCAAAAGCTTGATTTTTATCCCGGTCTCGCCTGTCAGCGTGAAGATGAAATCTGTTACCCATTCCGCGCCGGTAACAGTTCGGAAGTCGGCTGCAGCACGCTTGGAGACGCGGGTCAGAATGTTCTGAACCCGGCTTCGGTCATTTACACCCTGAGTCAGGGCTTGTTTTCCTGCTGCCGCCGCGAGGTTACGACCCTTTAGCGATGCGGAGAAGTTTTTGAAAAGCTGTTCTACGACGACAGGGAGTGCCCGCGGGTGACCCGAGCCGTGCTCGTACATAAGATGGCTTCGAAGGCCGCTCAGCGCACTTGTATGTTCCGGATATTCGCCTTCCCATCGATCAAGGTACGGGACAATTTCTGCCAGCGCTTTTTCGTGGAGACTAACAGCGTCTTGGTAGGTTTTTACCGCTAACTGCCGCGCTTCTTCGTCGAGGAATGCGCCGCCCAAGTCACGGAAGTAGTCAAAAAACAAGCTTTGCCGAACTTCTTCGGGCATCGTCCAAAAACCGTCAATGTCACGACGGCGAATGACCAGCGGGCAAATTTCAAACCCAGGAACGGGATTGAGTCGAACAAGTTTCTTAACGTCAGGTGAAACTTTTCCCGCTCCTCGTGAGTAGGATTCACCATTACCGAAAGCGATGTCCACGCGGGGACCGGCCGTGGACTCAATGAGATTCTGCAACTCCCGCCTGTCCTTCTTTCCGCCGATGGTGCGCCTGGACACCACACTGCGTGTAGCGAACTCAATTGCATCAACGATAGAAGACTTTCCCGTGCCGTTCTCACCATAGAGTAAAATTGACCGACCGCGATTATCGTTGCCTTTAGTGAAGGACATGGACATTTGTTCGCTTATCCCTCGGAAATTGCTGATTGTAACTGATGTAATCTTCTTGGTCATGCTTCCCCCGCGCCGATCGTGACATGCTCAACAAAAGTACACTGGGCGAAGCTATGAAGGATGCTGACGCGCGGGCCTCCCTTTATCCTTCTTTCGGGTTTTGCTGCAACGTATCAGTGGGACAGCCCTGGTTACGAACAGGATTGCCAGTGAGGTGGGTCAGTGGCAGTTGCTACGTCGGTCGGTCTGCGGAGATGACATTCGGGCTTCGCCGAAGTCGCACAGGAACAAAGCAATGACGACTGTCAAGGCTTACAGCGGGCCATGTGCGCTGATGAGACCAAGTTCGTGGTCGAGTGATTTGCCGGGAGCGCTGATTGGTGAACAACAAGCGGACTGGGACTGGGCATGCTGCATTATCGAGGATCAAGTCCGGCCTAATCCTAGAGAATCAAGGCTCGGCCAAACCCGGAGGTCCCTTGCTCGTTGATTGTCCCGTAGGGTGGTGCGAAATACGACTTATGGTAGAGGGAATCAATTGGAGTTTTATGAGCGGTTGGCGCTACGCCCCCTCTTCTGGGCACAACTTCACGAACTTACTGGAAACGCATTCGAGCAGTTTTTCCACGACTACATGTGCCTGACTACACCGGGGTTCGTAGACGTTCGAACACATGGCAACATTGGTGACCTCTCAAGTGATGGCCTAAGCCTGCATGAGAAAAAGCTCTATGCCTGCTATGCGCCAGAATCACCAAATGCTGATGCAGCGATCCGGAAGTTCAAGGGTGATGTAGCGGGGGCGTTGCAGAAGCGCCACGGGCAGTTCGAGACTTTCGTCTTCGTGCATAACGACGTCCGCGGAACGCATCCGGAAATTTCTCAGGCTCTTGCCGAAGCGCGTAATGACCACTCCTCCTTGCAGTTTGAGCTGATGGGCATGCGACACCTGCGGGATGGACTCGGGCGCCTGGATCGTCCGGACGTGGAATCGCTCCTGAGACTTCAATTGCCTCTCCAGCATGATGTCACCATGGGCCTACCCGAGATGGAGGACCTGTTGGGGTATCTAGCCACGCAGCGAGTGGGGGGTCCTGATGTAGTGCCCGCCGGGGCCGTATCAGGTAAGAAGCTTCGTTACAGTCAACTTAGTCAAGAGACTCAAACTGAGCTTCGGGATGCGATGAAGCACAGTGCCGTAATCGAGGACTATTACGAGGCTCGTATTGATGTAATCGAGCGAGACGAGGTCGCAGCACGATTCCATGCTGAATATCTGGATGCGGCACAAGAGATGCCAGATGACCCAGAGGAAGTTCTATTCCGATTGAGGAAGTTTCTGGCAGGGTCGAGTGCGGCCCGCGCGGCCAAGTATCGCGCACAGACTGCTATCCTCGCTTTCTTCTTTCAGACTTGCGACATCTTCAGGAACCCGCCTCAGGATTGGCAAGACCATGAGTACGAGGTGAACACGCTGTGATCACCCCGACAAAAGGAATCGCGCCACAGCGGGCGTTGCTGTCCGTTTCTGCTCAAATTTCACTAGTTCTAGTTGAACCGATGACTGTGACTCAGACGTGGGCCGCTTTGAAGTCCTGGCGCACTAAAAATGCGAATGACTCGGCTCTTTCGTACTCGTGGTTCATCTTGGGGCTGGACATGCTCTACGCTCTTGGCGCACTGAGGCTCGAGAGCGGGCTTATTTACAAGGTGGTGAGGAGCTAGGTGCTTCACGAGATTTACTCGGACGACGACCGTTTTAAGACCGTCGTTCTCCGACGAGGCATGAACATACTGTTGGCGGACAAGTTGGTTCATTCTGCCGATACGGACAGTAGAAATGGTGCAGGAAAGTCGTCATTCGTCGAGATACTCCATTACTTATTGGGCATGAGGTCCTTAACGGGGTCCGTTCTAAGTAACGCCGCTCTGAAATCTCATTCGTTTGGATTGCGCATGGACTGGCCACAGCGCAAGGAGAGGGTATCTGTTGGGCGCTCATTAGTAGCCAGGCAAAGATCACGCGTCGATCTGGCACCGAACGTCCTCGTCTCAGCTCAGCTCTCGGGTGCTGCTGGCAGCGTAAGTGTCCCTGAATGGGTAGAAGTGCTCGGCCGGGACTTGTTTTCCATGCCCCCTGAACACAAGGGTATAAGCGCAAGAGCTTTGCTTTCCCTATATATGCGCCGCGTCAGTCAACACGGTCTGGATGATCCCGTGGTCACCTATCCGCGGCAGTCAAAGGGCGAAGCAACGGCCCATGTTGCATACCTGCTCGGTTTAGATTGGCGACTGGCATCTGAGTATCAGGCGCTAGCGGGCCGGGAGTCCCTGCGACGAAAATTGAAGGAAGCGATAAAGGACCCGACGTTCAGTCTCGTAGTTGGATCCGTCTCCGAGCTGCGTGGATCAGTTACAGCTGCTGCCAAGCGTGTTCGTGATCTAGAAGCACAGGTGAGCTCCTTCACAGTCGTCCCCGAATATGAACGGCTTCAGGCAGAAGCCGATTCCTTGGATGCCGAGATTAGAAAGACTCGTGCCCAAGATGCTGCTGATCGTAGAAATCTTATGGATCTCGAGACGGCTGTAAGAACCGAGCAGGAGCCTGATGCAGCCTATCTGCAACGTGCATACAGGGAACTCGGTATCACTCTGCCCGATACGATCCTGAGGCAATATGAGGAGGTCCATGCTTTCCACAGCTCAGTAGTTGCGAATCGTAGGGCCTACCTCGCGGAGGAGATGGCCCTCACTCGCGCCAGACTAGAGGAGCGACAGGCAGCACGCGATCAGATGGGAGAGCAGCACTCCCGGCTTTTGAAGAGCCTTCACGACGGCGGTGCACTTGGAGCCCTAACTGCGCTCCAGGAACAGCTTGCCGTGGCGAAGGCGGAACATAAGTCGCTCGACTTACGTTTCGATACTGCCAAGAAACTTGAGACCACTCAGGCCGAAATAAAGTACGAACGCGGTAGGCTTCAGCAATCGATAACCAGGGACTTGCTCGAGCGTGAAACTCTGATAGAGCAGATAAACCTACAATTCCAGGCCTTCGCCTCAGCGTTGTATGGTTCATCTCGTGAAGCATACGTTGACATAGCAGCCCATGAAGCCAACCTCCACATTTCCCCGCACATCGGGGGGGAGGACAGCCAGGGGATCGGACGCATGGTCATCTTCTGCTTCGACCTCACCGTCGCGGTCTTAGCCCACAGGGCAGGGCGAGGACCCGACTTCCTAGTGCATGACAGTCACTTGTTTGATGGTGTCGATGAGCGACAAGTCGCGAAGGCGCTCAATTTGGCGCTCGCTGTCTGCCAGGACGAGGGCTTCCAATACATCATCACCATGAATTCCGACGAATTGGAAAAAGTAGAGCGCCATGGCTCATCCATGCGTGACTATGTTATTTCGCCGAGACTCACTGACGCGTACGAAGACGGAGGTCTCTTCGGTTTCCGTTTCGATTGATTAGAAATCGTAGGACCACAGTTTGCTCCGTCTTTGAGCCTCAGCAGATACATCAGGAAGCTGACCAACTCCTGCTGCTGTCTGCCCAGCTTCTTCAGCGCATTTCATTGTTGCCCGATCCCATAGTTTAAGGGGGATGCGGCGGCAGTGACAGAAGTCGAGGCAGAACGACACCACCCCCCGTCGTAGCACACTGACATACGAAGCAATGTTTCGGTGTGTCGCCCGTAACCTGTTTAGATGCCTCGTTTTGCGCTTGATATTGAGTCCGTGCCCCGCCCTGTCCGTGCGCAGGAGCTCCTGGACGCAGTGAACCACCGCGTCGTCATTGCCGACGGCGCCATGGGCACCATGCTGCAGGGCCGGGACCTGCAGCTGGACACAGACTTCCAGAACCTCGAGGGCTGCAACGAGATCCTGAACGACACGCGCCCGGACGTCATAGCGGAGATCCACGACGCCTACTTCGCCACGGGCATCGACGCCGTGGAAACCAACACCTTCGGCGCCAACTGGTCCAACCTCTCCGACTACGGCATCGACGACCGGATCTCAGAGCTCGCCCTCAAGGGCGCCAAGATCGCCCGCGAACGCGCCGAGGCAGCGGAAGAAACAGACGGCCGCATGCGCTGGGTCCTCGGCTCCATGGGCCCCGGCACCAAGCTCCCCAGCCTCGGCCACACCAGTTACGACTACCTCAAGCAGACCTTCGCCCTGCAGGCCGAGGGCCTCATCGACGGCGGCGCGGACGCCTTCCTCATCGAAACCAGCCAGGACCTCCTGCAGACCAAAGCCGCCGTCAACGGCTGCAAACAGGCCATCGTCTCCCGCGGCGTCCGGCTCCCCATCTTCGTGGAGGTGACGGTCGAAACCACCGGAACCATGCTGATGGGCTCCGAGATCGGTGCCGCGCTGACCGCCCTGGAACCGCTCGGCGTCGACGCCATCGGCCTGAACTGCGCCACCGGCCCGGACGAGATGAGCGAGCACCTGCGCCACCTCTCCAAGCAGTCTTCCGTGGCCATCGCCTGCATGCCCAACGCCGGCCTGCCGGTCCTTGGCGCCAACGGCGCGCACTACCCGCTCTCACCCGCCGAACTCGCCACCGCGCACGAGCAGTTCGTGCGCGAATTCGGCCTGGGCCTGGTGGGCGGCTGCTGCGGTACGACGCCGGAGCACATGGCCGCCGTCGTCGAACGCCTTGCCCCCTTCCGCACCCGCAAGACGGACGCCGACAGCAACACCCCGGCCCGCGTCCCCACCGAACGCGAAGCCGGCGTCGCGTCCCTCTACCAGCACGTCAACTTTGACCAGGACGCCTCCTACCTCGCCATCGGTGAGCGAACCAACGCCAACGGGTCCAAGGCGTTCCGCCAGGCGATGCTCGAAGAGCGCTGGGACGACTGCGTGGACATCGCCCGCGAGCAGATCCGCGTCGGTGCCCACCTCCTGGACGTCTGCATCGACTACGTGGGGCGCGACGGCGTCGCGGACATCAAGGAGGTCGTCTCACGTTTCGCGTCGGCCTCCACCCTCCCGCTCGTCATCGACTCCACCGAACCGCCCGTGCTGCAGGCCGGCCTCGAACTCATCGGCGGCCGCCCGGTGGTCAACTCCGTCAACTACGAGGACGGCGACGGCCCGGACAGCCGCTTCGCGCGCATCATGCCGCTCGTGAAGGAACATGGCACCGCCGTGATCGCCCTGACCATCGACGAACAGGGCCAGGCCCGCACCACCGACGGCAAGGTGGCCATCGCCTCCCGCCTCGTCGACGCCCTGGTGGGCGAATGGGGGATGCGCGTCGAGGACATCATCGTCGACTGCCTCACCTTCCCCGTCGCCACCGGCCAGGAAGAAACCCGGCGCGACGGCATCGAAACCATCGAGGCCATCCGCCAAATCACCACCAAGTACCCCGGCATCAACACCACGCTCGGCGTCTCCAACGTGTCCTTCGGCCTCAACCCCGCAGCGCGCGTCGTCCTGAACTCCGTGTTCCTGCACGAGGCCGTCCAGGCGGGCCTCACCAGCGGCATCATCGATGCCGCCAAGATCGTGCCGCTCGCCTCACTGCCCGAAGAGCAGCGCAAGGTGGCCCTGGACCTCGTCTATGACCGCCGCGAATACGACGCCGACGGCAACACCACCTACGACCCCCTGGCCATCATGCTGGACATGTTCGCCGGCGTCGACACCGCAGCGCTCAAGGACCAGCGCGCCGCTGAACTTGCGGCGCTCCCCACCGGCGCGCGCCTGGAACGGCGCATCATCGACGGCGAAGGCAAGGGCCTCGAAGACGACCTGGACCTGGCGCGCAGCGAGGGCATGACCCCGCTCGGCATCATCAACGACCACCTGCTCGAGGGCATGAAGGTGGTGGGCGAGCGCTTCGGCGCCGGCGAGATGCAGCTGCCGTTCGTGCTGCAATCCGCCGAGGTGATGAAGAACGCCGTCGCCCTGCTCGAGCCGCACATGGAGAAGTCCGATTCCTCGGGCAAGGGCACCATGGTGATCGCCACCGTGCGCGGCGACGTGCACGACATCGGCAAGAACCTGGTGGACATCATCCTCACCAACAACGGCTACAAGGTCATCAACATCGGCATCAAGCAGGGCATCGCCGAGATCATGGCCGCGGCGGAGGAGCACAACGCCGACGTGATCGGCATGTCCGGGCTGCTGGTGAAGTCCACCGTGGTGATGAAGGAGAACCTCGCGGAGCTGCAGTCCCGCGGCCTGGCGAAGAAGTGGCCGGTGATCCTCGGCGGCGCAGCCCTGACCCGCGCCTACGTGGAGCAGGACCTGGCGGAGCAGTTTGACGGCGTCGTCCGGTACGCCAAGGACGCCTTCGAGGGCCTGGCCCTCATGGAGCCGCTGGTGCGCGTGGCCCGCGGCGAGTCGCCGGACGACGTCGGCCTGCCGCCGCTGAAGAAGCGCATCCACAAGGGCGGTGCCAAGTTCACGGTGACCGAGCCCGAGGCAATGCCCGGCCGGTCCGACGTCGTCTCCGACAACCCGGTTCCGTCGCCGCCGTTCTGGGGTACCCGCATAGTCCGCGGCGTCTCGCTCCACGACTACGCTGCGTTCCTCGACGAGCGGGCCACGTTTATGGGGCAGTGGGGGCTCAAGCCCGGCCGCGGCGAGGACGGCGCCTCCTACGAGGAGCTGGTGGAACGCGAGGGCCGGCCGCGGCTGCGGTACTGGCTGGACCGCATCCTTGGTGAGGGCATGCTCGATGCCTCCGTCGCGTACGGCTACTTCCCGGTGGTTTCCGAGGGGGAGCAGGTGGTGGTGCTGCACCACGGCGAGGATTCCGACGGCGTCCTCGGCACCGCGGGCCTGCTCGCCCCCGATGGTGGTTCAGGCGGCCCGATCGGCACCGACCGTCTTCGCTTCGACTTCCCGCGCCAGCGCCGCGACCGGCACCTGTGCCTGGCCGACTTCGTGCGCTCGCGCGAGTCGGGGCAGGTTGACGTGCTGCCGGTGCAGCTGGTTACGGCCGGTTCGAAGATCGAAGAGTTCACGTCCAAGATGTTCGCCGCCAACCAGTACCGCGACTACTACGAGCTCAACGGCCTGGTCATGCAGCTCACCGAGGCGCTGGCCGAGTTTTGGCACGCGCGCATCCGCAAGGAGCTCGGCTTCGCGGCCGAGGAGCCGAAAGACACTGCCGGGTATTTCAAGCTCGACTACCGCGGTGCGCGGTTCTCGCTCGGCTACCCCGCGTGCCCGGACATGGAGGACCGCCGCAAGGTGACTGAACTGTTGAAGCCCGAGCGGATGGGCGTTGTTTTGAGCGATGAGCTGATGCTGCACCCCGAGCAGTCCACCGACGCGTTTGTGTTCCACCACCCGGAGGCGAAGTACTTCAAGGTGTGAGTCTTGTTGGCCTGGGGTGCTCCTCCCGGGCGCGGCCGGTACACCTGCCGCGTCTCCCGGGGTGCGGCTCTACCTGCGCATCAGACAGGATTCGAGCCCGAAAGGCTCGTGGAGCCAAATGCCGGGGCGGCCGTTCTGCTGCCAAGTGTCAGTTTAGAATCTAGGCCTGTTCGCTAGGAGTGTGCGGAAAACCGTCACGGACTCCACCCTGACAGTTTTTGAGTGACTGCCTGACGTCAGGTTGGGGTGTGCCCTAAAACGACTTCGGGCCTCCGCACTTTCTTTCCGTAATCCGATGCCGTGTTCCGTGTTCACTCATCTTTGTTGCTAGTCCCCGTTAGACAGAGGCATCGGCATATCCATCCTGTCGGCTGAGGTCATTGGTTGCCGGCGTGTTGGACAGCGGCGAGGTGTTCGGGGTGGACCGGGGTCATACGGGGCTGATAGTCATTGTGCTTGCGCAGCCAGGTTTTGACGTAGGGGCAGACGGGGACGACGGCGATTCCGGCTGCGAGGGTGTCGTCAAGGGCCTCCTGCACGAGGCGGGCGGCGAGGCCTTGCCCGGCGTAGTCTTCGCTGACTGTGGTGTGGTAGAAAATCCGCTCCGGTCCCTTTGTGCTGTTGTGGGGGAGGTAGTGGGCTTTGCCGATGACCGCATCCCCCTCGAGGAGTTCGTAGCGGCGGCGTTCCGGGGCGTTCCGGACCGTGAAGGTTGCGTTGTTTTCCAAAGAGAAGGCCTTCCTTGAGATCGTGCTTCAGCCGCGGGGGCGTAGCTGGACGTTGGGCAGTTCCGGGGCGGGCAGCGGGTCGGGGTAGCCTTCGGGGTATGGCCCGAACCGGGGGTATGGGGCCCCGTCTGGGTAGGTGTGGCCGGCAGGAGGCTCGGCTGGTTCGGCGGCGATTTCGGCCTGCCATGCTGCGCGGTAGCTGACGACTTCGTCGTGGGTACGCCCGACGAAGTTCCACCACATCACTATGTGCTCGCCCAGTGGTTCGCCTCCGAGGATCAGCACCCGGGCTGGGGTTTTACCGGCTTGGAGGGTGATGCTGGTCCGGCCGGGGGCCAGGTAGTGGAGGTGGTCCACGGACATGGGTGTGGCGTCCAGGCTGATTTCTCCGGTGTCGACCAGGATCCCATGTTCAAAGGAAGGGTCAAGGTTTAGTTCCAGGCTTGAACCTGCCTTGAGCACGGCCTCGGCGCCGAGCAGGGGCGGGGTGTAGGTGGCTACGGGGGAGGAGGACCCGGCCAGGGAGCCGATGAAGACCCGCAGCTCCGTGCCGTCGCCGGAGACTGGTTCCGGGGCGTAGTGTTCGAAGGTCGGAGGCATGTTCCTGGTCGCGTCGGGCAGGGCGTACCAGAGTTGGGCGCCGTGCAGGATGCCGGTGTCCGGGGTGGAGAATTCCTGGTGGGAGATTCCCCGCCCGGCGATCATGAGGTTGACTTCCCCTGGCCGGACGATTGCCTCGTAGCCGGCGGAGTCGCGGTGGGCGATTTTGCCAGTGAAGAGCCAGCTCACGGTGGCCAGGCCGGTGTGGGGGTGCCGGGGGACGCGCATGCCTCCCGATTCCGGTACGAGGTCAGGGCCGTAGTGGTCCAGGAAGCACCAGGCGCCGATCAGGCTGCGTTGCTTTTGGGGGAGGGTGCGACGGACCGGCATGGCGCGCGGGCCGCCGAGGGGAACTTCCCGCGGAGCCAGAAGCTCCATCTCCTTCGTGCCTGCCATTTCGGCGCAAATAATTTCTTCGGGAGCTGTTTCGAGGTTGCTCATGACAGGACCCTCTGGGCTTCTTGGGATGCGGTTGTCCGCTGGTTGCTGCTGGGGC
Source organism: Pseudarthrobacter siccitolerans (assembly GCF_001046895.1). Classification (GTDB taxonomy): domain Bacteria; phylum Actinomycetota; class Actinomycetes; order Actinomycetales; family Micrococcaceae; genus Arthrobacter; species Arthrobacter siccitolerans. The sequence continues at coordinate 27,275 of NZ_CAQI01000027.1, forward strand.
TGGCCGCAGTCCGGGGACGGACGGGATGGCCGCTTAGGACGGACACCCTGTTGAAGGCGTTCATGGTGATCGCGCACCACTGCAACGCCGAGAATTGCGCGTCGGTAAGATCGGCGCGGGCCGCGGCGAGTTCGGAAAGGAAGTTTCCGTCATCGTGCAGGGCAGTTGCGGCTTCCCCGATGGTGAGGGCGGCGCGTTCAACGGCCGTGAAGATCCCCGCTTCACGCCAAGCGGGTAATACAGCCAGCTGCTGGGCACTGACTCCAGCTTCGCGGGCCAGACGGTCATGCAGGTCCAGGCAGTACGCGCAGCCGTTGAGCTGGGAAACCCTGACGCTGAGAAGCTCCACCACCGCCCGGGTCAGGCCGGCGGCTTCGGCCGCCGCGGAGACCTTCAGCGCCAGGCCGTTCAGCGCCCGCCAGCTCCCGGGATCGGATTTGTCCAGAAAAAACGAACCGGCCATAACAACTCCTTTTAGTAGGACAGGACGCGCTGGTCGGCGTCCGGTCCTGGTCCCGCAGCCGCTGATTAGCTGACTGGTGCGGCCCTCATGATCCTTGCAATGTCAAAGCTTCGAAGCAATGTCTTGCCCTATGGGTTGTGGCCGAGCCAGGCCTTTGCGGCCTCGACGTCGCTGGGTTGAATCCCGTGGCCGCCAGGGCGCAGTACCTGCTTCACTGCTGCCCCTTGGAGTGTGAGTTGGGAGATGAGAGTCCTCACGCTGGCCAGTGGGGCCATGGGATCGGCGTCGCCGTTGAGGGCAAGGATCTGGCTGCCGGCAAGGGTGGTCGGGGCGGTGCGCTCACCGAGGGGGTACATTCCCGAGAACGCGATGACCCTGTCCAGGGCTTCGGGATGGAGGATCGCGGTGGCGAGGGCAATGTTGGCGCCGTTGGAGAACCCGACGGCGATGATCCTGCGGTCGCCGAGGCCGTAGTGGTCCCGGGCCGCGCGGATGAAGCCAGTCAGTTCCCGGGAGCGGTCGATGACGTCGTCAACGTCAAATACCCCCTCGCCGTGCCGGCGGAACCAGCGCAGCATGCCGTGCTCCTGCACCCTGCCTCTGGGAGCCAGGATCGCGGCGTCCGGGTCCAGAGCTCCGGCAAGGGAGGCGATGTCGTGTTCGTTGCTGCCGGTCCCGTGCAGCATAAGCAGCACGGGACCATCCCCGCGCCCTGGAGCGTAGAGGTGGGGCCAGGCAGTGACCTCGGCGTTGCTTGTGGTCATGTCCCGGGTCCTAGCGTCCGGCCAGTGCGGGGTTGTTTTCGCCTGGAAGCTGGATGCGGGCCATGGAGCCCTCGATGGCTTCGCGGGAGGGTTCCATCCACGGCGGAAGCTTCAGGGACCGGCCCAGCTCCAGCAGCGGCTCGTCGATGTCGAAGCCGGGGGTGTCGGTGGCGATTTCGAACAGCACCCCGCCCGGTTCGCGGAAGTAGATCGAGGTGAAGTACTGGCGGTCAAGGATTTCGGTCACGGCGTAGCCGCGGTCGGCCAGGTCTTGGCGCCACAGCTCCTGGGTTGCGGTGTCCGGCACCCGGAAGGCGATGTGGTGCACGGTGCCGCCGGCGACCAGGCCTGAGGGTCCCTTCGGGTCGGCGACAACGTCGACGATGTTGCCTGCACCGCCCGCCCCCGCTTCCAGACGGGTCCGATCGGCGGTTTCGCCGGTGATGCGCAGGCCCAGATCCTCGGTCAGCACCCGCAGCGTGCGCTCGGGGTTCCTGACGGTAAGGACTGAGGAGTGCTGGCCGCGGACGGCGTAGTCGGCAGGGACCGACGCGGAGTCCCACGGGTCGCGGGGGTCGGTGGTGGAGGACGCGACCAGGTCAAGCTGCAGGCCGTCCGGGTCGCGGAGCGACAGGCGCTCCTCGTCCGGGGAAACGCGGGAAATGCTGGAGTTCACGCCGAGGGCGTTGAAGTGGTTCTGCCACCAGCCCAGGGTTCCGGCGGGGACCGAGAAGGCCGTGGTGGTGGACTGTCCGGAGCCGATCCGGCCCGGCGCTACCTTGCCCCATGGGAAGAATGTCATCAGCGAACCGGGCCGGCCCGCCTCATCCCCGTAGTACAGGTGGTAAGCCGAAGGGGCATCGAAGTTCACGGTCTTCTTCACCAGGCGGAGCCCGAGGCCCTTGATGTAGAAGTCGATGTTGGCCTGCGGGTCACCGGCGATGGCGGTGACGTGGTGCAGACCGGAAGTGGGTGCGGTCATGATATTTTCCTCCGGGTTCTGGTGGTGTCCCGGTCGACCCTTCCGGCGGCCGGTATACATGCAAATGCATTTACTTTGCGGGATATTCCCGCACTGCCCCCGTCGCTTGGACCAGCGGAGGGTGGGCAGAATTTAGCGCTTAGTTGGCGGACAGCACGAAAGCGGCATCGACATTGATGGTGACCTTGTCGCCGACCAGGACGCCGCCGGCTTCCAGTGCCGCGTTCCAAGTGATGCCGAACTGCTTGCGGGAGATCACGGTGGTGGCGGAGAACCCGGCGCGGGTTGCGCCGAAGGGATCCACTGCGGCGCCGCCGAATTCGACGTCGAATTCCACGGGCAGGGTGGTGTCTTTGATCGTGAGTTCGCCGGCGAGCTTGAACTGCTCGGCCGAGCCCTCGGCTCCGGAGGAGCGGAAGGTCATTTTGGGGAACTGCTCCACATTAAAGAAATCCTGGCCCTTCACGTGGGCGTCGCGGTTGTTGTCGTTGGAGTCGAAGGACGCGGTGTTGATCGTGGCCCTGACTGCAGAGGAGTCAAGGCCGCTGCCGATGACCAGGGTCGCGTCGGCTTCGGTGAACTGGCCGCGGACCTTGCTGATGCCGGCATGGCGGACCACAAAGCCGATTTCGGTGTGAGCGAGGTCAAGGTTCCACGTGCCGGGGGTGAGAGCTACAGACATTATTTCCTCCTGGGTTGCGGCGGGAGGTTCCCGCCGATACATGCATTTGCATCTACTTTGACCGAGGTTAGTTGAAAAGTCAACTGTGTCCCGTAGCACGTTCCCGGGACCGGCTGGTCTGTCCGCCCCGGGCCTATACTCGGCCGTGTCATTGCCACCAGTAGGGGAGTTCCGGTCATGGGTTTGAAGTTTGAGCACGTCACCTTGGGTCAGCGGGTGTTGTTCGGCACTGGTTTGGCCGGGGCGAACCTGGCTGCCGAGGTGGCCAGGTTGGGTGCGGACAGGGTCATGGTCATCGCTTCACCCTCTGAGGCCAAGCGCTTGGCGTCCGTCACAGACGCCATCAAGGTCGCCCTCCATCACCACGATGTGGCCCCGCATGTGCCGCTGGAGAAGGCGGAAAAGGCAAGAGCTGCGGCTGCCGAAAACAACATTGACCTGCTCGTCTGCGCCGGGGGTGGATCAACCACAGGCCTGGCCAAAGCGGTCGCGTTGACGCTGGGGCTGCCGATTATCGCCATCCCCACCACCTATGCCGGCTCAGAAGCGACCAACGTGTGGGGCCTGACCGAAGCGTGCAGGAAGACGACGGGTGTTGACGATGCTGTCCTGCCGGTAACGGTGATCTATGACGCCGCGCTCACCCTGGGCCTGCCGGTGGAACTGTCCGCAGCTTCCGGGCTCAACGCTATGGCCCACTGCATCGACTCGATGTGGGCACCCCGGGCCGACCCGATCAACGCCGCCCTCGCGGCCGAAGGAATCCGGGCACTCAATACGGCACTGCCCGCCATCAAAGCCGACCCGCTGGAACCCTCCGGACGTGAACACGCCCTCTACGGCGCCTACCTGGCCGCAGTAGTGTTCGCCTCAGCCGGATCCGGAATGCACCACAAAATCTGCCACGTGCTGGGCGGTGCCTACAACCTTCCGCACGCCCAAACCCACGCCATCATCCTGCCCCACGTCCTGGCCTTCAACACCCCGTACGCCCCCGAAGCCCAGGCCCGGATCGCCGCGGCCTTCGGAACAACCCGGGCACTGGACGGGCTCAACGCCCTCCGGGACACCCTGGACGCCCCCACAGCCCTGAAGGACTACGGCCTGGCCGAAAAAAATATCCCCGAAGCCGCGCAGCTGATCCTGCCGGCCATCCCGGCATCAAACCCAGGCGAAGTCACCACTGAAGCACTCGAGAAGCTCCTCCACCGCGCGTACACAGGATCGGCAGCCCTGTGAATGTCATCCAGCCGGACTGGCCGCAAGACCAGCCATCGTTCCTCGTGACACACCTCACGTCGAAAAAGCTTGATCCTTCAACAAGACAACGGGCATGATGGATACAGCAAGTACATGCATATGCATCTAGTTAGGAGTCGCAATGACCAGGATCGCCATCATCACCGGCAGCACCCGCCCGGGCCGCATCAACCACCAGGTCGCCCAGTGGGTCCTCGAGCAGACTGCGGACCGCACCGACGCCGAGTTTGAAATCGTCGACATCGCCGACTTCAACCTTCCGGTTCTGGACGAGGCTTACCCGGCCGCCTACCAGAACTACCAGAATGACCACACGAAGGCGTTCTCCGCCAAGATCGCCGAATTCGACGGATACATCTTCATCGTCGCGGAGTACAACCACTCCATCTCCGGTGCTTTGAAGAATGCCCTTGATTACCTGAATGTCGAGTTCAACAACAAGGCCGCCGGCTTCGTTTCATACGGTTCCAAGGGTGGGGTGCGCGCGGTGGAGCACCTGCGCGGCATCGCCTCCGAACTCCAACTGGCACATGTCCGCAACCAGGTCATGTTCTCGATCTTCTCCGACGTCGAGAACTTCAACACCTTCAAGCCCACCGAACAGTCGGCCGCGGCCCTCGCTCCGATGCTGGACCAGCTGATTCTCTGGACCCGCGCCATGGAATTCGCACGCAGCGAAGCGCTGGTCACCGCCGGCTAGTACCCGTCCCCGGCAACTGAACCGCCGAACGCTGAAAATCGCACTGAAAAGCCCCAGAGGTCACCCCTGGGGCTTTTCAGCATCTCGACAGCCATGCAAAGAAGGGAAAGTCGCATTTCGCGAGCCCTGCCGAGTTAGCGAATCCGGCGGCCCCTTGTCGCGTCGAGCTGTGTCCTTCCCGGACGCCTTGCCCTCATAAACACCATCACGCACTCTATGGATCGACGTTATCTGCGGAAGTGGAGGAGCATCTATTGGGTCGGAGCCACGAGTTTGCCACTTGACCCGCGCACGAGCAGCGTGGCCCGCAGCTCGTGTAGACCTCGCTGCGTTGCCACCCTCGGGTTTCCGTCCGAGCCCGGAAGGGCGGACAGGACCAGGTCCAGTGCCGCCGCGCCGCACTCGCTGAGGGGAGAAGCGATGGTTGTTAGTGCTGGTGTGGTGAAGTCCGAACCGAAGATGTCGTCTATGCCTACGACACTGAAGTCGTCCGGTACTTTGACCGCTGCGGCCTGCAGTTCTTGCATAAGGCCTATGGCCAGCAGGTCGTTGTAGCAAATGGCAGCGGTGGCGCCTGATGCACGCACGTTGCGGGCCGCGATTCTTCCCCCCTCAGTTGTGGGCGCGGTGGTGGGGATGAGTTGCGTCTCGCGTTTCATCCATTCACAGCACGCGACGAGGCATTCCCAGCGCCGTGCGGAAATCCACGATTGATCAGGTCCCGATAGAAAGGCGATCTTGTGGTGGCCTTGAGCGGCCAGGTGACGGACCGCTGCATTGATGCCGGGCTCGATGTCGGGTACGACGGAGTCAACTCCGTCGACGTGCCGGTTTATAACTGCGATGGGCTTCTGTTCGCTGAGGGCAATGATGTCCGGATCGCTCATACGGGGCCCGGCCAGAATGATGCCATCGGTTGATGGCTGCATTCGTTGGGCGGCAATGGCCTCCGTTTGGGCGGATTCGGTCGATTCGGCCAGCATCAAAGTTGTGCCGTGGACCGCTGCTGCCGATTGAGCGCCGCGGATGATGTCGAAATAGCTGGGGTTAGTGATGTCCGAGACGATCAGACCCACCAGCCCGGTACGGCCGGTCGGGAGCGCCCGAGCCAAAGGATTGACGTTGAAATTGAGCTCTGCGACAGCGTCCTGGACGAGCTTGCGCGTCTTGAGACTGACCCGTTCCGGTTGGCCCAGGGCACGGGAGACGGTGGAAGGATTGACGCCCACCAGCTTCGCAACATCGTAAATCGTTGCCCTGCCGCTTGCGGTTTTCGCGCTCTTCATGCGCTAACGCCGCGCAGGCTTGGACGTACCTGTGCTCTTGCGCCAGACCACGGCCGCGACCGGGTCAGTGTATGTCGGCTCGGCTTCGTTCCGCATGGTTGCCAGGAGTTTGGCAACGGATCGGCGGCCAAGTTCTTCGTAATCGACCTTCACAGTCGTCAGGGTTGGCGCGAGCCATTCCCCCACGGGGCTGTTGTCCCAACCGGCCACGCTCAAGTCCTCCGGAACGCGCCAGCCCCGCTCAGTCGCGGCGTGGATCGCGGCAGCAGCGAGGACATCGTTGGCAGCGATGACAGCGGTGACTCTTGTGTCCTCCGGTAGCTCGAGGACCGCACGTCGGCTGGTTTCTGCCAGCCAGTCGCCTCCTGCCACCCCGGCGGATTCGAGGCCCAGGCTATCGATGGTTTCCAGATAGGCCTGTTCCCTGCTGCGTACGGTGGGGTGGGTGCGGTCGCCGGCAATGTGCATGAAAGTCCGATGTCCCTGGTGGGCGAGGGCCTCGATGATCTCTGCGACAGGCGATGCATCGGTGAGGTCGCCAATGCCGCGCATTTCGTCGTCATATTCCGCGCCGACCACTACCGGTACCCGTGAGGCAATCTGTGCTTGACGCACCGCTTCCAAGGGGGTCAAGGCCAGAATCCCTTCGAAAAGGCCGGCCTCTGCCAGCTCGAGCACGCGGTCAGACCGCTCTGTTGAGGAGCCGGTCAGTGTGATGGCATCAACTTGGTAGCCCGCTTCACGAGCCGCTTCGGTTGCGCCGGTGAGCATATGTACCGAGCTGACAGCCGTGCCGGCGGGAAAGAGAATCGCCAACCGGCCCGTGCGGTTAGTACGCAGTGCCCGGGCTGCAAGGTTGGGCCGGTAGTCAAGATCTGCGATGGCGGCTTTGATGCGTTCGCCCGGATCCTTTCGCGTGCGCTCTCCGTTGAAGCGCAGGTAACGCGAAACCGTCATATGGGAGACGCCAGCAGATTTCGCGATGTCATAGATCGTTGAACGTCGCTGTTCCTTATCGATCACGACGGCCTCCTTGCGTATCGAAGAGGGTTTGGCCGGAGATACCCGCGTCAGCTGTCCTCACCGGAGCTGACCGAAGCTTGACCATAGTGTTATCGATATCTACTCTAGACCAGAAGTCCACAAAAGGATATCGATACGAATTAGGTCTTGACCCATAGTGTTATCGATATCTACAGTGGTCACTAAGAGTTCACGTTATCGATATCGCTTTCACTCTGAAGGCAAAATCGACACAGTTGCCCGTCTGAGGGCCCTAACACTTCTTGAACAAGAACCGCATCGAAGGAGATGAGTGCTTTGATATCCACCGAGCGCCGACCAGGAGAAGGCCGATGACGGCGCCACCAGTGGTAAGCGACCCCGCCGCGATCCCGGCCCAGGTGACAAACCGGAAAGCCCCTCGTCGCCGACGTACACCTGGCGTGGGCGGCGTGCGTGTGCCCTTCTGGTTCGTGCTCCCCGCGGTGCTGGGTTACGCCGCCGTCGTTCTGGTTCCCAACATTGGCGGCGCTGTGCTGTCGTTCACCAACTGGGACGGCTACACGACCGCAATCGACTTCGTAGGTTTCGCCAACTTCACCCGCGTCCTTGAAGACGACAACGCAGTCCGGGCCATCGGCAACACCTTCCTTCTCACCATTGTTGTGTCGCTGGGTCAGAACCTGCTTGGGCTGCTGCTCGCGCTCGGACTGCACACGAAGGTCAAGACGCGCATGGTTCTGCGCCTTATTTTCTTTCTCCCCGTCGTCCTCACACCGATTGTCGTCGGGTACCTATGGAAGTACCTCCTCACCCCCGAAGGAACGGTCAATCAAGTTCTCGCTGCCGTGGGGCTGGAGAACCTTCAGCAGGACTGGCTCGGCAACCCCAACCTCGCGCTCTTCTCCGTCTGCGCGTCGATCATCTGGTCCGGTTCCGGATTCTCGATGGTCATCTATCTCGCCGGCCTGCAGGCTGTGCCGCCTGAGCTTCTCGAAGCCGCGGCCATCGATGGCGCCGGGCCCATTCGCAGCACGATTTCCATCGTCCTGCCACTGATCAACGGTGCCATTGTTGTGAATCTTCTGCTGGCAGTGCTGGGCAACCTCAAACAGTTCGACTCGGTGTTCGCCATGACCAACGGTGGTCCCGCGGGATCAACCGAAACGATGGCAACGGTCGTCTACAAGACGGCATTCCTTTATCTCCAGTACCCAAGTGCGCTTGCGCAGGGTGTCGTGCTCACCATCGTCGTCGGCGTCATCGGCTTCCTGCAGTACCGCATCACTCAGCGGAAGGCCCTCGCATGAACCGCTATACAGGCCGCACCCTGGCAATCGAGATCATGCTCATTGCCGGTGCCCTCGTCTTCCTGATCCCTCTCTACGTGCTCGTATCCGTCGCGCTCCGCGACCCTGAAGCCCAGGCCGGTTTCCTGGGATTCACGTGGCCACTGAAATTCGACAACATCGCTACTGCATGGGTTGAGTCGAACATGGGTGCCGGACTCCTGAACAGTCTTTTGATCACGGTCGTATCCGTTGCACTCATCATCGTTATCGCATCCATCGCAGCGTACGCGCTCACCCGGAACACTCAGCACTGGTCCCGCGGTTTGTTCTACCTGTTCCTGCTCGGCTTCCTTTTCCCTGGCCAGCTCGCGATGCTGCCGCTCTACCTTGGCTTCTCCTCCATAGGACTCGTTGGCAACCCGCTCGCGGTCATCCTGATCGCGGTCGGGGGGCACATGCCCTTCACGATCTTCCTCTACTCCGCCTTCCTGCGGGACCTGCCCAGGGACTACGAGGAGGCGGCGGCCATCGATGGTGCCAAACCACTCAGGACCTTCCTGACCGTCGTGTTCCCGCTCGTCCGCCCGGTCACCGGCACCGTCGGAATCCTCGCCGCACTGGGCATCTGGAATGACTTCTTCACCCCATTGCTGTACCTCAGCGGCAGCAGCAGCAAGACGGCCCCATTGTCCGTCTACTCCTTCGTGGGCGAGTACAGCGCGAACTGGCCGCTGGTCTTCTCCGCCCTCATCACGTCGGTTATCCCCATCCTTGTCGCCTACTTCCTGATGCAGCGCTTCATCATGCAGGGGTTCGCTTCCGGGCTCAAAGGCTAGCCGTACGGCTCGCTTCAACCTTGTCAGCACCTACAGAAAATAATGAAAGGCATCAAATGTCAGTGAAGACATCAAAGCGGATAACCGCCGCGGCGGTCGCAGCGGTCCTCGGCGTCTCGCTCGCCGCTTGCGCCAGCCAGGCCCCGTCCAGCCCTACGGCCAGCAAGGCCACAACGGGCTCATTCACAATTGGCACGAACCATAGCCCGGCCGTGAACGCCATCGTCGAAAAGTTCAAGGAAAAGTACCCGGAGATCAACGTCGAGGTCAAGGACATGGCGCAGTCCTACCGTGAGGTCCTCGGGTCCCAGCTCGCCGGTAACAACGCGCCGGACGTCATGGAGATCCCCGGTGGCGGGGGAAACCCGATCAGCGCCAAGGTTGCCGGCGGACGCGGCTTCTATGCTGACCTGTCAGGAACTTCATGGGCGGGGGACATCCCGGAAATCGCGGAGCAGCAGCTCAAGAATGACAAGGACAAGCTGGTCGCCGTGCCGATGGTGGTGTCATCCATCGGTGCCATCTACAACCAGGGTGCGCTCGATGAAGTCGGCCTCACCGCTCCGAAAACCTGGAGTGACGTACTCGATTTCTGCGCCGACGCCAAGGCCAAGGGTCGCGTGGCCTACGGGCTCGGACTATCCGACGCCTGGACGACCCAGCTGATCCCCTACGCCCTGACGTCCACCCTCGTCTACGGTAAGGACCCGAAGTTCCTCGAAGAACAGCTCGCGGGTAAGAAGTCCTTTGCCGACTCCGCATGGAAAGACTCGTTCGACAAGTACCTTGAAATGGACAAGGCCGGCTGTTTCAACCCCAGCCCGGTCGGCACCCCGTACGCCAGCGTTCAGGAGGCAATCCGTGCCGGCAGCACGCTGGGCACCGTATCGGTCGCGAACGAGAACGCCAACATCGCCAAGGGCGGCCCGGCCAACCTCAAGCTCACGTACACGGCATTCCCCGCGACGGACAACCCTGAGGACCAGTACCTCCCCCTTTCCACCTCAGGCTTCGCGCTGAACGCCAAGAGCTCCAGCAACGGCGCGGCCGCAACCTTTATCGACTTCCTCGCAGAACCGGCCGCCCAGGTCGCCTATGCCACGGCCTTCGGTGATGCACCGGCCATGCCGGGTGACGAAAAGCTTTCCAGCGAGGTCGGTCAACTCGCGAAGCAGTACATCGATAAGGACCATGCCACCACCTGGCCGGACCGCCTGTGGCCCAACGCCACCATCCAGCCGAAGGTATTCGACGGCGTCCAGGCGCTGTTCATCGGCAGCAGCACAGTCCAGGACGTCCTCGGCAAGATGGACTCCGCGTTCAAAGCAAGCTGATCCGGTTCGGGGGTCACGCGGTAGGCGTGACCCCCGAACTATCTCCTATCTCAACCAAGAAGGAATGTTGTGGCCTCCTCGCCCGACCAGGTCGAACTCGCACCTGACCTAGACGATCTCCCTCCGAACACCGACTGGCAGACCTACGTCCCCGCCCCGGCTCAACCCGACGCCCGGCCTGTCGCGGCCATCAAAGTCGAAGGTGACGTGGCCGGCCTCGCAGAGTTCCTCGAGGGCACAGGTGACCTTGTACTGACCTACCGTGACGGCGGACCGGTGCCCAGCGTTGTCCTGGACTACGGCACGAACGTAGCCGGCCGGCCGTGGTTCGATGTCTCCCGGGCAGATGCGGGGACCGCCGTGCGGGTCTCGTACAGCGAGAGCGCTCACTGGGCCGGACCAGAGGGGGACATCCGCGGAGGACACAACGCCAGCGCCAACCGGGGCCGGGTCGAAGTGTTGGCGATCAACGGTCCGGGACGGATCGACAGGGAACTCATTCAAGGCGGGCAACGCTTCCAACGCCTTGCCCTGGAAACCCCCGGTACCGTCTCGCTGGCCTCCGTCGGCATCCACTTCACGGCCTTCCGGGCAACACCCGAGCAGTATCAGGGCTGGTTTGTCTGCAGTTCCGACGAGCTCACCCGGATCTGGTACGAGAGTGCCTACACCACGCAGTTGAACCAACTTCCCGCCGACACCCTGCCCATCCCCTGGACGGTCGATGACAGCGGTCTGCGCGCCAAGGGCGGCACACTTGCGGTACTCCGGGACGCTGAGCACTGGACAGACGTCACCGCCACGTTCGAGACACGCATCGTCGACCGGGCAGCGGGCTGGGTAGTCCGTGCCGCCGATGAGGGCGCCCGCGGCTACCTGTTGACACTGCGTACACCGGAGGAGGGCCGGCCCTGCACCCTGCACTGGTCCTACTTTGACGACGGTTACGAGGACCGGCCGCAGGACACTGTACGCCGCTACACGGAACTGGGCTCGGTCGAACTCGAAAAGGACCTCGATCCCGCCGATTGGCACCGCGTCCGCACCTCCGTCGAGGGTCCACTCCTGACGGTCGAAATCGACCAGACCACGCCCGTCCGTGTTGACCTGCGCGAACTGGCAGAAATCCCCCTCGTGGAGAAGGGATCATTTGGCTTCCACGAGGCATGGGACACGAGCAAAGTACCAGGAGAGCACGCGCACTTCCGCAACCTGGTTGTGACAGCAGCCGACGGCAGCGAAGTGTTCAGCCACGACCTCAACGACGCCGAAGTACTCGGCCAGTTCATCGGTGACGGTGTCGTCTCTCCCGATCCGCTCCCGGTCATCCTCGACGGCGCCCGCCGTGACCGCTCAGTGTGGAGCGGTGACCTCATCGTTCAGATCCCCAACGTCTTCTACACGACCGCGGCAGCGGATTATGTCCGCGGTTCGATAGAACTCCTCAATAGCTTCCAGGAGCCCGATGGGCGCCTGCCAGCCCGCATACCGCCCCTGTTCCCTCCTGCGGTTCCACCACAGCACGGCCAGGTCTATTCCGCGGTGTACTCGATGCACCAGGTAACGAACCTTGCCCTGCACCACCTCTACACCGGCGACCTGGACTTCGTGCGGACCCAATGGCCTGCAGTCCTGCACCAACTCGAATACGACCACTCGCTCGTAGACGGGCGCGGGCTGTACGTGACAAACGAGGATAACGGCCTCGACTGGGACTGGTACGACGGCCCCAAAACCGGCGCCGTCAGCGCCTACAACATCGTCTACTGCCATGTTCTTCGCCAAGCATCCGTGCTCGCCGCAGCGCTCGGCGAAACCACCACTGCCGCCGATCTGGCCGCCCGCGCAGAAAACTCACGCTCAGCGATCAACGAGCACCTTTACGATGCACAGCGCCGGCTTTACGTCCTCTCCGACCTCCACAAGGACGCGGTAGCTCAGGACGCGAACGCCCTCGCTGTCGTGCACGGTATCGCCCGGCCCGAGGACGCAGCAGACATCCTCGCCGCCCTCGACCAGGCACTGCCCCAGACGCCGTTCGGCCCGGAGGTGTTCGATGCTGCCGCCGGATTCCAGCAGAACGTGAGTCCCTACACGTCCGGGTTCCACTTGGGCGCGCTTTTCGAAGCTGGCCTCACGGATCGGGCGATAAAGCTTCTGCGCGATCTCTGGGGTCACATGGCCGCCCCCGGCCCGTACGCCAGCGGCACCGTCTGGGAGTTGCTGGAGACAGACGGCACGCCGGGCTTCGGTGTCACCACTAGCCTCGCCCACGGCTGGGCCTGCGCCCCGACCGTCGCGTTGTCCTCGTATGTGCTCGGCATAACCCCCCGGTCCACAGCCTTCCGCACCTGGAGCATCGCACCCCAGACCGGTCCGCTCACCTGGGCGCGCGGTCAGGTTCCGACTCCCGATGGCCCGCTGGAAGTGAGCTGGAAACGGGAAGGATCAGCTTTGAACCTCGATGTCGTGACGCCCGGTTCCACCTCAGGCGCGATCACCGTGCCCGGTGCCGTTGCGCGCCTGCGCGGAGTGACAAACGGCGGCGAGCACCTTGACCTGACCCAAGCCTCGACGAACGGCGCGGCAACCATTTCATTCGACATACAGGCCGGCGGCCGCTACACCGTAGAGAGCGAGCTATGCTGACATCCTCCACCACCTCCACAGCCCCTGCAGCCGCCCCGGCACCATCCCCGAAGGCGTCCTCATATCTGAGCGTTGACCCCGATGCGGGCCTAACAATCGCGGTCGCCGGCGGAAGTCTTGGCATCAGCATCGCGGACACCGAGGACAGTGCCGTCCGCCGCGCCGCTGAAGACCTGGGGCGCGACCTTGGCCACGTCTGCGGCCCCCTGGACATCACTTTCGAAGACGCCCGGAATGCAAGGATCGTCATCGGAACGATTGGGCAATCCGCAGCGATCGATGCCGCCATCCGTTCGGGCAAGCTGGACGTCTCCGCGCTCAAGGATGAGGCAGGACGACTGCGCTGGGAGGGGTTCCTGGTATCGGTGGTTGACGATGTCCTCTACCTGGTCGGTACGGACCGCCGCGGGACCATTTACGCCATATACGATTTTGCCGAAGCAGCCGGCGTCTCTCCCTGGTACTGGTGGGGCGACGTCCCCGTCCGGACCCGAGACCACCTCACCCTCAAGCCCGGCACCCACATCGTTGACTGGCCGTCGGTACGCTACCGGGGAATCTTCCTCAACGACGAAGAGGAACTGTGCCACTGGGCCCGCGCGCACACCGCAGATGACACCATCGGCCCGGAAACCTACGCGAGGGTCTACGAGCTGATTCTCCGGCTCAAAGGCAACTACCTGTGGCCCGCCATGCACGTAGGGGCCTTCAACCACGACCCTGAAAACGGCCGCCTCGCCCACGAGATGGGTGTTGTCATCGGCACCAGCCACTGCGACATGCTGCTGCGCAGCAACGAGCATGAGTTCGGTCCGTGGGTGGAGCAACGGGGAGAACACGTTGAATACGACTACTCACTAACCGGCCGCAACAGGGACCTTCTGAAGGAATACTGGCGGGGGAGCGTTGAACAAAACCGCGGATACGAAGTCACCTGGACCGTGGGCATGCGCGGGGTGCACGACTCGGGTTTCGAGACCATCGCCATCGACGAGGACGCATCTCTGACCGAGGCAGACAAGCTGCGCGCACGAGTAAACCTTCTGGAACATGTGATGCGGGATCAGAGGTCCCTCCTCTCGGAAGGACTATCCCTTCCCCCCGAAGCCGCACCGCAGCTGTTCATCCCCTACAAAGAGGTGCTTCCGCTCTACGACGCCGGCCTCGAAGTCCCCGACGACGTCACCGTGGTGTGGGCAAATGACAGCTTCGGCCACATCCGCCGCTTCCCCGATCCGGCCGAGCGCCAACGCGCCGGCGGGCACGGACTCTACTACCACTCCTCCTACTGGTCCAACTACACCACCAGCTACCTCGCCACCTCATCAACGCCTCTTGCCTTGATGAAGTCAGAGCTGCGCAAAGCATGGGACGAGGGCATACGCCAGCTGTGGGTGAACAACATCGGCGGCCTCAAACCACTCGAACTGGAGATGGAGTTCTTCCTGCGCAGCGCATGGGAAGCCGGCAAGGAAGAAACCACCGCCGACATTTCCGCCTTCACCGCTCAATGGATTGACGCCAAATTCAGTGGCGGTCACGGCCCGCAGGCAGGCGCCATCTATGCCGCCTACTACCAGCTGAACAACCAGCGCAAAATCGAGCACCTTACCACTGATGTTTTTCCACAGGTCGGGTACGGCGATGAAGCGAGTCGGCGGCTGGGGGCAATCCAGAAACTTTACGAGGAGACCAACGCGATCCTGACGGCTCTTCCCCAGGATGAACGTGATGCGTTCTTCCAGCTCTTCGCAATCAAAATCCACATGTGCTACATGACAAACGCGGAGTTCTACCACGCAGACAGGAGTTCCCTGGCCTACCGGACCGGTAAAGGAGCCGCCGCGGACCGCTACCTCGACGTCTCCCGCGCGTTTGCCGGGAACATCCGGGCCCTCATCCATCATTACAACAAGCAGATGTCCGGCGGCCGGTGGGATGGCATGTTCACCCCCCACGAATTCCCGCCCCCGGTGATGCCACTGCATCCAGCGGCCACGCCTGCACTTTCGCTGAGGGAGCCTGGACTTGGGGTCACGGTTTGGGGAGCAACGGACCCGGACTCAGCACCGGAAATTGTCTTCTGGCCAACCGGCACCGACGCCAAGTGGATCGAGGTCTACAACACCGGTGCCGGACACATCAGGTTCACCGTTACCGCCGAACCGTGGATCGAGATCGGCGCACATCCTGACGCCGTCGCCACCGAAACACGGATCCCTGTCCGCGTCGCCAACCCGGACCTTCACGCAGGCCGCACAGGAACTGTGCAGGTGAGATCTGTCGACACCGGAGAGACAGCCCTTATCTCGGTGCGCGTGATGGCAACAAAGCCCGTACCCCATGACTTCAGCGGAGCGTTGGAAGCCGACGGATACGTGAGCATCGACCCGTCCCAGCACGACCAAACCACCCTCGCACAACACAGCAACTGGGCTGTGGTGCAGCACCTCGGCCGCTATGGCAACGCCGCCATCCAGACTGAGCTGCCGGCGGTAACTACATCCTGCGACCTGGAAGCAATACTTGAATTCGGGGTACACCTTGAAACTCCCGGTGCACACCTCTTGGAGCTCCACCGCCTGCCCACACTGAACTCGACCGGCCGCATCCGGGTCGGAGTGAGCGTTGATGACTATCCAGTCGTGGTCCTTGAGAGCGCCACCACCGACGAGCATCGGGGATCGTGGTCGATGACTGTCCAGGACAACATCGAAAAACTCCAAATTCACTTGCCTTGGCTGACCCAAGGGCCCCACACACTGCGCCTTCATGCAATCGACAAGTTTGTCGCTATTTCGAAGGCAGTCATTTATACGACAGTGCCAGCTGCCAGCAACCTCGGACCCGATTTCAGCACCCACGCCCATCGGCCAGGCACCCGCCTGGAAGATCCAAACCCTGCGGCCATCAGCCCTGAAACGGTCGAACGCGCTGCCAGGAATATGTACGGAATCGATCCGCAGGCAGTAGCGAAGCCAGATCAGATCTACGCGGACCGCCGGTTCTGGGACGGTCCAACCACGTTCCGCCGCCCCATTTCGATACCACAAACCCAGCACGGATCACCGATAGAGACCCTCACCCCGCAGGGAACGAAAGACGTGATTGCGGCGATGGGATCCGGAGTCATCCACGAGGCCGGTGGCGTCATTGCCTTCGAAGCCGAATATGCTCTCGCCAACAGCCAAGACGCCTGGTTGACGCCGGGCGGCCACAACAGATCAGCATCCTGGACACACACCCAGGCAGAGACGAGCGGCGGCACCGGCCTCGCCATGCACGTGCAGCCCCGTGGCACGCTATGGGAAGACCCCCTTCACGCGCCCGGTATGCACTTCGCCCTCGACGTCGGATCTCCAGGAACCTACCGTGTGTGGCTTCTGGTCAAGTTCGACGACAACCAGGACGACTCTTGCGTAATTGCCGTAGACGGCGTCCCGCAGCAGACCAGCGAACAATACTCCCGAGGGAGCCTGTGCGCCTACGGCCTCCGCCAGAGATGGGTCTGGGTGCACCTGTCCAATATTGACCTCACCTCCGGTGACCACACCTTCTCCATCATCGCCCGCAAGTCAGGTTTACGTGTGGACCGGGCATACCTCACCCTCGGGGACGAGCTGCCGCCGGTCGACGCCCACTGGGTCCCGAATCTACGGTCAATACTCTCCGCCCACCCGGCGCAGGGCAGATAACAGGCCCCGCGCCGGGACTCATCCGGTCCGGGCTGGTGCAGGAAATATTTGAGGCATTGCGCACCAGCCCGGGTCATCTCACAACGGCCAAGGCATGAAAGTCCGAAGCCACGGCAGCCCTCGAGTCGGGCCAGCCCTTTGCCCTGAATCCAGCACCCAGGTCGGCGCCGGCGTTGCCCGCGCGGCGCCACCCGAGGCCGACCATGAACCACCAGCCGAGCAGCCGTTTCCCCAGCCTCCAGCAAGGAAAGAACACCCGAGATGAACGAGCAGGCCCCCGTGCTGCCGTATTACGAACAATTCCACCCCACTACCGGAATCCGCAGCCCAAGAGCGTGGTTCATCTCGGACGCACCCCGGCTTTCACTCAACGGCGCCTGGCGGTTCCGGTACTCCTCCCACGCGGACCTTCCAGACGACCTGGCCCAGGAAGACACCGACGACACACAATGGGACACACTGACGGTCCCCGGCCATTGGCAACTCCACGGGTACGGGCACCCCATTTACACCAACACAAGGTACCCGTTCCCGGTCGACCCGCCGCATGTCCCCGACGACAACCCGACAGGGGACTACCGCCGCTCCTTCCGGGTCCCTTCCGAATGGAACACCAGCGACGGCATTGTCCTGCGGTTTGATGGCATTGATTCCTGCGCCAAGGTCTGGCTCAACGGCACAGAACTCGGCGTCATCGCCGGCAGCCGGCTCCCGGCCGAGTTCGACGTGTCCGATGTCATCAAAAGGGACGGCACGAATGTGGTTGCAGTGCGCGTGCACCAATGGTCCTCCGGGACATACCTTGAAGATCAGGACATGTGGTGGCTCTCCGGAATCTTCCGCGACGTGACGCTACTGTCTCGGCCGGCCGGAGGCATCGACGACTTCTCCGTTACAGCCGCCTACGACCATGAAACATCAGCCGGCATCCTCCGCATCGACACCTCCGCCGACGCCAGAATCCAAGTACCCGAACTCGGAGTCGACGCACCCGCAGGAGAAGCCATCGTCATCGCGGACGTGGATCCGTGGTCGGCTGAACGGCCCCGGCTTTACGATGGCACCTTGTTCACTGCCACCGAATCCGTGCCGCTCAGGATCGGATTCCGGACCGTAAAAATCATCAACGGGGTACTCACCGTCAACGGAAAACGTGTGCTCTTTAAAGGTGTGAACAGGCACGAATTCGACCCGGACAGCGGCCGGACCGTGGATGAAGAACTGATGCGCCGGGACATCGTCCTGATGAAACAGAACAACATCAATGCCGTGCGGACCAGCCACTACCCACCCCACCCCCGCTTCCTGGAACTGTGCGATGAATATGGGCTCTGGGTCATGGACGAATGCGACTTCGAAACGCACGGGTTCTTTCCCTTCAAATGGGTACCCATCTCGGAAAACCCCACCGATGATCCCCGCTGGCGTGAAGCCCTCGTGGACAGGATGGCGCGCATGGTGGAGCGGGACAAAAACCGCCCCAGCGTCATCATCTGGTCCTTAGGAAACGAATGCGGACCAGGAGAGAATCTGGGAGCCATGGCCGAGTGGGCCCGCAACCGTGACCCAAGCCGTGTCCTGCACTACGAGCGCGACTGGAGCTGCCAATTCGTCGACCTCTACAGCCGCATGTACGCCAGCCATGAAGAAGTCGAGGCGATCGGCCGGGGCGAAGAAGCCCCCCTGGCCGATGCCGCCCTCGACGCCCGTCGCCAGGCGATGCCCTTCATTCTGTGCGAATACGGCCACGCCATGGGAAACGGCCCAGGGGGGCTATCCGAATACCAGGACCTGTTCGAAAAATATCCCCGATGCCAAGGCGGGTTCATCTGGGAGTGGATAGACCACGGCCTCACCGCCACAACAGCCCAAGGCAACAGCTACTACGCCTACGGGGGCGACTTCGGAGAGGAACTCCACGACGGAAACTTCGTTGCCGACGGCCTGATCTTCCCCGACAGGTCACCCTCACCCGGCCTGGGCGAATTCAAAAAAGTGATTGAGCCAATCCGCATCACAATCAACACAGGATCGGTCACCATCCAGAACCTGTACGATCTCACCGACGCCGCCCACCTCGCATTCGATTGGGAATTGCAGCAGGAAGGAACAACCACAGCCTCAGGGGACCTGGAGCACCCCGGCCTTCCAGCCGGAGCAACAGTCACCGTGCCGTTGCCCGAGATGCCCTCCACGAAGGGGGAAACGTGGCTCACGGTCCACGCCCGCTTACGGAACGAAACGGCGTGGGCACCAGCCGGACATGAAATTGCCTGGAGCCAAAGCCAAATCAAGGCCGCCCCGGATGCCCCCCGGTCCCGCACGCAGGCAGTCCCTATGTTGGTCGAGAGCGATGGCTTCCGACTGGGTGATGCCGCCTTTGACCTGCGCACAGGTGGACTCAGGAGCCTGGGCCCGCTGGCAGTCACCGCCCCTCGCTTGGATGTCTGGCGGGCACCCATCGACAACGACCGGGCATTCTCCTGGGATCCGCTGGTGCCGCAGTGGAAAACGCTCGGACTCGACAGGGTCCAGCACCGGGTGAAGTCCGTGAAGTGCACCGACGACGGGTTCATCGTCCAGACCCGGGTGGCCCCTGCCGGCACAGAGCTGGGCCTGGCCACGACGTACCACTGGCGGCAGCATACCGAAGGCCTGGAACTGACCCTGACCGTGGCGCCCGAGGGGGAGTGGACGCTGCCCCTGCCGCGGTTGGGGCTGCGGATGGCACTGCCGGCACATCTTGACCAAATCAGCTGGTACGGGCTTGGCCCCAACGAAGCCTATGCCGACAGCCACAAAGCGGCCAGGGTCGGGAGCTTCCGTTCAACAGTTGATGCCCTGCAGACTCCCTACGTCTTCCCCCAGGAAAACGGCAGCCGGCTCGGAACCAGGATGCTAACGATCACAGACACGCACGGTCGGGGACTACGGGTAACCGGCGGCGACCACTTCTCCTTCACGGCACGCAAATGGACCAGCGAAGAACTCGAGGCTGCACAACACACGACCGACCTCAAAGAAGGTGACAACGTGTGGCTGAACCTCGACTACGCCCAGAACGGCATTGGATCAGGATCCTGTGGCCCGGGCGTGCGCCCGGAGCACCAATTATGGGCAGAAAAGACCGAGATGCGGCTCCTGTTCACGGCGATAGCCTGATGCCTGACTTCCCGAGTTACCCCGCCCCTTCAGCCGACGGTCCTGGTCACTTTCCACGGCTCATCGGACTGGACTGGGGATCCACGGCATGCCGCGCTTACCTCATCGGGGAAGGCGGCCGCATACTCGACTCCAACATCGGCGGCCTCGGCGTTCTTGCCCTGTCAATGGCGGCCCCTGAGAAGGAGGCAGCGTTCGACAGCCAGCTGGAGCTACTGGTGGGGAAGTGGCTGCGGACCAGACCCGGGCTCCCACTGCTGGCTTGCGGGATGGTGGGCAGCGACCAAGGCTGGGCCGTGGCGCCCTACAAGGAAACCCCGGCCGATCTTATGAGTAAGTCGCTGCTTCCACTTACCGAAGTGTCCACGAGTTCCGGTCCGCTGCACATCGTTCCCGGCCTGCTCACCAACGGCACTAAGAAACCACACGTCAAAGGGCTACCGGACGTGATGCGGGGGGAAGAGACCCAGATTCTGGGCGCCCTTCCCGACATCCCCGGCGACGACCTGTCCGTGATCATCCTCCCGGGAACACACACCAAGTGGGTGCGGCTACGGGGGAGCACCGTGACGAACTTCGGCACGTCCATGACCGGAGAAATCTACGCACTCCTCCTGCAGCACAGCATTCTCGGACGCTTGGTGGAGAACCCAGCTGCCCCCGATGAAAACGCCTTCCAGCAGGGCCTTGACGTCGTCTTCCGCGACGGAACAGGGCCAGCTGGGGGTGGCACCGACATACTCTCCACGCTCTTCTCCGCCCGAACCCTTGCCATGACCGGCCAGATCCGGCCATCCAGCATTCCGGACTACATATCGGGGTTGATGATTGGGACCGAGGTCGCTGGATTCGCCGGTCACTGGTTGAACTCCAGGAAAGACCGGCCGACAGTAACAATCTGTGCCAACGACGCCTTAGCTTCCCGTTACGCCACCGCACTTTTGCAAGTGGACATCAAGGCGACTCTGGCGGTGGAAAATGCGGCAGCGAGAGGGCTGTGGCGCATCGGCGTAAGGGCCGGGCTTATTGAAAGGGAATCAACATGACGGGCACACCGACCGGCTTGGTGGCGATCCTTCGGGGCCTGACCCCGCCCGAATCCGAGGCAATCGGTGCGGCCCTATACGCTGGCGGCTTCCGTTCCATCGAGGTCCCGGTCAATTCACCGGACCCCTATCGAACCATTCGGCGGTTACGTTCAAGCCTGCCTGACGACTGCACCGTTGGTGCCGGTACCGTCCTGCGAACCGCGGAGGTCCAACTGGCCCATCAGGCCGGTTCGACCATGATCGTTTCACCGAACACGAATCCGAAAGTGATCCGGGCCGCCGTGGCAGCCGGGATGCGCAGCTACCCCGGGGTCGCAACCCCCACCGAAGCGTTCACCGCAATAGACGCCGGCGCCACCAGCCTCAAGCTCTTTCCTGCCGAATCCATCGGCATTACGGGGATGAGGGCATGGCGGGCCGTTCTGCCGCCAGAGGTCGAGATGGTGCCTGTCGGCGGCATCGATGCGGCCAATCTCGCTCGCTGGGCGGCAGCCGGCGCCGGCGGCGCCGGGATCGGAACAACACTCTACAAGCCAGGCCGCAACGCCGCCGACGTCGGCGCACGCGCTGCCGAGCTCATCGCAGCGTGGACCTCCGCGACCACAATGGCCAGCGCGCAGCCCGTCACAACGGAGACGTACACACAGGAGAATCCATGAAAATCACCTCATTGACGACGTATTCCGTCCCTCCGCGCTGGCAATTTTTGAAGATCGAAACGGACGAGGGAATCACCGGCTGGGGCGAACCCGTGGTCGAGGGACGAGCCGCCACCGTGGCCGCTGCAATCGACGAACTCTCCGACTACATCATCGGAAAAGACCCCCGGAATATCGAGGACTTGTGGACGGTGATGTACCGGGCCGGCTTCTACCGCGGCGGACCGATCACGATGAGCGCCATTGCGGGCATCGACCAGGCGTTGTGGGACATCAAAGGTAAAGCGCTGGGGATGCCCGTACATGAACTGCTCGGCGGAAAAGTACGCGACAGCATCCGGGTTTACTCATGGATAGGCGGAGACCGCCCGGCCGAAACGGCGGCGGCCGCTGTTTCCGCCGCCGAGCAAGGCTTCAGTGCCGTCAAGATGAACTGCACGGAAGAAATGCAATACGTCGACACCTGGGACAAGGTCCAGCGCTGCCTCGATAACGTCCAGGCAGTCCGGGAGGCAGTCGGTCCCAATGTGGGAATCGGCGTGGACTTCCACGGTCGCGTACACAAACCCATGGCCAAAGTCCTGATCAAGGAACTCGAGCCCTACAAACTGATGTTTATCGAAGAGCCAGTCCTCTCCGAACACACCAGCTCTCTACTGGACGTCCTGCGCAATACCCCGACGCCCATCGCCCTCGGGGAACGGCTGTACTCCCGATGGGACTTCAAAGACATCATCGCCAGCGGAGCTGTGGACATCATCCAGCCAGACCCCTCACACTCCGGTGGCATCACCGAGACGCGCAAGATCGCCCACATGGCCGAGGCGTACGACGTCGCCCTTGCGCTTCACTGCCCCCTGGGCCCCCTTGCGCTGGCCACCTGCCTGCAACTGGATGCCTCCTGCTACAACGCCTTTATCCAGGAGCAAAGCCTGGGGATCCACTACAACACATCAAATGACCTGCTCGACTACATCCACGACCCCACCGTCTTTCACTACGAATCCGGGATGGTCCGAATTCCCGACGGTCCAGGTCTTGGTATCGACGTGAACGAAGAGTACGTAATCGAACGCTCCGCCCAGAGCCACCGCTGGCGGAACCCCGTATGGCGGCATGCCGACGGCTCCTTGGCTGAATGGTGAAGGAGTGCAGCCTGATACACGCGCGGAACGGCCACTCAGAGGACTGGCCGCCGTCCGCGCTGTTGGCGACAGAGTCGCCGAAGCCACTCCTTTGGGGTTTGCGGTCCAGTTAACCCCGCGCGGGATTGACAGGTCCTGTGCTGTCACGCCAGACGACAGCTGCGACAGGTTCTGAGTAGGAAGGTTCTGCTTCATCCCGCATCGCGGCCAAGAGTTTGGCCATGGCTCTGCGGCCAAGCTCTTCATAGTCGACCTTGACACTGGTCAGGGTGGGCGGGAGCCACGCCCCGAGAGCGTTGTTGTCCCAACCTGCCACACTCACGTCCTCCGGCACGCGCCACCCCCGGTGGATGGCGGCGTGGATGGCGGCGGCGGCGAGATCATCGTTGGAGGCGATAATGGCAGTGACGCGGGTGTCGTCCGGGAGGTCGAGGACCGCCTGCTGGCCGGTTTCTCCAAGCCAGCTGCCCCCCACGGAACCGGCAGAATCCAGGCCGAGGCGTTCGACGGTTTCGAGAAACGTCTGTTCGCGGCTTCGAACAGTGGTGTAACTGCGGTCTCCAGCGATATGGAGGAACGTCCGGTGCCCATAGCCGGCGAGAGTCTCGATGATCTCGGCAACGGGGGAGGCGTCCGCGAGATCGCCGATGCCGCGCATCTCGTCGTCGTATTCAGCGCCGACCACCACGGGGACCCGTGAGGCGATCTGCGCTTGACGCTCCGACTCGAGCGGAGTGAGCGCCAGCAGACCTTCAAAGAGTCCTGCCTCAGCCAGTTCAAGCATGCGTTCCGAACGCTCAGCGGCGGAACCGGCGAGCGTGATGGCATCCACCTGGTAGCCAGCTTCACGGGCCGCCTCGGTGGCTCCGGTAAGCATGTGCACGGAACTGGCGGCCGAACCTGATGGAAAAAGGATTGCGAGCCGGCCGGTGCGGGTCGTTCGCAGCGCTCTGGCAGCGAGGTTGGGGCGGTAATCGAGTTCGGCGATGGCTGCCTTGATGCGTTCGCGGGGGTCCTCGCGGGTGCGCTCTCCATTGAAGCGCAGATAGCGCGAGACAGTCATGTGTGAAACCCCTGCCGTCTTTGCGATGTCATAGATGGTTGGACGTCGCTGCTGCTGCATGTCTCTGATACCCGCCTCCTCGCGTTCGATAGGGCTGACCCGAAAACTCCGCCCATAAACGTGACAGATCGGGGGTTGACCATTGCCTTATCGATATCTACTGTAGACCATACCGTGCGGCAGTTATCGATAAGAACCCTCTTTTCGGAGGCGTTTCGGAATCGCACTTTTCTTTACCGGGACGCCTCCGACCGTCCCCGCAACATGGCAGCGAAGGCATTGTCATGTGCGCTTGGCACTTCGGAACGCTTCCCCCCTCCCACCGACTCCATAGGAGACCCATTCGATGTACTACGGCGGCGACTACAACCCTGAGCAGTGGCCGGAGGAGATCTGGCCGGAAGACGTCCGGCTGATGCAGGAAGCGGGGGTCAACTTCGTCAGCCTCGGTATTTTTTCCTGGGCAAAAATACAGCCGGCGGAGGGTGAGTTCGAATGGGGCTGGCTGGACCGCATCCTTGAGCTGCTCCACGGCGGGGGCATTCAGGTAAACCTCGCCACTGCGACGGCGTCTCCGCCGCCGTGGGCAAGCCAGAAGTACCCGGAAATGCTGCCGTGCGACGAAAACGGTGTTGTGTACGGGCCCGGCAGCCGCCAGCACTATGCTCCCAGCTCCCCGATTTACCGGCGTCTCGCCGCCGAACTCGTCCACAAACTCGCTGCCCGCTACGCCAATCATCCAGCGGTCGTTATGTGGCACGTAAATAACGAGTACGGCTGCCACGTCAACTACGACTACTCCGACAATGCACGCGACGCATTCCAGCGCTGGCTACAGAAAAAATACGGCACCATCGACGCACTCAATGCTGCGTGGGGGACCGCTTTCTGGTCACAGATTTACACCTCGTTCGATCAGGTCCTGCCGCCACGGAAAGCACCAACCAGCCTCAACCCCGGCGGAGCCCTCGATTTCAAACGCTTCACTTCCGACGCGCTCCTTGAGCTGTACGTCATGGAACGGGACATCATCAGGGCAGCAGGAGCAACCCAACCAGTCTCGACCAATTTCATGGGCGCATTTCCACCACTGGACTACTGGCGCTGGGCCCAGGAAATCGACGTCATCACGGACGACAACTACCCGGACCCAAACGATCCCGAATCGTTCCGTGCCTCCGCCTTCGCCCGCGACCTGATGCGCTCCCTGAAACCCGGCACCCCCTGGCTGCTGATGGAGCAATCCACCGGCGCCCTGAACTGGCGTCCGACCAACGCTCCGAAAGCGCCCGGACAGATGGCCGCCTTGTCCGCGCAGGCGGTGGGTCACGGCGCAGACGGCATCATGTTCTTCCAGTGGCGGCAGGCTCGGCGCGGCAGCGAGAAATTCCATTCCGCCATGCTGCCCCAAGCCGGGACCGACACCCGGATCTGGCGCGAGGTAACCGAGCTTGGAGCAACCCTCGCGGACCTTCCGGCCATGGCCCCGGAGAGCGGCGCCCGCGTTGCTGTTGTCTTCGATTGGGAGAACTGGTGGGCACTGTCGAACCCGGATCACCCGGTCGTCCTTGACTACGGCCACCTTGTACAGCGCTGGTACGCCGCACTGCACGCCCAGCACGTCTCCATCGACTTCGTACAGCCAACAACCGATCTCTCGGCATACTCGCTTGTAGTCGTGCCGCAGCTCTACCTTCTTACAGACGCCGGAGCCCGCAACCTGGCCGGATATACCGCCAACGGCGGACACCTCCTTGTTTCGGCTTTCACCGATGTTGTCGATCACGACGACGCGTTCCGTGACAACGGGTTCCTCGTAGGCCTTAGGGATACCCTCGGCATCACGGTCGAAGAGTTCGGGGCCCTCGTTCCGCCATCGGCCGGGTCCGGAGGGCACTCTGCCGGAGACCCGGGTTCAGCGGCAGCCGGTGGAACAGGACCTGGCCAGACGTACAGCACCGTCAGCGGCCCCTTCGGAGATCTCCGGGGAGAATACCTCGCCGAAGAGATCCATCCCCGCGGTGCAGAGGTGATAGGGACCTTCACCGACGGACGTCTCGCCGGGCATCCCGCGCTCACCCGCAACCCCCACGGCCGGGGCGCCGGTGTCTACCTCGCCACAATCCCGGACGACGCGGGGATGAAAGCTGTCCTCGGCTGGGCGCTGCAGGAAGCCGGGGTCCAGGCTGAACTCCCCGGGCTCTCGCCCTGGATTGAAACCGCCCGGCGCGGAGACGTGCTCACCCTGATCAACCACGGCAACCAGAAGCAAAGCATCGACGTTCAGGGAACAGACATCCTCACCGGCACCACGGTCAACGGCATGAAGATGGAACCATTTGCCTGGCGCATGCTCCGGACCTCAGACCCCGATGGCCAGGACGCCTGACCCAACGGCAAAACCACGGAATCCACCATCAGACGACCGGGCGGACGAACCCCTTTTCACCGTCCGGCAGGGCAGTCCTTTTGCCCATCCCACCGCCCACTCAGGGGCGATCTGTAGCACCACCAAACGCAACAACTACGAGGAAGTAGGACCTGTCCTTGACATCCACACCACTAGGTACCCGGGGAAAGCGGTTGGGAACACTCGCCACGGCACTCTTCGCCGCAGCCGCACTGTCCATGCAAGGTGCCGTGATCGCACCGGCCGGCGCAGCCCCCGACAGCGCGACTGACGCGAACAGCAGCAGCACCATAACCAACGACACTTTCTGGAAAGACACGGCCGGTAACCCGATCTTTTCCCAGGGCGGTGGAATCTTTGACTTCAAGGACCCGGAAACCGGGGAGGTGCTGCACTACTGGTACGGACCGCGTTACACAGGAGCCATCGACTACTACAACAAACCCACCCAACCCATCACGACCGGCGGCGATACTTTCGTTGCGGTCAGCGCATACAGCTCCAAGGACCTGGTGAACTGGAAGTACGAAGGTGACGTCCTTTCACGCGCGCAGGTCGACAGCTTCACCAATATCGGCACGGGCAAAGCAACCTGGGTCGGCCGGATGGGCGTCGCCTACGTCAAGGACCTCAACAAGTACGCCTTATTCAGCCAGCACGGCATCAAAATCGAAGGACAGACCAACTCGGACGGCGCCGAATTCGTAGCCCTGTCCGACTCGCCCACGGGACCCTTCGTCGCCGATCGCCGGCTCAAAATGACGGACTACAGCGCCGAGATGACGGTCAGCACCGGAGACCAAACAGTTTTCACCGATGATGACGGCACCTCCTACCTCGTGTACTCCAAGAGCGGCGGTCGAAACAAAATCTTCATCTCAAGGATCGGTGTGAAGGACGGCAAGGTCGACCTCCTCGATACGGTCAAGGTCTACGACGGAGCCGGCCGTGAAGGAAACTGCCTCTTCAAATACAACGGCCGCTACTACATGAGCGCTTCAGATCTCTTCGGCTGGAATGCCTCGCGAGCCTATTACCTGGTCGCCGACAACATCAACGGACCCTACACGCCGACCAATGACATGCAAAAGATTCCGGGGGCAGAAGCTGACTTCGGACACGTGACGCAGACGGGCTTCTACTACACCGTCAAGGGGACCCAGCAGGACACCGTTATCTATGCAGGGGACCGCTGGGCAGACTTTGCAGGGAACGGCCTGGGCTACAACCAATGGGTGCCCTTGAGCTTCTCTGCCGACGGCACCCCCTACTTCAACTCCATGAGCCAATGGAATCTCAATGCGACAACAGGTGCATGGTCCGTCGCTGACGGCAACGACTATGTGCTCAACGGTGGTTTCGAGGCCGACCGCGTGAAGGCTCCCTACACCGACAAGGAAGGCAAACCCATCCCGGAAATCGCGGGATGGAGGCGCACAAATCCGGCCGCGGTCTGGAATGATGCCGACAAGAGCGGTCGCGTCGGCAATTTCAATCTCACCTTCTGGTCAGCGTCGGCGTACTCGGCGAAAATTGAGCAGACAATCGACCCGGTGAACTTTCCGATGCCCGACGGCGCCTACACGCTCTCGGCCCAGGTGCGAAAGCCCGCAGCCATTGAGGACGCCAAGCTGTTCGCGATCTCAGGCGGGCAAACGTTTGAAACCAGCCTCTCCACGATGCCGGCCACTGGTGATGGCTGGGTAAAAGTGTCTCTGCCGGTGAACGTCGTCGGCGGCTCTGCGACCATAGGGATGAGTGTTAACGGAAAAGCCGAGCAACTGCTGCGTGCCGATGACTTCACGCTTACGGCAGTGAACAAAACACACCTGAGCGAAGCAACCTCCGCCGGCCGCACACTGACATCATCCGACTACAGCTCGGCATCCTGGCAGCCATTCTCCACAGCCCTTGGCACAGCCGAGAACGTATTGGCATCCGCGACCTCCACCCAAGCCCAAATTGATGCTGCAACATCGGCTCTGACCTCCGCGCAAGCCGGTCTTGCCTCCGCAGTCACCGCTATTGCCGCGACCACGACAAAGGATGTGTACCCGGTCGGTGAGCCGCTCGACACCACGACACTGACGGTCACCGCCTCACGAGCTGATGGAACCTCACTGCCCCTCACGCCCTCCCAGTATTCGGTCTCAGGGTTCTCCTCCGCTCAAGCGGCAGAGCTGAACGTCACGATCTCGCTGAATGCTGACCTTGCCGCCACCGGCGTTCCCACCGTGAGCACCAGCCTCCCCATCTCGGTTCACCCTGCCTGGCAGGCTGCCTCCACATACAAGGCCGGAGACAAGGTCGCCTACAACGGATCAGTTTGGCTCGCATCCTGGTGGACCAAAGGACAAGTCCCCGGGGACCCGACGGGACCCTGGCAGGAAATTCGCCAAGTCAACGGAACAGCGGCATGGACACCTTCAAGGATCTTCGTGAAAGGGGACGTAGCCACGTACAACGGGCACAACTACACCGCTAAATGGTGGACCCGCAATCAAACCCCCGGCGACCCCAACGGCCCATGGCAGCTCTCGAACTGAGAACCCTGGCCTGCTCATAAACAACGGATGGCCCAGGGACCAGTGCTCCGGGCCATCCGTTCCACGCACGGCATACACATTAGCCAGGAGGCGCAGGAAACCCGTGTCGCCGCCCACGGCCACCCCCATCGCCACAGCAGGAAGGACAAGCAATGCACGAAACCGCAGGATCCATCGAGCTGACAGTTGACCATGCAAAACAGCTACCTGAACGCCTTTCAGATGCTGAGGCTACGCTGCGGTGCTTGGCCAATGAGACTGGAGCCTCGGGAATTCTCGTCACTCGCCATGACTTCCACCGCTACACCCTCAGTCTGGACAGGTCCGTACCCTTTGGCGAGACCCACGAAAAATCCGTACATTGACTTACACCCGCCCCGGCCTGCGCCTAAAAGACACTTGAAAATGATCTGTACCTCGCCCCTGCCCCTTACTTGCAGGCCCGCACCGCGGATGAGCGCAGTCTGCATCCCTCGACAATGACCCAGTCAGCTCCCCGGCCGAGGCCAAAGATTGACGACGTGGCCAGAGAAGCCGGAGTCTCACGCGGCACGGTTTCCCGCGTGCTGAACGGCGGACACTGGGTCAGCCCGTCCGCCCTGGAGGCCGTCAACGCCGCCATCAAAAAGACTGGCTACCGGGTCAACCCGCATGCCCGGAACCTGGCCACCAACCGTGCCAACTCCGTGGCATTCCTGCTGACCGAAACGCATGACCGCCTGTTCGAAGACCCCAACTTCGCCGTCCTCGTGCGCGGGGCCGCCGATGCGCTGGCAGTCCACGACATCCCGCTGGTCCTCATCCTGGCGGGTACCGATGACGAACAGCGCCGGGCCACGGAATTCCTCACCTCGGGCCATGTGGACGGCGTACTGCTGGTCTCTTCCCACGCCACCCGCAAGGGGATCATCTCGAACATCATTTCCGCGGGCATTCCCGCCATCTCCTGCGGAATCCCCCTCGGGTTCGAAAAGAAGATGGGCTACGTTGCTGCCGACGACTACGAAGGTGCCCAGGACGTCCTGCGCTACCTCCAGGACGCCGGCCGGCAGCGGATCGCCACCATCACCGGGCCACAGGACACCTCCGGCGGCATCCGCCGGCTTGAGGCCTACCGCGACCACCAGGGCGCGGAGCTTGATGAAGCCCTGATCGTCCACGGCGACTACAGCAAGGAAAGCGGAGCCAAGGGCATGCGCGAACTCCTCAACCGTGCACCCGGCATCGACGCCGTCTTCGCCGCCAACGACCTCATGGCCCTCGGCGCCATGGAGGTTCTCCATGAGGCCGGACGGCGCACCCCCGAGGACGTCGCCGTCGTGGGCTTCGATGACATCAGCGCGTCCTCGGCTGCCACGCCGGCGCTGACCACCGTTCGCCAGCCGTTCGAGCGGATCAGCGAGGAAATGGTCCGCCTGCTCCTGGACGTCATCGCCGGCAAACGGCCCGCGGCCATCACCATCCCCACGGAGCTGGTGGTCCGGGAGTCAGCATGAGAGGCGCAGCCTAGGCCGCGCGTGCCTTCCCTTTCTCTTCAACAGCAATGCGAGAACTACCCTCCGGCCCCTACAACCGCATGGCTCGCATTACCCTCTATTCGTCCCGCGGCGGGAAGGCCTTTCGGACAAGGCCTTGACGGAAGTCTTATCGATATCTTATGTTATCGATAAGAAAAGTTTTGGAGCTGCGCAGAGGAATCCGCAGCAGGGGTGCTTGCTCAGATTGAAAGGATTTGCATGGCGACGCGAACATCCATGCAGGATGTGGCAGAGGCGGCGGGTGTTTCCACAGCGACGGTCTCCAACGTCCTGAACCGTCCTCAATTCGTTGCACCCCGGACTCGAGTGCGTGTTTTAGATGCCATTGAAGCGTTGGGGTACGAACGAAATGAACACGCTGCCTTACTGCGCCTGGGCAGGTCAGCTGGATCCGGCGCCCTACAAGAACGGGAGGAGGTTGGCTTGCCGATACAAGACGGGGACGTCCGGTACGCGTCGAGTTCGATTTCAAATCGGCCTCAGCGCCGAGGTCCAAGACAACAGCGCCGGGAAGCACAGCGCTCCGCTCAGTTGCGTCCTACCGGCCCTGAGATGGAAGTATCGGAGCTCCCGAAACCAGGTCATCGAATCAGGATTAGGTATGAGGGGAAATTCGTCGGAGGAACAGTGGAAATAGGGATGCCCGACGGATCCGCCTTCTGGGTTTGGTGCGACGGCATTGGCAGAAAACTCGTTGCCGTACCGGATACTTCATCGGACCGGAACCTGCGGTAATCATGTACTCACAGTCTTGTCCCTGGGCGGGCGCGGGCAGGGTTCAGATTGAGTCCGAGAGGGCCGAGGTACAGCAAACCTGGCTCTCACTTTTGGACGCGTTGACGGTAATGCCGGGGGGTTTCTCCCAGATCGTTGAGGAAGTGCCGGTTGAAGTTGGAGAGGTTGGTGAAGCCGACTTCGTAGCAGATGTCGGAGATGGGCTTGTCGGTGCGTTCCAGTAGG
Source organism: Pseudarthrobacter siccitolerans (assembly GCF_001046895.1). Lineage (GTDB taxonomy): Bacteria > Actinomycetota > Actinomycetes > Actinomycetales > Micrococcaceae > Arthrobacter > Arthrobacter siccitolerans. Next base: position 58,752 of record NZ_CAQI01000027.1, read on the forward strand.
CGCCGGGCGTGGGCCAGGCGCAGTTTGCGCACGAGGTCGCTGAAGTTTTGGCCGGTAGCGCGCTTGAAGTATTTCGAGAAGGAAGCTTCCTGCATTCCGACCAATTCAGCCGCCTCGGACAGCTTGACGGTGCCGGCGTGATTGCTGAAAACGTACTCGAGGACAAGGTCGACGACTGCGGCGGCCTGGCCGTCCAGTTGTGGACGGAACCATTCCTCGGCCAGATAGCTGCGGTCTGCCGGGGGCGCTTCGACCAGGACCCGGAACAGTGCAAACAGGTGCTGGAGGCGCGCCAGCCCCGAGGTAGTTCCCATCGCCTCGATGGCTGCTGCCGCTTCCTTGGCTGATCGTCCCAGAAACTCGATTCCCCGCTGCGACTGTTCGAGCAGCGGCTTGACCTCGGCCAACTCGGGAACCAGAGCAGCCGCCTGCTCAACCCACTTTCCATCGAACTGGATGACGGCATCCCGGTTTTCCAGCACTTCGCCGGGCTCGAGGTCGCTGACCCAGTCGTGGGGCAGGCCTGACCCCACTAGCGAGACGTGGCCGGCTTCAAAGGTGCCGATGTGGTCTCCGACGATGAACTTTCCGGTGCCCTTGCGAATGAGGTGGATCTCGTACTCGGGGTGATAGTTCCATCGTGCCACCGGGCTGGGATAACTGTGCTGGTGCCAGCGCACGGAGTGGTTGGGATCAGGCGGGATAACTTCCCGGTTGGCCCGCATTCCCAGCAGCCGTTCAGCCAGCCTCGCCGTTGCCCCGTCAGCATTGTCCGCGGCAGCCATCGTAGTACTCCAATTGGTCGACGTTTATGAACTCTGGACAGAATTTCAGCGCTCCGATCCCAGACTAACGCCTCCTGCAGGGGGCTGATCAGGAAAATAAGTATCAGAAAGTGGCAAGCAGGGCGCTAGTTGTGACCTGTACCTCGCGCTTAATCTTGAGGTACATCAGCGAGCGGTGTCTCGGAGTTTCCGGTCATAGTCCTCGCCCTGGTCCAGTATCCCGACATGGCAGTCGAGATGCGGTGACTGTGCATCCCTGAAGAACAAAGGAGTCCTTAATGCGCCCAAAAATGCGTGCTGCGACCCTGGCCGCCGGCGCTTTGTGTGTCGCGCTGAGCGCCTCGGCCTGTGCAGGTGCCGGCGGTGGCAATTCCGCCGGTGACCCGAACAGCATCAGTGTCCTGATGGTGAACAACCCCCAGATGGAGGATCTGCAGCGGCTCACCGCAGAGAACTTCACCAAAGAAACCGGAATCAGGGTGAACTATACGATCCTGCCGGAGAACGATGTCCGGGCCAAGATTAGCCAGGAGTTCTCCAGCCAGGCCGGCCAGTACGACGTCGCCTCCCTGTCCAACTACGAAATCCCGTTCTATTCCGCCAACGGCTGGCTCGCACCGCTGGATGACGTTGCTGCGGATCCGGAGTTTGCCCAGGACGACATCCTGCCCGCCTACACCGCATCACTCACCGGCGAAGACGGCAAGCTCTACGGCGAACCCTTCTACGGGGAGTCCTCCTTCCTGATGTACCGCAAGGACATCCTGGAAGCCAAGGGCCTGACCATGCCGGCCAAACCCACCTGGGACGAAGTTGCCGACATCGCGGCGAAAGTGGACGGCGCAACTCCGGGCATGAAGGGCATCTGCCTCCGCGGCCAGCCCGGCTGGGGCCAGGTCTTCGCACCGCTGACCACCGTAGTAAACACCTTCGGCGGGACCTGGTTCGACAAGGACTGGAACGCGCAGGTCAACTCTCCGAAGTTCGCCGAAGCGGTGGAGTTTTACACCAACCTGGTCCGCGAGCATGGTGAAGCAGGCGCCGCGCAGGCAGGGTTCACCGAGTGCTTGAACAACATGAGCCAGAGCAAAACCGCAATGTGGTACGACGCAACCTCCGCCGCCGGGGCCCTGGAAGCCGAAGACTCCCCGGTCAAGGGCAAGATCGGATACGCCCAGGCGCCGGTCAAGGAAACCACGTCCTCCGGCTGGCTGTGGACCTGGTCCTGGGCCATGCAGGCCGCCTCCAAAAAGCAGGACGCCGCGGAGAAATTCATCGCCTGGGCCAGCTCCAAGGACTACGAGGAACTCGTAGCCTCCGAGCTCGGCTGGGCCAAGGTGCCATCCGGCAAACGCATCTCCACCTACGAGAACACCGAGTTCCAGAAGGCCGCCCCGTTCTTCGAAGCCGAACGCTTCGCCATCGAGAACGCCGACCCGAAGAACCCCGGCGCCCAGGAACGCCCCGCCGTCGGCATCCAGTTTGTCGGCATCCCCGAATTCGCAGCCTTGGGCACCAACGTCTCCCAAGGCATCAGCTCCGCCATCGCAGGCCAAGGGTCTGTGGCCGACGCGCTGGCCAAGGGCCAACAAGCCGCCCAAAAGGTCGGCGACAAGTACAAGCAGCCCTAACCGAACCGCAGGAGAACATCATGACTACCGCAACGGCGCGCATCTCCCGCCCGGGACACACCGCAGCCAAACCTTCACGAGACGCCAAATCGCGCGAACGCGCCCTGGCCTGGGTCCGGCGCGCACCACTGCTCCCGGCCCTGATCTTCCTCATCATCGTCACCCAACTCCCGTTCGTGGTGACCCTGATCATCTCGTTCCTGAACTGGAACAGCCTCAGCCCGGACAAAACAGCTTTCGCCGGCCTGGAAAACTACGTCACCGTCCTCACCGACCCCGACCTGCGCCAGGCCATCTTCACCACCATCCTCCTCACCGTCTCCGTGGTGCTGATCAGCCTGCTCATCGGACTGGGACTGGCACTGCTGCTGGACAAAAAGTTCATCGGCCGGGGACTCGCCCGGACCCTGCTGATCGCACCGTTCCTGGTGGTTCCCGTCGCCGCAGCCCTGATCTGGAAGCACGCCCTGCTCAACCCCACCTACGGGCTGATCAACGGCGTCCTGACCTGGGTGTGGTCGCTGTTCGGCAACGCAGCAGCACCGCAACTGGACCTGCTCTCACAGGCACCCATGATGGCCGTGATCCTCTCCCTCGTGTGGCAGTGGACCCCGTTCATGATGCTCATCCTGCTCGCAGGACTGCAGTCCCGCCCCATGGACACCGTGGAAGCCGCCCAGATGGACGGCGCCACCCCGTGGGCAATCTTCCGCCACCTGACCCTGCCGCACCTGCGCCAGTACCTGGAGCTCGGCGGATTGCTCGGCGCGATCTACATCGTGCAGAACTTCGACGCCGTCTTCACCCTCACCGCCGGCGGCCTGGGCACCGCCAACCTGCCCTACGCGATCTACCAGACGTTCTACTTCGCCAACGAATACGGCCTGGCATCCGCCGCCGGTGTCGTGGTGGTCATCGGCACCATCATCGTGGCCACCTTCGCACTCCGCACCGTCTTTTCACTCTTCAAGAAGGAGGCAGCACGATGAGCACCCTCACCCCCGCCGCACCGCAGAACACACCTGCCGGCCCCACAGCCCTGAACACCGGCAGCCGCAAACGCGGCAAAGCGCGGATGGACCCCACCCGCAACAACACCGCCGCCGGCATCGCCGCCTGGCTGCTCGCGCTGCTCTTCGCAGTCCCGGTCCTGTGGATGGTCCTTACCTCGTTCCACTCCGAGACCGACGCGGCAACGAACCCGCCGTCGGTCGCCGCGAACCTCACCCTGGACGCCTACCGGGAGTTCTTCGGGGAAACCTCCGGCGTCAGCCCCTGGCCGTCACTGATCAACTCCGCCACCGCTTCGATCCTGTCCACGGTCCTCGTGCTGCTCCTGGCCTTCCCGGCGGCCTACGCACTGTCCATCCGGCCGGTGAAGAAGTGGACGGACGTGATGTTCTTCTTCCTCTCCACCAAAATGATGCCCGTCGTGGCCGCGATCCTGCCGCTCTACCTCTTCGCCCGAACAGTGGGGGCCTTGGACAACATCTGGTTCCTGATCCTGATGTACACCTCCATGAACCTGCCCATCGCCGTCTGGATGATGCGCTCGTTCCTGGCTGAGGTGCCGGAGGAAATGCTGGAAGCGGCACAGATCGACGGTGCGAACCTCCTGCTCATCCTGCGCAAGGTCATCGCCCCCGTCGCCATGCCCGGCATCGCCGCCACCGCGCTGATCTGCTTCATCTTCAGCTGGAACGAACTGCTCCTGGCCCGGGTCCTCACCGGCGTCGTGGCAGGCACCGCCCCGGTCTTCCTGACCGGCTTCGTCTCCGGCCAGGGCCTCTTCCTCGCCAAAGTCTGCGCAGCCGCCGTCGTGATCTCACTCCCGGTACTGTTCGCAGGCTTCGCCGCCCAGGACAAGCTCGTCCAGGGCCTCTCCCTCGGCGCCGTCAAATAGCGCGCCGACGTCCCACCAGACTTATTTCAAGGACTACTTCGATGACAACAACCACCACCCAGGCGCAGGCCACCGGCTCGGGACTGCCCGCCACCATGCGCGCCAACATCCTCAAAAGCCAGGGCGACATGGCCATGGAAACCCTGCCCCTCCCGCAGCTCGACGCCGACCAGGTCCTGGTCCAGGTCGCCGCCGTCGGCGTCTGCGGCAGCGACGTCCACTACTACGAACACGGCCGGATCGGCCCCTACGTCGTGGACCACCCGCTCATCCTGGGCCACGAACTCTCCGGCCGCATCGCCGCCGTCGGAAGCGCCGTCGACCCCTCACGGGTCGGCCAGCGCGTCGCCGTCGAACCCCAACGCCCCTGCCGCAAATGCAAGCAGTGCAAAGCCGGACGCTACAACCTCTGCCCCGACATCGAGTTCTACGCCACCCCGCCCATCGACGGCGCCTTCGCCGAATACGTGACCATCCAGTCCGACTTCGCCTACGACATCCCGGACAGCGTCAGCGACGAAGCCGCCGCCCTCATCGAACCGCTCTCCGTAGGCCTCTGGGCCTGCGAACGCGCCGAAATCAAACCCGGCAGCAGGGTCCTGATCGCCGGCGCCGGCCCCATCGGCATCATCGCCGCCCAAGCCGCCCGCGCCTTCGGCGCCACCGAAATCTACATCTCCGACATCGCCGAAGACCGGCTCGCGTTCGCCCTCAAACACGGCGCCACCCACGCGCTCAACGCCAAAACCGACAGCGTGGAAGGGCTCGACGTCGACGCTTTCATCGATGCATCCGGCGCACCCCAGGCCGTCCGCGCGGGCATCAAGGCCGTAGCCCCTGCCGGGCGCGTGATCCTCGTGGGACTCGGTGCCGACGACGTCGAACTGCCCGTCTCCTACATCCAGAACCGGGAGATCTGGCTCTCCGGCGTCTTCCGCTACACCAACACCTGGCCGCTGGCCATCCAGCTCATCGCCGACGGAAAAGTTGACCTGGACATCCTGGTCACCGGCAAGTTCAGCCTGTCCGAGTCCGAGGAGGCACTGAAGGCCGGCAAGCAGCCCGGCCAGCTGAAAGCCGTCGTTTATCCGGGTCGCTGATACGGCAGCCCCAAAATAGTACCCAGCCACATCAAGCACCGACCTGCGAGGAAGCAGCCATGTCATCACAAGGGACCGGCACGGAACCGAATCTCTCCGAGGGCAAAGCCCTGGTCACTGTCATCGGGGAAGCACTCGTCGACATCATAGAAGACCCCCGACGGGGGAGCACAGCACCGGAGACGCATCCGGGCGGCAGCCCCCTGAATGTGGCCGTCGGCTGCGCCCGGCTGGGCCTTTACACCAAACTCGTCACCCACTTCGCTGAGGATCCGTACGGTCAGTTGATCGCGAAGCACCTCGAGAACAACGGTGTCGAGACCATCGTCGGGGGATCCCAACCCACCTCAACAGCTGTGGCGACTTTAGATGACGCTGGAGCCGCCCGGTACACCTTCGCCATCAGCTGGGATATCAACGGGGCCTCCATCCCGGCCCTGGCAGCGGCGGAAAGCTCCCTGCACGTCCACACCGGATCCATCTCCACGGTTCTGTCTCCGGGCAGCAAATCAGTGATGGGCCTGCTCGACGGTGCCCGCCATCACGCCACCATCAGCTTCGACCCCAACTGCAGGCCGGCTATCAGCCCGGACAAAGCAGCAGCCAGGAAACAGGCAGAGGACTTTGTTGCCGCCAGCGACATCGTCAAGGCCAGCGACGAGGACCTGCTCTGGCTTTATCCCGACAGAACCCTGGAGGAATCAATGAACGCATGGCTGGCCCTGGGGCCGGCCCTGGTGGCATTGACCCGCGGCGCCAACGGACCCGTCCTCCTCAGCCGGTCCGGGAGGGTGGATATCCCTGGCGAAACGGTCACGGTAGCAGACACCGTCGGAGCAGGAGACTCCTTCATGGCCGCACTGATCTCCGGGCTGGCGCAGCTGGGCGCACTCGGCGCAGCAGGCCGGGAGCGACTGCAGAGGATTAGCCAGGACGAACTCCAGGCCCTGGCCCGCTACGCGAACAAAGCAGCCGGCATCACCTGCTCCCGGGCGGGCGCCAACCCGCCGGGACCGGCCGAGCTGGGGCCGCTGGCAATCCCGTCGTACTTCCTCGAAGCGTAGGCGCACACATGCAACCCCTGAATAACTACACCCTGCCCGATGTTCCCGGTCCGGTCAGCCAACCTGCATACAGCAGGTCACAACTGACCGAGGGCATTGTCCACTTCGGAGTCGGCGGTTTCCACCGCGCGCATCAGGCCATGTACCTGGACCGGCTCATGAATGCCGGAAAAGCTCTGGACTGGGCTATCTGTGGAGTAGGGGTCCTTCCCGGCGATGTTCACATGAAGAAGGTCATGGACAGCCAGGACTGCCTTTACACCCTCACCGTGAAGCACTCCGACGGCATCAGACATGGCGTGATCATTGGTTCCATCATCAACTACCTCTTCGCCCCGGACGAACCGGAAGCAGTGATTGAGAAGATGGCCTCGCCCGCCATCCGCATCGTTTCGCTGACCGTGACCGAAGGCGGCTACAACTTCCACCACGTCACCGGAGAACTCGACGCGGACAACCCCGACGTGGTCCATGACCTTCAACCAGGAGCCGTGCCTCGGACGACCTTCGGTCTGATCACAGCAGCTCTTGCCCGCCGAAGGCAGCGCGGACTTGCCCCCTTCACCGTAATGTCCTGCGACAACATCCAGGGCAACGGCAACGTTGCCCGCGAGATGTTTACCGCCTTTGCTGCCCTCAAAGACCCGGAACTTGGCGGGTGGGTACGGCAAAACGTCCCTTTCCCCAACAGCATGGTCGACCGCATCACCCCCGCCACCACCGACGAGGACCGCTTGACCGCCGTTAGGGAATACGGTGTCGAGGACGCCTGGCCCGTCGTCTGCGAACCATTCGAGCAATGGGTCCTCGAGGACCATTTCAGCCTCGGCCGACCCCCGTTGGAGGACGCCGGCGTCCAACTCGTCGCCGACGTAGAACCCTACGAGCTCATGAAACTCCGCCTGCTCAACGCCAGCCATCAAGGCATGTGCTACTTCGGCCACCTCGCCGGCTACACCTACGCCCACGAAGCCGCCCAGGATCCCTTGTTTTCCCGGTTCCTGCTGGACTATATGGACAAGGAAGCAACCCCAACCCTGGAACCGGTGCCGGGAATAGACCTCGACAGCTACAAGCAAACGCTGATTGACCGTTTCTCCAACGAACACATTCGGGACACCCTCGCCCGTCTGTGCGCCGAAAGTTCCGACCGCATCCCCAAATGGCTGCTGCCTGTCATCAACGCCAACCTGGAACGGGGCGGAGAGATACACCGCTCGGCCGCGATCGTGGCCAGCTGGGCACGCTACGCCGAAGGCGTTGATGAGCAGGGAAACATCATCGAAGTCGTCGACCGGCTCAAACAACCGCTGATGGCAGCCGCTGCCCGCCAGCGCGAGGAACCCTTGGCCTTCATCTCCAACCGACAAATCTTCGGAGACCTGATCGACAACGAGCTGTTCGTCCAGGCCTACACCGAAGCGCTGAACAAACTCCACGAGGGCGGGGCACGGGCCACGCTTGAATCTCTTACCTCCCAGCCCTGACCGGAAGACACCAAGCGTTCCTGCCGGCCGACGAGGAAGTGGGCGCAATGAGCCACACGAGAAGCAGTCAGTCCCATCTTCAGACGCAGTATGCCACCCAAAATTGGTTGGAATTTCGCGTCGGAGACGACGTGGAGGTCCAGTACCCCGACGGGCACGTCGAAAAAGCAAAAATTGACGCTAAGTCGCCCGACTCAAGAATTGTCTGGTTACGCTCGTATGCCGGGCACGGTCGCAGAATGTACGGCGACTGGGAAGGCGTGTGCCTTAGTTCAGCGCCGCAAGACCATGCTGGTGACGATTGACAGCCGGTATGCGGCTGGAGTCCCGACGCCGGTTGTTGCCGGCTCTCGTCTTCCTCATCGTCTTCCTGATTCCCCTGGGACCGGCGTGGCAGGCAGATGCGCGGCCCGGAACTGCGTACTGGGACCTACTCCGGGGGAACCTGCCAGTCTCCTGCGGACTGTTCCTTTTCGTTCTGATTCCCTCGCCGATTCTGAAGCCTGCCTCTGCACTGCCGGAAGACCAAATGCGCTGTTTCCAGTACGCCGTCAGGACAGGGATTCTTCCCCTTGCCAGCCTCTTCAGGGACTGGACAACGGAACTGGCTGAGTGTCGGCGGGGCCTGGAAAGAGTACTCCGGGCGCTTCCAGCGACCATCCTGGTTTCCTTTGGGAGCACTGTTTACGCGGCTGCGGTGCTGCCCGGGAGCTACGGATACTTCCTAATGAACGCTGCGATGTCCGTATTCCTCGGCCTGGTCCTCATAGAACTGACCAGAGCTCGCCTCAGGAACGTCGGTTCATTGGAGGAACAGCTCCAACTCCAAAACCACTACCTGAGGACCTCCATCACCAAGCTGTAGCCTGGATCTTCCTCTTGCAAGAACCGAAGCAAGCAAAAGGACGCGCCCCGTTCGCTGGACGCGTCCTTCTCTGTGGTGTCGTCAGTCTTTCTTGAAAGCGTCCTTGACCTTCTCGCCAGCCTGCTTCAGATCCCGGGCGATGAGAGCCTGCGGACTGAGGGCCAGGCGGACCGGCCAAAGGTCAGATACGCACAGATTCCGGCGGAAAAACCCCGGATTTCCCTTGAAAACTCGAGCTTCCATAAACCCCTTCCGCTATCGGCTTTAAAGAGCCGATAGCTTATATTCCGTCAACCTGCCTCGGCCGGGCAGACCCGTGCTTGCTGATCACACGGCCGGAACTGGTGGCGACTCTAGTCCGTCCATGGCTGGGGTCAATTCAGGTTATCCACGGCTGGGAATTGGGAGCCGCTGGGGTAGCTACCTGGCAGCAGTAGCGGTGGATAACCTATGAGAATTGTCCCCGGCTGTGGGCGGGCGGACCTGACTTCTCGTTCAAATGCCGATCTGTTCCGAGGACCAGGCAAGCAGCCTGTGTCAGCTTTGGGGCGTGCCCAATCGGGCGATTGAGTGTGTCAACTTCATTTAGGACCACTAGGACGGCTTGATTCAGGACCACTAGGGAGTGGATTGGCTTCCGAGTTCAGCTACCGTTGGGCGGGCCAGCGCACACCCACTTCGACTGAAGGCATGGGTCCTGAGGGAAGTTCCCGAGCCTCGTAGTGATTGCCAACGACCGAGGCGGCCGGGACCGACGCTGGAGAAACCCGATATCTAGTTGCCTTCGTCGGCGACGGCTTTAGGTCGCGGTGTCATAGGACGTGCCGGCTCTCGGGCGCTGCGGAAGGTCATCGATAAGCTCGTTGAGGGCCATGGCCATCAGGTCTCGTTCGGCTGGGGGCAACGGATAGAGGCCGTGCAGGTACGCGTCGACTTCGAAGAATTTGATGTTCCCTCCGATGCTGAAGTACTGCAACCACACGTCGTACGTGGTCAGTTCCGCATCGCGGGCTGCGTGCCAAGAGCTTCGTTGCTGGGTCTCTTGATCCATGAGACGGCCTGCCTAGGCGTCTATAACCGGGGAATGGTTAATGCCCATGTCCCTACGAGAACACCCCTGGGGAACGGAATAGCCCCAGCAGACACTGCTTACCATCAGGGTAGCTTCTGATCCTCATGGTAAGCCGAAAAAGATCTGTCTCAATGAGAGGATTGTGGGCGTGAGGTTCCCCGCGGCAACCCGATCCTTTTGACACCGTCGATAAGAGGTCAATTCGGACCCCACCGTTGACATGATGATCACGCTTCCGTTTCCAAGCCGGACGAAGGATGCTGAGGTACCGGGTAGGGAGAGGACGGCGACCATGGAACAGTACAACAGTGCAGGCGTGGGCGGGTCGGGGAAATCAGTTGATCGGATCAACGATTATGCTCGAGGCCTCTTTGAGGCAACGTCCTCCGCGTACTCCTGATGGATCCCGAGTACGTGATCCTCGCCGTGAATCCCGCGTTCGTCGACCTCGTGGGAATCCCCTCCATTGATCTTGTTGGGCACCAGGCTTTCGAGGTGTTCGGCGAGAACCCGTCCCAGGCAGAGCAGGAACCGGCCAGGGTGATGCGCGAGTCGCTTGAGCGTGTGAAGAGAACCGGGAAGAGGGACAGCATGTTCCTTCATCGGTTCGACATCCCTGATCCTGGGCGCCCCGGCGCGTTCCTGGAGCGGCACTGGAGCCCGGTCAATAATCCTGTTTTGGATGAGGAGGGTCATGTGGTCGCTTTCCTGCAAGAGATACGCGACGTGACCGAGCACCGCGAGGATCTCGTCCGCCTCCTGGCTTACCTCAGTGCTGATCCAGATGTGTCTGACGCCGACCTGAAACAGCGCTTCACCGAGTACTCGGCAGCGACCATGGTGACATCGAGCCTTTATCACTCCGCGCGCAAAGAGGTGGAGCAACTGCAGGAAGCCATGAGGTCCCGGGCCGGCATCGAGCAGGCCAAGGGCATTCTCATGGCTCAGCACCGTTGCACCAGCGAAGAGGCCTTTAACCGACTGCAGGTGATGTCCAGCAACAACAACGTCAAGCTGAAGGACGTTGCCGCCGCCATCGTCTACCAAGCGGCAGCACCGCGCAGAGGCAGATAGCCACCACGCATTTGTCGCGGCGCTGGTCTATAGCCGAGTCCTGGCTGAGCAAGAGTATGAGCGAGGCGGTAGGAGTCGGTGCCTGTTTCGATGATGGCCCCGTTGAAGGTGAGCCGGTCGACGATCGCTGCGCAGAGGCGGGGGTCGGTGAAGGTTTTCGTCCACCCAGAGAAGGACTCGTTACTGGCGATCGTGATGGAGTTCTTCTCTTCGCGTTCGGTGAGGACCTGGAAGAGGAGTTCGGCGCCGCGCCGGTCGAGTTCCATATAGCCGAGCTCGTCGATGCAGAGCAGGTCCACCCGCCCGTACCGGGTGATGGTTTTGGCGGCGCCTAGGCTGCCCGGTTTGATCCCGGCACTTGGGGCAAAGAAACGACCCGGCTTGAGGCCACGAGCGCCCCATTTTCGGCCCCTCCCCCACCCAATTTAAAGAGCCGATAACCGACGTTCTGTAAAGCTGGTGGACAGCTCATTTCCAAGAACCGAACTGCGTCCAGCGGTTCGGACACTCTCTTGTTTTCCAGCGTCGATACATTCAGCACATGGGGATGTGGGAGAGAGTAGAGGCAGCTTTCAGCAGGCAGTCAAAATTAGCGACGGGCCCGGGGCCGCAGCTGTCGGCGGCTCCGCCGGAACCTGCACATGGACAGACCGTTGCTGTGACGCCAGGTCCAGTGGCGCAGCCCGGGCGGCCGCCGGCAGGGCGCAACTATGATGCGGAGAAGGCCAGAGCCGCGGCCGGAGGCCAGAGCGTCAAGAGCCTTCGTGCGGGCTACGTTCCGCGGGCAGCCGCGAAGAACCAGCTGGTGGCCGGTCCCGACGGTATGCCGCCGCTGAGCTTGGTACCCTCCAACAACGGCCTCGACTTGGCTCTGCCCAACGGGGATTTGATTGATTACAACATTCTTGCCCTGCGGCACTTCAAAATTTTCGCGTTCCGCGTGGTTGGCATGGGCTTTTATGAAGACCCGGAGAAGCCGTTCAAATTCCGGAACGGCCAGCGCGTCCAAGCCGTCCGCGAACCAGCCAATGAACACGACAACAACGCCGTCGCCATCCACGCCGGTCGCCCTGCCAAGAAGATCGGCTACGTGAACAAGCAACGGGCCCCGTGGGTCGCAAAGCTACTGGATGCCAGCCAGAAGCTGGACGGCATCATTATCCAGAGCAAGGCTTCCTCGCCACGCGTCCTGCTCACTACTCCAGAGATGCTGGCATATCTCCAGCGTGACTGACACGCGTCGCCGGATAGTGGAGATTCCGTAAGCTACAGCAAGGGTGGCTCGGCGGGGGAGTGGGTTCCCGCTGGGCTGGCATGGCGCAGGTACTGGTAGACCGTCTCCCTGCTGATGCCGTAATCGCGGGCAAGAACAACTTTTGGAATGCCACTGACAGCGCGCTGGACCAGCTCGTCTGCCAGTTCCGGTGTGAGGGTCTTTTTTCGCCCTTTGTACGCGCCGCGCTGCTTGGCCAGGGCGATACCTTCCCGCTGGCGTTCCCGGATGAGGGAACGTTCGAATTCGGCAAATGCGCCCATGACTGAGAGCATCAGGTTGGCCATGGGGGAGTCCTCACCTGTGAAGACCAGGCTCTCCTTGACGAACTCCACCCGCACTCCCTTCCGGGTGAAGCCCTGGACGATGGCGCGCAAGTCATCGAGGTTGCGCGCGAGCCGGTCCATGCTGTGCACCACTACGGTGTCCCCGTCGCGGGCGAACCGCAACAGCTCGGTCAGTTCCGGCCTGGAAGTGTCCCTGCCCGAAGCCTTGTCCTTGAAGACCCGGTCCAAAACCTGGCCTTCAAGCTGGCGTTTCTCGTTCTGGTCCAGCGTGCTGACCCGCACGTACCCGATCCGCTGTCCGGCCACTTATTGCCTCCAACCCTGCGCCCGTCAGGTTGAGTTCTAGGCCTGTCTCAATAAGAAGTCAAGACGAGCATGGAAGTTTGTCAGGTTGAGGTGTAGCCAGGCTGACGGTTGTCTCCCTAATGGGGTTCTTTCTTTATGAACTCCATACGGCTTTCGTGATCAGGACCCCGCAGCTAGCACGCGAGTTAGCGGTAGGGCTGCGGCGTCCAGGTCTAAGAGTCCGAGGCTGAGGGGCATGCCGATAAAGTGCGGATGAAGGACTGCGATGGACCGGGAGTCCGTCACGGCGCAGTAGTTGCCAGTCAATTCGGCAGACGTCGCCGCACGGGCATCAAGCCATTCCCGGAGCACCTGCCCGGATGCAGCACAGCATCTTCGTTGTCCTCGACGATATTGTCCATCACCGCGATCCTGACATCGAGGCGGAAATCGGCCAGTACCTCGAGTAGGCCCGCCCTCATGCTGCCGGCGTACACAGTCCGAAGTTTCCGTGCAAGTCGTCCCACCGTCCGGGGAACCTGCCGTCGGTGGCCCATTCCCGGCGCTTCACGCTCAGGGTTTGAAGTGCAAACCAATCCGTCAGACACGCGCGTCGGCAGCAGCTATGGCAAGTTGTTGTTCAGAACCCACCCGTCAGCCTGCCGCCGAAGACCCGGGCGGCGGCGAGGACAGCCCGTGCCGCATTGGCGCCTTATCTAAGAGCGTTGGCGCCTCTTCCTATGAATGCTTACTGGGATTCGTTGATACAAAAAGGTGAAGCCCATCACACTCAACGATGCCGTTGAAGTGTGACACCGCTGACAAGTGTTTTGCCGTCGCCGTTGACGGCCCTGGAAAGCAACGAGAAAGCGATCACATGTCCCCCACTTCAACCAATACATCGGTCTCACCGGCCAAGGCCCGTTCACGGGGGGTTCCCACCGTTGTCGCGCTGCTTATGCTGAGCGGTATCGCCCTTGACGTCCAGTACGGAATCCTCTACCCGCTGGTGGGCACTATCGCGGCAGAATCGCAGTTGACCGCATCTGAGATCGGCTGGGTCCTGAACGGCATGATGCTAGGCACCGCCGTCTCCATCGGCCTGACAACCCGTCTCGGGGACACGTATGGGCACCGCAAAGTACTCATTGCTGTCACTATCCTGGCGATGCTGGGGTCACTCCTGGCAGCTACCGTCGTAGGCTTCTGGCCGCTGGTCATCGGTCGCTTCTTGGGAGGTACAGCGGCGTCCATACCCCTGAGTTGGGGGTTGCTGCGCCCGCGGGCTACTGCCGACCGGATTAGACTCTCCGCGCTAGCTTTATCACTCGTCATGGCGATCTTCACGCCTCTCGCAATCGTCATCGGCGGGTTCTTTCACAGCCTCGGGCTGCCTTGGCAGAGCGTCTTTTGGGTGATCTTCGCGGCTTACGCCACGCTGTTGCTCCTCGCACTCGCTGCACCCGAGACGTCCGAAGCCGCGCTGGCGGGCTCGGCCGTCGACTGGTTCGGGGCAATCGGGCTCGGTCTCTGGGTCACCGCGCTGTTGATCGGCATCAGCGAGGGTCCAACCCGCGGATGGTCATCGCCGATCGTTCTGGGTGGATTCATCGTAGGCGGTTTGGTACTCGTCGCCTGGGTCTTCCAACAGCGGAATGCGAAGGCGCCAATCATGTCGTTCCGCGACATGGATGTGCGCCAAGCAGTAGTCGGGTATATGACCCTCCTCGCGGCTACCATCCCGGCCCAAGGGCTTTTCGTCGTGCTTCCGCTGCTGCTGCAGACGCCGCCCGAGTCTGGCTTCGGGCACGGCATGTCCGCCCTCGAGTCCGCCTATGTCCTGCTCGCAATGCTCCCCGGGTCATGCCTAGGTTATGTTTGGACCCGTTGGGGCCTCCATCGTCTTGGCCCGAAGTGGGTGCTGGTCATCTCCGGCATCGCAGGTTTCGTCCTCTACCTCGGATTCGCCTTTGTGCAGACCCCGTCATGGATCTTTTACATGTGGGTGTTCTTCTATGGGCTCACCGTGCTGAGCTTCCTGACTGTCGGCTACACGCTCGTCGCCGCGTCCGGTCGCCAGGACAACATGGCCGTCACCGTTGGGATGCAGACCATCGTGCAGTTCGTGAGCTCGATGATCGTTTTGGCGGTCATCCTGAACGTGCTAAATGCTGGACCCCAGGGATTCATTCCGCAGGAGACGTTCGTGGCGGTATATCTGGGAATGGGCGCCTCCATCCTTGTCTTCATCGTGCTGTGGCTGGTCTTCGCACCGCGACGCATCACGGACCTGCACGCGATCGACACCGAGACCGATCCTCAGCGGATTACCGCCGATGACGTTGTCCTGTAGTGGCAGTAGATCGATGGTCCTAGGAAGTTCACAAAGGAGAGACATGGGATTGCTCGAGAACAAGGTTGCCTTCATAACGGGGGCTGCTCGCGGCCAGGGCCGCTCGCACGCCATCCGCCTGGCTAAAGAGGGGGCCGACATCATTGCCCTTGACATCTGTTCACAAGATGTCACAACAATCAAGTACGACCTGGCGACCCGGGCCGACCTCGACGAGACGGTGCGGCTCGTCGAAGGCCTCGGCGGCCGGATCGTGGCCGGAGTAGGCGACGTGCGCGAGCTCGCCCAGGTGCAGAAGGTCGTGGACGAGGGCCTCGAGGCATTCGGTCACATCGACATCGTGTGTGCGAACGCTGGAGTCGGCTCTGGGGCGGTCTCCTGGGAGGTGACCGAGGAGAACTGGCGCGAGGTAATTGATATCAACCTCACGGGCGTCTTCAACACCACGCGGGCGACGTTGCCGTCGATGATTGAGCGGGGTCAAGGCGGATCTATCATCATGACCAGCTCCACGGCCGGTATCATCGCCTACCCGAACACCGCCGCTTATTCGGCGTCGAAGCACGGCGTGATCGGGCTCATGAAGGTGCTCGCGCAGGACCTTGGCCCGCACAACATCCGGGTGAACGCCGTGTGCCCGACCAACGTCAACACACGCATGATCAGGAACCAAGCCCTGTTTGACATGTTCGCTCCGCACATCGAGAATCCCGGGGTCGACGACGTACGGGGTGCGTTCGCCTCCCTTAACGCGCTGCCGGACCTGCCCTGGATCGAATCGAGCGACGTCTCCGAGGCGGTCCTTTGGCTGTCTTCCGATCACGCCAAGTTCATCACAGGCATCTCCCTGCCGGTCGATGCCGGCAACACCGTCAAGAAGGGCTACTGATGCAGACGATTGAGCGCGACTCCTTCTTCATCGACGGTACCTGGCGAGCCGCCGAGTCCGACCGATCCTATGACGTGATCTCCCCACGGTCGGAAGAGCGGGCTGGATGTTTCCCCGTCGCATCGCGGGAAGACATCGACGGCCCGGTCGCCGCTGCCCGCAAGGCTTTCGACGAGGGCCCTTGGCCCCGGCTGAGCCCTGCCGAACGGGCGGAATACTCAGTCGCATCGCGACAGGAAGCGAGAAGCGTTCGCACGAACTGGCGCCGAACATCTCCGAGTGTGGATGAGTACCTCCAGAGCCGCACGATCTCTATGGATCCGGGCGCCGTAATGCCGGAAGAGGTCACTCGCGGAGTACGCCGCGGTGGCTGACCGGGAACCGACATCCCAGCAGTGGAACCGGGCTTGTAACCAACGTGCACACTCACGCGTGGTCGGTCCGCGTGCTCAACCCAAAAGACGAATGAGAGCAGGGCTACAACATGCAATTGATGGAGAAAAAGGCCGGTCTCGTGACCGGCGCGGGTTCTGGTATTGGGCGCGCAGGTGCGATCGCCTTCGCGAATCACGGTGGCAAGGTGATTGTTTCGGACTACAACGAAGATTCTGGCAAGGAGACTGTTGCCCTCATTAAGGAGGCCGGTGGGCAAGCCGAATTCTTCAGGTGCGACGTGAGCGAAGAGGAGCAGGTAAAGGCGCTAGTCGATTTCGCAGTAGGTGCATACGGCACGCTGGACTTCGCCTTTAATAACGCAGGCATTGACGGGGGTTGCTTCGCCCCTGTCGGTGAGATGGATAGCGCAGTCTTCGATCGCGTTATGAAGATCAACCTGTACGGCGTCTTCTATTGCATGAAGTATGAGGTCCTCGCGATGGAGGCCAACGGTGGCGGCGCGATCGTCAACACATCCTCGAGTAACGGTCTGATCGGCATCCCCCGCAACCCCCCGTACAACGCTTCGAAGTTCGGCGTCATAGGCCTAACCAGGAACGGCGCGATCGACTACGGGCAAAAGGGTGTCCGTGTGAATGCCCTTGCCCCGGGTCCCACGGCGACCACCATGCTCACAGGCGCACTTGAACACCAACCGCCGGAGGTGAAGGAGGCCATGTATGCGTCTCTCCCGATGCGCGATTTACTGGAGCCCGAGGACCAGGCCAACGCCGCCGTATGGCTTTGCTCTGACCAGGCGCGGATGATTACGGGCGTGACCCTCCCAGTGGACGGCGGGTTCACAGCTTGATCCCAGAAATTACTAATCGGGCAGGGGTCGCTGTCCGGGGCTCGAGCCAGTTTCTCCCGAGATGGGAGTCTTGCTCCGCCACAGACATGAGACCACAACATCTCAAACAGTGACATCTGCTTTCGCGCCGACGCCGCTGGCCCTCCAGCGGCGTCGGCGAGACGTGCGTACTCCCTGTGAACTAAGTACGCCACATCGTCGGTGACGCACATGAGCATTCCGATTCCCCGCTGGCCGCTCATGAGCGCAAACAACCTGCCATGAGACGCCGACCACTGCTTCTCCCCATCTTCCGGTGACGCAGCCTCAGGTGCTGACGAACTGATGACGGCGCCAGGCACCATGGACCTTATGCCACCCCTGTAGCGGCCGATAAGTACCATCTTTGCGCTGTGGTTATGAAGCTGGTTCCATCCACCGGGTTCGACGCATTCGCCGCGGGTCTCCTTGCCGAGTCCTGGCGGCTGAAACCGAGGACGCCTGTGTGCTGCACGGACCTCATCCGAGCAGAGATGCTCGCTGCAGTCGGATCAGCGCAGAAGGAACCGGCCACCACTGCGCATGGGCGGTCATCGCCGAACGAACCCAGGGTGCCATGGACCGTCGGCGCAGGCTTCGGCGACTACCGGCATAGGCCGACGGAACAACTGCCCACCGCAGCGCTGGCTGCCAGAGTACTTGCAAACCAAATCGTACAAGGCCAACCTTGGGATCAGGAGGGCAAGGCGTGGTGGAGCGCACCAAGCAGTTCTTGGAAAAGTCCGTCCTGCCGTGCCGGGTTTCACGCCGGAGGCGGGCTTCTGGCGCCCTGGCCCGGGGACCTTCTCCCTGCGGGGACATGCTGCACTTCCACCAGCTCCACTGCCCCTTGGCACCGGGCTCCTCGGGACCATACCTCCGGAAAGGACTGGTCCACTGCTCCGTCCCACGGAGGACACCCACCGGTTTATCGACGTCGTCGAGTAGAACCGTGAGAATCAGCTGGGACGGCAGATCCCTCGGAAAAAACTCACGGCCTTGGGTCTTTTACCGCATAGTCATCGAACCTAACCATGAGGAGCTGGCACCGGCGCTGCGGAAGGCCTTCCAGACCCAGACGCTCACCAGTCGAGGTAAGCAACCCGGCAACAGGATCAAGCTGGACGCTTGGGGAAGTATTCATCTGGAGTGTGGGCTTTTTTGTACTGGGCAGCCTCTCTGTACGCCTTCGGCGGCACCCCCTTCCACCGCTTGAAGGCGATGGTGAAACTAGCTGGGTCTGTGTATCCCAGCTCGCGGGATATTTGACCTACAGAGTGCCCTGTCTTCGAGAGCATCTCCGAGGCGAGGTCGGTCAGGCTCTGGTCCCTTATCTGGGCGAAGTTACTGCCTATGAGTGCGAGCTTGCGTTGGAGAGTTCTAGGGGAGGTGTGTAGCGCTGCCGCGACATTTTCCAGATTGCGGTTGTACTGGGGCGCGTCCCTTATAGCCTTCGCGACGGTGGCGGACCAATCCCCGCTTGCTCTGAGAGCGTCAATAATCCGGCTCTCCGATTTGATCCATGTTTCATGCTGAAAGGCGTTTCCGAAGGGAAGCTCGCGTGTTGATGCTGCAGGGTCCCACCAAATACGCAAATTCTCGGAGCCGCAGCTGACGCTGGAGGGCAGGTATGTCGAAATTTCAGCAGAGATTTCTGCCAGAGGGAATTCTGCCCGCGTGCACGGAAAAGGCTCGCCGTACTGCCACGAAAGGGTTCGGACGATCCAACAGAAGTCGCGGTAGACGGCCCACGGCACCAATTCCGCCGGCACACTGCGGTAGCTGAGCTCAATCCCCGTTAGCGTGCCCTCCGGCGTCCGGAGAGGCTCAATGTCGTGAAGGCCATAGCCTACGTCTGTTGTGCACACGAGCATTACCCATGCCTCAACGGTCGGTGCCGTTAGTAGGGCCATTCCGCGATCACCCATTGAAGACAGCGTGTAAGCTCGTGCGGCTTGGATCCAGAGATCTACCCGGTCTCTCGTGCGGGCAACGAATTGGAGTTGGAAGGCAAGTTCCTTCCTTGCAGGAATGGTCCCTCCGGGACGGTTCACAGCATCGATGTCAATGTCCGCTTCCGCGAGTGCACCGCGCCAGTCGAGGCCTGCGTCCTCGAGCAGCCCGCGCAATGCGTGAACGCTGAAGTTCGGTACCCGCAAGTTTTGGTACGACGTTAATTTCACCGCAGCCTACTTTCGCCATCAATCATTGCGAATCTTTCACTCGCCTATAGGAACCCTGGGAAATTGCCCGCACACCAGTTGGGAGTGGCAGATGACCGATCCAAATGAGCTCGGCATCTTGGCGCAACATTCCTTAATGGCCTCTCTCTTCCTCTCCTTCATCGAAGAAGCTGGATTCGGTTCAAAGTCCTCGTCGGGTCGTCAGTAGCAAAGTACGCCAAACGGCCAGCAGATACTGTCAGCCAAAGGCTAGGGGGTCTACTAAGACGTACTTCCGTGTATTCCCCTGCCGGTCGACCGTGGCCCACTCATAACTCAATTCTGTACGAGAGCCGGCAGGACAAGCTGACACGAAGATTTCAAAGGAGAAATTGTGAACACTCTCAACCTTAGGGATGCCTCTACGGTTCGTCCCCTTCCCTCAGGTCCCTGTCCTCTTGTCACGTTCGCCCCGAAGAGCGCCACCTTGAAATTGGTGGGGTTGGCGATCATAGGCCGAGTTGATCGCGTTCCACCGTGTGATCGGCGACGAGGCAGATCGGTATGGCGTTGAGGGGTTATCCCAAATGCCCGCTGGCAGAGCCTTTCGGGCCCGGATCGCCCTTGGGGGCGGCAGTACGAGACCTTCACCCGGGCTTGGCAGCAGCAACACAGAGTATCCAGATTTTCGCGACGTGCCTCATCCCATTTATCCACCCCGTGATGGCAGCGAAGATGGTTGCAACGGTCGACCACATCAGCGGAGGCCGGATGGAGCTCAACGCTACAGCAGGCTATTTCAAACCAGAATTCAATATGTTTGGCATGGAGATCGCTGAACACGGTCGGCGTTCGATCTCGCCCATGAGTGGATGACTAGCGTCGCGCGGCTCTGGGCTGACGAAGGCGAGAACTACGCGTTTGACTTCGTGGGTGAGTTCTTCCACCTCGAGGGCGTTCAGTCATATCCCAATCCCGTGCAGTCGCCTGGCCCGATGGTTATGAGTGTGGATGCAAGCCCCGCTGGCCAGAAGTTTGCTTTCGACCACGCAAATATTCTCTTCGCTGCGATCAATGTTGAGCGCAGCGCAGAGGCAGTGTCGAAATTGCGCAGAAACGCCGACGGGGCAGGCAGGCGCGATCTCGCCCTCTGGTCGGGTGTACACATCATCTGCAAGGACACCGAAAAGTAGCAAACGACTACGTCAAGTACATCGAGGCGAAGGGCGACTGGGAGAGCGCCCTTCGATACCAGCACATTATCCGGGACGGAGGTAGCCGCAGCTTCGACTGGGATGATTACAATCAGTCCGACGACTACAAGCAGGACAAATCCATCAAGACCTTCTTCCGCGCCAGCCTCGTTCCCCTGGTGGGCACGACCGAGACGATCGTCGATGGGCTTCAGAAACTGCAAGACACGGGAATCAGCGGAACCTGCGTCGGACTCGTTGACTACGATGAGGGCCTTGACCGCATGAACGAACGGATCTTCCCGTTGATGCGCAGAGCCGGACTCCGCGACTGACGAGCACCCATAACAGTGACCACGTGCGGAGGCCCACTTCAATCATCAGCGCGAGCCGAACAAGTGGGGCGGGATAGCAGATATCGAAGTGGCCTCCGCGGCCGTTGACGAATCTGGCCGCCCAACCTAGGACTTCGTGATCTTGGCGTCCCAGCTCGGCTGAGCGGCGACCCGGTACTCGGGAAAGAAACTAGCGATGGTTGGGTCGAACACTGAGACAGCAGCTGTGTCCGTTGGTGGTGCCGTGACCCTCGTAGAAGGAAGGAACTTCTCTATCTCAGATATGACTTGGTGACATGTCCGGCCGAGTGGGGTCTTCTTTGAGGATACGTCGGTTTGAGCTCGGGTTATTGGAAGAGCAGACGAGTGAGTGCGACTATGAAATCGGCGTCGGGCCGATTTCCAGTTGCTTCAGTTCGTTCGTCGATGACGGCGAGCATGAGGTCTCGGCGCAAGGACGCGCGACGTGCGTCGGCGTTGCGGAGAGCGGCTGGCAGTTGGTTCGCGGTGAGGTCGGTCGAATACGCCGGAGTGCCTGCTTGCAGACGCCAGGAGTCGGCCAACTTCCCTGCATCGATCGCGTCAAACCCTGTCTGCTCGACCAGGGTCATGGCGATCATCCGGTGTCCGTCATCGTCGGCGGCCACCGGGAGCGCGATGCGTCCGATGGTCCCCGCTTCACTGGCCTTGTCTGCAAGCGACTCTGCCATGATGGTGCTCCATGCCTTGACGAGCGGGCGCCGGTATTGAGTCTGCGCCCAGAGGCTCTCGGTCTGACCGCTGCCCAGCCCGTTGATGACGCCATCGATTGTCGGGAAGTAGTTCGTTACATCGATGAGCACAGCTTCTGCTGGAGCTTGACGAACGAAATCGACCACTGAGGGAATTCTTCCGAAGTTGACTGCCACGATGATGACATCGGTATCTGTTGCGACCTCGGCTGCCCACACCGGCCTGGTGCCCGTGTGGAGGGTGCGCGGATTGATGGTCTCGGGGGCCCTCGAATTGGCGATCTTGACTTGGTTGCCAGCTCGACTCAGTCGCTGGGCCAAGGTCAGGCCGAACGGTCCTGCTCCGATGATTCCGATGTGCATGGAAGACCTTTCGTGAGAGCGCATTTGTGTAATGGAGGGGGGAGTTGCGATGACGAGGGGGACTTGCGATGACGTTGTCCAGTGCACTGTCGACGCCCGTGCAAGGGAATGCCGACTGAGTGTTGGAAGCACCGTTGAGGAAAGGCCCGCGTTTGAGGTCCGGGTTGCGCAGAGGGCGCCTGTTGAGGCGTCCTCGCATCGGAGCTGAGCCTGATCAGGACGTGCCGCCTGCGACACGGGTGTCGAGGCCGTACTGTGCGGGCACACCGAGATTCTCTCGCAGGGTCGAGCCTGCGTACTCTTCGGGGAAGATCCCGCGTCTGCGCAGTTCTGGAACGACCTCATCGACGAACGCGTCAACACCGTCCTCGTAGATGTCCGGGGAAACCCAGAACCCGTCGGCGGCTCCCGCTTCGAGCCATTCCTGCAAGTGATCTGCGTGTACTTCTGCAGGGCCGACCGTGGTCGGATGAAAGTCGATCACGCCATGGGCGAGGATGTCTCGCGGAGACCAACCTTCGCGCGCAACTTTTAGAACAATCCCGGACCGCGGGTCCATTGGGGAAGCGTGTGCTGCCGCCAGCTGGGTTTGTGTGAGGGGCTCATCGTAACGACTCGGGTCGATCTGCAGTCCCAGCAGCGCGCCGACATGGGGCAGACGGGCTTCGATGACGTCGCCTGAGAGCGCGAGCCGGCGGTCAAGGCCCGCGCGTATCGTGGGGGCGACCGTGGTCATGAGTCCCGCGATGTACTTGATTTCGTCCGGGTTGCGCCCTGCTCGTTCGGCGGCATCCCGCACCATCTGACGCTGGGCACGGGCTTCCTCGATCGTCCACACTTCAGCGATGAACCCGCTGGCGTAGCGGCCGGCGAGTGCGAGAAGGTGCGGGCTCGGGCCTCCGGAGGCGAAGATGACGGGCTGGCCTTGCTCTGACGGTGGGATGGGTAGAGGTCCGCGCGAGGCGACGTGTTCGCCTTGGAGATTGATTGGTCGAACTTTCGATGCGTCCAGGAAGCGGCCGGATGTCTGGTCTTTGATCCAGGCGTCCTTCTCCCAACTGCCCCACAGTGCCTGCACGATCTGAATCGCCTCGTCGGCACGCTGGTAACGTTCGCTGCGGTCGGCAACAGGCCGGCCGTAGTTGGCAGAGACCATCGGGTCGCTGGTGGTGACTGCGTTCCAACCGGCGCGACCATGACTCATCACGTCGAGAGCTTTGAACTGGCGCGCAGTGTTGAACGGCTCCTGGAAGGTCGTCGACCCTGTCGCGATGAGGCCGATGCGGCTGGTGGCCTGTGAGATGGCGGCCAGGGCCAGCATCGGTTCCATGATGTTCTGGATGCCCGAGAACTCGACGCCCCCGCCGACCGCGGCGAAGTCCGGGGTGAACAGGAACGCGAATCCTCCTCGCTCGGCGGCCTGCGCGTAGCGGATATTCGATTCGATGTTCGTGTAATTGTCTTCGTCGACTTGGGGCGCCCGCCACGCACCCGAGATATTTCCATAACCGGAGTTCAGCGTCATTCCGAGGATCATTTTCTTGTCTGCCACGTGGGCGTTTCCTTTCAATGGGACAGCTGGTGTGTCGTGCTGTCGAAGAAGACGAGCGGCCGTCGGGCCGCGTGTCTGAACAGATCGGTCACCTCCAGGAGCGCGAGGTCGTGGTCTCCCGCTTCAAGAACGGTATGAGGCCTGACGGTCAGCGTCGCGAGAGCATCCCGGACGTGCACCGCGCCGTCATCGATGCTCACATCAATCCCCTGAAAGCGTTCACCGGCAGGGCGACGAAGGGCGCTAAGGAGCGCTGCCTGCTTCTCAGTGAGGACGCTGATGCCCCAGCGCGGGGCGTTGCGGAGCGCGGGCCACGTCGTCGATGTCCGCGCGAACGCAAGGGACACAAGCGGCGGATCCAGGGAGAGCGAGCTGAGCGAATTGGCTGGCATCCCGACGATACGGCCGTCGACTTCGGCGGCGACGACAGAAAGGCCCGTCGCAAATCCTGCGAGGGTGCGCCTCATCGTCACCGGTGTAAGGGTCTGCGAAGACATGTGCGTCATGCATCCATTCTGGAACATTAACACTAATGGCAATGTCAAGCTGGAGTCATTCCCGCCTCCGATGCCCTAGGCAACTGAGAAGAACGATGGCAATTACAGAAGCCGGGCGCGGACCAGTAAACGGGCATCCTGCTCGTAGTCCAATCGGCCTGCTAAACCCGCCAGATTGGTACAGAGTCCGTATGGATAAATAGTCGGCGTCCCACCCCATCAAGGTGAAGCCAGAGGATTGAACCGTCTTCGGTCACGGTATCAACTCGGCCAGTTAGTTCAGTCGCGTTGTCCTTAACGAGTAGAACCTGTTCTCCTGGGGCCAGTATTGTCCAGTCCCGAATGTACTCAGCATTACTGGGGGGCAAGAACGTTCCACCATGACTCTCTGGTTTGCGGCCTGCGCGCAGCAGGGGCCGGCCTCGCGCCATGTTTCCTCCATGTGGTGTCTTATAAGGCATTCCGGCGACTACCGAGCTTTCGTCTCGATCTCGGGTTGGGCAGGCAGGTCTCGGTCTAGCTCGTGTAGGGGTCGCTGATGCCGATGTATTGGGTGGTGGTGTATTCGGCGATGCCTTCGGTACCGCCTTCGCGGCCGAGGCCTGATTGCTTGACTCCGCCGAAGGGTGCGGCTGCGTTGGAGATGACGCCGGCGTTGAACCCGACCATGCCGAACTCGATCTGTTCCGCCACGCGCAGGAGGCGGTTGAAGTCGCGGCTGTAGAGGTAGGAGGCGAGCCCGTATTCGGAGGCGTTGGCCAGTTTGATGGCGTCCTCTTCGGTGCTGAAGGTGGTGACGGGGGCGACGGGTCCGAAGATTTCCTGGCCCAGGATTGCCGCGTTGTTGGGGACGTTGCCGAGGACTGTGGGCTGGTAGAAGTAGCCGGGCCCGTCCACGGGTGCGCCGCCGGTGACGGCCACTGCGCCGGCGTCGACGGCGGCGCTGACCAGGGCGTGGACGTCGTCACGGGCTCCAGCGTCGATGAGCGGGCCTACCTGGGTGGCGGGGTCGGTGCCGCGGCCGGTGGTTAGGGCGGACATGGCGGCGGCGAACTTCCGGGTGAACTCCTCGGCTACGGATTCGTGGACGAGGAAGCGGTTGGCGGCCGTGCAGGCTTCGCCCATGTTCCGCATCTTCGCCGCCATGGCCCCTTCGACAGCTTTGTCCAGGTCTGCGTCCTCAAAGACGATGAACGGGGCGTTGCCGCCGAGCTCCATGGAGGTCCGGAGGACGTTCTGGGCGGCGTCGGCCATCAGGCGCTTGCCGACCGGGGTGGAGCCGGTGAAGCTAACCTTCCGGAGCCGGGAGTCCTTCAGGAGCGGGCCGGAAATCCCGGAGGCGGAGGAGGAGGCGACGACGTTCAGGACGCCTGCGGGCAGGCCGGCGTCGAGCATGGTCTGGGCGAAGTACTGGGCCGTGAGGGGGGTGAGTTTGGCGGGTTTGAGGACCATGGTGCACCCTGCGGCCACAGCGGGGGCTACTTTGCGGGTGGCCATCGCCAGGGGAAAGTTCCACGGCGTGATCAGCAGGCAGGGTCCCACAGGTTTGTGCTGGACCAGGATCTTGTTTTTGCCTTCCGGAGAAGTCAGGTAGCGGCCGTAGTCGCGGACTGTTTCTTCGGAGAACCAGCGCAGGAACTCGGCCCCGTAGGCGACCTCACCGCGGGCCTCGGCCAGCGGCTTGCCCATTTCCAGGGTCATCAACAGGGCGAAGTCCTCGGCGCGTTCGGTGACCAGGTCAAAGGCCCGGCGAAGGATCTCGGCGCGAACGCGGGGCGCTGTCCGCGCCCAGGACGCCTGCGCGCCGTCGGCCGCATCCAGGGCGGCAACAGCGTCCTCGCTGGTCGCGGAGGCGAGGGTAGCGAGGACCTCCCCGGTGGCGGGGTCGTGGACGTCGAACGTGCCACCGTCGGATGCCTCCCGCCACTCACCGTTGATGAGCAGGCCGGTCGGCACGGAAGCGAGCAGGGACGCCTCGCGCTTAGGGGAGACGGCAGCAGTCATCGCCGCAGATGTAGCAGTCATAAAAAGTCCTAACTAAGGCGAAATCAGTAGCTGGCGGGCGAGTCGCCGTCAGCGGGATGGATGTACTGGTTGGCGAGGGCTTCGGAGCCTCTGGCGAGGAGGGCGACGTCGGCGCCGACGAGGATGAAGCTGGCGCCGTTGGCCAGGTAATGCTTAGCCGTGTCAGGGTTGAAGGCGTTGACGCCGGCTGGTTTTGCGGCTGCTTTGGCGGCTGCGAGGCAGTGTTCGACGGCGGTGCGCACCTCGGGGTGTTCCTGCTGTCCGAGCAGGCCCATGGATGCGGCGAGGTCGGAGGGGCCGATGAAGATGGCGTCCACGCCGTCGACCTTCAGGATGTCCGCCGCGGAGTCCACGGCCGCCGTCGACTCAATCTGGACGGTGACGCTGATCGTCTCCGATGCCCCGGCGAGGTAGTCCGGGACCCGGTTCCACCGGGCGGCACGGGCCAGGGCCGACCCGACACCGCGGACACCTTGGGGCGGGTAGCGGGTGGCCGCCACGGCGGCTTCGGCTTCGGATACGGAGTTGACCATGGGGATGAGCAGGTTCTGCACGCCCAGGTCCAGGTATTGCTTGATGAGCACGGTGTCGTTGACCGGCGGCCTGACCATCACCTGGACGGGGTAGCCGTGGGTGGCCTGGAGTTGGGCGAGGATGGATTCGAGGCCGTTGGGGCTGTGTTCGGCGTCGATCAGGAGCCAGTCAAGGCCGGATCCGGCGCAGAGCTCGGCGATCAGCGGGCTGCCGGAGCAGACCCACATCCCGGCCAGCGGCTGGTTCGCCGAAGCGAGGGCGGACCGGAAGGTGTTTTCTAGTGGAATCGGCATGTGACACTCCCGAGGGGTCCGTAGTCGGCGTGGACGGTATCGCCCTTGTAGACCCAGAGCGGGCGGGTGAAGGATCCGGCGAGGATGATGTCGCCGGCCTTGAGCGAGTCGCCGTGGGCGGCGATTTTGTTGGCCAGCCAGTGGACGCCGTTGGCGGGGTGGTCCAGGACGCCGGCGGCCACGCCGGTTTCCTCCACGGTCTGGTTCTTGTACAGGATCGCCGAAACCCAGCGGAGGTCCACGGCGTCGGGCTTCACGGGGCGGCCGCCGATCACCATGGCGCCCATGGCGGCGTTGTCGGAGATGGTGTCCACGATGGTCCGGCCCTCCATCTCGATCCTGGAATCGAGGATTTCGAGGGCCGGGACCACGTAGTCGGTGGCTTTGAGGACGTCGAAGATGGTGACGCCGGGTCCCTTGAGCCCGTCCTTCAAGACAAACGCCAGTTCCACTTCCACCCGCGGATGGGTGTAGCGGTCCCACTCGACCGAGCAGCCGGTCTCGAGGACCATGTCATCAAAGATGGCGCCGTAGTCCGGTTCGGTGATGCCGGTGGCGTCCTGCATGGCCTTGGACGTGAGGCCGATCTTGCGCCCCACCAGGGTCCGCCCGGATTCCTCATTCCGGCGCCGCCACAACTGCTGCACCGCGTAGGAATCCTCCACCGTCATGTGCGGGTAGCGCGCAGTCAGCCGCGGCACCGGCGTTCTGGAACGCCCCGCCTCCAGAAGTTCGTCCGCGATGGCTTCGATCGTCTTGGCATCCAGCATGCATGGGCTCCTCAATGGTGGGATACGTCAGTTTTTGGAAGGGCGGCCGGCCCCGGCGTTGCGCTACGGAACCGGCCGCCCGGTCTTGTTAGACCTGGACGCCGAGTTTGAAACCGGTCCGGTCACCTTCGGGGGAGCCTTCCTTGCGGGTGTAGGAGAAGCCGTCGGCGCCGACGGTGACGGCCATTTCGGACTTTTCCTCGCGTTCGATGACGGGCTGGGGGTTGCCGTCGAGGTCCAGGACGAGGGAGGCTTCGGTGTACCAGGACGGGACCACGGGGTTGCCCCACCAGTCGCGGCGCTGGTTGTCGTGGACGTCCCAGGTGATGGTGGGGTTGTCGGGGTCGCCGGTGTAGTAGTCCTGGGTGTAGATCTCGATGCGGTGGCCGTCCGGGTCCAGGATGTAGAGGTAGAACGCGTTGGATACGCCGTGCCGGCCGGGGCCGCGTTCGATCCGGTCGCTGATGCGCAGGGCGCCCATTTTGTCGCAGATCTGGATGATGTTGTGCTTCTCGTGGGTGGCGAACGCGACGTGGTGCATGCGCGGTCCGTTGCCGCCGGTCAGGGCGGTGTCGTGGACGGTCTGTTTGCGGTGCATCCAGGCGGCGTAGGTGACGCCGTCGGAGTCCTTGATGTCTTCGGAGACGCGGAAGCCGAGGTCTTCGAGGTAGGCGCGGCCGCGGGGGACGTCGGGGGTGACCTGGTTGAAGTGGTCCAGCCGGACCAGTTCCCCGGCGGAGTAGAGGTCGTAGCGCTGGGTGAGGCGCTCCACGTGCTCCACGTCGTAGAAGAACTCGTACGGGAAGCCCAGCGGGTCCTCGACGCGGACGGAGTCGCCGATGCCCTTGGTGAAGCCGTCCTTGCGGCGCTCCACCCGGCAGCCGAGCTCGCGGTAGTAGGCCTCGGCGGCGTCCACCTCGGCGGGGGACTTCACCCGGTAGGCGAACGCTGCGACGGCGGCGATGGGTCCCTTGCGGAGCACCAGGTTGTGGTGGATGAACTCCTCCAGCGAACGCAGGTAGATCGCGTTTTCGTCTTCCTCGGTGACGTGCAGGCCCAGGACGTCCACGTAGAACGCGCGGGATTTGGCGAGGTCGGTGACCACGATGTCCATGTAGGCGCAGCGGACGATGTCCGGTGCCGGGACGGTGGGGGTGGGGACGAAGTTGGTCATGATGGTCTCTCTTCTTTGAGCAGGTAAGGGGGAGGGTTAGCTGTCGCTGGTTGCGGCAGCGTCTTCGACGTTGCCGAACTTGGGTGAGTGGGCCTCGTTGAGGGTGATCTGCACCGACTGCTGGGTGGTGTAGAAGTCGACTGAGCGGTAGCCGCCCTCGCGTCCGAGGCCGGAGGCCTTCACGCCGCCGAACGGGGTGCGCAGGTCGCGGACGTTGTTTGAGTTCAGCCACACCATGCCGGATTCGATGGCGTGTGCGAAGTTGTGCGCGCGCTTCAGATTAGTGGTCCAGACGTAGGCGGCGAGGCCGTACTTGGTGTTGTTCGCGAGCTCGAGGGCCTCTTCGTCGGTATCGAACGGGGTGATGGCCACGACGGGTCCGAAGATTTCCTCCTGGAAGATCCGGGCATCGGGGGCGACGTCGGCGAACACCGTGGGTGCAACGTAGTTGCCCGTGGGGAAGCCTTCGGCGCGGCCGCCGCCGGCCAGGAGCCGGCCCTCGGTCTTGCCGATTTCGATGTAGCTCATGACCTTGTCGAAGTGGTTCGGGTGCACGAGCGAGCCGACCTCGGTGGCGGGATCGCTCGGCAGGCCCACCTTGATGTTCTTCGCACGCTCGGCGAACCGGGCT
The DNA here is from genome assembly GCF_001046895.1 of Pseudarthrobacter siccitolerans. Lineage (GTDB taxonomy): Bacteria > Actinomycetota > Actinomycetes > Actinomycetales > Micrococcaceae > Arthrobacter > Arthrobacter siccitolerans. The sequence continues at coordinate 88,344 of NZ_CAQI01000027.1, forward strand.
ACGAAGTCGTCGTAGATGTCGCGCTGCACGAGCACCCGGGACCCGGCGGTGCAACGTTCGCCGTTGAGGCTGAAGACGCCGAAGACTGTGGCGTCGAGGGCGGCCTCGATGTCGGCGTCGGCGAAAACGACGGCGGGGCTCTTGCCGCCGAGCTCGAGCGAGAGGCTCTTGAACTGGGGGGCGGCTGCGGTTGAAATGGTGGCACCGGTGGAGCTGTCGCCGGTGAAGGAGACGATCGGCACGTCGGGGTGCTTCACGAGGTAGTCGCCGGCCACGCCGCCGGAGCCGAAGATCAGGTTGAAGACACCGTCCGGCAGGCCGGCCTCGCGGAAGATTTCAGGCCACAGCACGGCGGAGAGAGGGGTGTAGCTGGCCGGCTTCATAACCACGGTGTTGCCCGTTGCGATGGCCGGGGCGAGCTTCCACGATTCCTGCATAAAGGGGACGTTCCACGGCGTGATGAGCGCGGCAACGCCGATCGGTTTGCGGTTCACGTAGTTGATCTGGCGGCCGGGGACCTTGAATGCGTTGTCCTCCTGCCCGACGATGAGGTCGGCGAAGAACCGGAAGTTCTCCGCGGCTCGGCGCGCCTGGCCCTTGGCCTGGGTGATGGGAAGGCCGGAGTCGTAACTCTCCAGAAGGGCGAGTTCGTCGTCGCGCGATTCGACGATGTCGGCGATCTTGTGCAGCACACGCGAGCGTTCGCGGGGCAGCATCTTCGGCCACGGGCCTTCCTTAAAGGCGCGCTTAGCGGCGGCGACGGCGAGGTCGACGTCTTCCGGCTGGGCTGAGGCGACAGTGGCGTAGTTCTCGTTGAAGACCGGCTCCTGCACGTCAAAGGTCTTGCCACCTACGGAGTCAACAAACTTGCCATCGATAAAGTGCTGGAGATGTGTGGGCAGATTTTCCGGGATGTGGTGCTTCGTGGTTTCGACTGAGGTCGTCATCGTTGAGGTCCTAACTGTGATTTGGTGCTAGTTGCTTTGGGCGAGGTACGCGTCGAGGGTGGCGGAACGGTGCAGGCGGGCTGCTTTTTCGATCGAGTCGGCGTCTGCTCCCGTTTCGATGAGCTGGAGCAGTGCTTCGTGTTCGTCCACGGAATCGCGGGCGCGTCCGGGGACGAAGCGGAAGGTGGAGGACCGCAGTGCTGCCAGCCGGTTCCAGCCGCGGTGCACGAGGTCCAGGATGTGGGGGTTGGGGCAGTGCTCGAAGAGGACGCTGTGGAAGTCCTGGTTGAGCTGCGTGAAGCGGACCGGGTCAAAGTGCTGCAGGCATTCGCGCATCTCCTCGTTCACGGCGCGCGCGCGGGCAATGGCCACCGCATCAATCAGCGGAGCGGACAGCGCGGTGGCGGCGCCTTCGACGATGCTGAGGGTCTGCATGGTGTAGAGGTATTCGGTGGGGTCGATCCCGGCCACGGTGGCGCCGACGTTGCGTTCGAACGTCACCAGGCCTTCGGCCTCAAGCCTGCGGATGGCTTCCCGGACCGGGACCACGCTGAAGCCGAGGTCCTTGGCGATGCTGCCCAGGACCAGCCGGTACCCGGGAGTGTAGGTGCCCTCGATGATCCGCGCTTTCACGGCCTGGTAGGCCTGCTCTGACTTGCTGCCGGTGACGGTTGAACCTGGCAGGTCGGTAACCGCTGTTTCAATCATTGGCCTGGCCTGCTTCCCATGCCTTGTACCGGGCCTGCCATTCAGCGTTCATGGGGTAGAGGCCGTCCACGCTGTTGCCCTGCTTGACCATTTCGAAGATGAAGGTTTCTTCCTGCTCCTGGGTGATGCAGTCCTCCACGAGTTCTTCGGCGATGGCCGGCGGGATCACCAGGATGCCGTCGGAGTCGGCCACGATGATGTCGCCGGGCTGGACGGTGGCGCCGCCGCAGGCGATGGTGATGTCCGTGTCCCAGGGGATGTGGCGGCGGCCCAGCACCGCGGGGTGGGGGTTGGCGAAGTAGGTGGGCATGTCCAGGCCGGCGACGGCGGTGTAGTCGCGGACGCCGCCGTCGGTGATGATGGCCGCGGCGCCGCGGACCTGGGCGCGCAGGGCCAGGATGTCGCCCACGGTGCCGGTGCCCTTTTCGCCGCGGGCTTCCATGACCAGGATTTCGCCCTCGTTCACGGAGTCGATGGCGCGTTTTTGGGCGTTGAACCCGCCGCCGTGGGTCTTGAACAGGTCTTCGCGGTTGGGAACATAGCGCAGGGTCCGGGCCAGGCCCACCACGCGGCGGTCCGGGCGGGTGGACTGCAGCCCGTCGATGCTGACGTTATTCAGGCCGCGCTTGCGCAGCTGGGAGGAGAGGGTTGCCGTGGCCACGGACTCCAGCTTGGTCTTCAGCCCGGGGGAGAGGGAAGGCGCGACGGCGGCGCCTGACTCAGTCTCTTGGAGGGCGGGCAGCCCGGCGGCTTCGCGTGAACCGTACGCTTCCTCCCGTTGCAGGTCATCAACCTTCGGTCCGGCACCAAAGTCCGCGAACGGCGTTGTGCCTTCCTCCACCCGGGTGACCAGCCGGCCGGTGGTGAGCCCGCCGGCGGAGACCTCCACCTCGAGGACGTCGCCGGGTTTGGCGACGGAGGCGCCGGCGGGGGTGCCGGTGAGGATGATGTCCCCCTCTTCGAGCGTCAGCAGCTGGGACAGGTCGGCCACCAGGCGGGCGAACGGGAAGAGCAGGTCTTCGGTGGTGTCGTCCTGGACCAGTTGGCCGTTGTGCCAGGTGCGGATGCGCAGGCGGGCGGGGTCGACGGCGTCTGCCGGGATCAGTGCCGGCCCCACCGGGGTGAAGCCGTCGCCGCCCTTGGAGCGGAGGTTGGAGCCCTTGTCCGCCCAGCGCAGGTCGTATACGCCCAGGTCGTTGCTGGCCGTAACTGCGGCGACATGGCTCCACGCGTCATCGATCCCGATACGGCGGGCGGCCTTGCCGATGATGAGCGCGATCTCGCCCTCGTAGCCCAGCAGTTCACAGCCCGCGGGACGCTCCACCGCGTTCCCGGACAGGGAAAGCGACGACGACGGCTTGAGGAAGTAGGAAGGCTGCGCTGGCGTGCGTCCCCGCTGGGCAGCACGGCTGGGGTAGTTGATGTGCACCGCGACCACCTTGCGTGCCGCGGCGAGGGTGTCCCCGTTGACCTGCTCCAAAACCAATCTCCTCATCAGGTACGAAATCGTATATGAAATCATGGGGGATGTTGGCTGATTTCGTCAACCCACCCTTGGCGCCACAAATTGACCCCTTGTTATCGACATCACCGTCGCGTACAGTTTCCACCTAAATCCAAGGTTTCGCATATAGAAGCATGAATTCGATTATCGAACACGCTTTGCCAAGGCCCACAGTGAAGTGAGGAAAGCCCGTGCAGTTTCACCACCACGGTTACGTATCCGGGGATCCCCGGCTCCAGCCTGCCGCCGGCGTCGGCATGAACCGGCCCGATGAACTTCCGGACGAGGTTGACGTCCTGATCGTCGGCACCGGCCCCGCCGGCATGCTCGCAGCGGCGCAACTGTCCCAGTTCCCTGGCGTCACCACCCGGATCGTCGAACGCCGCCCCGGACGGCTCGCGATCGGCCAGGCCGACGGTATCCAGGCGCGCAGCGTCGAAACTTTCCAGGCCTTCGGCTTCGCCGACCGGATCGTTGCCGAGGCTTACGCGATCACCGAAATGGCGTTCTGGAAGCCCGATATCAACGATTCGACGCGCATCGTCCGCACTGCCCGGACTCCGGATGATCCCGCCGGTATCAGCGAGTTCCCGCACCTGATCGTCAATCAGGCCCGGGTGCTGGACTACTTTGCTGAATTTATGGCCAACTCACCGGCACGCATGGCTCCGGACTACGGCTACGAGTTCCAGGGGTTGGAGGTTGTCCAGGGCGAGGAGTACCCCGTCACCGTGACGTTGATCCATACGTCGGGCCCTAATGACGGACAGGAGAAGATTGTCCGGGCCAAGTATGTGGTGGGTGCTGACGGTGCACGCAGCAAGGTGCGCCAGGCAATTGGCTGCAAACTCTCCGGCGATGCCGCCAACCATGCGTGGGGCGTCATGGATGCTCTCGCTGTTACCGACTTCCCCGACATCCGCACCAAGTGCGCCATCCAGTCAGGTTCTGGCGGCAGCATCCTGCTGATTCCGCGTGAAGGCGGCCACCTGTTCCGCATGTACGTCGATCTGGGTGAAGTGGATCCCGATGACAAGGGAGCGGTGCGGAACACCAGCATCGAGCAGATCATTGAGAAGGCCAACGAGATCCTCCACCCCTACACTCTGGACGTGCGGAACGTGGCGTGGCACAGCGTTTACGAGGTGGGGCACCGGCTCACGGACCGGTTCGACGACGTCCTGCCGGATGAGCGCGGCACGCGCACTCCGCGGGTGTTCATCACCGGCGACGCCTGCCACACGCACAGCGCCAAAGCCGGCCAAGGCATGAACGTCTCCATGCAGGACGGGTTCAACATCGCCTGGAAACTCGGGCATGTCCTTGAGGGCCGCAGCCCGGAGAGCCTGCTGTCCACCTACTCCGCCGAGCGGCAGGTGGTGGCGAAGAACCTCATCGACTTCGACAAGGAATGGTCCACCATGATGGCCAAGAAGCCCGAGGAGTTCGAAAACCCCTCGGACCTTGAGGATTTCTACGTGCGCACCGCCGAGTTCCCGGCCGGATTCATGACCGAATACGCGCCATCCATGCTGGTGGCCCCCGCCAAGCACCAGGCCCTGGCCACGGGCTTCCCGGTGGGCAAGCGCTTCAAATCGGCACCCGTGGTGCGTGTGGGCGACACCAACCCGATCCACCTCGGCCACCACGCCACGGCCGACGGGCGCTGGCGCATCTACGTCTTCGCCGACGCCGCGACCGCAGGAGCGCACTCAGGGGTGGCGGACTTCGCCGAGTGGATCGCGAACTCGCCGGACTCGCCGCTAACCGCTACGCCGTCGGGCGCTGATCCTGACGCCTGGTTCGACGTGAAGGTGATTTACCAGCAGCCGCACACGGCCGTGGACATCGGGAAGGTTCCCGCCGTCTTCAAGCCGCAGGTGGGCCCGTTCAAGCTGACCGACTACGAGAAGGTCTACGCCACCGATCCCACCGCGGACATTTTTGACCAGCGCGGCCTGGACCGCGGCGGCGTGGTGGTGGTGGTCCGCCCGGACCAATACGTGGCAAACGTCCTGCCGCTCACCGCGACGGCCGAGCTGGGCGGGTTCTTCGCACCCCTCCTGCAGCCGCTGCGGCCGGAGCCCACCCCGGCGCTGTCGGACCCAGCCACCGCGCATTCAGCCGCCGCATCATCAGTCCCGGTAGAGATCGCACACAACTGACTTTGAACTGAGCCCCGAAACGCGGGTGTGCCGGCGAACACCGGCACACCGCTACCAGCCCATCATCCCGTCCCAGGCTCACAAGGCCTACGGACTCATCATCCCGGTCGCAGCCTCACAAGGCCTTACGAACTCAAGACTCGATCCCCAAGGTTCCCCTTGGGGCTATATCGCTTACATCACTGGAGAATCATGAGCATGTCCACCCACAGTTCGAAGGCGAACCAACGTCGTGTCGCCTTCGCTACCGTCATCGGCACGACCGTTGAATGGTACGACTTCTTCATCTATGCCACAGCCGCCGGCCTGGTGTTCGCCCAGCTGTTCTTCCAACCAGCCGGCGAATCCATCGGCCTGCTGCTGTCGTTCGCCTCCGTCGGCATCAGCTTCCTCTTCCGCCCTCTCGGTGCCTTCCTCGCCGGTCACTACGGCGATAAAATCGGCCGCCGCGCCATGCTCGTACTGACCCTGGTGCTCATGGGCGCCGCAACCACGCTGATCGGATTCCTTCCAACGTACGCGACCGCAGGTGTTATTGCCCCAGTCATGCTCCTGCTCCTGAGGATTCTGCAGGGCATCTCTGCCGGCGGTGAGTGGGGAGGGGCAGTCCTGATGGCAGTTGAGCACGCCCCCAATGACCGCCGCGGACGGGCAGGGGCCTTCCCCCAAATCGGCGTCCCGCTGGGACTGCTGCTGGCCACCGGCGTCACAGCGCTCATGACCGGTGTCATCTCCCCGGGCGCAGCCTTCCTCGAATGGGGATGGCGCGTACCCTTCCTGCTGAGCATCGTCCTCATCGTCGTCGGCTACTTCGTACGCCGCGCGGTGGACGAATCCCCCGTCTTCCAGGAGATCGCCGCAGCAAAAAAGCAGCCCAAAACACCGATCGTGGAACTGTTCCGCCGTCACGGATTGCTCGTGATCGTCGCCGCTTTGATCTTCGCGGGCAACAACGCCGCAGGCTACATGGCAACCGGCGGCTTCATCCCCAGCTACGCCTCCGGCCCCGCTGTCGGCCACGAACGCACCGACGTGCTCCTCGCCGTCACCTACGGGGCCGTCATCTGGCTTGTCTTCACCTACCTCGCCGGGTACCTCGCGGACAAGATCGGCCGCAAAAACACCTACCTCATAGGCTTCGGCGCCCAGCTCCTGGCCTGCTTCCCGCTCTTCTGGCTGATCAACACAGGGTCACTGCCGATGCTCTACCTGGCCATGACCATCTTCACGGTAGGTCTGGGACTGTCATACGGCCAGCAGGCAGCCCTGTACTCAGAAATGTTCCCAGCCTCCGTACGCTTCTCCGGCGTCTCCATCTCCTACGCCCTGGGTGCGATCCTCGGCGGCGCCTTTGCCCCCACCATCGCCACGGCCCTGGTACAGGCAACCGGTGGAACCGACGCCGTTTCCTGGTATCTCGTAGGGATGACGCTCGTCTCGCTTGTGGCCGTCTCACTCGTGAAGGACCGCTCCGGCATCGACCTTTCCATCCACAACCAGGCCGAACAGGAAATCGGTGCGTTAGTCTTTGACAAACGTACCCCCGCCACCGCTAATGAGGCCCTGCGGACCCACTAATAACGCTGGGTGTTCAACGGAAGCGGAGCTCCTACGGGTCGGCTCGCTGGCGGCATTTCGTCAGACACCTAGCCTTGCAAGTTGCAGAGATCAGAGAGGATCAGGCAATGAAAATATCAACCAGAAAAACGCGCCGGCCGAGGGCGCTAACGAGGACAGTCACCGCTGTCTCACTCGCCACGGTAATGGTGGCGGGTGGAGCCGCCTTGGCAACGGCGGCCGAGTCCGGCGTCCGCGCGGCAGGCGCAGCACTCACTCCGGCCGCAGACTGTGCCGCACTTGGTGCACTCACTCTCGCCGACGTTCAGGTTACTGCAGCCACAGAGGTTGCGGCGACCGCCAGCGTGCCGGGCTACTGCCGGATCCTTGGCACCGAAGTGGGAACCGAGCACGACCTTGAGGTCAGGCTTCCGGACGAGTGGCTGAATCGATATGTTCAGAACGGGGGCGGCGGATTCGACGGCAGAATCCCGAGTATCCCGGATTCACAGCTGAGTCTGGGCGCCGTGGCCGCTGCGAATAATGGCGGCCACCGCGACCCGTCAGGGGCTGCCCTCCTCGGCAATCCCGAAGCGCAAGCCCGGTACGCCCACACCGCGATCGAGACGACTGCGCGCTTCAGCAAGGAACTCGCCGCACGGTACTACGGGGCCGTGCCGGTCAAAGCGCGCGCCTACGGGCACGCGTTCGGGCACGCGAACGGCACCGTCAACCAGGGGCGCGGCGCAGCACCCTTCAATGCCCGGACCGCCGAGCCGTCATACTCCTACTACGTGGGATGCTCCAACGGCGGCCGCGGAGCACTGAACGCTGCGGCAAAGTACTCTGACGAGTTCGACGGAGTTATCGCCGGCGCACCCACGCAGAATCTCGACGGTCAGATCGCCGCGTGGACCCGGATGGCAAAACTTGCGCTTCCTTCGGCCGAGGAGGTCGCTGCGATCGAGGCCGTGATCGTGGCCAAGTACGACGCGCTCGATGGCCTGAAGGACGGCATCGTGTCAAACATGGAGGCTGTCGATTTCGACCCGTCCACCGATATCCCCGGCGAGATCGGCCTCACGGCCGCCGAGACGGAAGCCGTGGCAGCCGTGATGAGCGATGTCGTCGCATTCGGGGAAACCATCTATTCGCGCTACAGCGTCCCCGGTGCAGGTGACCGCTACGGGCTTGGTGTCGGCCACATGCGGAATCTCGTCCTCAACGATCCAACATGGGATCCGTCGACGTTCGATATCCAGACATACTTGCCAACGATCCAGGAGGCCATCGGGACTCTGGGATCCAACGCGTCAGCGCAGGGACTTGCCGATTTCATGGATGAGGGAAAGAAGGTGATGGTCTGGCACGGGACCGCGGACCCTCTACTCTCGGAGAACGACACCGTGCGCGAGTGGTACGAAGTTCGAGAGGCCGCCGGAGACTCCGTCGCTGACGACAACTCACGCCTCTACCTGGCACCTGGCGTCGCCCACTGCCGTGGAGGCGAAGGGGCGGACAACTTCGATCTCCTGCCCGCGATGATCGATTGGGTTGAAGGGGACCTCGCGCCTGGAACGGTTATCGCGAGCAAGCTCGATCCGGCGACTGGCGGCGCCCTCTTCACCCGGCCGCTGTGCGAGTACCCCACATACCCGCGGTACTCAGGCGTAGGCGACACGAATGATGCCGCCAGCTTCGATTGCGTCGAGAACACACCCTGACACCGTAAACCTGTCGCCAGACTTCCTGGCGACAAGAATGCAACAGGGGCCGGGGCCATCCGCTTCGGCCCCTGTTGTCTTCGCATGCAAAACTCAAAAACCTGCGCACACCCTGTTGGCGGCAAGACCGCCGATCGGCTTGCGTCCGGCGTGCTGGAACACGACGCGGCTACAACGCTGATGCAAATAAGCCCAAGTTCGACCCCTTAGGCCGTGTTGCTAAACCCGCTGGTGAGCCAGTGGAGGGTGGCGGCGAGGCAGAGTCCGCGTCGTAGTTCCGTGCGGTTTTGTGTGATCGCATCACGATGCCTCGCCATTGCTTGAGCTTGAAGGCCGTTCGACGACGTTCCGGCCCCGTTAACGTTGGCGCTGCTGCTCACCGAAGTCGATCGGTCGGCCGCGCTTCTTACGGCGGTGGGCGATCTGGTCATCACGCTCGGGAATAGTTGAGGCAGTCCCGCGCTCACGTAGCCAGGTCCGGTTCGCCCTCGACGGGTAGCCTTTGTCTGCCATTACCCGCTCGGGTTTGGTGCATGGGCGGCCAACAGCCTCGGGTACACGGATTTGTGCAAGCGTGGCTTGGAGCATGATCGTGTCGGACGTCTGCCCGGGGGTGAGGACGAAGGCCAGCGCACGACCTTTCCCATCGCAGACCAAGTGATTCTTTGTCGCCAACCCGCCGCGCGAACGGCCGATCGCGTGATCAGGCGGCTCTACCCCGAATTTCTTGTAATACTGTTGAGCCCCCTGTGGTGCGGGGAAGGGTCGCGCCGTGCTGATGCACGTGCACGATCGTTGAATCGATCGACCCGACGCAATCCAGGTCACCAGCCTACTGGCTGAGGGATTGAATTTTCTCGAGCACCCGCGCCCAGACGCCAGTTTTTGACCATCGGTTGAAGTTCTTATAGATGGTGTTCAAGTTTTCGAACCGTTCGGGCATCTCCCGCCACGGGGCACCCGTGCGAAAACGCCAGGCCGTCGCCCCGACCACAACCCGTCGGCCAACCGGCGGGAAATCACATCACGCGACACATATCAATCGCAAAGACAGCAGTCAGAAAGCGACCACGCACAGGACATTCGGCTGAAGGAGCGTCATAAGTCGACGGGTTCACGCGGATGGCTAACACCATGTTGTGAGGGTGCGTTCAGCGATGCCAGACGTTCTTCATCGTCCGCACTCAGACCTTGCTGTCCCGGCCCGTACGCGCGAGCCAACAACGCTTCAACGTCCCTCGACGTGGCCATCGGCTCTCACAACCCCGTGGCACACACAATAAGGCAGCCGACGGAAAGACCTCTGCCTAACCTGCGCTGTTCAATGCAGTACAGAGCTTCTGTCATCTTGAATACCTATCTAGGAATGTATTGACATCGAATTCAACGCTCGATAGCGTTGAGCCGGCTCACTGTGGACCGCTTCGAGCCATTCGGATTCACAAGGCCGGATGCATGTTCTAGTCAATGGGGATGGAAGAACTGATGAGAAGCAGAGTAGGTCTGATGAAGTCGGAGCTGACGCTCAAGCCTGTGGATGCGGCCATTCTTTCGCCACGGAGCGAAGCCCCGGTGGCGCGGAATGCGTTCACGGATTGGACGCGGCAAGGGGGAAAGAAAGCATGACGATTCGAGGCCGGGCTCCCCGAATGGTAGAAGCCTTCCCACTACTGGCGGCGTAGGTCGTTGCGTTGACCCTGTGTTGACGCTGTCCGCTTGCGAAACCCATCGCGCGCTATCTAAGAGGCGCTTCTCGCGTCTTAGCGCATTCTCAAAGAGGAGAAGTATGAAAATCAGATCCGATCAGCCAAGGTTCGGGCTTCGGAGCGGCCGCGTGATGCCAGGCATTGCACTTGCAGCAACGGTGGCTCTGCTGCTAGCGGGCTGTGCTGGAGGCAGCAATAGCGGTGGCTCTTCGGGCGGTAAAGAACCCATCAAGATTGGGGCGACCGCACCTCTGAGCGGAGCCCTCAGCCCAGGATGTCTCAAAACGATCGGGGGGGCCCGGGGATGGATCGACAAGGTCAACGCGGAAGGTGGGATCAATGGACGTCAAATCGAGTTCACTGTTCTGGATGATGAGGGCGACCCACAGCGTGGCGTCAGCAATGCTCGCCGCTTGATTGGCGATGGCGTTGCCGCGTTCGTTGACAACTGCGGGAGTCCCGGCACGGTCGCGGCTATCCCTGTGATCGATGCAGCCGGCATCCCCAACCTGTTTCCCAACAGTGCGAGTGACGCGATCGTGCACCCAGGTGCGCCGACATTGTTCACCCTGCTCCCACCGTTTGACCAGCAATTGGCAACGGTCCTTCCGTACGCGATGGACAAGAATGGCCCCGGCAAGGTTGCGCTCGTCTATATAGACGGTTTAAGCCCGAACATCGTGCCTGCCGCAGAATGGGCAGTCAAAAAATCCGGTGGAACTATGGTCGCAGAACTCGGCGTGCCGGGTGCGACCACCGACTGGGGTCCGACGGTCATCAAGCTCAAGGAAGCCAATCCCGATTACGTGGCGATTGCACACGCGACACCTGCCACCGGCTATCTCGTGGCGGAGATGGACCGCCAGGGTCTCAAGCCTCCTAAGGGTATTATCGCCGCGTATCAGGGTGCCGACACGATCTACAGTAAGAACGCAGGTGCGGCCGCCACGGGTACCATCACCACTTTCGCTACAGTGATGAACACAGATCCAAAGGCGAAAGAGTGCAACGAGACGCTCCCCGCCGACGTGGAGCAGGGTGGGTTTACAGTTCTGGGTTGTGCCTTTATGAAGGCGGCGCTCGAAATTCTGAAGAAGGCTGAGGCCTCCGACAAAGGTCTGAGTTCTGAATCGATTCTCGAGGCTGTGAAGGGTTTCGATGGCGCTGGCTTGCCTGAGCTGCCCGGAGTCGGCAACGAAGGAGGCAGCCGCCAGTTGGCCAATGCCATGTGGATGCTCAAGGTGCTTCCCGACGGGACTCTGGCCCTCGATTCCGACAAACCAGTAGAAATTCCTGATGACAGCAACTGGGGAGTCAAGTAGTGGTGATGCCCGCGGAATCCACTGAGGGCGTCGCGTGAGCTAGAGGAGCGAGGGCTTCCGGGTACCGACTCGGGTTTTGTACCCGTAAGTCTCCCGGAGGCCTCGCTCGCGATGGAATCCACACTCGCGCGGGCCCTAACGATAAGAGTTGTTTCCCGAACCTCCAGGGAGAAGGGAACCGCCGAGAGTGGCGTTCATCAAGATCTTGCCAAGGTCTATGCCGGGGAGGATTCGCGGTTCGATCGAAAGAATGATCAACTCGCCCGCCGTGGGTAGGTGCATTTGAGCCGTAGTCGGCTGGTAAACCCGTAACTTCGCGACCGATGGCTGACGGCCCAGGTGGACGAGCCGCGTACCAATGAACGAGGAGAACATGACATGAAAGAAGTTGCAGCCACGGAATTCGCGTTCAACTTTCCGCGTCGACCGACCGACATGCGAGATAAGTAGGAATGGTGAACTCCGAGTCGAAAACCCCTACAGCAGTGCCTCTTATCCAGCTCGATCATATCGGGGTCCGTTACGGCTCGGCCTTGGCGCTGAGGGAGATCAACCTGTCGATAGCGCCTGGCAGCATTGTCGGGGTTGTCGGGCCGAATGGTGTGGGCAAAACTACGCTTTTGCGGGTGATGTCCGGACTGTTGCGCCCCTCGCAAGGGCGGATCCTCTGGAAGGGCGAAGATCTGGGACGGTTCTCTCCGCATTCAGCTGTGAGGAAAGGAATCGCCCACGTGCCGGAAGGTCGCCGTCTGATCGCCGAACTCGAGGTGATCGATAACCTTCACCTGGGTGCTGTCGCTGCGGGCCTGTCACCGAAGCACGGGGTTGACAAGGTCATCGAGATGTTCCCAGCCGTGGAGCGGTTGCTGAATCGCAAGGCCGGACAGCTGAGCGGCGGTGAGCAGCAAATGGTGGCGGTGGGCCGCGGCCTGATGTCGAAACCGGAGCTCTTGCTCATCGATGAACTCTCTCTCGGACTGGCGCCAAAGATAACCGTCGAACTCTTCGAAGCGTTGAGGACCCTTGCACGCACCACTGGCCTTACGCTGCTCCTGGTTGACCAGAGCGTACGTCTGCTCAACAAATATGTCGATGACCTCTGGGCGCTAAGCCACGGCCAGTTGGTTCCCGTGGACCGGACCGCCGGTATCACCTCACTCGATTCCTACATCGCGGAAGGAACCACTGAATGAACGTGGCTGTCCAGGCTGCTGTTTCAGGCCTCACACTGGGTGCGCTTTACGGCTTGTTCGCACTCACAGTCGTTGTGCTGTGGCGCACGGCTGGTTTAGTGAACTTCGCGCAGGGAAGCATGGCGACGCTGAGCGCGTTCATCGCCTATTTCTTGCTCATACCGCTGGGTTTACCGCTGTGGGTCATGTTCCTCTTGTCGTTGCTCATTGGGGCGGTTCTTGGTGCAGTTATCTACACCGTCGTTTTGCTTCCTCGCTCGACCGGCGATCACTACAACGAACTGTTCAGAACGATGGGACTTTCGCTATTTATCGTCGCCTTCGTCCAGCGCTCTTGGGGATCCGGCGAACCGTACCCGTTCCCCAGCTTGATCGGATCGGGAAGCGTTGACGTGCTGGGATTCCGGGTGCAGTGGCTTCAGTTGCTCACCCTGGTGATTGCGCTCGTTCTGACCTTCGCCTTCGCGGCGTTCCTGCGAACACCGCGAATCGGATTGACGATGCGTGCCGTCGCATCAGACCGAGAGGTCTCCACCATCCTGGGTGTCCGAGTCCGCTTTGTGATCATGATTGCGTGGCTCATCGTGGGGGCTATCGGCGCTGCCATCGCGCTGTTGTTTACTCCGCTGTATTCGCTCTCCTCGGACTTGATGGAGCCTTTCCTTCTCAAGGGATTCGCTGCGGCGCTTCTGGGTGGGCTCTCGAGCTTCCGGGGCGCGATCGTTGCCGGGCTCATTGTCGGGGTGATGGATGCGGAGGTTGCCGTGTTCCTCGGTCCTGAGTGGCGCGATGTCGCAAGCTTCATCCTCCTGCTCGGAGTCCTTCTTATCCGTCCGTCCGGAATCTTCGGACAGGCCAATACGGTTAGGGTGTAACCGCTGTGATGCTACGTCGTCAAATTCCTGCCACCGTGGCGTGCCTGGTGCTCGCCATCATTGCGCCTTTTTTCTCGGGGTATGCAGTGGGGGTACTCGTTCATTTGGTTGCTCTGGCAATCGCCGCGGTGGGGCTCGACCTCATCATTTCCAGGGCTAACATGCTGTCCTTCAGTCACGCGGCCTTCATGGCGATAGGCGCGTACGTTTCCGTCATTTTGATGCGGAACGGTTGGGAGTTTATTTTCGCGGCACTCGTTGGTATCGCGAGCGCGGCTATCGCAGGTTTCCTGTTGGCGATCCCGGCGAGCAGGCTCTCCGGCTTCAGTTTCGCCCTCGTGACGTTTGCCTTCAGTGCAGTTGTCACAGGGCTGGCTGCCGGTTCGCAGCTCATCAGCATTGCAGGCGGCGAGAGCGGTCTGTCCGTGCCTCCCGGCAAGTTGTTCGGCCTCAATCTGTTCAATCCGCACACCCTCTTCTACGTGGCTCTTGTCTTATTGCTTGCGACAATGCTCGTGTGCACAACGCTGATCTACTCGCGCACGGGACGCGCCTTCCGCACGATGAAAGAGAGTGAGGCGGTTGCCGTTGCACTGGGGGTGAACGTCGCGGGGATGAAGATTGGCGTGTTCGCGCTCTCGGCGGGTATTGCCGGTGTCGGTGGCGTCGTCCTCTCGCAAGCATTGGGGGCCATCAGTGCTCCAACATTCAGCTTGGAACAATCCACTATTCTCGTGGCGGCAGTGACGGTAGGGGGCTTGGGTCGCTCACTGGGCCCCCTCGTCGGGATCACGATCTTTGTTCTTCTCCCCGAGATTTTTCAGGGCTTGCAAGACTACTCAGCCCTAGTTTTTGCCGCTGTCTTTGTCGTGACGCTGATCCTCGCGCCCAACGGTGTAGTCGGATTAGTCACATCCTTTCCCTCGTGGGTCCGTCGAATACTCGCGCGAAAGGGAGACGGTCCGGGCGGCTTTGGAACGCAGACGCCTTCCCTATCCTCTGACAACTCAAGCAAGGTGGCGTCGTGACTGGATCCATCCTGGATGTTCGCCAGGCGAGTGTACATTTCGGCGGCGTGGTGGCTGTTGACGAAGTCAATCTTGCGGTTGGAGCCGGGAGCACGCACGCGATCATCGGCCCGAATGGGGCGGGCAAGACAACGTTGCTGAACGCGATAAGCGGACTGGTGCCGCTCTCCGGCGGGGAGGTTCTGTTCGATGGCGCTCCACTGAATAAGCTCCGCGCACGTCAGCGGGCGCGGCTCGGTGTGGTTCGAACCTTCCAAAACCCCGCCCTGATAGACGCCCTCACCGTGCGAGAGAACATTCAGGTCGGGCTTTACACGCAGACGAAGTCCAGCAGCTTCGAAGAGGCGCTCGGGCTTCCGCGCGCGCTTCGCCGCGAACGGGAGGCTCGAGCGCGGGCCGACGCGGTGCTCGAGGAACTGCGGATACCCGTGGAAGGGTCTACACCCGTTGGAGCGCTCCCTCTCGGGCTGCGGAAGGCCGTCGACATTGCGCGGGCTTGGGTGGCGAAACCCAAGTTGTTGCTGCTCGACGAGCCGACCGCGGGACTCGATGAAAGTGAGATCGGCGAGATTGAGTCGGCTCTAGCGCGGGTTAAGGGTGAAATCTCGGTCGTGGTCATCGCCCACCACCTCGACTTCGTCATGCGCCTTGCTGACGAAGTCACTGTGCTTGAGTTTGGCCGAGTGATCGCGAACGGGCCGCCGACCGAGGTCCGTTCGGATCCCGCAGTGATCGCTGCTTACATCGGTACAGCAGATGACGACTAGGCCGTGTTGCTAAACCTGCTGGTGAGCAGTGAAGGGTGGCGGCGAGGCAGAGTCCTGCGTGGTAGTTCCGTGCGGTTTTGTCTGATCCCATCGCGACGCCTCGCGATTGCTTGAGCTTGTTGGAGCACCGTTCGACGACGTTCCGGCCTCGATAACGCTGGCGCTGCTGCTCACCGAAGTCGATCGGTCGGCCCCGTTTCTTCCTACGGTGGGCGATCTTGGTCATCTCGCTCGGGAATCGTTGAGGCGATTCCGCGCTCACGCAGCCACGCCCGGTTCGCTCTGGACGGGTAACCTTTGTCCGCCATCACCCGTTTGCTCTCTGAGAGAGACTGAACCCTCTCAAGCACCCGCGCCCAGACACCAGCCTGGGACCACCGGTTGAAGTTCTTGTAGACCGTATTCCAGTTCCCGAACCGCTCCCGGCACATCCCGCCAGTGTTGGCTGGAATGCTTTTTGGCATTTCCCCAACTCGGATCGCGGAGTAGGTTGAGAGGCACCACACGGAAATGGAGTGAGCTTCGGCATCGATCCGGCATGTGTATGTCTGGGTCGGCCACATCACTGCTACTGCAGAGGCCACGAGAGCGGGAGGCATGCCAATATCCGGACACCAACGGACCTAGCACTCTGAAGACCCGTCATTCCTGGAGGGTTTCTTCCTATGCATCAGGGGCGGGAATTCAACCAAGCATTCTTTACAAATCAAAAGAAGGAGATTCTCGTGTTGCTTTGGATAGCCATCATTATCGCAGTTCTCTGGCTTCTAGGCCTGCTCACCAATATCGGCGGCGGCCTCATACACATACTTCTGGTTATTGCCGTCGTGGTCCTGGTCTTCCACTTCATTCAAGGCAGAACCCGGGCCTAAACCACGTAATCATTTCGAGCCCAATGCGTGCGTAAGCGGCGACCCGCTCCGGGGCTGTCCCGGCCTTAGAGCTGATGCCGGATGGCCGGTGCAGCCACTGTCAGCGGACGCCGAGGTCGCTGTCAATATACGAACCCGGGCGGTTTTCCTTGCCATGCTGGCAATTGCAGCCTCCATCCAGCTGCAGCCGAACGATCACCGGACTCGATGCTTCGAGCCGGATGTCAATATGCTCCTTCCCGTTGCTGCTAAGGCGGAGAATTGATTCTTGGTCGGTGAGATGGGTCATGGAATTACCTTTTGCTGTTGCAGGGAGAGTGGAGCGCCCCGGCGGCATGGGCCAGGAAGGCCCGTGCCGCCGGGGCGGATTGCTAGATGCGGTGAGCGGCTAGCTAGTGCCGGATCTACATGCCCGGGTGTGACCCCACGAGCTGCGGTTCTACGCCTTGACGTATCCGTTCGGATTCAGCACGAATTTCGTTGCCGAACCGGCGTCGAATTCGGCGTAACCGCGCGGTGCATCCTCAAGCGGGATTGCCGTGGCGTTTACTGCCTTGGCAATCTGGACCTTGTCGTGCAGGATCGCCATCATCAGCTGGCGGTTGTACGACATGACGGGGCACTGTCCGGTGGTAAACGACAAGGACTTTGCCCATCCGGTTCCCAAGGACAGCGACAGGGAGCCGTGCTTTGCCGCCTCGTCAATTCCACCAGGGTCGCCGGTGACGTACAGGCCGGGAATGCCAAGGGCCCCGCCTGCAGCGGTGATGTCCATGAGCGAGTTCAGCACGGTGGCGGGAGCCTCGTGGGAGGCGTCCTTGCCGTGACCGCGGGCTTCGAACCCTACCGCGTCGACGCCGCAATCCACCTCGGGGACGCCCAGGATTTGCTCGATCTGGTCCTTCGGATCGCCCTTGGTGACGTTCACCGTTTCGCAGCCGAAGGAGCGGGCCTGGGCCAGGCGGTCTTCGTTCATGTCACCGACAATCACGACGGCGGCACCGAGCAGCTGTGCGCCGACGGCGGCTGCGAGGCCCACCGGGCCGGCGCCGGCAATGTAGACGGTGGATCCGACGCCCACTCCGGCCGTGACGGCGCCGTGAAAGCCTGTGGGGAAGATGTCGGAAAGCATGGTCAGGTCCATGATCTTTTCCAGGGCCTGGTCGCGGTCCGGGAACCTGAGCAGGTTCCAGTCAGCATAGGGGACCAGCACGTATTCGGCCTGGCCGCCCACCCAGCCGCCCATATCGACGTAACCATAGGCGCTGCCCGGGCGGTCAGGGTTGACGTTCAGGCAGATGCCCGTCTTGCGCTCCTTGCAGTTCCGGCAACGGCCGCAGGAGATGTTGAAAGGTACAGAGACAATGTCTCCCACCTTGATGAACTCCACGTCCGGACCGACCTCCACCACCTCGCCGGTGATTTCATGGCCAAGGACGAGGTCCTTAGGGGCCGTGGTCCGGCCCCTGACCATATGCTGGTCCGAGCCGCAGATATTGGTGGTTACCGTGCGCAGGATCGCGCCGTGCGGTACTTTCCGGCCCACGTTGGCTGGATTGACGCCGGGCCCATCCTTGAGTTCGAACGTCGGGTAGTCGGTGTTGATGATTTCGACGACACCGGGTTCTTTGTATGCGACGGCTTTGTTTCCTGACATGGACACTCCTTTGTGTAAGTATTTGGTGCCAGGCCTTCCTTTCGGATGGCCTGGCACTGGTCCGGCAAAGTTGCAGGCGTTGCCCCAGGGCCCGTGAAGGATGCTTCGATGAGGATACCTCCCCAGGTTTCAGGCCACCGAAGCACCCTTCACAGGCACGGGACAGCTCTTCCTTCGCAGGGCGAAGGCCGTCAGTGGGATGCCGTGCCCAGTGGAACAGCATCCCAACGCTGCCTGCCCGGCGCTGGATCGGACAAGCATGACTCTGATGGTCAAAGAGCTTGTATTGATGAGACTAGGGTCACAGGAGCTGCAATAAAAGCGCAAGATTTTGAAGATAACCATGCGGAATGAATGGATGGTGTATCCGGGGCTCCTAACAGTCCTTTTCGCAATTGGCCCACCCTTTACATTCCTTAGAATTAGATTCCATGGAAACAATCCGCTAGGCTCTCTTGTATGAGCAAGGGCCTCGAAACCTCGTCCCTCTACCCTCTTTTCAGCGAACTCACTCGATTGGAAACTGAGCTGTGGGACGCAGTCGATAACCGTCTGCGCAAGGAGCATGGCCTCCCGATGAGCAGGTTTGAACCGATGGCCGTCGTAGATCGCCTGGGTGCGTGCCGGGTTTTCGATGTGGCCACGGCTCTTGCGATTACCGTCGGAGGCACAAGCAAGCTCATTGACCGGATTGAAAAAGCCGGACACTGCCGCCGCAGAAATAACCCGCTCGATCGCAGGTCCTCCCTCATCGAGCTAACGGCCGACGGTCGAATGCTGCTGGAACGGGCCAGGAAGACCGTTGACGCCGAGCTGGACCTCCGGCTGAATCCGGTACTTAGCCGGCAGCAAACAGATGACCTCATGGAACTGCTGGGCGTGCTGCGAAATGCCAGTCGCTTGGCGGCGGCAGGGAGACCGGACTGACACGCTTGCAGGAACCCGAGGTCATCGTCTACCCGCCGCTAGCCAGCGGTGTATCGCCCACCAAAACGTGAAGGAAGCAAGCAAATGACTGAAGAACTGCGGGAACGCATGGACCGTTTCGTCGAATTCATCAATTCGGCCGACGGAAGGATTGGTGATGAGATCATCTCACCGTCGGCAACGTTCCATGTGCCCTTCCTGCCAGAGCCGGTGCAGGGTCCAGGCGGCTACCTCAAAATCATCGGGATCATGCGGCAGGCGTTTCCAGACGTCCAGTGGTCGCTGGAAGAAACCGTTATTGAAGGAAACACAGTAGCCGCTCGATTCATCCTTCGCGGCACACACCAAGGGGACTTCCTCGGCGTCCCTGCAACAGGCAAACAGATCCAAACGCAGGCAATGAACATCTATCGGTTCACAAACGGTCAAATCAGTGAAGAGCACGGACTCCCAGACCTCTTCGGGCTGATGATGCAAATCCGGCCGATCGACGCCTAAATATCCGGGCTGCGGCCGGCCAAACCTCACTTCTCATTTTGAACGTTAAAGCTGAAGGGACCGGGCCCGTGTATTACCGAACCCAGTCCCTTCAGCTCCAGCTCGCAGGTGAGCTGGTCGAAGCGTAGGTGTTATTTCTTTTCGGGAAGGAACATTGCCTGTTCCAGCGGTGTCACGGTGAGTGATTTGAGCTGGGCGGTACCGCCTTCGGCGAAGAGGGCCATCTTGTCGGCTCCCGGGTTCGGGAATACCTGGTCGGTGATGGTCTTCAGGCCGTTCTGGGCGAACACCTCCACTGAGGAGCGGTCCACGTAGATCCGCATGGTCACGTTGCCGTTCTTGTCCAGCGTGACGGCGGCGTCCTCGATGGATGCAAAGGCCGGGTGGAATGTGGTGTTGCCGGATTTGGTGCGGTCAACGAACATCTTGCCGGTCGTGGCATCGTAGCCGATGACGGTGGACGACTCTCCGTCGCCAAGGACAGTGATACCGGATTTTGTTGCGGTACCGGGGGCGAAGCTGAGGTCCACCCGCTCTACCTGGCCCGAAGACTGTGAAGGCAACGGGTGTGTGCCTTCGAAAATCGGGCCGCCCTTCTTGTTTTGGTAGGAGACTTTCCCTCCCAGTGCGTCCACTTGCTGCACGGCGCTTTGGGTAAGGCGGGGGCCGTCAGGGGTTTGGGTGAGTTTCACTTCGCGGGGGAGGGCCATGGCACTGCGCCAGGGGTTGGTTGGGATGTTGTTGGCGTAATCCCAGTTACTCATCCAGCCCAACATGATCCGCTTGTCCTCGGGCATGTTGCCGAAGGATACAGCGGCGTAGTAGTCCCGCCCGTAATCCAGCCAGTCATAGGACTCCAGCCGGGACGCCGCCGGCGCGGGGCTTGCGGTAAATTCGTCCGCGAGTATGTGCCCCCAGCCGAACCGGTTGTTGTCGACAACCTTAATCTGTGCCTGCTGGCCAACAAATTCCTTGACATCCCAGGACGCCCAGTCCAGGCTTTCACTGTCGTTGCCGGTGGCCGTACGGACCACCTTGCCGTTGACCACCAGGTTCACCGTTTCTTCATCCGACCTGGGAACAGCAGCAGTGTCAGTAAGCATGACGTGGTCAAGGGTCAGGTGCCCCCACCCGCCGGTGGCCTGGTCAACGATCCGCAGCTGGGCGGTTTGCCCGGCGAATTCGGAGACGTCCCAGCCTTTCCAGTTCAGCAACCCGCCGTTCTCGCCGGCCAGGGAGCGGACCACGTTGCCATTGATGAGCAGCTGGACGGCGAGGGTCTGTCCGGAGTCGGCGGAGCGGTTGCCGCCTCCCACCAACATGCTCATGAAACCCTTCGTGATGGGGAACTCGGGTGATGTCAGGGTGCCTTGGCGGTCATCACCGGGAACGGTGCCGGTTTCGAACGTGTTGATCCGTTTGGCGCCAATGTAATAGTCCCCGCCGCTCGTGGCCGGCTGGAAATTGGGGGTCAGGTCTCCTGTGCCGGTCCAGCCGGAATCGGCCAGCGTCTTCCCGTCGGGGACTTCGAAGCCGTCAAACTTGAGCTCGCCCTCAGGCGGGTTATTGTCCAGCTTGTCCGAGACGTGGGGGTGCTTGCCTCCGCCTATGAGGAAGTTCAAGTAGTCGTCGGTGACGGTGAAGGTGGGTGACTGCATGGAACCGAGGGGCCAGTCGCCGTCGTTGAAGGAGTTGATCAGTCCGCTGCCGCCGAATCCGGTTACCGGGCTCTGACCGGGCAGGGAACCGGTGGCCGGGGCGTCAGCGAAGGGACCATTCTTCCAGTTGCCCGGTTCGTTGTTCACCGTCCAGCCGCTGTAGGTTCCGTCGTTGAACCCGGCCAGCACTGTTCCGGCCGGGGCGGCAGCGGCTGGTTTGGTGGTTTCGGAGGTGAACGTGGTGCCGTCGAAGTTGCCCACGAAGTACTGCACGGCAGAGCCTCCGGCGACGCCGCCGGGGTTGATGCTGACGATCATGACCCATTTGACGTTGTTCGGGTCGCCGTCAACAGCCAATGGAAACAGGTCGGGGCACTCCCACTGCCCGCCGGTGGCGTTGGCGGGCCCGAAGTCGCTCAGGGCGGTCCAGTCCTTAAGGTTGTCGGACTTGTAGAGGACAACCTTGTGCTCCTGCGATTCCACGGCGGTCATGACCCAGTAGCCGCCGCCGGCCGGGTTGTCGTACCAGAACACCTTTGGGTCGCGGAAGTTGGCTGAGTTCCGGTTCAGGACGGGATTGCCGTCGTACTTGGTCCACGTCTGGCCGTCGTCCAGGCTGTAAGCCAGGGACTGTGCCTGCAGGCCGCGGTGCGGGGACGCTTCCTTGTAGGCACTGGTGTAGATCGCGATCAGGGGCGGGTCTTCCGCGGTGCCCAGTCCGGACGTGTTGTTTTTGTCGACGACGATGCTGCCGGAGAAGACATCCTCCTGGGCGTCGGTGGAGATGGCCAGCGGCTGCTCTTCCCAGTGGACGAGGTCCTTGGACGTGGCGTGGCCCCAGGACATGTTCCCCCAGGTGTTCCCGGAGGGGTTGTGCTGGTAGTACAGGTGGTAGACGCCCTTGTGGAATACGAGCCCGTTGGGATCGTTCATCCAGTTCTTTTCCGGCGTGTAATGGATGGCCGGCCGGTGCAGCTCATCCCCGAGTTCGACGGCGGACGCGGGCATGGCACCAGCCAGTGCAGTGGCGAGCGAAAGGCTGGCCAGTGTCAGTGCGGAGACGCAGCGCGCGCCCCGCAGTGTGGATTGTTTCATGTTGCTTGTGTCGCCCTTCATTGCGCGTGTCTAGCCAGTAGACAACGTTGTCAGTCGGTGCGATGGACTCTAAAAGATGTCTATCGGACAAGTCAACGGTCATTTTGTGGCCGATTTTTGCACCTGAAGTACGTTGCCGGGCGAGGGCACGACGACGGGCCCCGCGTCCGCAGGAGGGGGGCTGAGCTGTGCGAAGGGGCGGCCCTTGAGGGCAAAGTCCTGGGGGACTCCTACCCTCTGGCCGCTGTGTGCAGCGGGGCTAGAGGACCGGGTTCAGCCAGGTCAGCTCCGAGGCGTCACCTTCGATGTGGCGGGCCAGCTCCTCGTTGAACCTGGCTCCGTAGTCGGCGGTGATGTGCTCCTGGAACGCGGCTTCATCCCGGTAGACCTCGAAGACGAAGTATTCGCGGGGATTCTCTTCGCGGGTATAGGGAAGAAACAGTTCGTTGCCTGGTTCGTTCCGGACGTGCCGGGTCAATTCGACCATCATTTCGGCAACGCGGGCCTCACTGCCGGCTTTGACGGTGAATTCGGCATACAGGGTTTTGGTCATGATCTCTCTCTTCGGGTTGTTTGGCAGAGGTGTAGTCCGTTTGGGGAAGGGGTTATGCCGGCGGGCGGATTTCGCCGGAGCCTCTTGGAATGAGCTCGGAGGGGACAACGTAGGTCCGCGGAGTTTGATCGTCGCCGTCGATTCGGGCCAGAAGCCGTTCGGCTGACTTGACGCCAATCCGCTCCGGATGTTGAGCGATGACAGTAACCCCGGGGTCCATCATGTCGGCGAGCGTGAAGTCGTCAAAGCCGACGAGTGCCACCCGCTTGTGTGCGCCGAGCTCCTTCAGCGCGCGCATCGTTCCGAAGGTGACGAGGTTCTGGCTGGAGAAGATTGCCGTCGGAGGATCCTCGGAATTCAACAGTTCAAGGGCCGCCCGCCTCGCTGCTTCCTCATCATGAAGCTCGTCGACGACGGGCAGTGCGGAGGTGGGAAGTCCTGCCCGGGCGACCTCCTCGAGGAAGCCCCGCCGGCGCTCCCGCGCGGTTTGGATGTCTGTGCGGTCGCCGAGGTAGGCCAGTTTGGTGTGTCCGTGCATCAGCAGATGTGCGGCCGCTTTACCTGCGCCCACTGCGTTGTCAGTGACCACGGCATCGGCCTCCACCCCTACCGGCTCCCGGTCAATAAAGACCATTGGCAGGTTCCTGGAGTGCTCCGGGATCATGTAGGCCTGGTTTTTTGCGATCGGCGTCAGGACAAGGCCGTCCACCCGCCTGCCCAGGAAAGCGGCGATGATGGCCTGCTCCCGTTTGGGGTCGTCGTCGAGGCTGGCGGCGAAAACGGCTATTCCCCGTGCGCCGAGCGCATCCTCCATGGCCCGGTGTATTTCACCGCTGAACGGGTTGGAGACGCTGGGCAGCAGGAGGCCGACCGAGAGGGTCCTCCTGCCCGCCCGGCGGAGGCTGCCGGCAGTGACGTCCAGCTGGTAGTTGAGCTGCGCGATGGCATCGAGCACCTTTTGCCGGGTGGCCTCGGATACCCCGGCCTCGTCGTTGATCACTCGTGAAACGGTTTTGATTCCGACACCCGCAAGCGCCGCCACGTGGCGCATGGTGGGCCGGGTGGGGGACAGGGGTGGCTGGTAACGATCAGACATCGTTGTCAAGAAAGTCGCTCCTTCTCGTTCTCTTCCTATTGACTCTAGCGTGTGATCCTGCTTACCTCGTCTATGACATCGTTGTCGAGGCCAGTAAAGGCCTCAAACACCAGGAGATTCAATGTTGAGTTCCAAAGCATCCCGTTCAGTGGCCACCCGCCTGTTCGCGGCAGGAGCGGTCCTGACGTTGGGAGCGGTCAGTCTTTCTGCCTGCGGCGGCAGTTCCAGTGGTCCCTCAGCCAGCGGAGGCTCCGCTGACGAGAAGGTGGGCGTCTCCCTGATCGTGAAGACCACCACCAACCCGTTCTTTGTTTCCATGCAGGAGGGTGCAAAGAAGGCCGCCGAAACTGACGGGGTTGACCTGAAGCTGGCTGCCGGCAAGGCCGACGGCGATGAGGAAACGCAGATCCAGGCGATCGAAAACGCCATCTCCAAGGGGGACAAGGGAATCCTGATTACGCCCAACGGCCCCTCCGTGGTTGACGCCCTGAAGAAGGCGAAGGACGCAGGCCTGTTCGTCATCGCCCTGGACACTCCGCCGGACCCCGCCGATGCCGCCGACATCACGTTCGCGACCGACAACTTCGCCGCCGGCGAGCTGATCGGTAAGTGGACCGCCGCGCAGCTGGACGGCAAGAAGGCCACCATCGCCCTGCTGGACCTCTTCGACGACAAGGTGGTCTCGGTGGACTACAACCGTGACCAGGGCTTCCTTACCGGGATGGGCATCGACACGGCTGACAAGAAGAAGAACGGTGATGAGGCCAAGACCGGCAAGTACACCGGCGGCAAGGGCGGGGAGTACGAAATCGTCGGCAGCCAGGCCTCCCAGGGCGCCGAGGACGGCGGACGCACGGCGATGGAAACCCTCCTCGCCAAGAACCCGAACGTCAACGTCGTCTACACCATCAACGAACCCGCCGCTGCCGGCGCCTTCGAGGCACTGAAGTCCGCGGGCAAGGAGAAGGACGTACTCGTGGTTTCGGTCGACGGCGGCTGCACCGGCGTGAACAACGTCAAGTCCGGCGTTATCGGCGCCACCGCCCAGCAGTACCCGGTCAAGATGGCCGAACTTGGCGTGAAGGCCATCGTGGATCTGGCCAAGACCGGTAACAAGCCTGCCAACTCGCCGGGCCTGGACTTCTACAACACCGGCGTCGAACTCGTCACTGACAAGCCGGCCGACGGCATCAAGAGCATCACCACCACCGAAGCTTCCGAGATCTGCTGGGGTAAGTAGAACCCCACAGCCATGCGCCCGGGGAGGCCTCGCACCGCGCGGCCTCCCCGGAGCACCACTTCCGCGTTCGCTACGCGCCAGCAAACCATCATCGAAGATCAGGACCTATCGTGACCCAGCAACAGACCGCCGGCCCGCCCAGCGCCGGGCATGCAGACCTGGCGGAGGAATTCCTTGACCGCCAAACCCCGCTCAGCCGGATACGCAACATCCTCCACCGCTACCCAGCCCTCAGTCCGGCCCTCGTACTCCTCATCGCGGTGGTTGTGTTCGGCCTGCTCAATGACAGGTTCCTGCGGGTTGAAAACCTTTCGCTGATTACCCAGCAGGTTTCCGTCGTCGGCACCCTGGCCATCGCCCAGACACTCATCATCCTCACGGCCGGGATTGACCTCTCCGTCGGAGCCGTGATGATCCTGTCCTCCATGGTGGTGGCCCAGCTCGCCGTCAACAACGGACTACCCGCGCCCGTTGCCCTGCTCGCAGGCCTGGTCGTGGGACTCGCCGCCGGAGCCGTGAACGGATTCCTGGTCACCAGGTTCCGGCTCCCTCCGTTCATCGTCACCCTCGGCACCCTGAACATCTTCATCGCCCTGACGCTGCTTTACTCCAACGGAGCAACAGTGCGTGGCTCGGCAATGCCGGGCCTGCTGACCTGGACCGGAACCACCTTCCCGGTGGGCGCCGTCAGGATCTCCACAGGCGTCGTCGTGATGCTCCTGCTCTACATCGCCATCGCCTTCATCCTCGGCAAGACAGCCTGGGGCCGGCACGTCTACGCCGTGGGCGATGACAAGGAAGCCGCCCGCCTGGCCGGCATCGCCGTGAACAAAGTCCTCATGAGCGTCTACCTGGCCGCCGGCGCCGTCCTGGCCATCGGTGCCTGGATCCAGATCGGCCGCACCAACGCAGCCAGCCCCAACGCCGGCGTGGACTTGAACCTCGACTCCATCACCGCCGTCGTCATCGGCGGAACCAGCCTCTTCGGCGGCCGCGGCTCCGTCTGGGGAACACTCCTCGGCGCCCTGATCGTCGGCGTCTTCCGCAACGGACTCTCCCTCGCAGGCCTGGACGTTCTGTACCAGACCCTCGCGGTCGGCGTCCTGATCATCCTCGCTGTGTCCATCGACCAGTGGATCCGAAAGGTCAAGTCATGACCATGACAGAAGCAGCAGCATCCCACACCGCCACCCGCGAGCCCATCCTGTCAGCCAGGAACCTCGTCAAGACCTTCGGCCGCGTTGTTGGCCTGGACGGCGTCAGCCTCGACCTCTACCCGGGCGAAGTCCTGGCAGTCATCGGCGACAACGGCGCCGGCAAATCAACCCTGATCAAATGCCTCACCGGAGCAGAAGTCCCGGATTCCGGCGAACTCTTCGTCTCAGGACAGCCGGTACATTTCAAGCGGCCCCAGGACGCCCGGGCCCACGGAATCGAAACCGTGTACCAGAATCTTGCAGTGTCGCCGGCACTCGATGTCGCATCGAACCTGTTCCTCGGGCGGGAAGAGCGGGTCCCCGGCCCGCTGGGCAAGCTCTTCCGCGTCCTGGACACAAAGGGAATGCGCCGCAAAGCCAAGGATGAGCTCACCCGGCTCGGCATCTCCACCCTCCAGGACGTCACCGTCCCGGTCGAGAACCTCTCCGGCGGCCAGCGCCAGGCCGTTGCCGTGGCCCGTGCCGCGGCGTTCGGTTCCAAGGTTGTTGTGCTGGATGAGCCGACGGCGGCGCTGGGCGTGCGCGAATCCAACCAGGTCCTGCAGCTGGTCCGGGACCTCCGGGACCGCGGCCTGCCCGTCATCCTGATCAGCCACAACATGCCCCACGTGTTCGACGTGGCGGACCGGATCCACATCCAGCGCCTCGGCAAATGCGCGGCCACCATCACCCCGCAGTCCCACAATATGACCGATGCAGTGGCAATCATGACCGGCGCGGCCACCGCCTGATCAGCTGCTTGCCCCGACGTCAGTCCGCGGACCAGGTCACCGGTCCGCGGACTGACGCCGCTTGAACAGCCCCACCCCATCAGCTCCCCACGAGAGACAGACCATGGATTACCTCACAACAGCCCGGCAGGACACTCACCCGACACTTGACGTCACTGTCGTAGGCGAAGCGCTGATCGACGTGGTCACAACCTCAAATGGCCAGGTGGAACACCCGGGCGGCTCGCCGGCCAACGTCGCTTACGGACTCGGCCGCCTCGGCGTCAGCACAGGTCTGCTCACGGCCATCGCCCCCGACGCCCGGGGGACCGCCATCGAAAACCATCTCCTCAGCGCAGGAGTCACACTCCTGCCCGGCTCAAAATCCCTCACCCGGACACCGTCGGCAACAGCAACCCTCGCGGAGGACGGCTCGGCCACGTACGAGTTCGATATCTCCTGGGACCTGGCCCCCACGCCGCCGGCGTACTTCCCCAAAATCCTGCACACGGGATCCATCGCCACCTTCCTCAGCCCAGGCGCCAGCGCCGTAAAGGCCCTGCTCGAACAGGCCCACCGGCACTGCATGATCACCTACGACCCCAACATCCGGCCGGCCCTCCTCGGCAGCCACACGGAAGCGAAAGCGATCTTCGAAGAGCTCGCGGCCCTCACCGACGTGGTCAAACTCAGCGACGAGGACGCCCGGTGGCTGTACCCCCGGAAAAGCCTGGACGAAACCGCAGCGCACATCCTCGGACTGGGCACCCGGTTGACCGTCATTACGAAGGGCGCTGATGGTTCGCAATTCACCACAACCGCCGCCACCATCAGCATCCCCGCCGTGAAAACGACGGTTGCAGACACCATCGGCGCCGGCGACTCCTACATGTCCGCCCTGATCCTGGGCTTCCTCACCCGGGGAACCGAAGGCTTCGCCCCGGCGGTCCTGGAGCAGCTCGGACACACCGCAGCTGCCGCCGCGGCCATCACCGTCCAGCGCCCGGGAGCCAACCCACCGACCCTTGAGGAACTGAACGCCGCACTCGAAGCCAACGCTCCGGCTCAGTACGCGGGGGCCTGAGGCACCTCAACAGGGGGCTGGTCCTGCCACTATTTTTCGGCGCGGTCTTCAGGCCTTGAGTTGTAGCGGATCCTTCGCCTGGGCGGGCTGGGCTTTCCCGGCCTGCCCGCCCGCGCTGGAGACCGGCTTCACCCGCCGGAGGGCCGCGAGGATGGCACGGCCCACAACGGCAATACCGGTGATGGTGGTGATGGCGCGCAGGGTGTCCCAGCCCGCCGTCGACGTCACCAGCGAGTACAGCAGGAAGCTGCTGAGGTTGGTGCCCAACGGCGCCCCCGGCATGTAGGAGATGCCGGTGCCGGCGCCCACCGCGAAGGGCCAGAACCACAGGTTGGTCAGCAGGCCGAACAGGTAGGACGCCACCACGCCGTAGCCGGCCAGCATCCACAGTTCGGCCTTGCCCCGCACCCGGCGGGGGAGCAGGCCGGCGCCCGCGCCCACCCATGCGCAGGCGAAGATCTGGAACGGTGTCCACGGCCCGATGCCGCCCCACAAAGCACTCGAGACCGCGATGGTGGCGGCGCCGAGGAGCAGGCCGAAGCGGGCACCGAATGCCCGTCCGGCCAGGATCAGCAGGATAAAAACCGCCTCCACGCCCCCGACACCGGTACTCGCCACCCGCACCGCGGAACCCACCGCGGCCAGGACGCCGAGCAGCGCCACCGTGTGTGCCGAGCGGACGGATCCGTCGAGGGACACCACGATGGCCACGACGGCGATGGGCGCCATGGCCAAGGCCGCGTAGGGGAGTGCCGCGGCGGCATCCTGTGGAAGCGCGGCGGCGAGCAGCGGCCAGCAGAACGCGCCGAGAGCCAGGAGGTTAGCTGCGGCCAGGACGGCCAGCTCAACGGGCCGCGGCATCCGGAGGCGGGGCTTCTTCGCGCCAAAAGAGTCAGCTGGTCCGTCGCTGAACTTTGGTGCTGGGATCCGTGGGGTTGTTGCGGGTTGCGCGGAGAAGGCATCAGCCGGGGCGGCTTCCGTCTCGGAAGAAGGCGCGACGCCGTCACTCATCGGGAGGATCCGCGCACCAAGGCCGGGGGCAAAGTTTAGGTCATGAGTGGCGATCAGGACGGCAGTGCCGGCGTCCGCTGCGGCCCGGAGTGCTGCCGAGACTGCTGTGCGTGCGGCCGGGTCGAGTCCGCGGGTGGGCTCATCGATCAGGAGCACCTGCGGATCGTCCATGGTCTGCAGGGCGATGGCAAGGATCCTGCGCTCTCCTGCGGAAAGGTCGCGGGGATGCTCGTGCCCGATGGGAATGGCGTCTCCGCGGAGCCGGGCCAGATGCGAAGCTGCTGTGCCGGGCGCGGGCTGGATGCCGCCTTTTCGCCTGGCCTGGCGCCGCTCGGCGGCGCGAAGCTCTCCCGCGACAGTATCCCTGGTGAAGAGGTCGTCTGAGGTGTCCGGCACCAGGGCGACCCGACCGCCATCGGCCGTGCCGCCGTCGTACGTAGTTGATCCGCCCGTACTTTCACCGAGAGCGAGCGCCACGAGAAGGGAGGACTTCCCAGCCCCGTTCGGCCCTACCAGGGCTACCACTTCACCGCGGTGCAGGGTCAGGGACGCGTCGCGCACCAGCGGTTTGCCCTTTCGGTGCACCGCGAGGTTGGTCGCGGTCAGCACGGGCGGAACGTCTGCTGTCTCATCCGGCGATTCGCGCACCTCAACAGGGCGGGAAGGGGAGGGGGCAGCGCTGGGGACGAGGGCGCCGTCGCTGATGGTCCACCAGGAATCGGCAACAGGCACAAGTGCTTCCGCCCGGTGCTCGGCCACGATGACACAGACACCGGCGTCGCGGGCGAGGGCATGAAGTACCGAGATGACGCGTGCGCGGGCTGCAGTATCAAGGTCGGCCAGGGGTTCATCCACCAGCAGCAGCGCCGGATAATCCACCACGGCGGCGGCGATGGCCACGAGGGTCGCCTCGCCCGCGGAGAGGGTGCTGAGGTTCCGGTCCAGCAGCGCCGTCACGCCAATCCGCTCGGCCACGTCCTGCACGCGGGCCTTCGTGGCAGCGGATGGCATGCCGCGCAGTTCAAGGGCGAGGGAGATTTCGTCCCGGACCCGGGTGCTGGCAAAGGCGGCGCGGGGGTTCTGCAGGACCACGCCGAGGTGGCGGGCGGTATCGCGCGGCGGAGTGGTGGCGCGGTTCGCCCCGGCGACGTGGACGGTGCCGGAAATGCCGCCGCCGTCGACGTGGGAGAGGAGACCGGCGATACCCCGGAGGATGGTGGACTTGCCGGAGCCGGTGGGTCCGGTAATGACGGTGATGGAGCCCCTGGCGGGGGTGAAGCCGGCGACGTGGACGGCTGCGTCACCAATGCGGAACTGGGCGTCCCGGACGAGAAGCGGAGCTTCGAAACCGCTGTCAGGCTGCTGGGCCGCCCGGCTTCCGAAGCCGCGCAGTTCCAGGGCAGCGGCAACCCTGCTGGCGTGTTCCAGGGTGCGCTCGAGTACGGGCACCAGGGCGCGGGGGCCGAAGCGCTCGCCCCGTAAACGGAACGCCAGGCGTACGGAGGTGACGGCGTCGGCCAGGGCTGGGAGTGCGGCCCAGGCCACCACAAGCATCCGGGCTATGCCCTGCATGGGGCCGCGGCGGGCCAGGAACACGAAGCCGCGGGCCACGTCCACCCAGGCGTTGAGCAGGCCGAAGCCGACGAACAGTCCGGCAATGGGAAGGGCGGACAGGACCGCCGCCCACAACCCGGGCCCGGAGACCGGACCGAGGAAGACTACATGGGCGTACGGGGCCGGCAGCCGCATGGCCGGCAGGTCGAGCAGGATGGGCGAGCCAAGGCCCGCGCCATTGAAGAGAACGCGGTAGATGACCCGCGCCGCGATGAACACGACGGCCAGAGCAATGCCGGCGCGCAGCGGCGCGGGTCGGAAGGTCATGCCTTGGGGGCGGCCGGTTCGCCGTCGACGGTGTAGAGCAGTTCCAGGCTCTCTCCGGGGCTTACCTTCAAGGTGGCGACGCCTTCCTGGGCGTAGCCCCACTCACCGGAGGCCGGCTTGACCCACAGCGACCAGTAGGCGAAGGCAGCGGACATGTCCTTGCATTCCTCGCGGTAGGTGCCGCCCTTGTGCTTGATGTCGAAGTCGGCGGCGGGGACGCCGTTCACGCGGCACACCGCGTCGGGGTACTTCGTGCTGCCCTCGGTCTTGATGTCGGCCTCTTCGAGAACCGTGGAAGCTACGGTTGGTCCGTCCACGGGCACGCATACGGACTTGTCGGCGGCGGCCTGCTTTAGCGAACCGGAATCGACGATTACTTTCACGCCGGTGCAGGGACCGTCGGAGGCGCTGGGGGAGGAGGCTGCCGAGGAAGCCGGGTCGGAGGCAGCAGGCTGGGTGGCCGGCGCGGAGCAGGCGGCGAGGGAAAACAGGAGACCGGCGGCGGCGAGGGAGCTCGCGGCGGCGGTACGCATCTTAGTCAAAGTCACTTGTCAAGGGTAGGACGTTGCCTGGTCGAATCCGGATGCGATCGCGTTGTGTGACGTTAGTTCTCAAGCCGGATGAAGCGGGCCCTTTATTACAGGGACAACTCCATAAAAACGCTGTTGGGATCCAGGGTGTAGCCGGCGAACGGCGGGCACTCGGTGAAGCCGTTCCGGGCGTACAGCCGCCTGGCAGGGGCGAAGTACTCCTCGGTTCCGGTCTCGAGGTAGACGCGCCTGAGTTCCCGGGCGCGGGCATCGTCGAGGATGTGCCGGAGCATCAGGGTGGCTACGCCCCGGCCGCGTGCGCCCGCTGTGGTGCGCATGGACTTGATCTCGCCAGCCAGCGCCCCGATTGGGGGATCCAGGAGCTTGAGTGCGCCGCACCCCAGCAGGCCGCCGTCCTCGCGGGCCGTCCAGAAGGTGATCGATGGCCCGGATAAGGCGGAGTGGTCCAGGGCATGGACGCTTTCGGCCGGGGAGGTGGCGTACATGTCCGCCAGGTGTTCGCTGAGGAGCTGACGGACGTCGGCCCGTGCGGGGTCGTCCCGGTTAATGGAAATCATCGGCTCAAATCTACCGGCTGACACTGCGGAATCCTCAAGCCGGGCGGGGGAATTCCGAGGGGCTGGACCCCGGCAGCGGCCGGATTTATGGTGAAAAGGTGGCGGCTGCCTGACTGGCAGGAGAGCCAGTGCTGCCGGTCCGCTGTTGCGGCCGTCCGTCACGAGGAGGAAGCAGATGGAACACGTTGAAGAGACAGTTGACGTCGCAGTTCCGGTGCGGACCGCGTACAACCAGTGGACCCAGTTCGAGTCCTTTCCGCAGTTTATGTCCGGAGTGGAGTCCGTGACCCAGCTGACCGACACCACCAACCACTGGGTCACCAAGGTGGGTGGTGTCCGGCGGGAATTCGATACCGAAATAGTCGACCAGGAACCGGACGACCGGATCGCCTGGCGCAGCACCGACGGCAAGTCCCACGCCGGAATCATCAGGTTCACGCCGCTGGATCCCAACCACACGAAGGTCAAAGTCCATTTCGAATGGGCGCCGGAAACCCTGACTGAAAAGGCAGGCGCGGCGCTGAAGATCGACGAGATGCAGGTAAAGGCCGATATGCGGAAGTTCAAGGCCTTCATCGAATCGCGCGGCACCGAAACCGGCGGCTGGCGCGGAGAAGTCCAGGACAGCGGCCCCACCGGGCAGTTCTAGCAGTGCCCCGGCGACGGGGAAGCGACCCATCACCAACAGACAGCGGACGACGGCGGGTGGCTCCCGCCGTCGTCCGCTCACCTCAATGTGGGGGCGTAAGGGGTCATCGCCCCACGAGGCCCATGTGCAGATCGTTGTAGCGGTTCCCCTGCACGCCGATCCGGGCGGCGACAGCATTGAGGTCCGCCACTTCATCGGCTGACAGCGTAACGGCGGTGGCCGCGGCGTTCTCCTCGAGGCGCTCGCGGCGGCGGGTCCCCGGGATCGGCACAATCCACGGCTGCTGCGCCAGGAGCCAGGCCAGCGCGATCTGCCCCGGCGTGGCGTTTTTGGCGGCGGCGAGTGCTGCGACGTGCTCCACCAATGCCTGGTTGGCGGCGCGGTTCTCGGGGGTGAAGCGCGGGATGGTGCCGCGAACGTCACCCTCGGAAAATTGCGTGGCCGTATCCACGGTTCCGGTGAGGAAGCCCTTGCCCAGCGGGCTGAAGGGCACAAAGCCGATCCCGAGTTCCGCCAGCATTGGCAGCACCTCCGGCTCCGGATCCCGTGTCCACAGCGAGTATTCGCTCTGGACCGCTGTCACTGGAAAGACGGCGTGGGCGGCGCGGATGGTCGCCGCCGAAGCTTCCGACAGCCCGAAGTGGCGGACCTTGCCGGCCTGGACGAGCTCGCCCACGGCGCCGGCCACCTCTTCGATGGCTACGTTGGGGTCCACGCGGTGCTGGTAGAAGAGGTCGAGCGTGTCCACCCGCAGCCGGCGCAGTGATTCGTCGGCCACGCGTTTGATCCGCTCGGGCGAACTGTCCAGCCCCACGGATTTGCCGTTCTCGATCCGCCAGCCGAACTTGGTGGCGATGACCACGTTGTCCCGCACCGGTGCGAGTGCCTCGCCAACCAGTTCCTCGTTAACGAACGGGCCATACACCTCGGCAGTGTCAAAAAAATTGATGCCAATCTCCACGGCGTCGCGGAGCACACCGATCATTGCCTGGCGGTCGCCGGGGTTGGGGCCGTAGCTCTGGGACATGCCCATGCAGCCCAAGCCGATTGCCGAAACCTGCAGGCCCTGCCCAAGTGTCCGTGTATGCATCATGTCTCCCTTGCTGATGAATCGTCCTGCCGGGGCCGCTGTGCCGGGCCTTTCTCCAGTCAACGCCTTTCCGGACGCGCAAGGGAGTCCCTGTTAAAACGGGTTCTGGCAGGACCTCCCTTAAGCGAGCGGTAACATCATCAGCAAGCCACCATAGCGGTGTCCGCTGCCTGCCGGGTTGGCAATCGTGGGTCTTGAAAGGGGAGCAGTGCGCGCAACAGTCAAGGACGTCGCGCGCCGCGCCGGTGTGTCACCGAAAACGGTTTCGAATGTGATGAATGGCATCGTTCCGGTGAGTGAAGCCACCCGGCTGAAAGTGGAGCAGGCCATCCTCGATCTGGATTACGTGCCCAACCTCTCCGCCCGGGGGTTGCGCAATGGCCGGTCCGGTGTCATTGCGCTGGCCTTGCCTGACCTGGCAACGCCCTACTCGGCAGAAATTGCCCACAACATCGTCGAAGTGGCGCACGAGCAGGGCTGGGTGGTGCAGATCGAGGAAACCGGCTCCGACCCCCACCGCGAACACGAACTTATGGTGCGCGCCCGCACCAACCTCATCGACGGGCTGATCCTCAACCCTGTGGTGCTGGATGAGAGCGCCGTCCAGGTGGGCGTTGCCCTTCCGCCCGTGGTCCTGCTCGGCGAGGTCACACAGAAGCTCGCCGACCGGGTGTTCGTGGACAGCTTCGCGGCAGCGCGGGACATGACGTTGGCCCTGGCCAGGCCGGGGCGCCGCCGGATCGCCATCCTGGGAACCACCCAGGGCAGGGGATCGGCCGCGGCGATCCAGAGAACCCAAGGCTATGAAGAAGCGTTGCGGATCCTCGGCGTGGACCGGGACGAGTCGCTGCTGATTCCCTGCGAAAAATGGACGCCGGAAACTGCTGCCGAAGCACTGGCGGCCTACCTGGACTCGCATCCGCTTCCGGAGGCTTTGTTCTGTTTCACCGATTCCATGGCTATCGGCGCACTGAGCGTGCTCTGGAAGAAGGGCCTTCGGATTCCGGCGGACATTGGCGTGGCAGGCTTTGATGACATTGCCGACGGCCGCTATGCCGTCCCTTCGTTGACCACCGTTTCCTTTGACAAGCGCGCGGTTGCCACGGAAGCCCTGCGCCTCCTGACGGAGCGGATGGCGGACCGGGGCCATGAACAGCGCCTGGTTCCCATCGACTACAGCATTGTGGAGCGGGACAGCAGCCGGGGCTGAAACGGGAGCCGGCGCTCAAATTGTTGGCGCTAACAATTTTCCTTGCAGGCACCATTACATCGATGTAATGTGAGACGCGCGTCACTCCCCCGAAGCCTCGGCTGCAGGAACGTGGTGCGCCGGAACCGGAATTTTGAGTAACAAGTACTGACCTTTCAGCGGACCCATCCAAAGGAGTGATTGGTGAAGCAGTTTGAATTTTTTCCCGGGAAACAGTTGTCCCGGAGGCAGCTACTGACAGGAACAGCGGCCCTCGGCAGCGTCCTGGCAGCAGGGGCACTGACGGGCTGCGGCGGAAACGCCCAGGCCGCGGGCGTGCGTGACATCGGATTCTGGCATCTGCTCTCCGGTGGCGACGGCATCAAGATGCAGGCCATGATCGACGGCGCCAACCAGGCCAATCCCGAGTTCAAGGTGAATCCCACCGTGCTGGCCTGGGGACCCCCGTATTACACGAAACTGGCCATGGCCTCGGCCGGGGGACGCCCGCCTGAGCTGGCGATCATGCATGCCAGCCGGGTCCCCGGTTACGCTCCCGGCGGGCTGATCGACCCCTGGGATCTCTCGTTGTTGGCAGAGCACGGAGTTACGGGTGCCGACTTCGCCCCGCGCATCTGGGAGAAGAGCCAGCAGGACGGCAAGGTGTTCTCCCTCGCCCTGGATTCGCATCCCTTCGTGATGTTCTACAACACGGACGTGGCCAGCAAGGCCGGCGTCCTGGCCGGCAACGGACAACTGGAGGACGTGGCTTCCCCCCGGGAGTTCATGGACCTGGCCAGGGAGATGCAGAAGATCACCAAGGCTCACGGACTGTCCTTCGGCTACCTTGGCAGCGGATCCCAGATGTGGCGGCTCTTCTACACCCTCTACAAACAGCACGGCGCTGACATGGAACTCACTCCGGGCCAGCCGATGAAGGTCGACCGGGACGCGGCTATTGAGTCGCTGGAATTCATGGCCTCACTTTTCGATGACACCATCGCGGCCAAGAGCGGCGACATCAGCACGGGTATCGCGGAATTCGCCCGCGGCGACTCGGGGATGCTGTTCAGCGGGGTCTGGGAACTGCCCACCCTCAAGAAGGCAGGCCTGCCCGTGGATGCGGCAACAATTCCCACGCTCTACGGCACACCCGCCGCCTACGCAGACTCGCATTCCTTCGTCCTTCCACGGCAACTGAACGTGGACGAAGCCAGGCGCCGCGATGTCTACAAGTTTGTCAGCGACGTCCTCAAGGGATCGCTCTCCTGGGCTGAGGCAGGCCATATTCCTGGATACCAGCCCGTAGTCCAGTCGCAGGCTTACAAGGACCTCACCCCCCAGGCGCACTACGCCAACGCGGCTGATGTCATTGCCTACGATCCCGAGTCCTGGTTCAGCGGTTCAGGTTCTGACTGGCAGACCTACTTTGCGGAGAACGTGCAGAACGTCCTCCTGGGCCGCGACAAGGCCGCCGCAGGCTGGGGCGCGTTCGAAGAGCGGACCAACCACCTTCTTTCCATGCCCAACCCGGTCTAACCGCACCGAGCGACAAAGGAGTCCTTCATGAGTTCTTCACTAACAGCCCGGCGCAACCCCGGGAACCTCACCAGGAACAACCTGAGCGGCTGGGGGTTCGCCGCGCCCTTCCTGGTCTTCTTCCTCGTGTTCCTTGTGTGGCCCCTTCTGTATGGGCTCTACATGAGCCTCACCGGCAAGTCCCTGACCGGCGCCAATGACAGCCTGATCGGCTTCGCGAACTACGCCGAGGCCCTGGCCGACGCCGGCATGTGGCGCTCACTTGGCAACACCCTCTACTTCACCGTCATCAGCACCGTCCCGCTGGTACTGGTGGCCCTGGTGATGGCGGCACTGCTCAACGTGGGGCTTCCGGCCCAATGGCTCTGGCGGCTCTCCTACTTCGCCCCCTACCTGCTCGCGTCCACTGTGGTTTCGCTGTTCTTCACCTGGATGTACAACCCGCAACTTGGCCTCATCAATGACACGCTGTCCAAGGTCGGCATTCCGAAAGTCGCCTGGCTCAACGATCCCAACGTGGCCATGTGGGCGATTGTGATTGCCACCCTGTGGTGGACCGTGGGTTTCAACTTCCTGCTGTACCTGGCCGCGATGCAGAACATTCCGCACCAGCACTATGAGACGGCCTCCCTGGACGGCGCCGGAGCCTGGCGGCAGTTCTTCTCCATCACCTTGCCGCAATTGACCCCCACCACCGTGATGATCGTCCTCCTGCAGATCCTGGCCTCGCTCAAGATCTTCGACCAGGTGTACCAGATGACAGCGGGCGGCCCCGCAGGATCAACCCGGCCCGTGGTGCAGTACATCTTCGAAACCGGGTTCACCGGCTACCGGCTGGGATACTCCGCAGCCATCTCCTACATCTTCTTCGGACTGATCGTGCTCGTCTCGGTCATGCAGTTCGCCATCACCCGCCGCAGGAGTGCATAACCATGGCCATTCAGACCCTCGACCGCCCGAAGCCCCGCACCAGCGCCAGCCAGGAAATACGGCAACCCAGGAAAAAGATGACCGCCGGCAAGATCGCCGCCGTCGTGGTGGCCGCGCTGATCGCAGTCCTCTGGCTGGTTCCCTTCGCCTGGGCAACCGCCACGGCCTTCAAAACCGAGACGGATGCCGCAGCGCCGAAGATCAGCTGGCTGCCGCCGTCGGGCTTTACCGCAGAAGCCTTCGTGAAGGTTTTCCAGGACGGCAACATCCCGCTCTGGACGTGGAATTCGCTGTACACCTCGGCAGCCATCACGGCCATCACCCTGGTGATCTCGGCGCTGGTGGCCTACGCCCTGTCCCGGATCGACTTCAAGGGCAAGAAGGTGCTGATGACGGTGATCATCGCCTCCATCATCGTCCCGCCGCCGGTCCTGATCATCCCGCTGTTCTACCAGATGCTCGGCCTGCACATGATCGATACTTCCTGGGCGATCATCCTGCCCCAGGTCATCCACCCGGCCATGGTGTTCGTCCTCAAAAAGTTCTTCGACCAGATTCCCCGGGAACTTGAAGAAGCCGCGGTGATGGACGGCGCCAGCCGCATGCGGATCTTCACCCAGATCATCCTGCCGCTGTCCCGGCCCATCCTGGCCGCCGTCGCCATCTTTGTGTTCATCGGCGCCTGGAACAACTTCCTGTGGCCGTTCATCGCCACCAACGACGGCGCGCTCCTCACCCTTCCCGTAGGCCTGCAGACCATCAAGAGCGCCTACGGCATCCAGTACGCGCAGAACATGGCATCCGCCCTGCTCGCGGCGCTGCCGCTGATCCTGGTGTTCCTGTTCTTCCAGCGCCAGATCATCAAGGGCGTCGCGACGACGGGCCTCGCCGGGACCTGATCCGGCACCTTCCGCTTACTTAACCCCACGCTTTCCAACAGACCCACCACCTAGGAGTAACCCATGTCCTTCGCACGGATCACCCTTGACCGCGACTTCACCATCGGTGAAGTGCCCCGCCGCCTCTTTGGCTCCTTCGTGGAGCATATGGGCCGGTGCGTGTACACGGGCATCTACGAACCGGGCCACCCTGAATCGGATGACAACGGCTTCCGCCAAGACGTCCTCAAACTCGTCAAAGAACTCGGCGCCACCGTCATCCGCTATCCCGGCGGCAACTTCGTCTCGGGCTACAACTGGGAAGACGGCATCGGCCCGCGGGAGAACCGGCCCAGCCGGCTGGACGGCGCCTGGCACACCGTGGAGTCCAACGCGTTCGGCCTGCATGAATTCGTGGACTGGTCCCGCCAGGCCGGTACGGAAATCATGGAAGCCATCAACCTGGGCACCAGGGGAGTGGATGCGGCCCGCGAGATCGTCGAATACGCCAACCACCCCGGCGGCAGCTACTGGTCGGACCTCCGTGCCAAAAACGGCCACAAAGATCCGTTCAACATCAAGCTCTGGTGCCTGGGCAATGAGATGGACGGGCCCTGGCAGATCGGCCACAAGACCGCTGAAGAATACGGCCGCCTGGCGCAGGAAGCCGCCAAGGCCATGCGCTTCGTGGACCCGGATATCGAACTGGTGGCCTGCGGAAGCTCCAACTCCGGCATGCCGACGTTCGGCGCGTGGGAGCAGACGGTCCTGACGCACACCTATGACGAGGTGGACTACGTCTCCCTCCACGCCTACTACCAGGAGCACGACGGCGACGCCGGCAGCTTCCTGGCCAGCGCAGTGGATACCGACTATTTCATCGAATCAGTCATCGCCACCGCCGACGCCGTCCGGGCCAAGGGGAAGCACAAGAAGCACATCAACCTTTCCTTCGACGAGTGGAACGTCTGGTACCAGCGCGGCCTGGATACCGAGGACCAGCCCCACAACGTGGCAAAGGCGGGCTGGCGCGAGCACCCCCGGGTCATCGAGGACAAGTACAACGTGACCGACGCCGTGGTAGTGGGAACGCTGCTGAATTCGCTGCTCCGGCACGGCGACCGCGTCAAGATCGCCAACCAGGCGCAGCTGGTCAATGTCATCGCGCCCATCTTCAGCGAGGAAAATGGCCCGGCGTGGCGGCAGACCATCTTCCACCCGTTCGCCCGCATGGCAGAGCTGGCCAAGGGCCAGATCCTGCGTTTGTCCGTTGACTCGGACAAGTACGAAAACGCCCGCTTCGGAGACACCGACCTGGTGGATGTCAGCGCCACCTGGAACGAGGAAACAGGCCGCATCGCGCTGTTCTTCGCAAACCGCGGCCTCGAGGAAGCGGCGGACATTCAAGTCACACTTCGCGGGTTTGATGCCCGCCAGGTGCTCCGCGCGGAGGTCCTGGAAGTCCCCGAAGACGGAGACCGTTTCACCATCAACACCCAAAACAAGCCGAACCAGGTGGGGCTCAAGCCGCTGGAAGGGGCCAAGGCGAGCGGTTCCGAACTCCGGGCAACACTTCCCGCCCTGTCCTGGGCTGTGATCGAGCTGGCCGTAGCAAAAGACTGACCGCGCACGTACAGCGGTAATAGCAGCCAGGAAGCGGACGACGGCGGGAGGTTCCCGCCGTCGCCCGCCCACCACTGCCGCGGCCGGGCCGGCCCGTGGGACGATAGGTCCACCGGGCAGACAGCGGGCCCGTTCGTAACGATGCATGCCGGGGGCCCTGTGGTGATTGATTCGAACAAACCTGCGGACGCCATGACCGTGCTGGTTGCGGACGATGATGAAGGATCCCTGCTCGTAGCGAAGGCGGCGGTGGAGAAATCCGGGCACAAGTGCATCGTGGCCATGGACGGAAAGACTGCCTGGGAGCTTCACCAGGAACTGCGTCCCCAGGTTGTGGTCAGCGATCTGATGATGCCCGGGCTTAACGGGTTTGATCTGTGCCGCGCCATCCGGGCCGGCGAAACGTCCTATACGTACGTGATGCTGCTGACCTCGCACGGTGCGCGGGAGGACGTGCTGGAAGGCATGAGGGCCGGTGCGGACGACTACGTGACCAAGCCGCTGGACCCCTTCGTCCTGCACACCCGCCTGCTGGCCGCCCGGCGGGTCACGGCGCTCCACGGTGCCTTGGCCGACGCCCTGCACCAGGCCAAGGACAGCAATCAACGGCTTGCTGCATTCACCGGCCGGGTCAGCCATGACCTTCGCAATCCGCTGACCTCCATCCTGGGTTACCTCGAGCTGGGGACCATGGAGGCAGAATCGGGCCGGACCGGGGAGGCCGCAGAGTACTTGGACATCGTCAATAGCGGTGCTCGCAGGATGCTTTCCATGGTGGAGGAGCTGCTGCGGTTTTCTTCCATCGGCGGCGGTTCACTGTCCAGGTCCCGGTTGTCGTTGGCAAGCCTGGTGCAGGAGGTCACCGATGACCTGGGGCCGGGCCTGCGGGAAGCCGGTGCCGCAGTGGAATGTGCGGACTTTGATTTCGACGCCGATGAAAGCCAGCTTCGGGTTGCGCTGCAGAACCTGATCCAGAACGCAGTGGCGTACCGCCGTCCGGACGTGCCCCCGGTCATCCGCGTCAGCGGTCAGCCCGCCGGGGCCGGCGTGGTGATCCGGGTGGAGGACAACGGCAAGGGAATCAGCACGGGGGACCGGCGCCGGGTGGTTGAACCGCTGGTCCGCCTGCACCGGGAAGGCGACCCTCCAGGTACCGGCCTGGGCTTAGCGACGTGTGCCAGCATTGCTGCCGCCCACGGGGGACGGCTGGAGATCTCATCGGGTGCCAGCGGCGGGACGACCATCAGTATCTACCTCAGATGAAGGCAAAAGCGGACGACGGCGGAAGTTCCCGCCGTCGTCCGCCCACCGCTGTGCTCAGTAGCTAAGCAGCCGCCGTTGACGGCACGACGCTGCAGTCCGCCGTCGTGCCCGCGAGCTGCGGTGCCCAGCCGTCCGTTCCCTGCAGGTAGTCCCTGGCCGTGTAGTTGCCCGCCTCAGCCCCGGGCAACTGCGGACGGTCGGCAGTCGCCTGTGCGCCGGGGCCGCGGTTGTTGTACTCGTGGAACCGCGCCTCGCGCCAGGAGAAGCCGCTCATGTCCGTCCACGGCGTGCCGGAGATGTGGGCACCAAGCCAGGAATCCCGGATCAGGACCTGGGCTATAGCCTTCGGGTCGCCGCTGGGGTGCCACGGCCTGCCCAGGTGGACAGTGTTTGCGGCGGCATCCGAGACGAGCCGGCACTGGTCAAAGAGGTAGCCGTACTTGATGGACAGGTCTAGGCTGCCTGCTGTCACGTAACCGTTGTTCGTGCTCGAGGCGCGGTCCAAAGACTTGATCTCGCAGCCGCTGAAAACAGCCGTACCGCGGCCGAAGATAAAGTCCACATCCCCTTCCACATAGCAGCCCTCGAAGAAGAACCGGGCCTGGACGCCCGCCGCCGGTGAGTTGACCAGCAGGGTGTCCTGGTTGCCCAGCATCCTGACGTTGGACAGCACCGACCGGTCCGCCGTGATGTGCAGTGCAACGGCCTGGCGGTCCTTCATGCCCATGTTGGCGGCCTCGTCGAAGTCGTTGCTGAATGTCAGGTTCCGGGCCACGAAATCCGGCCCGTCAATCCGCACGGACGCGCTGCCCGACGTGCCGAAGTTGCCGCTGCCGTCCGGCTTGGGCGTGCCGGACGCGTTGTTGTAGACGATCACCACGTCCTCCGGCCTGTCGCCCTGGCCGATGAAGGAGATGCGTGGTTTGTCGGCGGGAACCCGCACGGCTTCCCGGTAGGTGCCGGGCTGGATCCGGATGACGGTCCGCTGAAGGCTCCCCGAGGGGACGGAGTCGACAGCGGATTGAACCGTCGCGAACGTCCTGCCCGGTCCGACCTCGAGCGTCACCGGGACATCCACAGGCCGCTCCGCCGGCCAGTACATTCCCAGCAGGGGGTCGGTACCGGCGTCGATATTCAGGAAGTAGCCCGGCGGCACGATCTCCTTGGACTGCAGTTCGCGCGCCACGAGGCGGGCCACCGCCAGCGCGCCGGCGGCCTGGAAATGGGTGTTGTCTTCCGAGCCTTCCGGATACTGCGGGTGCTCGCCGGGAGCAAGGTGCAGGAAGTGCTGCTTGGTCCCTTCCGGGCCCAGCTGCTGCCACAGCTCCTTCGAGGAAGCCGTCAGGTCCACCAGCGGGGTGCCCGTCACCGCGGCGAGTTCCCGCACAGCCTGCGGGTAGGCGCCGTGGGAATCCTGGGCGTTTCCGGAGGAATCGAAGCGGCGGCGTTCCACGGAGGTGACGAGGACGGGCTTGCCGCCGCGTGCCCTGGCGCCCTCGATGTACCGGGCCAGGTACTCCTTGAAGGTGGTGCCGGGGAGGGTTCCACGGTTGGGGTCCGTGACCTTTTCATCGTTGTGGCCGAAGGAGATCAGCAGGTAGTCGCCGGGCTGCATCAGTGCCAGCACCCGGTCCAGCAGGCCAGCGTCGGCATAGCTCTTGGAGGAGGCGCCGGACCAGGCGTAGTCAAAGACAGTGGCCTGCGGCCCCAGCAGGAGCGGCAGGGCCTGTCCCCAGCCGGCTCGCGGGCGTTCGGACTGCTGGTAGGCCGACGACGTCGAGTCCCCCACCACGAAAATGACCGGCTTGGTGCGTGGCTTGGTGGGGTCCGGCTCTGTTTGGGGGAAGGCGCCGGCTATGCCCGTTCCCGAAAGGGCCATGGTTCCTGCGGTGAGCGCCAGGGTGGCCAGGACGCTGCGGCGGCTCGGCAGAATGGCGGCCATCAGAGGTTCCCGCCGGCAGTGAAGATGGGGCCGGTGGAGTTCTGGAGCAGTGCCGGCACGGCCTGGGCCGGATGGACCTGGGTCCGGTGGAGTGGCGTCCAGGAGGTGTCCTCGGCCAGCTGGTCCGTGGGCGCGGCAGCGGCGTTGTACTCGGCGCGAAGGTCCGTGATCTTGCCGTTGACGGCGTTCGCGACGGTGGTGATTGCCATTCCCGTGAAGCGCCGGATGAGGTCCGCGGCGTCGGTTCCGGCCGGAAGCGTGAAGGCGTTCGCTTCGGCATGGAGGTGGGAGTCGAATCCGGCTCCGAGGGCGTACTCGAACGGGACGGTGCTGTCCTCGTTGACCTTGAAGTGGTTGTTGTAGACGTCCACCTGGCCGAACCGGACACGCGGGGAGCGCTGGCCGATGTTTTCGAAGACGTTATGGTGGATGGTGACGCGCAGCTTGCCGGGGTCCCCGCGGTTGGCCGAGTCGGTGGAGCCAATCAGCAGCAGCTTGTCGTGGTCGGAGAACCGGTTGTAGGACATGGTCACCAGGTCCGAGCCGTTGGTGACGTCCACGGCGCCGTCGTGCACCTGGTAGGGGCGGCCGAAGTACAGCGGCTGGGAGCTGTCCAGGTTGGGGGCGTCAGTGAATTCGGAGTGGTCGATCCAGACGTGGGTGGCTTTGTTGATGACCTGGAGCAGATCGTATTCGCTGTTCCAGTTGCCCTCGGCGCCGTCCGTGGGGTCCCAGGCCGGGAAGCAGTCGGCCGCATCCCGCACCGTGAGGTTGCGGATAATCACATTGGTGGCGCCGTTGACGCGGAGCGCGGCGCCGGTGATGCTGCTCTCCGGGGTGGCGCCGACGATGGTGGTGTTGCTGGGGATGTCCCACCGGATGGTCTTGGCCTGGTTTGCTGCGGCGAGTCGCCTGGCGCTTTCCTGCGGTCCGGCGGGCTCCTCGGTGCGGCCGTACGTTGCGGGGTCGAAGTCCTGAAGGTACTGCCCCAGGCTGAAGCCGGTGCCTGCGGCGTAGTCTTCGCAGGTCAGCGGCTTCCCGTCCGCGGCGATGTTGGCGTCGATGGTTCCGTGGACGCGGACGATCTTGGGCTGGGTGCCGGCGGTTGCGAAGGCGGCCAGCAGTTCGGTTTTGGTGGACACGTCATAAACGTTCTCGTCTGCCGCCGCTGAGCCTCCCGTGGTTCCGGTTCCCTCGGATGCCCAGCCGTTGCCTGCGGAAAGTACCTGGCGCTCCAGCGGGGTTTGGGCGGTCTGGGCGATAGGGTCCGCCGCCGGGTTGGGAGATGCTCCGGCAGGAGCCGAAATGGCCAGTGCTCCTGCTACGGCAATGGCTGCGGACATGGATAAGCGGGTACTGCGTTTTCGCATGTTCTCTCTTCCGTCATTGGAATGA
The DNA here is from genome assembly GCF_001046895.1 of Pseudarthrobacter siccitolerans. Lineage (GTDB taxonomy): Bacteria > Actinomycetota > Actinomycetes > Actinomycetales > Micrococcaceae > Arthrobacter > Arthrobacter siccitolerans. The sequence goes on from NZ_CAQI01000027.1 coordinate 132,945, forward strand.
ACTGCGCTTCGGCCGGGGTCCACTGTGACGCCGGTCATTGTGAGCGCTGACAAGACAGTATCGAGAAAGCGGTTTCTCAGCAAGACCTGCATCGACTGATCAGGCTGTATCTGCGGCTGAAATTGGAAGTGGTCCCTCCCGGTTTACCTGGCGGCAACCAGGAGGTCCGCCCCCGTTCTCCTGTCACCAGCAGTCTTTTCATGCACCCTTTGCCCGGCACCCCCCCTTGCCGGGCAGACATCCCGAGGTACCAGGAGTACTGCGTGTTCGTGAAAAGCACCCTCGCCGCCGTCGCCGTCTTTGCCTCCCTGGCCGGCACCACAGTGGCACCCGCCCGAGCTGAGGCACCCAAGCCCACGCCCGTCGTCGTTGGCCAGCCGCTGGCCAAAGCGCATGCACACAACGACTACGAGCATGACCGCCCCCTGTTCGACGCCCTGGAGCACGGCTTCACCAGTGTCGAAGCTGACGTGTGGCTGGTGGAAGGTGAACTGCTGGTGGCCCACGACCTGGAAGACGCCAAGCAGGGCATCACGCTCGAAAGCCTCTACCTCGACCCGCTTGAGGACCTTGTCCGCAACCAGCCGGGCCACGCCGTCTACCCGCACTGGGACGGCAGCCTGCAGCTCCTGATCGACATCAAGAGTGAGGGCGAGGCCACCTATGCTGCCGTCGAGCAGGAACTGGCCGAGCATCGGGACATCATGAGCCGCTACACCAACGGCAACGTCAAAACCGGCCCGGTCACCGCCGTCATCAGCGGCAACCGTCCGCTGGCCACCATGCAGGCGCAGGACAAGCGGTTCAGCTTCTACGACGGCCGCTCCGCCGACCTCACTTCGGGCATGCCGGCGGGGCTCATGCCGCTGGTCAGCGACAACTGGACCAAGCTCTTCACTTGGCAGGGAGTCGGGCCCATGCCCGAAGCGGAGCGCATTAAGCTGCACGCCTACGTTGCCGAGGCGCACGCCAACGGCTACCGCGTGCGCTTCTGGGCCACCCCGGACACTCCCGGCGCAGCCCGCGACGCCGTCTGGACCGAACTCGCCGACGCCGGCGTGGACCATATCAACACCGACGACCTCGCCGGCCTGCAGCAGTTCCTCACCGCCCGCGCGGCCTGAGCCCTTCTTCGAGACAGGAACATTGCGATGCCTTCACACACCATGAAAATTACGACGGCGGCGCTCACCTTGGCGCTCGGCCTCATTGCGTCCCAGCCCGCCATCGCCGCTGACAACACCGGCGAGGCCTTCACTTTCGGAGTCATCGGCGACATCCCTTACGGCGCCGCCGAAACCGCGAAGTTCCCGGGCCGGATCCAGGACATCAACGCCGACAGGGACCTGAAATTCGTCACCCATGTGGGCGACATCAAGAACGGCTCGTCGGTCTGCTCCGACGAATACTTCGCCAACATCCGCACCCAGTTCGATACCTTCACCCACCCGCTGGTCTTCACCCCCGGGGACAACGAATGGGTGGACTGCCACCGCACCAACAACGGCGCCTACAACCCGCTGGAGCGGCTGGACAAGCTGCGGGAAGTCTTCTTCGACGAGCCCGGCAAAACCCTCGGCGCCACCATGCCGGTCAAGACCCAGGAAGAACTCGGCCTGCCGGAGAACGTCCGCTTCACCCAGAACCGCGTGGCCTTCTCCGTGCTGAACATCCAGGGCAGCAACAACTCGCTCCTGCCTTGGACCGGGCTGGGCGAAACCACGGCCACACCCGAGCAGCTGGCCGAGGTGGAGCAGCGTACGGATGCCGTCCTGGCGCAGATCCGCGAGACCTTCGCAGACGCCGGGCGCCGCAACGACCGGGCCGTGGTGCTGATGACCCAGGCGGACATGTTCGACCCGTCCCAGCTCGCCGCCGCATCTGCCAACCCGGAGGCCGTATCCGGCTTCCGTGAGATTGTCCAGGCCATCGTCGAGGAAACCAACAGCTTCGACGGTCCGGTCTACCTCATCAACGGCGACAGCCACGTTTTTGCCGAGAACGAGCCGCTGGCGGAGGACTCTCCCTGGCTGGAGGTCTACGGCCAGCCCGCCGCGGACAACCTGCAGCGCATCACCGTGGACGGCTCCGCCAACGCCACCAACTACGTACGTTTCACGGTGGCCGGCAACAGCGCCAGCGGCGACGTCCTGAGCTGGGAGAAGGTCCCCTTCAGCCAGTAGGCACCAAAGCGAAGCGGACGACGGCGGGAGGTCCCGTCGTCGTCCGCTTCCTTTTGTCCCCGTCTAGAACTCGGTGGTGCCGCGCATCTTGCGGGGACGCCCGTCCGGGTCCACGAGAAAGCGGTTGACCGGGTTCGCCCAGAGGCGCTGGAGCCGCGGCACCGGCTGCGGATGGTGGTTCCGAACTTGTCCCCGGGGGCGCTCCGAACCGCCTCCGGTTTTGTGCCACTGGTCCAGGGCGTCGGCGGTGGCCTTCCACAGGCCCAGTCCGGCTGCCGGGTCCTGGAGCTGGGGGTCGTTCTGCTCCAGGCCCAGGTGTTCGGCCCAGAGCTCGAGACGGAGGGAGCAGGCCAGTGAGGGGGAAGCATCAGAACCCGCGCTGGTGTCGATGACCGCGCAGGTGAGTTCGCTGTCCGTGGTCCAGGACCGGCGGTTGAAATTGTCCGACCCGATGGTGAACCAGGTGTCATCGATGATGCAGATCTTGGCGTGGACGTAGATGGGAGTCCCGGCTTTGTTCTCCAGGTTGAAGACGCCGAACCTGCCGGGGGCAACCCGGCGCATCCCCTCGATGGCGCGCAGTTGCCCCACCCGCTTGGGTGGCCCTCCGAGCGGACCGTCCGAGTCCGGGTAGCGGGGCACCACGGCGATCACGTTCAACTCCCTGTTCTGTTCGAGGGCTGCCGCGATTCCGGTGGCGACTTCCGAGGACCACAGGTACTGGTCCTCGATGTAGATCAGCGAGCGCGCCTGGGCGAAAGCCTTCGTGTAGGCGCGGGCGACGCTCCGCTCACCATCGGGGGCGAACGGGAACGGCGGATGCTTCACGCCGTAGGTACGTAGCAGCTGCACGGCGTGGGGGCCGGCCGGCGGCGGCGGCGGCGCAGTTTCCGGCAGGGGTTCGGGATGCCGCGGCATATCCGCCAGGCGCTGCAGCAGCATCCGGTACGGTGTGCGGTGGTCCAGGGGATGGGGGTCGTTCCACCTCTCGGCGAACAGCTCGAGCACGTCCGCCACCACCGGGCCGCGCAGTTCCAGGGCTGCATCGTGCCACGGGGGTTGTTTCCCGTACCGGGGATCCATGTCCACCGCCTGCGGGTCTCCTGCGTGATCAGCGTCGTCCCGGCGGCCGTGCGAGAGGTCGATTCCGCCCACGAACGCGACGTCCTTTGAGGGGTCGTCGCGGCGGCGGATGACCACCAGTTTCTGGTGGTGGCAGCCGAAAAGGCGTACCCGCTGGTCGAGCAGCACCTCGCCGCCGGCGTCATTGATCTGGCGGCTCAGGAGCTCGTTGGACCGGTTGCTCATGGGAGCCGAGATGCGCTCGCCGTGGGATCTCCAGATCAGGCCGCGCACCTCCACGTCCGCTTCGGCCAACCGCGCCAGCAGCTCACCGATGGCGGGCCCATCCGGCGTGAGCCGCTCGTCGCCGTCGCCACGCCAGTCGGTGAACCACACGCGGTCTCCGGCCTGCAGTGCCGACAGCTCCTCATGGAGCCGGGCGAAGTAGGCGGCCCCGTGGATCAGGGGCTTCACGAGGTTGCCCTCGGACCACGACGTCGATCCGTCATCACCGGCATGCACGCCGGTGGCCGTGTTCCCCCGCTCAGCACCGCTCAAGAACCAGGTACCAGGATTACTGTCCACTCGATGTTCCCTTCGGGCCCGAGGCCTGCGTTGGTGTGCAGCCTCTTCAGTAGCCTACGACTCTGTTGGGAAATGTCATCGGGTGAGCGAACGGAAGCGGACGACGGCGGGACCTCTCGCCGTCGTCCGCTGTGCTCGGATCAGTTGTCCAGCAGTCCGCCGCTCGCCCAGCGCCGGACTGCCAGCTTCTCCAACACGTCGAATTCCAGCAACGCTACGCGGCAGAGTTCTTCCACGTTCTCCGTCCAGGCTGCGGCCAACTCCTCCGCTGTCGCCTGGTCGTGGAGCTGGAAATTGGCGTAGGCGAGACCCTGCAGGACAAAACTGACCGCACTGCGCGAGACCGGCTGGCCTGCATTGACACAGTCATCCCGCACTTGCCGGGACAGTTCCGTGCGATTGAGTGGCGGATGCTCCCGCAACCGCTCCGCCATGGCCTCAAAGATCTGCCGAAACTGGGCTTCCGAGAGCGCCGGCACGTCCGTCACCCGGGTGACCCGCTCCTCGACACCCGGCTGCGCATCGGCTGGCAGGGGAAGGTCCTCATTGGAGAACCGCTTCGAGTCCCAGACCCAGCCGCCCTGTGCCGCTGAATACTCGACGTTCTTGCCGATCTGGGAAACCCACGTCCCAAACTTTCCGAAGCCGCCCCAGTCCGTCTTCAAAGAAGGATCGGCTGTGAGCGCCCGGTGGGCCACCATGGCACCAACAACCGGTCCCGGTGCCGTCCGGACAAACTCCGCTACCTCACGGATCGCGGGGGAGTGGGCTTTGGCCTTTGCCTTGGCTGCGGCAGGTGCCTGGGGTTGCTCTACAGAAGCTGCTGCGCGGACGGGTTCAGCGGTTGTGCCGTTGAGGATCGAGACAAAATCGTGGGACTCCACCACGTGGTCCGCCATCTCCCTGTAGGCGAAGGCCACCGCACCGGCTGCGATGACCGTGGTCATCCGGTCGGCAGCGCGGAACCGCTGGATCAGGGACGTGAAGTCGGCATCGGCCGAGGCGATAAAGAACTCCTCGATTCCACCGCCGCCGGAGAGTGCGTCCATGGCGTCGAGCACCAGATTGATGTCCGTGCTGCTCTTTCCCCGCTGGGTGAGGGAGGGGCAGTCGATGACGCGGAATCCGGCGCGGGTCCAATATGTGCGGTACTTCGAATACACCATGGGGTTCAGGTAGCAGTTGCGGATCAGGAAGCGCCGGGCACCCTCGCCGGGACCTCCTGCAGATAAGGCATCGGCCCAATGCTTGGGGTCTTCGGCAAACCGCTTCGCCGCCTGCGGATCCAAAGCCTGGAGGCCGGTGAAGACGTTGTCGAAATCAACAAACATCGCCGCGCGGATGCCAGGCCGGCGGGAAGGTGTGAGTGCCGCGTTCATTGGGCCAGTGTGCCAGCAACGGGGTGCCACCCGCTGCCCTTCGACTCCGACACGCGAGCGGACGACGACGGGAAGCCTCGCCGTCGTTCTCCCTTCTTTTACGCCACGCCACGCACCGTCCCCGCGTAGCGGCGGATGCTACAGCCGCGCCAGAAAGTCCTCCGCGAACCGCTTCACGCCGTCCCACTCGGTGTACACGTAGTCCCGGGCTGTGTCCGTGTCCGGAGAGCCCTTGTCGCTGGCAATCTTCTTCATGATGAGGCGCTTAATGAACCCGTACTGCGTGTAGAGCAGGGCACCGCTGAAGAGTGCCACCTGGGCCGGCCGCCAGCCCGTGTCTTCCTCGAACTTCTCGACGTAGCCCTCGGCGTTCTCCGTATCACCGTGGGCTGCCATGCTGACGGAAAACAGCGCCGATGGGAGCCGTTCCAGACTCTCCCGGTTCTTCTGCACGAAATCCCGCACGTAGTCCTCATGCTTGCCCAGGTGCACAGACGCCCCAACCAGCACGGCGTCGTATTCCTCGGGGATGTCAGCTCCTGCTTCCTTGATGTGCACGGCCTTGGCGGTATGGCCTTGCGCCTGCACCACATCCGCAATGAACTCGGCAATCCTGGCCGTCTGCCCCTCGACGGTTCCGTAGGGGATGTAGATGCTGGCCATCATGGCCTCCTTGAGGTTTTCAGGTTCTTGGCCCACTACCAGTTTGCCAATCCCCAAGGGTTCGGCTTTAGGGCCGAACGTCCCGGCCGCAGCCTGCTGAGCGACTGAAGGTACACCGCCACCATTGGATACGTGTTCAGGTTTCAGTGGGCCGCTGAGGGAGAACTTGGTTTGCTTTGATCAGGCTGGGGAGAAAAAGTGGCAACCCGGTGATTCTTTCCTCCCTTTTCGCATTAAATTCTACAATCCCGCACTTCTCTGGAGAAACTTTCGCTGCATTTGTTGGTCAATTCGAAAAATACCGAACCCGATTGGTCAGGCCTGCGCTCCACCGCTCGCTACCGCTGGCGGCGCAGTTTCGCGGACTGGCTTAAAAAATAAAAGTAGGTATGGTACTGGGTAACGCAAGCAAAGAAAGGCGTGATTCCGATGTCCGGAAAATCCCCCAAAAGCGGCGCTGCTAAAAAAGCCGGCAAGTCGATTCTCGAAAAAAGGGCCGACAAAAGGGCCAAAAACGAGAATAGCGAACTTAATTTCGCAAAGCCGCGCAAAAACCAACGCTAAATAGCCCGCGGGCAGCCGGAAAAGGGACTCCTAGCCCGAACGGCTGCCCGCGTCCCCGCGCGGCGGTCAGGCGCCGCACACCGGATCGAGCGTCAAGGACAACACCATGAACACTTCCTTCACGGCCCTAGTGGTCCCCGCCCCGCTGGCCCATCCCGTGCATATCCTGCCTGTGGAGCTGGACCTGGCAGCGCTGCGGCGGGTGGCGGCGGGGGACATTGGCCATATCGCCGGGACGGACTGGCATGCCTACCTGGACAGCGAGGGGATCAAATACGCCGAGAACCTCCGGGCGGAAGTCCTGATCCGCGAAGCCGGCGTTGACGTGGAAGCGACAATCCACGGAACGGCCTTGTTCCTGGGCCGGGCAGAGTCAGGGGAACACACCGACGCTCCGCGCCACTTGATCCGGCTTGCCGAGCAGCTGTTCGACATGCCGTTGGCCGCCTAGCCGGAATGGTCTTGGAGGGCGCAATGGCGGGCCCTACAAGAAGCAGCGTACGACGGCGGGAGGCTCCGCCGTCGTCCGCTGTTCTTTTATATGTCGGGTTCGCGCGGCGCCCCGTCCTCCTTCGCCTTCGACAGGGTGAATATCCCATAACGCATCGCACCGGTGCGATAGGCCAGGATCATGCGGGGCAGGCTTAGAGCGAAGAGGTTGCGTGCGCCAAGGGCCACGCGACGGGTCTCCCGGTCGACGATCAAGGCCTTCACAAGTCGACGGGCACAGATGGTCCAGGTGCGCGCGACGCGGCGGCTGACATCCTCGTAGCCCTCGACCACGAAACCCGCTGCCACTGCCATCGCCTCGTACTCCTCGCGCGTGCCCATCGAGGGCAGGCGCCCTTCGCGGCAGATCGGTTCAAGCAGGTGGCGAAGCTTCCAGCCGCTGGCACCAGTCTCGGCCAGCCACGCGCAGACCACGAAGCGGCCGCCGGGCGCGAGCACGCGATGCGCCTCGGCGAAGAACCTGGGCTTGTCCACCATGTGCTCGCTCGACTCGATGGCCCAGGCGGCGTTGGCCGAGGCATCGGGCAGCCCGTTGGCGAGCCAGTCGCGGAGCCGGATGTCCACGGCGGGTGCGGGATGCGCGGCGGCATAGCGGGCCTGCTCGACGGACAGCGTAAAGCCGGTGACGCTGACCTTGTGTGTCAGTGCGAGCTGCCTTGCCGTGGAGCCATAGCCGCAGCCGATGTCCACGCAATCCTCCCCGGGCATAAGGCGCAGCCGATCGCCGACGGTGTCTACCAGCGCCTCGACCGCCTCGGCGGGCGTCTCGCGGCCCGTCGTCCATAGGCCGTGGTGGACGTGCTCGCCCCACACCCGGCGATAGATCGGGTCGAGCTCGTCGTAGTGGTCCGCAACTGCCTCGGCATTCTGGGAAATAGTGGGGACGATCACGCCGTCACCCTACAACGCCGGTCCATGCGATCGTAAGGTCCCCGAGCTTGGTTGACAATCGGCAGGGTTTCCCGCGGCAGGGTAAGTCGGGGATTCTCCAGCGTTGCATGGGGAGGTTTGTGCGCTGGCCGGAGGATGTTCAATAGGTGTCCGCGGGGCTATTATCGGCAGATGAATGAGCACTTGGTTTCGACCGAGGCCGATGGATACACCTTCACGTTTGGTATTAGCCGATCGTCGCTGCGGATAGCTGGGCTTTGTGCAGTTGTTGCCGCGGCCTTCCTTGCTGTCTTGATAAACGCGACCGAGCCTTTCCGTGTCCCTTTGGGAATCGCGATGGGCGTCCTCGTAATCACCCTGCTAATCACCTATGCCGTCAACAGTTCATCGCGGACTCACGAGCTTCAGCCGGAGACGGCTAAACGCGCCAGAGGGCCACGGATGATGGTCGGCAAGATTATGGGTAAGGGATCGCTGGCGGCAGAGCTTGCCCTCCTTGCAGAACTGCATGGACGGGGCGCACTTACTGACGAAGAGTTCAGCGCTGGAAAGCGGCGCATCCTTGGAGACAGTTGAACCAGGGGCACAAGATCCTTGGGTGACACGAAGCCCTCGCCGATTCGACGTCACGCACTCAGCGCCTGGCCACATACCTCGTCATGAGTACACCGTCGGGAAACGTCCGCGTCTCCACCAGGCTCAGGTTCACCCAGTTGTCCAAGGCTGTGAAGAACGGCGTACCGCCGCCCACCAGGACCGGATGGGTGACGATCAGGTACTCGTCGATCAGCCCGGCCCGCATGGCCGCCGCGGCGAGTGTGGCACCCGCGATGTCCATCGAGCCGCCGTCGTCGGCCTTGAGCCGGGTGATCTCGGCGACCGCGTCGCCGGTAACCAGGCGCGTGTTCCAGTCGACAGCGGCGGTCGTTGAGGAGAACACCAATTTCGGCATGTCCCGCCAGCGGCGGGCGTACTCGATGTGGGCGGGTGAGGCGCCCGGCTGCTGGTCCGCCGTGGGCCAGTGGGAGCTCATCGTCTCCCACAGTTTGCGCCCGTACAGCGCCAGGCCCGTCGACCCCACCCGGTCGGACCACCATTGGAACAGCTCGTCGCTCGGCAAGCTCCAGCCCAGATCATCGCCGGGCCCGGCGATATAACCGTCCACGCTCACGTTCATGCCGAATGTCAGGTTGCGCATGGCGTCAGTCTCCCGCGGGTCGGCATCGTTGTACAGACCAGCACAGCCCGGAAAAGTCACTGGTCAGGCCACACCGACGGCCAGTAGGCCACCTGCTTTAGGATTGGCGGGTGATCGTGGCAGTGGAGGGCCCAAGCGCCGCCGGGAAGACGACCTGGTGTCGGGCAATGGGACGCGAGTTCGTGCCCGAGTATCTTCCAAACGGCCATGAGCCGGATGGATCGAATCGGGAGGCTCTTGCTGGATACTGGGTCGACGTCAACGCTGGCCGCTGGTCTGCGGCTCTCGCACTCGAGGCCACGCAAGGTGTCGCGGTATGCGACAGCGACCCGCTGAAGCTGCACTACGCCTGGTGCCTGGCCCGAATAGGGGCCGATTCTTCGGGGCGCTTTCTCGATGAGTACGCCTGCGTTCGGGAAGCTTTCAGCGTGCGCCGCTTGGGCTTCGCTGACGCTGTCATGATCACTCTTCCGGACGAGCAGATCCTCCGCCAGCGCAAGGCATCGGACCTAACACGGACGCGCCGCTCCTTCGAGCTGCACGTGCAACTCCGCAAGCCGTTGATCGAGTGGTATCGCCGACTTGATGAACTGCGTCCCGGAAGCGTGCTGTGGCAATTGCCCGCACAGAATGCTGATCTCAACGCCTTTGCAGGCGAAGCCCAGCTTAAGGACCGGTACGACCTTGAACTGCTCGACGTACTCGTCGGCAGTTTGCCTCCCATCTGAAGAAAGGGTTACCCCTGCTGCGCTAATCACGTGCCTGGTGATTAGCTGGGGAACATGGGACGGATCTAATCGTCGGCGTCTACGAAGACGACGTGCAGGTAGTCGTGGAGCCCCACACAGCAAGGCGCTGACTGGGCCCGCAGCTTAGCTGGTCAAACCTCGGTACAGGCACCCTTGGGGACTGACGGGTGTCCGTACAGCACGAAGCTGGTGCCGTCATCTTCCAGAACCGATACGTAGGTTGGCCGAACAGAGCCACTGCAGACTCGCAGATGGCGATCGCGGTCACGGCCGCCTCGGTGCCGGTGGCCGCCCGCGGGTCAACGACACTGGTCTCGATCCGGATCCTGCCCGGCTCGGTCTCAGTCACAGACTTGATTTGGCCCACCCAGCGCGCGTTCGCGTTTGCTGTCGTGAAGTCTGCAGTTTTGTTCGGTTCAGTGGCGGAACCGGGCACGGAGTCAGGAGCTGCGGCCGTTTGGCTGGCTGCACCGTGAGCGGGCGTAGCTGTTGTGGCTGCTGTCGTGGGCGTGGATGACGAACATCCGGTGAGCGATAGGCCAGCGAAAGCCGCTACAGCGAGGGCGGGAAAAACGTTGTTCACAGTTGTCCAAGCTCCGAAGGGCGGGGAACGCACCGCGCCCCGACTCCGAACCCGGCCACGGCTGCGAGCAGGCCCTGGACGGTCATGACCTTACGCCGCTGTCATCAAACGGAGGAACGTCCGCCATGTGCCGACGTTTCTCGGCCTGAAGGATGCCGTCCCGTACGGCGGCGCGGATGACGCCGTAGAGGATGTAGAAGAAGACCGCCGCGAAGACAACGGTCAAGACCAGACTGTCGAGAGCCATCATCCTTGCGTACCCTCCTCCGGCCAGTACTTCTGGGTGGCTGCCGCGGCCTCCCGAAGCTGGGTTCCGTCCACGACTACGGATGATTCCGGCATGCCAAGGGCGATCCACTGAGCCAGCAAGCGAATCTCCCCGGCCGGAGGAAGCGGCCACAGCCAGATTGTGCCGGTGCCCGAGAGCTCGTCGTCGCCTCCGCTGCCTCCTCCGTTATTCAGGGCAAGTGTCGGTGGCTCGGGATCCTGACCAATTCCCCTGAGGCTGTGGGGCCCTTGATAGGCAGTGCTGGCTTTGGAACCATTGGGGAACTGGACGCCGAACATCAAGGATGTCTGCTGTGACCGCCCTTGGCGGAAGCCCATCCCCGAGTGATGGAAGTGCTCCTGAAGATCAGTCCAGTCTTCGTCATTCTGGTCGACGCGTCGACATAGCCAGGACAGGCTGAAGGAGCAGCCGGTGGAAAACACCTCTGCGCTCTTCACGCCCACAACGATCGATGGACTGCGGTGCAGGAACTTGCCCACGTGTACGACGGCCGGCAGTTCATGAGCGGGAGGAGCCACCCAAGGCGGCGGGACGTATCTTGTCGACCGCGGCTGCGGCGGCAACGGCGGTACTGGAAAGCTCTGGAAGAAGGTCATGGTCATCCTTGGCCCGCTGGCGGCGACCGACCAGCGGAACAGCGGCGCGAGCCGCTCTGGATCCCCCAATCCGTCCTAACCATGCCAGTCTAATACGAAAGTAATTGGTGACTCAGGCTGCGGTGGCCGGGGTGATGGTGACGTCGAAGCCGAGGCTGTTGAGCTTTTTGATGGCGTTGTTTCGGGCTTTGATCGGGTCGAGACGGGTGAAGTGGTCGGCGCCGGGGTCGGCGTAGCATTCTCCGTCGGCGAGCATATGCCAGACGGCGGTGATGATGGAGTGTTCCAGGGACACGGTCGCTTTCATGGGCCCGCGGCGGGCGGCGATCCGCCAGTATTTTGCAGCGAGGTAGGTGTCCTTGCCCCGGGAAGCGGACATGGCCGCGATGCCGAGGGCGCCTTTGAGGTATTTGTTGCCGGGCAGGACGTGGGCTGACTTGATCCGTCCGGCGGATTCGTTGGCGCCGGGACAGACTCCGGTCCAGGAAGCGAGTCGGCCAGGTGTTTCGAAGCGGGACATGTCCGCGCCGGTTTCGGCGATGATCACGTCGGCGACTTTGAGTGAGACTCCGGGGATGGTGGCCAGGAATTCCCTGGCAGCACGAAAGGGCTCCATCGCTTCCTCGATCCGTCCGGTGAGCGCGTCGATGATGCGGGACTGGGCATCGATCTGGTCTAGATGCAGCCGGGCCATGAACGCGTGGTGCGCCTTGAAGCGGCCGGTGAGGGCCTCCACGAGCTCGGGGATTCTTGAGCGGAGGGTGCCTTTGGCGAGGCCGGCGAGGACTTCGGGGTCGCGTTCACCGCTGACGAGGGCCTCGAGCATCGCCCGGGATGAAACACCAGTGAGATCCGAGACCACGGAGGAGAGCTTGATCCCGGAGCCTTCCAGAAACTTTTCCAGGCGCTGGATCTCCCTGGTCCGGTCACGGATGGCAATGGCCCGGGCCCTGGTCAGGTCCCGCAGTTCCCGGATTGGCTCGGGCGGAACGAACGAGGCCCGAAGCAGCCCGTGCGCGCCCAACTGAGCGAGCCAGGCCGCATCAGAGACATCGGTTTTGCGGCCCGGGATGTTCCTTGCGGCCTTGGCGTTGACCAGGATCACCGGCAGCGTCTCTTCGAGGAGATAGAAGAAGGGTTTCCAGTAATCGCTTGTGGCTTCCATGACGACAGTGGTGACGTGCTCCTGTTCCAGGAAATCCCGCAGGGCAAGGATCTGCGCTGTGGTTGCGCCCCACGTAGTGACCGTGGAGGTATAGGTTCCGGCCCGTTCCCCCGGCAGCCGGAGACAGACCTTCGCGTCGCGTTTGGAAATATCCATTCCCGCGGCTCGCTCGTGCACGATATCCATGACTGTTCCTCCTGACAACCCGACTCGACCTTGGTGGCGTCTGCCGCGGGGAGGACAGGGAAAACAAAGGAATCTAACACTCGTGCTCCAAGGCAACAATCCACGGTTCCCGTGGAAGCCCTCCGCGCCACGCTAGCCCACAGGCTCAACCACGGCACCACAGACGGGTCGGCGTCCACCGCGGCAGACAACTCCATGATCCGCCCGAACCCTCATCCGCGGCCAGAGCCGGTGGCGACGCAAGCGCATACTTTCTCCCACCACGGCGCGACAGCGACGCTGGACCGCTAGCCCTGACACCCGCGCCCTTAACCTCTAGAGATTTGAATGGCCATGTTCTGATCGTTTGCGTTGCAACCTTGGGTTTTGTGGCGACGAAACCTAAGTTCGCAAAATCCCCCATGTGGTTGAGTAGGCCAATGGATAGCAACTACGTCAATGGGGGCGGCATGTGGTTCGCCATCGCGCTGATCAATGCCGGATTGGCCGAACAGAAGAACCGGAGCCGGCTGGCTTGGTTTTTCATCTCAATGTTCCTCGGGCCATTCGCGACGCTACTCGTTGTGGTACTTCCGCCGCCGGAAGTACAGAAGCCCAAACCCCGGCGTAGTACTGCATCAGGATGACGGTCAAGAATTCCTCCTGCGCATGGGTTTGCCGACACGGTAATTTTGGCTGATGACATCCTTTGGAACCGGTGCCAGCCCGGGGACCGTGTGCGGCACCGCAAGGACAGTTCGCAGCGTGGACGAATTTTCCACAGTGAAGCCCGGCGACATCCTTGTCTGCCGGACCACTGACCCTGCCTGGACACCGCTGTTCGGGCTGGCCGCTGCAATCGTGACGGAAACAGGCGGCATGCTTTCGCACGCCGCCATCGTGGCTCGCGAATATGGCATTCCCGCTGTTTTAGGGGTAGCCGGCGCCCTCGACCGTTTCCCGGCCGGAACCGCCATCGTGGTCGACGGAACCAGGGGAACCGTTACCGAAGCGCCGGCAAAGGGTCTGTGATGAGCTCGAACCAGCCCACGATGCTGCTCACCCTCCACTCCGTCAGGCTCCTCGGCTTCGCTGACACTGAGGCAGTTGTGGAAAGGTTTGGCCAGGATCCGCAACAAGTCGAACGCCTTCTCATCGAAGCCGGCTCGAAGGGGTGGGCCGTGCGCTCCTCATTCGGGGACTCGCGGGGATGGTCCCTGACTGTCGCGGGCAGGACAGAAAAAATGAACGGCTCCTGGCCGAGGAACTGGAGGCGGCGGGTGCACGTGCGTCGGTCACCTCCGTGCACGAGGAATTCGTGCCCCTGAACACGGATATAGTCGCCGCCTGCAGCCAGCTTCAACTCGACCGGTTGTTCCAGGAGAACCAGCCGGATCAAGGTCTGGACCACATGACGGCTCAAACCTTTACCGACGCCGTGGCATCCTTCCGCGGCCTGGAAACCCGCCTGGCTGGAGCGTTGCCGCGGTTCGGCGGATACGTGCACCGGCTCGACCAGGCGGTGGCAAACGCAGCCACAGAACCAGCCTGGTTGATCGCGACAGACCGCGATTCCTTTCACCGCATTTGGTTCGAGTTCCACGAGGACCTGATCGCCACTCTCGGCATACAGCGATAAATAACGCCCCCGGCTTACCGGAAAGGGCTATTGGGTTCCTCGTGCATATGGAATAGTGCGATAAATGACGGGGGGTAAGAATGACGAAGAACAGGTGTTTGCTGAATATTGCAATGGCGGCTTTCCTTGTGGCCGTTCCGGTCACGGGATGTGAAGCCAAAGAGCAGCCGGGAGTTGAGAACTTACAAGGATTCAGCTCCATGGATGAGGCTTACACCGCCGTCAATGACATCCTGGCCTGCGAAGGTGATCCTGTTGGTGATCCAATTGTTCCGATGGGCGATGGCATCAGGCTGGCCTCGGCACAGAAGCTGTGCTTTGAAAAGGTCCAGATAGACCTTTTTGCAGACGAGAAAGCATTTCGCGAAACCTACCAGATCTTGTCTGACTCCAACCAAGGCAAAATCCATCTCGTCCATGGGAAGAATTGGATGGTTGTCGATTTTACTGAAATGGCCACCGGCCAACCATCGACGAGTGACATCGAACGCCTGGCAGAAAAGCTCAACAGTGAGTATGTCGTCGTCGACTCTTAGCGGCAGCGGCCCAAACCAGCTTGGGGAGGCGATGATGCCGGCGCTTACGAAGCAGCCAACTGCTCAGCGTTGCTTACGGCCCCAGGCGGCTGAATCTTCAAACCAGCCGAGGGCGGCTACAGACTCAATATCGGCTGCGGTGCGCACTTCCACCTGGTGGGTGTATTTGTCGTGACGGAACCGAATGATGTCACGGACGAACGAGCCGTGGTGCTCCTCCCACATGTCCATGGTCAGCAGAGCTTTGCTCTTCGAGATGGGCGTGAGCCAGGTGAACTTCCGCGCCGCCCCGTAACTCACCTGGGTTCTTGAAAACTCTTCGACGATGTCGCTACCCAACCCGGACATCCGCGCTGAAAGCACATCGTAGATCTCCATGAGCGCGCCGGGGAAAAGCTGCTGTGCGTCCACACTCACCATGGTGGCCTATTTGCCCGGACGACGGCGGGAGGTTCCGCCGTCGTCCGTTGCTTTCTGTTCCTAAGCCTCGATGGTGACCCCGCGCCAGAACGCGATCCGGTCCTCGATCTGCTTTGCCCGCGGCTTTGTTTCCGGGTAGTACCAGGCCGCGTCCACGTTCTGCTTTCCGTCAACTTCGAGCGTGTGATAGCTGGCTCTGCCCTTCCAAGGGCAGATGGAAGAGAGGTCGCTGTCCCGTAGGTAGTCCGCGTTGACGGCGTCACGGGGGAAGTAATGGTTGCCCTCCACCACCACGGTGTCCGTGGATTCAGCGATGACTTTTCCGTTCCAAATAGCCCTGGCCATGCGTTCCCTTCCGTAAGCACCGCCGCGTTCAAAGGCGGCGCGGGTCGTAGGGATGCCAACGGCAGGGCGGACAGGAATGTTCCCAAACGTCACCGTCGCGGGTGGGATGAACGGCGGTGCTACCGCGGGCCGTGGTCGATCACGCAGAAGCGGTTCCCGTCAGGATCAGCGAGCACGATGAAGAAGTCAGGGTCGTCCGGACGGTGCTGCCGATGGTCAACATCCGCCCAGCCTAATCGCGGCTGACCACCCCGGCTAGACTCGCTTCCATGGGGGAAAACAACGCTGGCGAGCAGCCGAATATGCCAAAAAGAGCCAAAGTCCGTGCCGCCGTCCTGCCCTTCGCGGGCTTCGCGGCGGTGCTGGCAGGCGGGCTCATTGCCGTCCTGAACCGGGATTACATCGGCTGGTTCGCCTACGCACCGCTGAGCAATACGCCGTTCTCTGCCAACGGCGCTGCCCTCATAACCCAGGGAACCCAGATCGGCCTGGCGGTCGCCGTCGTGGGCCTGCTCCTGCTGGCGTTCTGGGCAGGGCACCGGATCGGCAGGAGAACCGGCGCTAAGAACCGGTAACGGGGGCCAAGGCCACCCGTCCAGTTTCACAGCAAGTGTGATCCACCGATCCTCAGCGTCCGGGCGAGGTTGTCCGCAAACTCCCGCAGCGCGGCTACCTCTGCTTCCTGGTAGCCGGCCTCGCGGTGGGCAAGTGCAGCTTCCAACTGGGCGGCCAGATGCCTCCTGTCGCGCGCGGAGACGGCTACTACATCGGCGGCCGTCTTGACCCTGCGGACGTTGAGCATTTCTGCCCCTCCCCATCGCTGCCCGCCCGGCATGAACTCGGCCCGCGTTAACTCCTTGAAGCGGGACGACAATTCAGCGAGCAGGTCGGATACTGCGGCGGGGTGGGACTGATCGTCTACCGTGATGTGGACGGCAATGGTGTGGCTGGTCATGGGGCACATCCCGTCTCCAAGGGGTCTTTGATTATCCCCTATTCCGGCCTGATCCGGCACCCCCTGGGTGATGGTGAGCGGACGACGGCGGCACGTCCCGGCGTCGTC
Source organism: Pseudarthrobacter siccitolerans (assembly GCF_001046895.1). Classification (GTDB taxonomy): domain Bacteria; phylum Actinomycetota; class Actinomycetes; order Actinomycetales; family Micrococcaceae; genus Arthrobacter; species Arthrobacter siccitolerans. Next base: position 149,530 of record NZ_CAQI01000027.1, read on the forward strand.
CGTTCACCTGAGCGGGAGTGACGTGGGCAGGCCGCGCCTCAGCAGGCCATCACCCCAGCAGGTCGTCCTGGTAGCACCAGCGCCAGTCCTCGCCCGGCTCGATGCTGCGCATCACCGGATGCCCGGTCTTCCCGTGATGCCGCGATGCGTGGGTTGCGGGGGAGGAATCGCAGCACCCCACCTGCCCGCAGGCCAGGCACATCCTCAGGTGCACGGGCGTCGTACCTTCCCTGACGCAGTCGGCGCAGAACGCGTCGGGCGGAACCGCCCGCGGCCGCGCCGACTCAAGGTGCGCGCACACCCCGCCCGGCCGGGCGATGCCTTCGCCGCCGCCCTCACCGGATGTGTCCACCTCGTCCAGCGCCACATCCAGCATTGATTCCTCGACATCCAGCCGCTCCAGGACATCGCTGAGGACCTCCTGCGCGTACTCGCCTCCGCGCCGCAGCTCCAAAACCTTGGCCCGTTCCGCCTCCAGCATGGCAAGCCGCAGCCGCGCGTAGCGCTCGCTCGGCGTCGCTGTTTCCGCCGTCGGCCGGCCCAGCCGTTCCCACGCCGCCAGCCCGCGCTCCTGCGTGCGCCGCTTCAGCATGGCCACCACCTCCGGCGGGTCGTCGTCCGTCCGCAGTTCGTGCAGGCGCTCCACTCCCGCGGCGGTGGCCAGCTGCATCAGTGACGCCTTGTTCAGTGCATCCTCGCGCTGGTCCGGACCCTGCACCTTGAGGACGCGGACCAGCGCCGGGAGCGTAAAGCCCTGCAGCGTCAGCGTGCCGCCCACCACCACAAGGGCAGCGAGGATCAGCACCGAACGGTGCTCCAGGTCCTCGGGCAGCACCAGCACCGCGGCGAGGGTGACCACTCCACGCATTCCGGCCCAGGAAACAATCGCCGGGAACTGCCAGGGCGGCGACGGATCGCTGCGCCGCACGGCAGGAATCAGCCGGGGGAGGTAGGTGGCCGGGAACACCCACACCGGCCGGAGCACCAGCACCGCCAGCAGGATCACCGCGCAGCCGGCCCAGATCCGGCCGGCACCGAGGGAATCGTCCTGGACCCCTTCGATGATGGTCCGGACCTGGAGCCCGATCAGCAGGAACACCGAGTTTCCCAGCAGGAACTGCACGGTGTTCCAGTTGCTGCGCTGGCTCAGGCGGGCGGCGCCGTTGGGCATGGACGGCGCCTTCGTGCCCATCACCAAGCCAGTAACGACGACGGCGAGCACCCCGGAGGCATGGATCGCTTCGGCCGGCAGGTACGCCACCAAGGGGGCCACCAGTGACGTTGAGGTGTTGATCGCAACGTTCCGGATGTGCTTGCGAAGTTCGGTCAGCACGTAGGCCGCGGCCATGCCCACCACCAGTCCGCCGCCCACCGCGAGCAGGAAGTCCCCGGCGATCCCGGCAACAGAAACGGCCCCCGAGATGGCGGCGATTGCGGCCCTGAGGCAGATCAACGCGGTGGCGTCATTAACCAGGGACTCGCCCTCCAGGATGGTGACAATCCTGCGCGGCATCCCCACCTTCCGCGCAATCGAAGTGGCGGCCACCGCATCCGGCGGCGCCAGCACCGCGCCGAGCGCGAACGCGGCGGCCAGCGGAATCTCCGGGAACAGCCACCAGACCACCAGCCCCACCGTGAGGGTCCCGAAAATGACGTAACCCACCGAGAGCAACCCGATGGCCCGGCGGTTGGAGCGGAAATCGAACAGCGAAGTCCGCAGCGCCGCGGCGTAGAGCAGCGGCGGCAGCAGCCCCACCAGGACCACTTCCGGATTCAGTTCCACGTCCGGAACAAACGGGAGGAAGGAACCGATCACGCCCGCCAGCACCAGCAGCAGCGGCACGGAAATATTCAGTTTCCGGCCCAGCGCGCTTCCGGCGCAAACCACCGCAACGAGAACCAGAAGTCCCAGGGCGATCTCCATCCGGCCATTGTCTCAGGCCCTGCCAAGGGTGTCCCCGGGGAGCCCGGCGGCACTTCGGTGAGGGGACGACGGCGGGACGTGCCGCCGTCGTCCGCCCGCCTGAAAGCCGGTCCTCATTTTGCATCCTGACCACGGATCCTGTATGGTGTGAGCCGTGTCACCCAACAGTGGCACGTGCTTATGATCTGCGGCGGGAGAGTCCTGCCGGTACGTTCTGCAGGCGCCGTAGGAGCAAATCCTCCCCAGGAATCTCTCAGGCCCACGTACCGCCGCGGCAAGGCAACTCTGGAAAGCAGTCCGGGCAACCGGGCTCACCGACGGTGCAAGTGGCGCCCTGCCAAACAGCAGGACTACACAAAACTCTCAGGTCCAATACAGAGCGGGGAGGAACCCGAATCAACGTGGTGCTTCGGCGCCACCTGAATTATGGAGTTCCTCTTATGACGGTTCAGTCGTCCCCCACCACCTTCGCAGACCGCCATATCGGCGCGCGCCGCCAGTCCGACATCGACACCATGCTCAAGGCCGTCGGCTACGACACCCTCGATGGCCTCGTTGACAGCGCCGTGCCCGATTCCATCCGCCAGGACAAGCCGCTCACCCTTGAGAGCGCCCTTAGCGAAGTCGAGGTCCTCGCCGAGCTCCGCAAGCTGGCCCGAAAAAACAAGACGGCCGTGCAGATGATCGGCCAGGGCTACTACGACACCGTGACCCCGCCGGTGATCCGCCGCAACATCCTCGAAGCCCCCGCCTGGTACACCGCTTACACGCCCTACCAGCCCGAAATCTCCCAGGGCCGGCTCGAGGCGCTGCTGAACTTCCAGACCATGGTGCAGGACCTCACCGCCCTCCCGGTGGCCAACGCCTCCCTGCTGGACGAAGCCACCGCCGTGGCGGAAGCCGTGCTGCTGATGCGCCGGGCCAACAAGAATAAGACCGCAAAGGACGGCAAGACCGTCCTGGACGCCGACCTGCTCCCGCAGACCATCGCCATCGTGCTGGGCCGCGCCGAAGCCCTCGGCTTCGAGGTGGAAATTGCCGACCTCACCCACGGACTGCCCGACGGCGACATTAACGGCCTCGTCCTGCAGCAGCCCGGCGTTTCCGGCAGGGTCTGGGACCAGTCCGCCGTCATCGCCGAGGCCAAGGACCGCGGCGCACTGGTCACGGTCGCCGCCGACCTCCTGGCCCTCACCCTGATCACTCCGCCGGGCGAGCAGGGCGCGGACATCGCCGTCGGCTCCACCCAGCGCTTTGGCGTGCCGCTGTTCTTTGGGGGACCGCACGCCGCCTACATGGCCGTCCGCGACGGCATGGAGCGCACGCTTCCAGGCCGGATCGTGGGCGTCTCCAAGGACAACGCCGGCGTCCCCGCGTACCGCCTGGCCCTGCAGACCCGCGAGCAGCATATCCGCCGCGAGAAGGCCACCTCCAACATCTGCACGGCGCAGGCACTGCTCGCCATCGTCTCGTCCTTCTACGCCGTTTACCACGGCCCCGACGGCCTGAAGGCGATCGCCGAAACCGTCCACAACAATGCCCGTGCCCTGGCCGCCACGCTCCAGATCGCCGGCCGGGAACTGGTGTCCGATACTTTCTTCGACACCATCACCGTCCGCGTCCCCGGCAAAGCCGCCAAGGTGATCACCGCCGCCGAAGCCCGCGGCATCAACCTGCGCCTCATCGATGCGGACACAGTTGGCGTGTCAGTCGATGAAACCACGACGCCGGAGGTCCTCTCCGCGGTTGTTGTCGCCTTTGGCGCCGGTCCCGTGGTGCCTGCCGAGGGTTTCGAGCTGCCGGAGCCGGTGCTGCGCACCTCCACCTACCTGCAGCACCCGGTGTTCAACACCCACCGCTCGGAGACCCAGCTGCTGCGCTACATCCGCCGCCTCTCCGACCGGGACCTGGCGCTGGACCGCACCATGATCCCGCTGGGTTCCTGCACCATGAAGCTGAACGCCACGGCCGAGATGGAAGCCATTTCCTGGCCCGAGTTTGCCTCGATCCACCCCTTTGCTCCTGATTCCCAGACGGCCGGCTGGCGTGAGCTGATTTCCGGACTGGAATCGGATCTCGCCGAGATCACCGGGTACGACCAGGTGTCCATCCAGCCCAACGCCGGTTCCCAGGGCGAGCTCGCCGGGCTCCTGGCGATCCGCGGCTACCACCACTCCCGCGGCGAGGCACAGCGCAACGTCTGCCTGATTCCGGCGTCGGCGCACGGCACCAACGCAGCCTCCGCTGTCCTCGCCGGCATGAAGGTTGTGGTGGTTGCTACCGCTGCCGACGGCACCATTGACCACACGGACCTGCAGGCCAAGATCGAGGCCCACAAGGACGTCCTCTCGGCCATCATGATCACCTACCCGTCCACCCACGGTGTGTACGACTCGGATGTTCGCGAGGTCTGCGACGCCATCCACGCGGCCGGCGGCCAGGTGTACGTTGACGGCGCCAACCTGAACGCCCTGGTGGGGCTGGCGCAGCCGGGCAAGTTTGGCGGGGACGTGTCACACCTTAACCTGCACAAGACCTTCTGCATTCCGCACGGCGGCGGTGGGCCAGGCGTGGGTCCGGTTGCTGCCAAGGCGCACCTGGCACCGTTTATGCCGGGTGACGCCAATAACGCTTCTTCCGAAAACGCTGCGGCCGGGCACGGAGCGGCGATTTCCGCTTCACGCTTCGGTTCCGCCGGCGTGTTGCCGATTTCCTGGGCGTACGTGAAGCTGATGGGCGGCCAAGGCCTCACCGAAGCCACCAAGTCCGCGCTGCTCGCTGCGAACTACGTTGCCGCCCGCCTGGACGAGCACTTCCCCGTCCTCTACACCGGCACCAGCGGCCTGGTGGCCCACGAGTGCATCCTGGACCTGCGCGACCTGACCGCCCGCACCGGCGTGACGGCGGAGGACGTGGCCAAGCGCCTCATCGACTTCGGTTTCCACGCCCCCACCCTGTCCTTCCCGGTGGCGGGCACCCTGATGGTGGAGCCCACCGAGTCCGAGGACCTCGCCGAGATCGACCGCTTTATCGAAGCCATGATCACTATCCGCAAGGAAATCGACCAGGTGGCCGCGGGCGACTTCCCGGTGGAGAACTCCCCGCTGCGGAACGCACCGCACACGGCAGCCGCCGTCGTTTCCTCTGACTGGAACCGTTCCTACCCGCGCGAACAGGCCGCCTTCCCGGTGGCCTCGCTCCGGCAGGACAAGTACTTCCCGCCGGTGGGCCGCATCGACGGCGCAGCAGGGGACCGCAACCTGGTCTGCTCCTGCCCTCCGCTTTCCGAGTTCGAGGTTTCGACAAGCTCAACCAACGGATTGGAAGGCTGATCCCATGACCGAGAACTACACCGCGCTGTACGAGCAGCACAAGATCGCCGGCGCTTCCTTCACCGACTTCGGCGGCTGGCAGATGCCGCTGAAGTACAACTCGGAACTGGCCGAACACCGCGCCGTGCGCAAGGCCGCCGGCCTGTTCGACCTCTCCCACATGGGCGAAGTCTGGGTCACCGGCCCCGACGCCGCTGCGTTCCTCGATTACGCACTGGTTGGCAAGCTGTCCGCCGTTGCCGTCGGAAAGGCAAAGTACTCGCTGATCTGCCAGGAAGACGGCGGCATCATCGACGACCTCATCTCCTACCGCCTTGATGAACAGAAGTACCTGGTGATCCCCAACGCCGGCAATGCTGCGGTGGTTGCCGCGGCGCTGGCCGAGCGGGCCGCCAACTTCGATGTCACGGTGGAGGACGTGTCCGCCGAGACCTCGCTGATCGCCGTCCAGGGACCGACGGCCGAGGCCATCCTCCTGAAGCTGGTCCCCGCGGCCCAGCACCCGCTGGTGACTGAGCTGAAGTACTACGCCGCGGTTGAAGTAGGGATTACCGTCAACGGCACTGTCCAGGAGCTGCTGCTGGCGCGCACCGGCTACACGGGCGAGGACGGTTTCGAGATCTACATCCCGAACGAGGACGCCGCCGGCCTGTGGGAGGCGCTGCTGGAAGTCGGCGCCGGCCACGGGCTCATCCCCGCTGGCCTGGCCTGCCGCGACTCGCTCCGCCTCGAGGCCGGCATGCCGCTCTACGGCAACGAGCTCTCCCGTGACGGCAACCCCTACGCCGCCGGGCTGGGGCCGGTAGTGTCGCTCAAGAAGGAATCAAACTTCGTGGGCAGGGCTGTACTGGCTGAGCTCAAGGAACTGGGCGCCGGGTCCACCTCCGGCCGCAAGCTGGTGGGCCTCAAAGGCCTGGGCCGCCGCGCCGGCCGCAGCCACTACCCGGTCCTCAAGGACGGCACCGTAGTGGGCGAGGTGACTTCAGGCCAGCCGAGCCCCACGCTCGGTTACCCGATCGCTTTGGCCTATGTCGACGTCGAACACTCAGCACCCGGCACCGCCCTGGATATCGACCTCCGCGGCAAGGCAGAGCCGTTCGAAGTAGTAAAGCTCCCGTTCTATAAGCGCCAGAAGTAACCCTCTCTCACTTAACGCGGGGTTTGGGCTGACGCTCTCTCACTTAATGCGGGTTTTAACTAAACGCTCTCTCACTTTTCACACACCTAACTAAGGAAATACACATGGCAAAAGTTGTTGCTGAACTTAAATACTCGGCCGAGCACGAGTGGGTTGCTGTTGACGGCTCCGGGCCGACCGGCGTCGGGATCTCCGCTGTGGCTGCCGAAGCCCTGGGCGACATCGTGTACGTGGACCTGCCCGAGGTTGGCTCCACGGTGACCGCGGGGGAGACCTGCGGCGAGGTGGAATCCACCAAGTCCGTCTCCGACCTCTACGCACCCGTCACGGGAGAAGTGGTGGAGATCAACGACGAAGTGGTCTCCGATCCCGCCCTGATCAACAACGATCCCTACGGCGCCGGTTGGCTCTTCAAGGTGGCCGTCACCGAAGAGGGCCCGCTGATGTCCGCCGAAGAGTACGCCGCAGCCAATGGCGGCGAGCTGTGAGCGCCGCAGCCGCTACCGCGGCCTTCGAGCAGGTAGTCTCCCCGTCCCTGGACGCCGACCTGTCCGCACTGGACCCCGAGATCGCCGCGAAGATCGACGATGAACTCACGCGCCAGCGTGACGGCCTGGAGATGATCGCCTCCGAGAACCACACCGCCGTCGCCGTGATGCAGGCGCAGGGCTCGGTGCTGACCAACAAGTACGCCGAGGGCTACCCCGGCAAGCGCTACTACGGCGGCTGCGAGCACGTGGACGTCGTCGAACAGCTCGCCATCGACCGGATCAAGGCGCTGTTCGGCGCGGAGTTCGCCAACGTGCAGCCGCACTCCGGCGCGCAGGCCAACGCCTCGGTGATGCACGCGCTGATCAAGCCGGGCGACACCATCATGGGCCTGAACCTGGCCCACGGCGGACACCTGACCCACGGCATGAAGATCAACTTCTCCGGCAAGCTCTACAACGTGGTGCCGTACGGCGTCCGCGAGGACACCCACACAGTGGACATGGCCGAGGTGGAGCGCCTGGCCCAGGAGCACAAGCCGGCGCTGATCGTGGCCGGCTGGTCCGCCTACGCCCGGCAGCTGGACTTCGCCGAGTTCCGCCGGATCGCCGACTCCGTGGGCGCCTACCTGATGGTGGACATGGCGCACTTCGCCGGTCTCGTGGCCGCGGGGCTGCACCCGTCGCCGGTGCCGCACGCGCACGTCACCACCTCCACCACGCACAAGACCCTCGCCGGTCCGCGCGGCGGCATCATCCTGACCAACGACGCCGGCATCGCCAAGAAGATCAACTCGGCAGTGTTCCCGGGTCAGCAGGGCGGCCCGCTGGAGCATGTGATCGCGGGCAAGGCCGTGGCGTTCAAGATCGCCGCGTCCGCCGAGTTCAAGGAGCGCCAGGAGCGTGTCCTGGCCGGCGCCCGGATCCTGGCCGAGCGCCTGGTCCAGCCCGACGTCAGCGCCAAGGGCATCAGTGTGGTCTCCGGCGGCACCGATGTGCACCTGGTCCTCGTTGACCTGCGCAACTGCGAGCTCGACGGCCAGCAGGCCGAGGACCGGCTCGCGGCCATCGACATCACGGTGAACCGCAACGCCGTGCCGTTCGACCCCCGCCCGCCGATGGTCACCTCCGGCCTGCGGATCGGCACGCCCGCGCTGGCCACCCGCGGGTTCGGCGAGGACGCCTTCCACGAGGTTGCGGACATCATCGCCGAGGCTTTGACGGCCGACGCCGATGCGGACCTTTCCGGCCTGCGTCACCGCGTCGAGGCCCTCGCCGCCGCCCACCCCCTCTACCCGGGCATCAAGAACCTCGCCTAACCTCGGAGTTTTTGTCCAGATAAGCCGAGTTCGGGGGCGTTTAAGTCTGCATATCTGGACAAAAACTCCTGACCTTCAAACCAGTTAGGAAACATGCGCATGGCTGTTGGAGTCTTTGACCTCTTTTCCATTGGCATCGGGCCTTCCAGTTCCCACACTGTGGGCCCGATGCGGGCTGCCGCCGTTTTTGCGGAGGAGCTCAAAGGCCTGGGCAAGCTCGCGGACGTGGCGTCGCTGCGGGTGGACCTTTACGGTTCGCTCGCGGCGACGGGCCACGGGCACGGCACCATGACCGCGGTCCTGCTGGGGCTGGAAGGCTTCCACCCGGAGCGGATCCTGCCGGACGAGGTGGAGGAACGGCTGGCCGCAATCGCAGAAACCGGCATGCTGCAGCTCGCTGGTGCGGTCCCGCTGCCCTATGGGGTGAAGGACATGGTGCTGCGGCCGCTGACCGTCCTGCCCCGGCACACCAACGGCATGACCTTCACGGTGTCCGACGCCGAGGGCAACGTCCTGCACTCGGCAACGTTTTTCTCGGTGGGCGGCGGGTTCATCGTCCGCGAGGGCGAGGAGGACGCAGCACAGCAGGAACTCGAGGAATCCAAGAAGGAACTGCCGCTGCCCTTCCGCACGGCTGCTGAACTGCTGGAGCACTGCCGGGAAACCGGTCTGGGCATCAGCGACGTGATGCGGATCAACGAGGAGGACAGCCGCACTCCCGGGGAGATCCGCGAGGGCCTGCTGCATATCTGGTCGGTGATGGAGGAGTGCGTGGCCACGAGCCTGAAGCGCGAAGGTGTGTTGCCCGGGGGACTGAAGGTCCGCCGTCGTGCGCCTGACTGGTATGACCGGTTGAAGAAGGAAAGTTCACGGCCGGACGGCGAGGGCCAGGACCAGGACTTCCATGACCCGAAGTATTGGCAGGAGTGGGTTAACCTGATCGCGCTGGCGGTCAATGAGGAGAACGCGTCCGGCGGGCGGGTTGTCACTGCCCCCACGAACGGTGCGGCCGGGATCATCCCGGCGGTGCTGTTTTACGCGCTGCATTTCGCGCCGGGGATGGAGAACGCTTCGCAGGAGGACCGCGACGACGTGGTGGTGAAGTTCCTGCTTGCCGCTGGTGCGGTGGGGGTGTTGTACAAGGAGCAGGCGTCCATTTCCGGGGCCGAGGTGGGTTGCCAGGGCGAGGTGGGCTCGGCGTCGTCGATGGCGGCGGCGGGCCTGGCCGAGGTGATGGGCGGGACCCCGGCGCAGGTGGAGAACGCGGCCGAGATCGCGATGGAGCACAACCTGGGCCTGACGTGTGACCCGATCGGCGGGCTGGTGCAGGTGCCGTGCATTGAACGGAACGCGATCGCGGCGGCGAAGGCGATCAACGCCGCGAAGATGGCGCTCTGGGGCGACGGTTCGCACCGGGTCTCGCTGGACGAGGTCATTGTGACCATGCGCGAGACCGGCAAGGACATGAGCTCCAAATACAAGGAAACGGCCATGGGCGGCCTCGCCGTCAACGTCGTCGAATGCTGAAGGAAGTACGGAAATGACATTGGCACCTGAAGGCCGGAAGCTTTTGCGCGTTGAACAGCGCAACTCTGCTGTTCCGGTGGAGCGCAAGCCGGAGTGGATTAAGGCCAAGGTCCAGATGGGCCCGGAGTTCGTCGGGCTGAAGAACCTGGTGAAAAAAGAGGGCCTGCACACGGTGTGTGAGGAGGCCGGCTGCCCTAACATTTTTGAGTGCTGGGAGGACAAGGAAGCCACGTTCCTGATCGGCGGGTCCGAGTGCACGCGCCGGTGTGATTTCTGCCAGATCGATACCGGCAAGCCCTCCCCGGTGGATATGTTCGAGCCCACCAAGGTGGCGCGGTCCGTGCAGGCCATGCAGCTGCGCTACGCCACCGTCACCGGGGTGGCCCGGGACGACCTGGCGGACGAGGGCGTCTGGCTGTACGCCGAGACGGTCCGGAAGATCCACGAGCTGAACCCGGGCACCGGGGTGGAGCTGCTGATCCCGGACTTCTCCGGCAAACCCGAGCACATCGCCGCGATCTGTGATTCGAAGCCGGAGGTGTTCGCGCACAACGTGGAGACGGTGCCGCGGATTTTCAAGCGGATCCGGCCGGCGTTCCGGTACGAGCGGTCCCTGGATGTGATCACGCAGGGCCGGAACCTGGGCATGGTCACCAAGTCCAACCTGATCCTGGGCATGGGCGAAACCCGCGAGGAGATTTCCGAAGCGCTGCGGGACCTGCACGAGGCCGGGTGTGACCTGATCACCATCACCCAGTACCTGCGCCCGTCCGAGCGGCACCTGCCGGTGGACCGGTGGGTCAAGCCGCAGGAGTTCGTGGACCTGCAGGACGAGGCCACCGAACTGGGCTTCCTCGGCGTCATGTCCGGCCCGCTGGTGCGTTCCTCGTACCGGGCCGGCCGGCTCTGGGCCACCGCCATGCGGAAGAAAGGCCGGGACATCCCCGCCGAACTCGCCCACATCGCAGAAGGCATCCAGGACTCCGGAACCACCCGCCAGGAAGCCAGCTCACTGCTCGCCGCTTCGGCGTAATCGACACGGCGTGAGGCACCCGGCCTCCGGCCAGAGCTGATGATCCAATCCCTGATGTTTAGACAGGACCAATGATGTTCCCCGTCAGAATCGAAGTTATCCCTTCACAGGGAATCGTTGGGCAGGTCCAGGCCCTGGTGCCTCGAACCACCACGCTCAGCGTGACCTGCCTGCCGCACCACGGCATCGAGCGGACCCTGCGCACCGCCGTGGAGCTGGGCGACGCCGGCTACACCGTGGTGCCGCACCTCGCCGCCCGGAGCATCAGCAGCACGGCCGAGCTCACCGGGATTGTCCGCGCCTGTGGCGCCGCCGGGATCAGCGAAGTCTTCGTTATTGGGGGAGACCGGAAACAGCCGGCCGGTGTTTACCGCTCGGCGCTTCCGGTCCTCGAAGACATCGCCCAGTACACCGGTGGCACCATGCGGGCCGGCGTGGCCGGCTACCCTGAAGGGCACCCGGCGGTCAGCCCGGTGGACCTGCTGGACGGCCTGCTGGCCAAGCAGCACCTGGCCGCACACGTGGTCACCCAGATGTGCTTCTCCACCGAAAAAATCCGCGACTACGCCGCGTTCCTGCGCGGCGAAGGCGTCCACCTGCCCGTCTGGGCGGGCGTGGCGGGGGCCGTCCCGCGGACCAAGCTGGTGGCACTCGGCACGCAGATCGGCGTCGGAAGCTCCCTGAAATTCCTCAGCCGCAAAGGCCCGCTGGCCCGCAAACTCCTCAGCGGCGACCGCTACTCGCCGGACAGCCTGATCGCCAGCCTGGAAAGCCAGCCGGGCAGCATCGCCGGCATCCACCTTTACAGCTTCAACAGCCTGCAGTCCGTCCCCGGCAATCAACTCCCCGCGGAACCGGAGCAGGCAACCACTGCAGCACTCCAGACAGCACTGATTCGAGGAGCAGCACGTGACAGCTGATCGCCATCGGCAGTGGCGCAACCGCAGGGTCATCCGGCGGTAGGCGCAATGAAACATAGCGAACCGCACAGCTGGCGGCGCGTCTCCTGGACTGCCCTGCCGCCGGGGCAGTGGGTGCGGCTGTCACGCGACGGGCAGTTGCTCGGCTGCGGCGTGGTGGACGGGACCACCCCCGACGGCTCCATCATCTGGGTGCTGATGGACGGCTGGTCCGAGCGCCGGATGTTCCACCGGGAGGATTTCGTCAAGGTGGAGATTGCCGGGTAGGCCTTCGAAAAAGGGAGCGGACGACGGCGGGAGGTACCGCCGTCGTCCGCTCGCTTTTAAGCCGTTCCCGTCATTGACCGGCCGCCGCCGACCGGCAACGATGAAGTATGAGTGACTCAGCTGACACCGGTGCCCCTTTTGACGACGACAGCGTGGAGGAGGTTGACGCCGTGGAGACCGCGGAAAGCATCGCCGAAGACGTGAAGGATGAGATCCGCCTGGGCCATGTGCAGGACGACGTCAGCCATGTGCTGGAGGAACGCTTCGATGAGGCGGGAATCAAGCTGCGCCCCGAAGCGGTGGACGACCTCGCCGAAGACATTGAGCGGGACGTGTCCAGTTAGCGGAACCGTTGCGGTGGCCTAAGCTTCCCCCATGGGACTCATCATCACACTGCTGATCATTTGGCTTGTTCTGTCCATCCTGGGCTTCGTGATCAAGGGCCTGCTGTGGCTGGCATTCATAGGACTGATCCTGTTTGTGGCCACCGCCGTTTGGGGCTGGCTGAAACGTAGAACCAGCGTCTGACCCTTTCCGGCTGAGGAATCGTGCGGGCCTGAAACGGCAGGGAACAACCTGGATTAGTGCGCTGGCCGTGTTGGGCGCATGGCTCCTCCAGCCTACGGGCGCGGGAGCAATACCAGTGATCCAGGTGGCCCGCACCTCACCCCGAGTTTTTGTCCAGATATGCAGACTTAAGGGCTTCCCAGCCCTGCATATCTGGACAAAAACTCTGTGGGCGGGGGAGTCAGTGCCAGAGTCCCAGGGCGAATTCCGCGATCACCGTGGAGAGCAGGAACGATGCCGTGATCGCCACCAGGCCCACGGGGATGATCTTCCAGCCGATGTTTTTCAGCAGCGGGATGTCCTTGCCCAGCGACAGGCCTGCCAGCGTCAGCATCACGGTGGCGATGGACAGGAAGTCCACGGTTTTGACCGCGGCATTCAGCGGTTCCGCCGCGAAGAACCATGGGCTGGAAATATAGGCGCCAATGGTGGTGATAAAAACGATCGCCGAGATTTTCCGGGTGGCCTTCGCCAGCGCGATGCTGACCAGGACCAGAACCAGCATGATCGCGTAGCCGCCCACGATGCTGAGGCTGAAGCCCTTCGCCGCCACCGATGCCGTGGCGATGCCCAGGACAGTGAGCACCGAGAGGGACAGCCAGAGCGGCAGTTTCATGGCTGCCGCGGACTCGGCCACGCGCTCGCGGAACCGCCGGTTTTCCTCCGCCTGGGCGGCCTCGCGGTCAATGTCGGCAGTGGTCCGTGCGGCCGGGCCGCCGGCGGATGCCCCGGCTGTTACGGCTGCTTCTTCCCGGGCGGTCTGCTTGCGGGTGAGGAGTTTGTAGAACCGGTCGGCCAGCGGCAGTGCGATGTAGATGCCCACGTAAACACCCAGGATCGTGGTGATCAGGTTGGAAACGGCGGCCATGCCCAGGATGGCTTCCTGGTCCGCCGGGTAGCTGGCAACGATGCTCGCCGCTGACGCCGCCATCATGGAGCCGGACCCCACGCCGGCGCCCATGGCCAGGGCCAGCGGATCGAAGATCTTCCAGTTGGCCACGAGCGACGTGAGGAGCGTGATGTAGACGGCACCGAACAGTGTGCCGAACACGTACATGGCCAGCACGCCGCGGTACTGGTCCGAATCCGGGCCGTACTTCTCGGACACCATGGCGAAGGAGGGCTCGCGGTCAAGCGAGAACGTGGCGCCCACCGTTGCCTTGCCCATCCTCAGCAGCACAGCCAGGGGTAGGGCCAGCACGATGGTGCCGAGCAGGTGGCCCACCTCCTGGAGGAGCAGCGCGGGTCCTGCCTTGAGCAGGGTGGGCAGGCTCGGACCGATGTTGAACGCCAGCCGGGCCACCAGCAGCAGCACGGCCACGCCAACGAGGGCGGCAGCCACCCGCTGGAGGTCGATGCCGAGGGGCTTGAACTTCTGGATCGAGACCAGCAGGCCCAGGATGAGGCCCCACACCATGGGGAAGATGATGATGGAGCCTATTCCCACATCGATCTTCGCCTGCCCGATGAACTGGACTGCCACGGCGATCACCAGGGCCAGGGCGGCGATAGGGATGGTCAGCTTGGTCCCGGCCTTGTCAGCCCGGACTGTTTTGGTGGTGCTCATGATGTGCCTTCCTGCGTGAAAGTACGACGGCGGTACGCAGCTTTGATGAAGCGGTCCCGTTCGGTGGGGGTTGAGGCGGCGGCCGCGGCGGTCCAGGCCAGCGCAACGGCTGCCTCGAACATCACGGCGTACGCTCCGGGAGTGTCCGCAAGTGCGGCAAACGCGTGCGAGTGGATGGGCACGTCCGCACCCGGGATGCTCAGCCACGGGTGCAGGGACGGGATGACCTGGGAGATGTTCCCCATGTCGGTGGAGCCGCCGCTGAGGCCCGAGGACCGCGACGTGTCCTTGCCGAAGGCATCCATCGCGTCGGTCCAGTGCGCTGCGAGGGCGTCGTCCTGGAGCAGCGGTTCGTACAGGGGTTCCGCTTCCTCGATGATCAGCGTTGTGCCGGTGGCCAGCGCGGCGCCTTCGAAGCAGTTCCGGACCCTCTGGTGCAGGGCGTCGTATTCCGGCAGGGTGAAGGCCCGGCATTCGAACTGGACCACCGCCTTTTCCGGAATGATGTTGGTGACGTGCCCGGCCTCGGCCACAAAGCAGGCAACGCGGTGGTCGCTGGGGATCTGCTGGCGGAGCAGGCCGATGGCCACCTGGCTGAGGACCGCGGCATCGGCCGCGTTGACGCCCTGGTGCGGGGCCGCCGCCGCGTGTGCGGCCTTGCCGGTGAACGTCGCCTGGTACCGGCCCACCGCCTGGGCGCTGGTGCCGGTGGGGTTGTAGGTGACCCCGTCCTGGACGGGGTGGACCATCAGGGCCAGCCCGACGCCGTCGAACGCTCCACGCTCCAGCATCAGCGCCTTGCCGCCGCCATGCTCCTCGGCGGGAGTGCCGATGGCCTTCAGCGTGATGCCGAGCTCGTCCACCAGGGGGAGAAGGGCGAGGGCGGCGGCCACCGAGGCGCCGGCGATCAGGTTGTGCCCGCAGGCGTGGCCGATGTCCGGCAGGGCGTCGTACTCCACGCACAGCGCCACCGTCAGTTCGCCGCTTCCTGCGCTCGCCGAGAAGGCGGTGGGAAGGCCCGAGGTGCCGCGCTCCACCTGGAAGCCGGCTTCCTCGAGCAGGGCGCCAATCACCTGGGCTGAGCGCACCTCCTCGAAGGAAATCTCCTTGAGCGCGTGGATTTCCCGCGCCAATGCCTGGACGCGGGGTTTCCAATGGTCGACGCCGTCTGCCAGGGCGCCGCGAAGGGCCGCCGGGGCGGGGGACGGGTTGGTCATTTCCATGGGCATCTTCCTTTGGGTGCGGCGTTTCAGGGCGGGTTAGTAGGACAGGGACGGGAAAGGCGATCCGGCCGCGCGGGTGGGCACCCAGATGGCCTTCGTCTGCGTGTATTCGTCCAGCACGCCGGGGCCGGAGGAGCGGCCGTGGCCGGAATCGCCGAAGCCGCCGAACGGAACTGCCACGTGGATGGTTTTGTACGAGTTGATCCAGAACGTGCCGGCCTTCACCTCGCGTGCAACGTGGTGGGCGCGGGACACGTCGGAGGTCCAGACGGCACCGGCCAGGCCGAAGTTGGTGTTGTTGGCCCGGGCGATGGCTTCGGCTTCCGTGTCGAAGGCGTCGGCGCCCACCACGGGACCGAAGACCTCCGTGGTTTCCAGCCGGTTGGCGGGCGTGACGCCGTCCAGCAGTGTGGGCATCACCCAGTGCCCGCCGGCCAGGGCGGACCCGGCCAGGGACTCCGGCAACGCGGCCCCCGTGACGCGGCGGCCGCCGTCGTGCATTCCTGCCTCAATGAGCGTGGTGACGGTGGCGAACTGCCGGGCGGTGATGATGGGGCCCACCTCGGTGTCCGCGCTGAGCGGGTCGCCCACCCGGAGGCGTGCGGCCCTGGCGGCCACAAGCTCCACGAACTCTGCGTGGACGCTGCGCTCCACCAGCAGCCGTGAACCCGCGACGCAGGACTGGCCCGCGCCGGAGAAGATGGCCGAGATGGCGCCGTCCGCGGCACGGTCCAGGTCTGCGTCCGCGAAGACGATGTTGGCGCTTTTGCCGCCGAGCTCCAGCAGTGCGGGAATCCCGGCCTGGGCGGCGGCCACGGCAACGCGGCGGCCGGTGGGGACGGAGCCGATGAAGCTGACCTTGCCCACGCGCGGGTCCGTGGTGAGGGCTGCGCCAACGGTCTGGCCCAACCCGGCGGCTACGTTGAAGACGCCCGCCGGCAGCCCGGCTTCGTGCGTCAGCTGGGCGAGCCGGACCGATGATGCCGGGGTGAATTCGCTGGGTTTGATGATCACGGCGTTGCCGGCAGCGAGCGGGGCTGCGGAGTTCCAGCCGGCCGTAAACAGGGGAGCGTTCCAGGGTGTGATGGCGGCGACGACGCCCCACGGGACGCGCTCCGTATAGGTGTGCCAGTTGCCCGGGACCGGGATGGTCTGTCCGGTCAGCTTGTCCGCCCAGCCGGCGTAGTAGCCGAACATTTCCGCGACCTTGGCGGCCTCGACGCGTGTGTCACGGATGGGCTTGCCGGTGGTGGCGGATTCGAGGATGGCGAGTTCCTCCCCGTGCTGTTCCACGGCCCGGCTGACGTTGCGGAGGATGGCGGCCCGCTCGAAGCCGTTCATCGCGCCCCAGACTGTGGCGCCCGCCGTCGAACTTTCCAGGATGGCGTTGGCGCCCTCGGCACCGGGGTCCGCGTAGGTGGCGAAGGCTTCCCCGGTGGCAGCAGCGGTGAGGGTGATGGCCTCGCCGCTGCCGGTCACCACCGTGCCGTTGACGAAGGCGCCGAGCCCGGCCGGGAAGGCCGCGTCCAGGACGGTTTTAGCTGTGGCTGCCGAGGAGGAGGCGGGTGCTGTAGTGACGCTCAATGTGGTGTTCCTTTGGGGCTGGGGTTTGGGTATCAGGCGACGGCAGTGGTGCCGGCCGCTGTGCCTGAAGCGTTGCCGGGTGCGGCGCTTGGTGTGGTGCTGGGTGCTCCGGCGGGAGTGATGGCCGGGGCGACGGTCCGGGCGATTTCGGTGAAGTCAGCCGTCGGGCCGAGCGAGGCCAGGGCATCCTGCCACTGGCTGGCGACGGCGGCCAGGAGTGCGGGCTTTTCGCCGATCCGGGCGGCAACATTCACGGCGAGGGCGGCATCCCGGGCCATCAGGCCCAGCGAAAAACCGGAATCGTGGGTGCCGCTGAGCACCCAGTTGGGGTACATGTTGGCGGAGACCTTGCTGCCTCCGGACGCGTTGCTGATACTGGCCGCGGCGGTGGCGGGGTCGATGCCGTAGGCCTTGGCGACACCCAGCGCTTCACCCACCGAGACCAGGTTGGCCGCTGCCAGCACGTTGTTGAGGAGTTTGACCACGTTGCCGCTGCCGGGGCCGCCGATATGGCTGTACTTCCCGCCCGTCAGCGCCAGCAGGACAGGCTCGGCGGCAGCCAGGGCCTCGTCCGTGGCACCCACGAAGGCGCTGAGCGAACCGGTTGCTGCGCCGTCGCGGCCGCCGGAGACGGGTGCATCCACGAAAGCCGCTCCCTGGGCCTGGGCGAGTTCGGCCATGGTTTTGCTGGTGCCCGGTTCCGAGGTGGTGGTGTCGATAATTGCCACGGTTCCCGGCTCTTTGAGGAGTTGGGGCACGGTGGTTTCCACGATGCTGGCGGCGGGAAGGGAGAGCACAACATAGGGTGTCCCGGCAGCATCCGCGAGGTTGGCAATCGTTTTGATGCCGGCGTCTTCCGCGGCAGCCCTGGCCGCGTCAGAGGGGTCGAAGCCGGTGACGTCCCAGCCGGCTTTGTGGAGGGTGGCGGCCATTGCCCCGCCCATGGCGCCGAGTCCGATGACGGCAATCCGGCGGGTGTTCTGGTCATTCATGGAGGTGCTCCTGGGATGTATTGCGGTCAGTCGAGGTAGATGTCGAGGTCTTTCCACAGCTGCTGGGTGCGGCGGATGGCGGCCCGGCTGCGCTCGGGGTGGGCTGCCTCCATCCCGGCGAGCAATCCGTAGACCAGCGAGTTCGCCGCGGTGACCGACTGGAAGAAGGAGATGCCCTCCGAGGCCACCACCAGCAGGTGGTTGGCAGCGGCTGCAAGGCGGCCGCGGCGCATATCGCTGATGGCGACCACCGTGGCCCCGGCAGCTTTGGCGGCTTCGGCGGCCACGATGACCTGCCGGACGGAGCGCCACATGTTGATCACCACCAGCACGTCGCCGGCGCCAAGGGTGTTGGTGCTTGACGCCAGGTGGACACCGCCGCGGTTTTCCAGCGAGATGGGGTACCCCATCGTGGAGCCGAGGTGGGCCATCACGCTCGCGGGTCCGGCGAACGAGCCAATCCCGACGACGGTGATGGACTTGGCAGCGGCCATCGCCGCAATGGCGGCCTCGGCTTCGTCTGCGGTGTTGGATTCGAGGGTCAGCCGCAGGTTTTCGATGTCATGGTTCAGTGCGTCGTGCAGGGGGCTGCGGTGTTCGCCGTGCTCGGTGAGCGTGTCCTCCGTGGAAATCATCACGAGGTAGCGCGAGCGGAGTTCGCGCTGCAGGTCCGGCCAGCCGCGGTAGCCAAGGTGCTGGGCGGCGCGGACCACGGTGGAGTTGTTGACGTCGGCCCGCTGCGCGATTTCCGCGATGTCGGCGTAGGAGGAGAGCTGCGGGTTCCGGGTGATGACCTCCACTACCCGGCTTTGTGCCTTGGTGAGCGGAACATCCGGGATCGCGTCGCCGAGCCATGCCTGGGAGCTGTTCCCGGGACCGTTGCTGCCGTTGGTTTCAAGGGCGAAGGTTTCCGCTTCTGCAGCGTTCGTGTTCAAGGAAGACCTGTTCTGTAACGCAGATCACTCTGCAAGGGCGATTGCATTAAATGTACTCTGCAATTTCGCTTGCTTCCAGTGTTTTGCGTTACCTGCGTGTAAAACCTCGTTGTGGTTGCCCGTTTCCCGCGGGACCATAGTGGTATGGATGCTGAATCTTCCAAGGCCCGGGAGCTGAGCCTTCCGCAGGCGTTCCTCCTTCTGGCAACAAACGATGCCGACGGCGGGGCAGAAGTTCCCCAGCCCGTTCTCCAGGCCGGGGTGGCCGGGGCAATCCTGGCGGAGCTGGATCTGCTCGGTGCCATCGAACTGCAGGGAAAGCACGTCAGGGTCACTGGCACTCCTGTGCCCGCCGAAGTTCAGCATCACCTGGACCTCATCCGGCATAAATCGAGGCCGCACACTCCCCACCGCTGGGTTTCAATCCTGGAAAGCCGTGCCGAAGTGCATCGTATTTACGAGGAGCTGGCGGAGCGGGGCGTCGTGAGGCACGTCGGCGAAAAGCGCCTGGGCCTGTTCAGGATCACGCGCTATCCCGAGCAGGACCACGCCCCGAAGGCGGCGCTCCTCAAGGAAATTGGGGCCGGACTTGGCGGCGGAACATCCGATGCTCGAACCATGGCCCTCATCGGACTGCTGCACGTGACGGGGCTGCTGGAGCGGCTGTTCGCCGATGGCGACCATCACCGGGCCCGGGACATAGCCAACAGCCACTGGCCCTCGCACGCCGTTGCCGAGGAGATCCGCATGATCACGCTGGCGGAGGCGGAAGCCGCAACGTAGCAGTCATTGCGGCAGCGGGCTCCCTGGAGTGGGCGTTAAACGCAAGTGGGCATTAAACGCAAGCGGACGACGGCGGGAGGTCCCGCCGTCGTCCGCCAACAGACTTTTGACCCGGCTACTGGAGTTTTTGTCCAGATATGCAGGCTTAAAGGCTTATTAGCCCTGCATATCTGGACAAAAACCCGAAGCCGTTAGTCGTCGTAGGTGTTGGCGATGTACACGTCGCAGGGGGCGTTGTGGGCCACGCTGTTGGCGACGCTGCCCAGGAGCCGGCCGATGCCGCGCATCCTGCGGTTGCCCACCACGATGACCTTCGCGTCCAGGCGGATTGCTTCCTTGATCAGGGCATCAGCCGGCTTGCCGCGGGCGGCCGAGTGCGTGATCTCAACGCGCTGCCCCGACCTGCCCAGCTCGTTCGCTACAAGTCCGGCGCTGTCCGCGTTGGAAATCCGCACCTGGTCGGACCCGACGCCGAACGTTTCGGCGGTCTCAGTCTCGAACGCGGTGACGATGTGCAGCGACGCTCCCAGCGAGGCCGCCAGGTCCCGCGCAGCCTCAGCGGCCTTCCTTGCAGACTGGCTGCCGTCAACACCTACAACTACTACTCCACTCATGCTTTGCTCCTTTACTGGTATCCGTCACTTGGCGTTCAGGAGCCAGTCTAGAGAACTTGGACTTGCTGCCCCAGGTCATTTTGCGGATGGCGTCGCTTTGGAGTCCGCTGAGCGCGGCGAGTTCGAACTCGTCCATCACGCCAAGCCTGTGGGCGGCGGCAAGGAGGTTCAGCCGCCGGGCCTCCAGTGCGGCCCGCGATTCCTCGAGTTCGGCGAGCTCGGACTTCAGGCTTGCGATGGCGGCGAGCTGTTGTTCTGCGGGCCGGCCGGAGGGCAGCAGGTCGTCATATGTCAGGCCGATGGTGCGGATGGTCCAGCGGGAGAGGCCGGCAGCGTCGGCGAGGCGGGTAACCTTCATACCGTCCCGGAGCGCCTGCGCAACATGCTGGTTCAGCCTGGCGGAAACGGGACGGCTGCTGCTCGCGTTGAACGCCAGCCGCTGCCGGTTCGCCTTCAGCAGCGTCCGGATTTTCTCCGCCTGGAGCGCAGCTTTGTCAGGCTTGAGTGCTCCCCGGTAGCGGTAGTAGCCGACGTCGCCATGGTGCATAACCGCCAAGATCACTCCTCGGTTGGGTACTTCCGGATGGGCCACCTACGAGGCTAGGCAGTGACGGATGCATGGCGGAAATACCAATAGTGAGTGGACCCATAGCCGAAAACTGTGGGTCTGCCAGCCATAAGGGACGCTTATCCGTCCACGCAGTATTGGTCTTATCCAGACCGTCCGGATTTCCCTAGTGTCGAAGGAAACGAGTACCGCTCCCTCCTGACTCCCTAGGAAGAGACCATGCCTGAATTTGTCCCTGCAGTGCGGGTATCCCGCATCAAGTCCTCCGCCAGCGTGGCTGCCGCGGCCCGGGTGCGCGAACTGAAAGCGGAAGGGCGCCGCATCCTGGACCTCACCGTGGGCGAGCCGGACTTCGACACCCCGGAGCACATCAAGGCCGCCGCCGTCGAAGCGATCAACCGCGGTGAGACCAAGTACACCTCCGTCACCGGTACCCCTGCCCTCCAGAAGGCCATCCTCCAGACCCTGGCGCAGCGGACCGCCCTTCAGTACACCCCGGCCGAGATCACCATCGGCGGCGGCGCGAAACAGGTCATCTTCACCGCGTTTATGGCCTCCCTCGACGCCGGCGACGAAGTGATCGTCCCCGCCCCCTACTGGGTCTCCTACCCGGACATGGTGCTGGCCAATGACGGCACCCCGGTGGTGGTTCCCTGCGGCGAGGACGTCGGCTTCAAGCTCACGCCCGAAGCCCTGGCTGGTGCCCTGACCGGGCGCACGAAGTGGGTCATCCTCAACGCGCCGTCCAACCCCACCGGCGCCGTCTACTCTCCGGCCGAACTGCGGGCGCTCGCTGATGTCCTGGCCGGTTTCCCGCACGTTTACGTCCTCACCGACGAGATCTACGACCAGATCTACTTCGGCGAAGGAAAGCTCGGCAGCCTGGTGGAGGTGGCCCCCGAACTGAAGGACCGCATCCTCGCCGTCAACGGGGTGTCCAAGGCCTACGCCATGACCGGCTGGCGGCTGGGGTACGCGGCCGGACCGGCGCCGGTGATCGCCGCCATCAACAAGCTGCAGTCGCAGATCTCCTCCTGCCCCTCCTCCGTGAGCCAGGCCGCCGCCGCCGCGGCCCTCACCGGCGACCAGGGCTTCGTCCGGGACAGCCTCGAGGTGTACCGCAAGCGGCGGGATACGGCAGTGGCCGCCCTGAACGCCGTCGACGGGTTGTCATGCACGACGCCGGAAGGCGCCTTCTACGCCTACGTCAACTGTGCGGGGGTTATTGGCAGGACGACGCCGGACGGAACTGTGATCCGCGACGACCAGGACTTGACGCTCTACCTGCTCGAGGCCGCCTCCGTAGCCGTCATCCAAGGCTCCGCTTACGGACTGGGCCCCTACTTCCGGATCTCCTACGCCACCAGCCTGGACATCATCGAGGAATCCATCGCTGCCATCGACAAGGCCGTCCAGGCCCTCAACTGACCCAACCCACCAAAGGAAAAACGCCGTGATCCACGTCAAGACCAACATCGACCGCCCCAGCGCCGACGCCGTCAGCCGGCTCGCGAAGTTCTCGTCCGCCACCATCCACGAGGCACAGGGACGCAAGGGCGCGCTCAGCTCCCGCATCAAGCCCATCGACAGGTCCATGTCCTTCTGCGGCCCGGCCACCACCGTCCGCTGTGCGCCCCGCGACAACCTCATGCTGCAGGTGGCCATCCATTACGCCCAGCCCGGCGATGTGGTCCTGGCCGCGGCGGGGGAGTACGAGGAAGCCGGAACCTTTGGCGACGTCCTCGGCAACGCCATGAAAGCCAAGGGTCTGGCCGGCCTGGTGACCGACTCCGGCGTCCGCGATACCCAGGACCTGATTGAGCTCGGACTGCCCGTCTTCTCCGGCAGTGTGTCCATCAAAGGCACCGTTAAAGAGACCATTGGGCCCATCAACCACCCGGTGGTCTTCGGCGACGAAATCATCTACCCGGGCGACGTCCTGCGCGGAGACGCCGACGGTGTTGTAGTGGTCCGCAGGGACGAGATCGAGGAAGTGATCCGCCTTTCCCAGGAACGCGATGACGCCGAGCGTGAACTCATCAGCTTGTACAAGGATGGCGGGACCACCATCGACCTGTGCAACCTGACGGACGTGTTGAAGGCCAAGGGGCTGCTGGTCGAGCAGGCCTAGGAGCCTGGGAATTCCAACAGGGCAGCAGCAGTGCAGCCGCCGCGGGCTAGTCCTGCGGCGGCCGCACTGCTGCATCCTGATGGTTGAGGTTTGACGATTGAGCCGGTGGGTGAGCCGAGGGACACGGCCGCCGGGTTCCCTGACCGAGGTTGCGAGGTTAGGGGCAGTTGGGGAGCGAAACCCGAAACCCGATACCCGGTGGCTGGGCAGGATTGACCCGGTGGTTGAGCAACCCGAAACCCGAAGCCCGGCGGTTCGTCAGGCGGGCGGGGCATGCAGGAACCACTCGAGTTCTTGTTCGCCTGGGGAGAGCCCAAGGTAGATAAAATCCGGCGGATCGCCAGTCGCGGACTGTAGTTGGGCAGGCCAGTGTGGTGGTTCCCAGTCGTGGTGTTCGGCTTTGTAGTGGCGGCCGGTGGGTGAGGTCCAGCCTGGTGGTTCGTTTTGGGTGGCAGGGGTGGGCGTCCATCCGGTGGCGTGTTTGAGGCGGTGGTGTTTCGGGCAGAGCTGGGCCAGGTTGCTGATCCCAGTGGTTCCGCCGTGTTGCCAGGCGTGAAGGTGGTCGGTGTCGTTGTCGAGGGAGGGGTTGTTGCAGCCGGGGAAGGTGCATTTTCCGTCCCTGAGTTGCAGTGCTCTTTTCATGGCTTTGGTGAGCCGGTAGCGGGTGCGGCCGATCTCCAGCGGCGCCCCGTCCCTGGGGTCCACCAGCACCCGGTAGAACGAACCGGCACCTTCAGCAACGAGCCTGCGGGCCATCGAAGGCGGGATCGGACCATACCCGTCCAGCATGGCGGGCTCATCAGCCATGCCCTCGAGGGAGAATACCGGCACGGTGACCAGCACCTGCGCCTGGATCCGCGATGACGGGCCAGCCGCCGCACCGGAGTCGTCACCGCCTGCACCGGCAGACCTGGCGTTGTTGCCGGTGCCAAGGATCGCCTCGGCGAAGGTGTCGGCCTTCAACTGGGTAAGGGTGCGGGGCTCGTTGGGTCCTTGCATTCCGCGGGCGAGGGCGGTGAGCCGGTTCCAGCCCGCCATCGCCTGGTCCGCGGGCAGGCAGGCGGACAGCCAGGCCATCCCGTCACGGTCCGGCCGGTATTCCACCCGCCGGTCCGCCACACCCTTGGCGTGGCGCTTTTCGATGGATTCGGGGTGGTGGCGTTCCCGCCAGGTCCTGGCCTTGGTACGGAACCGGTAGGCCGGCAGCTCCCCGATGGGGGCGGCCGTAGGCGGCCGGGGCACCTCCGGGTCCAGGAACTGCGCCTCCAGTGCCGCCGCACCGGCGGGGTCAAGGCCGGCCGTTTCCTCCACCATGACCAGGGCGTGCGGCCAGGTGATCGTCCCGGCCTGCAACGCCGAGAACGCCAGCGGCAACTCCTTGGACACCGCGTGGGACGCGGCCAGGAACACACCCGCGGCCCGGGGCCCGAGGGCCAGGAGGGCGCCGATTTCCGCGGCGACAGCCATTTCCAGCGCCTGCACCGGCATGTCCGGCGGCGCAATGGCCTGGGCAGTGTCCGCATACGTCACGGCAGCCCGGGCCTTCACAGCAGCGATCCCGGCCTCCGCCACCCGCGCCCCGGCGAGAATGTCCAGGCACCCATCACCCAAACCTGCCAGTGGATCAGCAGCCGAGAACGGCTCCGCACCACACCCCTCCGCCTCGGCATTGAGCACGGCAAGAGCGGCCTTGATGTCCTCAAACGCCTTCGCCACCGCCGCTTTACCCATGTATCAATCATCACAAGGGGGTCTGACATTCCTTGAGGGAGGGGCTGGAACGTGATGACCCGGATGCGCGCCATTGTCCAGTTGGGGAGCCAGCGCCCGAGTGGGCAGCAACCGCAGTTTGGAACGGGGCCGGATACGGAAAAGGAAGGTCTGGATAGGGGAAGGCAGGCCAGACGGAAGAGGCAGGCCTGCGGAAGCAGGCCAGACGGACATGGCAGGATTCCCCCGAGGAGCTTCTAGCGTGCTGGAAGCGGGTACTCCGGAGGCCCGAACATAGCGTCTTCCAGGAGCCAGACGGTGCACCCGCCCCGGCCTGCGGGCATGAGGCTGCCTTCGAAGACGAAGATTGGGTCCATCGAGCGGTCCTCGGGGCGCCAGAATCCATTTGCCGGGCAGTGGAATCCAGTTTTGGCCATCAGGCCCAGGCCCTTACCGCTAATTCTCCGCAACGTATCTATCTTTTTCACGGCGTTCTCCCATTAATCCTTCAAAGAATGGATCGGCCATAATTTCCGGCCTTGAATTAATTTTAGGATTCAGGGTGAAGTGGCGCTAAGACCAATGCTGCGTGACCCAATAAGCAGGTGCTATGGAAACTAGCGGGCGTACTTATTGTTGAGCATTTCCTGAAGCATTTCCTTCAGGACCAGCAGGACCGCGGACGCCGCTTCGGAGAGGGGATCGTGGTCCGGGGTGCACAGGGCGATTTTGCACTGGAGGGCAGGGTCCACGATCCGCAGGACGTTGAAGTCCTCCTCGTGGAACAGGGCATCCGCTGCTGACTTGGGCATGATGGTGGCACCCAGGTCAGCGCGCAGCAGCCGGGCGAGGGACGGAACGGATTCCACCTCGCCCGCCAGTCGCAGCTCAAGGCCCTTGCTGGTAAGCCCGGCCTGTACAGCCTGGCGAAGCGTGTGGATCTGTTCGGGCAGGAAGAGCCCGTGGCGCGCCACTTCTTCCAGGGAGATCTCGCCGTCCGCGTGCTGGACGCCCTCCCGGTTGGCGTTGACCACAAAGTGGAGATCCTCCACGATCATGGTGGTGAACAGCACCCCGCGGATGGGGCCCGGCTCGTAGATGAGCGCCATGTCCAGCCGGCCGTTCTTGATGGCCTCGCTGAGGACGCCGCCGTAGATCTCCGTCACGTGCAGGACGATGTCCGGGTACCTGCGCGCGACTTCGCTGATGATCCGCGGAGTCAGGCTGGAAGCCATGCTGTAGGGCGCGATGGCGATGGACACGCGGCCGGAAGGGGCAGCCCCGGACTTGGCGACGTCCTGCCGTGCCTGGTCCACGAGGCGCAGGATGGATTGTGCGTGCCGGTACAAGGTGTGCCCTGCGGCAGTTGGCACCACGCCCTGCTTGCTGCGGATCAACAACCGCTGCTTCAGGTCTGTCTCCAGGGCCGAGACCTGCTGGCTCAGCGCCGGCTGGGCTACATGCAGCGCCGCGGCAGCCTTGGTGATGCTTCCCGAATCCACGATCTGGACAAAGTACGCAAGCTTTCGCGTATCCATGGCCGCCCTCTCCTTGTGCAGATCGTCGCTGTCCGGAACATCACTGTCCAGAACATCGCTGTCCAGGACATCCCTGTCCGGAACGCTAATTCACTAATCAATCATTCTACCCCCGGCCAATCATGCAATTTCCCGATGGCGTCAGATGCATTTTGCATAAGTATCTTGTTAACTCCTCCAAGCCATTTCTTTTAACATTCCTGAAATCTGTGGCACTTACCTTGAAGACGATCGATAACCCCCATTGCCGGGCCATAGGCCTTTTGAGGAGGAAGTGGCATATGAACTCTGCATGGCACAGTCCCGCGGTCATAACCCCCGCCTATCCCGTGACATGGATTACGTCTTTGTGTGATCAAACTCCCGGTGTCAGACTTTTTCCTACAAGCCCGGCTTCCCGGGCAACGGGATCGACGCCCCAAGGGCCGGTCCCCACCACTTCCGCTTCAGGCATCAGGCGCTGCGCCGCGGCACAGCGCTGCGCCAACACCCCAAAGGAGGGCTCACATGGGACCCACAGTTGATCTCGTGGCAGATCTCGGAGAAGGCTTCGGCGCCTACTCGATGGGCGACGACGCGGCCCTGCTCGAAGTGGTGTCCAGCGCCAACATCGCCTGCGGCTTCCACGCCGGAGACCCGGACATCATGAACGCCACTGTGGCCGAATGCGTGCGCCGCGGCGTCAGCATCGGCGCCCACCCGAGCTTCCCGGACCTCCGGGGCTTCGGCCGCCGCGCCATGGACCTCACCGCGGACGAAGTCCGCAACGACATCCTGTACCAGTTCGGAGCCCTCAGCGCCTTCGCCGCCTACCACGGTGCCGGCGTCGTCCACCTTGCCCCGCACGGCCGCCTCGGGAATCTCGTGGCAACCCGCCCCGACTATGCAGAAGCCGTGGCTGACGCGGCTGCCCGCATCAACCCGGGCCTCATTGTCCTTGCCCAGGACGGCGAACTCGCCGACGCCGCCGCAGCCCGCCGGCTCCCCGTGGGCATCGTGGGCATCGCAGACCGCGCCTATGAAGCGGACGGCACCCTGGTGCCGCGCAGCCGCCCCGGCGCCGTCATCCACGATCCCTCAGCCATCGTTGACCGCACCATCCGCATGGTCTGCGAAGGCGTCATCGAAACCGCCGCCGGAACAGACCTCCCGATCATTGCCGACACCATCCTGCTGCACGGGGACACCCCGGGCGCCGTCCAACTGGCCCGCCAGGTCCGCGCTGAACTGGAACGCGCCGGCGTCACCATCGCCCCGCTCGCCCAGGTCCTCGCCGCCAAAGTGAAAGCCGCCTGACATGCCCGCCACTCCAACTCCAACACAGCCTCCGGTGGAGGTGTTCGAATCCGGGGACGCCGCACTGCGCGTCGTCGCGTCCTCCCCGGACCGGGAAGCCAACTGGGCTACCGTCCACGCCCTCGCCGGGTGGCTGGACGCGGCCGGTGCCGACGGCGTTCACGGTGCAGTGCCCACCTACGACTCCCTGCTCGTGGAATTCGATCCCGGCGTCACCTCAGCCCGCCAGGTCTGGGCCTTTGTGATGCTCGGACTGCGCCAGCTCGAATTCACCGGTGCCCCGGCGCGTGCGCCCCGGGAATTCCAAGTCCCGGTGGTGTACGGCGGCGACTACGGCCCGGACCTGGAGCGCGTTGCCGAACAGCAGCGGCTCTCCGTCGAGGACATCATCGGGCTTCACACCACCAAGTCCTACGTGATCCGCTGCCTCGGCGCCCCGGCCGGCTCGCCCATGATGGACGGTCCCGATTTTCCCTTCCCCGTGCCCCGCCTGAAGGACCCCCGGTTGTCCGTGCCCGCAGGCGCCGTCTCGGTAGCCGGCCGGCAGGCAGTCATTGCCCCGGCCGCAGCCCCGGGCGGCTGGTGCGTTATCGGCCAGACTCCGCTCACCGTCCTCGACGTAACCGCAGAACCGCTGGTGCCCTACGTCCCCGGCGACACCCTGCGCTTCCACCGGATCCAGGCCGAAGAGTTCGCGTTGTACGCCGGCAGGAAACTGGAGGCAGCACCATGAGCCTGGTCATCCAGCAGCCTGGCAACTCCGTGGTCACGGACCTGGGACGCTTCCGCGGACCCCGCTTCGGGCTGCCGGTGAACGGCGCCCTGGACCAGTTCTCGGCCCGCGCAGCCAACATCCTTGCCGGCAACGCGGACAACGCCCCGCTGCTGGAAATCACCGCGCTGGACTTCCGCATGCGGGCCACCACGGACCTCCTAATCGCCGTCACCGGCGCGCCCCTGCACCTCTCGGTGGGCGGGCGCGAGTGCCAGCAGTGGGAGCCGGTGTCCGTGCGGGTGGGGGAGACAGTGGCGATCCGAAGGATCGACGGCGGCCTCCGCGCCTACATCGCCGTCCACGGCTCAGTGGAGGCGCCCGTCCTGCTGGGCAGCTGCGCGCCGGACACCGTCGTCGGCTTTGGCCTGAGGCTCACGGAAGGCACGGAACTGAAGACTTTCCGCAGCGTCCCGCCCATCCGCCAGCCATACTTCGACCTTCCCCTCTTCCGCCTGGGGCTCACCCGGCCCGAGTTCACCAGCACAGCCGTGGTGGAAGTAACGGACGGACCCGATGTGGACGAATTCGGCGACACTGCGGAGCTGCTTTACAACACCGACTACACCGTCAGCGCCCGGAGCAACCACATCGGCCTGCGGCTGGGCGGGGCACTTCCCGAACGCCAGTCCACGGCCGAGGTACTGTCCCGCGGCGTCCCGGTGGGCGCCATCGAGGTGCCCTCCCGTGAGGAGCTCCTGGTGCTGCACCGGGGGCGCGGGGTCACCGCCGGCTACCCCGTCCTGGCAGTGGTCACCAGCCGCTCGCTGGACGTCCTTGCCCAGGCCCGCCCCGGCCACAAGATCACCTTCCGCAAAACTTCCGTCCCCGAAGCGACAGCGAAGCACCGCGCAGCGCTGCGGGAACTGGAAACACTCCGCTCCACCATCAGTACCGTCTTCGCCCTCCTGGGCGTCGGCAACCAACCAGGCAACCACTACGGCAGCCAACCAAGCAACCACTACGGCAACCAACCAGGCTGGCCCCGGCTCGCGCCGGCAGCAGGAAGCTAAACACCCTCGCCCCAGCGTCAAACCCTTGTTACCATCCCCTTTAAGTAAGGAAAGCCATGTCCACCTCTACGCATGCGGCCCAGCCGCACCAAGAGCGGCTCAGCAGCAAGCAGACCCGCAAGGTCGTCACGGCCGGCTGCGTCGGCATCTTTGTGGAA
>NZ_CAQI01000028.1 GCF_001046895.1 Pseudarthrobacter siccitolerans
GTCATCCTGCTGATCAGCGTGGCCACGGCCGGCATCGGCCTGCTGCCTCCTTACGCGGCCATCGGCGTCGCGGCCCCCATCCTGCTGGTGCTGCTGCGCATGCTGCAGGGCTTCTCAGTTGGCGGCGAAGCCGCCGGCGCCATGACCTTCCTCGCCGAGCACGCCTCTGAAGGCAAGCGCGGCATCATCACCTCCTACGCGCAGATCGCCTCCTTCGCAGCACTGCTCACCGGCACCCTGGTGGCCTACTCCATGTCGCCGTGGCTTACCCAGGCAGCGATCGACGGCGGCGGGTTCGGTGCCTTCGCCTGGCGCATTCCGTTCCTGGTGGCCATCCCCATGGGCGTCATCGGCTGGTACATCCGCAAAGCGATCAGCGACACCCCGAACTTCGAGAAGCTCAAGGAAGAGGGCGGGCTGTCCAAGAACCCGCTCAAGGAAGCCTTCGCCTCCGCTGAGCACCGCCGCGCCATGCTGCTGGCCCTGTTCATCCCGCTGATGAACGGCTCCGGCTACTACGTCCTGTTCTCCTACATGCCCACGTTCCTCAAGGGCAAGCAGCTCAACTTCACCATCGGCGAGGCCCTGCTGGTCACCGCCTGCAGCCTGGTGGTCATCTGCATCGCCATCCCGTTCATGGGCGCCCTCTCTGACCGGGTGGGCCGCAAGAAGGTCATCGCCGGTTCCGCCATTGCCATGGCCGTCCTGGGCATCCCGTCCTACGCCCTGATCGCCACGGGCGAGATGGCCCTGGCTATCCTTGGCGCCAGCATCATGGCAGTGGTCTTCGCCGGCCACACGGCAGTGATCCACATCCTGATCGTGGAACTCTTCCCCACCCGCGTCCGCTACTCCGCCTACGGCCTGGGCTACAACATCTCCTCGGCACTCTTCGGCGGCACCGCCCCGCTGCTGATGACCTGGCTGATCTCGTCCACCGGCAACATCTACATGCCCGCCTTCTACGCCGTGATCACCGCACTGGGCACGCTCGCCGCCGTCAGCACGGTGAAGGACCGGGCGCACCTGCCACTCCGCGACGCCTGACCCTCCCGAAACTTCAACAACCAGTGCAGCCCCGCGCTGCACCCCCATAGGAGCCATCCGTGACTTTTTCTGACTACTCCACCGCCCTCGTCACAGGGGCATCCACCGGGATGGGCGCCGCGATCGCGGAACGCCTGGCCAAGCGCGGACTCACCGTGCACGCCGTGGCCCGGAACGAGGACCGCCTGAAGGAACTCGCGGACAAAACCGGGGCAGTGGCCCACGTGGTGGACCTGACGGACACCGCGGCGCTGACTGCCGCCGTCGGAAGCCTTGAAGTGGACGTCCTGGTGAACTGTGCCGGGGTCTCCCGGCCCGGCAATATCCTGGACTCCAGTGAAGGCGACATCGACGAACTCATCGACGTGAACCTCCGCGGTCTGCTGCAGCTGACCCGGCTGGTGCTGCCGGGCATGGTGGAACGCGACCGCGGGCACGTCATCAACGTCAGCTCCATCGCCGGCACGTACAACTTCTACGGCCACACGGTGTACCACGCCACCAAGGCCGCGGTGCACCAGATCTCCCGCCAGCTCCGCAACGACACCGTGGGCAAGCGCATCCGGGTCACCGAGATCTGCCCCGGGCGGGTGGAGACGGAGATCTTCGGCCGCAACATGGGCGGCACTCCGGAGGCCATGGAGGAGGCGTGGAAGACCTACTACGAGGGCTACGAATCGCTTACCACCGATGACATCGTCAACGCCGTGGATTACGCCATCGAAACACCCCGGCACGTAAATGTTGGCATGCTTGAACTCATGCCCACGTTCCAGGTGCCCGGCGGCCTTACGTTCGACCGGCGCTAGCCACCGCCCCGCCAACCAGTTCCACCGATTGATAGGTTCCCGATGCAAACAGTCCGCACCGTCAGCTTCCCCGACCAGCAGCTCCTCGACGATCTCTCACCCCTGCCCGCAGGGCTGCGGGGAGCGGTCTGGGACCTGGAGACGGAACCCGACGGCGGGACGCTGGCTGAGATCGACGGCGTCATCCTGCCGTACATCGGCGCCGGCGCGGTGCTGGGGTCCCTGTCCAAGGTGGAGCAGCTGAAGTTCGTCCAGACGCAGTCCACCGGGTACGACGGCGTCATTGAGGCTGCCGGCCCCGCGGCCGGCGTCGCGAATGCCTCCGGAGTCCACGCGGCGGCGACGGCGGAGCTCGCGATCGGCCTGATCCTCGCCAAGCTGCGCGGCATCGACCAGGCCGTCCGGGACCAGCAATACGGACTGTGGCGGCCGGAGCGGCGGCAGTCGCTTGCGGACCGCAAGGTGCTGCTGGTGGGTGTTGGCGGGATCGGGCACGAGATCGCCCGCCGGCTCGAGCCCTTCGAAGTCACCATTACCCGCGTGGGAAGCTCGGCCCGGACGGATGAGCACGGCCAGGTGCACGCGTCCTCGGAACTGGCCGCGCTCGCCGCCTCGCACGACATCCTGGTATCGGTGCTGCCCCTGAATGAGCACACCCACCAGCTGATCGGCGAAGAGGTCCTGGCTGCCCTGCCGGACGGCGCCCTGGTGGTGAACGTGGGCCGCGGTTCCGTGGTGGACACCGCTGCGCTCACCAAGGAAGTCCTCTCCGGACGGCTGCAGTGCGCCATCGACGTGGTTGATCCGGAGCCGCTGCCTGAGGACCACCCGCTCTGGTCTACCACCAACGCCCTGATCACCCCGCACGTGGGCGGCAACGCCTCGGCGTTCCAGCCGCGGATCCTGAAACTCCTCCGGAAGCAGCTCGACGCGCTGGCCGCCGGCAAGACTCCGGCCAACCTCGTCCAGGCAGGTCCGTTCGCATGAGCTCACTTTTCGACCTGACGGACCGGGTTGCCCTGGTCACCGGTTCCAGCCGCGGGATCGGCAACGCGCTGGCAAGGGCATTGGCCGACGCCGGTGCAACAGTTGTGCTGAACGGCGTCAATGAGGAGCGGCTCAAGGACGCCGCGGCGGCGATGGCTGCCGATTTCCCGCCCGGGCGGGTGCACAGCGTGGCCTTCGATGTCACGAGTGACGCCGAGGCGGCCCGAGGTGTTGCCTGGGTGGAAGAGCAAGTGGGGCCGCTGGAGATCCTGGTGAACAACGCCGGGATCCAGCACCGGGTGCCCATGCTGGACCTGGATGTGAAGGACTGGGAACGGGTGATTTCCACCGACCTGACCAGCGCGTTCCTGGTGGGCCGGGAGGCGGCCCGCTTCATGATCCCGCGCGGGCACGGCAAGATCATCAACATCTGCTCGGTCCAGACGGACCTGGCCCGCCCCACCATCGCACCCTACATTGCGGCGAAGGGCGGGCTGCGGAACCTGACCCGCGCCATGACCGCGGAGTGGGCGGCGTCCGGGCTGCAGATCAACGGCATCGCGCCGGGCTACATCCACACCGAGATGACGCAGAACCTGGTGGACGACGAACAGTTCAATTCCTGGATCCTGGGCCGCACCCCGGCCAACCGGTGGGGAACCGTGCGGGACCTCGCCGGCCCTGCCGTGTGGCTGGCTTCCAGCGGGTCTGACTTCGTGAACGGCCAGACCATCTTCATCGACGGCGGAATGACGGTGGTGGTCTGATGTCCCTGGATACAGCACTCCCCATCACCGGCCCGGCTGTAGTGGCCCATGCCGCCAACGATCTGCGGATTGATGAACTGACCCTGGCCGCTCCGGCCCCGGACGAGGCCGTGATCGAGGTGCACTACGGCGGCATCTGCGGCTCGGACCTGCACTACTGGCTGCACGGCGCCGCCGGCGAATCCATCCTGAAGGCACCGCTGGTGCTGGGCCACGAGATTTCAGGGACTGTGGTCCGTGCCGCTGCTGACGGAACCGGCCCGGCCGCGGGCACACCGGTGGCGGTCCACCCGGCAACCCCCGGCCCCGGCGCTGCCCGCTATCCGGAGGACCGGCCCAACCTTTCGCCTGGCTGCACGTACCTGGGCAGCGCCGCACGGTTCCCGCACAAGGACGGCGCGTTCAGCCGGTACGTGAACCTGCCCACGCGGATGCTGCGGACGCTGCCGGGCAGCATCGACCTGCGCACTGCCGCTCTGATCGAACCGGCCTCCGTGGCCTGGCATGCGGTGGCGAGGGCCGGGGACGTGGCGGGAAAGTCCGCGCTGGTGATCGGCAGCGGCCCCATCGGCGCGCTCGCCGTCGCCGTCCTGAAGCGGGCCGGCGCAAGCCATATCACCGCCGTCGATATGCACAACAAGCCGCTGGAAATCGCCAAAGCCGTGGGGGCGGACCAGGTGATCACCGCCGGTGACGCCCAGGCGATCGCCGCCGTCGAGGCCGACGTCGTGATTGAATCCTCCGGCAACCACCATGGCCTGGCGGCCGCCATCCAGGGCGCCACCCGCGGCGGGACGGTGGTGATGGTGGGGCTGCTGCCCACCGGGCCGCAACCGGTGCTGATCTCCCTGGCAATTACCCGGGAGCTTGAGCTGAAGGGCTCGTTCCGGTTCAACGACGAGATCGACGACGTCATCGCCGCCCTCGCCGACGGCTCGCTGCACATCGAGCCCGTCATCACGCACGAATACCGGGTGGAGGACGCGCTCGAGGCCTTCGGCGTAGCCCGGAACTCCGCGGAATCCGGGAAGGTCCTGCTTAGCTTCGGCGCCAAGGCCTAGGAAGCATAAAAGCCCAGCTACCGGACACTCCCGGCAGTTGGGCTTTTATGTGGCGTCAGACGGATTCGGAGGCCTTTGCCGGAACCGGAGCGGCTGGCTCCTTAGGTGCCGCTGCCTCAGTGGTGGCCGGGGGAACCGGCTTCTTCTTGAAGCGGCTGGTGATGCTGGTGCCGCCGCCGGTGCGGTTCTTGTTGAAGATGTCGAACCCTACGGCGAGCAGGAGGACCAGGCCCTTGATGAGCTGCTGGTAGTCGGTGCCGAGGCCCAGGATGGACATGCCGTTGTTCAGCACGCCCATGATGAGGCCACCGATCATGGCGCCGGCCACTGTGCCGATGCCGCCCTGGACCGCAGCGCCGCCAATGAACGCAGCGGCGATGGAGTCCAGTTCGAAGCCTGTGCCGCCGGCCGGTTGGGCCGAGTTGAGCCGGGCGGTGAACACCAGGCCGGCCAAGGCTGCCAGGACGCCCATGTTGACGAAGAGCCGGAACGTAACGGCTTTGGTCTTGACGCCGGACAGTTCGGCGGCGTGCAGGTTTCCGCCGATGGCGTAGGTGTGCCGGCCGAAGACGCTGTTATTCATCAGTGCGGTGTAGGCGATCACCAGGACGGCCAGCACAATCAGGACGATCGGCGTACCGCGGTAGCTGGCCAGCAGGAACGTGATGATCAGCATAAGGAGGGCGATGAA
Source organism: Pseudarthrobacter siccitolerans (assembly GCF_001046895.1). Lineage (GTDB taxonomy): Bacteria > Actinomycetota > Actinomycetes > Actinomycetales > Micrococcaceae > Arthrobacter > Arthrobacter siccitolerans. Next base: position 5,363 of record NZ_CAQI01000028.1, read on the forward strand.
GGTGGTCTTGGTGGCAAACCAGGCCATCGGCTCGTTCTCGAGATCGAACTTCCGCCGGATCCGGCGTTCCTTGAGCGCCTGGATGAGCAGCGCCACTGTGGCGCCCACGCCAAGGATGACCGTCAGCCATTCCAGCACCGAGTTGCCGCCGGAGATGTCCGGAAGGAAGCCGCCGCCCAAAGCCCGGAGCTCTGCGGGGAACGGGGTGATCTGCTGGTTCTTTAGTGTGATCAGGGTAAGGCCGCGGAAGATTAGCATGCCCGCCAGCGTGACGATGAAGGCCGGGATCCCCACGTAGGCGATCCAGTAACCCTGCCAGGCGCCAACGAGCGCTCCCACCAGGAGGCAGGCGGGGATGGCGAGCCACCAGGCCCAGCCCCAGTGCACAATCATCACGCCGGCAACCGCCCCGATGAACCCGGCGATCGAACCCACCGATAGATCGATATGGCCGGCGATGATGACCATAACCATGCCAATGGCGAGGATGAGGATGTAGCTGTTCTGGACCACCAGGTTGGTGACGTTTTGGGGTTCCAGGAGGATGCCGTTGGTCAAAACCTGGAACAGCAGGACGATCAGGATCAGGGCAACGAAGATGCCAACCTGCCGCAGGCGGCTTGTCAGGAAGCCGAGCGATTCTCGTAAGGCGGACATGTCCTATTCCTTCTCTTTGGTCATGTAGTGCATGAGGGTTTCCTGGGATGCTTCGGCGATGGGAACCTCGCCAGTGACGTGGCCGGCTGAGAGGGTGTAGATCCGGTCGCAGATGCCGAGGAGTTCAGGCAGTTCGGAGGAAATAACGATCACCGCTTTTCCCTCGGCCGCCAGCTTGGCAATGATGGTGTAGATCTCGAATTTCGCGCCGACGTCGATACCCCGCGTGGGTTCGTCGAGGATCAGGACGTCCGGGTCCGAGAACATCCACTTGCTGAGCACCACTTTTTGCTGGTTTCCGCCGGACAGTTTCCCGGTGATGGCGGCCACCGACGGCGCCTTGATGTTCATGCTCTTCCGGTAGCCGTTGGCGACGATGGTTTCCTGGTTCTTGTCCACCCAGCCGCCCTTGACCAGCTTCCGCAGGGCCGCCATGGAGATATTCCGCTTGATGTCCTCGATGAGGTTCAGGCCGTAGAGCTTCCGGTCTTCGGTGGCGTACGCGATGCCGTTCTCGATTGCATGGGACACGGTGGACGTGTTGATTTCCTTGCCGTACTTGTAGACCTTCCCGGACATCGCGGTCCCGTAGGTGCGCCCGAAAACGCTCATGGCCAGCTCGGTCCTGCCTGCGCCCATCAGGCCCGCGAGGCCAACCACTTCGCCCTTGCGGACGGACAGGCTCGCGTTGTGCACCACCATCCGGGAGTGGTCCTGGGGATGCCTGACGGACCAGTCCTCGATCCGGAGGACTTCCTCGCCGATCTGGGGGTTCCTGTCCGGGTAGAGGCTTTCCAGGTCCCGGCCCACCATCCCGCGGATGATCCGTTCCTGGGTGATCTGGCCTTCATCCAGGCGAAGGGTCTCGATGGTTTTGCCGTCGCGGATGATGGTGACGGCGTCCGCCACCTTGCGGATTTCGTTGAGCTTGTGGCTGATGATGATGCTGGTGATGCCCTGGCCCTTCAGGTGGAGTATCAGGTCCAGCAGGTGTCCGGAATCCTCGTCGTTGAGGGCCGCAGTGGGCTCGTCCAGGATGAGGAGCTTGACTTCCTTCGACAGTGCCTTGGCGATTTCCACCAGTTGCTGCTTGCCCACGCTGATGTGCTGGACCGGAGTCACCGGGTTTTCGTCCAGGCCCACCCGGGCCAGCAGTTTCGCGGCCTCCAGGTTTGTTTTCCGCCAGTCCACCCAGCCGTTCTTTGCCTGCTCGTTCCCGAGATAGATGTTCTCGGCGATCGAAAGGTAGGGGCTCAGGGCGAGTTCCTGGTGGATGATGACGATCCCGCGCTTCTCGCTGTCATTGATCCCGGCGAAGTTGCAGGGCTCGTTTTCGAAGAGGATCTCACCGTCGAAGGAGTTGTGCGGGTAAACGCCGGACAGCACCTTCATGAGGGTGGACTTTCCCGCGCCGTTCTCACCGCAGATGGCGTGTACCTCGCCCCGGTTGACGTCCAGGGTGACGTCCTGGAGGGCTTTCACGCCCGGAAAGGTTTTGGTGATTCCCCGCATTTGGAGAATGGGTGTGTTCATCGTCAATTCCCACTGACTGGTTGAAAAACTTGACCGGCCTGCGGCTGCAGGGGTCCTACGGGAAGGGGTTGCGGCCAGGCCGGGATGGCCTGGCCGCAACCGACGCAGATGGTTACTTGACGTCGGCGTCTGTGTAGTAGCCCGAGTCGATGAGTTCCTTCTTGTAGTTGTCCGCCGTGATGATCACGGACTTGAGCAGGTACGCGGGAACTACCTTGACCTTGTTGTCGTAGGTCTTGGTGTCGTTGACCTCAGGCTCCTGGCCCTTCAGGACGGCGTCAACCATCTTTACGGCCTGGGAACCCAGCTGGCGGGTGTCCTTGAAGATGGTGGAGTACTGCTCGCCGGCGATGATGGACTTCACGGAGCCCTTCTCCGCATCCTGGCCGGTGACAACCGGCAGGTCGCCCTTGCCGTAGCCGCCGGTGCTGGTCAGTGCAGAGATGATGCCGATGGAGAGGCCGTCATAAGGCGAGAGCACGCCGTCGAGCTTGGTGCCGGAGCTGTAGGCGGCCGTGAGGATGTCCTCCATGCGCTTCTGCGCAACGGGGGCCTGCCAGCGCAGGATGGCTGCCTGCTCGAATTTGGTCTGGCCGCTGGGCACCTTGAGGGTGCCGGCATCCATGTACGGCTTCAGGGTGTCCATGGCGCCGGTCCAGAAGAAGTTGGCGTTGTTGTCATCCGGGCTGCCGGCGAAAAGCTCGATGTTGAACGGGCCCTTGCCGTCCACCTTTTTCCCGCTGGCGTCCACGAGGCCAAGCCCGGTCAGCAGGGACGTAGCCTGCTGCACACCCACCGTGTAGTTGTCGAACGTGGTGTAGTAGTCAACGTTCGGGGTGCCGTTGATCAGCCGGTCGTAAGCGATGACCTTGACGTTCTGTTCCTTAGCCTTGGCAAGGACGTCGGTCAGGGTGGTGCCGTCGATGGCGGCAATGATCAGCGCCTTGGCTCCCTTGGTGAGCATGTTTTCGATCTGCGATACCTGGGTGGGGATGTCGTCGTTGGCGAACTGCAGGTCGGTCTTGTAGCCCAGTTCCTTCAAGGACTTTTCCACGTTCCCGCCATCGGCGATCCAGCGTTCGGAAGTCTGCGTGGGCATCGAGATGCCCACCAGGGAGTCGCTGGGATTGGCCGAGGCCCCGGCCCCGGATTCAGTCGCTCCGCCCCGGGAGCCGCAACCTGTGGCACCCACAGTGACTGCGAGGGCGACTGCAACGGCGCCCAGGAGTTTCCTAATTCTCACAACTTTCTCCTTCCGCGGAGGTTGTCCGCGAAGTGGTGCTGGGCCGGTAAGCATCTGCGCTTGCCGGCAGGTAATGCAATAAGGGGTGGGGCTTTGAAAGCCGGACCCGCGGTTCGGGAACTCGGAAGGAGCGGTCTGCCCGGCGGTGCAGGAGGCACTCCAGGACAGTCCGCCTTTATTTACTTGTTAGCGCTAACAGGAAACGGTACGTCAGTGTCAATTGTGAGTCAAGTCACTAGGGTATAGGGCATCCGGCAAAGGCGGGCCAAGCAGCGGAGCTATGGCCCGCCCTGGGCTACTCGAAGCTTAACGGAAGAGTCGCGACGGCGGATCATGACGATCTGGCCGTTCGGCGGTTCGTGGATCGTCGGGGCGCCCGAGCAGGGTGCCGAGTCACCCCGCGGCTAGCCGCATCCGAAGCGATTCAAGAAGCAGTTCAAGCCCGGTCTCGAAGGCCTTGTCGCTGCGTGCCCGGCCATGCCCGGAGGCTTTGACCAGCCGGGACAGGGTGGCTGCGGATTCGGTCGGCGCCCACACGTCGTCCGGCGCAGCAAGGTCCAGGCCGGCGCCCAGCGAAAAGGAATCGATCACCGAGATGATGGTCAGCACGTCCCCGTCCGGGAAGCCGCCGGCAACCAGTGCCGAGGCCATGCGTTCGTAGGCGCTGATCACCCCGGGGTCGGTGATGGTTTTGCCAACGATGAGCGGCACCACAAACGGATGGGCCGCGTACATTTCCCGCTGCCCGCGCACAATCATCGAAACGGCCTCATCCCAGCTCACATCCTCAGGCACCTCCGGGATCGATTGGGCGCCCAGCCGCGCGCGCATCAGTTCGACGATCTCGTCCCGCCCCGAAACGTGGTTGTACAGGGATGAGGCGGTGACGCCCAGGCGGCGGGCCAGGGCATTTACGCCGAAGCCGGCCCCTTCATCCACCAGTTCGATGGCGGCATCCGCGATGCGGTCCACGGAGAGGATCGGCGTGCTGGGCCGTGGCATGGAGCTCCCTTCGTCAGATGCCAGTCTAGGGACTCTTCCCTTTGACGCAGGTCACATGCATAATAAAACGAACGCCATTCGTTTTAGCGGGAACTGCCGGACCGACAGCAGGCAGGCCAGATGCAAGGAAGCATCCGGCGGAGTCCCACAACCCGCGCCATATCTTATTCAAAGGACAACCAATGACCCAGGCAGAATCCCAGCGGCTTCCGCTGACCATCAAACGTGCGGTCTCCACCTTCGGCATCGGCGTGGTGGGCTTCATGAGCGCGAACCTGGTCCCGTTCATGATCCTCGCCATCCAGGATTCGCTTGAGGTGGGAGCCACGGAGGCGGGAACGCTGATGACGGCCTGCCTCCTGGCCACCGCCCTCGCGTGCCTCGCCGTGACCCGCTTTACCGAAGGCCGCGGACGCTACCTCGTGGCCCGGCTGGGGCTGCTCTTGACGGCGGCCGGCTTCGGTCTCGCCGCCCTGGACCTTGCACCGGCCGCAGTGATCACCGGAATTATCGCCGGCGGCATCGGGGCCGGCGGCGCCGTCGCCTCCGGCGGGGCTGCATTGGCCGCACTGCGCAATCCGAACCGCGCCTCCGGCATCAGCGGACTCGCGAACCGCGCCATCGTCACCGTTGTCCTGGCCATCATTCCTGCCGTGGGCATCGGGATGGGGAGCGCCTTTGGTTTGGTGGCGGGGCTGGCCCTTGCGCTGCTGTTCACTGCCGGGTGGCTGCCCATGGCGGAGGAACGGGCGGTCCCTGAGGGTGTGCCGCACGCGTCATCAACGGACAGTACGACGACGGCCGTTGCCGCCGCGGACGCTGTCAGCACCAGGACCATCACCATCGCCGGCTTCGCCTTGCTGTCGATCTTCGCCCTTTGGGCGATAGGCGAGGACTCCCTGTGGGCGATGTCCGGAGCCATCGGCGTGGCCCAGGCCGGGATGACGGAGGAACAGTTGGGGCTGGTGCTGAGCGCGTCCACCGGCGGCGGCCTGCTCGCCGCCATCGCACTGATATTCCTCGGAACCAGGCTGGGCCGGGCCCTCCCGCTGGGCATCCTGCTGGCGCTCGGCGCAGCGTTGAAGCTGACGGCCTGCCTGACTACCGACTCCACCACCTACCTCGTCACCATGATCGCCTGGAACACCGTGTACGCAGTCGCCTTTATGTACTTCATCGCCACCGCCGCAGCCCTGGACGCCAGCGGCCGCTGGTCCGGCCCCGTGCTGGGGGTGTACCTGGTGGGATCCAGCTTCGCACCGATGTTCGGAGCCTGGATCGGTGAGGCGTTCGGCTTCCCCGCGCTGGGCTGGGTCCTGGCCGGCTTCAGCCTGGTGCTCCTGGTTCCCGCAGTCCTGATCGCCCGGCTTTCCTCCCGGGTGGAGGCAGTGAACACCGCTAAAACCTCCAACTCACCCGATATCGCCACCATCCGAACTGCAGGAGTATAAAAGCCATGACCGAGCTGTACCGCAATGCCCGCGTCTTCACCGCCGACGAGTCGGCTCCCTGGGCTGAAGCGTTTGTTGTCGACGCCGGCAGGCTCACCCACGTTGGTACCAACGCCTCCGCCCACGAGGCCGCAGGCTCCACCGCGGAGGTCATCGACCTTGGCGGCCGGCTGGTGCTGCCGGGATTCATCGACGCCCACACCCACGTGATGATGCTCGGGGAGGCGCTGGGGAAAGTAGCACTGACCGACGCGCGTTCCCTGTCCGAGATCCAGGAACGCCTCAGCGCCGCCCGGGCAGCGGACCCCGGTGTGCAGCGGATCCTCGGCAGGGGCTGGCTGTTCGATTCCCTGCCCGGTGCCCCCACCGCAGCCATGATCGATGAAGCGGTGTCAGATGTGCCCGTCTACCTCGATGCCAACGACTACCACTCATGCTGGGTGAACCGGGCCGCCTTGAAAGAACTTGGCATCGGCCGCGACACCCCGGACCCGCTCGGCGGGCGCATCGGCCGCGACAGCCAGGGCGAGCCGGACGGAATGCTGTACGAGACTGCCGCGCAGCAGTTTGTCTGGCCGTTCCTGGGGGAGGTGACGTCGGACGCTGACCGGGATGCCGCCGTCGAACGTTCCCTCGCGGCCTATCTCGCCGCCGGGGTGACCGGTGCAGTGGATATGGCATTGGGCGAACTGGACCTGGCCGCTTTCCGGCGGGCCGCGGAACGGCGCGGCGGGAAGCTGCCACTTCGCATTGTGGCGCACTGGTTCATCCACAACACCGGCGATGAGGCGGAAAACCTGGCCCAGGTGGAACGCGCCGTGCTCCTGGCGCGGGAGGTCAACACGGAGTGGCTGCGGGTGGCCGGCATCAAGTTGGCGCTCGACGGTGTGATCGATGCCTGTACCGCGGCCATGAACCGGCCCTACGCGGACGGCTCCCAGGCCGGGCCCATCTGGTCGCCGGAGCAGCTCGGACCCGTAGTGGCAGCAGCCGATGCTGCCGGACTGCAGGTGGCCCTGCACGCCATCGGGGACCACGCCAGCGATATTGCCCTGGACGCACTGGAACACGCGGCGGCAGTGAACGGACCGCGCCACCGCCGGCACCGGATCGAACACCTCGAATACACCTCGCCGGAAACACCCGCGCGGATGGCCCGGCTCGGCGTGACCGCCTCCATGCAGCCCGTCCACGCCGACCCTGCCATCTACGGCAACTGGGTGGCGATGCTCGGCGACGACAGGCCGGACCGCAGCTTCGCCTGGCCCGAATATGTGGCAGCAGGAGCCCTCCTGGCGTTTTCCACCGACGCTCCCACCGCACCCTACGATGCCCTGCAGAACATGTTTGTGGCCGCCACCCGGAAGTCGGCGCTGGACCCGTCCTATCCGCCGAACAACCCGCATTTCGCCCGGCCCCTGGCCGAAGCGATCGGGCACGCCACCCGCGACGCCGCCGCTTCCGTGATGGAGGAGGACCGGAGGGGCCGCCTGGTGGCCGGCCTCGCCGCGGACTTCGCGGTACTCGACGCTGATCCGTTCGTGCACGGGGAGGAATCGCTGCTGAACGCGCGCGTGCTGCGCACCGTGGTGGCGGGCCGCACGGAGTACCTCGCCTGACGCGGCGCTGCGCTGTTCCCGCTACTCCACCGTGAATTCGCCGGAAAGCTGCCGGGACGCCGGAACGCTTCAGCGTCCCGGCAGCGTTCCGGCGATTTGGATGCTGCGCAGGGGAGTGGACGACGGCGGGAAGTCCCGCCGTCGTCCGCGTCCGCGGGGAGTCCGGTACCCTGTTGAAATGGTGCGAGGAATGGCCGAGTACGGGGCAGAAGGCATCCTGCTCGCCGGTGCGGGACGGGCCCTGCTCCTGCAGCTTGCGGATCCGGCTGTGGGCCGCGGCGTTGACGAGCACAGCACGTTCGTGGGCCGCCCGGTCAACAGGCTCAAGGGCACCCTCACCTACGTCTACGCCATTGTGTACGGCACTGATGAACAGGTGAACGAGGTCCGCCGCAGGGTCAACCGCGCCCATGTCCCGGTCCGCAGGGACCATGACGGAACCTCCGCGGGCTACAACGCCTATGATCCTGAACTGCAGCTCTGGGTGGTGGCCACGCTGTACGACACGGCGGTGACCATCATCGAGAAGATCTACGGCCCGCTCGACGACGACGCGGCCGATGCCATGTATCAGGACTACGCGAGGATCGGCACGGCCCTGCAGCTTCCGCCCGCCATGTGGCCGGAGGACCGGGCGGCGTTCAGCCGCTACTGGAACGGGCGCATCGCCACGCTCCGGGCGGAGGAAGGCGGGGTGCGCGTGGGCCGCGGGCTGCTGTACCCGAAGCACACGGCGCTGTGGTACCGCGCCATCATGCCCTCCGCCAGGTTCCTCACCGCCGGGCTCCTGCCCCACCAGCTCCGCCAGGACTTCGGCCTGCCGTGGAACGAGCGCCGCGAGCGCCGTTTCAACCGCACCATGGGGTTCCTGGCCGTGGTGTACCCCAAGCTGCCCCGGAGCATCCGGCACTGGTTCAAGGACTACTGCCTGAACAGCCTGGACGCCGACATCCGGGCAAAAAACCAGTCCGGCAAGCGTCAGGGAGTCCGTGCATAGTTCCACCTCAGTAGAGCAGCGGATCGACGAGCGGGCCCGCCGCTTCCTGGCACAGGGAACGGCCGGCGGTGCCAGGGCAAAGCTCACCGAATTCGTGGTCTTCGGCCTCAAGCAGGGCTGGGCCTGCATCTTCGGAGCAGCCCTCCTGGCGGTGCTGATGGCGGCGCGGCTCTGGTATCCGGACGGCGCCGGACTGGCCAGGAACGACTTCCTGACACTGGCGGCCGTGGCCATCCAGGTCCTCATGGTGGTGTTCAGGCTGGAGACCCTCCGTGAACTGCGCGTCATTATCCTGTTCCACCTGGTGGGTACCGTGATGGAACTGTTCAAGACCGACGTCGGCTCCTGGTCCTACGAGGCGGAGGGCATCCTCCGGATCGGCGCGGTTCCGCTCTTCAGCGGATTTATGTACGCCGCGGTGGGCTCCTACATGGTCCGCGTCTACCGGCTCTTCGACCTTCGCTTCGCCAACTACCCGCGCCGCTGGATCACGACAATCGCTGCAGCGGCCATCTACGCCAACTTCTTTACCCACCACTACATCTGGGACCTGCGCTGGGTGCTGCTGGCCGCCGTCGTGATCATTTACGGGCGGTGCGTTATGCACTTCCGCGTGTTCCGTAAGCACCACCGGATGCCGTTGGTGATCGCCTTCCTGCTGGTGGCACTGTTCATCTGGATCGCCGAGAACATCGCCACCTGGTCCGGCGCCTGGCTGTACCCCAGCCAGATGGAGGGCTGGCATCCGGTTTCGCTGGACAAGCTGGTGTCCTGGTTCCTGCTGATGATCATCTCCGTGGTGCTGGTGGCCTGGGCCTACAAGCCCCGGCCGCCGGACAGTGAGGCAGCCGCGGGCGACGGCGGCATCCGCCCCGGCGCCGCCGTGGAACCCTCCGTTCAGCCTTAGCGGCTGCGGCGCCTGGACAGGTTGAGCCCGGGCTGCCGGCCCATCAGAAGGCCGAACCGATCGAGGCCAGCGCAGGCGCTGCGGCGCCGGCGAACCGGTTGTCCGGGCGCTCCAGGCCATAGTGCTCCCGCAGCGTGGTGCCGGTGTAGCCGGTGCGGAAGAGGCCGCGCTCCTGGAGGATGGGCACCACCTGGTCCACAAACGTCTCCAGCCCGGAGGGCAGCACCGGCGGCATGATGTTGAAGCCGTCGGCCGCGCCGCCGTCGAACCATTCCTGGATGGCATCAGCCACCTGGACCGGCGTTCCCGTGAACGTGCGGTGCCCGCGGCCGCCGCCCAGGCGGCCGATCAACTGGCGGACGGTGAGCTTTTCACGCCGGGCGAGCTGGACGATCAGGGTGTAGCGGCTCTTGGCGCCCTCAATCTCGTCCTCGCTGGGCAGGTCCTGAGGCAGTTCGCGGTCCAGGGGCAGGTCCTCCGGAGCCACGCGCAGGGTCTTGGCCAGCTGGATCCGGGCGTACTCGGGCTTGATCAGCCGGTCCAGCTCCCGCTCCAGCTCCAGGGCTTCCTCCTCGGTGGCGCCGATGACGGGCACGATGCCCGGGAGGATCTTGATGGTCTCCGGGTCCCGGCCGGCAGCAGCGGTGCGGGCCTTGAGATCGCGGTAGAAATCCCGGGCGTCGGCGAGGGTCTGGTGGGCGGTGAAGACGGCGTCGGCGTACCGGGCCGCGAGGTCCTTGCCGTCCTCGGATGACCCGGCCTGGACAATCAGCGGGTGGCCCTGCGGCGAGCGGGGCACGTTGAGCGGCCCGCGGACCTTGAAGTGCTTGCCCTCGTGGTCGATGGTCCGGATCCTGTCCGCATCACCCCACACGCCCTCGGCCTTGTCCGCAACGACGGCGTCGTCCTGCCAGCTGTCCCACAGTTTCTGCGCCACCTCAATGAACTCGGCGGCACGCTCGTACCGGACAGCGTGGGCTGGCTGGTCGTCCACGCCGAAGTTCCGGGCGGCGTCGGGGCCGGCCGTGGTCACCACGTTCCAGCCCGCCCGGCCGCCGCTGACCCAGTCTACGGAGGCGAAGCGGCGGGCCAGGTTGAACGGTTCGTTGTAGGTGGTGGAGGCGGTGGCAATCAGGCCGATGTGTTCGGTGGCGCCGGCGATGGCGGTCAGCAGCACGGTGGGCTCGAGCTTTCCGGCAGGACGGCGGCCCACTTCGCCGAAGAGGACGGGGGAGTCGGCGAAGAAGATGGAGTCCAGCTTGCCGCGTTCCGCTGTACGGGCCAGTTGCTTGTAATGCTCAATATTGGTGCTGGACTGCGGGTCACTTTCCGGCAGCCGCCAGGACGCTTCGTGGTGGCCTGTGCTCATGAGGAAAGCGTTGAGGTGGAGTGTTCGGCTACTGGAGGAATTCTCGGAAGTCATGGGGTTCTCCTGTCTGAGGCTGTGCAGTTCACGACACCTAAACATGGCGATCAAGGCCTTGGCCAGCACGCCGCAAAGAAGGCTCAATGTAGGGAAACGGCGCTACTTATGGCGCCATCAGAAGGACAAACCGGGCAACGCTGCGCCATGCTCCGCAACGATGGTTAATGTGGCTGGCGGATGCATCGCCGTCGTCGTCACCGGGTTTTTCATTGTCCCGGGAGCGGGGCCGGGTATCTAATGAGTTCACCCGGTGCACGGGCATAGGCAGCTTCAGGGGAGTGTATGGAATCTGGACACCGCCAAGGGTTGGAGTCCCTGGGGCCGGGCAGGCCGGCGGCTGAGCTTCTGAACACTGTTGCCGCGCTCGCGCTGCGGGAACCGCGGGTGGACGTTCTGTCCGCAACTGCATCCAGAATCGGGCTTCCCGCACTGAACATGACCACCGGCGGTTTATGGCGGGTGCAGGGAATGGCCGGCGGCGAAGACGCCTCCTTGCCGCCCCGGGAATTCAGCGTAGTGGTGAAGCTCCTTCAATCACCCTTGCTCTGGAGCGGCATTGAGCGCGTGCCGGAGGAATACCGGGAAGCTTTGGCAGCGAACTACCCGTGGCGGACGGAGGCGGAGGTCTACTCGTCCGGACTGTCGGAGGCCATGCCGGCCAACAGCCGCCTGCCGGAGCTGTTCCGCCTGGTGGAGCTCGGACCGGACCGGGCAGCTATCTGGATGGAGGATATTGCGCCTGACGGGAACCCCGAGTGGTCGGACAAGCATTTCCGGGACGCTGCCTGGGTGCTGGGCCTTCTCGCCGGAACTCCGGAAGTGCGGCAATGCAGCGAGGCAATCCAGGACACCAGGCGCCCGGACCGGCTGAAGTACTTCCTCTCCGGCGTGGGCGACGCAGTGTTGATCCCGGCCATCAAAGGACCGGACCTTTGGGAGCATCCCGCTATCTCGGCGCATTCTGATCCAGCACTGGTGGAGGGACTGCGTTCGTTTGCCGATCAGTGCCCGCTCCTGGTGGACGAGATGATGACCCTGCCGGCACTTCCAGCCCACGGCGACGCCTGTCCGCAGAACTTCCTCATCGAAGGCGCAGACCCTGTCACCGGGCTGACAAACTTCGTGCTGGTTGACTGGGGGATGTTCGGGGAGGTCTGCGTGGGATATGACCTGGGGCAGTTGCTCGCCGGCCGGGTCAATGACGGGACCCTGCCGGGTACTGCATTGGAACGCCTCGAGCCGATCTGCGTGGATGCCTACCTTGAGGGGCTGGGCAGGAGTGCTTCCGCCGTGTCCCGGGGCGAGGTCCGGCGCGGCCTGGCCATTTCGATGGCTGTGTTTGCCGGCCTTACCGCCGTGGTCAGTGACCGGCTTGCGGAAGGGGATTCAGCGGAGGTCCGGTCGCTGATGGCAGGAAGGCTGGACATGGCCAGGTTCCTGCTGGACCTGCTTGCGCAAACCCGGTCCTGACGTGCCGCGCGGTTCGAAAGGCGACGTCAGCCCGCGTGCGCCTGCGCCACTTCGGCGATCTTCTCGGTAGCCGCCCACGAGGCCAGGAGCTTGAGGTTTTCCTCGGTGGATGTGCCCGGGGTGGCAGGATAGACGGTCAGGGAATGCCCCGGGTCCTCTTCCAGCCCCAGGACCTGGTAGTTCAGTTCGAGCAGCCCCACCACAGGGTGCTGGAAGAACTTGGTCCCGGCGTAGTGCCGGCGGACATTGTGGGCAGCCCAGCGCGCGCGGAAGTCGTCGCTGCGCATGGACAGTTCACCCACCAGTTCGGCGATGCCCTTGTCGTGCGGGTTCCGCCCGGCCTCACGGCGAAGGATGGCCACGTTGGTGTTCGCTGCCCGCTCCCAGTCGGGGTAGAAGTTGTGGGCGCGGGGGTCCAGGAAGATGAAGCGTGAATGGTTGGCCGGCCGCGCCGGACTGCGGTACATGTCCGAATACAGGGCGTACCCCAAGGTATTGGCGGCCACGATGTCCAGGCGGTTGTTTCCAATGAAAGCCGGCGCTCCCGTGATGGTGTCGAGGAGGTACTGGAGTTCCGGGCGCACGCGGGTTGGCGCGGCGCTCGCCGCACGCTTGCGGCCGGACATGTTGGCCGTCCGGGCGAGGTCGTAAAGATGATCATGTTCCGCCCGGTCCAGTTCCAGGGCGCGTGCGATCGCATCGAGGACACTGTCGGAGACTCCGGAGAGGTTGCCGCGTTCCAGCCGGGTGTAGTAATCCACGCTGACACCGGCGAGCCGGGCCACCTCTTCGCGCCGGAGTCCGGGCACGCGGCGCCGTCCGCCGTACGGCTCGATCCCCGCCTGCTCTGGGGTGATGCGCCCGCGGCGCGTGGAGAGGAACTGGCGGACCTCGGCTCGGTTATCCATAAGGACACGTTACGACGAAGAGCCAACCCGTAAGGAGGGTCTGCCAAAACCCGTTTCAGCAGAGCCCTCGCTGGGACTTCCGGGAGCAGGTTTGATGGGAACATCCCCCTTCCCTCATCAATCAGATGGAGCGCTCAACCAATGTTGCCAACCGCAACGCGGACGCCCTCCGCCGGCGCCGTCCCCGCGACCCTGGTGGCCACGGTCATCTTCCTGACGGCGGTGGCACCCCTGGCCACGGACATGTACGTTCCGGCCTTCCCCCGTGTGGCCGCGGAGTTCGGCAGCCCGGCGTCCGCGGTACAGCTGACCCTCACCACGTTCTTCGCCGCGATGGGGCTGGGACAGCTGGTGGGCGGCCCCTTCAGCGACCAGCGCGGACGGCGGCTGCCGCTGGTGGCCGGCACCGTCCTCATGGCGGTGGCATCGGCGGCGTGCGCCCTCGCCCCGAACATCGCAGTCCTGATGATCGCCCGCTTCCTGCAGGGCTTTGGCGGCGGCTGGGCCATGGTGATCGGACGGGCCGTCATCGTGGACCTGGCCCACGGATCGCAGCTGGTCCGGGTGCTCAACATCGTGATGGGCATCGGCGGCGTGGCACCCATCATCAGCCCGCTGCTCGGAGCGGTGATCCTGCAGCTGACCGGGTGGCGGATGACCTTCTGGACACTGGCCGCCCTGGGCATCCTGATGACCCTCTGCGCCCTGTTCGTCGTCCCGGAATCGCTCCCGCCGGAAAAGCGCCACTCCGGCGGGCTGGCTGAATTCGGCCGCGCGGCCAAGGACGTGCTCTCCAACCGCCGGTTCGTCGGCTACGTGGTGGTGGCGTCGTCGGCCTTTATCGCCCTGTTCGCGTACGTGGCAACGTCCGCGTTTATCCTGCAGAACATGAACGGCCTGTCTCCGGTGATGTACTCCATCGTGTTCGCCGCGAACGCCGGCGGCATGACCATCGCCGCCCTGGTGTCAGCCAGGATGGCCGGCCGGGTGTCCACCCGGAAGGTTATCCTGGCGGGCCAGCTGATCGCCCTCGCCGCGGGAGTGGTTATGCTGGCCGGAGCCCTGTGGTGGGCCACTCCGCTGCTGGTGGCCATGGGCAGTTTCTTTGCCCTCATGGTGGCGCAGGGCCTGATCAATACCAACGGCGGTGCCCTCGCTTCCGCCGAAGTGCCCGAGCACCCGGGCACCAGTTCCGCCGTCCTGGGGCTCGTGCAGTGGACCACCGCAGGCATCGCGGCGCCGACCGCCGGCCTCGGCGGCGGGAACACTGCCGTGCCCATGGCCCTGCTCATGGTCGGCGGGGCACTGCTGTCCCTGTTCGGGCTCCTTGTCCTGGCCCGCCCGCGTTCCAGGCCCTTCGCGCCGGGCGCCCGCACGGCGTGGCACTCGCACGAACGCGGCCAGGACCTGCGTGTCACCGACGACCAGTACGGAGGCCGCCAAGGGTAGGACTGCCAGACCCAGTATCAACAGGGCCACCCTGAAGCCCCCATAGGCCAGTCAGCCGGTCTTCCACCCCGCTAGCATTCTAAAGAACCCCCAAGAACAACAGGAGAGCCATGACTACCGTCAAAGCTTATGCATCCCCGTCCGCCACAGAGGACCTCATCGCCACCACCATCGAACGCCGCGAGGTGGGCCCGCACGATGTCCTGATCGAGATCAAGTTCGCGGGCATCTGCCACTCCGATATCCACACAGTCCGCGGCGACTGGGGCCCGCAGCAGTACCCGCTGGTCCCCGGCCACGAAATCGCCGGCATCGTCACCGAAGTGGGTTCCGCCGTGACCAAGCACGCTGTGGGCGACCGCGTCGGCGTTGGCTGCATGGTCAACTCCTGCCGCGAATGCGCCAACTGCCTGAAGGGCGAGGAGCAGTACTGCCTCAACTCAATGGTGGGCACGTACGGCGCGGTGGACCGCGACGGCACCGTCACCCAGGGCGGCTACTCCAGCCACGTTGTGGTGACCGAAGACTTCGTGGTGCGCATCCCGGAGGGACTGGACCTGGACGTCGCCGCACCGCTGCTGTGCGCCGGCATCACCACGTACTCCCCGCTGCGGCACTGGGGTGCCGGCCCCGGCAAGAAGGTTGCCGTCGTCGGCCTCGGCGGCCTGGGCCACATGGCCGTCAAGCTCGCCCACGCCA
Source organism: Pseudarthrobacter siccitolerans (assembly GCF_001046895.1). GTDB lineage: Bacteria > Actinomycetota > Actinomycetes > Actinomycetales > Micrococcaceae > Arthrobacter > Arthrobacter siccitolerans. Next base: position 20,724 of record NZ_CAQI01000028.1, read on the forward strand.
TGGGTGCGGAGGTGACGGTTCTGTCGCAGTCGCTGAAGAAGCAGGAAGACGGGCTGCGCCTGGGCGCGGACCACTACTTCGCCACCAGTGACGAGAACACCTTCAAGGAGCTCGCGGGCACCTTCGACCTGATCATCAACACGGTCAGCGCGTCGATTGACATCAGCTCCTACCTGCAGCTGCTGGCGCTCGAAGGCGCGCTGGTGAACGTCGGCGCCCCCGCCGAGCCGCTCCCGGTCAACGCCTTCGCGCTGATCGGCGGCCGCCGGTCCTTCGCCGGTTCGATGATCGGCGGCATCCGCGAAACCCAGGAGATGCTGGACTTCTGCGCCGAGCACCACCTGGGCGCCGAGATCGAGGTCATCCCGGCCGGGAAGATCAACGACGCCTACGAGCGCGTCCTCGCCTCGGACGTCCGCTACCGCTTCGTGATCGACACCTCCACGCTCTAATAACAAAACGCGTTCGACGGCGGCCGGCTCCCAAGGGGGCGGGCCGCCGTCGGGCAATATCCCGGTACAGCTTTTCTGTTATCCGCCGCAACGGTTCGGCGCCAATCAGCCTGCGCAAGGTGCGAAACCTGCCTGCGGTTCCAGAATTGGAGGACAGGTTTTACTAGCCCCGGGAGGGTGACATGCGTAGGTCCGGCGGGCTGCTTCCCGCGATGATTCTGGTTGCTGTTGTGCTGGCCGGCTGCGGCCCGCAGGCAGGGCCGCCGACGGCGACCACCCCGGCGGCGACGACCACCGCCCCCGTCACATCCGCTGCCCGCAGTCCTTCCGCCGCCTCGACCGCAACCGTGAAGCCGCCTGCAGAGGGGACAGCATGGATGACCTTTACGACGGCAGACGGGGAGCTCGCGTTTGACCTGCCGGCTGAGTGGGGCGTGCGGGACCCGGCAGGGGAACTGCCCGACGGCGGCGGGGCTTTCGCTGAAGTCACCAACGAGGCCGGCAGGCCGCTGGCCACGCTGCGGACCAACATGGCCACGGGGTCCACCTGCCTGGACAAATACCCGTACTCGGAGTTTGAGTCGCAGGAAATGCCGGCCCTGGCCCAGGACGGCGAAGTGCCCAGGTACGTCTTTGAGACCCGTGGCGACGCCACCACTCCAGGCCCGGCCGACACCCCCGCCGCGGCGTACGGCATCACAACGGTTCCGGCTCCTACTGGGGATTCAGCCTGCCCCATCTTCCACTTCTTCACCTGGCCACCCACCGCGGCGATGTTTGGAGCGTTTTACAACCCGGAGAACAACAGGACTCCAGGCGCAGAATCCCTGCCGTACCTGGAACAGGCCCGGAAGTACATGGACACCACCGAGTACCAGGACATCCGGCGAATGATCACCTCGCTCCGGCCGGCCGGTTAAACCCGACGTTTATCCGCCATCCGAGTCCACCACCACAACGAATAACTGCCATGAACTACTACACCCCGGCGGCGCAGGAACGAGCCCTGGATGCCGCATACGACGCAGTGGAGAAAGTCCTCGACGGAATGTTCGCACCGTTGAGCCGGCACGCGATGAACGCACGCTGGAACCAGGCCTGCGAAGCCATGGCCAAATACCTGGAAGCAAAGGACAGCGGCGAAGAGTAGGCGCCTGCCTCAGCCCTAAAGGGCCGTGGCGGCCTCGAACTTCTCCCGAGTGAGGAACACGAGCTGGGCTTCCTTCTCGGCCAGCTGTACCTTGGCGCCGGCTTCGAAGCCGAAGCCCACGAGACGCCCGATGGCCTTGCTGTTACGCGCGTCCGGCTCCGCCACCACCCGGTCCTTGGCGGGGTCGGACAGCAGGAAGCGGATGAGCCCGGAGAGCAGGGTGGCCGTGAAATTGGGCACCGGCCGTTCGGCGGGGGCGAGCAGCAGGTGCATGCCCGTATCTTCCGGCCGCGCCGGGTATACCTCGCCCACCGGGTCCTGCAGGGGCTCGTACGTTTGGAAGATGCCTGCGGGCCGATCCTCCACGAGCATCAGGTACCCGTGGTGCGTGTCCAGGCTGTCCAGGAAGCCGTAGATATCGCGCACCTCGTCCCGGCTCATTGCGCCCATGCCCCAGAATTTAGCGCGTTCCTCCCGCACCCAGCCGTGGATCAGGTCCGCGTCCGCCCCGGGTGCGATCACCACCAGCCGAAGCCTGCCCAGGCCCGGCAACTCTTCCTCGTAGACGGAATCCCTGGCGGCGAAGGGCAGTGCAGTGTCAGTGCTGGTCATGGGTTCTCCTTGGTGAGCTGGTTCCAGTCGGTAACCACGGGGATGAGTCCGCCTGCCGACCAGAGCGGCAGTTGGCTCGCGAAATGTTGGTGCTGCGGATGTCCCGAGGCGCCAAACGGGACCACCCACCGGCTCTTCGTCCGGTCCGAGAGGTCCCACACGTACCGCGCCACGGGCCCGCGGAAGGAGCCGTCCGTCACACCGGGCAGGCTTTCGGTGGACAGGACGCAGTTGGTGTCCCCCGAAAGCGCGGTACTTGGCAGCGCAGGCGTGGAGGCCCCGGTGGAAGGGTAGTCCGCCAGCGCATGCAGCGGCAGCAGCGTGTGGCTGGTTCCCCACGTTCGACGGGGAGGTGCGGCGGCAACCTCCTCCAGCGCCTGCCGGGCGGCCGCGCGGACATCCAGCCCGAACAGGTGGCCCTTTTGCAGGATGGTTTCGACGGCGAAACCCACCCGGGCGGTCAGGTGCAGCCAGGGTGAAAACAAGGGGGAGCGGCGATGTGCCCCCGTGAGCGGTTCCAGCGCTGGGCTGCCGGTCAGCGCGAGGACCAGCGCCGCACGCCAGGCCGAGAAAACTGCGGCATCCTTGCTGTCCGCGCGCATGTGGCCGTCCCACCCCAGCAACTGCCCACGCAACTGCCCGCCAGGTTCGGAGAGTTCACCCACGCCCTCGAGCAGCGTCCGGAAGGCGGGCCACGAACCGAGCAGGGTGTCCATGTGGATGCCCTGCATATCGTCCGCATCCAGCCCGGAGCCGGCTTCCTCGAGCAGGCTCCGGATGCGGCGGGCGCGGTGTGCGGGAGCAAACTCGAGACTGGTTCTGTCCCCGCCGCCGGAATCCCGGTCGTTGGCATTGACGGCAAGGCTAGTGACAGTGGAGGCGGGCAGGTCCACCCAGGCGCCTGTCCACTGGTGCCCGGGGGACCAGGCAGGCACAGGCCGGACGCGGTTCTCCGGGTTCCGGACCGGAACCTTGCCGGCCACCAGCTGGCGCACGTCCCCGCCCGAGTCGGCGGCCAGCACGCAATTGACGGGCTCAACCCAGGATTCCAGGGCGTTCTCCACTTCGGCCGCCGAGCGGGTCCGAAGGAGCGGAAGGAGGGCCTCGAAACCCAGCGTCCCGGCAAAGCGCGACGGCGTCCGCAGGCTCAGCGCGCCGCCGTCGGGCCCGCCGGACATTACCGGGCCGCGCGCCGTTTCGATCACCTCAACCGTCTCAGGGGAGCCGCCGCGGACCAGGATCTCCTCCTGATGGTGGGCCAGCACCGGTTCCCAGCCGTCCGGTCCCAGCGCCTGGAGGGAGCCGCCGGTTTGCCGCAGTTGCTCAGCGTAGAGGTCCTGATAATCCGCCATGGCGTTGGTGACCGCCCACGCCGCTGTCCCGGTGTGACCGAAGTGGGGGAGCCCGGGGACGCCCGGGAAAGCCAGCCCCACGACGTCGAACTCGGGGCAGGCGAGGCGTACCTGCTGGTACACGCCGGGAAGTTCCATCAGCCGGTGCGGGTCGCCGGCGATCAGCGGAGAACCGGAGTCCGTGAGGCTGCCGGCGGCGGCCCAGGCGTTGCTGCCGGCCCAGACCGGGGCTTCGATGCTGAAGAGTTCCACGGCTTCGGGGCCGAGGTTGGCGGCCACATGCTCCCGCCAGAGCTTGTTGGGAAACGTGCTGAAGAGGATGTGGTGGACCAGGAAGACGCCGAGCGGAGTCCACGGCTCCCACCGTTCGGGTGTGGTGCCGGTATCCCGGAACTCTGGTGCTTCCCGCCGGCCGGACTCCAGGGCCTGGTTGACGCCGTTCACGTAGGCCTTGCACCAGCGCCGGGTCTCCGCTTCGAGGTTGGCGAAGCAGCGCCGGGCGGTGTCATCGATGCGTGCCTGGCGGGCAAACCTGTCCCAGACCAGGCCCTCGGGGCCGAATTTTTCGGCGGTCCGGCCTTCGGAGCGCCAGCGCTCCATCTCGATCTGCCACGATCGGTCCAGGGCGGCGTTGCGTCCCTGCAGGAAAGCCAGCCCATCGGCAGAATCTGCGCGCAGGTGGGGGATGCCCCATGCATCACGGAATGTTTCAGCAGGCACGGGCAGGGCCAGGCGGGGGAGTGGGAGGCACGGTAGTCCTTCTTCTTAGGGGAACCTAAGTAAGCGTAGGTGGCCGGTGCTGTGCTTCCCAAACGGGGCGTGAAACATAGCGGGTGGTGCAGCTTTGCTGCGTTAGCCGCCGTCTGTTTCCTCTTCAATCTCCGCCAGCACGTCGGCTGCATCCCGGTTCCCCGACGCCGCCAGCCGCCGCAGCTCATCCAGGTCACCCTGTTCGCCGGCAGACTCCACCAGCTGGTCCGCCGCGTCCCGGCTGCCGGCATCAGCAAGCCGCCGCAGTACGGCCAGGTCCCCGCGCTCGGCGGCGCGTTCGACGAGTTCACCCACGGCGTCCGGATCCCCGTGCTCCGCACGCTGCCGCAGGGCCTCAAGTTCCGGGTCAGGTGTCTGCACGTTTCAACTATGGGCGCCGCATCAGTGCACGTCCAGACCAGATCAGTACAGGAAAATGTTGATCCACTCACGGTTATGGGCGTGGATGAGCACCAGGAACAGCACGAAATCGAACAGCAGGTGCACACTCACGATGTAGGACAGCGACCGGGTGATGGTGAACAGCCTTGCCTGGAGCAGCGCGAACGGGAAGATGAAGAACGGTGCCCAGGCGTGGAAACCCAGTTCCCACAGGAACGATGTAAAGAGCACGGCCTGGAGCAGGTTGGCCTGCCAGTCCGGAAGATGCCGGCGCAGGAGCGTGAACGCGGTGCAGATAAAGAAGAGTTCGTCCCAGATGCCCAGTACGTTGGTCCCCAGGAAGAGCCGCGCAATGCCCTCCGGGTCGCTGACGGCCGGCCAGTTGTTGTAGACGCCTGTCCGGATCATGTAGACCGGCATCAGCGCGTATCCGATCACCAGGACCGCGGGCAGGTACCACTTTTCGGCGCGGGTCCACGGCTGGCCAGTCCGCACGGGAAAGCGGATGGCATGGTCCTTTATGATGAACCGCGAAACAGCGTAGGGGATACCCACCGCCAGGATCATCGCTGTCCCCATCACGGTCATATGTTCGGTGCTGATATCGGTGGTGATGGGCACCAGGCTCATCGCGGTCAATCCGACGGCGATCAGTGCCAGGTCCATCAGCAGCCGCCGGTTGATGATCCCAGCCAGCACCAGAGCGGCAGCCAGGAGCAGGAAACCAAACAGGCGGTCCTCGCGCACAAACAGGAGAAAGCCCGACGCCGAAACGAGCGCCGCCGGGATCACGTTCAGTGACGTGCCGTGCAGCCCGGCCGTCCCCGCCTGGTGCAGCTGGTCCTGCCTGGGCGGCTGCGCCATGGACTCTTCGGTATTGCCCCGGGTGTTCCGACTTGATGCCACACTCATTCCTTGCCCTGCAGGTAGGTTCTGTACGAGCCGCGCTATTGAACGCGCACAATTAAACGGTATCCCGCCGTCCGTTCCCCCACGAGTCCCAGGAGAGACCAATGACCGCCAGGAAGCCCGCCGTGACCATTGATACGAACAACCAGCACCCCGCCACCGAGCAGCTGATCATCATCGGCTCCGGCCCCGCCGGCTACACCGCCGCCATCTACGCGGCCCGCGCCGGCCTGGCGCCGCTGGTCCTCGCGGGATCGGTCACCGCCGGCGGTGCCCTGATGAACACCACCGAAGTGGAAAACTTTCCAGGCTTCCCCGGCGGCATCCAGGGCCCGGAGCTGATGGACGGGCTGCAGGAGCAGGCCCAGAAGTTCGGCGCCAAGGTGGTGTTCGACGACGTCACTGAGGTTTCGCTGAAGGGTCACCTGAAGACTGTGGTTACCGGCGGCGGCGAAACGCATCGGGCGCCGGCCGTCATCCTGGCAACCGGCTCGGCGTACAAGGAACTCGGCCTGCCGGAGGAGAAGAAGTTCAGCGGCCACGGGGTGTCCTGGTGCGCCACCTGCGACGGGTTCTTCTTCCGTGAGCAGGACATCATCGTGGTGGGCGGCGGCGATTCGGCCATGGAGGAAGCGATGTTCCTGACCCGGTTCGGAAAGTCCGTCACCGTCGTCGTGCGGAAAAACGAACTGCGCGCTTCCCGCATCATGGCGCAGCGGGCCAAGGACAACCCCAAGATCACGTTCGCCTGGAACTCCGCCGTCGCCGCCATCCACGGTGACGGGAAAGTGTCCGGAGTGACACTGACGGACACGCGCTCGGGGGAGACCCGGCACCACGCTGCTACGGGGATCTTCGTGGCCATCGGCCATGTCCCACGCACGGAGTTGCTGACGGGGCAGGTGGATCTGGACGAGGACGGCTACATCAAGGTGGATTCACCCACCACCGTCACCAACATTTCCGGCGTCTTCGCCTGCGGTGACGCAGTGGACCACCGCTACCGGCAGGCGATCACCGCGGCCGGCACAGGGTGCGCCGCCGCCCTCGACGCCGAACGCTACCTCGCCGCCCTGGACGACGCGGACAGCATCGCCACCGCCCTGGTGGAGGAACCCACCCATAGCTGACGGACTATCGGGGAGGGCAGTTAACTGAAGCGGACGACGGCGGTTACCTCCCGCCGTCGTCCGCTTCAGTTTTGTTGATGGGCGCTAGGCGGAGGCCAGCGCGCGGTCCTCGCCGCGGACGCTCAAGGTGAACGTGTTGGGCCCGCTGCAGGTGACGGCGATCCGGCACGTGGTGGTGTTGTGGCGGGCCGAGAGGTCACTCACCGCGGCGTCCAGCGTGTGGTGGAGGGCGGACCGGTCCCAGATTTTGAGGGTCACGGAGTCATTGGCATCGAACGTCATTATTCAACTTCCATTTCATGCGGTTGGCGGCCCGGAATCTTCTTCGCCCGGACCGTGTCCTCGTCGGTGAGGACTGACTGCAGGTGGGAAAGCGCATTCCCTTGCTTCCATGGTGCAGGTTGCAGGAGGGATTAGCAACCGGTGCAGGGATGATGTGACCAATCACACCAAGCCGTCGGGAGCGTCAGCCCGCCGGCGGCCGCACTGCTTTTCCATAGTGCCCAGAGCGGGCAAAGCGTCTCAACCGAAACGGTGATTATTGCAAGTGAGTCTCATCACGTCCGCGCGGCAGCCCACTTACAGGGGGCCTATTCGTCGAAATAGGTGTCGATTTGTTTCTCACCCGAAATAGAGGTGATGACGGCAGCTGCCACGTCCCGCAGCTTGATGTTGCGGGAGCTGGAGGCCTTGGTGAGGATCTGGAACGCAGTGTCCCGGCTGCACCTGTTCTCGGCCATGATGGCACCGATGGCCATATCGATGACGGTTCGGGACTGCATGGCAATGGCGAGGTCGTTCCTGGCCTCACTCAGCTGGGCGATGCGAAGAACCAGCCGAAGCGAACTTGCCGCCTGGTTGGCAAACGCTTCGGCAGTGGAAATGTCCTCGTCAGTGAATCCATTGCTGCAGCCGGAGTACAGGTTCAGGACGGCTTCGGCCTCGCCGGCCAGGTTGAGCGGCACGGCAAGGATGGAGGAGACGCCATTCTCCTGGGCGGCCTTGATGTAGTGAGCCCAGCGCCGCTCCTCGGCCAGGTCAGGAACCAGGAGCGTGGTTCCGTTCCGAAGGGCCGTAAGGCAGGGGCCGTCCTTGAATCCGTTTTGCAATTCGTCCAGCGCGCGCGCCGCCACGTCGCTGCTGGCCACAGCTTCGGGTCTCTTGCGTCGCATGACGGTGACGCCGCTGTGGATCCGGTTGCCCGGGGAGGACAGCCGGGAAGAGGCAATCAACGCCAGGTCGGTCAGGAAGCTGACAACGTCCTTGCTGTCCAGGACCAGTTCCTTCAGCCGCGTCTCCAGGTCCGGGGCGGGGGCCGGGGCAGGGGGCGGGGCGGCCTGCGGCAACGCACTAAAGCTTCCAGCGCCGCCATGCTCGTGGTTTGTCACAGTGATTCGCCTTCCATCAGTTCCGTCATGGCCATGGCGATCAGGGCCACCTGGCCGGCCGGGATGTCAAGGGCCTCATGGAGGTAAGCATCCAGGGACATCTCGTCCATCCCCCCGCCCAGCCCGTAGTAGTAGGTCCACAATTTCGCTAACGGAAGGTCTGTCCTCCGGAAGCGCTCCGCGGTGCCCCGCAGGTCTTCTGCCCGGTCCGGTTGTTCCGGACCGTCGGCCCCAGGGGAATACATTGCTACTCTCCGTCCCGCTGGATTTGGGGGAGTCCAGCACCCCGGACGATGTCAGTGGCGATGTCGTTCATACGGCGATTAGTGGACTTCGCCGCCAGCTGCAGGATGGCCAGGGCATCGTCGCGTCCGCCGCGCTGCTGGGCCATGATCAGGGAGACGGCCGCGTCCACCACGGCGCGGGACTTCAGTGCGGCGCGGAGGTGCTCGGGGTGAACGTCGGTTCCGTGCAGCCGCAGGGCGATCCGCAGGACCCGGGACATGGCCGCGGCGTGCTCTTCGAGAAGCCCTACGGTCTCCGCGTTGAAGGCGCCCACCGTGGTTGCATAGCAGTTCAATCCCGCGTGCGAGAACGGGTCGGTGGGGATGGGAACCGCCAGCACCGAGCGCACGCCTTCCTGGAGTGCTGCTTCGAGGTAGTCGCTCCAGCGCTCGTCGTTTTTCAGGTCCGCGATCAACACCAGGCGCTGCTGCCGGGCGGCAGTCAGGCATGGTCCGTCGCCGAACGCGTACTGCGTTTCGTCCAGCCGGCGGCCCTCCTCATTGCTGCTGGCAACCGTTGCGGCTCCGCCGTCGCGGTCCACCGTGATGGTGCAGGTGATCCGGCCGCCGGAGTCCAGCAGTGAGGCGGAGATCGTGGCCAGACCCAGGAGGAATTCGGGGAATCCGGGACTCTCGAGGAGCAAATCCTGCATCCGGTCCAACGTGGTAAGTCTGCTGTCCTGGGCCATGGGCCCTCGATCCCTAGGTGCGCCCTGGGCAGTGCCCATGGCTGGCGGCCTCCGCTCTTTACGCGGCGGACCCGATCATTCAACCCCTGGATCTGATGACTATCCCGAAATCTCCTACTACCGACACTACGCCGGTACCTGGCCTATTGATATGCCGCCTGCTTGGATCTACTCGTCCGGGTCCGATGGCCGCCCTGTGCCGTCTTCCCGGATCTCTGATGCGGCGGGACCGGGGCCGGGCCCGCCGTCGAAATCGTCGGAATAGGGCGCATGCGGCCGGGGGAGGTCGTCAATCAGTTCATTGGCCGCCAGCGCCAGCAGGTCGCGCTGTACGGGGGGCAGTGACAGCAGCCCCTGGAGGTAGGCTTCCACTTCATATTCGCCGGCATCTCCGGACATGCCGAAATATTTCAGCCACAGTTCCGATATGGAGATACCTGCCGCCCTCATTGCTGAACGGAGCCTGCGCCTTTGTTCCGGTTCATTAGGATCGAAGCCCATGGGCATTCCCTACGATCCGGATGCCGGCGTCCCGGCCAGGACTCGTTCGCTGATGTCCTGCAATGCTGTGTTTTCGTGGCGGGCTTGCCTGATCAGCCAGTGCAGGGCTGCTTCGTGGCTGATGCCCCGGCGCTCCATCAGGACGCCGCAGGCCCGGTTCACGAGGTCGCGGCTGTACAAGGACATCTGCAGGCCCTCAGTCATCTTGTGCGGCGCTTCGCTGGCCTGGATGTGCGAGAGCAGTGTTGCCGCCGGCGCGGCAAAAAGCTGCAGCAGGGTGGTACTGGCCTCGTCATAGATATTCGGTGCGGCGGCGTACAGCTTCAGTGCGCCGAGTGACTCTTTGCCGGCGATGAGGGGAGCGCTGACAACCGAGCGAACTGGCAGGCCTTGCACGGCCTTGCGCCATTCGGTCCAGCGGGACTCATGCTGGATGTCCTTGAGCAGGACCGGTTTTTCCGTGGCCCAGGCGGTCAGGCACGGGCCTTCGCCGCATTCGTACTGGACGGCGTCGGCCTCTGCCACAATCCTGTCGGTGTACCCGCTGCTGGTGCGGCGTCCGCGGGCATCCAGGAGGGACACGCCGGCCCCGATGGTGCCCGGAACCGACTCTTTGGCCGCCTGCGCAAGGAGCCGGACGGCCGTGTTCACCTTTTCCTCGGTCAGCAGCAGCCCCTGGATGCGAGCGATCACCGTGCTGAGCTCGTCAAGGGGAAGTTGCTGCGCCATAGTTCCAGCATAGGGCCAAGGCCTTCCCGCCGCCCCTTGGGCTCACGGGAAGGCTGCCTCCGGCCGGAAGGATTACGACGGCGGGCGCGCACCGTGCGCGCGAGTTCAGGCACTCGGCTCCGGGCTGGGATGCGGCTGCTTCCCGGCGACCGTGAAACTCAAGGAGAAATTGTTGAGCGCTCCGGGAAGCCGCGTGCCTGGACTCAGGGCGTGCGACGATGACAGCGTGAAAGTGGTCTCCCCGATGAGGGAGGCCAGCATGGCGCTGGTGAGCATCAGCACCAGCTGGCGGCCGGGGCAGACCACCGGACCTTCGCTGAAGGGAACCAGGGGCCAGTCCTCGTTCCCGTCGCGGTCCAGCCAGCGTTCCGGTTTGAAGGAGTGCGCCTGGGGAACGTTGGCCTCGTCCCGATGGAAGTAGGGGGCATAGATCAGTACGCCGCAGCCCGCGGGCATGTCGCCGTCGGGCCACTGCACTTCCCTGGTGGTCTGGCGGAGGATCATGGGCGTTGTGGGCCACAACCGCAGGGACTCCAGGACGCAGGCGCGCAGGAAGGGCAGGTGCTGGTATTCCGTGGCATCCTGCTGCACCTCCTCCCTTGCCCGGGCGATGTGTCCCGGATGTGTGGCCAGGAGGGCCAGCGTCCTGAACGTTGCCATGCCGGCCGGCTCGAAGGCGAACAGCCACTGGGGGACCTGGTCTACGGGTGCTGCTTCCTGTCCGGGGTGCATTTTCGCCATGGAAAATCCCAGGCTGCCCGGCTCCGCGTGCTTCAACCGGTCCGTCAAGCGGGTGAGGAACCTGGTACGCAATCCCGTGTCCTTGGGCTTGAGGAAGGACCAGTTCGCGTTCTTCCTCAGTGACGCCAGCATGTTGGTGAGCTCGTGGTCGTCACGGGCCTGGTCGCCGAAGACTGTCCGCCGCACCACCCGGTACCAGGACTGGATGAAGTTGTCCCATCCCAGTTCAGAACTTCCCTCCGGTCTGCCATCCTTGATGCCCTGCAGCAGCTGTCCGGCCTCTTCCTGCACGATCGGCAGGAATGTTGCCGCCAGCCGGTGCACCGGGCTGTGGGTGTCGAGGACCTGCTCCTGCAAAGCACGCCGTGCCGTCCTTTCCCGCCCTTCCGAAATCAGCACGAACCGAGGCTCAAAGTGTGCCAGTGCCGCCTTCTTTTCGCTGCTGGCGGGCGAGAACGGCTCAGGTGAGTTGGCCAGGACATAGTGCAGATGGTCCGGCTGCAGCACCACGGCCTGCGGGCGTCCGGGGATACGGAGCAGCAACGGCCCTTTGCGGTACTTCCCCGCCAGTTTGGCCATCCTGCGGGCTGCCCGGTCATCGAGGCCCAGCCGTTCGGCTCCGGCCTCCATCTTCGGCCGCCTGATGATCGGTCCTTTGGCGACTGTGGGCAGGAAAACGTCGAACAGGAAAGCGGCTGACTCCGAGGCTGTGGCCTTGGGAAGACCGGTGCGGCGAGGCATGGATCGGACTCCTTGTTATTTGATGAGATCCTGCAAGTAGGGCGCCCGGGGCAGCGGCGGCAGTTCGTCGATGAGTTCGTTGGCTGCGTGCGCCAGCAGGTCGCGTTGGCTCGGGGGCAGGGAGAACAGCGACTGGATGTAGGCATCCACCTCGTATTCACCCACCATTCCGCCGATGCTGAAGTAGCGCAGCCACAGATCTCCATGCCGGAGGCCGGAGCGCTGCAGGGCTTTGCGCAGGAGCCGGCTTTGCTCCTGTTCAAGACCCGCCGAAGAGTCGGGGCCGCCTATTTCATGGTCCGTCATCAGGGGCCCTCTTGGTTCCGGTGAGGATCTCGGTGCTGATGCTGAAGAGTGACTGCCTGCTGGTCTTGGAGAGCTCCACGAGCTGCTGAAGTGCCGTGGTCTGGTCAAGGCCGTGCAGGTGCATCAGGAAACCCTGGGCGCGGTTGATCGTGTCCCGGCTGTCCAGGGCAGAAGCGAGGACTTCGGTGAATCGTTGTGGAGCCTCCGAGCTCTGGATATTGTCCAGGAGAGTGGCTGCGGGCACGGCAAGCTTTTCCAGCGGCCGCGCGCTGGCATCGTCATACGCGCCAGGCCGGGTTGAATAAATTTTCAGTGCCCCCAGGCATCGCGTGCCTGCCATCAACGGCGAGCTGATCACGGAGCGGATGGAGAGCTCCCGGACCGCCTGGGACCACAAGGGCCAGCGGCCGTCAGTAGCGACGTCCTGAATCACCACACTGCGTTCGGTGGCCCACGCTGTAATGCACGGCCCCTCGCCGAGCTCGTACTGGGCGGAGTCCGCTTTAAGGACCAGGGGGTCAGTGGCCCCAGTGCTGGTCCTCCTGCCGCTTTCGTCCATGAGCGATGCGCCTGCCCCCGAACTTTCCGGGAAAGCTTCACGGATGCCCTCGGCGAGCCGTTGGACGGCCCTGTCTACCTTTTCCTCGGTCAGGAGAAGGCCCCTTATCCGCGCAAGCGCGAGAGTGAGTTCGTCCAAGGGAAGTTGCTGTGGCATGGGAGCGGACCTTCTGCGAAGGACATTGCTGTCCTTTGGGGGTGCCCCCTGCTGGGCCGGGATCGGAAAGTAATTTTCCCTCCATCACAAGAATAGACCCTGGCGATGCCGTCGCGAGGGGTTCCGGCGCATCGGCTTTCCGGAAGCCCGTCAAATCGATGTAGGCTGATCGAAGCGTTTGGAAGTGGGCGTCTAAAAGGCCGCGTTGGAATCTCCCGCGGTTGAAGCCCGACTTCACGGATATGTAATGGACGCCCTACCCGATACCGCCTCTTTGCATGTTGCCCCCGCAGTTCAGGACGGCATCATTTCCCGCCTCCAGGACCTCGTCCTGCAGGCCGACGATGCCCAGGACTTTTTCAAGGAACTCGCCGTTTTCTCGGCTTCCCTCCTGGCCCCGCCCGGCGAAGCCGTGCATTGCAACCTCACCGTGGTGCGCCGGAAGCGGCCGGTTTCCATCGCCTCCAGTACGCCCACAGCACGCGTGATGGAGGACCTGCAGTACGCCTATGGTGACGGCCCTTGCCTCACGGCCATGCGCACGGGCAAAACCGTGTACGTGGCCGATGTGGCGAGGGAGCACCGCTGGCCGGAATACACCCAGGCGGTCGCAGGACACGGCGTCAGTTCTATTCTGGGCGTGCCCCTGGAGCTGGAGGGGAATTCCTCGGCTGCTTTGAATATCTACTCCTCGGCAGTTGACGGATTCTCTCCCGAGGACATCGCACGCGCCGAATCGTTTGGCGAGCAATCCGCCAAGACGCTGCGGCTGGAGCTGCGCCTTGCCCAGCTGAGGGATGCGAAGGAGGACCTGGAAGCTGCGATGAAATCACGGACCGCCATCGATATTGCCGTCGGCGTGATCATGGCCCAGAACCGTTGCAGCCAGGCCGCAGCCATGGCCATTTTGAGGAAGGCCTCCAACAGCCGCAACATCAAGCTCCGGGATGTGGCCGCAGGCGTCATCGAATCTGTCTCGCCCGATCCCGCCTTGTGGACGCACTTCGAGGAGTAACGCGACGCTCATGCGCCTGCCTGAAGCATGATTGGACAGAAGGACAGCCAGTGCGTACATTTTTAGTGGTAGGCGTCACACCCGCTGGCGACCTACCCCTCCGGGCCATGTGCAGGGCCTTCAGGAGTGACCGCTGTAGCAAGACGGCGGACAGATGCACACCGGCGAAAGAGAGCCATCATGGCTGCCTCGCATTTCTCACAGTTCCTTGCTGAAGCCACCGTTCCGGAATTCGACACCGACTGCCCCCTGTCTGCCGACTGCCTTTATGGGCTTTACGTCAGCTGGTGCCTAATCAACGGTCTGGAAGCCAAGCCGGATGTCACCTTCCGCGCCGCGATGCACCGGGCCGGCATCGACCTCAGTGACACCAGGCTGCGGATGGTGGGCCCGGCAGCGGCCGATTACATTCTTTCCAGCTATCCTGCCGCGGCCTGACAATGTCGATCCATCCTGAGGGACCCAACCATCGGATCGAAGGGGTCCTGGCCTTTAATGGCCAGTACATCCACTGCGGTCAGCCCATGCAGAAGACCGGCTCCGAGCTGCGCAGGCTCAGCGCGCCGGCCTTCACTGACGGGCCGCCGGAGGACTCGCTGGACGTCTACCTGACAACACGGGTGCTGCACTGTTCCTGCGGTTTCCAGATGGAGGTGCCTGAATAGAGATCGCGGCACGTGCGAGAGGCCTCCACTGCGTAACCGAGAGATGGGACAGTAATATGGGCACCATGTCGAGTTCACCGGAAAGCGAGCCCGTTAACCAGTTGCAAAACATCCTGGTGGGTGCGGAAAATGCAGCGGAGTTCCTGTCAGGGCTCTCCGGACTCGCCGCAGCGGCGGTCTCCGAAGCGGCAGGCGATGCCATCGAATGTGCAGTCACCCTTAAGCTGAGGCGCCGGCCCACCACCGTCGCAGGCAGCAGTGATCGTGCCATTGGGCTTGACCACATTGAGCAGGCCATCGGCGATGGTCCATGCATGCGTGCTTTGCGGGAAATGTCTCCGGTCATCGTCGACGACGTAGCAACGGAGTCCAGGTGGCCCGAGCTCACCAAAAAATTCGCCGAGGCGGGCGTCTACAGCTCGCTGGGGGTGCCGCTGGAAATCAACAGCGAAGCAAGCGCTGCCTTGAATTTCTTCGCGTCCAGGCCGGGGGTCTTTACCCCGAACGTCTATGACAAGGCTGTCGGTTTTGGTGCCGCAGCACATAGCACGTTGCACCTTTCCATCCGCATCAAGACGGCCGAAAACCGGGCGGAGGACCTGGAGGCAGCCATGCAGAACCGGACTGCCATCAACCTGGCCTGCGGTGTCATCATGGCCCAGAACAGGTGCTCGCAGTCAGAAGCGATGGAAATCCTCACCAAGGTCTCCAGCAACCGCAACCGCAAGTTGCGGGACGTCGCCACGGAACTCATTGAACAGCTGCAGGGCGCCAGCGTCCAGACACACTTCGACGCTTAGCTGCCGGCTGACCGGACGGAGACGCTGCAGCCGTCGCCGGTCCTGCGGATATCCCAGCAGTTCCCGTTGCCCATTACCTCGAAGTCCGGGGCGCTGCTGGCGGACAGGAATATCGCCGTGGTCTCGTCCACCGCCACGGCCCGGTCCACCAGTCCTGCCGCCACCGCACCTACGGCTCTGCTGAGGGTCCCGGCCTGGGCGGCGTGGACGTCTACGGCGAAGGGAACGAGTCCCAACCCGTCGCGGACGTCCACCTCGTCGAGGTCCTCCGAACATTCCTCCCCGCACACTTCAACGCTGTTGATGCGGTAGCCGCCCATAGTGCCTCGTGCGGGAGCGATCATGGCGCCGGCTGAGAACCCAAGGTATGGCGCGCCGTCGGCCGCCCTGGCAGCGATGGCACCCGCACAGGCTCGAAGCCCTTCCAGGTAAGCCGGAGTGAGCCCGCCGCCCACCACGACGCCGTCAGCGTGGGCGAACACAGCCGGATCCGCCGGACTGCCGGCACCTAGCAGGACTCGTACCACCTCACAGGAAATCAGCGCTTGCAGGGGCCGGACGTAGTCAGCGAAGACCTCTTCCGGGTTCCTGTTGCGGGAGTGGACCACCAAGGCAATCCGGGCCGGGCGCTCTGTCCCCTCTGGCCGGGGGAGGGCCCGGACAAAGTGCTCGAACACGTCGGGAAACGCGTCATAGTCCGGACCGGCCCCGGCGAGGAAAATGCCCATGGGCTTCAAGATACCGTGCGGGCGGTGGCGGTCCATCGCATTAAGGCGGGCGGAAATCCCTTGACGCGAGGAGCAGGCAGGACTATCGTACAACCAAATGGTTGTAGATCAGCCCCGCGAAACCGAACTTGACCGCCTCTTCCAGGCGCTCGCTGATTCCACCCGCCGGGACATTGTTCGCCGGGTGACGGTCGGCGAGTATTCGGTCTCCGGCCTTGCGGGCCTCTACGCCATGAGCTTCGCCGCCGTCCAGAAGCATGTGGCGGTGTTGGAGCGCGCCTCCCTGGTCACCAAGGAGAAGCGCGGAAGGGAGCAGATTGTGCGGGGAAACCACGAAGGGCTGCAGAAGGCCCGCCGGCTGCTCGATGAGTATGAGGCGATCTGGCGGCAGCGTGTGGACCGGATCGCTGACATTCTGGCTGAAGGATAAGGAAGGGTTCTGCAATGTCGGTTATCAGTTCCACCAAAAATCTTGAGGCGCTCAGCTTCATTCTCGTGGCCGAGTTCGACGCCGGAGTCGAACGCGTCTGGCAACTCTGGGAAGACCCGCGCCAGCTGGAGCGCTGGTGGGGGCCGCCCACCTGGCCGGCCACCTTTGAGCAGTTCGATTTTGAATCCGGCGGCAAAGCCGGCTACTACATGACCGGGCCGGAGGGTGAAAAGGCTGGCGGCTGGTGGCGCTTCACTGCCATCCAGGCTCCCCGCAAGCTGGAGTTTGACGACGGTTTCGCCGACGAAAACGGTGCCCCGGTCGAGTCCATGGGCACCACCCACGCCACGGTGACGCTCGAGGACACCGGCGGACGGACCAGGATGACCATCGTTTCCACCTTCGAGTCGGAGGAGCAAATGGAACAGATGGTCCAGATGGGTATGGAGGAGGGCATGCGGGAGGCCGTGGGCCAGATCGATCCCATCCTCGCCGAACACGCGAACGCCTGACCAGCAGAGCCTGCCGGCACCCAAGGGAGACGTACGACGGCGGGACCTCCCGCCGTCGTACGCTTTCCTGGGACCCTCCAGGGCAGGGCTTACTTGGCCTCGCGGGAACCGGCGGCAAAAATCAGCAGCGAACTGGTGGCGGTGGCCAGAAGCTCCCCGCCCGGCCCGGCAATCCGCCCCTCCGCAAAGATCACGCGCTGCCCCTGCTTCACCACGGTGCCCTCCGCCCGAAGAACTGTGTGTTTCAGCGTGATGGGGCGCAGGTAGCTGACCGAAAGATCAATAGAGGTATAGCCGAACCCGAGAGGCAAGGTGCTGTGGGCGGCGCACCCCACCACGGTGTCAAGGAGCGTGCACGCCAAGCCGCCATGCACCACCCCGAGCGGATTGTAATGGGCCTCGCCCGGGCGGCATTCAAACTCCACCCGGCCCGTTTCCACCGCGGTAAGGGCCAGGTTCATCAGCGATGCCATGGGCGGCCGGGGGATGCTCCCGTCGCGCATCCCGCAGAGGTACTCGAACCCGGAAAGGCGCGGCAGATGTTCGAGCCCCACGCGGGGATCCACCCAGCTGAACGTTTCCGTCCGCTCCGCGGCTTTCTTTGCATCCATGGGCAACTCCTCCTCGACTGGCACCGCCTGACCAGCTTAAGCCACCTGTTTGCTTTCGGTTGCTGCGCCTTCCGTTGAAGCGGACCCGAACCTTCTGAATACTGGGAGGAAGCATCATTTCCGACATGGGGCGGTGGCAGCAATGAGCGGCGGGGCAAGGGATATCCGGAAGCGCCTGGAGCGGGCCGCTGAGGTCCGGTCCTACCGGGGAGCCGGTATCAGCGCTGAGGAGGAAGCCGCCCTCGATGCCCTCGATGCGCAGGAGCGGGAGAAGCGCAAGAAGGTCAGCGACGCAGCCCGGGCGGAGTACCTGGTGCGGGACGCCATGGCGCAGGGCAAGTTCGACAACCTCAAGTACGCGGGCAAGCCGATCCCGGGGCTGGGGGAGTCGTACGACCCCGACTGGTGGGTCAAGGGCCTCATCCAGCGGGAAAACATCAGCGGCCTGGGCCCGGCCGCCATCCTGCTCCGGACCGAGGACGCGGAGCTGGACGCCAAGCTTGACGCGCAGTACACCGAGCAGCAGGTGCGGGATATCCTGGCGGATTTCAACCGGCGCGTCGTCGACGCCCGGCGCCAGCTCCAGGGCGGCCCGCCCGTCATCACCAAAACCCGGGATGTGGAGGAAGAGGTGCAGCGGTGGCGGGAGCGCCGCGCTGCCCGGGCGGAGCAGGCTCCGCCGCCTGAACCTGAGCCTCCGCGCTCGTGGTGGCAGCGGCTCTGGAAGGGCGGGGGCTAGTTGTACTGAGTACAGCTAGCCCGGATGCAGCTGGTCCGGCGCGGCCTCGAAGAGCTCGCACGTGGCGTTGTAGTACCTCTTGGTCTGTCCCAGGTGGGTCATCCCGATTCGCAGGCACACCCTCTGCGACGCAGTGTTGGCCGGCGCCGTCACCGCTATCACTCTCTCCAGTCCGCCGTCGAATGCGTAGGCAAGCACGGCGGCGGCCGCTTCCGTGGCGTAGCCGTGCCCCCAGTGGTCCGGGTGGAAGTGCCAGCCGATCTCCGTATCGCCCGAGGGCTGCAGCGGTAGCTCCTCACCCGACGCCGGAATGGACTTGAGCAGCAGGGTCCCGGCCAGTGGTGCTGCGGTATTGGACGGGATTGGCTCCTTCAGTCGGACAGCCTCTTTCAGCTGGACAGCCCAGGCACCGTGGAACGGGTTGTCCATGGCCTGCCACAGGCGGATCCGTTCCTCGGCCTCGGCACGCTCCCTCATCACCTGCGGATGGTTGCCGATGAAGCGCTGCACCTCCCAGCGGGAGTAAAGGTCCAGCACGAAGCCGGCATCCTCCGGCTCCCACGTGCGGAGAATCAGCCGCTCGGTTTCGAGGCTCTTCACCCCGCCAATCCTGCCACTGTGGCGGGACGGAGGTTACCGGCTGGGGGTGGGTGAAGGATTGGAGCCCATCATGGCAGGAGGAGGCGGCGGGAATGGTGCAGCCGGGTAGAGCGGAGCCACGTTCACCATGTAGTTCGCCCACTGCGGCCCGGCGATCATGTAGCCGTCAAGCCGCGGGTAGAAGGTTCCGTTGACAGTGACGTTCTGGCCGGACCGTTTCTGGCCTTCCAGTGCGTCGCCGAAGAAGGAGGCGGTTGAGAGTCCGGAGGTGTAACCCACCACCCAGGTGGACCCGTTGTTGTTCGACGTGCCTGTTTTGGCTGCCGCAGGAACCTTGTCGTGCACCTTCGGGTTGATCCAGACGCCAGAGCCCTTCTTCAGGACATCCTGCAGCACATTGTTGACCCCGCGGGCCACATCGGGTTTGACCGCATCCCGGCATTCGGTGGACTGCGCCGGCAGCTTGCCGCCGCTGGCATCGGTGATATCCAGCAGCGCGATGGGGTTGCAGTAGCGGCCGTCGTTGGCGAAGGTGGCAAAGGCGTTGGCCATGTGCAGGGGGGCCACTCCGGTTGCGCCCAGCAGGTTGCCCAGTTGATGCATGTTGATGGGTGAGCCGTCCAGGCCGCTGTGGAGGCCCACTGTATCCACCATCTTCTGGATCCCGCAGAAGTCCAGTTGGGTAGCGGAGGCGAAAGTGGCAGTGTTGATCGAGTTGTACAGCCCGTAATTCACGGCCATCTTCCGGTAGAAGCCTTCTTCCGCGTTCTGCAGGTCGTCGGCGGCGCCCAGCTCAGGATTGTTCTGTGCGGTGCTGTAGGCGCCCAACACCTTCCCGCAACTGGAGCGCCAAGGGAATCCCAAAGGGTAAACCCGCCGCGAGGCGTCAACTTCGGCGGTGATGGTCTTGCCCTCGTTCAGCCACTGAGCGAATGTAAAAGGCTTCATGGTGGACCCGGTCTGGAACCCGCCGGCACCGTTCAGGTCGTTGCCCTGGGGATCCTTCGAGTCCACGTTGAAGTTCAACTGTGTATCGAACTTGCCCGGCTCGGGCAGGAAGACAGTGTTCTGGGCCATCGCCAGGATCTTGCCGGTTCCCGGTTGGATGCTGACCAGGGCAGCGCCCCAGCGGTCCGGGTTGGCCCCTGCCGTTCCGTCCACCTGCGCCTGGGCCGCCGCCTGCAGCCTGCTGTCCAGCGTGGTGGTGATGGTGAGCCCGCCCCGGTAGAGCTTCCGTTCCCGTTCAGTCGGGTTGGGCCCGAACGCCGGGTTGTTCAGGATGAGGTGTGAAATGTAGTCGCAGAAATACGGCGCCATGGAGGCGTTCGCGCAGCCCTGCCGCTGCGGGCTGACCTTCAGCTCGATCGGCGCGGCAACAGCCTCATCATGCTCTTGCTGGTTGATCTTCTCCAGCCGGAGCATCTCGCCGAGCACCTGGTTGCGGCGGGTCAGCGAGTTCTCCGGGTTGATCGCCGGATTGTAGAACGTGGGGCTGTTGACGAGACCGGCCAGGAGCGCAGCCTGTGGAAGGGTCAGGTCCTTGGCGGTAGTGCTGAAGAAGTACCGTGCTGCTGCTTCCACGCCGTAGGCGTCACTGTTGAAAAACACGATGTTCAGGTAGCCCTCGAGGATCTGGTCCTTGCTGTACTTCTTCTCCAGCGCGACGGCGAGCTTCATCTCCCGCAGTTTGTCACCGATGTCTTTTTGCCCGCTCAGGATCACCTCATCCGGCCTGTCCTGGGACAGCCGCGCCTCGTTGATCACATTCGTGACGTACTGCTGGGTGATGGTGGAGGCACCCTGCTGGTCACCCTTGGTCAGGTTCGCCACCACCGCCCGCAGGATCCCCTGCGGATCCAAGCCGGCATGTTCGTAGAAGCGGCTGTCTTCGATGGCAATGACAGCGTCTTTGATGTGGGGCGACATCTGGTCCAGCGGGATCCGGACGCGGTTCTCGGCATAGAAGGTGGCAATGGGCTGGCCGTCGGAGGTGAGGACTTTGGTGGATTGCGACGGCGGCTGGACGGTCAGTTCCTCCGGCAGGCTGTCGAAAAACCCGATGGAGGTGCTGACTCCGAATCCGGCCGCCGCGACTGCCGGGACCACCAGGCTGGCGGCCAGTACACCGCACATCACACTCGCTGCGAGGAATCCCAGGATCCTTCCCAGGGCAGAACCGCCACGGCGCTTGCGCTTCTTTTTCTTCGCCATTTTCCAGCCCTCGAGCTTGAAGAGTGCCACAAGACTACGTCCGCCGCGACGCGTGATCCAGAGGATGGAAGGTCATGATTTGATGAAGTCTTCTATTGACTCGGCGATAGTTAACGACATATCGTTAGCTATCGCCGAAGAAGCGGCGACAACTAGGCAATGAAAGGAAGATGCCACGATGAAAGGCACTTCGGAAGAAAATTTCCCCGGCCAGCAGCATGGCAGGGGCAGGTTTGAACGCGGCCGTGGAAGGCGCGGACCGCACGGGCACCGGGGCGGGGGCTTCGGACCCGGTTTCGGCGGGGGATTCGGCCCCGGTTTTGGCGGCCCCGGACCAGGCTTTGGCCCCGGCTTCGGGCCCGGTTTTGGCCGTGGCCCCCGCAGGGCCAGCAGGGGCGACGTCCGCTCCGCCATCCTCTCGCTCCTGGCCGAATCACCCTCGAATGGTTACGGGTTGATCAAGGCCATCGCGGAAAAGACCGACGGCGCCTGGCGGCCAAGTCCCGGATCGATCTACCCCACGCTGCAGCAGCTGGTCGATGAGGAACTCATCACGCCGCTCAGCGAAGGCCGCGGGACGGAGTTCTCGCTCACGGATGCCGGAAGGGCCTGGGTGGAAGAACATGCTGAGGAATTGGCGAACGCCTGGAACGCCGGACCTGAAAGCCCGGACCGGGACTTCCACCAGAGCATCGGGAAGCTGATGGCCGCCATCCACCAGTTCCGGAGCGGTGTCACCCAGGAGCAGCGGGCTGCTGCGATCGAGAAGCTGGACGAGACCCGCCGCGCGCTCTACAAGATCCTGGCGGACTGACGGGGCTCAGGCGAAGGAGTCTTCCTTGGCCTGCCGCTGGGGCAGGGTTTCGCCGGCACCGGAAGCGGCTTCGGGCAGAGCGTGCGTTTCTTCCGCGGCGTGCGGAACGGCGTGGTTCAGCGGGCGGAAGCCTCCACCGATTTCCCCGAAGGCATATGCGCTCTCGGCGTGCTCGGCCAGGTCCACACCTGCGGTCTCTGCCTCGCTGCTGACCCGGAAGCCGATGGTCTTGTTGATGGCCCGGCCAATAATCAAGGTACCGAACCCGGAGAGCAGCAACGTGATAACCACGGCCACGGTCTGGGCAATGAGCTGCTGGACGCCGCCGCCGTAGAACAGCCCGCCGCCCTGGCCCTCCAGCGGGAGGGCGATGAAGCCAAGCGCCAGGGTGCCGATGAGTCCGGCACCCAAGTGGACGCCCACTACGTCAAGCGAGTCGTCCAGGCCAAACCGGTACTTGAGGTCCACGAAGACGGCGCAGGCGGCACCGGCAACCAGGCCCAAGCCGATAGCGGCCACTGGGCTGATGTTGGCGCAGGAAGGGGTGATGGCAACCAGGCCGGCCACAACACCGGATGCTGCGCCGAGCGAAGTGGGGTGGCCGTGGCGGATCTTCTCCGTGACCAGCCAGCTGAGCATGGCGGCAGCGGGGGTCACCAGGGTGTTGATCCAGATCAGGCCGGCCTGTTCCGCGGAAGTGGCCGCGCCGCCGTTGAAGCCGAACCAGCCGAACCAGAGGATGGCGGCGCCCAGCATGATGAAGGGGACGTTGTGCGGGCGGTGGTTCGGATCCTTGGCGAAACCGTGGCGCTGGCCAACGATCACGGCAAGGACCAGGGCCGCGGTGCCAGAGCTGATTTCCACTACTGCGCCGCCGGCAAAGTCGATCACCTGGCCAAAAACAGCGGTGACGGCTCCGCCGGCGCTCATCAGCCCGCCGCCCCAGATCATGTAAGCGAGCGGACAGTAGACCACCGTGATCCAGATGGGGACAAACAGGGCCCAAGCGCCGAATTTGGCGCGGTCAGCGATCGCACCGCTGATCAGGGCCACCGTGATGATCGCGAACGTGGCACTGTAGCCGGCCTTAATCAGGTCGGGCGAACCCATCAGGTTCTGCAGGCCGAAGTTGGCGAAGGGATTGCCGAAGAGGCCGAGCACGCCGTCGCCGGTGGTCATGGAGTAGCCCCACAGGACCCAGACCACGCCGACAATGCCGGCGGAGATGAAGCTCATCATGATCATGTTCAGGGCCGCCTTTGCCCGCGTCATGCCGCCGTAGAAGAGGCCGAGCCCGGGCGTCATCAGCAGTACCATCGCGGCCGAAATCATCAGCCAGACATGTTGGGCAGAAATCTCCACCTGAAGGTCCCTTCGCAATTGCGCCTCGAAGCGGGGCGCTCTTGCAGGCCCTCGCATTTCCCCCGCAGTCCATCCTTCGCGGTTCGTGTTTCGGGAAGCGCCCGTGAAAGTTGCGCCCGCGTTACAGAAACGGCCTTTGTGTGAAGTCGCCGTGTCGGCAATGTTTCAGGTATGTAAACAGGCGCCATCGATGCGGGATGGAGGGGTGCGTGAATGGGCAGGAAAACCGCGAGGAGCCAGGGTGACCGAAGGGACGGAAGGTGAGATACCGCCGTCGTACCTAAATCCGTGAAGATTTCAGGGCCGTGAACAGAGACTCACCCTCGGGGCGCAATCTCCGAAGAGGGATCAGAACTGCCGGGCGTTCGCCAGCACGGGGAGCTTGGCGCGGACGTCGTCCACCATTGCGGGATCAATGTCGACGACGGAGAGTTCCGGCTTGCCGCCCAGCGCCACTATCGCAGAGCCCAGGGGAGTGATGACGGCGCTGTGGCCGATGCCGGTGGGAGCTGTGCCTGCGGGGCCGGCGCCGATGGTTTCGGGGTCACCTTGGCCGCAGGCCACCACAAAAGTGGTGCTGTCCAGGGCCCGGGCCCTCACCAGGAGGTCCCACTGTTCCGCCTTGCCCTCCCCGGCTCCCCAGGAGGCGCAGACGATGTTCACCTGTGCACCCGCACGGGCGTTGGCGATGAACAGGGCAGGAAAGCGGACGTCGTAACAGGTGGCCAGGCCAAACACTGTGCCGTTGACCTCGAAGGTCACCGGGTCGGTTCCGGCGTCCACGGTCCGGGACTCCTGGAAGCCGAAGGCGTCGAAGAGGTGCACTTTGTCGTAGGACGTGTCCACGCCCGGGCCGGTGACCAGCAGGGTGTTGCGGACACGGCCGTCCTTCCCCGGGGTGAACATCCCGGCCACGATGGCGATGCCCAGTTCGCCGGCCAGGGCGCGGACCTTCCCCGCCCAGGGACCGGTGAGCGGTTCCGCGATGCCCTTCAGGGAGTGGCCGAAGGAGCGCATGGCAGCCTCGGGGAACACCACCAGATCCGCCCCGGCTGCTTTCGCCTGGGTGGCGTAGTCCCGGATCAGCTCCAGGTTGGCTGCAGGGTCTGCGCTGCTGATGATCTGGGCGATTGCTAGACGCAAGGGAAGCTCCGTTCTGTGGGCATGCCGGTACCACTCTGGCGCAACATTACCGCCAGAGGGAAAGGGAACAGATACGGCCTACTGCTTGTAGCCCTCGACTTCGCTGACGGGCCGGGCTTCGGCGTCGTTGGGGTTCTCGCCGGACTCCGCTTTGGCCCGGCGCTGGCGGAGCAGGTCCCAGCACTGGTCCAGCCGTTCTTCAACCTGCCGGAGCCGGGCCCGGTCCGGTGCCTGGCCGTCGCCGGATCCCCCGCGGAGGGTGTGTTCCTCCTCCACCAGGGCCTGGATGCGGGCCAAAAGATCTTCGTCGTTCATGTCTTCCCCTTCCGCAGCAACGTTTCCCTCAGCGTACGCCTGTACCATCAAATCCATGCCCACTGTGCTCGATATGGCAGGTCCGATTCTGGAAATGCTCACCTGGTTGTGCCTGCCCGCAGGGCTGGGCCTGCTCTTCTACACGGGCTTCCTGCGCCGCTTTGTACACCCGTGGGATGTGGCCGAGGCTGTGGTGTATTCGGACACCACCGGCGTGGGTTTCCGCTGGTTCGACCGCAAGTACCAGGTGCACCACGCGCCCATGTCGCCGCATGACATCAAGGACATGGCTGTGGGGGATACCCTTCCTATCTACTACCACCCCAAGCGGCCCACGCAGTGGCAGACGGCAGTGCCGGAGGAACCCGCCAGGACAGCTGCCGTGCTGGGCCGTTGCCTCACCGCGATTGGTGCCGTTGCGCTGCTCGCAGGTTTTGTCCTGCCCATGTTCTAGGGGCCTGGGCCGCTGGTGCTACCCGGCGAGGACCACGCCGATGCCCAGACCACCCAGCGCGACCCCCGCAAAAGCGGTCCACAGCACTGCGGTGATGTCGGCGTCGAGCTTTTCCCTCGAAAGGCCGCGGGACCTGGCGCTGTAGCGGTGCCGCTGCGTCGCGTAGATGGCCAGCGCGGCGGCTGCCGATATCCCGAACAGCAAAAGGATGGGCAGGCCGTGCCGGGGGAGCCAGCGCAGGAAGATGGCGCTGACCGTCACCAGTGCCAGTACGGTCCTGCCCCACGCGAGGGTGGTCCGCTCCGGCTGCAGGCCGGGGTCGCCGTGGCTGCCGGCAGGGCGGGACGCGGCCATGGGGTCAGCGCCAGAGGATAAAGATCAGTACGACGGCGGCGGCCACCGCGCCTGCCCCGGCCAGCAGCGGCACGATGAGCGGCAGCGGCAGCGGGGCCTTGTTGCGCATGCTGCGCTCCACGCGCAGCCACCGCACGGCAGAGCCTGCGCTGAGCAGCATCCCCAGCAGGAGCAGGACCACCGCGAGGCCCTTCCGGACGGGCTCCAGGAAAAGATCGGCCGTGAACGCCTCGATGGCGATGCCGCCGGCCAGCAGCGCAAGCGACGTCCGGATCCACGCAAGGAAAGTACGCTCGTTGGCAAGGGTGAACCGCGGGTCCGGTTCCACGCCCCCGGGAAGCAGCCGCTCAGCGATTCTCCCGCGCGACGGCGGCTTCCCGGCATTGGCAGGCTGGTCGCTGTTGGTCACGGTGCCAGTCTAGCCACCGGCCCGTGGCCTCTGCGCTCACAGCCTAGGCTGTGCGCAGCAGCACAGCCTTCGACGCCAGGTGGCCGCCGATGGGCAGCGCAGCCGTGGCCGCGGGCGAAGGCGCGTTCAGGACGTGGATCATCCGGGGCGTCTCGGCCAGGAGGAAATCGTGGATGAGCGTGCCGTCGCGGCGGACCGCCTGCGCCCGGATGCCCGCCTCATACGGCAGGAGGTCCTCCTTGGCCAGGCCGGGCGCGTATTTCCGGCATTCCTGCAGGTAGCTGCCCTTGAACAAGGAGTTCCGGACTTCGCGGACAGCGGTACGGGCATGCTCCCGGGCCACATGCCAGAGGCCCGGGAACCTCAGGTACCGGCCCACATCCTGGAGGTCCACCGAGAACTTGGGGTATCCCTCCCGGGACAGGCCCAGCACGGCGTTCGGTCCCACTGTGATGGTGCCGGCCACGGTGGGGGTGAGGTGGACGCCCAGGAAGGGCAGGGCGGGATCCGGGACCGGGTAGATCAGGTGCCGGACATAGCTGGATTTATCTGGCGGTAGCTCAAAGTACTCGCCGCGGAAGGGGATGATCTGCACGTCGATGTCCACGCCCGCGAGCTCCGCCAGCCGGTCCGACTGCAGCCCGGCGCAGGCCACAAGTTTGCCGCAGCTGTAGCGGTTATCGGAGGTGCCAACCTTAACCCTGTCCGCGTGCTCGCTGATGGCGGTGACCCTTGCCCCGGTAATGACCTGTCCGCCTGCGGCGGTGATGAGCGCAGCCAGCTTCCGGGCCACTGCCCTGTAATCAACAATGCCCGTGCTCGGAATGAAGAGGCCCGCAAACCCGGAGACGTTGGGCTCCCGCCGCCGCAGCTCAGGCTGGTCAAGCCGCTCGCACTCCAGGCCGTGGATGCCGGCCCGCGCTTCCAGCTGGTCCAGCCGTTCCTGCTCCAGGGCAGTGGTGGCGACGAGCAGCTTGCCCGGTTCCTGGAACGGAATGCCGTGCTCCCGGCAGAACTCCTTTGTCTGTTGTGCGCCGGCCTTGCTGAAGCGGGCTTTGAGGCTGTCCGGGGCGTAGTAGATGCCGGAGTGGATTACCCCGCTGTTGTGGCCGGTCTGGTGCGCGGCGAGTGTATCCGCCGCCTCCAGCAGGATCAGTGACGCCCCGGGCTCCTTGCACAGCAACTGGTAGGCGGTGGCCAGCCCCACTATGCCGCCGCCGATAATGCAGTAGTCCGCATGCTCCACAAGTCCGCCCATCTGCTTACGTTCTCCGGCCGCGAAGGGGGCCGGCAGTTCCTGCAATTCTGGCAACACCATCCGCGCCCCGGCCAGCGTAAGCGGTACTCGATTATTCCGGACCTGCCGCACCGCGTGGCGCTCAGCGGAACCGGCGGCAGAAGAGCTGCAGGGAATTCCCTGCGCCCCACGCCGGTTACGGGAGTCATGGAGCGCATCGGATTCCTTTCATTCGGCCACTGGGGCCCTGGCCAGGGTTCACAGACCCGGACGGCCGCGGACGCCCTCCTCCAGGCCATCGACCTTGCTGTCGCCGCGGAAGAGCTGGGAGTGGACGGAGCGTTTTTCCGGGTCCACCACTTCGCCCGCCAGCAGGCATCGCCGTTCCCGCTCCTGTCCGCCATCGGCGCCCGCACCAGCCGGATCGAAATCGGCACCGGCGTGATTGACATGCGGTACGAAAACCCATAGCTTCATTTTGAGCGTGTCGCGGCCCGCTCCAGGGCACGAAAAAGCCCCCCAGCGAGTCGCTGAGGGGCTTTCGTTTATGAGTCGCCCAGGAGGGCAGTATGGGCGGCCAGCTTCGCGGCCAGGGCGTCCAGGGAGTCGGCGCGGAAGACGATCTCCGCGACGTGCTGGACTTCCCGCGTGGGAGGCGCCGGAGGCTGAGGGCGCCGGTCATAGGGCGCCGAGGCGTCGCTGAAGACGACCTCCTCGACGACGAGCCGGGCCGTGAAGTGATTCTTCCGGGCGGCCATTACGCCTCCTTCCGGACGTCGCCGACGAGGGCGTGAAAGCCCAGGCCGACGTTTACGGCGTTCGCCGCCGTCGTCGCGACCTGGGCGACCTGGGCGAGGGGCTCGCTCGTCGTGATCCTGGCGGAGCGGCGGGCGACTAGCTGGGAGCCGAAGAGGCGCGGCCCCCGGATCTCGACGACGACGTGAGCGGGGACGTCGAGATCGAGCTTCACGCGGTAGAAGAGCTTTCCGGGGAGCTCCGGCGCTCCAGCGGCGACGAGGTCCTTATACGAGATAGCGGCCATTGTGGCGATCCTTTCGGTTAGTGGTGACGGAGGAGAGGGCCAGCGGCGCGCGTCCTGCTCAGGGCAAAAGAAAAGCCCCTCCAGGAGGAGGGGCGGGGCCGGAGCTAGTCGGCCAGGCGGCGGGCCTTCGTCGGCCGCTTGAAGAAGCCGAAGCTCTCGTCGTCCTGGCTCTTCTCGACCGTGGCCGTGAAGGCGACGCGATCGCCGCGCTCCAGGACGCCGTCCAGGCCGCGAGGGACGGAGCCCCAGACCTTGAAGCCGTCGACCTCGACGAGCATCTTCAGCGTCGCGTTTCCGTAGCCGAAGGGGCTCTCCTGCCACTTCGTCGAGACGATCGAGCCCTGGATCTCGTAGCGGCCTTCCTGGACCGGGCGCTTCGCGGCTTCGCGGGCCTCCAGGCGCTCGATCGCCGGGACGACGGCCGCAAGCTGGCCTTCCGTCAGGAAGCCGACGCCGTTCTCGATCCGGTCCAGGAGCTCCGCCAGGAAGGCGTCCTTCGGGGCGTAAGCCTTCAGGACGGCGATCGTCGCGGCGTGCTCCTCGCGGAAGGCTTCGCGGGCGGCGTCCGCCTCCTGGCGGGCCAGGACGAGCTCCGCCTGGCGCTTCGCTTCGCGGCGGGCCGTCGCGCGGCGGGAGGAGACGAGGAAGGAGTATTCTCCGGAGCCGCCGCACTGGAAGCAGAAGCGGTCAATATCGTTGCCGCGCTGGACCGTGACGCGGCCCCAGTCGATCACGCCGCGACCGGAGCACTTGCCGCAAGTCTCGACGATCCGGTCGGAGCCCTTACGGCCAGGGAAGGGCTCGACGTAGAAGTCGGCGGCGGCGGGGGCTTCGAGCGTTGCGGTCATTTTGAACTCCTTCGGTAGTGGCTGGCTTGTGTAAACAGTGTAAGTCACGAAAGACGACTTACGCAAGTCGAGACACGAAGAAGCCCCCAGCTTGTGCCGGGGGCTTCGGGATCAGCGGCGGCGCCAGGGTTGGGCGACGACCTGGCGCCAGGACTCGACGCCGGTAAAGACGACGAGGGCGAGGAGGAGAGCGGTCACGGAGGGCTCCTTTCGAGGGCCGGAGGAGGGAAGCGAGGCGCCCAGGGCGGACGCCTCGCGGAGGGCGCCTTACGCTTCGACCATGCGCTCCTCGTGGCAAGGGCAGATAGGGGCGCCGAACTCTTCGAGCCACTGGCGCGTCATGCGGGCCTTGTAGCCGGAGCCCTCCGCGCACTCGACTTTCATCATGCGGGTCGTCTGCTTCTTCGGGCCGTCGGCGCCCTGGGCGTTCGCGAGGGCGGCGTGAGGGTACTCGCCGAGCTCCTCGACGATCTCTTCGAGCTTCGCCTTCAGGTCGTCGCCCGCGACCGTCGCCGTCATTTTGCCCTCCAGGCCGAGAGCCTTCGCGATCTTCGCGAAGCGGCCCTTGTGGCCGCTCTGGCAGTCGTCGACCGCGTGGACGAGCTCGTGAGTCAGGACGTCCAGGACGCGGACGGCGTCGTCCAGGACTGGCGAGATAAACAGCTGGGCGACCTTGTCAGCGGAAGCGCCGGTCGCCCAGCACTGGCCGATCACGGAGTTTTTGCGGCCGTTGCCGCCAGGCCAGCCGACGGAGACGCGGACGGTCGGGACCTTCTCGCCGAGCTCCTCGAAGAGCGGCGTCAGGGCGGCGACAGCGGCGACGAGCCATTCTTCGCGGGTCTGGAACTTTGCGGTCATTGTGACTCCTTCAGGTCTGGGGCGGTGTGCCTTGCTTGTGTAAACAGTCTAAGCCACGAAAGACGACTTACGCAAGTCGGACGCGGAAAGAGCGTAATTTGCCTTCGCGACGTCCTCCCGGAACCAACGAAGGCGGCGCGTGTAGTCGATCGCTTCGGCCTTCGTCCACTGGCGGCCAGGCCAGCGGCGCCGGAGCGTCTCCATATCGACGCCGATCGTCCGGTGGATCTCTTTAAAGCTCCAGCCGTCCGCCAGGGCCTCCTCGACCCTGGCGACCGTCTCAGGGGCCAGGGCGGGCGCCGGGCGCGAGAGCCCGAGGGACTTCCGGACGCGGGCGACGGTCGAGACGGCGACGCCGAAGTGAGCGGCGAGCTCCTGGAGGCTCCAGCCCGCCTCGTCCAGGCGGGCGAACTCCTCGCGGTCGACCTTGCGGCGGGCGGGCATTACGCCTCCCAGGGAGCCGAGGAGCTCCCAAGCATGACGTGACGATAGCCTTCGGCCGTCCCGGCGTAACGGGTCGTGCGCCGGTAGGACTTCCCGGCATAGACGCCGTTCTCCGGGACGTCGGCCCAATCCTCGCGCTCAATGACTACGGTCAGGTAGCGACCGGCGTCGATCTTCGAGGAGCGGGCGGATATTTCGGTTACGGTCTTCGCGGCCATTGAGGCGGTCCTTTCGGTAGTAGGGGAAGGGGCTAGGCGGCCAGGCCGAGACGGCGGGCCGTGGCGCGGGATACGCGCATGACCTTGACGACGTCGCCGTCGCCGAAGGTGTTCGTCGCGAACGCGACGTCGACCAGGCGCGGGACGCTCGTCTCGTAGACGTCGCCGGTAAGACGGGCGTAGCCGTCCTCCAGGGCCTCGAAGAGGTCCTTGTTAGAGGTAACGGGGCGGAAGGTCTTCGCGGCGGTCATTCTGGGCTCCTTCGGTAGCGGCTGGCTCGTGTAAACAGTGTAAGCCACGAGCGGCGCCTTACGCAAGTCGGCGGGGGAGGAGCGAGGAGCTCCTCCCCAGGGAGGGCCTAGAGGCTTGCGTCGGCCGGGATCTCCCAGCCGTTGCGGCGGTACTCCTTGACCTTCGCGGCGAACTTCTTCGCCAGGATCGCCTCGACGGAGTAGCCCTCGACGGCGGCGGCGATAGCTTCGGCGATCGTTTTCGCGGCGGCCAGGTCTTCAGCGGCCAGGCCGTCCAGGTGCTCGCGGTGCGAGGCGTCAGCGGCGGCCATGTAGCGGCGGGAGACAACGTTTTCGATCTTCCAGCCGATCTCGTTTTCGGCGGCGCGCTGAGTCTTGAAGACCTTCTTCCCGACGACGATCTTCGCGGCTTCAGCGGCGACCTTCTTCGCGGCGCGGGCGGCGGCTTCGGCCTCGCGAGCCTCGCGCTCCTCGACGAGCGCCGGGATACGGGTCGGGCGATCGACCGGGGCGGACGGGAAGCAGACAGTGCAAGCGACCTCGCCCGCGATCTCGACGATCTCCTTCTCGTCGGCGCCGGAGTATTCCGGGAGGAGCCCCGTCGGCGTCGACCAGCGGAGCGTCGAGCAGTGGAAGCCCCGGTGAAGGTGGCCGCCAGGGACCAGGACGAAGCGGGACCAGTTGCCAGCGGCGGCGATCGCCTCCAGGGGAGCGGCTTCAGCCTTCAGGGCCGCGACCTTCGCCTGGGCGGTCCCCAGGGCGACCTCGCGGGCCTGGCGGTAGTAGTCGCCGCGAGCCTTCGAGACTTCCTTCCGGATGCCCTCGACGCGGGCCTCCCAGAGGGCGATCTCGCGGAGGAGCGGCAGGAGGGCGGCGTCGGTCGTGGCGGCGATCGTGCGGAGGGCTTCGGCGGTGGTCATTGTGACTCCTTCGGTCGGTGGGCTTGCCGTGTGTAAACAGTCTAAGCCACGCAAAACGACTTACGCAAGTCGAGAAGCGAAGACACGACAAAAGCCCCAGCCAGGGGAGGCCGGGGCGTCGTCGGGGTAATAAATAAAAGCGTTGGTCTAATGAGTTGATTAATTGGCGGCGGCCCCCTATGCTCGAAGACATGAAAGACCGCCGCCTTCCGCTAGTCGCTTTACGCGACACCCAGGGCTTGACGCATCTTGCCGAGTGCTCCGGCGCGGACGCGCTGGGTCTTCGGGCGGGACAGGCCCAGGCGGTGAGCGACCTCGACGTCCGGGAGGGGCTCGTAATCAGCGAAGCCGTAGGAGAGGCGGCAGACGGCGCCCTCCAGGTCGTCGACGGCGGAGAAAGCGAGCTCGACCAGGACGGCGTCCTCAGCGTCGGCGGCCGGGTCGCCGAAGATCGAGCGGGCCTCGATCTCGCGAGGAGCGCCGGTGGAGTCCTCGCCGCCGTCGGTGAGAGCCTCCAGGCCCTCGACGTTGCGGACGGCCGAAAGGACGGAAAGGAAAGTCTCCGCCGTCATTTCGTGCTCCGGCGCGATCCGGGCCGCCTCGAAGACGTTACCGTCGGCCTTGCGGAGGATGCCGAAGAAGCGCTTCATAGTGCGCTCCGGGATCGAGAAGCCGGAGGCGTCCTGAGACTGGACGGAGACGGCGTTCGTGATGTACTTCGCCGCGATCGCCGCGAGCCGGTCGTGCTTCTCCGGGTCGAAAGCCTGGATCGCCTCCAGAAGGCCCATAACGACGGCCTGGCGGACGTCGTCCAGGTCGGCGGCCTGGGGCACTGACGACTGAGCGCGCGTGTACCACTTCACGCCGTTACGGAGGGCCGCCGCGTAAGCGTAGAAGAGCGAGATCTTCGCGTCTTCGTTGCCAGCCTGGGCGGCCGCCAGGAGCTCGCGCTCCTCCTCCAGGGAGACACGCTTCTCAGCGCGGCGGTCGAAGATATCGGCGATCACAGAGTCGAAAGAGAGCATGGCAAATAGACCTTTCGTAAGGCGCCTTTCGCGGCGCCGTAAGGGGATTTGGGTCGTCGCTTCGTCGCGACGGGAAAGAGATTAATAGCGAAAGACGCCTTACGCAAGTCGAGTAATTACACTTGCGTAAGACGTCCTCCTGGAGCGTTTACACGCCCTCGCCATTCCAGGCGGCGATCGCCGCGTTTACCTTTCGGCGGGCGTTCGCCGCGACTTCCGAAGCCTGGGCAATGGCCGCGTGAGCCTCCTCGACGGCCGCGCGGACGGCCAGGCGGCGCTCGTCGAGCACGATCGCCAGAGTCGGGTCGCCGTGGCCGCCCTTCGCCCGTTCGGTCGTGTCCTCGCGGGGCTTCGGGATCGGCGCGGCGCTCCACTGGATCTCTTCAGCTTCAGCCAGCGAGCGGGCCAGGAAGAGAGTCTCCTCCGCGAAGTCGCGGACGGCGGCGGACAGGGGAGCGGTCATGATTCTTGCCTTTCGTTTCGGAGTTTGAGGAGGGTTTCAGCGACGACGACCTCGCCAGGGGAGAAGAGCGGGAGGTCGTAGCCGGTAGAGCTCGTGAAGTCCCGGAAGGCGTCGAGCTTGTAGTCGACGCCTTCGGAGATTTCGGGGTGCTCGCGCTGAAGCTGGATTAGCTCCTGGGCGAGGCCGTCGTATGTGTGATCGGAGATCAGGGGCGAGTCGAAGCGGTAGTACAGGATCGAGTGGACGAGGACTTGATGCCGCCGCCAGCGGATCAGGCGGGCGACGGCGTCCGGGGCCAGGGTCACGCGGCGGCGTCCAGGTGAGGCGGGCACTTATAGCCCGAGCCCCAGGACGGGCCGTAGACTTCCGGGTCGCTCGTAATCGGGATGCCGTAGAAGGTCGAGCCCATGATCCGGCCGATCTCCTGGATCACTTCTTCGGCCTCGTGCTTCGGCGCCTGGCCGACGAGCTCGTCGTGGACCGGGAGGAGAAGATGATCTCCCAGGCCCGCGTCGAAAATATCGACGATCGCCTGGGCGAGGAGATCCCGAGCGGTCGACTGGACGACGTAGTTCGTCGCCGCGTAGAGCCGATCCTTATCGAGCGGAAGGTGACGGCCGGAGACGGTGATTACTTCCTTCTTGCCGTACTCCGCGCGCTTCTGGAGCCGCTGGCCGTAACGCTTGATCCCTGGGAAGGTCGAGTCGTAGGCGGCCATTGCCGGGCGGATCGCGTCGATATCGGCGCCGGTCTGCCGGGCGACGGTCGTCGCGCCGCCGCCGTAGACCTTGCCGAAGCCGATCGACTTCGAGATCTTCCTTTGCATCTTCGTGAAGTCCGGACCGAAGACCTTCTCTGCCGTGAAGTCGTGAAGGTCGACGCCGGACTTGATCGCCTCGACGAGCGTCGGGTCCTGGCAGAGGGCCGCCAGGACGCGCATTTCTACCTGGGAGTAGTCGCTCGCGATAATCAGCTGTCCGGGGTCCGCGATCACGGCGCGGCGGATCTTCCAGTCGCCGGAGGGGAGTTGCTGGAGCGGAGGCCGTGAGATCGACATACGCGCCGTTCGGGCCTGGAGGCCGCCGATCATAGCGTGGAGCCGGTCCTCGCCGTCCTTCAGGTTTAGGAAGGCGCCCGCGTAGTCCTCTCCCCACTTCTTCGCGCGCTTCGCGCGGAGGACGGCGTCGGCCAGCGGGTTAGGCGTCCGGGCCTCGATCCGCTCCCACTCGCGATCGAGGTCCGCGAGAGGCATAAGGACCTCTTTGTCGACCTTGTCCTTCCCGGAGCCGGTCTTCTCCGTCAGCGTCTCTCCCATGCCCACGAGGGCGGCGGCGACTTGATCGGTCGAGTTGATGTTCGGGACGCCGTAGCGGGCCGCTATCGCGCTGTACTCCTCCTGCTCCTTCAGGAGCTCCTCGCGGAGCCGCTCGATGTAAGGGACGTCCAGCTTCATGCCCTTGCGTTGCATGATCGCGAGGAGGCACTGGAGGTGGTGCTCGAACTTCGAGAGGTCGTTCAGGCCGAGCTCCTTCACGAGCGGCGCGAGCTCGTAGAAGAGCCGCGTCACGAGGATTACGTCCAGGCCCGCGTAACGGACGTATGTCTCGTGGTCGATCTCGATATTCGCGAAGCCGTAGGGCAGGTGCGGGCGCTTGCCGGACTTGCTCTTGAAGGCGTCGACGACTTCGGCCGGGACGGTCTTCTTCCAGGCGTTGAAGAGGCTCAGGAAGATCGCCGAGAGGCCCTCCTGGGTGTCCGGCGCTTGATCGTCGACGTAGATCTCGCAAAGCTCCTTCAGGTGGAGGCCGGCCCCGCCTTCGGCCTTCGTGCGGGGGTCGAGAAGGTGAGCGAAGATCCGCGTATCGAAGACGCGAGAGCCGAGCTCCTCGATCGAGACGCCCAGGTGTTTGTCGGTCACCAGGAGGTCGAAGGGCGCGTTATGGGCCACGAAGGCGCGCGACTGGCGGAGGGCCTTCTCGATGACGTCGCCGAAGAGATCCGTCCGGAGGACCCAGGCTTCGCGCTGATTGCCGAACTGGGCGAGGCGGCACTTATAGCCGGGGCTGAAGATATCGAGGCCGGTCGTCTCCGTGTCGAAGCCCAGGACTTTGTCGCCCTGGGACAGGAAGGCGTCGAAGCCGATAAGGTCCTGGCGGCGCTCCGGGAAGTAGATCCGGCACTCTTCGCCCGCGATCGTGTGGGTGAGGGTTATCAAGGGGCGCGATCCTTTCGCGAGGGTGTGTAAACGGGAGTGGCCGGTGAGGGAGTCGAACCCTCCGCCGCGTACTGGGAGACAGCCAGAAGACGTGAACCGCGTAAACAATTAGTTCGTGCGCCATAGGGGCGCGTTTGAGGGGTGCTGTATCTGTTGAGCGACGGCCTAACTAACCGGCCTGGAGGCCCGCCCCGCCCGGAGTCGAGTCACGGAGGGGGCGGGCTGGCTTAGATGGTGCTTAGCGATCGCAAGCGTCCGGGGCGCCGGTCCAGTGGACCAGGCGGCACCGCTCGCAAACGTACTCGCG
The DNA here is from genome assembly GCF_001046895.1 of Pseudarthrobacter siccitolerans. Taxonomy (GTDB): domain Bacteria; phylum Actinomycetota; class Actinomycetes; order Actinomycetales; family Micrococcaceae; genus Arthrobacter; species Arthrobacter siccitolerans. Next base: position 56,565 of record NZ_CAQI01000028.1, read on the forward strand.
GGGGTCGAGCTCGATCTCGCCGATCTCGTCTTCCATTCGGGCTCCTTACAGGACGTCGTCGAGATCCGCGCCGGAGAGGGCGGGGAGCTCTTTGTTTGCTTTGTCGTCAGAGGAGAGGGCCAGGAAGCCTTCCCCTGCTCGCCCTGGAAGCGGGACATCTTCCGGGGCGTCGTGATCCGGGACGTTGTCGGTCTGCCGGGCGCGGCGGATACCGTCGAAGGCGACGCCCTTATTCGTCTTCCGCTTCGTGAGCCCGCGCTCCTCCAGGGCGCCGAAGAAGGTCCGGCGCGTCCAGACTTCGCGCTGAGGGAGGTTCTCCTCGTCCGCCCACGCGAGGTAAGCGTCGAAGAGGAGCTTCCCGTCGACACGACCGGCCGCCTCGTCGAAGACAAATTGACCAGGCAGGAAGCCCGCCAGGGCGTCGGACGTCTCGCGGTACTCCTTCGTGGAGCTCTTGATGATCTCCGGGTCCTGGAGGCCGCCCGCGTACCACTCGCGAGCCCCGCGTACCGCCCAGGCGAAGATCCCTGGAGCCTCCGCGAGGAGCTTCTCGCCCAGGCGGTGATCGCGCTCTTCAGGCTTGAAGTAGCGCTCCCAGGGGATCAGCTTCACGCGGCGCCAGAGGCCCTCGTCCTGGCCCTTGAAGGAGGGCTTGAAGTTAGTCGCCAGCATGAGAAGGAAGGTCGGCCGGAACTCGAAGAACTCCTTCCGCATGAAACGGGCCGAGATCAGGTCGCGGCCGGTGACGCGCTTCAGGATCGCCTCGCTCATAGGCTTGCCCTGCTCACCTTCGGCGGCCATGACCAGGCGCCCGCCCTTCAGGGCCGCGATATCGTTCGGGATGCCGCCCGATCCGCGATCCTCGAAGGTCGAGAAGGGAGTCGTCACGGTGAGCTCGCGGAAGACCTCCGTCAGCGTGTCCGTGAGGACCGACTTACCGTTCGCGCCGGTCCCCCAGAGGACCGCGAAGCATTGCTCCGTAGTGTGGCCGGTGATCCCGTAGCCGACGAGGCGGCGCATGTAATCCGGGAGGGCAGGGTGAGCCGGGAAGACCTGCTCCAGGAAAGCCTCCCAGCGCGGAGCCTTCGCGTTCGGATCGAAGTCGATCTCCATCCGGCGAGTCAGGAGAAGCGCCGGATCGTGAGGCATAAGCTCTCCCGTCCGGAGGTCGACGACGCCGTTACGGCACGCGAGAAGATCCGGATGCTTATCGAAGTCGCTCACGCGGGCAGGGACGCCCTGGACGGCCTGGAGCTCGCGGATCATGGAGTCGATCCCGCGCGAGGTCTGGACGTGCGCGGCGTAGCGGTTCAGGCGGGCCGCGCGCTTCTTGTCCTTCTGGGAGACGCCCTCTTCTTCCTGGCCGGAGACGGCGAGGGAAGCTTCGCGGGCCAGGTTGCGGACCAGGTCCGCGACGCCCTGGGCGTGCGTCCGGATCGTCTGCTGTTCGTCCTTCCGCCATACGCCCTCCTCCAGGAGGAAGAAGCCCATCTCTTCCGTGTAGCGGACGCCGGAGCCCAGGCTCTCGACGTAGTCGCGGAGGTAGCGGGCGCCGCCGAGATCCGTCAGCGAGTAGCGCTCCTCGTCCCAGGCCAGGAGGGCGGCCGTCCGGGACTTCACGACCTGGGCTTCGGCGATCGCCCGGATCGCTTCGGCGTAGAACTTGTGCGGGTCGCGGTCGCGCCAGTCGGAGAGATCCAGGCCGTCCGGGAGATCCAGGACCTTTACGCGGATCTCGCGGCCGACGAGGGCCTCCGCCAGGGTCGCGGAGAAGCGACGACCGGCCGGATCTCCGTCTCCGGCGATCACGGCCTCGCGGTCGCCGATCATTGCCGCGATCTCGTCGATCACGGCCGGGTTAGCCGCCAGGCCAGCGCCGCGGATACCGATCGTGTCGAAGCCCAGGGCGACGGCCGACGTCAGCGCGTCGCCGGGGCCTTCCGTGACGACGATCTCGTCGAAGCCAGCGGAGCCGTGGAAGAAGCCGACCTTCGCCCAGGAGGCGCCGTCGGGAGACTTCGGCCCCAGCCAGCGGACAGTCGCGTCGGCGGCCAGGGAGCGGGCCTGGAAGCCCCGAGGGACTCCGTCCTTATCGCGGAACGGGACGACGAGGCGGGGGCCGCCGGGAAGGCCGGAGATCAGGTTCCGGTCCTCGTCATAGACGGCGCGGTCAGCGAAGCCCAGGCCCAGGCGGTCAGCGTCCGCCTCCGTCACGCCGAAGCGTGTAAACGCATAGGAGAGGGCCTCTTCGGCGGCTTCGGTCGAGAGGGCGGCGTGCCACTCGTCGAGCTTGACGGCCAGGGCGGCGACGTCAGCCGGGGAGGCCGGGACGTCCTTCGAGGTCGCGACCTTGTCCAGGTCGACGGAGCCCGCCGTCATGGTCGCGAGGTCCTTCATGGTCATGCCCAGGGCCTTGACGACGGCCTTCGTCTCACAGCCAGCGCGGCACCGCATGAGGACCTTCCCGGCGTCAGAGACGGTCAGGCGGAGACTCTGCTTCGAGTCGTTGTGGGCGGGGCAGTGGACCAGGTAGCCGTCCGGCGTAGCCTCGACGTCGTCGAGCTTCGTCAGGAGATCGGAAAGGGTCACGAGGAGCTCCGTTTCGGTAGTGCGGAAAGTGTTCGGAAAGGGAGAGGGCCGGGAGCTCGCGCCCTGCTCAAAAAAGTTTTTGGAACGTTTCGGGGTGTTGAAACGGTCACGCGACAGGAAAGGTCGTAAGAGCCCTTACACTTGAAGGCGCAACATTGGGGAACGCCCGGCAAAAGGAGGCCGGGCCGAGTTACACAAGAGGTAAAAAGTGGAATGTGAGGGGCCTGTTACGGCGGTCCTGCCGGTAATCCCGGTAGCGGACGACACGGCGGACGATATCTTCGCCATGCCGGAGGAGGAGGCGACATTCGTCCTCCTCCCCCGACTAGGAATAGGTCTGGGCGAGACTCATACGGTCTTCGCCGACGGCTCCTATGTAGCGGACTGGATACCCAGGCCGGAGGCGCCCGTAAAGCGCCGAGGAAGGCACCGGGCGCCGAAGCACCGGGCCTAGCGGAGCTCCCGGACGAGATCCTGGGCGGTTCCAGCAGCGTGGACCTCCCAGGCATCCGGAGCGTGCTTCTCCAGCAAAAACTCCGCCCGCCGTAGGCGGACCAGTAGGCGCGCAAAAGTCGCCACGGTCATTACGGCATATCCCGCGCCGACAGAGCGCCGGACCCGCTTCACGAAGGCCACGCCGTAAGGCTCGCCCGCGTGGATCTTCTGCTTCTCGACGCCGTCCAGGCCGAGCCGGATCGCGTCCTCCCAGGACTTATACGCCTTCGCCTGGGCGACGAAAGGCGAGATCCCGCCGATATCGCCCGCGTCCTCGAAGCCCTCTTGTGCCTTGCGGCGAGGCTCCAGGCCGAAGCGCTTCTCGAAGAACTCGCCCAGGAAGCGGACGAGGGCCGTCTCCCAGGCCGTCCCCTTCTGCTTCGCGGCGCTCACGAGAGGGCCTCCTCGAAGGCGTCCGCGAAAGCGTCCGCCAGGCGGCGGCCAGCCAGGGCGAAGTCCCGCGACGGGGAGTAAAGGATCGAGCCACGGCGCGGGCGGAGGCCCAGCCGGTAAGCCAGGCCCCGGAGCCGGTTCAGCGCCGCGCTCATGCCCGCGACTCCTCGAAGTCGATCCAGGCCGCGACGGCGTCCGCGTCGATCGGGAAGTCCCGACGGTCGACACCGACGTTAATCTGGCGGCCGTCGCGGCTCCAGGCGTCGTGAACGTGGCCGTGGATCAGCCAGGCGCCCTCGTCCCTAAGCCGCCATTGTGGATAGCGGTCGCCCTCGCGGTCGCCGTGGTCGCCGACATAGGGGAAGTGCGAGAGGAGGACCTTCCGGCCGCCAGGGAGCCGGAGCTCCTCGTGAAGGTGGACGGAGTCGAAGACCTCCAGGAAGCGCCGGACGTGAGTCGTGCTCTTCCGGTGCATAGGGTGAGCGGCGTCGTGGTTGCCCAGGACGAGCCGCTTCACGCCGTTTACACGCTTCACGACCTCCAGGCCCGCCGAGACGGAGCCCATAAAGACGTCGCCCAGGACAAAGAGCGTGTCGCGCTTCGTGACGACGGAATTGATCCGCTGGATCAGGGCCTCGTCGTGCTCTTCGGCGGAGGCGAAGCCTCGCGTCCTGGCGACGAAGTCGTGGCGGAAGTGCCAGTCAGAATGTAGGTAAACCTTGCTCATTTGTCCCTCCAGAGGGCGCCGCACGAGCAACCGTGGCCGACGCCGTAAATAGGTTCGTGTCCGGCCGGAGCGACGCAACGGCAGACGTGGCCGGAGCCGATGCCCTGGCCGCCGTTATGGCCGCAGACGGCGGGCCTCCGGCCGCTCACGAGTCGCCCCGGTAAGAGTCCAGGTGACGGCCGCCCCTGGCGACGACGTCGTCCTGGGCTGGCCAGAGGTCCGGCGAGCGGTACGGGCCAGGCGTCGCCGGGACGTCCTCGACGCCGCCGACGATGATCGGGAGCCAGAGGACGGAGAGGCCCTCGCCGAGCTCCTCGACGCGCGGACCCTGCTCCGCGTAGAAGTAGGGGAGCTCCTGGCCGTCCAGGGTCACGCGGAGCTCCTGGCGGTCGATCACGGCCTCCGGGATCGTCCTCTCGCGGCTCATTCGGCGGCCCCTGCTTCCGCCTTCACGCGGTCGCGGAAAGCCTCGACCAGGTCCGGCCGGAAGCCGGTCCACTCGTCGCCGAAGGAGGTCATAACGACGGGCGATTCGGTATAGCCGGAGTCGATCAGGAATTGACGGGCGGCGGGGTCCTCGTCGACGTTGATCTCGCGGAGGTAAGGCTCCATGCCTTCCTTCGCGATCTTCCGCTTCGTTGCCTTGCAGGGCTGGCAAACGGTCTTCGAGTAAAGGGTGATCTCAGGCATTGCGTGTAAACAGTCTTTCGTTTTGATACGGAGAAGCCCCCGCCCCTGGGAGGTTCCAGGAGCGGGGGCTAGGGATTACTTCAGGAGGGAGCTAGGCCGTCGGGACCGCGATCGGCGTCTTCAGCGCGACCTTGATCCCGACGACGAGCGCCAGGATCGCGGCGACGAAGACCAGGACCAGGGCCAGGCCCAGCGGGACCAGCGGCAGGAGGCAGACCCACAAGGGGACCAGCGCCAGCGGGCCGAGGGCCTTCAGGACGACCAGGACGAAGGAGATCAGGCTCAGCACGAGGAGCGGCATTAGGCGGCGCCCTTCAGGATCAGGTTGGGCTTGGTGTAAGCCACGGTCTGACCAGCGCGCGGCCCCTTCTTCACGACGAAGGAGACGGGCTCCAGTTCCAGGACGGCGCGGACCTTGCCAGATTCGGAGTCGGCGACCAGGTCGCGGAGCTCGTCCTCGACGCCATACGCCGCGAGATCCGAAGCCATGCTCCAGGAGCCGGTCTGGAACTTGAAGATGCCGAGATCCGGCTCAGCGGCCAGGCGGAAGTAAACCTCGATCTGAGGCACCGGGCCGATGCCGTCCTGGCCCTTCTTCTTCCGTTCGGCGAAGGAGAGCTCCGCGTCCGGGTCCGGAGAGCCGTCCTCCATAGTTTCGCCGTCGGACTTCGAGATCATCTTCCCGTTGCGGCCCCAAAGGATCATGCTCTGGCGGAGAGCCTTCTCGCCTTCCAGGATGATCTCGACCTCCTTCGAGGCGGTGAAGACCTCCAGGTCGTCCTCGCCCTTCGCGTCCCACTTCTGGGGAGCGTCGCCGCCCAGGAGGTCGTAAATGGCGCTGGCGACTTCCGGGTCGCCGGTCGTCACGCGCCAGTCGTCCAGGGCGGCCGGGCGGCCGTTCAGAGTGTGGCCGGAGCGGAAGCGGCCGACGACGTCGTCGCTGAACCGCTGGCGCGGCTTCGGCTGAGATTCGGGATCAGTACCAAAGATTTTCAGTGCCAAAGTAAGGGCTCCTCTTGTGTTGGACCGGCCGCGCTTCGGCGGCGGGTCCGGGGTGTATCGGACACAAGAGGAGAGGGCCGGGAGGTCGGATCTGCTCACGGCCAGGCAAAGAAAAAGAGCCCCTCTCCCAGGACGGGAGAGAGGCTCTTAGCTAGAAGGGACAGGTCACGCCGACGATCACGCCGAGGACGAAGGCCAGGAGGACGACGGCGAAGTCGCTCATGCCGCCGAGAGAGGCTTCGCGATACCGGCCGGGCGGGTCAGTGCCGGGCCAGGGCACGAGGCCGACTTCGAGGCTTCCGTCGGCCAGCGGTAGGCCGCCAGGACAGAGGCGATCTTGCCGGAGCGGCGCGAGCCCATAAAGGGCAGGATCTCCGCCATGATCGCCGCCGCGCGAGCTCCCGAGATCTCCGTATGCCAGGTGGGCTGATTCGGAGCCGGGCGGAGCGAGAGCCGGATCGAGGCGTCCATAAGGGACGCCGCGCGGCCGACGACGTCGCGGTCGGTCATGCCCAGGCGGATACGCGGATACTTCCCCCGGTGGGCGTCGAAGGAGCCCTCGCCCTCCAGGAGGCCAGCCAGCCAGAGGAGATCGTCGCGGGAGCCGTGGATCGCTACGGGAGTCATTTAGGCCCCCGTCCTCTGGGCGCGTGGTACGCGGCGCTTCGGGCCAGTCTCGACGCCTTCCGGAGGTCCGGAGAAGATCTCGCGGCCGACGATCGTCCCCTTGATCTCCTTCTCGTATCGGAAGATCTCGCGAAGGTGGAGGAAGATATCGAACATTTCCTCGTCACAGCGGACGGGGACGAGCTTCCAGCCTTCCGGGCGGATATGGAGGACCGCGCCGCCGTCAGCCTGGGGCATGGGCACGCGCCCGCCGTCCTGGCGGATAATCGAGTCCGCGAAGCGGTACGCCGCAAGCTGGACGCCGACCTCCTCGTGAATGCCGGAGCGGGTCGTCTTGTTGTCGATCCAGACACGCTCGCCCTGGATCGTCGCGAAGGCGTCGAAGCTACCGGCGTACTCGTGCTTGTCGCTCCAGACCGTCTCTTCCATGAAGTGATACTCCGGCTGGGCGACGTCCAGGAACTCGCTGAAGTGCCGAACGAAGGGCTCCAGGTCCGGATGCACGCGGCCGACGGACTGGCCGCGAGAGAGCCGCTCAAAGAGATCGTGGGCGGCGGTGCCGACGTCGGCGGCCTTGCGAGTGTTGCGATCCGGCGCCTTCTTCAGGTGGTCGATCGCGGCGGACGGGTCGCGGAGGACCATGTTTACGAGCGTGCCAGGATCGGCGACGGCCTCTTCGGCGACCATCTTCGCCGCCCAGTAGCGGAGGAACTCCTTCGGGAGCATACCGACTACGGAAGTAACGCCGGGGACCTTGATCGCGCCGTCGTCGGGGTTGACGTAGAAGCGGGCTCCGCCGCGCTTGATAGTGCTTACTTTCGGTGTCGTCACAGGGACGAGCCTCCTTCAGTCGTGGATTAGGGACGAAGGAGGAGAGGGCCGGGGCGGCCCGTTTTGCTCAGGGAACGACGAAGCCCCAGGGGTGAACCTGGGGCCGGTGACGAAGTGACGGATCTTTCGTCACTTCTGTATTAGGTGTTAAGAGAGAGAGAACTAGAGAGAGAAATAGAAAGTGACGTTCGTTTTGTCACTTCGTCACTCCGGAGTCACTTCCGGCGCGATCCCGCCGCGTCTCCCAGCACGTGTAAACGCTCGCAAACGCTGTCCAGGGCCTCCCGGATCGGCTTCCGCGTCTTCGCGTCCATCCCGGCGATCGCGCCGACGGACATACGCGCCAGCGCCGCCTCCATCATGCCGACGGCGACCAGGATCTCGTCGGCGTCCGCGATCTCCGCGCCGCCGTTACCGAAGATATTCAGGACTTCACTCTGGCGCCCGCGCTTCTCTACCGAGCGTTGCTTCGGGCTCGACGAGCGGAGGCCCAGGCCCTCGATCGTGTCGGCGTCCATACGCTCGCGGACGATATTCCCGATGTGGTAGCGGATCGCCGCCTGGACGGTCGTTAGCTCGCCCTGTTGGACGTCAGCGAGGCGCATAGTCTCACGGACCCAAGTCCGGTAAGCGTGAGTCCTTCCCAGCCAGTCAGGCTCGCCCTGGGGCGTGAAGAAGTGCTCGCGAGCGTCGACGAAGGCGGCAGCTACGGCGCGAAGATGGGCCGTTTTCTCGCCTTCGGCGCCCTTCTTATAGTTGCGAAGGGAATTGATCGCGGAGATTTGTATGTCATTCAGGGAACTCATAAATATAAGCGTAAGTGACGCGCGGCGCCTTACGCTAGAAGACTCCCGGAATGTCCAGCAATTTTACAAATTAGAAACACAAAAAGGCCCGCCCCTCTCTAGCTAGAGAAGGACGGGCCTTTAGGTTATTGCGCGAAGCGGAGGAGGATATCGCCGAGGTCGATCGCGGAGTCTCGAAGCTCCTCGATCGTCGAGTCGTTTACGAAGGTGAGGTCGGCGACGTACTCGTCGAGCGACGTCTCGCAAACGTGAGCGCCGGGAGCGGACTCGAAGCCAGGGCGGACGATCCGGACAACATGGCCGCCGAGCTCGCGGATCTTGTCAGCTTCGTTAGGGAAGCGGACGTCGGTCACGACGACGGGGCCTTCGGTCGCCTGGATCTTCTCGACGGCCATACGGACCCAGAAGTCAGGATCGAGCTTGCGGATCGAGTTAGTCCCGAAGTTCTCCAGGATGCGACGGACCTCCGGGACGTAGTCCTTCGCGGACTCCCAGCCGATCGAGTCGATCACGTCAGAGAGCCGGACCTCGCGCTGAGGCGCAAGCTGGCCGGGAAGCGCCGGACGGCCGACGTAGGGATCGAGGTCGAGCGCGGCCTGGCGGACAGGATCGGCGAAGGCGACGCGGGTAAAGCCGTGAGCGTCGATCAAGCCGCCCGCGAAGGTGTCCTTGCCGGAGCGCTTCTTACCGATCAGGCCGACGATAGGGGCTGTTTGCATGGGAGGATCTCCTCTTCGTGTAGGTATGGGACACGAGAGGAGAGGGCCGAGGCCGGCCTCGTTGCTCAGGCGATTTTGAGAGCGTGTAAACGGCGAAAGGCCCCGCCCTCCGTAGAGAGCGGGGCCAGGCGCCTTACTTCGCGTCGTCGAGGACCTCGTCGACGAGCTTCTCCAGGAACTCGCGGACGATCGCCTCCTTCTGCTCCGGCGTGACGCCGGGGACAGGGGAAGGAGCGACCGGCTCGACGACCTCCGGAGTCGACGGAGTCGCCGGGTTCGCCAGGTCAGCCACGGCGGCCTTGATCGCGTCCAGGGGGACGTCGTCGCCGCACTGTGTAGCCATGATCTGACGATGCCGGAAGAGCTCCAGCGGGCGGCCCGCGATCTTCTGAAGCTCGAAGATCAGGAGGGCCACGGTCGCCAGGGTTTCGGCGTCCATGCCGCCGTAAACCTCGATGCTCCAGTGATCGTTACCGCCAGGCCCCGCGTGATAGGCGCGGTCCTTCAGGTCGACAAACTGGACGACGCGCTTACCCTCGACGCCGAAGTGAGCCGAAGCGACTCGCTCGCCCTGTGTAAACGTGCGGATCACAGAGTCCAGGTGGACGTCGAAGCGAGTCTCGCCCGCTATGAACTGATGCACGACCAGGCCGGAGGGCGGGTTCGGAATGTTGCCGCGCTCGAACTTGCCTTCGGCGGCCGGATGGATCTCCGTCACGAGCGAGCAAGCCGCCGCGAAGGAGTACGCCGGAGCGGGGGCCGGAGCCGGTGCAGGGGCAGGAGCGGGAGCCGGTGCAGGGGCAGGAGCCGGGGCGGCCGGACGCGGGACCTCGCCCAGGTAGGCCAGGCCGTCGATGTTGTCTCCGGCCGCGTTCGCCCAGACGAAGAAGCCGCTCTTCGTCTTGTACCAGGCGTCATTTCCGGGCGTGACAGCTTCGCCCTTGACGTAACCGACGACGGCGATCACGGCGCCCAGGGCCAGGCCCTCCTCGTAGCCCGGAGCCTTCGGGGCGTCCGCCCAGGGGGCCGTCCGGACGTTCGCGCCTTCGGTCGTGACCTCGCGGGTCGCGTTGCCTCCGGCGACGGCGCCAGCGGGCGCAAGGGTGATGCTCAGGTCTTCCTTGTAGCCAGTGCAAAAGAGATCCGGGTTTACGCGCCCGTAGGTGTCCGTCTGGAGGTTGTAGCCGGGCGGGCAGAGCTCAAAGTGAAGATGCGGGCCGGTCGTCCATTTGCCGGTGTTGCCGGTGTAGCCGATCAGGTCGCCCTTGCGGACAGACTGGCCGCCGTTCACGAGCGACTGATTCAGGTGAGCCATGATGAAGTCCGGGCCGTCGGCTCCGGAGTTGAGCACGATCACGATCCCGCCGCCGTGAGTCAGCCACCAGCGGTTAGAGGCGCCGGTCGGGTCGAGGACCCAGCCCTCGAAGTCGATCACGCCGTCGGCGGGCGCGTAGACCGGCGTCCCGATAGGACAGGCGAAGTCGATCCCGGTATGGCCGCCAGCGGGGTTTACGCCGCCAGGAAAGGCGCCGAAGTTCTGGCTCCTGGGCGTCCCCTTCGGGACAGGGTAGATGTATTTCATTTGGTCCTTTCGGAAGGCACGAAAAAGGGACGGCCCGAAGTGGACCGTCCCTAGACGTGATTGGGGGTTAGTTAGCCGACGACCGACGCTTCGGTCTTCGCCGCGCGGTGAGCGGGCAGGTTCGGCGCCTCGACCGGCGTCACCTTGCCGCGCGTCCAGACGACCAGGACGGCGGTCCCGACGAGGTCGACGGCGAGGCCGATCGCGCTCTCCGCTTCGGGGGCGATCGGGAAGACGCCCAGGATCACGAGGACGTGAATAACGGCGGTGACGGCGGCGGTAATCGCGCCGCGGATTACGAGGGGTTCGCGTGCGTTCAAAGGAGCTCCTTAGTTGATGATGCGATCCAGGAAGGGGACGGCCGCCAGGGCGAGGCCGCCGATCGAGGCGACGGTCGTCCAGAGGGTCCGGGGCGAGACGGTCGGCGTCGACTCCAGGACGCGGAGCCGCTTCTCGTGGTCCTCCAGGTCGCGGCCCTGGCTCTTGATATCGGCGCCATGCTGGGCGAGCGCGACGTCGACCTTCGCTTCCATGCGGGTAATCGCGACGAGGACGGCGGCGTCGGGAGCGTTCGCCGGGTCGAGGGAGTTAGTAGCGGTGCTAGGCATTATTCAGTCGTCTCCTCCGCGAGCGGCGTCGGCTGCGGGTTAGGAGCCGGGACCGGGGCGGACGTTTGGGCGGGGGCGGCGGCCGCGTCGAAGACCAGGGCGCCCAGGGTCGCGGCGATATCGGCGATTAGCTCGTCCGGCACCTGGCCGGAGGCGCTAACCGACGTACCGTTCGGACGCATGATCGAGAGCGAGACAGTAGCGGTCATTGAGTCGGTTTTCCCTTCGGGGGAGTGGTTGGCTTCCCAGGAGGCGAGGCGGGGCGCTTCGCCTGTACGGGAAGAGGCGTGCGTTTATACGGTGTCTGGACCAGGTAGACCCGCGCCTCGACGAGCTTCGCCGCGACGCGGGCCTTGATCCGGTCAGGGATCGGCAGAGAGGGCCTCCTTAGTAGGGCATTTTGTGGATCTTCCAGCGGGCGTCGATCACGTGGTCGTATTGGTACGACATTTGCGAGCGGATATAGGAGTCCTTCTCGACGTAGATCACGCCGGTCTGAAGGAAGGTTTCCCAGACGTGCGAGTCGTTACCGGCCTGGACGAGGTTCTCGCCGTTCGGCGAGTACCAAAGCCGCGTCCAGCCGGTCCCAGGGTTACCGCGCGGGATGATGCCGAGCGAGACGGTGTAATAGCCCGCCTCTTTGAAGACGACCGAGCCAGGGATGCCGCCAGGCTCCGTGAACGTGTTGTGCGTCGTCCTCGCGGTGTCCCGCGTGACATAGCCGGAGTCCCATTGCGCGCCGCCTCCGGCGACGTTCCAGCCGGTCGTCGTGTATTCGGCGTGCTTCGTCTGGAAGCGGGCCTCGCCGCCGACGGTGAGGAGGCCGGTCACTTCCAGGTTGCCGCTCACTATCTTGTTTCCAAGCTCCCAGGCAGGAGACGGGGACGGAGCCGCGACGCGCGAGATCCGGACGGTCGAGAAGTAGCCCTTCGAGCCTCCCGAGTTCTGATAGACCTCGAAGATTAGCCGCTGATTCTTCGTCAGCTTGACGCCGGTCACAGTGCAGTTGACCGAGTCTTCGCCAGGGTTGAAGCTGGCGCGGCCGATCAGCCGGTCGCCGCCGTCGAGCTTGATCTCGATGAAGTTCCGGGCGCCGGTCACTCCGCCCTGCTGGCCGTAGCTGAACGTAATGTCGTAGACGCCGTCATTAATCATGGTCAGCGTCCCAGGGGCGGAGTTATCCGGGTTCGCCAGTTGCGACGAGGTCCCCATGCCGACATTCCAATACAGCGTCCCCAGGCGGGGGACCGGGACGGCCGCGTTCGGCATAGAGCCGGACGACTCCCAGACCTGGACCTCGCCCAGGGAAAGGTCCATACCGTTGACGTAGTATTTCGGCGCGCGGAAAGGCTTACCGGAGGTCGTGATCTGCGGCGATACGGTCAGCGTGTTCGGATAGGCGGACTCCGTCCCGTTCTCGATCTTCACAGTCTCCTGTTTGATCCCGGAGGAGAGCTCGATCGCCAGGCCGTCGCGTGAAACCATCTGGGCGTAGGCGTACATATCGACGCCGGTCGGCTTGATCGCCATACCGGGGATCGGCGAGCCCTGCTTAGCCGGAGAGGGCGGCGGCCATTGCTCCGTACCGATCAGACCGACGCCGCCAGCGGCGCCGCCGACGACCATTTCCGTAGGGATCGGGGCGGGGGCGCCCCAGGCCGTCAGATTCTCGTAGTCGTAGCCGGTGCCGTGGGCGGTGAGCGTGCCGGTCACGCTCAGGCCGTCCGCGTTCGCCGTTAGATAGTTGATGTTGTCCGCGTCCCAGCCCCGAAGCCCCGTCTCGTCCAGGACGATACGGGCGCCCTCGCGGGCCGTCTGGATCGTCGCGCCGGTAATGACCATGCCGTCGATCGCGCCGTCGACGATAAGCTCGCCCCCAGCCATGCGGCGGATCACGACGTTATCGACGTAGAACTTATTCGTCGTCTCCGCGTTGTTCCCGAAGGTCGCCCAGGGCTGAAGGAAGTAAGTCCCATCCGGGACCGTGTAAACGCCCTCGCGCTCCTCGAAGACGGTCGTCTTCGTGGCGCCGAAGTCAGCGACGCGCGTCCAGGTGACTCCCGCCTTCTTCGCGTCATAGGTCCGGAAGCCGAGCCCCGTCGGGCCGGTCCCGACAGTGTTCAGGTGACGGCCCTCGAAGCGGACATAGAACTGATCTCCAGGCTTTACCGGGAAGATCGAGAGATCGTAGACGTCGTTATTCGAGCCGCTCTTCGCGTCGATCTCCAGGGCCTTGTTTGAGCCGTTGCCGGAAGTGAAGCCGGAGATATCCTTCACGCGGCAGGAGGAGTTATAGACCATGCCGCGCGGCGAGCCGTTCGCCGTGTCGCCCTCGAAGTCCGGATTGGAGAAGTAGTTCGTCCAGTCGCTTACGAGGATCTTGTCCGCCGTCACGGAGCCAGCGGCGAGCTTCGGCGTCGAGATCTGGCCGTCGCCGATGTGGGCGGAGACGAGGACCTCGTGGACCGTGGCCTCGTCGACGTACATTTTCGTGACGACGTTCGGGCTTACGAGCATGATCTCCAGGCCCAGGAAGCGGGCGGCGGCAGGAGGCGTAACCTGGCCCTCGTAAACGGCGAAGGTCGTCGAGAGGGAGCCGTTAGAGCGCACGTCGGAGTAGCTCAGGTAGACGCGGTTAGCGTCGTACCAGTTGACGCGGAGATACGTCCCCTTCGTCGTCGCCGTCCCGACGCCCATCCGGGCGGAGACATACCAGCGGCGGCCGGAGGCAGAGGAGACAGGGATAAACTTCTCCGCGACCTGGCGGAGACGGAGGTTAGCGGACGTGCTCGTCGCGTCGAACTGGATCGCCACGGAGCCGGAGCTCGCGACGCCGGTCACAGGCTGGACGACGCCGCCAGTCATGGCCGAGAGCTCCCAGCCGATGATCGAGCCGGACTCGTCGAAGTCCTCGAAGGAGCCGTTAGCGACCAGGTTCGCCGACACGGTCCCGACGGAAAGCTGTTCGGCGGTGACGCTCCCGGCGCCCAGGTGCTTTGTCTGGACGGCGTCGGCTTCGATGTGGCCGCCGTTGATCTGCTCCGCGCCGATCGCCGGAGCCAGGATCGACTCCTCGACGATCAGGGAGCCGTCGAGGACGTTCGTCTCCGGGAGGAGCGTCCCGATGCCGCCCTTATTCAGAAGGAGGACAGTGTCGTCCGGGCCGAGCTCCGGGAGGACGTCGCCGGTCATGACGACGGGGGAGCCGTTGCGGTACTCCCACCACACGAAGCGGCCAGCGGTGCTCCCAGCCGGGACAGGGTAGCCTACGCCGTTGTAAGCAATGTTGAAGGCCGTCCAGGTGATCGACCCAGCGGCGGGCGTGTTGTGCGAGATATTGCTGGCGGCCATAAGTGCGAGCTCCTGGAATTAGCGAGTGGAAAGACAAAAAGAGGAAGGGGCCCTCGTGAGAGAGCCCCTTCCTGGGAGAGACGTCAGTACATGACGTGGCGGAGGATATTCAGCTTCGAGGCCGATACGGCGCCGGAGCCTAGCTGCGTACCGCCGACGGTGCCGTCGACCATGTTCGCGCCGGAGAGGACCTTCCCGGAGAACTTGTTCGCGTTGTTGATCGCGCCGGTCCCGAGCTTGTTCGCGTCGACCGCGCTGTTAGCAAGCTGGAGCGTGTTCACGGTGCCGTCGACCATGTTCGCGCCGTTCACGACCTTGCCGGAGAAAAGCCCAGTGCTGTTGATCGCGCCGCTCCCGATCTTCCCGGCGACGACGGCGCCGTCCTTCAGTTCGGTGCCGGTCACGGCGCCCGGAGAGATCGCGTCGGTGTCGATCGCGTTGGTAGCGACGATCCGGGGAAGCGAGGCGTTGGTATCGCTGAGCATGTTCCGGGCGACGCCGGACTCGTTCACGAAGAGGAGGACGTCGCCGTCCGCGAGGACCGGCTTCGTCGCCGACATTTTGAGCGTCGTCGGCGTAGTGGCCGGGGTGAAGTACACGTACTGGAGCGCCGTGTTCCCGTTCGTGATCGCGTGATCCACGCCGTTGTAAACGACGTGAAGGTCGGCCCAGGCGATCGAGCCCGCCGTCGGCGAGTTGTTCGTGACGGTGTAACCGGTCAGGAAGACGCGGTCCTTGATGTTCAGGTCTTCGGCGAAGACCGTCCCCTTCGAGGCCCCGCCGCCGACGCGGTCGATAAGCTCGTAAGCCTGGCCGATCCGGAAGCTGAGATCCTCCAGGTAGTGATCGAGGCGCGCCTTCAGGAGATTCTCGATCTTCTTATCGAGAGCGGCGTCCAGGTCGATCGTGCCGGTAATTGTTTCGGTCATAAGAGCCCCCAAAGGTGGTTAGTAAAGGCGGTGACGGTCGTCTTTGAACTTGCGAGCGACCAGGGAAAAATCGGCGATCTGAGACTCGCCGACAGCCCCCGGAGCAAGCGCTCCGGAAGGCACGACTCCGGCCTGGAAGGGCCAGGTGGTGAGAGAGCCCGCCTGGAGGCGGGCGTCGGTAACAGGGGAAGCGGCCGCGTCCTCGATCGCCGGGAGGATCTCCTCGTCGACGCGCCTCTTCTGGGCGACGAGCTCCTGGCCCGCCGCGTCGAGGTCCTCGTGGACAGTGACGAGATCCCGTTCGGCCTCGATCGCGGCGACCATAGCCTTCGGAAGCGGGACGGCCTCGCCCTCGACGTCGATCGTCGAGTGCTTTAGCTGGCTCGCCCGCTCCAGAGCCACAAGTCGCCGACGAGTGTCGGCCAATTCGGCGGCGAGACGTTCGGCGCTAGTTGCCATAGTCAGCCTCCGTAAGTAAATGAATCCGATCGTGCAAGGGTGAGAGTGGCCGTCGTGTCGCTCGTGAGCGCCCAGGCAGTGATCCGGCACCAAAGCGAGATCTCGCCCAGCCAGGGGAGAGTCGCCTCGACCAGGACGTCGTCGCCGACGTTCCAGGAGCCGATCGGCGCGTTAGGGTGCTCGCGGACAGTGATCGAGGAGATCGAGAGCGTTTGCTGGCGGCGAGTGAGCTCGCCACGGATCAGCGCGTCGAGCCTGGACTCGCTCGTGACGTCCTTCGCCGTGTAAACGTAGGACCGGCGAAGCCGTCCGTCGCGGACGGCCGTCGTGCTCCGGACAGCGCCGGGGCCTTCGCCCGCGCCGATGCCCAGGACCTCGTTAGCGAAGATCTCGCCGTCGAGCTCCGGGGTGACGACGCTCGCGACGTTGTCGCCCTGGATGAAAGCCAGGTCGTCCCGTCGGCGGCCGAGGCGCGGGTATCCGATCCGGAGCTCGTGCCGGATCTCCTCGCCGTCCCAGAAGTGCCGCTCCGCGTAGTCGAAGGGCGTCTCCTTCGCCAGTGCGTCGATCTCGCCCCCGACGTCGGGAGCATCCCACCAGCGGAGCTCGTAAGGCTCTTCAGCGGTCCCGACGACGGCGTTAGTCCGGTCGCCGGTCACGACCAGGCCCAGGTCGCCGTCCGCGTAGCTCTGGACGTGCTCCCACAGGAAGCGGACGACGTCGGCCGGGTCAGAGCCCGCCGTCTCGAAGTCGCCAGTGAAGGGGAGGCCGTGAGGGTAGGACGCGAAGCCCGCCGCCTCGACCTTCCAGGCGGCGCCGTCGAAGCCGGAGGAGACGACGATCCCGCCCCAGCGGATCTCGCCGTCCGCTTCGGCGTAAATGAACGTTCCCCACTCCTCCAGGAGGAGGCGGCCGTCGTGAGCCCGAAGGGTGCCGGTATCCGGCTTCACAGTGCCACGGAGCGAGCCAGCGCCGGAGAGATCCCAGCGGAGCTCGTCCCGGTGAAGGGGGAGCTCGAAGTCCAGGATCTCTCCAGTCGTGGCGCGCTGGGCGATATAGCGCCAGGTACTCATTTAGACCGCTCGCTCGACGAAGTGGAGATCGAAGAGCGCGGAAGATCCGGGATCGACCAGGACCTCGCCGTCTGTCGAGGGGGTCACGTAGCGGAGGCCCTGGAGCTTCGCCGTTACGAGCTTGCCCTGGAGCGCCGTTACCGGCGCCCAGAGAGCGGGCATAACGTCGAAGCGCATACCGCCCAGGCCAGAGTCGCCGTTAATGTCGTAGGTCACTGGATCGCCGATCGCCCCGTCGAAGACCGCCCGGACCATGCCGTCGGCGTTTTCGTTGTGGATGCGGAGGACGCCGGTCAGGTTCACGGTCATAAAGACGTCGGTCGCCCAGTCCGGGACGCGGACCTGGGGCTTTAGGGCCGTCGGCCAGTCCGCCCAGGTATTGACGCCCGTAAGGTACTCGCCCTGGAGGGCGGCGTAAGGGATCATTTCCCGCCATTGCCGGGGCATTGCCAGGGCGCGAAGGTCCGTAATCATTGCCGCCGTGATCGTGCCGGTCGAGGCCGGGATATCGACCCTGGCGAGCGTGATCGCGGAGCGGCCGGAGTATCCGGGGACGTCCTGGAGCCGGGTCGTGCCGACGGGGACGTTCGGAATAACGCGAGTGAAGATATACGGGCCGACGGTCGGGTCCGCTGGATCTTGCCAGGGCTCGCCCGCCATAAAGGGATCTTCGATCTGGGCGACGATCAAGTCCGTCCGGCCGGAGCCGGAGCCAGTCGGCGCGATCTGGACCGTGTCCTCGACAGGGTTACGCGCGACGTAGGTCTGGGAGTCGCCTCCCGTCGCGCGGTTACGGATCAGGCCCGCCCCAGGGGCCACGTTCACGGAGCCGCCAGGGACGGGGAGGGCGGTCACCTTCAGGTCGCCAGGGGTGACGATCCCTTCGGCGCCGGAGGTTGCGGCGTAAGCCATGAGGCGGGCGACTTCGGGGGAGTGCTGGGCGCCGCCGCCGACAAACCAGGGGACAGAGTCCCAAGCCATAATTTCTCCTTCTAGGGGGTTAGGTAGGCGTCGCGCCAGCGGGCGTTTACACGCGCTGTACCGGCTTCGGAAAGGCCGCGGAGGACGAGCTCGTGACGTCCCGGAGGGAGGGCCGCCTGGGAGAGCCGCGTCGAGCTCCTGGAGAGGGAGCCAGCCAGGCTCGCCCCGTTCCGGAGGATCGAGCGGCCCCAGGGTCGCGTATCGACGACGAGCGTCTCGTCGAAGGCGAGCGTCGTCCTAAACTCCATCCGGAGCCGGTCGACGATCTCGACGACAGGGTTAGTAATCGGCCCCTGGATCTCGAAGACGGGCCACGTGTCGACGTCGCCCTCGACCGTGAAGACGGTCGAGCGGTCAGACGAGCTCGTCGTCGCCAGGGGAGAAGCCAGAGGCGCCAGGAGCCCGCCGCCAGGGGCAGGCTGAAGGGCCACGGAGACGGAGTGTTCCGTGGGGCCGTACCAAACGGAGTCCGCCGTCGCGAAGTCGGCGATAACCTGGCTCATGCCCTCCGGGAGGAGCTCGTCGGTCGAAGCGAAGCGGCGGGGGCGGCCGAAGACGACGCGCCCAGAGTCAGAGACGAGAGTCGCCACGGCGCCCGGAGTCCTCCGGACGACGTCAGCGCGCCAGGCCCTAGCCATTCGGGCCAGGAGCCCGCGCGCTTCGGCCTCGTCCTCTCCGGCGACCGCGACGTCGAAAGTGATCGTCCGGCCGCCGAAGAAGTCCGCGCCGAAGACGACGCCGTCGGCGCGTGGCCGTCCGGCGTCGTCGTGCCGGATCTCGTGAGAGCCGAGATCCGGGGCGGAGGTAAACACGAGGCGGGAGGCGATCGAGCCGAAGGCCAGGTCCTCGCCAGGGTAGGCCAGGCGCCAGTCGTTAGGCATAAACGCCTCCTCGTGCGATTCGTCGGGTATGGAAAAGGACCTCTTCCATGTCCTCGCGGACGTTGCCGGAAGACTGGAGGGTGAGAGAGCCGATCAGCGGGCTTCCCGTCGGGAGGCCCGCTTCGGCGCCCGCGCGGACTCCTCCGGCCGTCACGTCCGGAGACGCGAAGGAAGGAGCGGCGGGGACCAGGGACTTAGCGGCGGCCTTCTCGACGTGCTTCGCGCCCTTCGTGAGGCCAATCGCCATACCTTGCGCGGTGAAGTCGCCGATCTCCATAAACACTCGCGAGGGCGAGTGGATACCGAGGAGGGACTTCGCAAAGTCGACGACGTTACCGATCGCGCCAGCGACCGCCTCGCGGATCAGGTTCGCGGCGCCGGAAATACCGTTCGCGAGGCCCTGGATCATCTGGAGGCCGATTGTCGACATCTTCGAGCCGATATCGCCGATCGCGCCCTGGACTCGTCCCCAGAGGCCGGAGAAGAAGTTCACGACCTCGCCGATCCCGGAGGACACGGCGGACGCGATATTTCCCCAGACTCCGCCCAGGAAGGAGGAGATCCCGGACCAGGCAACATTCCAGAGGCTTCCTATATAGGAGAGGGCCGCGCTTATTAACGCGCCGAGGACGCTCATAACGACAGGCACAAGCTGTGTAAACGCATTGCCCAGGGTCAGGACCATTGCCGTTACGGCGGGCATGATCGCGACGAAGACGCCGGACAGGTGGGAGACGAGGACCTGGATCATAGGCACAAGCTGGGCGAGTGCTACGGTCAGCGTCCCGGCGATCCCGACTCCTAGCTGTGTAAACGTGCTGAGGAGTGCCGGGAGGACCGGCTCCAGGGAGCGGAAGATGATCCCGAGCGGGGAGAACTGAGTCACCAGGGAGGCGATCACGGTCCCCAGGGGAGCCAGGGCGTCGAAGACCGGGCGGATCGCGTTCGCCAGCCGCTCGAAGAAGCCAGGGATGCCGGAAGAGGTAACGTCGCCGTTATTCTCCCGCCAGGCGGCCCCGAAGGCCCTAATCCCTCCGGTGACTTCGCCCCAAAGGACCTTGAAGTCGCCGAGCTCGCCGAAGAGCGGCCGGATCGCGTTAGCGACCTGCTCAAAGACGCCCGCGAGGCCGTCAGAGGTCACGTCGCCGTTGTTCTCGCGCCAGGCGTTACCGAAGGCGCGGACGGCGCCCGTAACGGTCCCCATGACGTTCCCAGCCACGACGAAGGCGGAGCCGAGCCCGTTCGCCAGGAGATTGATCGCCCCGGTGATCGCGGGCTTCATAGCGTCCAGGGCCGTCATTAGGCCGGAGTTGATCGTCGCCTGGAGGTTGCCCAGGGCGCCCTCGAAGGTAGCCGTCGACTTCGCGGCCTCGACCGCGATCGGATCAGTGCCGAGCTTCATAAGCGCGGCGTTGAACTCGTCGGCGGTGACCTCGCCTTCCGCCATAGCGTCGCGGAAGTTGCCGGTGTAGGCCCCGGCCTCCTCCAGGGCGCGCATAAGCGGACCAGCGGCGCCGGGGATAGCGTCGGAAAGCTGATTCCAGTTTTCGGTCGTCAGCTTGCCCGCGCCCGCCGTCTGGGTCATGACCATAGCGACGGACTTAAAAGTCTCCGCGTTGCCGCCAGCGACGGCGTTCAGGTTGCCAGCGGCCTTAGTCAGGCCGGTGTAATCGGCGACGCCGTTAGATGCAAGCTGGGCGATCGTGTTCTGGATCGTCGGGAGGTCGTAGACCGTTTGGTCGGCGAACTCCTTCGCCGCCTTCGTCGCGGCGTCGATCGCCGACGTGTCGAGTCCGGCGAAGTTCATAGTCGCCTTGAACTTGTCCGTCGCGTCGCTTGCGCGTGCCGCTTCAGCGATAAAGCCGGAGAACATACCGCCAGCGGCGATCGCGATCCCGGCGCCGACGAGGCCCTTGAAGGCGCCCACGAAGGAGCCTCCGGACTTCGCGCCAGCGTCACGACCGGCAGAGTCCATAGGGCCCAAAATGTCGCCGCTCAGCGCGGACGCGAAGCCCTTCGCGGACGGGATAACCGTCAGTGTCGCGTAACCGACATTTGACACGATGCCTCCTTACGAGGGGGTAGAGGCGGACCTCGCCTTCTGGCGCTCCAGGCGCGCGCGGAGGTCCGCGTAACGGGATGCCTTCTTCGGCTGAGGCCGGGCAGGGTGGGCCTGGCCGGTCCAGGCGTGATAAAGGTCCGCGAGGAGGTAGGCGTTCACGTCCCAGCCGGTCGCGGCTTCGCCCGAAGCGCGGGCGGTCGCTGATTCGGCCGGTAGGTAATGGATCAGGACGGAGAGCCGACGAAGCGAGAGCCCGCCGCGCCAGAAGTCCGCGAGGTCGACACGGTAGAAGCGTTGGAGATCCGCCTCTACCGTGTCCGTCTCACGCTTCAGGAGCGCGACGAGCGCCGTCAGTTTCCCTTGATCCCGAGGGCCTTCTGGATGCCTTCCAGGAAGCCGTTCACAGCGCCAGCCTTCGGCTTCGTTGCCTTGTACTTCGCGTACTGCTCTTCGCCCAGGATCAAGCGGAGGAAGGTCATAACCTTGCCGCTCTCGAAGACCTCCAGGGCCTCGACGTCCCACTCGCTCGCGGGGTCCAGGAGGTAGTCGACGCCGTTATGAGTGAAGGGGACCTTGTCGCCCAGGGCTTCGGCGGCAGTGGGGTTGATCTGAGACATTTAGGGGGCTCCTTTAGCGCGGGTAAGGAAGTGGATTAGGGGCGCGCGGGATTAGGTAAAAGAAGAGGAGAGCCTCCCGCGCGAAGGCTCTCCTCTTGTGGACTAGACGGCGGTAGCCGGGTCCGTCTCTACGGTGTGGTAGAGGGTGCCGTCGGCCTCCGGGAAGATCACGACGGTAATCTCGTAGACCGTGGGCTCCGTTTCGGACTCCTTGATCTCGCCGATCTCCTGGACTTCAGCGGACAGGGCGAAGCGGCGCTTCGTCTTGTCGTCCTCGCGGACCTCGAAGCCCACGGCGAAGCGGAAGCCCTTCGGGACCTTGATCGCGCCCTTGCGGACGCCAGCGGCCGAGGTCCGGGTCGAGCCAGGATTGACCAGGGAGAAGATCACGTCGTTGTCTTCGAGAGCGACAAACTTGAAAGTCCGCTTGTGCTTCGAGCTCGTCCGCTTGAAGAGGATGCCTCCCCAGGCGTAATGCTCCGAAGTGTCGCCGTCGCGGGTTTCGGTGATGCCCTCCTCGCCGTCCAGGAGGCCAGCGACCTTCCAGGCGGCGCCCCAGGCGGTGACGAGGTCTTCAGGTCCGGCAGTACCTTCGGGAGCGATAAAGACGTCAGCCCCGCTCCAGAGTGCAGTGTTCTTAGCGTCTCCAGACATTGCTAAGGGTCCTTTCGGTTAGAGGTTGGCCGGGGTGAGCCGGGCCGTGATGGTGAAGAAGGAGAGAGGAGCTCCGGTGTCCGGGTCCTCCGTCGGGAGCGGGCCGGAGATCGGCGAGAAGCCCCGGACCTGGGGCGAGGAGCTCTCCAGGAGGAGAGCCTCCGCCAGGGCCGCGAGATCCTCTCCCAGGCCCTCGTCGCGGTGGTAGACGAGGACGCGGACAGTCGCGCGGCCATTCAGCCGGGAGTCCCGGAAGCGGCCGTCGCTCTTGACCTGGACGAAGGGCAGGGAAGACGAGCTCGTCGGCGCCTTCGTCGAGACGGTCACGCCCAGGGCGTAAGGCTCGCTCCTGGCGGCCAGGAGGCCCTTCAGGAGGTCGCGGACAGCGCGGCGGGGATCAGGGAAGACGACGGCCATTAGCCGCCCCTAACCTGGAGGCCCGCCGCCTGGGCGGCCTTCGTCAGCGTGCCGTGTTTCGCCTGGAGGCCCAGGCCAGCGGCGTGCAGGAGGGTTACTCGCGCGACGGCGCGGTCGGTCGTGCCGGTCGAGATCTCGACAGGGACGACCTGGCCGTCGTGAGCCGTCACGGCACCGACATTCGAGAGCGTCGCTTCAGCGGCGGCCTCGACGGCGGAGGCGACTCCGGCGCTCTTCAGCATGGCGCCTATGCCTCGACTATCGAGGCGGAGCTTCGGGGCCATTCGGCGGCCTCCTATCGGGACTCGACGCGGGTAAGGGTGGCAGTGGTGAGGACGCCGGAAGCGAGGCCGGCTCTCGTGACGGGATCGCCGTTTACACGCCATTGCTCGCCCTCGACCTCGATCCGGTCGTCGGCCTTCAGGTCGACGCGGCGAGGGACGAAGAGGGTCTTCTCGCCCTTGACGATCTGCTTCGAGACGCCCTCCTCCTCGACGGTCGAGACGTCCTGGACGACGGCCCCCGCGAGCTTGAAGCGGTCGGGCGTGTCCCAGGACTCGACGGGATCGCCGTCGGAGTCGAGGACCGTTCCAGGACGGAGCCGGTAAACGGGCGGCGTCACACGGTAGGAAGTGAGGAGCACTAGAGGACGACCTCCGGCGCCGGAGCGGGGACGGGGTCGGCCCAGGACGAAGGCGTCCGGACGGAGCCGACGAAGCCCCCGGAGCGGCCAGTCGCGGCGCGCTTGATCTGGACGATCTCGCGGCCGGTGAGGTAGACGCCGGACGTCTCAGAGATCCCGACGGAGTGTTCGCCGAGGCTCTCCGTCTCCAGGCCGCGCGGGTTCTCAAACTCGCGCCGGGCGGCCTTCAGAATGACCAGGCGGACGACCTTCGGAGCGTCGAGCTCCCAGGCGGTCGCCTTCGTTTCGGAGACTTCAGCGAGGGCGAGGACCGTCGCGTCTTCGAGCGCGGCTTCGGCGCGTGCCTTGTCCTCGTCCAGGAGCGTCCCGGCAGGAAGCCCCAGGCGAGCCTCCAGCGCGCTAACAGGAGGCGGGAGGGGTAAAGACATAGGGCCTCCTCTCAAAGAGGCTCAGAGCCGCGCAGGGCGCCCGGTGAAAGGCGCCCTACGCGACTAGCTGGACTAGGCCACGGCTTCGGACACGTTCAGGTGCAGGATGCCGCCGTTTTCCACTTCGGTTACCTCGACCTGGCGGGTCGTGTAGTTCCGGCTGACCTTGTAGGTCGGCAGGATCGCGATACCGGAGAAGGTGCTCACGAAGGAGCGGTCGACGGTCTTCTCCGTCAGGTAGTCGCGCAGGTAGCGGAGGGAGAAGCCCTTCTCGCTCACAGTCGCGCCGAACTTCGCGCCGGGGGACACGACAGGGGCGCGAGTCGCCAGGGTCACGGCGTCGCGGTGGAAGGCCAGGATCTCCGCGTCAGGGATGCGGGTCGATTCCACGACGTTGAAGCCGCGCACCTTGCCGACGCCGCCTTCGCGGAGAGCGGCGGTGGAGCCGGAGGCGGAGGCGTCCTCGATCGCCTTCGCGTCCAGGAGGTTCGCGTAAACCTCCGCGCCGACGAGCATGTTCAGGCCGTTCACGGCGACGCCGTTCTTCCGCAGAGTCTTACGGATCTGCGTGAAGTAAGCGGTCGGGTTCGCCGGGTCATAGGCGATCGGGGCAGGGGTCGCGCCGGAGCTCATGAGCTCCGTTTCCGGGACGGCCAGGAGCTTAGTGGCCAGCTTGTGCTCCAGCTGATCCACGACAGCGGCGGTCTGAGGAGCGAGGACCTGGGCGGAGAAGTCCGTCAGGTTCAGCGCGAGATCCGCTTCGGACAGGTTCGCGGCGTGGTAGTCCATGACGCGGTCCAGGTTCAGAGTCACGCTCTGCTCCGCGATCTCGTCCATGACGATCGAGGAGGTAATGTCGTCGATCTCACGCTCGCGGGCGATCAGGGTCGTGGGGATCTTGATCGCGATCGGAGCGCCGCCCTTGCCGCCGCCCATGAGGTCATTCGCGAAGTTGCGAGATACCAGGGCGGACAGGAAGGCGTCCTCGTTTGCCAGGTTGGCAGCTACGCGAGCGGCTTCGAGCGGGGTGTAGAAGTCGTTAGCCATTTTTGGCGGTCCTTTCGG
>NZ_CAQI01000029.1 GCF_001046895.1 Pseudarthrobacter siccitolerans
CCCAGGAGGGGACAGGGAGGGGATTAGAGGGAGGCGGGGCGAGCCGCCAGGGCGATAGCGGCGGGGTCGAAAGCGACCTTCTCTTCGCCGCCGTGGCCGGGGGTCAAGCTGAGATCAGCTTCGGGCTTTGCAGGGAGGCCGGACTTCTGCTCTCCGTCCGGCGCCTGGCCGTCGGGATCGTCGCCGGTCTTCTGCTCTTCCTGGCCGCCGTCCTTCGGCTCGCCCTCTTCGGGCTTCTTGCCGATAGCGGCCAGGCGTTCGGCCTTCGAGCGGATCGCGGCTTCGTCGTCTCCAGTCAGGAGATCCTCGAAGCCTTCCAGGGCCGGGAAGTCCTTCAGCACTTTCGAGAGGGTGAGCTCGTGCTCTGCCTTCTTCGCTCGCGCTTCAGCGGCTTCGGCGCGGGTCCGGAGCTCCTTCAGGCCGTCGCTCTCTCCGGCTTCGATCTCCTGGATCTTCTGCCTTGCGGTCGCGAGCTCGCCCTTCAGAGAGTCCTTCTCCGAGCGGAGATTCTGGACGAGGGACCAGGCCCGTTCAGCGTCGAAGTCGGCGCCCCAGGGCGGAGCGGCTGGCTTCTGCTCTTCGGTAGATTCCTGGCTTGCGTCCTTGGCTGTATCTGCCATTGTGTAAACGTCCTCCTGGGACGGGTCGCGCCGGAGTACCTGCCTCCGGCGAGAGGGTGGATAGGGGTCACGCGACGGCGCGGAGAGGCGCCGTCGAGGTCTTATTCAGAGGAGAGTCCGGATCTTTCCGGGCGGCCTTCAGGACCGCTCTCCATTCGGCGAGAGTGAGCGTCGAGCCCTCCTCCCGCTCCGGGTCGTCAGTGCCTTTCCAAAGGCGATTGAGAGCCGCCGCGTCCTTACTCCATCCGCGGTCCTTCTCGCCCTTGAAGACGAGGCGGACTCCACAGCCGCAACGGTCATGCGAGCGGAAGGAGACGGTCTTTTCGGAGTAGACCGGGCCACGCGAGACGAGCATGGCGCAGAAGGCGCACGTCGAGCCGTCAGAGACGCGAGCCCAGGCGTCGACGTTGGGATCTCGTCGGCTCGCCTCGATCAGCATTTCGCGACCGGCGTCGAGCATGATCCGCTTACCGGCCGCGATCGTCGCCGCGAGCCCAAGCTGATTCGCAAACTCCAGCGGGACGCCCTTCGCGACCTGTTGCTTCACGAGGACCGGGCCAGTCACGCGGAGCGACGTCTCGACCGCTTCCAGGTTCATAGGAGCGGGCGGAGCGTCCAGGCCGACAGGCACCAGGCCCGCCTCCGTCGCCGCTTTCATGTAGTAGCGGCGAGCCAGGACGTCGGACGCCGCCCGCCCCTGGCCGAGCACGCGCGAGGCGGCGGCCAGGTAGACCGGGAAAGTTTGGTCTAGGCGGGACGGGTCGATCGTTCGGCGGTAAACCTCCGCGAGGAGGCGCTGGACGTCAGCGGTTAGCTGGACCTGCTGGCGGCGGTGAGTGTCCGCAAGCTGGAAGCCGTCCATCCGTTACTCCTCGCTCGTGGCCGGGGCCTCGATCGCGGCGGTCTGACGCTGGAAGTCGCCGACGAGGGCGCCCAGGACGTCGCCGGAGTCGCGGAGCTCCTTCCAGCGGGTCACGTCGGTATCGGTCACTCCGGGGATCTTCTCCCAGAGGGCCTCGACGGGAACCTGGAGCATCTGGGCGATCTTGCCCAGCGCGTCCACGGTGGAAGCCAGCGAGCGGGCCTCCGTGTCGCGCCAGCGGACTTGTGCGCCCGCGTCAGCGGCGGAAGGATCTCCGGCCGCCTGGGCGGCCAGGTGGAAGGACATTTCCCAGGACTCTCCGAAGAGCGTCTCGTACTCCGAGATCTTCCGCTGAGTGCTCGCCTCCATCTGGGCGAGGGCGTCGGCGGAGAGGTTCACGAGGTCGCCGGTAAGAATGTTCGGGCTTACCTGGGAGACGGCCGCCAGGGTCCGGACGGTCGACTCGTAAGCCGACATATGGCCGGAGAGCTCCGTCTGGGCGAAGTCGCCGAACTTAGCTCCGTCAGAGTCGCTAACCCACAGGCGATCGACCGCCGCCTCGAAGGGCGAGACGGGATTACCGTCGTCGTCCTCCGGCACGACGAGGCCGGTCGCCCAGCGCTGGCGGAAGCTCGCATACTGGAGCGCGATCAGCGTCGCGAAGACAACCTCGTTTACACGGTCCTGGAGGTTGATAATCGGCCGGATGATCCCGACGCTCTCGTCGTCCAGGCGGTCACGGAAGCGGACGAAAGGCGTCACGCCCTGGCCGTGATCCTCGACCTTCGAGAGGACCCATTTCCCGGAGTCCTTCGGCAGGGCGTAGGTGTAGCGGCTCGTCTTGTCGAAGACCTCGACCAGGCGGGCGCCGTCGATCGTCGTCCCGACGCGGCGGAGGCCGATCTCCGGGAAGTCGTCGTCGACGTCGCGATACCAGGCGGTAGCGCGGAGCGGGGACAGCGGCTTCATGAGAGGGACACGGCGGGTCTGGACCGTTCCCGGCAGAATGAGGTTATAGCTCGTGCCGTAGTCGAGCGCGCCACGGTGGACGATGCTCTGGCGGGCGTCGAGCTTGTTCTCCTGCCAGTAGTTCCAGGCGGTCATATTGTCGCCGGAGCGGGCCGGACGGTAGCCGTCGACGAAGAGGCCCTTCGAGTAGGTATCCGAAAGGAGCGGCGTCCAGTTTGTGATCGCGCGCTTCGCGAGGTGGCGGTACTCCTCCTTCGCGCCCTTCGGCATATAGGGGTCGTCGTGCTCGCCCTTCAGGTAGCGGCGTACCTTGCCCAGGCGGCCGTTAGTCGGTTCGAGATCCTGGGCGAGTTGTCCGTCGAGTCGCTCGACGAGGGCGGCGTCTACGGCCATAGGAGGCCCTCCTTCGGGCGTAGTGGGGATAGATGGGGTTAGAAGCCCATAAGGCGGCCAGGGGCGCGCCGGTGCTTCTTCAGACCGCCCTCCGCGAGGACGCGGGCGCGGGCCATGCGGGCGAGGACCAGGGAGGCCAGGGCGTCGACCTTCTTCGGCGACTCGCGCGTCTCCTTACCGAAGTGGATGCCCCAGCGGTTCGGACGACGGCGGGCGTTCAGGACGTGACGGGTCAGGACCTCCTCCGCGCGGACCTTGCCGCGACCAGGACCGCCGAGGAGCTCGTGAGCTCCCCAGGGAAGCGAGCCGTCAGTGATCGCGCGGTGAGTGACCTCGACGGCGCGGACAGTGTCCATCTGATGCCCGCGCATATCCCAGCCGATCGCGTGGCGAGTGGTCGCCTTGACGACGAGCTTCTCGCCGTACTTATCGCGCCAGTCGTCGATATCCGTCTCCCAGTAGGCGACGTCACTAAAGAAGGCGACGACGTCCAGGGTCGAGAAGGCGAAGTCGACCAGGTCGCGGACTTGATCCTTCGGGACCGCCCAGCCAACGCCGGAAGGACCTTCGGGCTTCTCCCAGATACCGAGAAGGAAGACGGCGCCGTCCTCGACCCGGCACGCGACGAGCGCGGTCGAGTCGTCAGTCAGCGAGCCGTCGAAGCCCAGGGTCACGACGTCGCCCTTCTTCCTGGCGCCAGGCTCGCCGAGGCGGAGCGGGGCCAGGTCGTCCCGGCGATTCTTCATCCATTCGGGCGGAGCGATCCAGGAGTCAGCGGCA
Source organism: Pseudarthrobacter siccitolerans (assembly GCF_001046895.1). Lineage (GTDB taxonomy): Bacteria > Actinomycetota > Actinomycetes > Actinomycetales > Micrococcaceae > Arthrobacter > Arthrobacter siccitolerans. Next base: position 3,625 of record NZ_CAQI01000029.1, read on the forward strand.
GCGACGATCTGATTCAGGTAGAAGCGACGCGCCTCTTCAGGCGGAGTGTCCGGGTCGTACACTTCGGAGAGGATGCGCTCCAGGTCGACCCAAGAGGCGTCGCCGTAGGCGGCCTTCAGGCCAGCCAGGACGGCGGCCTCGTCGGCCAGGTCGATCGAGTCCGGCGCCTGCCTCGTGTCGTAAAGGATGCCCTTCGAGCGGGTCCGGCCCTCGACGATCGCACGCCAGGCGAGATAGCTCGCTTCGGCGACGCTCTCCTGGCCGGGCTCGTGAGCGTTCGTCGTCTCGATCACGCGGGCGGCGCCGTCGCGGGACTTCGCCAGGTTACGGCGGACGACTCGCGCGAGCTTCGCGCCTCCGTTGGACTTCGTCCAGTGGTGCGTCTCGTCCATAATCGCGAACGAAGGACGGGCGCCTTCCTGGGAAGACGAGGAGGCGGTGATCGGGACGATCTTCCCGCCGCCAGGCAGGAGGATACGGGTCATGCCGACGTCCAGGCCCAGGTCGTCGACCAGGACGGAGTCCTCGCACATGGCGCGGATCGCGGCGAACGTGTTTTCGGTCTGAGTTTCGGAGACGCCCGCGATCACGATCCAGGGCATAGGGTGAGCGATCGCGATCGGCTCGCCGAAGGAGTCCCAGCCGGAGAAGCGGACGGGGCCGCAGAGCTCAGCGAGGGCCAGGGCGCCCAGGAAGGGCGACTTCCCCCAGCCTTTAGCGCGGCGGAGGACGCCACGGCGGTATTCAAACTTCCCGCCAGCGTCCAGGGCGTACCACCACAGGATGAAATTGCATTGCTCGCGCGTGAAGACGAAGGGCTCGCCCGCTTGATCGCCGTCAGGCTGGAGGAGGTTGGACTCCGCCCAGGCGATTACTCCCCAGCCGAGCGTCTTCACGGAGCCGTCGAGCGGGAAGGGCTCGACGCTCACTTCGGCGGTCACGGCAGGGGCGAGCTTGCTCACTTATCGCCTCTCATGCGGGCCATGACGTCCTCGCGGGACGTGACGGCGTGAAGCTGGACGACTTCGGCCTCCTGGGCGCTCTCCTTCTCGACGCGAATCTTCGCCCGGAGGCGGTCGACGTAGGTCGCGCCGAGACGCTCTTCGTTGAGACGGATCTCAGAGAGCGCGGCGGCGGAAGGCTTGCGGAAGTAGGAGTCGACGATCGGCGCCAGGAGGAGGAGGCGGCGCCAGTCGGTGTTAGTGAAGAGGGAAGCCTGGGGCGAGACGCGCCAGTCGAGATACCAGGCGTGCGTCTCGTCGCTGAAGGGGCCGACGAGCTCAGGCCCCCGGATCTCGCCGTCCTGGGAGACAGAGACGACGTCGGACTGGCGGCGGCGCGTGTCGCGCTCGCGCTGATGCTGTTCTTTCGGGGCGGGGCCACGACCGGCCATAACGGCGCCTCCTTCCGGGGCTAGAGCGTGTAAACGGGCCAGCCGTTCCGGAAGGCCAGGTCCGCCAGGTCGCCGGGAGTGACGTCCTGGGGCTGGCGGCCGTCGTCGAAGGCGTGGAAGCCCGCGCGACGCCAGGCGAGATCGACTAGCTGAGAGCAAATAAGGGAGTCGGGCCAGCGGAGCTCCTGGGAGATCCAGGGAGTCCGGAGGCCGAGACGAGCGAGGCCGACGAGGACCAGGCCGCGCCGGGAGTAGGGCGTGCCGTGGAGCTCCTGGGCGATCTTCGAGATCCGGGCGCGCTGGCCGTCGGTCAGCGGCGGCGAGACGACGACGTCGCCCTCGAAGGTGTCCGGCTCCCAGTTGGCGCCTTCGTATTCGGCGGAGAGGGAGCGGCCGGACTCGTCGACGACGAGGCGGACGTGGTTATAGCGGCCTCCGCCGACGGCGGCGACGACGGAGCCCCAGGGGCTCGTCGGAGATTCGAGGATAAAGTCGCCTGGGCGCAAGGGAGGACCTCCTGGAGGGCTCGTGACAAAGCACAGGGGCTTTGTTGAGGGCCTCCGGGCGCCCTGGGCGGGCGTGGGGCCTAGCTATTTGTGAAAAGCCCCAGACTCGCGCGCACAGGGAGACGCTATGCCTCTCCGGGGAAGGAGCGGGGGGCGGGGGAGGGTCCTCCCCCAGGGGGCGAGGCGAGCTCGACGGAGTCAGAGCATCCCAGGGTGAGCCTCCGGCTCGCGTTGCATACGAGCACGAGGTCGACGGGCGGCGGCCCCTTCGGCGGAAGACTTCCGCGCGTGATGCCAGCGACACAAAGCCTGGAGATTCTCCAGGGAGTGATCGTCGCCGGGCTCGATATGATCCGCTTGATTGGCGGGCATACCACACATGACGCCGAGAGAGTCGCGAGCCTGGCACTTGTAGCCGTCACGCCGAAGGACACGGACGCGGCGCGTGCTCCAGTCAGCGGGGAGGCGCGCCTTCCGGTCGCTGGATTCCCAGGCCATAGCGCGGCTCCTTCCAGGTCGACGGCGGGCAGGGGGCAGGGGATACGAAGAAGCCCCCAGGGGGTCGCGTGTAGGGCGAGCCTGGGGGCTGTGACGGAGGAGGCAGGGGCTCAGAACTCCGTCGAGGGAGGGGGCTTGAAGGTCCGCCCCTTGCCGTTTCATTAGCAGAGGGGGCGGACGTAGCGGGGAAGCCAGGACTCGAACCTGGAACTCTCACGGGTTTGGAAGCCGTGGCTCTACCTATTGAGCTACTTCCCCACGAGGGAAAGACAAAAGCCCTCCACTCCTCGCCCGCCCCCAGCATTTAGAGGGGCTCGCGGACTGAAGAGTGAAGGGCTTTATCTTTCCCTCTATAGGAGGAGAGGGCCAGAGTCGTTAACGCGCGGCCCTTCTCAGGGCGTGGCATAAACGGCACCAGGGAGAGAGGCCGTCGGCGCGCTGGCGATCGCGTGTAAACGCGCCTAGCGGCTTCACAAGCTGGCACTTAGAGCAAGTCTTACCGGAGTGCCGGAGACGCCAGGAGAGCCGCGCCAGGGCGTCCTCCAGGAGGCGGGCGGCCTGGCCGTCCTCGCCGTCATACTTCGCGACGACGAGCTCCAGGCCCTCGCTAATAGACCGGCTCGAAGTCACAAGTCGCCGCCTCCTTATGCCTCGCGTCGCCGTTACAGAACGGCGAGTAAACGACGATCACGCGGAAGAAGCGGGAGATCGGGGCGGTAATGCACGTGCAGGGCGGACGCTCGACGTCGCTCGCCGGGATCACGCCGTCAGGCGGGAGCTCAGAGAACTTAGTCACGCCGGACTCCGATCACGACGTCGTTAGTCGCCTTCGGAAGGACGGCGATCCCAACGTTTCCGTTTATGTTCAGGCCCTCGTCCGTCACGCGGGCGCGGACGATGTCCTCCTGGCCGTAGCCGATCCGGAACTCGATCGTGCCGCCCTTCGGGAGGTTGATCGGCGCGGAGCCGTAAGGGTCGAGGACGGTGTCCGTCCCAGGCTCGCCCAGGATGCCCTCGCGGAGCTCGTCGCGCTCCTCTTCGGCGTTCTCCAGGCGGACCCGGAGGTCGCGGAGCTCAGCTTGCGCCCACTTCGGGAGGCGCGCTTCTTTCATTGCGTCGGCCATGTTCAGAGTCCCATCTGTACTTTGTGGATCATGTTCGGGAGGCCGTCCTCCTCTTCGGGCGGCAGGAAGGCGACCAGGCCGACCAAGCCCTCGCGGGCCTCTTCGTAGCCGGGGCCTCCGGGCTTCCTGGCGGCCTGGACGAAGGCGAGGATGCCCTGGGCGACCTGGACGAAGGCGGCGCCGAGATCCGGGTCGCTGAAGGGTTGCGTCTCCGGCGTCGCCTCGCCCAGGCGGCCGAGGACTTGATCGAGCATTGCGGTAGTAGCCATGACGGCCTCTCTATCGGGGTCAATTACAGAAGAGGAGAGGGCCAGCCGGCCTCGCTTTGCTCAAAGAAGAAGCCCCTCTTCCTTTCGGAGGAGGGGCTTATGGAAGGCGCCTTACGCGGCCTCTTCAGCGGCGGCCTGGGCGTGCCAGAGAGCGACGCGCGCCCGCGTGAGCTCCTTCAGGGCCTCGTCGTAAACCTCGCGGGCGAGCTCCTTCAGTTCCGCGAAGGACTCGCGGGCCTGCTGGATCACGGCCGGACCCTTCATAAGGACGCCAGCTTCGGCGCAAAGGGCCTCCGCGACGCGGCGGGCGTTCAGAATGTACTCCTGCTCCGCCTGGACGGTACGGAGCGGGGCCAGCTTCTCAGCGGCGGCGTAGTAAGCGGCTTCCCTCTCCGCGACGGTTGCTTCGAGCTCTGCGATCGTTGCCATTTTCTTCTCCTTCGTGGTGTTCCTGGCTTGTGTAAACAGTCTAAGCGACGAAAGACGCCTTACGCAAGTCGAGCAAAGATCCGGCCGGACGGTCGACGCCGCCCAGCCGGAAGAGGTCCTAGAAGTCGACAGGGAGATACACGGAGAAGCCCGTAATATCGCCGCGCTCGTTCGTCTCCGGGAGGATCGGATGATCGTCAGCGAGCCCGCTCTCTTCGGCGCGCTTGACGAAGCGTTTCAGGTCGGCGAAGGTCGCGACCTCGTCCGGGTCTTCAGGGTGGGCAAACTCAAGGTCCATTTTCAGTCCGATAGCCATGCGGCCATACTAAGCCACAACGCAAAGAGCCCCCGCCCAGGAAGGGAGGGGGCTCTTCGGGCCTACTTCTCGCGGAGGAGCTCCTTCACGCGGGCCAGGGCTCGCGCCCGGTAGCCGCGCCGGAGGAGATCCTCGTATTGCTCGCGGTACTCGCGGGAAGCCAGGGCGAGGCCCAGCTTCACGACGGCCGCGCCCAGGAAGTCGCGGGGCGTGATCCGGGGCTTCATTCGTCGACGTCCTTCCAGTCGATCGTCGCCGTCTGGAGCGTGAGCTTCTGGGAGCCCATCCGGCGATAGTCCTCGTGCTCGCGCTGGAGGCGGGTCCGCTGGCTCTTCGCGGCGCCCTTCGTCATGTAGGGGCCGTATCCGTAAGAGTGCTTACTCTCGCCCGATTCGGTCGTCGTCGTGAGCTCCTCCAGGACGCGGAAGACCGTCTTCCCGATCGGGGCCAGGTGCCGGGCCATTAGGCGTGTCCCTTCCGGCGTTCACGGCGGGCCATGCGAGCCTCGCGGGCCTCCTGGCGGGCTCTCTTGCGGAGAGCCTTCGAGGAGCGCCTGAGAGCGTTCGCCAGGACGCGGAGAGCCTGGGGGTCGGACGTGTCGAAGCCGCCCGCGTCAAGCTGGGCGCCTCCTGCCTCGTCGCTCTCGATCTGGACGAGGGCGTAAGGCTGGAAGCCGAGGAAGTGCTGAGAGATCTCGATCTCGCGGGTAGCCATTTAGCGTGCCGCCTTCCGGGCCAGCTTCGCGGCCTTGCCAGCCTTGCGGCGCTTCGCCTTCGTCGCGGCGCTCACGGTGCCGCCGTAGACGTGCTTTCCGAGGAGGTTCAGGCCGAAGAGGATCTTCGTCTGGAAGGTGTTCTCAGGGATCATTTTTTGGGCTTCTTTCCGTTGTGGAGGAGGGGTTTAGTGGCTCGCCGGGAGGTCCGGGCGATCCAGGAGCAAAGAGGGCAGGAGCCCCGGTGGTCGAGAAGACGACGCCGGAGCTCCTGCCAGGAAGGACTAGGCACTCGCGCGGGCGGCCTTCACGGCTTCGCCCCAGGCGGCGCGGACGCTCTCCGGGAGCTCGTCCAGGGACTCGATCGCCGACACGAAGCCCAGCGGGGCAGACGTGCGGAAGGCGTTATACGCGGCGAGGGTCGCCGCGTCGAGCTCCTGGCGGGCCTTCGCTTCGGCGGCCTCCCGTTCGGCCTCCTCGCGGCGCTTCACGGCCGCGACGTGCGCCAGGTGGGACCGGAGGCAGACGATCGCCTGGGAGACGGTCCCGTCCAGGTTGTGAGCCTGGGCGGCCTCCAGGATCGCCAGGGCGGCGGCCGGAGCTTGCTCGCGCGGGACGTAGACGTTAGAGGCGGAGACGTTCGCCACGACGGCACCGCCCAGACGGTCGTCGTTCTCGCGCTCAATCGTCAGAGTGTCGTGATGGGAGTCCTTCAGGGTGAAGGTAGGGAAGTCAGGCATTAGCGGGCCTTTCGGTAATCGTCGCGTGTAAACGGTTGGTGCAGGAGGAAGGGCGGGGCGCCGCGCCGGACCATGCCGAGAGCCGTCTCCGCCTCCTTCAGGCCCCGGAAGGGATACTTGCGGGCCTTCTTGTGATCCAGGAGCCAAACGGTCGTCAGGTCGAAGCGGTCGAGCCGGAGCTCGTAACGCTCCGGGGCCGGAGCCTGGGCGAGGGCGCGCTCCTCGAAGTACGCCTTCGCCCAGGCCAGGAAGCGGGCGATCACGCCGACGCCTGGGCGGCAGACTTGCGGGCGTGCTTCGCCACGCGGAGCCACGCCTCGCGAGTGTTCAGCGCTCCCAGGTCCTCCAGCGGGGCCAGGTTGGACGCCGAGCGGAAGGCGTTCAGGAAGTCCAGGGCCTCCGCTTCGAGCTTCGCCTCGCGGTCCTTCTTCGCGAAGACGCTCGCCAGGGCGGCGGCGGCAGACTCGAAGACGTTTCCGTGAGCGTCCGGATTGATCCCGGCAGAGATCAGGATCGCCAGGGCCACGGCCGGAGCTTCGTCCTTCGAGACGAAGACGCCCAGGGAGGCGCCGGGATGCGTCTCGACGGTCTGGACGAGGGCGCCTTCAGCGCCGCGAGCGATCCCGATCTCCGGCGAGGCCGAGACGGTCAGCTTGTCGCCGTCGGCGTCGCGGACGGTCAGGGGCAGGGAGAAGGACGGGGCGGGAGTGGTCATTTTCTGGGCTTCTTTCCGTTGTGAATCAGTGGTTTAGGTGAGTAAGAGATCTGGGGGACGGCGCCCAGGGCTTCGGCCAGTCGGCGGAAAGCTTCCTGGAGCGCCGCCCAGGGGTTAGTCGTCGAGCTCACGGCCGCAAGCGTCGACCGGGTCGTCGTCGTCGACGTCGATAAACCAAGGGATGATTACCGGCGAGGAGTGGCTCGACGAGTGAGGCTTCGCGGGCTTCGCCGGAGTAGCGGGCTTAGCGGGCGACGCGGGCTTCGCCGGAGCCGGAGCCGGGCGAGGAGCGGGCGGGGCGGGCCTGGGCGCCGGGGCAGGTGCCGGACGAGGGGCCGGGATGCTTACCGGCATGGGCTGAGGGCCGACGGCACAAGCTGGCTTCGGATCGCTACAGGCGACCAGGAGGACGACCAGGAGGAGGACGGCGACGATCGCCGCAAGGATGCGTTTCATTTGCGGATCTTTCGGGAGAAGTAGGGACGGAGGGCGATCACGAGAGCGCGGATCGCTTCGGCGAAGAAGGGCGTCACGCCTCGCTCCAGACGGCGAGCTCGACGATCTCCTGGCGGTCGAAGGTCGCCAGCGGGGCGCCGGTGTCGGGCATAACGACCTCGTAGTCGTCCAGGACCTCCGGGCGGAGGAGGCCCCAGTGGCGGCGGCCGTCCTTCCGCGTCACGGTGACGACGGAGCCGATAAAGTCCGCGAGGACTTCGTTCATGGGGTGCTCTTCGGAGTCGCGGAAGACCGCGAGGGGCTTCGGCTTGCTCACTCGAAGATCACGTCCTCGACGTCGGCCGGATGCACGACGGCGGGGCGGCCCCGTCCTCCGGAGCGGATCGTGAAGAGCGCCGGGTCCGTCGCGTGCCGGTGGACGGCCCCGGTAAAGGTCCGGCCGTCGTCCTTCGTCACGGTCACGATCGCGTTAGTGTCGGCGGCGTCTTCCAGGGCGGCGCGGATCTCTTCGTGAGTCACTTCGCGGCCCCCTCTTCGGGAAGGTCACCAAAGGACTTACCAGCGGCGGTGACTTCGGCCTTCGTGGTGGTGGCCTTGCGGCGCGTGGCGGGCTTCTTCTCTTCGGCAGGGGCCGAGAGGGCGAGCGTCGCGTGGATCTGGGCTTCGGCCAGGATCACGGAGCGGGCGGGGGAAGCAATGCCCTTGCCCAGGGATTCATCCAGGAGGGCGAGGGCGACCTCGCGGTGCTCCTGGGCGGTGAAAGTGCGGGCCATTCGAGGGGCTCCTTCTCTGTCGGGGTATCTGACAGAGGAGGAGAGGGCCGGTGGCCGGGGTCCTGCTCAATTAATCGAAAAATAATTCAGAGTGACGAAGTGACGAAAAGAGCGTCACTCTCTATTACTTCTTCTAGGAGAGAGAGTCTTAAGAAGTAATAGGGAAGTGACGCTAGATCCGTCACTTCGTCACTCGAAGGGGCCTAGCTAGGCCGTGTAAACGTCGCCTCCGGCGTCGCTTCCGGCGTAAACGCGGGAGCCCCCGCCTCGCTCGCGGCGAGACAGGGGCTCCAGGGGTCGCCTCCGGCGTCAGTTAGGCCAGTAGAAGCGGACGCGGGACGGGTCGATCCCGGCGCGGGTCGTGCCAGGGCCGACGGTGACGTGATCCAGGCCCCAGTCCAGGATCGAGCGCCGCCAGTCGAGATCGTCTTCGGCCTCCCAGGCTTCGGCCAGGGTCCGGCCAGTCGGGACGACGCGGGACGACGTCGCGACGGGGATCTCGCGGAGCTCCTTCCTGCGGGCCTTCAGCGTGCGGATACGGGCGGAGAGAGCGATATCGTCCGCGTCGTCCTCGTCCAGGAGGGCGAAGGCTTCGCGGAGGGCGGCCTCGACCTCGCGGAGAGCGGCGTCTCGTGTCGCCGTGTCCGCCTCCTGGATCAGTTCGAGCTCCGGGGCGTTGCCCTGGATCTTCAGGACGTGCTCGACGACGAAGTTCTCCAGGGCTTCGGCCTTGATCTTCGGAGACGGGCAGGAGCCGCCGTTCCAGGAAGAGCCGCAAGAGTAGATGGGGTAGCCGGACGAGCTCGTGACGTACATTTTCGAGTCACACTCCGCGCAAAAGGCGATACCGGAGAGGAGGCGAGCGGCGCGGCCCTTGCGGGGCTGGGCAGGGGCGGGGCCTCCTCGACTAGGCGCGTGTCCCAGGCGGACGCGGAGGCCCTCCAGCGTCGCCAGGTCGACGACGGGCGGCCATACGGAGGCCGGGAGGCCGTCAGCGTCGCGGACGAGGTCGCCGTGATGCCGGACGCGGCCCATAAGGAGATCCGAAGTAAAGAGCGAGCGGAGCGTCGAGGCGCGCCAGAAGCCACGGTCCAGGCCGTCGGCGGGCTCGCCCTTGCGGAGGGCTCGCCGGGCCGGGCTCTTTGACGTCGGGATCTCGCGGGCCTGGAGGTCGGCGCATATCCGCGAGAGCGGCTCAATTCCTGCCAGGAGGCGGCCGGAGATCTCGCGGACGATCGCCGCCTCCTCCTCGTCGAGGACCAGGACGCGGCCGACGCCGTCCGGGGCCGGGACGGAGCGATAGCCGAAGGGGACGGCGGCGCCTCCGGTGTACTTGTTCGTGCTCGTCTTCCGGTAGGCGATCGAGTGCTTGATCCGGGTCGCGGCGTTGTCCGCTTCCGCGCGAGCGACTTCGGAGAGGACTCCGGCGATCATGCGGAAGGCGGATTGATCGGAGTCGAGGCCGTCGCGGAGGGCGACGAAGAGCGCGGGCTTATTCGCCAGGGCGCGGGCGTCGAGGGCGCGGGAGAGCTCGCCCAGGCCGTCCCAGCCCTGGCGCGTGAAGCGGTCGAGCTTCCAGACGGCCAGGACGTCGGCCTCGCCGTCGCGGATCAGGTGGACGGCTTCGGTCGCCTTCGCGCGGGCCTTCCGGCCGCTCATACCTTCGTCGACGAGGACGTGAGTCACGTCCCAGCCCTGGCGGTCGGCGTAGTCGCGGAGGTCGGCCTCCTGGCGGTCGAGACTCGTCGAGTCGTCGACCACGGCGGATAATCTTAGGTAGAGTACGGCGCGAGGCGCCTTTCGTGAGTCGGTCATGGAAATAGCTTACTCTGACGCTACGAGAATCCCCTGTATATGGCGGAAGAAGCGGCGGCAGCGGACCTCATCAGCGGCGGCAGGCTGCAACTGGGCATCAGCCGCGGTTCACCCGAGCCGGCGCGGCAGGGTGCGGCGGCGTTCGGCTACCGCCCGGAACCGGGGGAGACCGACGCTGACATGGCCCGGCGGCACACCGCACTTTTCCGGAAGGCCATCACCGGTGCCGGCGTGGCCGAAGCGGACCCCCGCTACGCCGGGGGTGCTGTCGGATTGTTGCCCATTCAGCCCCAGTCGCCGGGGCTGGCCGAACGCATCTGGTGGGGTGCCGGCAGCCGGAAGACCGCAGTCTGGGCAGCGGAGATGGGGATGCACCTCATGAGTTCCACTCTGCTGACCGAAGACACCGGCGTTCCCTTCCACGAACTCCAGGCCGAACAGATCCAGCTGTTCCGGGACGCCTGGGCGGCAGCAGGCCATCAGCACGCACCCCGGGTCTCGGTGAGCCGCAGTGTGCTTCCCATCGCTGACGAGGAGGACAGCCGCTATTTTGCCGGCAGCGCCCTGCGGGAAGCCGCGACCAGGTAGGGATTATTGACGGGTTGACCGCCCGGTTCGGAAAGAGCTACGTGGGAGCCCCCGACGTCCTGGCCGAAGAGCTCGCTGCCGATACCGCAGTCCAGGCCGCGGATACCCTGCTCCTCACCGTGCCCAACCAGCTCGGCGTCGATTTCAACGTCAAGCTCCTGGGCAATGTGGTCCGCCACATTGTCCCCGCCCTGGGCTGGAAGGCGGCCCGATCCTGACCCCATAAGCGCCGGCCGCGCCGCCGCCGTCCACCCCCGTAAAATTGCAGTCCGCGCACCCGGATCCCGGGTATGCTAAGCATGCTTACTGAAATGAGGGGAACCTTCTGCATAACGGAGCCGTTACTCTTATAGTGCGGCTTTGGGGGCTTAGCGCCCCCACTACAGCGTGACTGCGGAACGGTCATATGACGGAAAGAGAGAAATATGGCCCGCGCCGTTTTAGGCTTTATCCCATGATCCGGCTACGTCAGCTGGCCCAGGCGGCCTCTGTGCTTACTACGCCCTTGGCCCCGGAAGACATCCTCGCGCTGTTCAACCCCGTCTACTCGGCGCGGCAGCTTCGCGGCGTGGTCACCCGGGTGGTCCAGGAGACGGCGCAATCGGCAACCATCTTTTTCCGGCCCGGCCGCGGCTGGCACTCACACCTTGCAGGCCAATGGGCACGCATCGGCGTCGAGCTCGACGGCGTCCGCCACTGGCGGTCCTACTCGCTCAGCGCCCCGGCAGGCAAGGACCCGGCCATCACGGTCACCGACGTCGGGGCAGTCTCCGGCACGCTGGTCCGTACCACCAAACCCGGTGACGTCCTTTTCCTCGCACCCCCGCAGGGTGATTTCGTGCTTCCCGAGCACCCCCGTCCCCTGCTCATGGTCACCGCGGGCAGCGGCATCACTCCGGTGATGTCCATGATCCGCACGCTTGTTCCACGGCGTCCGGATGCCGACGTCGTCCTGGTGCACTCAGCCCGCACCCCCGGCGACAGCCTCTTCCGGGAAGAACTCGCCGAGCTCGCGGACCAGTTCCCCAACTTCCGCCTCGCGCACTGGTTCACCGGCGAACAGGGCCGCATGGACCTGACCAACACCGCCCAGCTGGACGAGATCTGCCCGGACTGGAAGGAACGCGCTGCCTACGCCTGCGGCCCGGACAGTTTCCTGGACGACGCCGAGGCGCTGTGGAAGCGCGCTGCGCTGACAACGGCAGCGCCGGGCTCCGACGTGGCAGTGGCCGGCAGCGCCGGCAACCTGATGATCGAACGCTTCAACACCACCTTCGCCGGCGGTGTGGGGTACGACGGCGGCCTGGTCACGTTTGAAGCCTCGGACCGGGAAGTGCAGGCCGACGGCGACACCCCCATCCTGGACATCGGCGAGGACGCCGGGGTGCTGATGCCCAGCGGCTGCCGCATGGGTATCTGCCACAGCTGCCTCACTCCACTCCTGTCCGGGCAGGTGCGTGACCTCCGCACCGGGGAAGTCCACGGCGAACCCGGCCAACTGATCCAAACGTGTGTCTCGGCAGCCGCCGGACCCGTCAACCTCGAAATCTGAGGAGCATCACGGTATGTCTGTAATTTCACCCAGCAAGGCCACACCCACCGGCGGCAGCTCCGCCGGGAGCTCACGGACCCGTCCCGGAAAGCTTGCCGAATCCGGCAGCCCCACCGTCCGCCCGCCCGCGGCCGCCCACCTCAGTGACGAGCAGGTGGCCGAACTCGGGCGCGAACTTGATGCGATCCGTGACGAGATCCTGGCCAAGCGCGGCGCGGAAGATGCCGCGTACATCCGCCGCGTGATCAAGATCCAGCGCGGCTTGGAGATCTCCGGCCGGGCCGCCCTGCTGGTCGGCAAGAACAAGGCCGCGTGGGTCACCGGTACCACCCTGCTGAGCCTGGCCAAGATCCTCGAAAACATGGAGATCGGGCACAACGTCCTGCACGGCCAGTGGGACTGGATGCGGGACCCGGACATCCACTCCACCACCTGGGAGTGGGACTTCGTCACGCCGTCGCGCTCCTGGCAGCACACCCACAACGACCTCCACCACCGCTGGACCAACGTGGTGGGCAAGGACAACGACGTCGGATACAACCTCCTGCGCATGGACGAACAGCAGCCGTGGAAGCCCGTCAACCTGGCCAACCCGCTGTTCAATGCCATTCTCGCTCCGCTCTTCGAATGGGGCATCGCCATTTACGACCTCGAGCTCACGGAGTTCAAGGAAGGCACGAAGTCCAAGGAAGCGCTGCTGAAGGACCTCAAGGCCCTCGGCAAGAAGGTGGTCACCCAGTTCACCAAGGACTACGCCGCAACCCCCGCTGTGGCCATGCTGACAGGCTCCGGCAAGCAGGCGCTCTACGGAACCCTGACCGCCAACGCGGTACGGAACGTCTGGGCCCATGCAGTCATCTTCTGCGGCCACTTCCCTGAAGGCACCGACACCTTCACAGAGGAAATGGCTGAAGGCGAAACCCGCGGCGACTGGTACATCCGCCAGATGATCGGCTCTGCGAACATCTCCGGGTCAAAGTTCATGCACATCATGACGGGCAACTTGTCGCACCAGATTGAGCACCACCTGTTCCCTGACCTGCCGTCCAACCGGTATGCAGAGGTGGCGCCCAAGGTCCGGGAAATCTGCCAGCGCTACGGCTTGAAGTACACCACCGGGCCGCTGCTGAAGCAGGTTGGATCCACCTGGGGCAAAATCTTCAAACTGGCCCTGCCGGGTAAGGCTGCGCGGGCCTGATCACGGACCTTACGTAAAGCACTGACCGCACCTCCGGCTCCGGTAACCACCCCGGTCCCGGAGGTGCAGTCTTTCCCCCGCCGCCAAATCAGACGCTCTCTCACTTAACGCGGGTTTTCCACAAACGCTCTCTCACTTAACGCGGGTTTTCCACAATCGCTCTCTCACTTAACGCCGTCCACCGCGCATAATTGATCCCACAGCCGCCGCGGCCAATGGAGGAATCATGCGGATTGTCGGAGTACTTATCGTCATATGGCTGATCATCGGAGGCGTGGCTGCCTGGCAGCGCGGCTACTTCGGCGCAGCACCGGGGAACTGTGCCCAAGCCGGCACTGTAGCAATCACCATTGCCGCGGGCCCGCTGAATTACATGGGCGTCAACCCCAAAATATCCTGCGAGTTGCCGCAACCTTCCCAGTAGAGCGCGGCACGGCGGAGCACTGGGCAGGAGTTCGACGTCGGAAGGGGGAGCTGTGCGTCTGATCCGGGTGCTCTGCGCCTAGAGTGGGAATTGCGCGGGCCAGGCAGCTTTGCCGCCCGAACCGATCCCACAGTCTCGAAAGGACCGCCGCGATGGCCTTCATCACCGTTGGAACTGAAAACAGCACTGATACCGAGCTCTACTACGAGGACCACGGCTCGGGGCAGCCCGTCGTGCTGATCCATGGCTACCCGCTGGACGGTGCCTCCTGGGAGAAGCAGACGACCGCCCTGCTGGATGCGGGCTACCGCGTGATCACCTACGACCGGCGCGGCTTCGGGAAGTCGAGCAAGACCGCCGAGGGGTACGACTATGACACCTTCGCCGCGGACCTCAACACCCTCCTGACTGCTTTGGACCTGAACGACGCCGTGCTGGTTGGCTTCTCTATGGGCACCGGTGAAGTGGCCCGGTACCTGGGCAATTACGGATCTGCCCGGGTTGCAAAGGCCGCATTCCTGGGCTCCCTGGAACCGTTCCTGCTGAAGACCGATGAGAACCCGGACGGTGTCCCGCAGGACGTCTTCGACGGGTTGAAAGAGGCCGTGACGGCAGACCGGTACGCCTTCTTCACCGAGTTCTTCAAGAACTTCTACAACAGCGACACGTTCCTCGGCACGCCCCGCCTCAGCCAGGAGGCTGTCAATGCCAGCTGGAACACCGCATCCAACGCCGGTGCCACGGCCTCCGTTGCCGCACAGGCCACCTGGATCACGGACTTCCGCGGCGACATCCCGAAGATCGATGTTCCGGCACTGATCCTCCATGGCACCGCGGACAACATCCTTCCCATCGACTCGACCGGCCGCCTGTTTGCCAAGGCCCTGCCCGACGCCGAGTACGTGGAGATCGAGGGCGCCCCGCACGGCCTGCTGCTGACCCACGCGGCTGAGGTCAACGAAGCGCTGCTGTACTTCCTCGCCAAGTAGCCCGCGCTTAACGCGCAGACTTCCGGCGACGGCGGGAGGCCGCCGTCGCCGGAAGTGATGGAGCGTTGGATGAAAGGCAACGTTAAGTGGGAGAGCGTTGGGTGAAAGGCGACGTTAAGTGAGAGAGCGTTTGGGGTTACCAGCGCGCGCCGGAACCGGTTGCCTATACGGAGTTTGTTCTGCTGAGGAGTCGTGCCCCATTTTCAGGCAGGCAAACTAGCAGAGGGATTTGCCGGGTATGTGCGGAACCTGTGAAAGGGAGGCATCGGGGACGGGAGCAGGACAGAGCTGTTGTGCAAGGTCCTGCAGTTCCTTGGGGTGGAAGGGTTTGGTGAGGTAGGCGGCGGCACCGGAGGCCATGCCTGCCAGCACGTCGTCGTTCTCGGACCTGGCCGTGAGGAACAGGAGGGGAGCCTTGCTCAGGGCACGGACGGCGCGTGCCACCACATGCCCGTCCATGTCCGGCAAACCCAGGTCCAGGGTGACCAGCGAGACGGCCGGATCTGCCGCTGCTGCAATGCCCTCGGCGCCGGTGGCCACAGCCCTGACCTCGAAGCCGGCGCGCTTCAGCACAACAGTGACCAGCCCGCGGATATCATCGTTATCCTCGACCACTACGCAGACGCGTTTCTTTTCCATTGGAGCCCCCCGGCGAAGTAGGCATCAGTCTATCGCCGCGGGCCTGTTTTATTCCTGAGGCGCCCCGGATTAAGACAGGACGGCCGGCCCACTCCGCGGTGGGCCGGCCGTCATGCTTGCTGTGCTGTGGCGTCAGACGGACGCTCCCTCGAAAGCGATCCGTTTTGCCGCTTCCCGTGCTTCGATCTTTTCCGCCTCGGCCAGGACCTGTTCCGCTTCTTCCCGGCGCACCACCACCACACCGTCGGCGTCCGCCACTACGATGTCGCCGGGGGATACCACGACGCCGTCGATGGCCACCGGGAGTTGCAGCCGGCCGGGGCCGAATTTGTAGGGTCCGGCGGGCGTGACCGAGCGGGCAAAGACCGGCAGTCCGCATTCCGCGAGTGCGTCGGCGTCGCGGACGGCGCCGTCGATCACGAACCCGGCAAGGCCCAGGTTCTTGGCCCGGATGCCGATCATGTCCCCGATCAGGGCCCTGGACTGGTCTCCGCCGCCGTTGACCACGATGACCTCGCCCGGCTGCGCCTCCTCGAGTGCTTTATGGATGAAGAGGTTGTCTCCCGGCCGGGTCCACACGGTGTAGGCGGGCCCGGCGAGCCTGGCTCCGGCCCAGGTGGGCGACAGGGCGGATGCGACGCCGATGCGCTCCTGAGCGTCACCGATGTTGGCCGCCGGGATGGCCGCCAGCCGGCGGACCAGCTCGGCCGTGGCAAGAGGGGAGTTGTGTTCTGCCTGCATGGTTTCGCCGGCCTCTCTGCTGGTGTTGTTACTGCTGCTTGAGGAGTTCATCAATGACCGGCTTGATCAGGGCTTCGCGCTCTTCCCACATCTTGCTGACGTCGGCGGCAGGCACCCAGGTGGGCTGCGTGGCGGCGCCTTTGAGCTTCTCCTGGACGGCGGCGCTTTCGCTGGCCTTCTTCAGGGAGGACTCAAGCTTGGCAACAATGTCCTTGGGCGTTTTGGACGGAACGGACAGGGCGAAGTTGCTGGCCATCGGTTTCACGTCGTAACCGGCGCTCTTCATGGTGGGGACGTCCGGTACAAACGAGCTCGGGTTGTCCTCGATAACAGACAGGAGCTTGATGTCGCCGGATTTGTATTGGCCGAAGAAGCTGGAAACGCCGCCGAGGGCAAAATCGGTTTCGCCGGAAACGACCGCCGCCACTTTGTCCGCGCCGCTGTTGTAGTGGACGATGTTGAAGTCGAGTCCCAGGGCGTCTTCCAGGAGGCGCAGGTTGATGTGGTCGTCACCGGCGCGGGAGTCGGTGCCCGCTGTGATCTTCCCGGGCTCAGCCTTGACCGCGTCGAACAGTTCCTTGATGGACTTGTACTTGCTGTCTTTGTTGACGCCGATCACCACTGAGTTGGTGGCAAAGGAACCTATGGGGGTGAAGCTGCTCCGGTCGAAGGCCGCCTTCTTGCTGGGATCCAGGTAGCGGCCAAGGATGGACGGGATGTTGGTGTTGCCGAAGGTGAGGCCGTCCGGTTTGGACTGGGCGACATAGTTCAGGCCTACCACCTGGCTGCCGCCCTCTTTGTTGACGACTTTGATGTTCGCGCCCAGGTCCTCCTGCATCGCCGGTGCGATGATGCGGGCCAGGATGTCATTGCCGGCTCCGGCTGCCGAGGGGACGATCCACTCGATGGTGGACCCTGCCTTCGGGAAGTCGGCGGCTGCCGTGGTTGAGGTGCTGCTGGCCTGGCCGCCGCAGCCGGTGAGGGCAAGGGCGACGGATGCGGCGAGGGCGGTGACGGACAGTGCTGTGAGTTTTTTCATTTCGCAAGCTCCTTTGGTGCGATGGGGGTGGGGGTCTTTTTCTTCAGCATTGAAGCAATGAGGGGGCGGACTGCGCCGAACAGGATGGCCAGGACAATGACGCCGATCAGCGTGAGGCTGATGGGGCCCTGCAGGAACACGTTGTAGTCTCCGCGCGAGAGGGCCAGTGACCGCTGGAAGTTCTCCTCCAGCAGCGGTCCCAGGATAAGTCCCAGGACCAGGGGCGTGAGCGGCACTTTGACGAGCTGGAAGATGTAGCCCAGGATGCCGGCGCCCAGCATGATGAGGATGTCGAAGGCGCTTCCGTTGATGGAGTAGGTACCCAGGAACATAAAGGCCAGGATGGCGGCCATCAGGTAGTGGAACGGAACCTTCAGGACGGCGATCCAGACCCGGGCAAGGGGCACGTTGAGGACCAGGAGGATCAGGTTACCCACGAGGAGGCTGGCGATGATGGCCCAGGCCACGTCAGGGTTGTCGCGGAACAGCAGCGGCCCGGGAATCAGCCCGTTCATGGTGAACGCGCCGGCCATGATGGCCACCGTGGCGGAGGTGGGAATGCCCAGGGTGAACAGCGGGATCATGGACGAAACTGCGAGGGCATTGTTGGCCGATTCAGGACCGGCGATGCCTTCCACGGCTCCCTTGCCGAATTCCTTGCTGCGCTTGGAGATCTTCTTTTCAGCTGCGTAGGAAGCCAGGGATGTGGCCGCTCCCGGGGAACCTGGCAGGAGCCCCATAAAGAACCCGATCAGTGATCCGCGCAGGGACGGGAACGCCGATCGCCGCAGGTCGGTGCGGGTGGGCAGGAGCCTGGCGACTTTGAGGGGGCTGGGGACGCCCAGCGGCCCTTTTTGGGCCTGGCCCAGCACTTCGCTGAGGCCAAAGACACCCATCACCACTGCCACGAGTCCCAGCCCGTCGAACAGTTCGGGCATGTCGAACGTGAAGCGGGCAATGCCGACGCCGGAGTCCACGCCCACGGTGGCAATCGCGAGCCCGGCGGCGGCGCTGAGCAGTGCCTTGGCGGGGTTGTTGCCTGCGAAGCTGGTGATGAGGGCAAAACCGAGCAGGGAGACCAGGAACAGTTCCGGTGCGCCGAATTCCAAAGCGAGCCGGCTGAATGGTGCCACCACCACAAAGCCGATGACGCCAATCAGGCCGCCGACGAATGAAGCGATTGCAGCGATGACCAGAGCCGGGCCGCCCCGGCCCTGTTTGGCCATCTGGTAGCCGTCCAGTGTGGTGGCGATTGAGGAAGCCTCGCCTGGTATCCGGAGCAGGACCGCGGTAGTGGTGCCGCCATAGGCCGCGCCGTAGAGGATGGCAGCGAGCATGATGATCGCTGACGTGGCATCAAGGCCGAACGTGACCGGGATGAGGAGGGACACTGCGGCGGCAGGCCCGAAACCTGGAAGTACGCCCACCAGCATGCCCAGGACGCACCCGAGCAGTGCGAACAGCAGGTGTTCCGGAGTGAAGACTGTGGCGAGGCCACCCAGGAGCTGGTCAAATCCCACGGCTACAGCCCCAGTCCTGCAAGGAAGTCGATGCTGGCTGTGGGCAGGGCCGTCCCCAGCCAGACCTCGAAGACCAGGCGGGAGGCCAGCGCGGCACCGACTGCCACCAGGGCCGCCATCCAGAGTCTCCGCTTGCTCACCAGGAACAAGATGGCTCCCAGCATCAGCGTCATCACGATGGTGTAGCCGAGCAAAGGCAGGAGCAGGGCGGCCAGCAGGATGGCTGCCGAGATGATGCCCACGCGGGCCCATCCTTGGCGGTCCGGGAAATCGGGTGCGTCCGGTTCATCACTGTTGTCGTCATCCAGCAGCGATACCAGTGCTGATTCAGACTCATGATGGGGCGGCAGCATTTCCATGGCATCGCCGGTAACCGGGGCCGGTGCGGCCTGCCGCCGCGCTGCCACCAGTTGGAACGCCCACAAAACGCCGGCAAGGGCCATCAGGGTGCCGGCCACGGTGGGAAAGAACCCGGCCCCCACGCCGGAGGTGTTCGTCAGCCCGTAACCGGCGCCGACCACTGCTATGGCCAGCCCTCCGGCGACGGCCGCTGCGGCCACCGTCCATTCAAGCGCAACGGGTGCGTTGAGGGTTTGCATCTTGGTTGTCCGCCTCTCTGCGGCAAAGTGGAGAAAATGGGAAAGCAAGATGGACATTCAACGTCACTTGCAATCTTGCACAGGATTGCATGTTCGTGAGAGAGTGTCAAGCATCACAGTTGTTCCGAGCGGGATCTCAAAGGAGAGCCAGAGTGAGTTTCAAAGCAGTAGTGGCCAGCAGCACGGTCCGGCTGAGTGCCTCAGAGGAGCGCGTCATGAACGTCCTCCTGGGTGATGACATGTCGGGAATCCCCGCCGCGGAAGTCGCAGAGCGGGCCAGTACGCATGAGTCGACAGTGGTACGGCTGGCAAAGAAGCTGGGCTACCGCGGCTACCCGGATCTGCGGAATGACCTGCGCACGGATGAGTCCACATCTGAAGACCATCAGGTTAAGATCATGCGCACGGAGTCCGGTTACGATCTTTCCGCCTTCGTCGCAGATGAAATCCGTGCCCTGAAGCGGCTGCCGCACTTTGTTTCCCAGGAGGACCTGGACGCCGCCGCCCTGACCCTGCACGAGTCCAGTACCGTGTATCTGTTCTCCCGGGACGACGAAAAGCCCACGCGGGATTTGCTCGCGCGGCGCCTGCGCAGGCTGGGGCTCACAACGGTCACGCTGGGAACCACACCAAAGGACCTGGCTGAACGCTTTATCAGCTTTGACGAGCACAGCACCCTGATCGCCCTCGCCCTGCGCGAGGCGCCCGGGCAGTTGCCCACTCTGGTCTCCGAGGCGGCCAGACGGGGCGGTAAAAGCATCCTGATCTCGGATGTTCCGGGCTACCGCTTCCGCCCGAGCCCGGACCACCTCATCACTGCCCGCCGGGGCGACGATACCGAGTACCGGACCCAGGTGATTCCCGTGGTGCTCGCGTATGCACTGCAACTGGCGATATTCCACTTGGAGCCCACCAAATACAAGGCGGTCCGTGACGGTGTCGATGATTTGACCCGGCTGCTCGGCGGTGCGGACGAGATCCCGCTTCGGACGTGACGGCCCACTGGCGCACCGCACTCAGTGCCCAGGCTGTCCTGGCACAGGCTTCGTGGGTGGGTATCCGGCTCATCATCGGATACCGGGCATTGTCTCAAGGCGCCGATCCCGCCTTCCTCGGTTTCCTGGCCTCCAGTTTCGCGCTGCCTGCATTGCTGACCGCACTGCCTGCCGGCAGGCTGGCGGACAGGTTCGGCGGTACCGCCATGGCCTTCCTGGGGCTATTGACGGCCGCAGCCGGAACCCTCACCATGCTGGCGTTCCCGGGGCTGCCTGTGCTGCTGGCGGCCAGCGCCCTCATCGGCTTGGGGCATCTTCTGGTGATGGTGGGCCAACAGGCATTTGTGGCACACGTCAGCACCAAGGGCTCGACTGACAGCGCCTTTGGCACGCTGACGGCGGCTGCATCGATTGGCCAGCTGATTGGCCCACCCGCCGTAACCATCGTTGCCTCACTTGGCGTCACCGCCGGCGGGCAGCCGGACACCACTTTGGGTCTTTTGGTGTGCCTGGCGTTCAGCGCCCTGGCCACTCCTGCATACTTCTTCCTGCGGCGCACGGATGCCGGCTTGCGCCAGCGCCGGAGCACGGCGGACGCAGTCCCGGTGAGCGTGGCGGGCGTCCTGAAAGCGCCGGGACTGTGGCGTTCGTTGGTGGTCAGCGGGGCGGTGCTGGTCACAGTGGACCTGATGTACGCGTTTGTCCCGGTCTGGGCCACCGAACAAAACGTCAGCGCAGCGGTGGTGGGGCTGCTTCTGGCACTGCGGGCAGCAGTATCCGTCCTCAGCAGGCTTGGGTTGACCCGGCTTATCGGCCGCTTCGGACGCAAGGCGATGCTGATCGTGTCCATTGCCGCTGCGGTGCTGTCCCTGGCGCTCCTGCCCTTGGTCGGGGCCTACGGAGCCATCGCCGTCATGGTCGGCCTGGGCCTTGGCCTTGGTATTCCGCAGCCGCTCACCATGGCGTGGGTGGTGTCACTGACCGCCGCGTCCAGCCACGGGGCGGTGCTGGGCCTGCGGATGACCGTCAACCGCCTGGCCCAGATCACCCTGCCCGTCGCCGTAGGCTCTTTTGCCGCGCCGCTGGGCGTCCTGGGAATCTTCTGGGCCAACGCCGCCCTGCTGATTGGTGCCATTGCAGTGGTGGCCGGCTCCGACGCGGGCGGCGGGCGGCCTGCCCCCGAGGAGGCGGGCTGACGCGGTCCTACCCGTCGTAGTGGGTACGGGCAGGACCCTGGCCGAGCGAGTTGACCACCGAGGCTGCCACGTCATGCAGCTTGGAGTTGCGCGTGCTGGATGCCGTCTTCAGGATCTCAAAGGCGTCCTGCTGGCTGCACCTGTTCTGGGCCATGATGATGCCCACCGCCATGTCGATCACTGTCCGTGATTCCAGCGTGGCCCGGAGGTTGGCCGCCGTCTCGCTGTAATGCGCAAACCGCACCGCCAACCGCAGCGCGAGGGAGGTCTGGCTGACGAAGTCCTCGGCGAACTCCAGCACCCGGGACCCAAAGCGGTTGGGGCGGCTCGAATACAGCAGCAGCGCTGCTTTCGTCTCACCCTCCAGCTGGAACGGCACGGCCAGGACTGAACGGATGCCTTGGCTCAGCAGGGACGCGGAATACTCCGGCCACTGGCCGTCCTCGCGCACGTCCGGCACGGAGATTGTTGCCTGCGACGTGGAGGCTTCCATGCTGGGCGTCTGGTTGAACTCGTATTCGAGCCGCGCCACGGCCTCGGCGGCCGGACTGCTGCTGGCCACTGTGGCAGCCTTCCGCTGCCGCAGCAGCGTGATGGCGCAGAGCATCTCGTCGCCGGGCTCGGACAGGTTGCGGGCAGACACCTGCGCCAGTTCGTTAAGGAAGTCCTCAACGTCGGAGCTGTTGAGGACGAGTTCATGCAGGTGCTCAGTTATTGAAGTATCGGTTTTTGCTGTTGACTCGCTGGCCACGGTTTTCTGGTGCCATTCGCTCAGGTTTAAACGACCCTGCAACAGTCTCCTCCCACCCAAAGAGGCGGCAAGCGGCTGAGGTCGCTGGATCGAAGAACTTTCCAACGGCCTGCTGCTAAACCGATATCCAGAAGTATATACAGCTCTTGCCTCTGACAACGCCGCTTTTCGGACCGGCGCGGCACGCTGCCAGCCTTCCCTTCCGGTCCCCGAGGCTGGCATTGTGTTCCCTGTTGTGGGCAGAATAGGGCAGCGCCGGGGCTGCCGGCGGCGGACCCGGAAACCAGCGGTTGCTGCGCCGCGGAGGGACAACAGACATGACCAGACTGCTCATCATCGGTCCGCCCGGTTCCGGCAAGGGAACCCAGGCTGAACACCTGGCCCGCCACTTCGGGGTCCCCGCCGTTTCCACCGGCGAGATCTTCCGGAGCAACGTCAGCAGGCAGACCGAACTGGGCAACGAAGCTGCCAAGTATCTCGACGGCGGGGATTTTGTCCCGGACCACCTCACCAATGAGCTGGTCAAGGACCGCCTCCGGGACGCCGATGTCCGGGCCGGCTTCCTGTTGGACGGATACCCCCGCACCGCACCGCAGGTGGTGGAGCTGGACAACTTACTGGCCTCCCAGGGCGGCTCCCTCGATGCAGTCATCGAACTGCGTGCGCCGGATTCCGAGCTGGAACAGCGGATGCTGCAGCGTGCCCAAAAGGAGGGCCGCAAGGACGACACCGTGGACGTGTTCCGGCGGCGCCTTGACCTGTACCACCGGGAGACCCACGAGGTGGTGTCTGTCTACGCGGGACGCGGACTGCTCGTCTCCGTGAACGGCAGCGGCGACCCCGGCGAGATCACTGAACTGGCGATTACCGCCGTCGAACGCTTCATCAACGGAAAGGGAGAACACGCATGAGGGTGGCAGTAACCGGAGGCAGCGGAAAGCTGGGACGGCACGTGGTCCGGCGGCTGGCCGAGGACGGACACGAGGTGCTGAACCTGGACCGGGCAGGGGAACGGAGTCCCGGGCTGGTGGTGGTGGACCTGCGCGACTACGGCCAGGTCCTCGATGTCCTCCTCGGCGTGGATGACCGCCACACGGGATTCGATGCGGTAGTCCACCTCGGTGCCATCCCGGCGCCCGGCATCATCCCGGACGCGGCCACCTTCGAAAACAACATGCTTTCCACCTACAACGTCTTCCAGGCGGCCCGCCGGGCCGGGATCAATAAGGTGGTGTACGCCTCCAGCGAGACGGTGCTGGGGCTGCCGTTCGACGTCGACCCGCCCTACATTCCCGTGGACGAGGAGTACCCGGCGCGGCCTGAAAGCACCTACTCCCTGGTGAAGCACCTCGAGGAGCAGATGGCCGTGGAGCTGACCCGGTGGGACCCGGAACTGAGCATCTCCGGCCTGCGGTTCTCCAACGTGATGGACGTCGAGGACTATGCGAGGTTCCCCAGCTTCGACGCCGATGCAACCTTGCGGAAGTGGAACCTGTGGGGCTACATCGACGGCCGCGACGGGGCCCAGGCCGTGGCCCGCGCGCTGGAGAACGGACGGCCCGGGTTCGAGGCGTACATCATCGCCAACGCGGACACGGTGATGGGCCGGTCCAGTGCCAGCCTCGCCGCGGAGGTGTTCCCCGCCGTCAAGGTCACCAAGGAACTGGGCGAGCACGAGACCATGCTGTCCATCGACAAGGCCCGCAGGCTGCTTGGATTCGAGCCCGAACACTCCTGGCGGAACCACCTGACGGGCACCGCTGGAGTCGCCGCAAGCTAGGGGATTCCTGACCGGCACAGGAATCACCAAGGGTTGGCACAGGATCCCGCAAGGACAGGGATTCCGGCCATTGCAGGGCCCTAATCTTTTGGTAAGGGCGGATGGATGTTCCGCCCGCGCAGCCCGCAACGCCAAAACAAGGACCCCAAAATTCGTACTCCCGCCTTTGTGCTGCCTGCCGCAGCAGTGCTGGTCTCCGCCGTCGCACTTTCCGCCACCGCCGTGTCCGCATCGGCAGCTCCGCCTGCCGATGCCGCCACCGGCCGCTACATCGTCCAGTACGCCGCCGGCGCCGACGTGGCAGCAGAGGCGGCCGGACTGCGGGCGCAGGGCCTCGCCGTCGGCCGCACCTTTTCGCACGCGGTCCGCGCGGCTGTGGTCACGGCCAATCCCGCCCAGGCGGCGGCCCTTGCGCGCTCCGGCCGGGTGGTCTCGGTGGAAGCGGACGCCCCGGTCAGGGTCTCCGCAACGCAGCAGCCGGCACCGTGGGGCCTGGACCGCATCGACCAGAAGTCCTTGCCGCTGTCCGGGTCCTACTCCTGGACTGCTTCGGGCACGGGCGTGACGGCCTACGTGGTGGACACAGGCGTCCTGGCTTCGCACACCGACTTCGGCGGCCGCGTGGCCGCAGGCTGGTCCGCCGTGGTTGACGGCCTGGGCTCGAGCGACTGCAACGGACACGGCACGCACGTGGCCGGTTCAGTGGCAGGCTCCACATACGGCGCAGCAAAGGGTGCCACCGTGGTTCCCGTGCGGGTGCTGGACTGCAACGGTTCCGGCTACAACTCAGACGTAGTGGCGGGGCTGGACTGGGTGGCCGCGCACCACACCGCCGGGACCCCGGCCGTGGCCAACCTGAGCCTGGGCGGGGGCGCGAGCACCGCCGTGGACGCGGCCATCCAGGCAGTAATCAACGACGGCGTCACAGCCGTGGTTGCCGCCGGCAACTCCGCGGTGGACGCCTGCAACAGCTCGCCCGCCAGGGTGCCGGCCGCCGTCACCGTTGCGGCCAGCGACTCAGCCGACCGGCAGGCGTCCTTCTCCAACTTCGGCTCCTGCGTGGACCTTTACGCCCCCGGCGTTGGCATCACCTCGACCTACTACACCTCCGCCACGGCCACCGCGTCCATGTCCGGGACCTCGATGGCCTCGCCGCACGCGGCAGCGGCGGCGGCCCTGCTGCTGTCCCAGAACCCCGCCCTCACCCCGTCCCAGGTGGCCGCAACGCTGACATCCAGCGCCACCGCCGGGGTGATCACCGGCGCCACCAGCGGCACGCCCAACCGCCTCCTGTTCGCCGGCAGCGTTGCAGCCGCACCGGCACCTGCCCCGGCTCCCGAGCCTGCCCCGGCACCCGCCCCCGCGCCCGGCGTCACTGCAGTGACGCCGGGGAACAACGCCACGGCCGTTCTGGCCGGAACCAACGTCACGGCCACCTTCAGCGCCGCGGTCCAAGGCGTCACGGGCGGGACGTTCGTGCTCAAAAACGCCGCAGGAGCCGCCATCCCTGCCACCGTCACCTACAACGCCACCACCCGCACGGCCACCCTTGATCCGGCCGCCAGCCTGGCCGCCGATACCCGGTACACCGCAACACTGGTGGGTGGAACCTCAGCCATCCGTGGCAGCACCGGCACACCGTTGGCCTCTGTCAGCTGGAGCTTCCTCACCGGGCAAGCGCCCGTTGTTACCAGCACCACCCCCGGAAGCAACGCCCTGCTGGTGCGCCGGACCAACAACATCAGCGTCACCTTCAACGAGGCCGTCCAGGGCGTTACCGGAGCCACCTTCACGGTGAAGAACGCCGCTACCGGAGCCCTGGTGCCGGCCTCCGTTTACCGGAACGGGACCACCAACCAGTGGATCCTGGATCCCCAGCAGCCGCTGGCCGGCAAAACCAAGTACACCGTGACGGTGACCGGCGGCGCTGCGGCAGTACGCGACCTGGCCGGAAACCCCTTCGCCGGCCGCAGCTGGCAGTTCACCACGGGCTCCTTCTAGGTCCGGCCTAAACCGTCTCCAGCAGGAACTCCGTGTGCCCGTGCACGGCCCCGTTGATCTGCAGTTCCAGCGCATGGAGTCCCGGATGGTGCACCCTGGTTGTCATCTGCCGGAACGCGTGGCGTTTGGACAGGCTCCGGCTCTCCCCGGGTGCAAGGGTCAGGGTGGCGATCTTGAAGACTTTGGCGGATTGGCTGCCGTTGGCCTTCCGGTAGTGCACGAGGTAGTCCACGGCGAGCCGAACGTCGGCGCTGCCGGTATTGGAAATCTCAAAGGCGAAGGTCAGCTCGCCGGGGATAGTCAGTGTTTCCCGGTCAAGCCTCGGCCCGTTCACTGCGACGGACGCGGGGGTGAAGCCCAGCAGTTCCAGCGCACCGGGATGCCCCTTTTTGACCAGCGTGCGGAGCCCGTGGCGGACCACCCACCCCGTATTGGCGTCTGGTGCGGAGAGCCAGCGCCCGGCGGCGGCAACAACAGCATCCGGGGCGTGCCGGGCAAGGTCGTTGAGGTGGTTTGCCACCGAGCGCCGGACGTACTCTGAGGAATCCCTGTACAGGGCGTCGAGGACGGGCATGCTGGCCTCGGGACGCTGGACCAGGGCGGGTACCCGCACTGCCCACGGCAGGTAGGGCCGGGTGCCTTCGCTTGCCAGCCGGCGCACGTGTTCGTCCGGGCTCGACGTCCATTCCTGGATGGCTTGCAGGGCGCGGTCCGGGTCCTTAGCCAGGAGCCGGCGGATGGCGAATTCGCCGGTGAGCCTCGGCGTCAGTTCGGCCAACAGGGCCAGGGCGTCGTCAAAGTCCTCCGGCGCGCCGGATTCCAGGGCGAGGGTGACAGCCGCCTCCGAAACGGGCCACAACACCCAGCCGGTGAATTCCGGCGACCGCAGCGCCGCGCGGAAGCCGGCCGCCGCCGTCGTAAACGCCTTGCCTTCCCGGCACTCCCTGATGTCCGCTGCCAG
Source organism: Pseudarthrobacter siccitolerans (assembly GCF_001046895.1). GTDB lineage: Bacteria > Actinomycetota > Actinomycetes > Actinomycetales > Micrococcaceae > Arthrobacter > Arthrobacter siccitolerans. The sequence continues at coordinate 30,344 of NZ_CAQI01000029.1, forward strand.
CGCCCCGGCCACCAGATCGGTGCGGGCGCGCAAATTGAGGTCTCCCAGGTCCCCGGCGGTGGCAGCGGTCCGCTCCCACCGGACTCCGGGCGCCCTTTCCGCAAGGATGCATGCGAGGGTGGCGATAGCCGGCGGGTCAATCAGTTCGTTCATCACGCCCATCCAGTCAGGGTACCGCCGGGCTGCGACAATAACGGCTGCCGCGGAACAGGGATAATCTTCCCCTAGGCAAACTTCACTACCGAGGGACGGATGTGCCGGTGGGACAACAGGGATCAGCAGGCTCCGGAACCAGCGGGAAGAGTACCGGCAGATGGCGGGCCTTCCACGACAAGTTCGTGGTGGAGGAGCGGTATGTGGACCCGGCGGACAGGCGCAGCCTGTACCGGGCAGCTGCCATCCTGGCGGCGGTCGGCGTGGCGCTCTTTGTGGCCACCTTGATCAGCGTGGTCCAGGCCGACGGGCTCTCCGCAGCCGACGTCCCTGTCCGGGACTGGCTGCTCGGACTGAGGTCGCAGACGCTGACAGTGGTGATGATCTTCCTGGCCGTGGTTTTTGGTCCCATTGCCCTGCCCATCATCGTGCTGGTGGTAGTGGTCGCCTGGGGATTCGCCGCCAAGCACGCCTGGCGACCCATCCTGCTGGCGTCCGCCATGCTCTCCGGGGTGATCATTTCGCAGATCATCCTCCAGATCGTGCGCCGGTCCCGTCCGCCGGTTGAGCAGATGCTCTTCGGGATAGACCACACCTTCTCGTTCCCCTCCGGCCACGTCCTGGGGGCCTGCGACTTCCTGCTGGTGGGAACGTTCCTGATCTACTCGCGGCGGAAGAACAGGAAGGCGGCGGTTTTTGGGTTCACCGTGGCGGGGATCGGCATTGTGCTGGCCTCCGTCAGCCGGCTGTACCTGGGATACCACTGGCTCAGCGACGCCCTGGCCTCGGTCTCCCTGTCACTGCTGATCCTCGGCGGAGTGATCGCCCTGGACACCTGGCGGACGGCAAGGGTTCCGGGCGAGCGGATCACCGGCGAGCTGTCCAAGGCTGAGACGCCGCAGGAGTAGGCAGCTCAGGCGGGCGGCCGGGACCGGGCCCGCTTCAGGGCGCGATGAAGCCTGAAGTTGGCTTCCTCCAGTTCCAGCACTTTGGCCACTCCGGCCAGGTTCAGGCCCTGTTCAAGGAGTTCGCCGATCCTGAGCAGCACGGCGATGTCCGCGTCGCTGTACTGCCGCGTGCCGCCGGCGGTGCGGGACGGGGTCAGCAGGCCCCTTGTCTCGTAGAGGCGGATGTTCTGCTGGCCGGTGTTGGCCAGTTCCGCTGCAACGGAAATCGCATACAGCGCGCGCCCTTTCGCAGGCGCGGGGGCCCGGCCTCTCTCTTGCTCTGCCATTGGCCCTCCCAAATTTTCTGCCCGCAATCTTGCTTCAGTTTCCCACGGGTGCTATAAAAAATCTATATCCATCACCATAGATCATGGCGGATGGATATGGCACCGACCCAACGTCTAACAAGCTGAAGGAGTGGGAAATGATGTTGATGCGCACGGACCCGTTCCGTGAGCTGGACCGGCTCACGCAGCAGGTCTTTGGAACCGCCGCCCGCCCGGCTGCCATGCCCATGGATGCCTGGCAGGAGGATGGGGAATTCGTTGTTGCCTTTGATCTTCCGGGCGTCAAGCTCGATTCGCTGGACCTCAATGTTGAGCGCAACGTCCTCACTGTGCGCGCCGAGCGGCAGGACCCCACCCAGCCCAATGTGGAGCTGGTGGCCTCCGAGCGCCCGCGCGGTGTTTTCAGCCGCCAGCTGATCCTGGGCGACACCCTCGATACGGATGCCATCAAGGCCAGCTACGACCAGGGTGTCCTCACGCTGCGGATCCCCGTGGCGGAGCGGGCGAAACCACGCAAGATCGAGATCCAGACCCAGCAGGGCGAGATGCAGCAAATCGGAAGCTAGGACGGTCCCGGCGGTGCAGGGCAACCGAAGCGGTGGCCCTGCACCGCACCCGTATCCGGACGGATCTGGAACCGGAGGGCTGACATGAGCGAGATCCCGGACTACTACGGCGCCCTGCGTATCCCGCGGGATGCCAGCCAGCAGCAGATCTCGCGCGCCTACCGCGCGCTCCTGCGCAGCCATCACCCGGACCTGGATGCCGGAAGGTCCAACCGAGGCGGCCCGGGGACAAACCCGCCGCCACCGGAGGCGGAACTGCTGCGGATTATGGAGGCCTTCGCCGTCCTGCGCGATCCGGCACGCCGGGCGGACTACGACCGCCGGGCTATGGCGGAACCGGCAGCCCGGGCAGCGCCGGCGTCGGAAACTGCGCGCAATATCCCGGTCCGCAAAGTCCAGCGCCGGAGCGGACCCGCCGGAAACACCATCCGGATCAGCCCCGTGCGCTGGGAAAGCGGGCCCTGGGCCTAGCTGCCGGAACCATCCAGGCCCAACGGCTACGTTCAGAGCCGGGGGAACCACACTATCCTGAGGAGGCGAACTGCATGAGCGATTGGCGCCGCTACGACTCACACCTGATGCCGGCGTTCCACGAGCGTTTCGAACAGCGCTGGGGCCAAGGCACCGCGCCGTTCCTGGACCCCGAAGCGCACGAGGAACCGCTGCCCCGCGCCCAGTGGATCAACCCGGCAACCGGCGCGGCCCTGGCCGTGGTGCCGGTGTGGACATCGGACGAAAAGCAGCAGCGGTCCTTCGGCGTCTTTTATCTTCCTCCCGCCGGCGACATCTGGGTGCTGCGGCCGGGCTATACGGGGTACCTTGAACCGGCCGACGGCGAAACGGAGCACCTGGTGACACTGCGGAACGACGCCTTCCGCAAGGCTGTGGCGCACGCGAAGGAATTCCTGTTCGGCGAGCACTAACCGTCCGGGAATCGTGCGAGGATATGGTCCTGACCTCGCGCCGGCCCAGGGACTGGCGCGGGTACCGTCCTGTCCGTAGTAAGGGTTGAACTGATGCATATCTCCGCCAAGGACCTCGCCGCACTCATCCCGCCGGGATTCACCCTGGGAGTGGCCACCGCAGCCTTCCAGATCGAGGGGGCGCTGGACGAGGACGGCCGCGGACCCGCCGCCTGGGATCTCTTTGCTGACAAGCCCGGCGCCATCGTGGAGGACCACAGCCCGAGGGTAGCCTGCGACCACTACCACCGGATGCCCCAGGACGTTGCCCTGATGAAGCAGCTGGGGGTGGACTCCTACCGGTTCTCGTTCGCCTGGCCCCGCATCCAGCCCACAGGCAAGGGACCGGCGAACCGCGCCGGCCTGGCCTTCTACGACCGGCTCCTGGACGAGCTGCTGGCCAACGGGATCTCACCCATGGCCACCATCTACCACTGGGACACGCCGCTGGCCCTGGAGGAGGACGGCGGGTGGATGAACCGGGACACCGCCTACCGCCTGGGGGAGTACGCCGGCATCCTGGCCGAGGCTTTCGGTGACCGGGTGGCGCGCTGGGTAACTATCAATGAGCCCGCCACGGTGAGCACCAACGGCTACACCCTCGGCCTGCACTCGCCGGGCAAGGATCTCCTCCTGGGCGCGTTCCCCACGGTCCACCACCAGCTGCTGGGGCACGGGCTCGCCGTGCAGGCACTGCGGGCCGCGAAGGTCCCCGGCGAAATCGGCATGACCAACGTCTACTCGCCCATGGTCCCGAACTCCATCAACCCGCTGGACTACGTCAGCGCCGGGCTGATGGACCTGGCGCAGAACCGGCTCTACGCCGACCCCGTGCTGACCGGAAAATATCCGGACCTGATCCGGGCCGCCAAGTTCTTCAGCTCGTTCGAGCACCCGGAGGAGGACATGGCCCTCATCTCGCAGCCGCTCGATTTCTACGGGCTCAACTACTACATGCCCACCAAGGTGGCGGTGGGCCCGGGCGGCGGCGCAGTGCCGGCGAGCATGGCCGAGGCCATGGGCAGCGACCTCAGCGCGGCCGGCAACGGAGGTACCCCGTTCCACGTGGAAACCTGGCCGGAAGCGGACATCACCGCCTACGGCTGGCCCGTGAAGCCGGAATACATGCGGGTTGCCCTGAAGGAGATGGCCGAACGGTACCCCAACCTGCCGCCCGTGATCCTCACCGAGGGCGGGGCCAGCTTCGAGGACATCATCGTCCGGGACAAATCGACCAACACCCGGTTCATCCCGGACGAGCGCCGCCTGAAGTACCTCTCCGACCACCTCGAAGCCGCGCTGCGCGCCACCGCTCCCGGCGGTGAGGCCGAGTCAATTGACCTGCGCGGCTACTACGTGTGGTCCCTGATGGACAATTTCGAGTGGTCCGCGGGCTACAACCAGCCGTTCGGACTGTTGCACGTGGACCGCGAGACTCTGGAGCGGACCCCGAAGGCCTCCTACTTCTGGTACCAGGAGCTCATCGAGGAGCGCAGCCTTGCCGCCGCGGCGGACGTTGCCATTGCGGCAGCCGCTGCGCCTGACGGGCTCGACGAGGGGGTCCTGGATGCGGAATCGCCCGACGACGGCGTGTCCCCGCTGGGTGCCAGCGCCTAAGCGGTTGCGGCTGGAGACAGCCCCGCTGCCGCGGGCAGTGTGCCTCTAGAGGACGCCCAGCGTGCCCAGCTGCTTTGCCATGCCGGCCCCGTCGGGGGAGTAGATCCACGGAACCCGGGAGGCCGTATGGTCCCCGTCTTCGGAGTGGCCGCCGGCGAAGACTGACTCGCTCACGGACAGCTGGCGGATGGCGATAGCGGCAACCTTGTCCGGGTTCTCCGCCGCGAAGCCGGAGTAGATGGCTTCATCGTGCTGGCCGTTGTCGCCGATCAGGAGCCACTGCATGTCCGGGAACTCCCTGCTGAGCCGTTCCAGGTTACGGTGCTTGTGGTCCTGGCCGCTGCGGAACCAGCGGTCCTGGGTCAGGCCCCAGTCCGTCAGCAGCAGCGCTCCGGAGGGGTACATGTTGCGGTTCAGGAACCGGGCCAGGGTGGGCGCGGCGTTCCAGGGGCCCGTGGACAGGTAGATGACCGGGGCATCCGGGTGTTCGATGGTGAGCCGGTCCAGCAGCACCGCCATGCCGGGGGTGGCCATGCGTGCGCGCTCGCTCAGCACAAAGGTGTTCCACAGGGCCAGGAACGGCCGGGGAAGGGCGGTGACCATCACGGTGTCATCAATGTCCGAGACGATGCCGAACTTCACATCCGGCGCGATCACCCGGATCCGCGCCTCAACGGGGTCCGTTCCTGCCGCCCGCAGGACAGCGGTGTGCCAGCCCGGAGACAGCTGGACGTCAACCTCCGTGTCGATCAGGCCGCCACGGTCCGCCCGGACATGGGTGACGACGTCGCCGATGGTGATTTCGACGTCGGTGAACTGCAGTGGTACACCGGTGAAGGCGCGCCAGCCCCGCACGTTCTGGTTGCCGTTCTGGGCTTCCTGCTCCGCCTTGCTGCCGGGCAGCGGCTTCTGGGTCATCAGCACCCGCCCCAGTACCCTGACCTGGGTGGTTGAGCCGTAGCCCTGGTAGGCGATGGTCTGCGGAACGAACTTCCAGCGCTTGGCCAGCTTGATCCGGACGTCGTTGAAGGCGTCGGAGAGCCGGTGCGCCAGCCGGAACACCTGGTTCCCGGAGAGCGCGTCCAACGCCGCGGCAGGGGTTGTGCTGTGTACAGAATTCTTCGGAGCCGAGTCCATGGGTCCACTCTGCCACAGGGTGCCGCGGGCCAAGGAGAAACCGGGCGTCCCTTGAGGCTTCGTGACGTTACCCGTCGCCAAGGATCCCGCGCAGGGTCTCGGCGTTCCGCACAGCGTTGCCGCCGCCGTCGTTATTGAAATAGGCGTAGACGTCCAGGCCATTGCCTGCCCACTCGCGGATGCGGTCCGCCCACCAGTGCAGGTCCGCATCCGAGTAGGAGCCCGCGTAAAGGTGTTGGTGGTCCGGGCCGTGCAGCCGCGCGTAGGTGAAGGGGGCCGTGGTCCGGAGGATGCAGGGAAGATTGGCGCCGCTCATGATGCAGTACGCAGCCTGGTGCCGCTCCAGGAGCGCGAACACCTCCGGGCATTCCCAGCTCGGGTGCCGGAACTCCACCGTGACCCTGATCCAGTCCGGCACTGCGGCGAGGAAATAGTCCAGCCGGGCGTCGTCCCGCTCCATGCCGGGCGGCAGCTGGACCAGGAGGACGGCCCGCTTATCCCCGAGCTCGTGCCAGCACCGGGTGATGCGCTCCAGCCACACCTCCGGCTCGTACAGCTTCCGGGCGTGGGTCAGGCCCCGGGGAGCCTTGACGGACATGCTGAACCCGGCGGGCAGCCGCCGGTTCCAGCCGGCAAAGGTGGTGTCGCGGGGCCAGCGGTAGAAGCTGGCGTTGAGTTCGACCGTGCGGAACCGGGCCACGTAATGCTGCAGCCTGTCCTTCGCGGGCAGCCTGGGCGGATAGAGGACGTTTTCCCAGTGGTCGTAGCTCCATCCGGAGGTTCCGATGTGGATTGCCATGCCTGCCCTCCGGTCACCGCTGCTGCCGTCCTTCGAGGCTACACGGTCCACTCCGGCGCCGGCTGTGGCAGGGTATGGTCATGGCGCGAATTGAAGATTATGCGGTAGTCGGTGACCTCCATACCGGGGCGCTGGTCAACAAGGAAGGCTCCATCGACTGGCTCTGCCTTCCCCGGTTCGATTCTCCTGCCTGCTTCAACGCACTGCTGGACACGCCCGAAGCGGGCCGGTGGCTGTTGGCACCGGCAAGCGGCGGCTCCTGCACCCGGCGCGGTTACAGGGACGGCACCCTGATCCTGGAAACGGAGTGGGACACCGAGGACGGCACGGTGCGGGTGATCGACTTCATGCCGCCCCGTGATTCGGTGGCTGACATTGTCCGGATCGTCGAAGGCGTCAGCGGCAGCGTGAAGATGCACGGCGAACTGACCCTCCGCTTCGATTACGGCCACATCATCCCCTGGGTGCGCAAGGACCAATATGGCCTGCACGCCATCGCCGGACCGGACGCCGTCTACTTTGTCACCCCGGCTCCGCTGCACGGCGAGAACATGCACAGCGTCAGCGACTTTACGGTCAACGCAGGCGAGCGGGTGCCCTTTGTCCTCACCTGGGCGCCCAGCCATGTGGGCCGGCCGCACACTGTGGACGCCGAAGAAGTGCTCGGCACCACCCACTCCTTCTGGCGGGGCTGGGCGTCCCAGTGCACGGTGGAGGGCAAGTACGTGGACGCGGTGATCCGTTCACTGGTAACGCTGAAGGCCCTCACGTACGCCCCTACGGGCGGCATTGTGGCAGCCGTGACCACGTCGCTGCCGGAACAGCCCGGCGGCCCGCGCAACTGGGACTACCGCTACTGCTGGCTCCGCGATGCCACCATGACGCTGCAGGCACTGCTGGCCGCCGGCTACACCGCCGAGGCCGCCGCCTGGCGGGACTGGCTGCTCCGGGCCGTGGCGGGCGACCCGGCCGACCTCCAGATCATGTACGGCATCCACGGCGAACGCCGCCTGCCGGAAATGGAGCTGCCCTGGCTGAAGGGCTACGAAAATTCGTCCCCGGTCCGCATTGGCAACGGTGCCGCCGAGCAGCTCCAGCTTGATGTGTGGGGGGAAGTGCTGGACTGCCTTGCGCTCACCCGAAACTCGCTGCTTAAGCACACCGATGAGGCGTGGGACGTTCAGGTCGCACTGATGGAGCACCTGGAGACCATCTGGGACCAGCCGGACAACGGGCTGTGGGAAATGCGTGGACCGCGGCGGCACTTCACCCACTCCAAGGTGATGGCCTGGGTTGCGGCGGACCGGATGGTGAAGGGCGTCCGCGAATCAGGGCTGCCCGGACCGGTGGAACGCTGGGAAAAACTGCGGGACACCATCCACCGGGACGTGATGGCCAACGGCTTCGACGCCAAGCGCAACACCTTTGTCCAGTCGTACGGGCGGCCGGAACTGGACGCCAGCCTGCTCCTGATTCCGCGGGTGGGCTTCCTGCCGCCCGACGATCCCCGGGTGATCGGGACCATCGAGGCCATCCAGCGGGAGCTGACCGAGGACGGGTTTGTGCTTCGCTACCGGCCCGCGGAGTCCGACGACGGTCTGCCGGGCGACGAGGGCGTGTTCCTGGCATGTTCGTTCTGGCTGGTGGAAGCGTTGCTGGGGGCGGGCCGCCATGAGGAATCGCGGCAACTGTTTGAGCGGCTCCTGGACCTGCGCAACGACGTGGGGCTCCTGAGCGAGGAATGGGGTGTCCGGCTCGGCCGGCAGCTGGGGAATACGCCCCAGGCCTTCAGCCACTTCGCGCTTGTGACTAGCGCTTTGGAGCTGCATCAGGATACGGTTCGGCGAAGTGACACCCCCATTCCGCCCGAAAAGGCAGAAACGCGCTGAGGCGGCGCGTGCAGGGCGTCCGGCTTCTCCTTCGCGAATTAGATAAGTATACTTACTAACACCTCATGGAGTGCTTCCAGAAGCACAGTGCCGTGACTGATGGAGGAGTGATTGCAATGGCCGGGTATTTTGAACTCGTGGATGCGCCCGATGGCGGCTATAGGGTCCGGATGATGGACGGCACCGGGAACCTGATGGCCATCTCGGTCACCTTCCCCACGAAGAGGGCGGCCGCTGCCGGTGTGGCAATGGCGCGGGAAATCGCAGGCACCGGCCTCATTCGGGATAAGAGCCACGACGGCGCCGGCACGGTCATCAGGGAACGCGTGCGTCCGGTGAGCAGTGCCAAGGAGGAGGCCTTCCGGGCCAGGAAAGCCGCGGATGCCAAGCGGGCTGCGGTCAGCTGATGGCGCCGCAGGAACACGAATCCCCTGACGGCGGCCGCCGCCGGGGGATTCTCTTTGATGTTGACGGGACCCTGATCGACTCCTCGTACATCCATACCATCTCCTGGTGGGGTGCCTTCCGCCAGCAGGGCTACGACATCCCGATGGCGTCGATCCACCACTTCGTGGGCATGGGCGGTGACCGGTTGGTGGACAGCCTCCTGCCCGACGACCGGGACAAGTCCCTTGATGCTGAAATCATGGCCAGCCATGCAGCGCTCTACGCCTCCCACTGGCCCGCCTTGCGCAGGTTCGATGGCGCCAGGGAACTGCTGGCCCAGCGCCATGCGGCGGGTCTCGCGATCGCGCTCGCGTCCTCCGCACGCAACCAGGACCTGCAGGTTATGAAGTCCACCCTGGACGCTGATGAGTTCATCGATGCCGCCACCAGCGCCAACGACGCCGAGGAAAGCAAACCTTCCCCCGACATCCTCGTAGCGGCGCTCGAGGCTCTGGGCGTAGACGCGGCGGACGCAGTGTTTGTTGGCGATGCCGTCTGGGACATGAAGGCGGCCGCCGCGCTCGGCATCCCGGCCATCGGCGTCACCTGCGGCGGGGTCAATGCCGTCGAGCTGCGTGAAGCCGGCGCCGTGGAAGTCTATGCAGGCCCGCGCGACCTGCTGGAAAACTTGACCGCAAGCGCAGTCGGCCCGCTGCTGCAGGCAGCCTCCTGATCCCGGAGCCGCGCTAGAGCGTCTGCCCTCCGGTCACCGCATCCTCGTCACCCGCATTGGCGGGCTTGTCCCAGGAAACCGCCACCCGCACGCCGCCGTCGTCGCCCCGCTCGATGTCCGTCACCACGTCGGCCAGATTGGCACCCATCTCCACAATCCGCTGCCGGTAGCTGTTGACGAGCTCCTCCAGGCTGGCCTCCGTCCATTCTCCGGGACGCATCCGCGTGGAAATCTCAACAGGTTCCGGCTGGTAGAGCGACATGGTGTTCCTCTTTCAATCGTCATCTCTGATGGTCTGGCCCTTCCTACGCTAGGAGCAGCAGGCCGGGACGACAAGAGTTTCATCAGCCTGCTTACTTTTTTGTCCGCCAGCCGCTAGCGTCGAAGAGAGGGCGCCATGCCCCGGATCCAGCGAAAGGGAGACTGTGAAAGCACTGACGTGGCAAGGAAAACGCTCGGTAAGCGTGGCAGAAGTACCTGATCCAGTTATTCAGGAGCCCACCGATGCCATTGTCCGGATCACCTCCACGGCGATCTGCGGCTCGGACCTGCACCTCTACGAGGTGCTCGGCCCGTACATGCACAAGGGCGACGTCATCGGGCATGAACCCATGGGCATTGTGGAGGAAGTGGGCAGCGGCGTCACCAATCTCCGCAAGGGCGACCGCGTGGTGGTCCCCTTCAACATCTCCTGCGGCCACTGCTACTTCTGCGCCCAGGGCCTGCAGTCCCAGTGCGAGACCACCCAGGTCAAGGACAAGGGCTCCGGCGCGGCCCTTTTTGGTTACTCGGAGCTGTACGGTTCCGTCCCCGGCGGGCAGGCCGAATACCTGCGCGTCCCGCACGCGGACTACGGCCCCATCAAGGTGGGCACCGAACTGCCGGACGAACGGTACCTGTTCCTCTCGGACATCCTTCCCACCGCCTGGCAGGCCGTGGAGTATGCGGACACTCCTGCCGGCGGCACCCTGGCCGTCTTCGGCCTGGGGCCGGTGGGCCAGTTCTCCGGACGCATCGGGGTCCAGCGCGGTCTGCGGGTTATCGGCATCGACCCCGTTCCCGAGCGGCGTGAGATGGCGGCGCGGCACGGCGTCGAAACGCTCGATTACACCAAGGATGTAGCGGACCAGCTGCGCGAGATGACGGCCGGGCGTGGCCCGGACGCGGTGGTTGACGCCGTCGGCATGGAAGCGCACGGTTCCCCCGTTGCCGGATTCGCGCACCAGGCGCTGGGCCTGCTGCCGGACAAACTGGCGCAAAAGGCAATGGAAACCGCCGGCGTGGACAGGCTTGCGGCGCTGCACGCATCCATCGAGTCCGTACGGCGGGGCGGGACGGTTTCGCTGAGCGGGGTCTATGGCGGGCAGGCCAGCCCCCTGCCGATGCTGACCATGTTCGACAAGCAGATCCAGCTCCGGATGGGCCAGTGCAACGTGCGCCGCTGGACCGATGACATCCTTCCCCTCGTGGAGGACGACGCCGATCCGCTGGGTGTGATGGACCTGGTCACCCACCGCTCGGGCCTGGAGGGGGCTCCGGCACTGTACGAGAAGTTCCAGAAGAAAGAGGACGGCTGCATCAAGGTTGTCCTGAACCCCTAGTTATCGCTGCAGAGGCTGTTCAGGGCTTCCTGCGCCACGTCCTGCATCTCGTAGATCAACGGGTTCAGCTGGAGGGTTGGCGGGGCCGGCGGATAGGCAACCGACATGGTCAGCTGCCTGCTGCCGTCCTCGCTGGTCATGGCGATCATGCCGTAGCCGTCGGTGTCGCCCGGAAGGCCGTAGTAGAAACGGTTGTTGCAGGTGTTGTTCCACCGGCGCAGGGCAAAACCGTAATACTGGGAGTAGCCGCCCTTCATGGCCGTCACCGTGTCCGGCGGAAGCAGCCTGCCCTGCAGCAGTGCGGCATAGAACCTGTTCACTTCCTCCACCGTTGAGACGGCTCCGCCTGCGGGCAGTTCGGCCTGCCAGGCGGGATCCGCCGCGTCCAGCTGCCGGCCACCGGCGGTGATGTAGCCGTGGACCATGGCGGCTGATTGCGCTCCGCCCAGGCTGGTGGCCGTCAGGCCCAGTGGCTGGGCGACGTCTGCTGCCAGGACCCGGCCGATGCTCTGGCCGCGAAGCCGCTCGATGATCAGCCCCAGGGCGGCATAGTCGGACCGTGAGTAGTTGAAGATCTGCGCCAGCCTGCGTTCCCAGGGAACGGTGGCGGCCAGGGACAGCTGCTGTTCCAGGCTGAGCGGCCGGTTCATGGTTTCCTCCCACCCTCCGGAGGCCAGGAGGGGGACGGAGAAGTCGGGGAGGCCGGATTCGTGCGTTAACAGCTGGCGGACGGTGGTGGGCCCCGGCGGGTGGAGGACGCTGCCGAACTCGGGAAGGTAGGTGCTGACCTGGCTGTCCAGGTCGAGTTTGCCCTCGTCGTCCAGTTTGAGGACCGATACAGCCACCAGGGACTCGGTGATGCCGCCGATGCGGACGGGATCGGCCACCGCGGCACGCTCACCCGTCGCCAGGTTCCGGACGCCGGCTGCGTGCGTCCAGCTGGTGCCGTTGTCCTTGACGGCGATCAATACCGCGGGTGCGCCTTCCTCCAGCATCCTCGAGCTGAAGGACTCCAGCAGGGTGAAAGCCGGCGGTTTGTCCGGTTCCGGCGGGCGCGGTTCTCCGGTGCAGCCGGCGGTCAATGCCACCAGCATGACCGTGCACAGGCCGGCCGCGATCCGCTTCCGCGGCCGGCCCCGGGTAGTGCCCATGTGACCCATTTTCCCCCTTTGGGGAGGGGTTTAGGTGAGGCGGACCTGCCGGTTCATGTCCTTGTAGAGCAGGTAGCGGAACTCGCCCGGGCCGCCGGCGTAGCAGGCCTGCGGGCAGAAGGCGCGCAGCCACATAAAGTCGCCGGCCTCCACCTCCACCCAGTCGTTGTTGAGCAGGTACATGGCCTTGCCCTCCAGGACGTACAGGCCGTGCTCCATCACGTGGGTTTCCGGGAACGGGATGACGCCGCCGGGCTGGAACGTCACGATGTTCACCTGCATGTCGTGGGCCAGGTCGCTGGAGTCCGTGAAGCGGGTGGTTTTCCAGGCGCCGTCGGTGTCCGGCATCGCTGTCGGTTCGACGTCCTGTTCGTTGGTGACGAAGGACTTGGCCTCATACCCTTCGAGGCGTTCGTAGGCCTTGCGGATCCAGTGGAAGGACACAACGTCGCTGGAAACGTTCTCCAGGCCCCACTCCGAACCGGCGGCCAGGTAGGCGTAGCCGCCCTCCTCCAACTGGTGGAGTTCGCCGTCCAGGGTGAGATTGACCTTGCCGCGGGTCACAAAAATGACGCCTTCCACGCCGGCTTCGAATTCGGCCTTGGGGGCGCCGCCGCCCGGGCCGATCTCCACGATCAGCTGCGAGAACGTGGTGGCGAAGCCTGAGATGGGGCGGGCGATGATCCAGGAGCGGGTGTTCGAAAAGCCCGGCAGGTTGGACGTGACGATGTCCGTCATCACGCCCTTCGGGATCACCGTGTACGCCTCGGTGACGATGGCCCGCTCGGTGGTCAGGTGGGTCTGCGGCGGCAGCCCGCCGGTGGGGGAGTAGTACTTGCCCATAACTGGTTCCTTACTTAGGAGTTGGAAGTGGTGGCGAGCCGCGGGTGGGCCAGTCCGGTCAGTTGCGGAATTCCGACGCCGGCAAGCGCCTGGACTTCCTCGGCACCCACTGCGCCGCACTGGACGCCGCGCAGGACGAACGCTGCAAGGGCGCGGGCCGTGGCGGGCTCGTCCATCACGCCGCCGTCGGTCTGCTCTGCGTTGTCCCGTTCCACGTAGGTCCGCAGGCGGGCCGCGGCGGCCGGAAGGCCCTGCCGGTAGAAGGCGTAGGTGGCGGCGAAGCGGCTGGGCAGCTGCGCCGGATGCAGGTCCCAGCCCTGGTAGTAGCCGCGTTCCAGCGAGCGGCGGACCAGCCGGCCGTGCAGCCGCCACGCGTTTTCCACGTTGTCGCCGACGGGGATGATATTGGTGGATCCGTCCGAGAGCCTGATGCCCGTTCCGGCCACGGCCAGCTGCATGACTTCCTTGGCGAAGTCGGCCACCGGGTGCTCCATGGACTGGTACTCGGCCGAGATCTGCAGCGACGCGGAGTAGTCGTATGTGCCGTAGTGCAGGCCGCTGATCCGGCCCGGGACGGCGTGCGGCAGCTGCGCCACGGGCGACGTTCCTTCCGGCCCCAGGATCAGCTGCGGGGTTTCCACCTGCACCTCGAAGCGGAGCCGCCCGGCCGGGAGTGAGTGTACTTCCTCAAGCCGGGAGACGGCGTAGTCCATGGCCTTGACCTGGGCCACGGTGGTCACCTTGGGCAGCGTCAGGACCAGGCCCTCCGGCAGCTCGCCCGCCGCCGCCAGGCCCGAAACGAACAGGTCCAGCGTCCGCAGCCCGCGTGAGCGGGTGGCCGCCTCGAAGCACTTGAAGCGGATGCCGATGAACGGGGGAGCGGACCCGGCCGCGGCTGCGGCGGCCACAGCGGATGCCGCGGCAACTGCGGCGGCGTCCTCGGCGTCGTCGCCCCTGTCCCCGAAGCCGTCCTCAAAATCGAGCCGCAGGTCCTCGATCGGTTCGGAGGCCAGCTTCGCTTCGACGCGCGGGGCAACAGCCTGCGCCAGCGCGGCGTCCTGGCCCAGCAGGCCACCGAGCTTTTCCAGTCCGCCGTGGGCGCTGGCCGCGGCCAGTGCCTCGGCGCCCCAGTCCGCAGCGAACGACGGCGTAAACCGGTCCGCGGGCACGTACACCGTGTGGACGGGTTGGCGGGAGCCGTCATCGCCGGGGTAGTTCTGCTCCAGCAGGCGGTCCGTGGCGGCCAGCTGCCCGTCGATGGCCGCCAGGTCCCCGGCGGACAGTGACGGCTTGGGTGCTGCTGCCATGCCTCAGCCCACCAGTTCGTAGGCCGGGGTGGTGAGGAAATCTGTGTAGTCCTCGGACAGGCAGATGTCCGCGATCAGTTCACTGGCCGGCTGGTAGTAGCGGCGGAAGGCTTCGTCGCCGAATTCGGTGCGGAGCCGCTCGGTTTCCTCGCCCAGGATCCGTTCCACCAGTTCGCGGGTGACCGTGTTGCCGGTGTCCGCGAGGACCGACTTGTTGCGGATCTGCTGCCACACCTGGGAGCGGGAGATTTCGGCGGTGGCGGCGTCCTCCATCAGGTTGTGGATGGCCACCGCACCGTTCCCGGACAGCCAGACCGCCGTGTAGGCGATGGCCACGTACAGGTTCAGGCGCAGCCCGGCTTCGGTGACCTGGCCCTCGGCGGAGGTGACGTCCAGCAGCTGCTCCGCAGTCACGTTGACCTCAGGACGCTGCTTGTCCAGCTGGTTCGGCTTGTCGCCGAGCACTGCATCAAACACCTCCCGGCAGGTGGGCACGAGGTCCGGGTGTGCCACCCAGGAGCCGTCGAAGCCGTCATTTGCCTCGCGGGTCTTGTCGGCGCGGACCTTCGCGAAGGCAGCCTCGGTGACCTCGGGGTGCCGGCGGTTGGGGATCACGGCCGCCATGCCGCCCATGGCAAAGGCGCCGCGCTTGTGGCAGGTCTTGACCAGCAGTTCGGTGTACGCGCGCATGAACGGGGCGGTCATGGCAACCGAGGCGCGGTCCGGGAGGACGAACTCCTCGCCGGCGTCGCGGAAGTACTTGATGATACTGAACAGGTAGTCCCAGCGGCCGGCGTTCAGGCCGGAGGCGTGGTCGCGCAGTTCGTACAGGATCTCATCCATCTCGAACGCGGCCGGGATGGTCTCGATCAGCACGGTGGCGCGGATGGTGCCCTGGCCCAGTCCCAGGTAGTCCTGGGCGAAGACGAAGACGTCGTTCCACAGCCGCGCCTCGAGGTGGCTTTCCATCTTGGGCAGGTAGTAGTACGGTCCCTGCCCGTTGAGCACCAGCTGCTTGGCGACGTGGAAGAAGTGCAGGCCGAAGTCCACCAGCGCACCAACGGCAGGCTCGCCGTTGAGCAGCAGGTGCTTTTCCTGCATGTGCCAGCCGCGGGGGCGGGCCACCACCACGGCGAGCGGCGCGTCCGTGCGGAGCCTGTACTCCTTGCCCTCCGCCGAGGTGTAGCTGAGGGTGCCCTGGGCGGCGTCGCGGAGGTTCAGGATGGCGTCGATGACGTTGCCCCAGGTGGGGGTGCTGGCATCCTCGAGGTCCGCGAGCCACACCTTGGCGCCTGAGTTCAATGCGTTAATGGCCATCTTTGCCGGTGAGGCGGGTCCGGTCATCTCCACCCGGCGGTCCTGCAAAGCCGCCGGTGCCGGCGCAACTTTCCAGTCGCCGTCGCGCACGTCCTGGGTTTCCGGCAGGAAGTCCAGCTTGCCGGTGTCCGCCACGCGCTGGCGCTTGACGGCACGGGCAGCCAGGAGTTCGTTGCGGGTGCCGGCGAAGCGGGTGTGGAGCTCCTCGATGAAGGCCAGGGCCTTCGGGGTGAGGATCTCCTCCGCGCGCTCGATGGGCCGGGGGTCTGTGACAGTGATGGCCATTTCTGGTCCTTTCCTTGTACTGAAGTCAGGCGGTGAATCAGGCGCTGGCCAGGGCGTCTTCGAGTTCCTTGGCTGCGGCCGCGGTTGCCACGTTGGCGGCGTGGGCGGCGGCGGCAACGGCTGAGGCAACATCGGCGGCCACGTGGGGATCGAAGACGCTGGGGATAATGTAGCTGGCATTGAGCTCATCGTCAGCTACCCGGTTGGCGATCGCTTCCGCGGCGGCCACCAGCATCTCCGGGGTGATGTCCGAGGCTCCGGCATCGAGCAGGCCGCGGAAGAAGCCCGGGAAAGCCAGCACGTTGTTGATCTGGTTGGGGAAGTCGCTGCGGCCGGTGGCCACTACGGCGGCGTGCCGGGAGGCGACGACCGGATCGATTTCCGGCGTCGGGTTGGCCATGGCGAACACAATGGCGTTCTCTGCCATCGAGGCCACCTGCTCCTCGCCGATCACGTGCGGGGCGCTGACGCCGATGAACACATCCGCGCCGGCGAGGGCCTCGTGCAGGGTGCCGGCGAAGCCTTCCTCATTGGTGTTCGCCGCGATCCAGCTGCGGTGTTCGTCCCCGTAAGTCTCGCCGGAGTGGATGGCGCCGGAGCGGCCGGCGGCGATGATGTGCTGCGCTCCCTGGGCCTTCAGGAGCTGGATGATGGCTGAACCGGCCGCACCGACGCCCGACACCACAATCTTCACCTCGTCCAGCTTCTTGCCCACCACGCGCAGTGCGTTCACCAGGGCTGCCAGGGTGACGATGGCGGTGCCGTGCTGGTCGTCGTGGAACACCGGGATATCCAGCTCTTCACGGAGCCGGTTCTCGATCTCGAAGCAGCGCGGGGCAGCGATGTCCTCCAGGTTGATGCCGCCGTAGACGGGGGCCACGGCCTTGGCGATCATGATGATTTCTTCGGTGTCCTGGGTGTCCAGGCAGACCGGCCAGGCGTCAACGTTGGCGAACTGCTTGAACAGGGCGGCCTTGCCTTCCATGACCGGAAGGGCGGCGGCGGGGCCGATGTTGCCCAGGCCCAGGACGGCCGAACCGTCCGTGAGAACGGCAATGGTGTTGCGCTTCACAGTCAGGTTGCGGGCTGCCGCGGGATCCTCGGCGATGGCCAGGCAGACGCGGGCGACGCCGGGAGTGTAGGCGCGGGAGAGATCGTCGCGGTTGCGCAGGGCTACCTTGGGGACAACTTCCAGTTTGCCGCCCAGATGCATGAGGAAGGTGCGGTCCGAGACGTGCTGGACCGTGACGCCGTCGAGCGCGTTGAGGGCGTCCTTGACGCGGGCGGCGTGTTCGTCGTCGGTGGTGTTGCAGGTGACGTCCACAACGAGGGTCTCGTGGTGGGATTCGCTGACGTCCAGTGCGGTGATGGCGGCGCCCGCCGCTCCCACCGCTGCAGCAAGCTCGCTGGTGGCGCTGAAGCTCGACGGTGCTTCCACGCGCAGGGTGATCGAATTTCCGGGGCTGGGGTTCGCCATTGAATGTCCTCCTGTTGGGCCTTCCGTGAGGCCATGTCCGGTCTGTCTTTTCGAAATCAATGTTTTCGTATTATGGATATTATTATCTGCAAGATGGAAATACAAGCCCTCCTTGTATGACCGGTACGGGGCATCGCGCAGTGAACCGGGGTGCTGTATGTTGGGTGTTCTAAGCAATTCTTTTCACGATGCGGATAAGAGTTGTCAGATTCCGAGCCGTAGGAGACAACGGAATGGCAGAAAAAGCCTCGGGCGGTGTGCAGTCGGTAGAGCGCGTATTCGAACTGCTGGAGCTCATCACGGATGCCGGCGGCGACGTGACGCTCAGTGAACTGTCCTCGTCCACAGACCTTCCGCTGCCCACCATCCACCGCCTGCTGCGGACACTGGTGTCCCTGGGCTATATCCGCCAGCTGCCCAACCGGCGCTATGCGCTGGGCCCGCGGCTCATCCGGCTGGGTGAAGGTGCGAACAAGCAGCTGGGTGCTGTGGCGCGTCCGCAGCTCAAGACGCTGGTGGACCGGCTGGGGGAGACCTCGAACATGGCCGTGCTGGACTCGGACATGGTGATCTACGTGGCACAGGTGCCCTCGCTGCACTCGATGCGCATGTTCACCGAGGTGGGCCGGCGCGCCCATACCCACGCCACCGGCGTCGGGAAGGCCATCCTCGCGCAGCTGGATGACGAGACGGTCCGCGGCATCGTGACCCGTGCCGGGATGCCGACGCCCACCGCTAAGAGCATTGGTGATGTCGAGGAACTCCTGGCAGACCTCAAGCTCATCCGCGAGCGGGGCTACTCCATTGACGAGGAGGAGCAGGAGCTTGGTGTGCGGTGCTTCGCCATGGCGGTGCCCAACGCCCCCACCCCGACAGCCATCTCGGTCTCCGGTCCCGTCTCCCGCGTGGACGAGCACTTCGCCGACAAGGCCGTGCCCGTCCTCCGCGAAGCCGCCGAAGCCATTTCGCTGGAACTGAACCGCACCTGACCTCCTGGAGTTTTTGTCCACATATGCAGACTTAAAGTGTCATTTGCCCTGCATATCTGGACAAAAACTCCCGAAGCCATGCGCGACGGCGGCCCGCTCCTTCCGGAAGCGGGCCGCCTTTGTTGCGGGCACAGGATGCTAGTGCTCTGCCGCCTTCTCGGACGACTCGACCCGGACTTCCTTGCCGTCGCAGTCGATGAGCTTGCCGCCTTCGAAGCGGTCGCCGTCGGCCAGGCATTTGAGGTCCTCTTCCCGGACCACACGCTCGGTTCCGGCCACAAACACGGACTGGTTCTCCGAGTTGCCCGCCTTGAGGTGGTTGAAGAGCAGGTTCAGCAGGATGGCCATCACTGCGGCGGAGCTGATGCCGGAGTGGAAGATGGTGCCGAACCAGGACGGGAACTGGTCGTAGAACGAGGGGGCGGCGATGGGGATCATGCCGAACCCGATGGACGCCGCCACGATGATCAGGTTCATGTTGTTCCTGTACTCCACCTTGGACAGCGTGCGGATGCCGCTGGCGGCCACCGTGCCGAAGAGTACGACGCCGGCGCCTCCGAGCACAGGCGTCGGCACCGCTGCGACCACGCGGCCAAGGACCGGCAGGAGACCGAGGATCACCAGGATCAGGCCGCCCGCGCTGACCACGAAGCGGCTCTTGACGCCGGTGATGGCCACCAGGCCCACGTTCTGGGCGAACGCGCTCTGGGTGAAGGAGTTGAACAGCGGTGAGATAGCGGAGGAGAGCATGTCTGCCCGGAGACCGTCGCCGATCCGCTTGGAGTCGACCTTGGTGCCCACGATCTCGCCCACGGCAATGATGTCCGCCGAGGTCTCGGTCAAGGTGACCAGGATGACGATCAGCATGGAAATGATGGCGGCAATCTCGAACACCGGGGCGCCGAAGGCGAACGGGGTGGGGAACGCGACGATCTCGCCCTGGCCAACCTTGGAGAAATCAGCCATGCCGAAGGCGAACGCGATCAGGGTGCCCAGGACCATGGCCAGCAGGATGGAGAGCCGGGAAATCGCGGCGCTGCCCACCTTGCTGAGCAGGAGGACGATGGCCATGGTGGCCGCGGCCAGCCCGATGTTGGCCATGCTGCCGTAGTTCTCAGCCTTGCTGTTGCCGCCCATGGCCCAGTTGGCGGCCACCGGCATCAGGGTCAGCCCGATGGTGGTGATCACCGTGCCGGTCACCACGGGCGGGAAGAACCGGATGATCTTCGAGAACAGCGGAGTGATCAGCAGGCCGATCAGTGAAGCGGCAATAACGGACCCGAAGACTGCCTGGATACCGCCGCCGCCGTGCACGATGGCCACCATGGTGGAGACGCCCGCGAAGGAAACGCCCTGGACCAGCGGCAGCTGCGAGCCGAAGAAGCGGATGCCCACTGTCTGCAGGATGGTGGCCAGTCCGCCGACAAAGAGGCAGGCCGCGATCAGCAGGCCGATGTCCTGCGAGGACATTCCGGCAGCGGCGCCGATGATCAGGGGCGGGGCGATAATGCCGCCGTACATGGTGAGGACGTGCTGGAAACCGTAGGCGAAGGTGCTGGCGATGGGGAGCTTTTGGTCCTCAGGCCTTGCCGAACGGGTGCCTTTTCCGGCGGCAGCAGCGGCCGGTTTCTTTCTGATGTTCATGGCAGACTTTCTTGGTTCATGGCAGACGACATTGTCTGGCTAACGGTGTCTGGCTAACGGTGTTGAAAGACGTGGGTGGGTGCCCGGAGTTTTTGTCCAGCTATGCAGGCTTCAGGGGTGCTGAAGTCGTCTTATCTGGACAAAAACTCCGGGCCCGTTGGTGTTGTTGCGGGCTTAGCAGAAGCCGGCGATGCCGGACCAGGCGATGTCCGCCGGGGTGGCGTCCTCGCGCTGGACGGTGGCCTCGATCAGGCCGTAGGGGCGGTCTGCGGCGAAGAAGACCTCGTTGGGGTTGTCGAGGCCGAACGGCGAGAGGTCCACAAGGAAGTGGTGCTTGTTGGGCATCGAGAACTTGATCTCGTCGATTTCGCTGTGGGCTTCCAGCACTTTGGTGCCCATGTCGAACAGGGTCTGCTGGAGGGCGTGGGAGTACTTCTCCGTGAAACCTTCGAGCAGGAGTCCCTTGACGTCGTCGTAGCTCTTGTTGAAGTCCAGGGTGCTGAAGTCGGTGCCGGTCTTGAAGCGCCAGCGGGCCGAGACATCGGTGGCCAGGATGCGGTCCGTGGTTTCGGGCAGGGTGGTGTACTTGTCCTTCGGGTAGCCCACGAAGCCGGACTGGGTGGACTTCAGGACTGTGAGGTCCTTGAGCCCGGAGATCAGGTGGGTGGTGGCGCCGTCGCGGACCAGGACTGCGGTGCGGACTTCCTGGCCGTTGCGCACGAAGGAGTGGTTGTGCTCGGTTCCGTGCGCCTGGATCCGGTCCCAGCTGTAAGACTCGGCTTCCCAGCGGCCGCCGGTGACCCAGTCGAAGCTGGAGGTGAAGTGCTCGCCGAGGCGAAGCAGGAACGCCTCGGGCGAGCCGACGCCCTCACGGGCGAAGGCGTAAATGGTGTTCTTCTGGGTGTCAGTGGCCACCACGTGGGCGTTGTCGCCCTCAAGGTGTGCGGCCGCGAAATCGCCCCGCAGTTGCGAGGTGACGTTGAGGTCTTCGATTTCGTGGCGGTCGGTGTCGCGGGTGATCTTGACGACCCGGACCTCGGCCTTGCCGTACTGGTTCTCGCCGAGGATGATCTTGCTGCTCATGGTCTTTTCCCAACTTCCGGTAAGTGGAACCCAGGTTCCATCACTGAAATTAAGCGCGCATTTCAAGCGCGTTTCCGGTGGAGCCGACCCAACAAAAAAGAGCCGGCATCCATTGATGCCAGCTCATTACGACCCTGCCTGCTGCTCCCAGGTTACGTGACCTCCGCCACGAATTGACAACCAGCGTACCTCCGGAAACCGGTGGTGTACATCACAAAACGAAAATTCCCTTTGTGACCACATCCTTGGCCGACCGTTGACGAATCAGTGGAGGCGGCCCTAAGCTCTTCCACATAGCAAAAGTTATTTTCCATTTTGTGGAACTGACCCAGACCTCGAAGGAGGAACAGATGTACCAGCAGGACAGCACGCCGGTTTCACCGGCACCCACGGCGGCAGCTTCAGTCCAGGAGTTCTACCTCCCCCTCGGCGGCGGGACGGATCCGGACTTCTACCTTCCGGCGGACCGGGAGCACGTTCCCGGCCGCTTCTCGCGCTGGGTCCAGGCGCTGCCGGGCTTCAGCCGCCGTTCATAGCAGGCGCACAACGGGCCAAGGTTTCAGCAGGCCCAGCCGGCGGCGCGCATCTACGCTGGCGACGCGCACCTTCAATTCCGCTGCGCAAAAGGACTGGCGAGACTTTTATATGGGTCTCGCCAGTCCTTTTCTGCGTCGCAGCTGAACCTGCGCGTCGCAGAACGGTGCTCGGAGAGTGGCTAGCCGTTCACCAGCCGGCGCGCGGCCGCTGAATGTTCCGTGATGAGGCCGGCGATATCGAGTCCCGGGATCTGGCCGTCCACCACGCGCCACTGTCCGCCCACCATCACCCGGTCCGCCCGGTCCGCCGCGCACAGCAGCAGCGCGGCCACAGGATCGTGGCTTCCGGAGAAGCGCAGGTCATCCAGCCGGAAGAGGGCCAGGTCCGCCTGGATCCCCGGGGCCAGCTGCCCCAGTCCGGAACGGCCGAGGACCGCCGCGGAACCGCGGGTTGCCCAGCCCAGCGCACGCTCCACCGGAACGTCGGCCCCGTACCGCAGTCGCTGGAGGTAGAGTGCCTGGCGCGCTTCCAGGATCATGTTCGAGGCATCGTTCGACGCCGAGCCGTCCACTCCCAGCCCCACGGGCGCTCCGGCGTCCTCCAGTTCCAGGACGCGGGCGGTTCCCGACGCCAGCCGCATGTTCGAGGTGGGGCAGTGCGCGACGGCGGTGCCCGCGGCCCCCAGCCTGGCAATCTCCGCGTCGCTGAAGTGGATGCCGTGGCCCAGCCAGGTGCGGTCCGTCAGCCAGCCCACGCTGTCCAGGTAGTCCACGGTCCGCAGCCCGAACATTTCCCGGCAGAAGTCCTCCTCATCCAGGGTCTCAGCCAGGTGCGTGTGCAGCCGGACGTCCAGCCGTTCGGCGAGCGCAGCGCTTTCGGCCATGATCTCCTTGGTGACCGAAAACGGTGAGCACGGAGCCAGGGCAACCTGGATCACCGCGTCGTCGCCCCGTTCGTGGTACTGGTGCACCAGCCGTTCGCTGTCGGCCAGCACCACCTCGGCTGCCTGCACGGTTGACTGCGGCGGGAGGCCGCCGTCGTCCGTTCCCAGGGTCATGGACCCGCGGGTGAGGGTGGCGCGCATGCCCAGCCGGCGGACGGCCTCCACCTGGATATCGATCGCATCCTCAAGGCCCGCGGGGAAGAGGTAATGGTGGTCCGCCGCCGTGGTGCAGCCGGACAGCAGGAGTTCGGCCAGCGCCACCGTGGTGGCGAGCTCCAGGTCCCGCGGAGTGAGGCGCGCCCAGACCGGATACAGGTTCTGCAGCCAGGGGAACAACGGCGCATTCGCCACCGGACCCCAGGCCCGTGTCAGGGTCTGGTAGAAGTGGTGGTGCGTGTTGATCAGGCCCGGCAGCAGCACATGGTTTCCGGCGTCAAAAGTCTTGTCGCACGGCGCGGACGGCTGCTGCCCTGCGGCAAGAACCTCGGTGATAACACCGCCGCTGACCACCAGCCCGCCGGAAGCGTCGAGGTGGTTGGCGGTAAAAGCTGCCTGCGGGTTTTTGATCCACAAACGGGAAGCGGATGGCGTCATGGCTGTCCTTCTCTGAGCGCTGTTGGTGTCATTCCAGCTCAGTGAGGCCCTGTCTGCTGATCCAGGCGGCCGCGCCCTCGGGGTCAAGTGCCCGGAAGCGGCGCGGCTGGCACCTAGGCTAGGAGGCGCAGGCCCCGGCGTCAACGCCGCGGATTATGACCGCGGCAGGGTGAAACCCGCGAAACATGGATTTCACATTGCGAAATTAAAATTCCAGAAAACTATGGCGCAGCCCACAATCCGGTGCTAATCTCGATCTTGCCAAAGGCGGGCACCCGGTCACCGGGAAGCTATCTACCAGGCGCAACTTAACCTTCACAGCACATGCTGAAGCCTGGTAACCGTTCGCACCTGGTTCTACTGGTCCTGCAAGCGGCAACGGGCTTCCCGGCAAAAGGAAGTCGCATCATGAGTACCACCGTCACGGCCGAACAGTTCTTGGCCAGATCCATCAGGTTGGCCACGGCCAACGTCCTGAACAGCGGGGGCCCCTTCGGAGCCATGATCGTTACGGCTGACGGCCGGGCGTTCGACGGCGTCAACCGCGTCACCGCGGACAACGATCCCACCGCGCACGCCGAAGTCACTGCAATCCGCACGGCCTGCCGCGAACTTGGCACCTTCGATCTCAGCGGAGCTATCCTCTACACCAGCTGCGAGCCGTGCCCCATGTGCCTGGCCTCCGCGCTCTGGGCCCGGGTCGATAAGGTGGTCTTCGCTGCCGATCGGCATGACGCCGCCTCCGTTGGCTTCGATGACGCCGTCTTCTACGAATACTTCGACAACCAGGACAGGGACTCCCTGATGCCGGTCTCGAAGCTGGTGCTGGACGATCCCGAGGCCCCCGCCCCGCTGGAACCGTTCAACACCTGGAACACACTCGAAACCAGGATCGACTACTAGGCCCGGCGGCTGACATGACCATCCTGGACAACTCACACGAGGAGCATTCGGCTCCAAGCACCCGCAGCCAAAGGCCCGCGAACAGCACCCCCCAACCGCCGGCGTCGGACTCGTTCCTGGACCGGTTCTTCCAGGTCACCCAGCGCGGCTCCACCCTGGCCCGCGAGTTCCGCGGCGGCCTGGTCACCTTCTTCACCATGGCGTACATCGTCATCCTCAACCCCCTGATCCTGGGCGGTTTCAGCGCGGACAACGCCCCCACCGACGTCGCCGGGGGCTGGCTCTCCGCCGCGCAGGTGGGCGCCGTCACCGGACTCACCGCCGGCGTGATGACCATCCTGTTCGGCCTCATCGCCAACCTGCCTTTCGGTCTCGCCGCCGGACTCGGCATCAACTCCTTCCTGGCCGTCTCCGTGATCCAGGAGGTCACCTGGGCGGAGGCCATGGGCCTGGTGGTGATCAACGGCATCCTGATTGTCCTGTTCGGAATCACCGGCGCCCGCACCGCCATCTTCCGGGCAGTGCCGAAGGAGCTGAAGGCCGCCATCACGGTGGGCATCGGCCTGTTCATCGCCTTCATCGGCTTTGTTGACTCGGGCTTCGTCAAGGCGACGGCGGGCGGCCCGCCGGTCCAGCTGGGCAACGGCGGCTCCATCACCTCCATTCCCACCCTGGTGTTCATCGTGGGCCTGCTGGCCATGGGCATCCTGGTGGCACGCAAGGTCCAGGGCGGCCTGCTGATCGGCATTGTGGCCACCACTTTCCTGGCCGCCGTCGTCGAAGCCATCCTGCACCTCGGCCCCGCGAGCGCCACCAACCCCGGCGGCTGGCACCTGAACACCCCGGTCCTGTCCGGGCAGCTGGTGTCCGCACCGGACCTGGCCCTGGTGGGACAGTTCGACCTGTTCGGAGCCTTCGGCAGGATCGGCGGACTCGCGGCCACCATGCTGGTGTTCACCCTGGTGTTCACCAACTTCTTCGACGCCATGGGCACCATGACCGGCCTGGCCAAGAGCGCCGGCGTGGCGCACAAGGACGGTACGTTCCCCCGGCTGAAATCCGCCTTCATCGTGGAAGGCTTCGGGGCAATCGCGGGCGGGGCAACCTCCGGCTCCTCCAACACCGTGTACATCGACTCCGCCGCCGGCATCGGCGAAGGAGCCCGGACCGGCCTGGCATCGGTAGTGACCGGCGTCCTCTTCCTCGGTTCCATGTTCCTCACCCCTCTCACCAGCGTGGTCCCGCTCGAGGTAGCCGCCGCAGCGCTGGTGGTGGTGGGCGCGATGATGATGGCGCAGATCCGCGAGATCAAGTTCAGCAAGTTCACCGTGGCACTGCCGGCCTTCCTCACCATCGTCACCATGCCGCTGAGCTACTCGATCGCCAACGGCATCGGCGTGGGCTTCATCAGCTGGGCCATCATCGGCGCCGCATCCGGCAAGGCGAAGAAGGTCCATCCGCTGATGTGGGTGGTCAGCGCCGGGTTCCTGGTGTACTTCGCCCGCGGTCCGATCAACCTGCTCCTGGGCGCCTGAGCTCCATTCCGACTACCGGGGCCGGGCCAATGCTTGGCCCGGCCCCCAATAGGAACGACAATATGGACACCACCGCAGCGCGGAAGAAGGAGTGCCGCCATGCTTGACCTGATCCCTTCACTGAGTGGCTGGGCCCCGGCCCTTGCCCATCAGCGGTTTGCGGTGGCCACCATCATGCGGGCCAGCGGCTCGGTTCCCCGGCCCGTGGGCACTTCCATGCTGGTGTCCGACGGCGGCGCGGTCCTGGGCAGCCTCTCCGGCGGCTGCGTCGAGGGCGCCGTTGTGGCGGCGGCATTGGAGTCAATGGACGACGGCGTCACCCGCCTTGAGACCTTCGGCTTCAGTGCCGAGGATGCCTTCGCCGCCGGGCTCACCTGCGGGGGAGAGCTGGACGTGCATATCGAGCCGGCCAACCTGGATGACCGCTGCGCGCTCGGCGAAGCGGTCCGGCAGCTGGCAGCTTACGGGCCGGACGAGCCGGTGGCGCTGGTCCGGAACCTGGATGTGGCTGGACGAGCCGGTGGCGGCAGCAACGCTGTCGTTATTGCGGACCCCGGCTCCGCCAGCGTGACCGGGCATCCGGCACTGGCTGCCCTGCTGGATTTGTTGCCGGGCGCGGCCGCGGACCCGGACGCAGAACGGGCCCGGGCTGTCCAGCTCGAGTCCTTCCTGCGTGCCGGCAGCACCGGCGTCCTGGATCTGGCCGGTGCCGGCCTGTGCGCCGGCGGGGCCGCCGTGCTGGTGGAGTCCCGGCTCGCGCCGGCCCGCCTGCTGGTGTTCGGCGCCAACGACTTCAGCGCCGCGCTCCTCCCTGCTGCCAAACCCCTGGGCTACCACGTGACACTGGTGGACGCCCGTCCAGCCTTTGCCGCGCAGGCACGGTTCCGGACAGCCGATGAGGTGGTGGCAGCATGGCCGCATCAATACCTTGCAGCGGAGGCTGCCGCGGGACGCGTGGATGCCCGGACCGTGATCTGCGTCCTCACCCACGACCCCAAGTTCGATATTCCCCTGCTCCACACCGCGCTGGCGCTGGACGTCGCCTTCATCGGGGCCCTCGGGTCGCGGCGCAGCCACGCGCAACGGGTGGACGCGCTGCTGGACCGGGGAGTCCGGCCCGAGCGGATCGCCCAGCTCCACTCGCCGCTGGGCCTGGACATCGGGGCAGTCACTCCCGCCGAAGTAGCTGTCTCCGTCCTGGCCGAGCTCATCGCAGCCCGCACCGCAGCAGTATCCCACCAGCCGTTGAGGGAAACCTCCGGCCCCATCCACCAACCGGCGGCGCCAACTGCAGAAAAACCAGCCAAGGTGCCAGCCCCCAACAATGTTAAACAGCAGGAGATCGCATGGACATGAACACCATCGAGTCGGTGGTTCCCACCACCGACCCCGGGCAATGGCGCGATGGCGACGCCTGGCTGGCCGGCGGCACGGTGCTGTTCTCCTACGGCAGCCTGGCGTTCGGGCCGCAGCCGCTGAAGCGCCTCCTGGACCTGGGATCCGCAGGCTGGACCCCGGTCACTGTCACGGACGCCGGCATCGAACTCGCCGCCACCTGCACGGTGGCTGAGCTGTACAAGCTTCCCGAAATGCCCGAAGCCGCAGGCCGCAGCTGGCCCGGCCTGGAGCTGGTCCGCCCCTGCTGCGATTCCTTCGTGGCCTCCTTCAAGGTGTGGAACATGTCCACCGTGGGCGGCAACCTGTGTACGTCCCTGCCTGCCGGCCCCCTGATTTCGCTCTGCGCCGGGCTGGACGGCACTGCCACCATCCTCGGCCCCGACGGCGCCGCCCGCAGCGTGCCCGTCACCGAGTTCGTTACCGGCGACGCGCAAAACTGCCTGGCACCCGGCGAGCTCCTGCGCAGCATCCAGCTCCCGGCGTCGGCCCTTGCCTCCCGGGTGGCGTTCCGGCGCCTCTCGCTGAGCAACCTCGGCAGGTCCGGGGTGCTGCTGATCGGACGGTTCGACGGCGGCACGTCCTTTGTCCTCACCGTCACCGCTGCCACCCGGCGGCCTGTGCAGCTGCGCTTCGACGCACTGCCGGACACGGACACGCTGGCCGCGGCGCTTGATGAGGCAATCCCGGCAGACCTTTACCACCACGACATCCACGGCCTGCCTGCCTGGCGCCGGGACATGACCTACCGCCTGGCGGAGGAGATCCGCGCCGAGCTCGCTGCCCCCGAAGGGGCGCCCGGGCTCCGGGCCTCCGGCGACTTCTGGCCGCCGTTGGACCGCGGACTCCACTCACCGGGACTTCACGTACAGCAGGAAGGGGCCTGAGCATGGCCATCGAGATCAACGGCGTTCCGGCCGGAACGGAACCGCGCCCCGGGCAGTGCCTGCGCACCTTCCTGCGGGAACAGGGCAACCTGGGCGTCAAGAAGGGTTGCGACGGCGGCGACTGCGGCGCCTGCACCGTGCACGTGGACGGCACCCCCGTCCACAGTTGCATCTACCCGGCCGTCCGGGCGGAAGGGCATGCCGTCACCACCATCGAGGGACTGGCGTCAAGTGCCGGGGCGGACCTGCACCCCGTGCAGCAGCAGTTTATGGAGCGGCAGGGCTTCCAGTGCGGCTTCTGCACGGCCGGCATGGTGATGACGGCAGCGACGTTCGACGACGACCAGAAGGAAAACCTGCCGCGGAACCTGAAAGGCAACCTTTGCCGCTGCACGGGATACCGGGCCATCTCCGACGCTGTCTGCGGGCACGCCGGCCACCCCGATCCCCAGGGCCCCGGCTCCGGAATCGCGGGGGAGGGGCAGCCGGATCCTGCCCCGGGACAGCTTGGTGACGACGTTCCCGCACCGGCCAGCCGGGCGGTGGTCACCGGGACCGCCCGGTACACACTGGACGTCCCGGCGGACCAGCTGCAGGGCCTGCTCCACCTCAAGCTCCTGCGCTCGCCGCATGCGCACGCCCGGGTTCTGTCCATTGACACTGGCGCTGCCTTGAAGGTCCCCGGCGTTGTTGCGGTCTTCACCCACCAAGACGCGCCGGAACAGCTGTTTTCCACCGCGCAGCACGAACTGTTCACGGACGACCCCGACGATACCCGCGTGCTGGATGACGTGGTGCGGTTCCGGGGCCAGCGGGTTGCCGCGGTGGTAGCTGAAACCGTGGCCGCAGCCGAAGCGGGTGTGCGGGCGCTGGACGTTGCCTACGAGGAACTGCCCGCGGTCTTCACACCGCAGGATGCACTGGCCCCCGGCGCACCGCTGGTGCACGGCGACAAGGAGGGGCCGGCGTCGCGCATTTCCCGGCCGGACCGCAATGTGGTGGCCGAGCTGCACTCCGAATTGGGGAGCGTGGCCGAGGGCTTCGCCCGGGCCGACTTCATCCACGAACAGACGTACCAGACCCAGCGCGTGCAGCACGTGGCACTGGAAACCCACGCGGCCATCGCGTCGGTGGACAGCGACGGGCGGCTGCAGGTCCGCACCTCCAGCCAGGTTCCGTTCCTGGTCCGCCGGACGTTGTGCCGGGTCTTCGGGCTTCCGGAGGAGCAGGTCCACGTGATGGCCGGCCGGGTAGGCGGCGGCTTCGGCGGCAAGCAGGAGGTCCTGACCGAGGACATCGTGGCGCTCGCGGCCTTGAAACTGGGGCGGCCGGTCCAGCTCGAACTGACCAGGACCGAGCAGTTCACCGCCACCACCACACGGCATCCCTTCACCATCAAACTCCGCGCCGGCACCAGCAACGACGGCCGGCTCACAGCCCTGGAACTGGAGGTCCTGACCAACACCGGCGCGTACGGCAACCACGGGCCGGGTGTGATGTTCCACGGCTGCGGCGAATCCCTGAGCGTCTACAACTGCGCCAACAAAAAGGTGGACGCCCACGCGATGTACACCAACACGGTCCCGGCCGGGGCATTCCGCGGCTACGGGCTGAGCCAGATGATCTTCGCGATCGAGTCCGCCATGGATGAACTCGCGGCAGGCATCGGGATGGATCCGTTCGAATTCCGCCGCCGGAACATGGTGCGGGAGGGCGACCTGATGCTGTCCACCCAACCGGATCCCGAGGAGGACGTCCACTACGGCAGCTACGGGCTGGACCAATGCCTGAGCCTGGTCCGCGACGCACTGGCGCGCGGCCGGGAGCGGTACCGTGCCGCCGGCCTCGATGAGCTGGGACCTGAATGGCTGACCGGCGAGGGGACCGCGCTCTCCATGATCGACACCGTGCCCCCGCGCGGCCACTTCGCCCATTCCCGGCTCCGGCTCCTGCCGGACGGAACGTACCAGGCCGACGTCGGGACCGCCGAATTCGGCAACGGCACCACCACGGTCCACGCCCAGCTGGCCGCCACGGCACTGTCCACCGAAGCCGCCAAGGTTGTGGTCCGGCAGTCCGATACCGACCTGGTGGAGCACGACACCGGCGCGTTTGGTTCCGCCGGGAC
This sequence comes from Pseudarthrobacter siccitolerans, assembly GCF_001046895.1. Taxonomy (GTDB): domain Bacteria; phylum Actinomycetota; class Actinomycetes; order Actinomycetales; family Micrococcaceae; genus Arthrobacter; species Arthrobacter siccitolerans. Next base: position 60,440 of record NZ_CAQI01000029.1, read on the forward strand.
GGTAGTGGCAGGAAAGGCAACACTGGCCGCCGCCGAGGAACTGGCAGTGCGCATCCGGGCTTTTGCCGCCGGCATCCACCAGACCCAGGCGTCCGCCTGCCTTCTCGACGGCGACTCCGTAGTCATTGACGGAACTCCCGTGGCACTGGCGGAACTTGCGCAGGCGGCTGCGGACGCCGGCGTCGAACTTGCGGCCGAGGGGCGCTGGGGCGGGACCCCGCGGTCCGTGGCATTCAACGTGCACGGCTTCCGGGTGGCGGTGAACCGCGGCACGGGCGAGCTGAAGATCCTGCAAAGCGTGCAGGCGGCGGATGCCGGCGTGGTGGTGAACCCGCGCCAGTGCCGCGGCCAGATTGAGGGCGGGATTGCGCAGGCGATCGGGGCGGCACTGTATGAGGAAGTGGTGATTGACGACGCCGGGCGGGTGACCACCGACATTCTGCGGCAGTACCACATTCCCACCTTCGCGGACGTGCCGCGCAGCGAGGTGTACTTCGCCGACACCAATGACAAGATGGGCCCGCTGGGTGCCAAATCCATGAGCGAGAGCCCGTTCAATCCGGTGGCCCCGGCGCTCGCCAACGCCATCCGGAACGCCACCGGCGTGCGCTTCGCATCGCTCCCCATCGCCCGGGACAAGATCTACCTGGGGCTCAAGGGGGCGGGGCTGGTGCCGAACCTGCAGCGCTCGGGCCTGTCCTGACCAACGCGGGGTCACAAAAGGCCGCCTGAGGCGCGTCCAGAGGGCCAAATCTGACCCCGCCTTGCATCGTTGCATATAGTCGAGGGATGGAACAGCGGATTTTAGGCAAGACCGGACGGAACGTGTCCATTGTGGGGCTGGGAACCTGGCAGCTTGGTGCGGATTGGGGCAACGTCGACCCGGCCCAGGCCCAGGCGATCCTGGCTGCTTCCGTGGAAGCGGGCGTGAACTTCTTCGACACCGCAGACGTCTATGGCGACGGCAAGAGCGAGCAGGCCATCGGAAAGTTCCTGGCGGACAACCCGGGGCTGGACATCACGGTGGCCACCAAGATGGGCCGCCGGGTGGACCAGAAGCCGGAGCACTACACGCTGGCCAACTTCCGCCAGTGGGTGGACCGGTCCCGCAAGAACCTGGGCACGGACACGCTGGACCTGGTCCAGCTGCACTGCCCGCCTACTCCCGTGTACAGCAACGCCGAGGTCTACGACGCCCTGGATACCCTGGTGTCCGAGGGAGCCATCCGCAACTACGGCGTGAGCGTGGAGCGCACCGACGAGGCCCTGGAAGCGATCCGGCACGAGGGCACCGCCTCCGTGCAGATCATCCTGAACGCCTTCCGGCTCAAGCCCCTGGACGAAGTCCTTCCGGCGGCCAAGGCCGCGAACGTGGGGATCATCGCGCGGGTGCCGCTTGCCTCCGGGCTGCTCTCGGGCAAGTACACGAAGGAGACCTCCTTCGCCGAGAACGACCACCGGAACTACAACCGCAACGGCGACTCCTTCGACGTCGGCGAGACGTTCTCGGGTGTGGACTACGAACTGGGCCTGAAGGCCGTGGCCGAGTTCCAACAGATTGTCCCCGCCGGCGCGAGCACTGCCCAGGCTGCCATCGCCTGGATTGCCGCGCAGGACGGCGTCACCACAGTGATCCCCGGCGCGCGCAACGTTGAGCAGGCGGCAGCGAATGCCGCCGCCGCGTCCGCGAGTGTCAGTGAGGATTTCGACGGCGGCGTGCGCTGGATCTACGACCACTACTTCCGCGACGCCATCCACCCGCGCTGGTAACGTTCGCCGCCTGCCCCCTGGCTCGCTTCGCTCGCCACGGGGACCCCGGGCGGCTCTCTTACGGCTGGGAGCTTTGGTGACTGACTCCGTCAGCGACTTTGTGGAGCGGCTCGCCGCCGTGCCCACAGCCCCGGGGCGCAACAACTTCTTTGACCGCAGCGTTCCGGGCAATGCCGGGCGCCGGCGGAACCTGGAGCTGTACCTCGAGGAGATGCTGGAGCGGCCGCCCGCGGTGCTGCTCCTGGGCGAGGCTCCGGGTTTCCGGGGTATGAGGATCACCGGAGTTCCGTTCACCAACCGGACCATGTTCCAGGGGCCGGCCAACAGCTTCGGCCTGTTCGGGCCGGGCAAGGGATACTCGTTGCCTGCGAATGCAGGGGACGTTGCGGCCGAGCCCACGGCGACGGTGATGTGGGACGTGCTGGCCGAACTGCAGTTCCTTCCCCTGCTCTGGAGCGCATGCCCCTGGCATACCCACGTCCCCGGGAAGCCGCAGTCCAACCGGACTCCCACTGCGGTAGACGCAAGGCTGGGAACGCCGTTCTGGCAGTCACTCGCTGAGCTGTTCCGCGTCGAGTCCGTGGTGGCCGTGGGCAACGTGGCACACCGCAGCCTGCTCTTCAGCGGTGTGGATGCACCGAAGGTCCGGCACCCGTCGCATGGCGGAAAAGCCGGTTTCAAGCGGGGCCTGGAGGAGTTGCTCAGCTCGGGAGCGATTCACCGCTAGCCCAGGAGGTGGAGCTGCTCCGGGGTGTCAACGTCCAGTCCGCTGGAGAGGTCGCTGCAGTCCACCTCGTCCACGAGCTCCGGGTGGGCGCGCAGGAAGCCGCGTGCCCCGGCGTCGCCCGTTACTGTGCCGGCCACGGCTACGCGGAGCGCGGCATCGATGATCAGCGGATGCCCCCGGCGGGCGGTGCCGTCGCCGCCGTCGTATGACGCTGCGGTGATCCGGCCCGGACGGTGTGCTGCCAGGAGCCTGCCCACTGTTCCAGGCGTCAGCCCGGGCTGGTCCACAAGCGCCACCATGAGATGGTCTCCCGGACCGGCAGTGCCGTTGCCCAACAGGAGCGAGCTGCCCATCCCGGACTGCCAGTCGTGGTTCACCACTGTCCGGTAGCGGTCCAGTTCGGCGATGGTGGCCACGTCCGGGGCACCGGCGCCCAGCACTACCACCACCTCCCGGCAGCCGCCGTCGAGCAGCGCCCCGGCGACCGATTCCACGAGCGGCCGGCCGCGGTAGGGGAGCAGGGCTTTGGGGCCCCGGCCGAGCCGGGTTCCGGCGCCGGCCGCAAGCACAACCCCCGTGGCCCTGATCTCCTCCGTGTTGCCCATAGCTGCACCCTAATGGAGTTTTTGTCCAGATATGCAGGGTTCCGGGCGTTGGAAGTCCGCATATCTGGACAAAAACTCCGAGGGGTGTTCCTTCTAGGCGTCGCCCCCGGCGCCCCCGGTGGTGCCGGCGTTGACGTCCAGGAGTTTGTACCGGTCCATGGCGTACGACGGCGCGCCCTCCTCAACCCCGCCCCTCGCCGCGAGCATCTGCAGCGCTTTGACCACGATGGAGTGGGTGTCGTTCTTGAAGAAGCGGCGGGCGGCGGCGCGGGTGTCGGAGAAGCCGAACCCGTCGGCGCCGAGGGTCGCGAATTCGTTGGGCACGAACTGGCGGATCTGGTCCGGGACGGCCTTCATGTAGTCGGACACTGCGACGACCGGGCCGGTGGCGCCTTCGAGCTGCTTGGTGACGAAGGGGACGCGGGCGGGCTGGCCGGGGTTGAGGAAGGCTTCCTCTTCGGCGGCGAGGCCGTCGCGGCGCAGTTCGTTCCAGGAGGTTACGGACCACACGTCCGCGGAAACGCCCCAGTCGTCGGCCAGGAGCTGCTGTGCCTCCAAAGCCCATGGCACCGACACACCTGAGGCCAGGATCTGGGTCCGGGGACCGTCGATCTTTGCCGGGGCGAGCAGGTAGATGCCCTTGATGACGCCTTCGACGTCCAGCTCTTCGGGTTCGGCGGGCTGGGTGATGGGCTCGTTGTACACGGTGAGGTAGTACATCACGTTCTTGTCATCCGATTCGGGCCCGTACATGCGTTCGAGGCCGTCGCGGATGATGTGGCCCATTTCGTAGCCGTAGGCGGGGTCGTACGTGACCACGGCGGGGTTGGTGGAGGCCAGGAGCGGGGAGTGGCCGTCGGCGTGCTGGAGGCCTTCGCCGGTGAGGGTGGTCCGTCCTGCGGTGGCGCCGATGATGAAGCCGCGGGCCATTTGGTCTGCTGCTGCCCAGAAGGCGTCGCCGGTGCGCTGGAAGCCGAACATCGAGTAGAACACGTACACCGGGACCAGCGGCACGCCGTGGGTGGCGTAGGCGGTGCCGGCGGCGGTGAAGGCTGCCACGGCACCGGCTTCGTTGATGCCGGGGTGGATCAGTTGGCCTTGGGCGGATTCCTTGTAGGCCAGGACCAGGTCCCGGTCCACGGACAGGTAGTTCTGGCCGCCCGGGTTGTAGATCTTGGCCGTCGGGAAGAAGGCGTCCATGCCGAAGGTCCGGGATTCGTCCGGAACAATGGGCACAATCCGGTGCCCAAACTTCTTGTCCCTGATCAGGTCCTTCAGGAGCCGGACGAAGGCCATGGTGGTGGCGGCATGCTGCTTGCCCGTGCCGCGTTTGGCGACCTCGAAAGTCTTCGCCTCGGGCAACTCAACGGGCTGGTGGTCCGGCCGCCGTTCCGGCACGGCACCGCCCAGCGCACGCCGCCGCTCGTGGAGATAGGCAATCTCCGGGGCATCATGGCCGGGGTGGTAGTAGGGCGGGCTGTAAGGATCTTCTTCGAGACGGGCATCGGATATCGGAATGCGGAGGTAGTCCCGGAATTCCTTGAGGTCGTCGAGGGTGAGTTTTTTCATCTGGTGGGTGGCGTTGCGGCCCTCGAAGTGGGGTCCGAGTCCGTAGCCCTTGACGGTTTTGGCGAGGATGACGGTGGGTTTGCCCTTGAATTCGGTGGCGGCCTTGTAGGCGGCGTAGACCTTGCGGTAGTCGTGGCCGCCGCGTTTGAGGTTCCAGATCTGGTCATCGGTGAGGTCCGCGACGAGGTCTTTGGTGCGGGGGTCCTTGCCGAAGAAGTGTTCGCGGACGAACCCGCCGGATTCGGCCTTGTAGGTCTGGTAGTCCCCGTCGGGGGTTTCGTTCATGATCTTTACCAGTGACCCGTCGGTGTCGCGGGCCAGCAGGTCATCCCATTCCCGGCCCCAGACGACCTTGATGACGTTCCAGCCCGCGCCGCGGAAGAACGCTTCGAGTTCCTGCATGATCTTGCCGTTGCCGCGTACCGGCCCGTCCAGGCGCTGGAGGTTGCAGTTGATCACGAAGTTCAGGTTGTCCAGGTTCTCGTTCGCAGCGAGCTGGAGCAGGCCGCGGGATTCGGGCTCGTCCATTTCGCCGTCGCCCAGGAACGCCCAGACCTGCTGGTCCGAGGTGTCTTTCAGGCCCCGGTTGTGCAGGTACCGGTTGGACTGGGCCTGATAGATCGCGTTCATCGGCCCGATGCCCATGGACACGGTGGGGAATTCCCAGAACTGCGGCATCAGCCGCGGGTGCGGGTAGGAGGACAGGGCGTGGCCGGCGCGGGATTTTTCCTGCCGGAACCCGTCCAGGTCCTCCTCGGAAAGCCGGCCTTCCATAAACGCCCTCGCGTACATGCCGGGGGAGGCGTGGCCCTGGAAGAAGACCTGGTCCCCGCCGCCGGGGTGGTCCTTGCCGCGGAAGAAGTGGTTGAAGCCCACCTCGTACAGGGTCGCGGCACCGGCGTAGGTGGAGATGTGCCCGCCCACCCCGATGTTGGGCCGCTGGGACCGGTGGACCATCACCGCGGCGTTCCACCGCATGTACGCCCGGTACCGGCGCTCGTATTCCTCGTTGCCCGGGAACTGCGCTTCCTGGTCCGCCGGGATCGTGTTCACGTAATCGGTGGTGGTCACCATCGGCACGCCCACGCTCTGCGCACCAGCGCGCTGCAGCAGGCTCCGCATGATGTATTGGGCACGCTCGGTGCCCTGTTCCCTGATCAACGAATCCAGGGACTCAACCCACTCGGCGGTCTCTTCCGGATCACGATCAGGCAGCTGGTTAGTCAACCCGCTGAGGATATGGGAGTTATCTTCTCCTGCAGCCACGGCAGCCTCTTTTCATCGTTGAATACTGGCGCAATGTTTTCGTATTGTGAGAAAACATTATTGCTATACGAGATTAGCTCCGGGCGATGCTGCGGTCAAACGGTTGGCTGCTGCACTGCCGCGGGCTGGCGGGGGCGAGGGTGAACGCCCCGATTGTGACCGCCGTAACCAGGGCCCCTCCTTGACCTAAGGTGATCCAGGTCATATTCTTTTCACTATTCAATATCTTCATTTCGCATTGTGGAATAACAGAACCGGCTTTCCGGCCCGAGCTCACCACCGCGGAACACCTTAGAACTGGAGATCAACCTATGCAGACCCCACCACCGGCGGGCGTTGACGCAGCTCCTGACCTGACAACGGCGCCAGGTCCGTCCGGCCACCCAGCAGCGGGCATCGACGCCCTTTGCGAATCAGCAAGCGCGGCATCAGGCCAGGCGATCAGTCCCACCCTCTACAACTCAGACCTTGCCCCCACCAAACGCGCCGGCCGCAGCTGGTCCGGCTACAGCATCTTCACCCTGTGGGCCAACGACGTCCACAGCCTCGGAAACTACGCCTTCGCTATCGGGCTCTTCGCCCTGGGCCTCGGCGGCTGGCAGATCCTGCTGGCACTGGGCATCGGCGCGGCGCTCCTCTTCGGCCTCCTGACCCTTTCCGGTTTTATGGGAGTCAAAACCGGCGTCCCCTTCCCCGTGATGAGCCGGATCAGCTTCGGAATCCGGGGAGCCCAAATCGCCAGCCTCCTGCGCGGCGCCGTCGCCGTGGCCTGGTTCGGCATCCAGACCTATCTCGCCTCCGTAGTGTTCCGCGTGATGCTCGTGGCGATGTTCCCCTCCCTCGGCGGGCTGGACAAGGACTCCATCCTCGGCCTGTCCACCCTCGGCTGGATCGCTTTCGTCATCCTCTGGATCGTCCAGCTGGTCATTGTCAGCTTCGGTATGGAGATGATCCGCAAGTACGAGGCGTTCGCCGGTCCCGTCATCCTGGCAACTATGGCGGCCATCGCCGTCTGGATCTTCATCGAAGCCGGCGGTGCCATTGCCTGGTCCTCGGACAATGCCCTGGAAGGGCCGCAGATGTGGCTCACCATCTTCGCCGGCGGTGCCCTCTGGGTCTCGATCTACGGCACCTTTGTCCTGAACTTCTGCGACTTCACCCGCTCCGCCGTTTCCAAAAAGGCCGTTGTGCGGGGAAACTTCTGGGGCATCCCCATCAACATGCTCGTCTTCGGCGCCATCGTGGTGGTCCTGGCAGGCGGCCAGTTCAAGATCAACGGCACCATCATCGAGAGCCCGTCGGACATCGTCCAGACCATCCCGAACACGCTGTTCCTGGTACTGGCCTGCCTGGCCCTGCTGATCCTGACCATCGCGGTCAACCTCATGGCCAACTTCGTGGCGCCCGTCTATGCCCTGACCAACCTCTTTCCCAAGCACCTGAACTTCCGCAAGGCAGCAGCCGTAAGCGCCGTCATCGGGCTGGTGATCCTGCCCTGGAACCTTTACAACAACCCTCTGGTCATCGTGTACTTCCTGGGCGGCCTCGGGGCCCTGCTTGGCCCGCTGTTCGGCGTGGTGATGGCTGACTACTGGCTGATCCGCCGCGGCAAGGTCAACGTCCCCCAGCTGTACACCGCCTCCCCGGACGGCGCCTACCACTACAAAAACGGCGTCAATCCCCGGGCGATCATCGCCCTGGTGCCCGCCGCCGTCGTCGCGCTCCTCATAGCGTTCGTCCCGGCACTGGCGGCGGCAGCACCGTTCGCCTGGTTCTTCGCGGCCGGCATCGCAGCTGTGGTCTATTTCTTCATCGCGGAACGGTCACAGCAACTGGAAGACTGCGACGGCGAGACCATCGCCGTCGCCAGCACCCACTGAGTCAGGAGACCTTATGCGCATCCTCGTAGCCAACGTCAACACCACCGGGTCCATGACGGACTCCATCGCCGCCCAGGCGCGCAGCATCGCGTCGCCGGGTACGGAAATCGTCGGGATCACGCCGCGCTTCGGCGCCGACTCGTGCGAGGGAAACTTCGAAAGCTACCTTGCCGCCATCGCAGTGATGGATGCGGTGACCCGCTATCCGGAGCCGTTCGACGCCGTCGTCCAGGCCGGGTACGGCGAGCACGGCCGGGAGGGCCTCCAGGAACTGCTCGACGTCCCGGTAGTGGACATCACCGAGGCGGCAGCCAGCACCGCGATGTTCCTGGGCCACAAGTACTCAGTGGTGACCACCCTGGACCGGACCGTCCCGCTCATCGAGGACCGGCTCAAACTTGCCGGCCTTGATGCCCGCTGCGCCTCCGTCCGGGCCAGCGGGATGGCTGTCCTGGAACTCGAGGAGGAGCCGGACCGCGCCGTGGAAGCCATCATCAGCCAGGCAATGCTGGCCGTCAGCCAGGACAAGGCCGAGGTGATTGTGCTCGGCTGCGGCGGCATGGCCGGCCTGGACGAGCAGATCCGGCAGCGGGCCGGCGTGCCGGTGGTGGACGGAGTCGCGTCCGCGGTTACTATCGCCGAATCGTTGGTCCGCATGCGCCTGTCCACATCCAAAGTCCGGACCTACGCTGCGCCGCGGCCCAAAACCGTCATAGGCTGGCCGCTGAACAGCACTGGCGTGCCGGCATCCCTCTGAAGCACGCTCTCGTACGCAGCCGTCGGCGCCACAGATACACCAGGAGAAGAGTTTGAACCATCCCCAGGCCCCGGGACGCATCGCAGTGGTCACCGGAGCGGGTTCCGGCATCGGCCGGGCGGTGGCCCGCCTTCTCCTGGCCAACGGCTACGCTGTTGCCCTCGCTGGGCGGCGCGAACAGCAGCTGGTGGAGACGGCGGACGGCCATCCGCACGCCCTTCCGGTCACCTGCGACGTGACCCGGCCCGACGACGTCGAGCGCCTTTTCGAGGCCGCCCGCCAGAAGTGGGGCCGTGTGGACCTGCTGTTCAACAACGCCGGGGTGTTCGGCCCGACGGCCAGCGTGGATGAGATTTCGCTGGCCGACTGGGACGCCACGCTGGCGGTGAACCTCACCGGCTCCATGCTGTGCGCAGCGGCCGCCGTCCGGGCCATGAAGGCGCAGGATCCGCAGGGCGGCCGGATCATCAACAACGGCTCCATCTCCGCGCACTCGCCCCGGCCCAGGACGGTGGCTTATGCCGTTACCAAGCACGCCATGACCGGGCTGACCAAAAGCATCGAGCTGGACGGCCGGGCGTTCGGCATTACCTGCGGGCAGATCGATATCGGCAACACGGCCACCGAGATCATGGACACCATCGGCGTGGGGGAGGGCGCGCTGCAGGCGGACGGCAGCCGCCGGGTGGAACCCACGTTTCCCGTGGAGGATGCTGCCCGGGCGGTCCTGATGATGGCCAACATGCCGGCCTCGGCGAGTGTGGGGTCCGTGGTGGTCACCGCCGCGGGCATGCCGTTCATCGGTCGCGGCTGACGGACCGGAGCGGCTAACGCATTGGAGTTTTTGTCCACATATGCAGGGTTGCGGGCAGCCGAAGTCTGCATATCTGGACAAAAACTCCGCAGGCAGGGCGCAAACCTGTGGATAACCCGGTGGAGCCAAAATTGGCGTGGCTCAATAAAACATGAGCAGATTCTCGCCCCTGCCGGAAGAGTTCGAGGACCGTCCGTTCGGCCAGGATGAGGAGATGTACGCCCGCCTGAGCCGGAGCCGGCTCGCGGCCAGGGATCTGCACCGCCCCAGCAGGGGTATCCGGGTGCCGACATCGAGCCCGCCGGATTTGACCGCTCTTGTCCGCTCGCACACCCGGCTGTGCGCTGACACCTTCGGCAGCCTCATCACCGCCGCCGAGATCCTGCGGATCCCGCTGCCTCCGTGGGCTGAGTTTCAGCCGGACGACGGCGGCCCGGTGACTGCCGCCGTCGGCCCGCCTCCGTGGGGCAAAAAATCCGGTGCGCACTTCCGCGAGCCCGGCCGGTTCCTTCATCTTTCCAGGCGCGGCGGCGGAACGCTTCCGCGGCGGAAGGGGGTCGCCGGGCACCGGCTCAAGGTTCGTGAGGGCGACTTGGTCGACATCGACGGGCTGCGGCTGACATCGGTGGCCCGGACTTGGGTGGACCTTGGTTCCGTCCTGCCTATGGACGACCTCATTGTTGCCGGCGACGCCATCATCAGTGAACATGCGAGGACCTTCGGTGAGCCGAAGCGTGCGATGATCCCGCTGCCCGAGCTGCGCACTTTTGTGGCCGGCGCCAGCGGGATCCATGGCGTACGCAAGGCCAGGGAAGCCCTTGAACACCTGCGCGTCGGTGTGGACTCACCGCCGGAAACCAAGCTGCGGTTAATGCTGGACGACGCCGGCCTCCCGGAATTCATGCCGAACTGCCGGGTGGACGATGTCCTGGGGCGGCCGGTATGGACGGACCTTGGCTGCCCGCGATTCCGGACGTGCATTGAGTACGACGGCGCCCATCACCTGACGCCGGAACAGCAGGCATTGGATGCCTATCGGGACCAGCGGGTTGCCGAAGCAGGTTGGCGGCAGGTGAAGATCAACCGGATCGACATGCAACGCGGCCCGGAGTGGGTTGTGTCGCGGGTGAACGAGGCGCTGCGCAAACAGGGCTGGCGGCGGTGAGTTTTTGTCCAGATATGCAGGGTTCCGGGCCGCGGAAGTCTGCATATCTGGACAAAAACTCTAAAGCGGGAGGAGTGCTGAGAGATCAGCGCGCAGGCCTGAGGCGGCCACCTTGCCGGCCGCGACTGCCTCCGCCCAACTCAGCTGGCCGGTAGCCATCGCAAGCCAGGTGGCGGCGTCGCACTCGATCACATTGGGCGGCGTTCCGCGCGTATGGCGCGGCCCTTCGACACACTGGGTGACGCCGAACGGCGGCACCCGCACCTCCACCGAATTCCCCGGCGCCCGCGCCGTCACCTCCTCAAGCGTGTACCGCACGGCGGTGGCCAATACGGCCCGCGGAACGGGAGGAACGTCCGACGACGGTCCGGCGGCTTTCCGCCATGCCTGCACCGCGGCGGCGCCTTCTTGAACGTCAATACGACGGCGGGCTACAGCCATGCTTCGAGTCTTCCTTCAGCCAGTGGGTCGAGTGAGTCAGTCCAGGAGCGCCGACACCGCGGGGCCCAGCCGGATCTTACCCACCGGGCGGCCGCCGCCCAGCACCGGCTCGACTACCTTCTCCAGCACACTGGCCACGCCGGGAACTTCCACGGCGCCGGCAGCGGCCAGCAAGGTCAGGGCCACCAGCGAGGTGGCCCGTACGTTCCCGTCGAGGATCTTGACGGCCACGGAAACGCCCTGCTGTGTGGCCATGGCCAGCACGCCTTCCGCCCCTATTTTGGCGATGATTTCCAGCTCGTCCATCACAATGGTGTTGGCCTCGCCGCGGCCCTGGACAGCCCACGGGTAGTCCAGCATCGATGTTGCGATGGTGGCCGCCCGGGCGTTGAAGCTTTGGTCGCCGGGCGCCTTGGCCAGCTGAGAGAAGCCCCGGGCCAGGCCCTTGAGCGAAACGGCTGCCACCGGGGCGCCGCAGCCGTCGATCCCAAGGTGCGCGATCTTCTCCCCGGTGTATTCTTCGATGACGCCCCGGACCTGCTGCTGCAGCGGGTGGTTGGGCTCCAGATAGCTGTGCGTGTCCCAGCCGTTTTCCGTGCAGGCCCACAGGAAGGCGGCGTGCTTGCCGGAGCAGTTGAAAGCCAGCTTCGATTTGCCTTTTTCCGAACGCACCAGCCAGTTCCGGGCCGTTTCGTCCTGCGGCCAGGCCTCCGGGCACTGCAGCTGGTCCTCGCGCACACCGGCAGCCTTGAGCATGCCGGACACCACGTCCATATGGTCCAGGGAGCCCACATGGCTTGCGCAGGCCAGCGCCACCTGGGCACCACGGAGCGGCACGCCGGACTGCATCGAGGCCAGCGCCTGGAACGGTTTCAGGGCGGACCTGGCGTAGATCGGGGTGTTGATGTCGCCAAGTTCGGTGACGACGGACCCGTCGGCGGAGAGCAGGACGGCGGAGCCGATGTGCCGGGATTCCACAAAGCCGCTGCGTTCGATCACGGCCAGTTCGACGGCGGAGTCCACGGTAAAGGTGGCATGCGGGTTATGCGGCATCCTGCCAGTCTAGGGGCCCGCATCCCGGATGCCCGGCTACTCCACGGTGACCATCACCGACTGCCAGCCTGAAGCGCCGTCCGGAACGGGATCGGCCCGCTGCTCGGTCTGCACTTCGCCAGTGCCGTCTGTGGCCCGGACTTTCAGGTAGTGCGGGCCGGGCGTGGCATCCCACTCATAGGACCACTGGCGCCAGGTCACCAGGGACGCCTCGGCGGAGAGGTCCACCTCCACCCAGTCCGCGTCGTCGATCTGGAGCTCCACCTTGGTGATGCCCCGGGTCTGGGCCCAGGCGGTGCCGCCCACGGCCACCTTCCCGGCAGGCACCTTGGCGAAGGACCGGGGAACATCCACCCGCGCCATGGTCTTGATTGGCCCGCGCTCGGACCAGCCGCGCTCGGTCCAATACGCTTTGTTGTCCGCGAACCTTGTCACTTCAAGGTCCACCACCCACTTGGTGGCGGAGACGAAACCGTACAGGCCCGGAACCACCATCCGCACGGGGTAGCCGTGCTCGAGGGGCAGCGGCTCGCCGTTCATGCCGATCGCCAGCATGGCGTTGCGGCCGTCCTGCAGGACTTCCAAAGGCGTGGAGGCGCTGAAACCGTCAATCGAGGTGGAGAGCACCATGTCTGCCCCGTCCTTGGGCCGCGCCCGCTTCAGCACCTCACGGATGGGCAGGCCAAGCCATTTGGCATTGCCGGCGAGGTTGCCGCCCACGGGATTGGAGACACAGGTGAGGGTTACGTGCGATTCGATCAGGTCGGCGTCGAGCAGGTCCCGGAAGGTGAGCCGCACTTCTTCCTCCACCAGCCCGTGCACCCGCAACTCCCAGTCTTCGGCGTTGATTTCCGGCACGCTCAGGGCAGTGTCGATGCGGTAGAACTCACCATTGGGCGTCAGCCAGGACGGGACGCCCGGCACCGGGGACTGCACGCCGCCCGGAAGGGCGGCGGCAGCCTTGGCGGGGGCGGGCAGCTGCAGCGCCTCTCGGGCTTGGGAAATATTGCTGCGGGCCGCACTCAGGAAGCGGCCGCCCGTCGCGGCGATGCCGGCAGCCGCCGCGGTGATCCCGGCAGCGGCGAAGAAGCGACGGCGGCTGGCACCGCCGGGCACGGCACGCTCCGCGGAGTCCGCCGGCGCTTCGGGCCACGACTTCAGGCCCCGCAACCGGACCACCAGGAGCCGGAGCACCACCAGGCCGGCGAGCGTTCCCACAACGGACGGGATGGCATCGGCCGGGCCTACGCCGGCACGGGTGACCACGCTGGCCACGATAACCGCGCCCATCAACAGGACCCCCAGCGCGCCCAGCGCCCACCGCCTGTACGCCACCAGACCCAGCACACAGGCCAGGACGGCGATGGTGAGGCCCATGCCCACAAAAAGCGCTGCCTTGTCATTGGTGCCGAACGTGGCGATGGCGAAGTCCTTCATCCACGACGGCGTGAAGTCTATGAAGGTGGAGCCCAGGGCAAACACGGGGGTGGCACGGGCCGTAAAAAACGCTCCCGCCAGCTCGGCCACGGCAAGCACGACGGCGGCCGCCACCACGCCTGCCAGTGCGGCCATGGCAGTGGGACCTTTGAGCCAGTTCAGGAGCTTTTTCATAACACTGGTTCGGAGCGGACCGCTCCCGGGATTGTTTTGGCGGCCGCTGACACAGCTTAGGAGCGGGCTGGGTCCACAAAGTACCCTTGGAGACTGTGAAGGTACTAGTCATCGGCCCCGGAGGCCGCGAACACGCCATTGTCCGCTCCCTGCTCGCCGACCCCAACGTATCCGAGGTCCATGCAGCCCCCGGCAATGCCGGCATCAGCAAGCTGGTCCCCACCCACAAGATTAACGGCAACGATCCCGACGCCGTAGCGGCCCTGGCCACCAAGCTCGCCGTGGACCTGGTGGTGGTGGGTCCGGAGGCGCCGCTCGCAGCAGGTGTTTCCGATGCCGTCCGCAAAGCCGGAATCCCCGTGTTCGGCCCCAGCAAGGCCGCCGCCCAGCTTGAGGCGTCCAAGGCCTTCGCCAAGGAGATCATGGCGGAAGCAGGCGTGCCCACGGCCATGGCCATGGTGGCCACCAACGCCGACGAAGCCGCATCAGCCCTGGACACCTTCGGCGCACCCTACGTGGTGAAGGACGACGGGCTTGCCGCCGGCAAGGGCGTCGTGGTCACCAGGAACCGCGACGAAGCCCTGGCCCACGCACAGTCATGCTTCGATGCCGGCGGCTCCGTGGTGATCGAGGAGTTCCTCGACGGACCCGAGGTTTCCCTCTTTGTCCTCTGCGACGGACAAAACACCGTCCCGCTGTCACCGGCCCAGGACTTCAAGCGCATTTTCGACAACGACGAAGGCCCCAACACCGGCGGCATGGGCGCCTACACGCCGCTGGAGTGGGCTCCCGAAGGCCTGGTCCAGGAAGTCATCGACCGCGTGGCCCAGCCCACCGTCAACGAGATGGCCCGCCGCGGCACCCCGTTCGTTGGCGTACTGTTCGTGGGGCTGGCCCTCACATCCCGCGGTACCCGCGTCATCGAATTCAACGTCCGCTTCGGCGACCCGGAAACCCAGGCCGTGCTGGCACGGCTCAAGACCCCCCTCGGTGCCCTGCTCCTGGCAGCCGCCAAGGGCGAACTGGACAAGGCGGAAGAGCTGCGCTGGTCCAAGGAAACTGCAGTCGCCGTCGTCGTCGCCTCGGAAAACTACCCCGACACACCCCGCACCGGTGACCGCATCCGCGGCCTGAAAAAGGTGGAGGAGCTCGAAGGCGTCCACGTGATCCACGCCGGGACCTCCTTTGACGAGGACGGCAAGGTGATCTCCGCCGGCGGTCGCGTCCTTGCCGTTGTTGCGTTGGGCAGCGACCTGGTGGAGGCGCGCGAAAAAGCGTACGACGGCGTGGAGCTGGTTCAGCTTGAAGGCTCGCAGTTCCGCACGGACATTGGTCGCAAGGCCGCCCGCGGTGAGATTAAGGTATCGTCCGGTGCCACCGGATCACTGCCCGTAACGAAGGCGAAGGCATAGCATGAGCGAGACTCCCGCAACCCGCGGCTTCAACGCCGCCACCCTGGACCTGCCGGGCTGGAAGCATGTCTACTCCGGCAAGGTGCGCGACCTGTACGAGCCCGCCGACGACTCGATCGTGGAACGGGTGGGCCAGGAGTGCGTGCTGGTGGTGGCCAGCGACCGCATCAGCGCCTTCGACCACGTCCTGGCCAGCGAGATTCCGGACAAGGGACGCATCCTCACCCAGCTGAGCCTGTGGTGGTTCGACCAGCTTGCCGTGGAGCACCACGTGCTGGCGTCCACCGTGGAGGAGGGGGTGCCGGCTGCCGTGGAAGGCCGGGCCATGATCTGCAAGAAGCTGGACATGTTCCCGGTGGAGTGCATTGCCCGCGGCTACCTCACCGGCTCGGGACTGCAGGAGTACCGCGCGTCCGGAACCGTGTGCAGCATCCCGCTGCCGGAGGGCCTGGTGGACGGGTCGCGGCTGGAGCACGCCATCTTTACGCCGTCGGCCAAGGCCGCGGTGGGCGAGCATGACGAGAACATCACCTACGACGCCGTGGTGGGCATGGTGGGTGACGACATCGCCGGCCGGCTGAGCGAGCTCACCTTGCAGATCTACACCACGGCGGAGGCGATCGCGCGGGAGCGCGGGATTATCCTGGCCGATACCAAGGTGGAGTTCGGTTACGACGCCGTCTCCGGTTCCATCACCCTGGGCGATGAGGTGCTGACGCCGGATTCCTCCCGGTTCTGGGATGCTTCCACGTACCAGCCGGGACAGGCGCAGCCCTCGTACGACAAGCAGTACGTCCGGGACTGGCTCACGTCCGCAGAATCCGGCTGGGACAGGTCCTCGAATACACCTCCGCCGGCACTGCCCGCCGACGTTGTGGACCGGACCCGCAGCCGCTACGTCGAGGCGTACGAGAAACTCACCGGGAAAAGCTTCGCCTGACTGATGCCCCGCTTGTCCGGAGCCCCAGCGGCTCCGGGCGGGTGGTGTGCGGCTTAGCTGGCCGTGGTGGCCGCTGCCGCCCGTTGCTGGGCAAGCCGGATTTCCAGGACGGCGTCCAGGGCCTGCTGGACGCGGTCCGCTGCTCCTGCCGCGCTGAAGGCCTTCTGGGCTTCCTCAAGGTGGACCAGCGCTTCGTCGGCTTCGCCCGCGGCCTTCAAGGACTTGCCCAGGAGAAGCGACACTTCCCCGGCCGTGTGTTTGGCCAGGGCTTTGCGTTCGGCGTGGATTTCGCGCAGCTTTTCGACGGCGGCGACAATGTCCCCGGTCAGGTACAGCCAGCGGGCCCGGATGAAGGCGACCTCCAGCTCATCGCTCTTGGTTCCGCCGACAATGGAGAAGGCCAGTTCCGCCCGTTCAATCGAGGACAGGGTTTCGGGCTCGACAATTCCAGACGAGAGCCGCACCGCGGCGGATGCCTTGTTGAACCGCGCCCAGAGCTCGATGTCGTTGGCGGGGGAGAGGAGCTTCGCGGCACGTTCGTGGTGCTTGACGCCTTCGGTGTAGTCGTGCCGCATAAAGGCCACGTTGCCCACCACCCATGCCACCTCGCCGGCGAGCTGGGACATGGCATTTTCATCAACCTGGGCCAGCAGGTCCTGGCAGGAATTCCACGCTTCATCCAGCCGGCCGCTCTCCGCGAGAGCGCCGATCAGGACCCGCAGTGCGCCTACGATGATGGTGGAACTCTTTGGCAGCTGGCGCGAAAGCTCCATGGCCTCCTGCGCATAATTGACAGCCATTGACAGCTGCCCCTGGCGTTGGCACACCGTGGCCAGCATCTGCCGGGCGCGCACACCCAGGCCCACCGACTCCGTAGCCATCGGGTGCTCCAGCAGGCGCTGGATTATCTCCCGGCACTCCTTCAGGTCGCCGTGCTTCATCAGGCATTCGGCCTGCATATACGACATGTTCCACCAGGCGCTGGTGTTCTTGCCGTCAAGGGCGATCTGGGCCGCATTGGCCGCGTGGCTTGCGGCGAGCGGATAGTCCCGCAAGTCCCAGGCCTGGCGTGCGTACAGGCCGGCCAGGACGTACTCGGCATCGCTGACAGTAATAGGTTGGCTCCAGGCCTCGAGTGCCTTGGGTGCAAGCTCAAGCCGTTTGGCCAGCTCGTCAATCACCTCCGCCGTTGGTTCCCGACGGCCGGTTTCAAGCAGGGAGATGTAACTGGGGGAGTAAAGATCCTTGCCCAGTTCAGCCTGTGTCAGTCCGCGCTCAAGCCGCTCCGCCCGGAGCTTCTCCCCGAATCCGTTGCCCACGGGATTTCCTCCTTTTCCGGACACCTTTTGCAGCAGAGGCTTGACAGCCTCTGTGGAAAACATTTTACAATGTATGTCAACAAGGGCAGTGCTGACTTTGTAACGAATCCGACTCGTATTGAGGAACATATATATGTTGAAGAAGATTGCAGCCGCCGCCGCTTTGGCTGGGGCACTGGCCTTCACTGCCGCGGCTCCGGCCGTTCTGTCTGCGGGTTCCATCGCCGACACGGAGAATGTTGCCGTAGCACGCACGGGCAACTGGCCCGATCCCATGTCAAAGCCGGTCAAGGATAAGAACACCGACACTACGTACACCACGTACACCGGCAACTGGCCTGACCCGATGTAATAGCTTCCTCAACACAGGAGGCGAGGGAGGCCCCGGAGCAACTGCTCCGGGGCCTTTCCCTTTACCGGAAAGTTACCATTTTGCGGGTTGCCCGGGAGCGCAAAAGAGGGCCTCCCGTAGGAGACCCTCTTCCACTATGGTCGGGATGACAGGATTTGAACCTGCGACCTCTTCGTCCCGAACGAAGCGCGCTACCAAGCTGCGCTACATCCCGATCCGCTGCAAAAGCAACTTTACAAGGATAGCCGATGCGGGGTCCCGATGCGAAATCCTGGACCTGGCCGCCCGGTAGCCCGGCTCAGACCAGCGAGTCCTTCCACGCGCCGTGCAGGTCGGCAAAGCGTCCGCCGCCGCCGATCAGCTCCGCGGGTGAGCCGTCCTCGACGATCCGGCCGTCGTGCACCACCAGCACCCGGTCCGCGGTTTCCACCGTGGACAGCCGGTGCGCGATGATCAGCGCCGTCCTGCTGGCGGCGTCCGTGCCCGCCAGCAGCCGGGCCAGCCCGTGCTGCACCAGCCGCTCCGAGGGGATGTCCAGTGACGACGTGGCCTCGTCCAGGATCAGCACCGCCGGGCGGGCCAGGAACGCCCGGGCGAAGCTGATGAGCTGGCGCTGCCCCGATGAGACTCTGCCGCCGCGCTTGTTGACATCCGTGTCATATCCTTCCGGAAGTTCCAGGATGAAGTCATGCGCGCCCACCGCTTTCGCTGCTTCCTCGATTTCTGCCCTTGACGCCTCCGGCCGGCCCAGCGCGATGTTGTCGGCAACGGATCCGCTGAACAGGAAGGCCTCCTGGGTGACCATAACGATGTTCCGCCTCAGGTCCGTGGTACTCAGGTTGCGCAGGTCCACGTCGTCCAGTGTCAACGAGCCGGAGGAAACGTCATAGAAGCGGGCAATCAGCTTGGCGAGCGTGGATTTCCCGGCGCCTGTCTGGCCCACCAGGGCCACTGTCTGGCCGGCGGGGATGTGCAGGTTGAGCCGGGGCACGATGAGCGGGCCGTCGCCGTAGCGGAACTCAACGTCCTTGAAATCGATCGCACCCCTGGCGTTCCGCAGTGCCACCGGATTTTTGGGCGGCCGGACAGTGGGCACTTCCTCGAGGAGGCCGGATACCTTCTCGAGGGCTGCCTGGGCACTCTGGAAGGAGTTGTAGAACATCGCCATCTGGTCCACCGGCTGGAAGAACCGCTTGGTGGACAGCATGAGCGCCAGCAGCACACCGACGGCAAGGTCGCCGGTGAGCACACGGAACCCGCCGAAAAGCAGCACCACGGCCACGCACACGTTCCCGATCAGCACCAGCCCGGGCTGGAAAATGCCGTTGAGGTTGATGGACCGGGCGGTCACCAGCCGGTAGTCCTCGGCGAGGGTGCCGTAGCGGTCAGCGTTTTCCTGCTCCTTGCGGAAGGCCTTCACGGCCCGGATGCCGGTCATCGTCTCCACAAAGTGCACGATCAGCCGGGCGGACACCACCCGGGATTCGCGGAACACGATCTGGGAGTGCTTCTGGTACCAGCGGGCCAGGAAAAACATGGGGACACCCGCGGCCAGCACCAGCAGGCCGCTGCGCCAGTCCAGGGCGAACACGGTGACGGCAGTGAAGATCATAAAGAGCATGCCGGACGCCAGGGAGCTGACGCCGGAATCCAGGAGTTCGCGTAAGGCTTCCAGGTCCGAGGTCTGTCGGGCAATGATCCGGCCGGAGGTGTACTTCTCGTGGAACTCCAGGCTCAGCCGCTGGGTGTGGCGGAACACCCGCAGGCGCAAATCCAGGAGCATGGCCTGGCTCAGCTTCGCGGTGGAGGTCACGTACAGAGCGGTGAGTCCCGCCGTCGCCACCGCCGCGAGCAGGTAGGCGACGCCGGTGAACACCAGGGGGAGGTTGTCCCCGGCCTGCAGGGCCGGCAGCGCGTTGTCGATGCCGAAGGCGATCAACGCCGGACCGGCCACGCGGGCCGCCTGCGAAAGGACCACCGTGGCAATCGTCAGCCAGAACCGCAGCCGAACCGGCCGGATCAGGCTGCGCAACAGAGCCAGCGACCGCCGTCGTACCGTCCTGCTGTCGCTCTTGCTGAGGTGGGCGTTGTCCTCGTTGGCCGTGCCGAAGGTTGTGCTGCTCATCGGGTCACTTCCTCTGCCTGGTCCTCGAGGGCGGACAGTTCGGAGTCCAGGTCCCGCGGTTCCTGGTCCAGGCTGGCGATGACGTACCGGTAGTGGTGGTTGCTTGCCAGCAGTTCGGTGTGCGTGCCGACGGCGGTGATCCGGCCGTCCTCCAGCAGCGCCACCCGGTCAGCCAGCGCCACGGTGGACGGGCGGTGGGCCACGATCAGCGTGGTGGTGTCCTTCAGCACGGCCCGGAGCCGGGTTTCCACCAGTTCCTCCGTGTGCACGTCCAGGGCGGACAGCGGGTCGTCCAGGACCAGCACGCGGGGGTGTGCGGCGATGGCGCGGGCCAGGGCAATCCGCTGCCGCTGCCCGCCGGACAGGCTGAGTCCTTCCTCGCCGATCAGGGTGTCCACACCCTCCGGCAGCGAGTACGCAAAGTGCGCCTGGGCAACATCCAGGGCCTCGTCGAGGACGGCGTCGGTGCGTACTGGAGCGCCAAGCAGGACGTTGTCCCGGACCGAATTGGAGAACAGCGTGGTGTCTTCGAAGGCCACTGCGACGATCCGGCGGAGCTCCTCCACGTCGAAGTCCCGCAGGTCCACGCCGTCAATCGTGATGGCGCCGCCGGTCACATCGTAAAGGCGGGGAACGAGCTGGATCAGGGCGCTCTTGCCGCTGCCGGTGGTACCCACCAGCGCCATCGTTTCCCCGGGCCGGACGTCCAGGTTGATGTCCTTCAGGATGGGTTTGTCCGGCGCGTCCTCGAAAGCGAAGGTGGCGCTGTTGAAACGTAGCTCGCCGGCCAGTTCGCCGGGCCGGCGCGGCTCCGGGGGACTGGTGATGCTGTTGGGCGTATCCATCACTTCGAAGTGTCGGTCGACGGCGGTCTTGGCAGTGAGCGCCATGGCCAGCAGCATTCCGGAGAACTCCACCGGCGAGGCCATAACGGCCGCGGTGGCAAAGAACGCCACCAGCGAGCCGATGCTGAGCTGGCCGCTGGCGCACAGCATCACGCCCACCACCAGGCCCGCGCCGAGGGCGAGTTCGGGAAGCAGTGTGACCACCATGGTGAATGTTGCCTGGTGGCGCGCTTTTTCGATTTCCGTCTGGCGCAGTTCCTCGGCTTGTTCATTGAAGTTTTCGAGCGCCTCCCGGCTCCGCCCGAATGCTTTGAGCACCCGGATGCCGTGGACGGATTCCTCCACGGTGGTGGCGAGGTCGCCGGCCTGGTCCTGGCTGCGGCGGGCCACCCTGCTGAAGCGGGTCCGGAATCGGAAGCTGTAGGCCATGATGGGCACGGCGGCGGCCAGGAAGATGAGGGCCAGCTGCCAGCTCATCACAAACATCACGGTGATGCCGATGATCACCGTGAGGGTGGTGACTACCAGCATGATGGCGCCGAATGCCATCCAGCGGCGCAGGAAGTTCAGGTCCGTCATGGCACGGGACAGCAGCTGGCCGGATCCCCAGCGGTCGTGGAAGGAGACGGTTAAGTCCTGGAGGTGGCCGTAGAGCGAAATCCGCATCTTGGTTTCCACTGACGTGGCGGGGTTGATGACGAACTGCCGGCGCAGGGCCACCAGGCCGGCCTCGGCCACGCCCAACACCAGGATGACCCCCGCGGATACCCAGACCGCTTCCGTCGCACCGCCGGCCTCCAATGATTCATTGACCAGCACCCGAAGGACCTGCGGGATGGTAAGGGCAACAACGCTGGCCATCAAGGCGCAGAGTAGTCCCAGCAGAAGCCGGGGGATGATTGGCCGGACATGGGGGTAGAGGCGACTGATGGATCGAAAAAATGGAGTTTGCTTGGCCATGCCCGCTTCTCAAGCTCTAAAACGAATGTAGTTTCCCGTAGCAACTACCCTATGCCATGGCGTGAGACGATTCACAGGCTTCCGGGCTGCCTTTGAAGCTTGCCCAGTTATTGCATTGCGCAATGGACCCCCCGCCGCGCCCTCCACTTGAGCTAGCAGATAAGGTTCCCAAAACCCCGGTTTGGGAACCACAAGTGATAGCTCAACGGGTCAGTTGGGCGAGGTGAGGGTGAGCAGGACCGCTTCAGGCTTGCAAGCGATGCGGACCGGGGCGAAGCGTGAGGTGCCGATGCCGCCCGAGACGTTGACCGGCGTCGTACTTCCGTTACTCTGCCAGTCATTGAGGCCCTTGGCCCGCCAGGTGGGGAGGTCGCAGTTGGACACCAGGGCGCCGTAACCGGGGATGCACAACTGGCCGCCGTGGGTATGCCCGGCGAGCAGGAGGTCCGCGCCGTCCTCGGTGAAGTGGTCCAACACGCGCTGGTACGGGGCGTGGATGACGGCGACGCGCAGATGCGGCACGGCGTTCTGGTTGACAGTGCCGCGGGGCCAGCCGGCATAGCGTTCGCGGTTCAGGTGGGGATCGTCCACGCCGGAGAAGTCGAAGCGGATGCCCTTCAGGACCACCGACTGGTGCCGGTTGGTCAGGTCTATCCAGCCGCCCATGCCAAAGCCCGAGCGCAGGCGCGGCCAGTCCAGCTGGACCGGTTTCGGCTTCACCTTGGAAGGGCCCAGGAAATAGGAGGCGGGGTTCTTCAGGCTGGGCGCGAAGTAGTCGTTGGAGCCGGGAACAAAAACGCCGGGGAACTCCAGGAGGGGGCGGAGCGCCGCCAGGAGCGGGTCCACGGCCTTGATATGGCTGAGGTTGTCACCGGTGTTCACCACCAAGTCCGGCTCCAGGCTGGCGAGGGACTCCAGCCAGGCCGCCTTCTTCTCCTGCCCGGGAACAAAGTGGATATCGCTCAGGTGCAGGATACGGAAGGGCGCCTGCCCGGGCGGGAGGATGTCCAGGGTTTCCTCGCGCAGCACAAACTGGTTTTTCTCCCACAGGCCGTACCCGAAAGCAGCCAGTCCCGCCGTGGCTCCGGCTCCTGCGGTGACGGCAAAGCCGCGCCCGATAGTCCGGGCGCGGCCTGCCAAAGCACTGGTTGACATCATCGGCGGCTAGCCGTTCCCGTTTCCATTGCCGTTCCCGTTGCCGTTGCCGTTGCTGCTCGGCTGCGGTGCAGGCTGGGTGGCGGGTGCGGAAGGAGCCGTGGTGGCCTGGGGCGTGGACGGTGTGGTCCGTGTCGTGGATCCGCCGCCGTTCAGGAGGTTGCTCGGCGGCGCCGGGAACGGATTGGTGCCGTAGGCCGGGGCGATCTTCGACATGAAGTTGGAGAACATCGGCCCGGCGATCATGTAGCCGTCGATGCCCTGGTAGAACTTCCCGTTGACCGTGATGTTCTGGCCCGCGCGGCCCTGGTCTCCCAGTGCGTCACCGAACCAGGCAGCGGTGGCCAGGCCGGTGGTGTGGCCAACAACCCAGGTGGAGCCGTTGTTGTTGGACGTACCGGTCTTGGCGCCGATGGGGAAGCTGGTCCGGGTGGAGATCCTGGGTTGGATGAGCGAGCCGGAGCCCCGGTTAAGGACTTCCTGCAGCGCGTAGTTCACACCACGGGCCACCTCGGGCTTGATGGCGTCCCGGCAACTGGTGGACTGAGCGGGCAGATCCTTGCCCGTTGCATCCTTGACGGACGTGATGGCGATGGCTTCACAGAACTTGCCGTCATTCGCGAATGTTGCGAAGGCGCTGGCCATGGTCAGTGGGGACGTCTGGGTGGAACCCAGCAGGTTGCCCAGGAGGGACATGTCCACCTTGGGGTTCGGCTCGCTGCCGTCCCGGGACGGCAGGCCGCTGTGGAGCCCGACGGCGTCGACCACCTTCTGGATGCCGCAGAAGTCCAGCTGGGCTGCGGAAGCGAAGGTCACGGTGTTGATGGAGTTGTAGAGGCCTTCAAGAACGGAGAGCGGCCGGTACCACTGGGGTTCTGCGTTCTGCAGGTCATCAGCGGTGCCAAGTCCCTGGTTCTTTTGAACTGTGCTGTAGCCCCCGGTCACCTTGCCGCAGGTGTGCCGCCAGGGGAAGCTCAGCGGGTAGACACGCTGGGCCGAGTTCACCACGGTATTCATGGACTTGCCCTCATTGAGCCATTCAGCGAACGTGAACGGCTTCATGGTGGAGCCGGGCTGGGCGCCACCCATGCCGTTAAGGTCGTTGCCGTCCTTGTCCAGCTTGTCCACATTGAAATTCAATTGGGAATCGAAGCTGCCCTCGCCGGGCAGGAACGAGGTGTTCTGCGCCATGGAGACGATCTTGCCGGTGCCCGGCTGCACGGACACCATCGCAGCGCCCCATTTGTCCGGGTTGGCACCGGCGGAAGCGTTGACCTGCTCCTGGGCAACGGCCTGGGCGTTCGGGTCCAGCGTGGTGGTGATGGTGAGGCCGCCGCCGTAGATCAGGCGCTGGCGTTCCTTGAGGTCCGTGCCGTAAGCCGGGTTGTTCTCCAGCAGGTGCAGGATGTAGTCGCAGAAGTAAGGCGCGCTGGACGCGTAGGCGCAGCCCTGCTTGGGCTGGGTCACCTTGGTTTCCACCGGAGTGGCGACGGCGGCGTCATGGTCTGCCTGGCTGATCTTGCCCTGGTTCAGCATCAGGCCCAGGACCAGGTCGCGGCGCTCTTTCGAGCGGTCGGGGTTGGCGATGGGGTCAAACGCGGAGGGACTGTTGACCAGGCCGGCCAGCAGCGCAGCCTGCGGCAGCGAGAGGTCTTTGGCCGAGGTGCTGAAGAAGAACCTGGACGCGGCCTCGACGCCGTACGCATCGCGGTTGAAGAACACGATGTTCAGGTAGCCCTCAAGGATCTGCTCCTTGTTGAACTCCTTCTCCAGGGCGATGGCCAGCTTCATTTCGCGCAGTTTGTCGCCCACGCCCTTGTTCACGCCGTTGAGCTTGATCTGGTCCTCGTTACCCTCGGCGGCGAGGTTGGCGTTGAGGACGTTGTTGACGTACTGCTGCGTGATGGTGGACGCGCCCTGCTTGTTGCCGCGCGCGGTGCTGACCAGGGCGCGCAGGATACCGGTGGTGTCCACACCACCGTGGTCATAAAAACGGCTGTCCTCGACGGCGATGACAGCTTCCTTCATGAACGGCGAAATCTGGTCCAGTGCAACCTTGGTCCGGTTCTCCGTGTAGACGCTGGCGATCTCGCTGCCGTCGGCGGCCAGGATCCTGGTGGTCTGGTTGGGCGGATCAACCTTCAGCTCTGCCGGAAGGGTGTCGAAGAACTCGATCGAACCACTGGCCGCGCTGCCCGAGACGGCTGCCGCGGGGACCAGCAGGCCTGCTACCAGGACACCACAAAGTGCACTCACGCCAAGGAAAACGAGGATCTTTCCAAGGGTGGTGGCAGTGTCGAATAATGGGTTCTTACGAGTCGCCATGTTTTCCACTTTACCGGCAAGGACTAGTCTTTCTCTCATGACCAAATGGGAGTACGCCACGATTCCGCTCATTATCCATGCCACAAAACAGATCCTGGACCAGTGGGGAGATGACGGCTGGGAGCTTGTCCAGGTAGTCCCCGGACCGGACGGAAACGGTCTGGTTGCCTACCTGAAGAGGGAGAAGCAGTAGCATGAGCACCTCCGCAGAAGCCCAGTCCGGCACCGCCGCCACACCTGTTTCCGCTGTTGAGCAGCGGCTGGCGGACCTGGGGCTGACCCTTCCCGAGGTGGCCCCCCCGGTAGCCGCCTACGTCCCTGCCGTGATCTCCGGCAACCACGTCTACACCTCCGGCCAGCTGCCTTTTATTAATGGCAAACTCCCAGCAACCGGGAAAGTTTCTGCCGGCACCGAAGGCTTCGCCGACGAGCCCACCGTTTCGCCCGAGGACGCCCAGCAGTACGCCGCGGTCTGCGCCGTCAACGCCCTGGCGGCCGTCAAAAGCGTCATCGGCGACCTCGACCGGATCACCCGGATCGTCAAGGTTGTGGGATTCGTCTCATCGGACCCGTCGTTCACCGGCCAGCCCGGCGTGATCAATGGTGCCTCGGAACTGCTGGGCCGCGTCCTCGGTGACGCGGGCCAGCACGCACGTTCCGCCGTCGGCGTTTCCGTTCTGCCGCTCGACTCTCCGGTAGAGGTCGAACTGATAGCGGAATTCAGCTAGGACCGGTCGCTTCCTTTGCCTCAGCTCGCCCGACGCCTGTTTGCACTCCCTCAAGACCTTGAAGGGGCAGCGCAGAGCTGGCTTGAACACGGCGAGAGGAGCCCTCGGGCCGCCCGTCTCGCATCGTCCGTTGTCCTGCTGCGTGATTCCCCCACCGGCCTGGAAACCTGGCTGGCCTACCGGCCCGGTTCCTCGCCCTTGGGGGTCCTCGCGTTTCCCGGTGGCTCACTGGACGCCGCCGACGACGATCCCGTCGGCTGGCTGGGCCCCTCCCCCCAGCATTGGGCTGAGCAGATGGGAACGGACGACGTCGGGCTGGCGCGCCGCCATGTGGTGGGAGCCATCCGCGAACTCTTCGAGGAGACCGGCCTGCTGCTTGCCGGCCCGGATATGGCCACCACCTTTGAAGCAACATCCACCGCTGACTGGATGCGCGCCCGCCTCGCGGTGGCCGAGCAGGAAAAGACGTTCCCGGAGCTTCTTGGCAAACGGGGGCTGTCGCTGCGGACCGACCTGCTGAAGTCCCTGGTCAACTGGCGCAGCCCGGACTTCGCCCACCGCCGGTTCGATACCCGCTACTTTGCCGCCACCGTTCCGCTGAACCAGCAGCCCACGCTGCTGGAGGGCAAGGGCGTGTGGGGGCGGTGGGTTAACGTTGCCGAGGTGCTAGCCGGGCGGGATACCACTGCCCTGGGCGACGAGGTAGGCCAGGAGAACACCGTGGGCCGCACGCTCGGCGAGCTCCTGGTGCCCGGCTCCGAGATCATGCTTGAAAAGATGGCCAGGGCCAACGGTTGCATCGCCTACCTCAGCTACAAGCGCAAGGCGCACGTCTACCAGCCGCAGCTTGTGGAGGAAGACGGGAAGCTCCTGCTCGAGGTCGAGGCCGCCAAGACCGTGGCCGGAGACCCCCAGCGCGAACGCTGAACCTGGGCGCTAGATGCGGCGCAGCGTTGAATAGGGGCGGCTGGGCAGGTTCCCGGCTGTCCACGGTTTGACAGACGGTTCCAGCGGAATCTGCCCGCGGCCGTCCCGGATCACCAGGACCACCGTGCCGACCACCGCGGCAAGGGAAGCCACGCCCAGCAGGATCAAAACAACCACCATAGCCACGGACATTGCCATGCACCTCTAGGCCCAATTTTACGCCGCTTCGGTGGTTGGCGGGCCGTGGTTGAGGACGCTCGCTCGGATGTGGCTGCCAAAACCCGGGCGCGCGCTCAGATGTGGCTGCCAAAACGCGGGCGCGCGCTCGGACGTGGCTGCCTAAACCCGGACGCTCGCTCAGATGTGGCTGCCAAAACCCGGGCGCGCGCTCGGATGTGGCTGCCAAAACCCGGGCGCGCTCAGATAGGCCGGGAGGTCGTCACGCTCGCACAGTCCGCAGGCGGCAGATGTGAGCGGGCGCTGGCGGGAGGACGGCCACAAGTGAGCGCGCATCGATAGCAAGGCGGGCAGATGTGAGCGGGCGTTGTTGGGCCTGAGGTGAAACTTCCCCGGCATGCAAAAGGCCGCCCCTTTGGGGCGGCCTTTGTGCTGTGCAGACTAGCGGGAGCGCTGGCGGAGGCGCTGCATGTCCAGGATGACCACGGCGCGGGCTTCCAGGCGGAGCCAGCCGCGCTGGACGAACTCGGCGAGGGCCTTGTTCACGGTCTCGCGGGAGGCTCCGACCAGCTGGGCCAGCTCTTCCTGCGTCAGTTCGTGGGCCACGAGGACACCGTCCGTCGCCGGGCGGCCGAAGCGGTCCGCGAGGTCCAGGAGCGCCTTGGCGACGCGGCCGGGCACGTCGGAGAACACCAGGTCCGAGAGGGAATCGTTGGTGCGGCGGAGCCGGCGGGCGAGGGCCTGCAGAAGCTGCGCGGAAACCTCGGGGCGGGTGCGGAGCAGGTTGTTCAGGCTTTCGTTCTTCAGCCCGGCCAGGCGGGTCTCCGACACTGCGGTAGCGGTGGCGGTACGCGGGCTGGGATCGAACAGGGCCATTTCGCCGAAGAGCTCACCCGGGCCGAGGATGGCGAGGAGCGATTCACGGCCGTCCGGGGAGGTACGGCCCAGCTTCACCTTGCCGGAAACGATGAAGTAGAGCTGGTCGCCTTGGTCGCCCTCACGGAAAACCGAAGCACCGCGGGAAAGGTCCACCTCGGTGAGCTCGTCCGTCAGCAGACGGAATGCGTCGTCGTCGAGCGTGGCGAAAAGTGGTGCTCGGCGCAGTACCTCGATGTCCATAAAATCTCCTGAATAAAAGTTTCGGCTGTGGCGCTTGTGCCATTGTTTCAGAATTTTCAAGGTTCTGTGACGAACTTGGCAGCCAAAACGCCCCAACGGCGGGCAGGGGAGGCGGCGGCAGCCCTCAGAAAATTGTCAGCCTGCGCCACTAGAATGAGCCTACAACTGCTTATAAGGAGCCTTAGTGGTCGGCTTGACTGTCCTGGACATCGTCCTGATCCTGGCGCTGCTGTCCTATCTGGCCTACGGCCTGCGCAACGGCTTCCTCGTCACGGTCGGCGGCATTGCCGGGTTTGCCGCCGGGGCCATCGCCGCCTTTTTCGCGGTCCCTTTGGTGAGCGGCTTCGTGACCGACTCCGGATGGAGGCTGACGGCCATCGTGGCCGCCGCCGTCGCGCTGGTGGTTCTCGGCCATGGACTCGGCACCATGGTCGGCCGGCAAATCCGCGGCGCCGTGCGGATCAGGCCGCTGCGGGCCGTTGACCGCCTGGTGGGTGGCGCGGTGAACCTGGCGGTCTCTGCCCTGGTCATGTCCATGCTGGCCTTCAGTATCGGCTCCCTCGGCGTGCCGTTTGTTTCCCAGCAGCTTGCCGACTCCAAGGTGATCCGTTTTATCGACGGCATGACACCGGACCCCGTGAAAGCCACCATGGCGCAGCTGCGCTCGGAAGTGATCGGCAACGGCATTCCCACGCTGATTGAAGGTCTGGACCAGGGCCAGGCCGTGCCGGTGCCGGACGCCAGTACTGACACCCCAGCCCTGAACCGGGCCGCCGAATCGGTCCTGAAAATTGCCGGGACTGCCTACCAGTGCGGCCAGAACCAGACGGGCACCGGCTTCGTGGTTTCGGAAGACCGGATCGTCACCAACGCCCATGTTGTGGCGGGCGTGTCGGAGCCGGTGGTCGAGATGGCCGACGGCGGAGCGATGCCCGGGCGTGTTGTCTACTTCGACACCAAACACGACCTCGCCGTGCTCGCCGTTGAGGACCTTCCTGTCCAGCCGCTGCCGCTGAGCACCGACCTGCCCAGCGGCAGCCCGGCAGCGTTCGCGGGCTACCCGCACGGCGGGCCTTTCCAGTCCCGGCCCGCCACCATCCAGGACATCACCACGGTGCTGGTGCCGGACATCTACGGCAGCAACCCGTCGCCCGAGGAGATCTATCGGCTGGCCGGGAACGTCCAACCCGGCAACTCCGGCGGCCCGCTCCTGACCACGGACGGCCAGGTGGCCGGTGTGATCTTCGCGAAAGCGACCTCCGACGCGGAGATGGGCTTCGCCATCACCATGGACGACCTCAACCCTGTAGCCTCGCAGGCGGCGTCTTTGAGCGCCCCCGTTTCCTCTGGACAGTGCATCCAGAAGTAAGGGCCCTCCAAGAAGCAGCAGCAGGTGGCTAGAGGACTTCCGCGAGGTAGTCGATGGCCAGCTTGTAGCCGAATACCCCGGCGCCCACGATCACCGCGGAGCACACCGGCGACAGGAACGAATGGTGCCGGAATTCCTCGCGCTGGTGCACGTTGGTGATGTGGACCTCGACGGCGGGCAGCTGCACCGCTGCGAGGGCATCGCGAAGTGCCACGGACGTGTGCGTGAAGGCGCCGGCGTTGAGGACAATTCCGACGGCGGATCCCCGGGCGGCGTGGATGGCGTCCAACAGCACGCCCTCATGGTTTGACTGAACGCATTCGGCCGCGAACCCGTGTGCCTGAGCAGTGCGGGCGGCCAGTTCCTCCACGTCCGCCAGGGTGGACGTGCCGTATTTTTCCGGCTCGCGGGTCCCCAGCAGGTTCAGGTTGGGTCCGTTGATTACCAGGATGGTGCCGCGGCTGTCTGGGGTGGTGGCTTCACTCATGAATGCAAATCTAGTGTGCGGGGGCCCGGGCCGCATTTCTTACGGTTCGTTCTTGATCACCAATGGAACAACGCGGGGTCAGTTATTGCCCGTCCAGGCGGCCTGGATGGGCATTAGCTGACCCCGCGTTGCTTTAGCTTTGTTCCCGGTGCTGCCCTGCCGGTCTAGAGGGCGGTGAAGTGCAGCAGCAGCGCGTGCTCGGGGTTGAGGATGGGCATGGGCAGGCCTACCTCGGCCAGGAAACGGCCGTTGGCTATCGCTCCGTCTGCCAGCCAGGCCGGAGGCTGGACCTGCGTGAAAGTGTGGCCGTAGTCGGCATCACCCGGTGCCGGGAAGATGGCTTCCACCCGGTAGTCGCGGTCCGGCTCCAGGCCGGGGATGGCCACCTTGCCGGGCTGTTCGGAGAAAGCGGTGCGCGTGCTGACCAAGGCGAACAGCGCCGCCGTCGTGCCGGCCAAAGGAGACGACGCAGCCACCGCGCCGTGCAGCATCAGTGACTCATCCGGAACGTCCGCGCGGACCATCAGCCCCCTGTGGATGAGGTCGCGGTGCTCCTTGTACAGGCCGATGAACCGCTTGAGCTCCTCACGTTCAGCACCCGTGACCTGCCGGACGTCCCATTCCATACCGAAATGCCCAAAGAGGGCCGTGATGGCACGGAAGGACAAATCGTGAGTACGGGCCGTGGTGTGCGAGGTGGTGGGGCCGATGTGTCCGCCCACCAGCTCCGGCGGCACCACCAGCCCGGTCCACCTCTGGATGCTTTGGCGCTCCAGGGCATCGTTGCAGTCCGAGGCCCAAATCCGGTCCGTCCGCTCCAGAATGCCCAGGTCAACACGGGCGCCGCCGGAGGAACAGCTTTCAATCTCGACGCCGGGGTGACCCTTCTTGAGCTCGTCGAAG
The DNA here is from genome assembly GCF_001046895.1 of Pseudarthrobacter siccitolerans. Taxonomy (GTDB): domain Bacteria; phylum Actinomycetota; class Actinomycetes; order Actinomycetales; family Micrococcaceae; genus Arthrobacter; species Arthrobacter siccitolerans. Next base: position 91,241 of record NZ_CAQI01000029.1, read on the forward strand.
AGGCGGTAGGCGGCCAGGGTCTGCTCGTGGACGGAGGAGCGGCCGGCGTGGCCGTGTTCGAGCAGGTCCCGGTTCTGGTCCCACTTCAGGTAGCTGATCCTGTTTTCACGCAGCAGGGCGTCGATGCGGTCAAAGATGTACTGCCAGGCTTCGGGGTTGACCAGGTCGATGACGTGCTGGTTCCGCCACTCCAGCGGCAGCCGGCCGCCGTCCTTGTGGGACAGGGCCGCCGGGCCCACGATCCACTCCGGGTGGGCTCGGGCAACATCCGAGTTGAGGTTGACCATTTCCGGCTCCACCCACAGGCCGAATTCCATGCCGCGCGAGGTGACGGCGTCAATCAGCGGGGTAAGCCCGTCGGGCCACAGCGTCTCGTCCACGTACCAGTCGCCGAGCCCGGCGTGGTCGTCGCGGCGGCCGCGGAACCAGCCGTCGTCGAGTACGAAACGCTCGACGCCGAGGTCCGCGGCCGAATCGGCGAGCTCGATCAGGGCGGACAGGTTGTGGTCGAAGTAGACGGCTTCCCACGTGTTCAGCACCACGGGACGAGGCTTGCCGCCGCCGGCGTCGGGCAGCACGTGGTGCGGGCGGGAGCGGAACCAGCTGTAGAAGGCCTCGCTGATGCCGTCCAGGCCGCGGTCCGAGTAGGCGGCGAACAGGGCTGGCGTGGTGTAGCTGCCCTGGGGTGCGAGGATGACCTCGGCCGGTCCCAGGAGTTCGGAGCCGCCGATCATGGTGCGGCCGTCGCCGATGGTGTCGGTGAACTGCTCGTGGTTGCCGCTCCACGCCAGGTGCGTGGCCCAGACCTTCCCGTGGCGGTTGCCGAACCCGGGGGTGCCGGCGGCGAGCAGCAGGGATGAATCGTGGCCGGTGCGGCCGTGCCGGCCGGTCCGTACCCAGGTGCCCTGCTGGATGCTGCGGCGCTGCGGGTGGTTTTCCCGGCACCAGCGGCCGGTCAGGTCAAGGAGTTCGACGGCGTCCGGAGCCACGGGGAGGACAGTGGCCAGTTCGTCCAGCTGGTAGGGGGTGGTTCCGTCATTGGTGACGGTATGCCGCAGTTCCAGCAGACCGCCGTCGTGCAGCGTGATGTCCGACGAAACGGTGATTCCAGCGTCGGCATCGGTCTGCGTGATGACCGCGGTGGTGCCCTCGGCGCGTGCTGCCACGGTGCGAAGGCGCGGCGAGAAGTCGAGTCCGGAGACGCCGTCGGCCGTGCGGTGCCCGCGCAAACCGGGCCGGCCGCGCCAGCTGGAGGAAGCCTGGGGCAGGAGGCCGGCGGGAACGGTGGCGTCGATGGCGGAGTGCGGGACCGGCTCACCGAGGATGGCAAGGTCCGGAAGGGTGCTGCCAAGATCCGCGCCCCAATGGATGATCTCGGCCTCCCCGCTGTTGAAGCTGATCACCAGGCTGGTGCCGGCGGAACGGAGGTGGAGGGGGTCCATAGGATCTCTTTCAGGGTTTAAGGGGTGCGCCTTAAGTTACGCACGCGAGGAAAGCAAGGGGAAGGGGCGGCCGGATGCCGCCGCCGCGAGGAGGGCAACGGCGGCATCCGGCGCAGTGGCTGCGACCACATACGCAGCCACGGATTGGGGGGCTACTTGAACAGGGCGTTGACCTGTTCGTTGGCCTGGGTGAGGGAGCTTGCGGGCGCCTTGCCGGAGACGACGGCGTCCATGGCGGGCTCCATGATGCCCTTGACCTTGGCGGTGTTGTCCGTGATGGGGTACAGGAACGTGGTCTTGTTCTTGACGTGCTCGGTGAAGGCGGTGACGTCCACACCCTTGGCTGCGAACGCTTCAGCGGCCTTGTCCGAGGATGCCTTGAGCGCCGGGAATACTACGGCCTTGGAGGCTACGACGTCCTGGCAGTCGGCGGAGGCAAGGTATTCCACCCACTTGATGGATGCGTCCTTTTTCTTGGTGCCGGCCCAGATGGAATCGGCCAGGCCGTTGAACATCGACGCCCGCTCGCCCTGGGGGCCGACGGGGGTGGGGGCGATGCCCACTTCGATGCCCTTGTAGCCCGTGTACTGGCCTACCATCCACGAACCGTGCGCGTTGATGGCGGACTTGCCAGCCGCGAATGTGTCAGCCATGGCGGCGCCCACAGTGGTTTCCAGCTTGGGCATGTAGCCCTTGTCAGCAAGGCCGGCGAACCATTCCATGCTCTCCTGGAATTTAGGGTCGTCGTAGTTGTAGTGGGTGCCCCAGGGGTTCTTGTCCGTGTGGGACCAGCCGGTGGTGTTGGTGAGGTAGCTCCATTCGGTCTGGCCGGAGGAGTCGCCGCCGCCGTTCAGGCCCAGCCCGTAGACGGCAACGTTGTTCTTGTCGAAGCCGGGCTCGTCGCCGCGCTTGCCGCTCTTGTCCACGGTGAGGTGGGCGACAACCTTTTCGTACGTGCCGCCGTCTTCCGGATTCCAGGTGAGGTTCTTCATCTGGTCCTCGGTGACGCCCGCGCTGGCCAGCATGGCCTTGTTGTAGAACAGGCCGATGGTGTCCCAGTCCTTGGGCAGGCCGTAACGCTTGCCGTCCTGGCCCACCCAGAGGTCGGCGAGTCCTTCGTTGTAGGCGGTCAGGTCGATGTTGTCCTTCTCGACGGCGTCGTCGATGGCCAGCAGTTGCTTGTTTTCGGCGAGTTCGCCGTAGCGGCCCAGGTGGTTGGTGAACACGTCCGGGGCGGTGCCGCCAACGAAGCCGTTGGTGAGGGTGCTCCAGTAATCGTCCCAGCCGCGCTGGGTGATTTTGACTGTGATGTCCGGGTTGGCCTTGGTGAAATCGTCAGCGCACTGCTGGTAGGCCGGAAGCTGGTTGGCGTCCCAGAGCCAGTAGCTGATCTCGCCCTTGGAGGACTCCGCCGAGGAGGCGGATCCGCTGCAGGCGGACAGGGACAGTGCCACAGCGGCAGCAACGGCGACGGCGCCGAGGGTTTTCTTCATGGTTCTACTTTCCGTTTCGGGTGGGGGATGACGTGGTGGTTACTTGATGCCGGAGAAGCCGATGGAGTTGACGATCTTTTTGCCGAAGGCGGCAAAGAGGATCAGCACCGGCAGGGCCGAGATGAGGGTTGCCGCCATCAGGCCTGACCAGTCCGGTGCGCCCTGCGGAGACTGGGACTTGAAGACGCCCAGGCCCACCTGGAGCACGCGCACGTCGTCCTGGGAGCCCACCAGCAGCGGCCAGAAGTATTCGTTCCACTGGCCGATGAAGGTGAGCAGGGCGAGGGTGGCGATGGGGGCTGCGGCGTTGGGCAGGATGATCTGGAAGAAGATCCGCAGGTGCTTGGCGCCGTCAAGCATTGCCGCCTCCTCCACTTCGCGGGACATGTTCAGGAAGAACTGCCGCAGGAAGAAGATGGCGAAGGGGGTCATAAAGAGGTAGGGCAGGACCATGCCGAGCATCGTGTTGAGCAGGTCCAGGTTCTTGATCAGCAGGAAGTTCGGCAGGGCAGTGAAGATCGGCGGGACCAGCATGGTGCCCAGGAAGAGGCTGAAGACGGCGTTGCGGCCCTTCCAGCGCAGCCGGGCGAAAGCGTAGGCGGCCATGGCGCTGAAGAAGACTGCGCCCGCGGTGGTGATGGAGGAGAAGACGATCGAGTTCCGCAGGTAGATCCAGAAATCGATCTGTGCGCCGGACCCGCCTTCCGCCACGGCTTCCGCCGCTGACTGGAGCCCGAAGACCCGTTTGAAGGCGCCGAAGCTGAATTCCGCCGGCAGCAGGCTGGCGGCGTTGGTGGCCAGTGCGTTGTTGGTGGACAGGGCCGTCCGCAGGACCCACAGGAAGGGCAGGACGGAGACGGCGATGGCGAGGACCAGCAGGGCCCAGGCGGCGGCGCGCCGGGGGTTGAAAGTACGACGGCGGATGGTTGGGGCCGGCAGCTGCGCGCGGCGTGCGGTGGTGGTCATGGAGGATTCCTTAGTCCAGGTCCGACTCGTTGCCCTTGAGGAACTTCATCTGGATGAAGGCCACCAGGGCGAGGATGAGGAAGAGAATGACGGCGATGGCCGATCCGTAGCCGAAATCCGACTCGGTGAAGGCGCGCTGGTAGATGTAGTACTGGATGACGCGGGTGGCGTTCACCGGGCCGCCTGCGGAGGTGACGGCAACGGTGTCGAAGACCTGGAAGGAACCGATCACGGTCACCACCAGCACCAGGACCAGGACCGGACGCAGCAGCGGAATGGTGATCTTGCGGAACGTCTGCAAGGCTGACGCGCCGTCCAGCTTCGCTACCTCATACACATGGCCGGGGATGGCCTGCAGGCCGGCGAAGATCAGCAGCGCGGTGTAGCCCATGTGCCGCCAGGTGTTGATCAGGGCCTGGGTGGGGATGGCCCACGCTTCACTGCCGAAGAAGGCCACCCGGGAAAGTCCCGCCCACTCGATGAACTGGTTCACCACACCGATCTGGTAGTCGAGCATCCAGAACCACAGCAGCGCGGCGATGACGTTGGACATCAGGTACGGCAGCAGCAGGGCGCCCCGGATGATGGTGGATTTGGCCACCTGGTGCATGAGGAGCGCCAGGCCCAGGGCCAGTGCGGTCTGCAGGACGATGTTCAGGAAGACGTACTGGCCGGTGACAGCGAGTGAGTTCCAGAAGAGGGGATCCTTGGCGATGGCCGTGTAGTTCTCGATGCCCACCCATTCCGGGTCTCCCAGGATGTTGTATTCGGTGAAGCTCAGGTACACGCCGCGGATGGTGGGGACGACGTAGAAAACGATAAACCCGATCATGGCCGGGGCGATGAACAGCAGTGCAATCTTGAGGTCCCCGAACCGGCGGAGGCCGGTGTAGGGCTTGGGCTTGTCCGGAGCAGGCGCAACAGATCTTGGGTTCCTGGCAAGGGTGGTCATCTTCGACCCTTTCCTGACTGTGACGGGGGTAACAACTTGAGCTGTAATCTACACGAGTAGATGTAGGACTGGCAAGAGCTACTTTTCGGGCGTCAGGGTCTGGAATCAGTTCAACATCTGGCTTATTGACTCGAGTAGAAGCAGGTGCAACACTGGCTTCCTGATGACGAGCGCCGCCTTGGTGCTCACACAACCGAAGGGCAGACAATGACGTTTTCAATCGGCGTACTCGGCGCAGGGCAGTTCGGCGGGCAGTTCGCACACCTTTTCAACCTCCACCCCGGGGTAAGCGACGTATATGTGGTGGATGAGCTGCCCGAGCGTGCGGCGGATGCCGTGGAGCAGTACCACCTCGCCGGCTCCCGGGGGAGTTTCGAAGAACTCCTCGCCTCCGACGTGGACGCCGTGGCGATCTTCACCCAGCGCTGGACCCACGGGCCGCTGGTTGAACAGGCCCTGCGCGCGGGCAAGCACGTGTACTCGGCCGTCCCCATGGCCATCTCCGAAGAAGAGATTGCGCGCATCATCGACGCCGTCCGCGACACCGGACTGGTGTACATGATGGGGGAGACCAGCTACTACAACCCGGCCACGGTGTACGCGCGGGAGCAGCACGCTGCCGGCCGCTTTGGCCGCATCTTCTACTCCGAGGGCGACTACGTCCACGACATGGACCTGGGCTTTTATGACGCCTACCAATACAGCGGCGGTGACCGCTGGAAAGAAACTGCCAGCTACCCGCCGATGCTCTACCCCACCCACGCCATCGGCGGCGTGCTCGGAGCTGTCCCCGCGCACGCGGTCAGCGTCAGCTGTGTGGGGGTCCGGGATGACCGCAACGACGGCGTGTTCGACCGTGACGTCAGCATGTTCAGCAACGACTTTTCCAACGCCACCGCGCTTTTTGAACTGAATGACGGCGGCGTGATGCGCACCAATGAGATGCGCCGTGTGGGTTATCCGTCCCACATCCGCGAGTCCCGGTTCCGGTTCTTCGGCACGGAAGCAAGCTTCGAACAGCTGGCGAAGGTTACCGTCTGGCAGGACAAGGTGAACGTCCACGACATCTCGGAGCAGCTGGAAACGCGGCCCAGCATCCCCTTGGACGATCCATCCCTGGCCAACGTGGCCCCGGAGCTCCGGGACGCTTTTGTTTCCGGTCTGTCGCCGGTCCATGACGCAGAGCGGCTGCCGGATGAATTCCAGGGTGCGCCGAACGGGCATGAAGGCAGCCACCACTTCCTGGTTGACGACTTTGTCACCGCCGTCAACACCGGCACGCTGCCGCCGGTCAACGCCTGGGTGGCGGCCCGCTTCACCCTGCCCGGAATCGTTGCCCACCAGTCGGCGCAGCAAAACGGCGCGCGGCTGCCCATCCGCGACTTCGGCGACGCCCCCGCCAACTGGTAGCTAGCATGTACTCCATGACCACTTCGGCAGTGCCTGCCCCGCGCGGGCCTGTGACGCGCAAGGACGTTGCCCGCTTCGCGGGCGTCAGCACCGCCGTCGTGAGTTATGTGGTTAATGGCGGACCCAAGAAGGTGGCGCCGGCAACGGAAGCCAAGGTGCAGGACGCCATCCGCCGGTTGGGGTACCGCCCCAACGCTGCCGCCCGGGCCCTGAAGCTGGGGTCCAGCGAAACCATAGGTTTGGTCATCCCGGACAACAGCAACCCCTTTTTCTCGCTGCTGGCCCACGCCGTGGAGGACGCCGCCGCCGAACTGGGCTACGCCCTGGTGCTGACCAATTCCGATGGAAACCTTGGCAAGGAACTCCGGAACCTCCGCAACCTCGCTGCCCGCCAGGTGGACGGCGTGGTGCTTTCCAGTGTTCTGATGGAACCTGCCCTGCCCGAGCTCGAGTCCGCGGAGATTCCGGTTGTCCTGCTGAACCACAGCGCCGACGCTCCCGGATTCAGCAGTGTGGGCGTTGACTTGGTGGCCGGCGCAAAGGCAGCGGTTGAACATCTGATCGGGCACGGGCACACCAACATCGCCCTGGCCATGGGTACCAACACCGGCAACTACTATGACGGCCGTGAAGAGGGCTGGCTGCAGGCCCTGGCCGAGGCAGGCCTGCCGGAAGGCCCCATTGTCCGAACCCCATTCACGCGCGAAGGGGGCTATGCCGCGGGCAAGCGGCTCCTGGCCGGAGCATCCAGGCCGACGGCGATTTTTGCCACCTCGGACCTGCAGGCGGTGGGGATCCTGCGGGCACTCCATGAGGCGGGACTGTCGATCCCCCAGGACATCGCCCTGGCATCCTTCGACGGTTCAGCTGAGGCGGAGTACAGCTGGCCACCGCTCACCACGGTGAAACAGCCGGCAAAAGCCATGGCGGAGGCCGCCGTCAGCGCCCTCATCGGCGCCCACCGCGGCCAGGACTCCGAACACCTCATCTTCCCTGCCGAACTGCAGATCCGGCAGTCCTGCGGCTGCCCCTAAGCGGCAGCGAGCCGCAGCCGGCCCACCTTCTCCTGCAGGACTCGCTGTGCCTCCGAACCCAGGCCGGGATCGCTGATCACCTCGTCCACTTCGTCAAGTGAGGCGATGGAACTGATTCCCAATACGCCCCACTTGGTGTGGTCCGCCAGCACCACGGTTTTCCGCGAGGCAGCCACGAAGGCCCGGTTCGTTTCGGCTTCCAGCAGGTTGGGCGTGGTGAAGCCGGCCACTGCGTCCATGCCGTGGACGCCGAGGAACAAAAGGTCCAGGTGCAACTGCTTCAGTGCGCTGGTGGCGATGGGGCCCACCAGGGCGTCCGACGGAGTGCGCTGGCCGCCGATCAGGATCACCGTGGAGCTGTAGCGGGCGGCGCCGGTGGAAGCGGCATGGTGGAACAGGTCGGCGATGCGCACCGAGTTGGTGACCACCGTGATCTGCGGGCCGTTCACCAGCTCCTTGGCGAGCGCCCAGGTGGTGGTCCCTGCGCTCAGGCCAACCGCCATGCCCTCCTGGACCAGGGCGGCCGCTTCAACGGCAATGGCGCGCTTCTCCGCCGTCAGCTGCGTGGATTTCAGCTCGAAGCCGGGCTCGTGCGTGCTGGCATCGCCGGGAAGCTTGGCGCCGCCGTGGATCCGTTCCAGCTTGCCGCTTTCCTCCAGCAGCTCGATGTCCCGGCGGACCGTCATCAGCGAAACACCCAGTTGCTGGGCGAGGTCCGAAACGCGGACAACCCGTTCGCGCTGGACGGCGTCCACGATTGCCTGGTGGCGTGCTGCGGGGAGCATGGGGTTCCTTTCGTGCTGCGGCCGGGGGAGCGCTGTCCCCGTCAGGTTCCATCATGGTCTACCCCTTGCTTGAACCAAGAGTCAGTCCCGCAACAAACTGCCGCTGCAGGAGCAGGTAGATCACCAGGGTGGGGATCACCGTGATAACGGCGCCCGCCGCCAGGAGGTTGTAGTTGCTGAGGAATTCGCCCTGCAGGTTGTTGATGGCAGTGGTGATGGGAAGCCGGTTGCCGCTCTGGATGAATATAAGGGGCCAGAAGTAGTCGTTGTAGATAAAGATGACCTGGAGCGTGCCGAGGGCCGCGAAGGCCGGCCGGCAGAGCGGCATGATGATCTCCCGGTACTGCCGCCAGATGCCGGCACCGTCCACCAGGGCGGCCTCGGTGAGGTCCGCGGAGAGTGCCTTCATGTAGTTGGACAGCACGAAGGTGCAGAACCCCATCTGGAACGCGGTATTGACCGCAATCACAATGATGTACGTGTTCAGCATGTTTCCGGAGTCGCTGAACGAGTACGGCACTTCGAAGTGCTTGGCCATTTCGAAGAGCGGGGCGGCCAGGACCTGCGGGGGTAGCAGGTTGCCTGCGGTGAACATGATGAGCAGCGTGACGTTGAACTTCCAGCTCACCCGGCTGACGGCGAAGGCCATGAGGGAGGCGAGGAACAGCGTCAGCAGCACGGCGGGCACGGTGATGATCACCGAGTTCCAGAAGTAGGTGGCAAACCCTCCCTGGGTCCAGGCCTGGGCGAAGTTGCCGAAGTTGAAGTCGCCGGCAAAGCTGAAATAGCCGTACTGGTTGGTCGAGGCCACCGGACGGAGGGCCGTGTACAGCGACCAGCCCAGGGGTATCAGCCACATCACCGCCATCACCGTGAGGAAGATGTGCGTTCCGTAGTGGCGCTTGGGCCTGCTGCCGGTCCGCAACGCCGCGGTATCGGTGGTGCCCGGGCGGGCCGTGGTGGTGCTCATGCTTTGTTCTCCTTGCCGAACGTGCGGCTGAGGTAGAAGACGATAGGGACGAGGGAGATCACCAGCAGGACTACCGCCAGTGCCGAGCCGACGCCGATCACCTGGCCTTCGCCCACAAGGTTCTGGATCACCAGGGCGCTGAGCATTTCCAGGCCGTTGGTGCCGCGGTTGATGACGTACACCACGTCAAAGGCGCGCAGCGATTCGATAATGGTGATCACCACGATGACGATGTTGATGGGGCGCATTGCTGGGAACACCACGCGGAAGAACGTCTGTACGGAGTTGGCGCCGTCGATGGCCGCGGCCTCCTTCAGGCTGGGATCCACGCCCTTCAGCCCGGCCAGGTACAGGAGCATGACATAGCCGGCGTGCCGCCACGTCGCTGCGATCATGGCTGCCCAGATGTTCACGGAGGAGTCCCCGAACCAGTCCACGGCCTGCGGTGTGCCTGCCGTGCCCAGGAGGAAGTTCAGGAGTCCGTTGTCGCGCTGGTAGAAGAGCTGCCAGATGATGCCGATCAGGGCCAGTGAGAGCATCACGGGTGCGAAGAAGATGCTCTGGTAGATCTTGCTGCCGCGGATGTTCTGGTCCAGCAGGACGGCGAGCAGCAGTCCCAGCGGCGTGGCGATCAGGGCAAGGAACAGGAGCCAGAGCAGGTTGTGCTGCACGGCCGGCCAGAAGGGCGGATAGTCCTGGGTGATGTATTGGTAGTTTCCGGTGCCGGCCGGGCGGATGTCGGCCAGGTCCAGGCCGTTCCAGCTCGTGAAGCTCAGCCCCACGGACATCAGGGTGGGCAGCCAGACCAGAACCAGCTCAATCAGGGTGGGGATCCCCACCATCAGTGCCAGGACCACTTTGTCCCGCCCAGCGAGGCGGCGGACCCGCCCGCCTCTGCTCCGGCGGATCCGGCCGCCGCCCGGTTCCCGCGCCTCGGGCGGGATAAGTTCTTGTGCGGTGCTGCTCATGGAAGTCTTCCCTTGGTTGGTGCGGACGCTGGAAGGGGACGACGACGGCGGGAGCCTGCACCGCCGTCGTCGTTCCCTCCCTTGCTGGTCGCCTGACGGCGCGGTCGGGGCGGGACGTGCAGCCTGGACTACTGCGCGGCGTAGAGCGTCTTGGCCTGGGCCTCAAGGTTCTTGACGTCCATCTTGCCGTCCTTGATGAAGCTCTGCAGGGCGGGGATCATCACGTTGTTGGCCATGGCCGGCAGGGCATCGCGGTCGAAGAACTGGCTGATGTACTTCGCGTCCGCGATGGTGTCCGCACACTTCTTGTTGAGAGGGCTGAACTTGGAGGTATCCGTCCCCTTGGCGGTGGCGATGTTGGACCCGTCCACGGCGGCGTAGGTGTCCTGGGCCTCGGCCGTGCCGAGGAACGCCATGAAGTCCCGAGCAGTCTTGTTCTCCCCGCCCTTCTTGGACAGCAGGAGCCCGTCGATGGGGGCCTCGACGGCGTCGCGGCCTTCCATGGCGATCTCCGGGAACGCGAAGAAATCGATGTCCGCCAGCACCGCGGGATCCGTGAACTGCTGGGTGACGAACGAACCGAGCAGGTACATGCCGGTCTTTTTCGCTTCCAGTGCTTTCGCGGCGTCCTGCCAGGTCTGGCCGAGGGCTGCCGGATCCTGGAAGGGAAGGAGTGCGGACCAGGTGTCAAAGACCGCACTGACCTTCTGCTGGTCCCAGGATTCCTTGTGCGCGCACAGGTCAACGTGGAACTGGTAGCCGTTGAGCCTCATGTTGATGTAGTCGAACGTGCCCATGGCGGGCCAGCCGTCCTTGTCAGCAAAGCCGATGGGGATGATGCCGTCAGCCTGCATCTTCGCGGCGAGGGCCTTGAGCGCATCAAAGGTCTCGGGCACCTCGTACCCCTTCTCGGCCCACAGGCTCTTGCGGTAGAAGAACCCCCACGGGTAGTTGTAGTTGGGCACGAAGTACATCTTGCCGTCCGGCCCGGTGGAAGCCTTCTTCAGGGCGTCGGAGTAGTTGGCGCCGATGGTTTCCCAGACGTCATCGATGGGTGCAAGGAGTCCCTTGCCTGCGTAGTACTGCATGCGGTATCCGGCGAACCAGGTGAACGTATCGTCCGGAGAACCCTGCAGGTAGGAGTTGATCTTGTTCTGGAAGTCGTTGTGGGGCACCACGTTGGTGGTGACTTTCTTGCCGGTCTTGGCCGTGAAGGCATCGGTGACGGCCTGGTAGGCGCGCTTGGGGACGTCGTCGGAGGACCCGGAACCGAAGGTCAGGCCGGGGGAGTCGGAACCGGTGGCGGACGGGGCGCTTCCTCCGGTGCAGGCCGCGAGGAACGGGATGCCGGCAAGGCCCGCCGCGCCCACGCCGACGGTCTTGAGGATGCTCCGCCTGCTCGGAAATGCAGTTGCAGACCCGTCAAACTGTGAAGCCATGTTCTCTCCCTTGAGTAATAGCCGCGTGTGAGGCACCTCACACGCTCCTGACTATAACCTCGCAAAACAGAACATGGAAGAACGGGAAATAACATTTGGCTATCGGGTTTTTTTGAATCGTCACAAAAGGGGAATGGCCCTGTTTTCCCTGAATAACAGGGAGAACAGGGCCATTCTGCAGTGTGCCAGTTGATACTAAGCCAGTGTTACTTTCTGAGCGACTGCGCGATCTGCTGCATGATGGTGGGGTCCGAGAGGGTGGTGGCGTCACCCGGGTCACGGCCTTCTGCGACGTCCTTGAGCAGGCGGCGCATGATCTTGCCGGAGCGGGTCTTGGGCAGTTCGGGGACCACCAGGATGTTCTTCGGTTTGGCGATGGGACCGATTTCCTTGCCTACGTGGTTGCGGAGTTCCTGGACGATGTCGTCTCCGGAATCGACGGCGTCGCCGCGGAGGATGACGAACGCGACGACGGCCTGGCCGGTGGTTTCGTCCGTGGCCCCCACCACGGCGGCTTCGGCCACGGCGGGGTGCGATACCAGGGCGGACTCGATTTCGGTGGTGGAGAGCCGGTGGCCGGAGACGTTCATCACGTCATCCACCCGGCCCAGCAGCCAGACGTCGCCGTCCTCGTCCTTCTTGGCGCCGTCGCCCGCGAAGTACATGTTTTCGAAGCGGGACCAGTAGGTGTCCTTGTACCGTTCGGGGTCGCCCCAGATGCCGCGGAGCATCGCGGGCCAGGGTTCGCGGATCACCAGGAAACCGCCGTGGCCGTTGGGGACGGATTCGCCCATCTCGTCCACCACGTCCACAGCGACGCCCGGCAGCGGCACCTGGGCGGAGCCGGGTTTGGCCGCGGTGACGCCGGGCAGCGGGGCGATCATCTGGGCGCCGGTCTCGGTCTGCCACCAGGTGTCCACGATGGGGGTCTTGTCCCCGCCGATGACGTTCCGGTACCACATCCAGGCTTCGGGGTTGATGGGTTCGCCTACGGAGCCGAGCACACGGAGGGAGGTGAGGTCGTATTTGTCCGGGATTTCCCGGCCCCACTTCATGAACGTCCTGATGGCGGTGGGCGCGGTGTAGAGAATGGAGACCTTGTACTTTTCGATGATCTCCCACCAGCGGCCCTGGTGCGGGGAGTCGGGGGTTCCTTCGTACATCACCTGGGTGGCGCCGTTGATGAGCGGGGCGTAGGTGACGTAGGAGTGGCCGGTGACCCAGCCGACGTCGGCCGTGCACCAGTACACGTCCGTCTCCGGGTGCAGGTCGAACACCGCCTTGTGGGTGTAGGCGGTCTGGGTGAGGTATCCGCCGGTGGTGTGCAGGATGCCCTTGGGCTTTCCGGTGGTTCCGGAGGTGTAGAGGATGAACAGCGGGTGCTCGGAATCGTGGCCCACCGCGGTGTGCTCGGTGGAAGCTGCTTCCACCGTATCTGCCCACCAGTGGTCGCGGCCTTCGGTCCAGTCCACGTCCTGGCCGTTGCGCTTGACCACCACCACGTTCTGCACCGTGTGGCCATCGTTCGCGAGCGCCTCGTCCACCGCCGGCTTCAGGGCGCTGGGCTTGCCGCGGCGGTAGGTCCCGTCCGCGGTCACCACCAGCTTGGCCTCGGCATCCTCGATCCTGGAACGCAGCGCGTCCGCCGAGAAACCGCCGAACACCACCGAGTGCACCGCCCCGATCCGGGCACAGGCCAGGAGCGTAATGACCGCTTCGGGGATCATCGGCAGGTACACGGCCACCCGGTCACCCTTGGCCACACCGAGGGATTCGAACGCGTTTGCGGCTTTCTTGACCTCTTCGGTCAGCTGCGCGTAGGTGTAGGTGCGGGTATCGCCGGGTTCGCCTTCGAAGTAGATGGCCACCCTGTCGCCCCGGCCGTTCTCCACATGCCGGTCCAGCGCGTTGTAGGCCGCGTTGACCTCGCCGCCGACGAACCACTTGGCGAACGGCGGGTTGGACCAGTCCAGCGCCTCGTCGAAGTCCTTGCTCCAGGTCAGCAGCTCACGCGCCTGCTTCGCCCAGAACGCCGGCCGGTCAGCGGCGGCCTCCTCATACTCCGATGCCTTGACCACAGCGTCAGCGGCGAACTCGGGAGTGGGCGGAAAAGTCCGGGTCTCGTGCAGCAGGTTTTCGAAGGCATCGCCCTGCTGGCCGGCCTGCCCGCTTTGTCCGGAGCCGGCGGAAGCGGTGGCCGTGGAGCTTGAAGTGTCCTGGGACATGTGAACCTCATCATTCATCGATCTTTGCTGCGCGGACATCCGCTGCCGGCCGGGCTCCGCCGCCTGCACGACGCCGGGCACCGGCTGGTCACGGAATTTCCGCAAAGAGCTGTTCCGGAACCAACACTAATGCTTGCCCGGCGGCGCATGTGTGCGCTGTCACAGACGGGCCAGTGAACGGCATTTATTAAGCGGTGAATGGACGTGCGGCGACAGGCCGCCGTCCCCTCCCGGCTAGTGATCACTCAGGCTGTTGACTAGGCTGAGTTTGAATTGTGACTTCACTTCGGACCCTCTCCTCCGGGCCGCGCAGGCGCCCGGGACGGGAGGGAACCGTTGTACGACGGCACGGTTTCGGGGCCACTGGTCCCGGTGCCGCCACGCTAAGGAGAACAGAATGAACCAGCAGATCTTCGGCCAGAAAACAGGCCCCGACAGTGTGACGGGATCCGGCAGCACTGCCGCCCCGTCCGCCGACGCAGGCAAAGCGGCCACGTCTGAAGGGAAGGGCGCCACTGCCCACCAGGCCGTGCTCGGTCCGTTCACCATCCGGGACCTGGCCGTGTTCGCCGCCACCCTCATTTTGTTCATCGCGTCTCTGCTGCCCATCTTCGGCGGCAGGTACAACCTGTGGAACCTGAACAATCTCTTCTTCCTGGGCCTCGGCATTGTCCTGCCCCTGGTGGTTAGCGCACTCTTTGCCGCACGCAGGCTTGCCCCCGCCACGAAAATCCGGATCGGGTCGCTGTCCGTCGACCAGTTCGCATCCGTGGTGGCCTCCTTCGCAGTGGCATTCTTCTTCCTGTCCGTAGCAGGTGCCTACGTTCCCAGCCTGCTGGTGGGCCTGATTGGCGCCCTGGTCCTGTTCGCTGCGACGGTCCTGGGCCGCTTCCTTCCCTACATCTCGCCCGATTTCCAGGGCCGCGCGGAAGCTCCGGCGCATGTGGTGGCGCGAGAAGCCGCCGTCCCCGTCCACAAACCGCGCGCTCCCAAAAAGCCCAAGGCTCCGTCCACTGCTTCCAAGCCTGCCTCCAGCGGCGGCCTGTTCAGCGGTGCCGGTGCCGGATCCTTCCCGGTGCAGCCCGATGCCACGCGCCACTCACCCGCTGCGAACCATGTGCCCGCTGCGCACCACGCGCCCGCCACAGCCGCAGTTCCTACCGCCGGCACGGCCGCAGTTCCCACGGCCGGCATGGCCGCTGGTGCCACCGCCACCGCTGCCGCTGCCCCGGCAGCGGGTCCCGCAGCTGTCTCCACCGCCCCGGAAGCATCCGATTTCGGCTCCAAAGGTGACCTCGGCCCCGCAACCCAGGCGTCCGACGTCGTCCGCCCCGCTTCCGCGCCCGCAGCGGAGGAGACGCAGCTGGGCGATATCCCTGCCTCGGGTGCCGGGGCTTCCCGGGATGCGGCACAGCGGACCGGCGGCAACCACCACGGCGGGCCGGCTGCCTCTGCCCCTGCAGCGCAGGGCTCCGGGGAGCCTCCTGCCGCTACGGCTGTCCATCCGCAGGTTCGCGCCGATGTTCCGATCGGGGCAACCGTAGACCCCGCAAACCGGCCCGAGGAATCGGACGAGCAGCCCATCCATGAAGCCTTCTGGTTTGCCGTGGCACAACACCGCACCGCATTCGATCCGCGCACCGGTGCACCGGCCTTCGTCATCGAGCCCGGTGGCTGGGTGCTGGCGCTGGAAGACCGCGGGCACGAGTTCCTGGTCCAGCATACGGACGGGCGGCTGGGCGTGCTGCGCGACCTCAGCAATATCGAGCGCGGCTAGCAGATGGCCTCGCCCCGGGCGGCCAAAGCTTTACGGGCCGTCAGCGATCCGCATGCCGGCACGGCCGGCGGTGGAAATGCTTCCGCCGGCCAGGCAGCGGGCATGCCCGTCGTCTCCTCGGAGTCCGTGCTCGGGCTGAAGAGGCGGGCGCGCCGGATCAACCGGGCCCTGGCGGAAAAGTACCCGTACGCCCACGCGGAACTTGATTTCCGCAACCCGTTCGAACTGCTGGTGGCCACGGTCCTGTCCGCGCAGACCACCGACGTCACCGTCAACCAGATCACTCCGCTGCTGTTCGCCCGTTACCCGGACCCGCGGTCCATGGCGGAAGCGGACCCCGCCGCGATCGAAGAGATCATCAAGCCCACGGGTTTCTTCCGTGCCAAGACCCGGAGCCTTGTGGCGTTGTGCACCCGGCTGGTGGATGAGTACAACGGCGTGGTTCCCGGCCGGCTGGAGGACCTCGTTACCTTGCCGGGCGTTGGCCGGAAAACCGCCAACGTGGTGCTGGGCAACGCCTTCGGCATCCCCGGCATCACGGTGGACACCCACTTTGGCCGCCTGGCCCGCCGCTTCGGCTGGACGCAGTCCGAGGACCCGGTCCAGATCGAATACGATGTCGCGGAGCTCTTCGAGAAGAAGGACTGGACCATGCTGTCCCACCGGGTGGTGTTCCACGGGCGGCGAGTGTGCCACTCCCGCAAACCGGCGTGCGGCGCGTGCCCCGTGGCCAACTGGTGCCCCAGCTACGGGATGGGTGAAACAGACCCCGCCAAGGCAGCCAAGCTCCTGAAGTACGAACTCGCTCCCGGCAATGAAGCCCTCCTGGCCCAACTGCAGGCCGAAACCCACAGGGCGGCTGAAATCAGGATGGAATCGCAAAAGAGGACTCCGTGAGCGCCCGCCGGGACCTGATTGATTTGGCCCACAGGGCTGCGTCAGGATCGGCCTCGGCGCCCGATCCGCTGTGGGCGGCGCTGACCGTTGATGCCAGCCGGGCGCGCAGGGCTGCTGTCCTGATGCTGTTCGGGGCGCTCGATGAAATTCCTGCCGCTTCGGACAAACCGCTGGCCCCGGCCGACCTCGATGTCCTGCTCCTGGAACGCGCGCACACCCTGGGCTCCCACCCCGGGCAGGTGGCATTTCCCGGCGGCGCCATTGACGCACGGGAAACACCGGTTCAGGCGGCCCTGCGGGAGGCCGAAGAGGAAACGGGGCTCGACACCAACGGTGTGGAAGTCCTGGGCACCCTGCAGGAGCTGGGCCTGGCCCACAGCAACTTCCTCGTCACCCCGGTCCTCGGGTGGTGGCGCTCGCCCTCACCCGTGCGGGTGGTGGATTACGCCGAGTCCGCGCAGGTGTTCCGCATCCCCGTCCGCGACCTGCTGGACCCGGACAACCGGGTGATGGCCACAGTCCACCGGGCCGGGCGTACCTTCGACAGCCCGGCTTTCACCGTCAACGGTGTGGTGGTCTGGGGTTTTACTGGAATCGTCCTGAACGGCCTCTTTGAACAGCTTGGCTGGGCCGTGCCGTGGGACCGGAGCCGGGTGCACCCGATGAGTGTCTAGTTTTTCCCCGGACAGCGCCAGTCTGCTTGGCCTAGGCCTGCTGCTGGCGGAGATCCACCACTATGCCGGTGGCCGCATTCTCACGCATCGCCTTGATGCCCTCCACAAGTGTGTTCAAAGACTTAAAGTTTGGCGAAACGGCGACGATGTTTCCTTCCGCATCCGTAAGCCGAAGCCTGTATGACTCGTCCCCAACCCGATGTATTTCAAACCTGCCCGCCATATGCCGGACCTCCCCTGGTGTTTGCGTCGTTGCAGCAACCTTTGGACCGATCTGTTTCAGTCACCCCAAGACTGTAACCCGCGTCACGGTGCCCCGGCGAGCTACTGCCGGGTAGGTTACTTCTCTCGACAAACGTCGCGCCGGAGGCCTGCCTCGCGTTGCCACGCGCCGCTCCTATTTGGCGTGGTTGTAGGAATCCACCACTGCCACGCTCACCGGAAACTCCACCGGGATCGGTCCGAACAACAGCTCCTTGGCCGCGGAGGCGGCATCCTCGATCGCCTGGATGCACGCGTCCACCAGGTGAACGGGAGCGTGGACCATCACTTCGTCGTGGAGGAAGAAGACCAGCTCCGCCGCGGGCTGGCCATCTGTGCGCAAGGCGCGCAGCCGCCGTCGTAATTCCGCCAGCCAGCACGCCGCCCAGTCCGCCGCGGAACCCTGGACCACGAAATTGCGTGTGAAACGGCCCCTGGAACGGGCGATCGATTCCGCGCGCCGCTGCTCCTCTGCCGACGCCGGGCGCTGGCTTGCGAACCATCGTTCCGAAGGGGGAGGGCTGCTGCGGCCCAGCCGGGTGGTGACGGTCCCGCCGGACTCACCGGTCCGCGCGGCCTGTTCCACAAAACCCACCGCCCGCGGGTAGGTCCTGGTGAGCTGCGGCATGAGGCGTCCGGCCTCGCCCGACGTGGCGCCGTACATGGCACCCAGCAGCGCCACCTTCGCCTTCGACCGGTCGCCGCCGAACCCCTTCGCGGCGATCCCCGCGTAAAGGTCCTGGTCCCGGGCAGCCTCGGCCATGACGGCGTCCTGGGCCAGCGCCACCAGGACCCGCGGTTCAAGCTGGGAAGCATCGGCCACGATCAGCTTGTGGCCGGGATCGGCATGGACAGCGCCGCGGATCTGGCGGGGAATCTGCAGCGCGCCACCACCGCGGGACGCCCAGCGGCCCGAGACCACCCCGCCCACCACGTATTCGGGCCTGAACCTCCCGCCGGCCACCCACGCGTCCAGCCAGGCCCAGCCGTTCGCCGTGTGCAGCCTGGAAAGCTTCTTGTAGGCCAGGAGCGGCCCGATGGCCGGGTGTTTGGACTCCTTCAGCTCCCATTGCCGGGTGCTTTTGACCTCGATGCCGTTCCGGTGCAGGGCCCGGATGAGTTCCTGCGGGGAATCCGGGTTGAGCGTCAGGGCGTTCAACAGCCCGCGCAGTTCGAGGTTCAGGGCCTCGAGTTTGGCCGGGCGATGGCCCAGGGGCGGGCGCGGGCCCAGGTAATCGGCAAGGATTTCCTCGTGCAGGTCCTCCCGCCAGGGCACGCCGGTGTGCTGCATCTCGGCCGCGATCATCGCGCCGGCGGATTCCGCGGCCAGCAGGAGCTGAAGCCGGTTCCGCCGGTTCTCTTCGGGGCTTACAGCGGCCAGGGCTTCCTGCTGGGCAGCGTACTCCGCGCGGAGGTCCTCAAGCGTGAAACGGGGTTCGGAGCCCGTTTGGGGATCATCGAACAGGGCATCCTGTTCCGGCGGCGGCGGGGGCGGCTGCAACGCACGGGGCGGCTGCTCGGGGTCATCAAGGGTGACCTTTTCGGCGTTCCGGGCGTACTCGGTGTGGGCCGCGAACTGGGAGAGGGCCAGGATGTTCCCGCACAGGCTCAGGTCATGGCACCGCTCAAGTTCCACCCCCTGCGCGAGAAGGGAGGGATACCAGTCCTGGGTGCGGTGCCAGATCCAGCGGGGCGGCTGCCCGCCGCGCGGCCTGCGTTCCAGCCCAAGGACGACGCCGGCCAGCTCACCTGCCGAGACCAGCCTCGGTTCCGGATTGGCGGGGTGCGGTTGGCCTGCCTGGGTGAGTTCCTGCAGGACCGCGCCGGAGGGGTGGGCGGCGAGCAGCAGGTACATGCTCCAATTCTGCCTTGTCTTTTCCGGGCCGTTTTGCCGCCGGGACTCGTCCTGCACAGGGTCGTTGGCGCCGCTTTTGTGCACATACGGCCGGGACCTCCTTATCCTTGACCGGCCGGTGGCGGACAGTGGCTCCATGAGCAGGCATGAGTTGACTCCCTCCACCCCTGATCCGGTCCTCGCCAGGCGTTCATCCCGGAGCCCGGGGGACGGGCTTCTTTCCGGTCCTCCCGGTTTCGCGGCCGGTTTGGAAGGGCCGGCCGATGCTTGGCTGCCGGACAGCGGGGAAGAGGTGCTGCTGGTCACCGCATCCCCGGTTATACGCGCCGAGGTGGAGCGGATTGTGGCGGCGGCCGGTGCCCATCTTCGCGTTGTTGCCGATGCACTGGAAGGGGCCAGGTACTGGGACGCTTCGGCCGCTGTCCTGGTGGGCAGTGATATCCGGGAGTTGCCGCCCCGGCGGCGGGCACCGGCCGTCCTCGTCGGTCTGGACGGTGAAGGCGACAGCCTGTGGCATCTGGCGGCAGCGCTGGGAGCTGAGCGGGTGGCCGTGCTCCCTGATGCCGCGGCCTGGCTGGCGGACCACCTCAGCCGCTCCCGTGCGCCCGGCCCCGGCGGAATCATCCTGGGCGTGACCGGCGGGTGCGGCGGGGCCGGGGCCACCACGGCAGCGATCTGGGTAGCCCAGGCCGCGGCGGGAATGGGAGCCCGGGTACTGCTCGTTGATGGCGACCCGTGGGGCGGCGGGCTGGAACTCGCTATCGCCGCCGAGGAAAGCCCCGGCCTGCGCTGGCCGGACCTCTCCGAGGCACGGGGCAGCATCGATTCCAGCCAGCTGTCCGACGCACTGCCCGTCTCCGGAGGGTTTTCGTTCCTGTCCTGGCCGGCGAGCCGTGAACAGCCCGTTCCGGTGTCCGCGCCCACCACCACCGGCGTGCTCGACGCCGCACGCCGGGGGTATGAACTGGTGGTGCTGGACATTGGCAGGGGCGCTGCGCCGCTGCAGTCCTACGCCTGGGACTGCGACCGGATCATGATGGTGGTCCCGGCCCAGCTGAAGGCGGCGGTGGCGGCAGTCCGGCTGCTCCACGAGTTCCCGCCGGTGGAGGCCGGGCTCCTGGTCCGGGGCCGGCCGGGGTCTGCCTTGGATGGGTCCTTGATCTCCGAGGCCATCGGTCTTCCCGTGCAGGGCCGCGTCCCTGAGCTTCGGGGAGTTGGTGCCGCCACGGAGTCCGGCCGGCTGCTGGAACTGGGCAAGCGGCGCAGCGTCCGGCATTTTGCCGCTTCGGTGCTCGATTCGCTTGGTGATGAGATGCCGGCCGGGGAGCTCGGATGAACCAGCAGTCCGCGAGGGGATCGGGATCAGCTGACGGGCTGCGGCGGGGTGCCCGGTTCCTGGAAGGGCGTCCCGCGGAAGGCCAGCGCCTGCAGGGCCAGCGCCGGGACCCGCGCCAGGTGGAGCGGCAGGCTGTTGACGCAGGACTGTTGGAATCCGTCCGGGAGTCCATGATGGCCGAAGCCGGTGCTGTCACGCCATCACGCGTGGCCGCGGCGGTGCAGGCAACCGGCAAGCTGCTGGGAACCGCCGGCTCGCTCGCGGCGGTTGAACGCATCAGCGCGGAGCTCAGCGGACTGGGACCGCTGCAGCCGTTGACACGGGACCCGGCCGTCACCGACATCTTCGTCAACGCTCCCGACTCGGTGTGGGTGGACCGGGGCCGGGGCATCGAGCGCGTGCAGGTTGCCTTCGGCGATGAAACCCAACTGCGGGCCCTGGCCTGCAGGCTTGTGGCCGCGGGAGGGCGCCGCCTGGATGACGGTTCACCGTGTGTGGATGTACGGCTGGCAGGCGGCTACCGCGTGCATGCGGTACTCCCTCCGGTTTCGACGGCGGGAACCCTGCTCAGCGTCAGGATCCGCCGCGAACGGGTATTCAGCATGGACGAGCTGCAGGCAGCAGGCATGTTCGGCCCCCTCATGAGGGACGTCCTGGAGCGGGTGCTGGAGCTGCGGCTGAGCTTTTTGATCAGTGGTGCCACCGGTTCCGGGAAGACCACCCTCCTGTCCACCCTCCTGGGGTTGTGTGCCCCGGAGGAGCGGCTGGTCCTCATTGAGGATGCCTCCGAACTGAACCCGGTCCATCCGCATGTGGTCGCCCTCGAATCCCGGCACGGCAACCTTGAAGGCGGCGGGGAAGTGGGGCTCAGCGAGCTCGTCCGGCAGGCGCTGCGCATGAGGCCCGACCGGCTGGTGGTCGGTGAGTGCCGCGGCGCCGAGGTGCGGGAATTGCTGACGGCGATGAACACCGGGCACAGCGGCGGAGGCGGGACCATCCACGCCAACACTGCCGCCGCTGTCCCTGCGCGGCTTACAGCGCTGGGTGCCCTCGCCGGATTGAACCCGGACGGTGTCCGGCTTCAGGCCGCCAGCGCCCTTGACGTGGTGATCCACGTTGAAAGGACCAGCCGCGGCAGGGAAGTGGCGTGCATCGGCGTTATGGAGGCCGGCCCTGACGGGCTCCGTGTCCTGTCCGCACTGGAAGCCACGGAAGGTATCACCGGTGCGGGTCCGGCGTGGGGCGCACTGGGCGGACGCCTGGGACTTGAACCGGAGCATGGCTTATGACTGTTTTCCTGGCAACGGTCCTGGTGCTGGCTGCGCTGTTGATTCTTCGCCCGACGCACGCTGCGGCAGGCAGGTTCCGCCGCGCAACGTCCGGTGTTGCTGGTGGTTCAAGGGGCAAGTCCTGGGTCCCTGCGTTTCGCTGGGCCAGGCCCGGAACCGGGAAGGCTGCAGTCTCCGGCCCGGCGATACCCATGACCCTGGTGGTGCAGCAGCTGGCCGCTCTGCTGAAGGGTGGGCGCACGCCGGCCCGCCTCTGGGATGAGCTGTGGTTTGTTTACGGGGCGGACGGGCAGACCGAACCGGATCATCAACGTGCAGGGCGGCAGGCTACCGGGCTTACCCAGGGATCGATCGCCATGCTGGCAGCCGCCCGCACCGCCGCGGCCACAGGGGCTCCTGTATCGGAGGCCATCAGGCGCTCCCTGCCCGCAGCCTTTCCCCGGGCGGACCGGGAGTGCCGGATCTGGTCCCAGCTGGCCGCCTGCTTCGACATCGCAGAAGCAAGCGGGTGCCCCCTGGCTGACGTGCTGACCCGGTTCACGGCGCAATTGGAAGTAGAGGACGACGCCGACGCCGCCCGCCAGACGGCACTTGCAGGGCCCAAAGCCACAGTCAGGCTTTTGACGTGGCTTCCGCTGATGGGGCTGGGGCTCGGCATGGCACTCGGCGTCGATCCGCTGGCCATTCTGCTGGGCACCCCACTGGGACTGGCGGCGCTCGCAGCCGGGATTGCCCTCACCATCGCGGGCAGGGTCTGGTCGGCCCGGCTGGTCGCGGCAGCAGCAGGAGCGGGAGTGCCATGAACCTGCCATTGCTCGCGTCGCTGGCAGTCTGGGCCCTGTTGGCCGCCGCAGCCTGCCTCGTATTCCTTGGTAAAGACCGCCCGCGGAAGCGCCTGATCACCCTGTCCAGGGCCCAAGAACCGGATTCGGCGGGTTATCCCCGGTCCGCCCGCGCCGGTTTCCGCAACAGGGATGGTCCTGACGGCCTGCGGGACACCGCCATGATGCTTGAACTCGTCGCCGCCATGCTGGACGCCGGGTCCGGGATCGGCCGTTCCCTGGATCTTGTCTCGGCCTCCGCGTCCCCGCAGTACCGCGCGTCGCTTCGTCCGGTCGTTTCCGCACTGGCGATCGGAGCCGACTGGGAGACCGCGTGGCGGAGCTCGGCCGTCAGGCTGCCCGCGATTCTGGAGCTGCGCGACGCCCTGGGGTTTGCGGCGCTGACAGGTGCGCCCTCGTCCGCAATCCTCTACGCCCAGGCGGCAAGGCTTCGGCGGGAAAGGTTCCGGGCAGCTGAAAAGCGGGCGGCATCCCTCGGCGTCAAGCTGGTGGTCCCGCTGGGACTGTGTTCGCTGCCGGCCTTTATCTGCCTGGGCGTGGTGCCCGTCCTGCTGGCACTGGTGCCCTCGGGCTCATAGCCGCGCTGCCGCCAGGTGCCGTTCCAGAGGGCTCAGCATCACCGGGTTCCTGTCGGGCCGGGACAGCTGCTCTTTTCCTCCACAGCGGCCCACCTTTTCCACTTACGCAACAGCCGGACTTACCGCCCGCGGCAAGGCCCGGAAGAGTCAAACCACCGGCAACCGTGCCGGCCAATCGAAAGGAATCACCGCATGTCCATCAACCAGGACCGCCATTACGCTACCGGGACCGCAGCACTAGCAGCAGCCCGGCAGGACACGAAACGGCGCACCACCGCAGCCCGATCTGCTGGTACACCCGCAGCCGGCTCGGTGTCATTGCCAGCGAATGTGGTGGAGCTTTACCCGGGTGTCACCGCCCGGCGCAGCACCGGCCTCCGGAGGCTGCTGGGATCAGAAGCGGGCATGGCCACGGCAGAGTATGCCATCGCCACGCTGGCCGCCGTCGGCTTTGCCGGACTGCTGGTCTTCATCCTTCGAAGCGAGGAAGTCCGCGGCTTCCTGCTGAACCTGATCCGCACGGCGCTGGCCTTGCCATGACCTGCGCGCCGGACGCGCTGTGCCTTCGGCGGCGGACAGAGCGGGGCGCGGTTACCGCGGAGTTTGCGGTGACACTGCCTGCCGTCCTGCTGCTCCTGGCCATGCTGCTCTCAGGTGCCGCGGCCGGAGTCACCCAGCTGCGGTTGGAGGAAGGAGCCAGGGCAGGGGCCCGGGCACTCGCCCGCGGTGATGACTCCGCCGCCGTGGCGAGGATCGTCCGGACCCTTTCTGGAACGTCGGCGTCCGCGGCTGTCGCAGCCGACGGCGAATGGCTGAGCGTCACTGTCACGGACCGGGTAGGCGGCCCGCTGGGGTCCTCCATCCCCTGGACGCTGACGGCACGCGCCTCAACCCGTACCGAAACGCCTGCGGCGGGCCCGGCCGCGCCGCCGGCGGTGGCGCCGGGCCCGGCTACCGCGCCGGCGGCTGCTGCGGCAGGCACCGGATGACCGGGATCCCGGACACCCCGGAGCGTGGTTCGGGCACGGTCCTGGCGGCGGGGCTGGCTTTGGTGGTGATGATGGCCATGGCACTGCTGCTGCTCCTGGCGCAGTCGGCTGTGCTCGCCAGCAGGGCAGCTGCCGCCGCTGACCTCGCTGCGCTCGCCGCGGCCGACGCCCTGCGCGGGGTCACCGACGGGGAACCGTGCAGCGTGGCCGCCGAGGTAGCGGCACGGCATGCCGCTACCCTGGTCAGCTGCTCGGAGGGCGTGGGCCAGACCGTCGAGGTCCAGACGGAGTTGATCGAGCGGACCATGCTGGGTGCGGCGAGCGGCCGTGCCCGGGCGGGACCCCCACCATGAGCATGCACCGCCGGCGTGGGCCCGGCGTCAGCGCTGGGCTTCCACGCTCTCGGCTTTGGCTTCGGTTGCATCCTTGAGCAGGACCTCGAGCAGGGTGACCGCGGCCGCCTTGTCCAGGGGATTGTTTTTGTTCCCGCACTTGGGCGACTGGACGCAGGAGGGGCAGCCTGATTCGCATTCGCAGGCCATGATGGCATCGCGGGTCGCGGCCAGCCACACCTTGGCCTTGTCGAACCCGCGCTCGGCAAAGCCGGCACCCCCAGGGTGCCCGTCATACACAAAAATGGTGGGCACCCCGGTGTCGGCGTGCAGTGCAGTCGAAACGCCGCCGATATCCCACCGGTCGCTCGAAGCCACCAGCGGGAGCAGGCCGATTGCGGCGTGCTCGGCTGCGTGCAGGGCACCCGGGAACTGGGCTTCGATCAGGCCGGCGGCGGTGAGGGACCGGTTGTCCACCACAAACCACACTGCCTTGGTGAACAGCTCCCGCGCGCCGAGGTCGAGGGGTTCCTCGCCCAGGATTTCGTTGGAGATCAGGGCCTTGCGCTGGAACGAAACCACTTGGGTGGTGACCTTAACGTCGCCGAAGTGCAGGGAGACGTCACCCCACCGGGCGGTGCGTTGGGTTTCCAGCACCTCGATCTGTGTGACGTCCCGTGCAGTGGTGTAGTAATCGGGATTGGCGCGTCGGACCACCACGCAGTGGTCGTCTTCGTTGAGGTCCTCCACCACGTAGCTGTCGCCCTGGTGGATGTAAACGGCACCTGTATGGGCCTGGTAGTGGGTCTGGGGCGAATCCATCGTCCCGAGGAGGGAGCCGGTATCGGCATCAACAATACTGACGGGCCCGCCGCCGTCGGCGCGCAGGTTCACCATGGCGGCCGCACTCTGGGAATGGGTCCAGAACCACCCTGCCGGACGGCGCCGCAGATATCCCTGGGCCACCAGGCGGTCGAGAAGCGCCTCGGCGGTGCTCCCGAACAGGTCCAGCTCAGCAGGGCCGAGCGGCAGTTCCGCGGCGGCAGCGCAAAGGTGGGGTCCCAGCACGTACGGGTTGGCAGGGTCGAAAACAGTGGCTTCCACCGAGACGTCGAAAATGGCCTCGGGATGGTTCACCAGGAAGGTGTCCAAGGGATCGTCACTGGCAACAAAAGCCGCGATCGCGTCCTGTCCGGCCCGGCCGGCCCGCCCGATCTGCTGGAACAGTGAGGCTCTCGTGCCGGGCCAACCGGCGACCAGGACCGCGTCCAGTCCTGAGATGTCGATCCCCAGCTCCAGCGCGGAAGTGCTGGAAACACCCAGCAGGCTGCCGGACCGCAGTGCCTTTTCCACCGCCCGGCGTTCCTCGGGCAAATATCCGGAACGGTAGGCTGCCACCCGCTGGGGCAGGCTGGGATCCACTTCGTCCAGCAGGCGTTTGGTAATGGAGGAGATGGTCTCCGCTCCGCGGCGGGATTTGATGAAGGCAATGGTCCGGACGTGTGCCGACACGAGGTTCGCCAGCAGGTCCGAGGTCTCGGCGACGGCCGTGCGCCGTTCCTTGGCGCCGTTCTCGCCGCGGAGTTCGGTCAGCGCCGGTTCCCAGAACGCCACGGTGGTGGCACCATGCGGTGAACCGTCCTCCGAGACTGCCGTAACCGGTGCGCCGATGAGGCGGGCGAAGGAGATATCCGGATCAGAAGCGGTGGCGGAAGCGGCGATGAATACCGGCTCGGGAAATGCGGAGCCGGCACCGTAGTAGGCGCAGATGCGCCGCAGCCGGCGCATCAGGTTGGCCACGTGTGAGCCGAAAACGCCCCGGTAACTGTGCGCCTCATCCACGATGACGTAGCGAAGGCGCCGGAAGAACCCCGCCCACCAGGCGTGGTTGGGAAGGATGCCGAAGTGCAGCATGTCCGGGTTGGCGAGGATGAAGTTGGCGTGGTCCCGGATCCACCGCCGGGAGGCCGGGTCCGTGTCGCCGTCATAGGTTTCCGCGCGGACGGTGGGCAGCTGCAGCGCCCGGATGGCGTTCAGCTGGTCGGCGGCGAGAGCCTTGGTGGGGGACAGGTACAGGGTGACCGCACCGTCGTCGTGGATCTTTCCGGGATCGGCAAGAACCCGCAGCTCGGAACGGTGGATGGCGTCCAGGGCCGGCAGCTGGTAGGCGAGGGACTTCCCCGACGCCGTGCCGGTGGCCACCACAACGTGCCCGCCGCCATGGGCAATGTTGGCGGCTTCCACCTGGTGGCGGTAGGGCTGCTGCACCCCGAGCGACCCGTAGGCAGCCACCAGGTCCGGGTGGATCCATGACGGCCATGGCTCGTGCACGGCCTTGCGGGCAGGGATGGTGCGGACATGACGCAGCTGTTCCGGGTCCGGGCCGCGGCCCAGCAGGGGAATCAGGGAGTCATGGGGGTTCACCCCAATATTGTTTCACCCGCCGCGGGCCGGGAGCGCCGGATTCGCCCTCGGGGGAAACGCGGAGACCCGAAAACCCGGGAAACGCGGAAAACCGGCAGACTAGCTGAGGGACAAGTCGGAACCGTCGTGGGAGGCGGACAGCATCAGCACGCGGGAAACAGTGGTCCAGCCAAGATGCGAATAGAGCTTCTGCCCGTCGAGGGACGCCAGCAGCAGCCCCGTCTGGACGTCATGCTCAAATGCCTGCGCCGCCAGCGCCCGCATGATAAAACTGCCCAGTCCGCGCCGCTGGAAGGCCGGGTTGGTAATGATCTTGTCGAACACGGCGGTATCACCCACCACAAAAACACGCCCGCTGGCAGCCACCGTGTCACCGGAGAGCACCTCGGCGTAGTGCACGCCGTCCCGCTCGGACGTGGCCAGCGAAAGGTCATCATCTGACAGCCACGGATCCTCGGCGTCCTGGGTTTCCATGTCCACGATCATCATGGCCTGGGAGTCGGAGGTGACGTTCAGCCCGTGCTGGCGGGCGAGATCCGAATAACGGGCGGGGTCGTTGGTCAGGACGGTCAGGACCCGCGCCGGCACTTCCGCCGTCTTCGCCGCGAGAGCGGCAAATTCAGCGTCCGTCGGCTCGGACGCGAAGAATTCCCATTCGCCGGAGGTGTCAGTCCGGAGCGCGGCGGGGAAGCGGCCTTCTGAGGATGTCCGGTACCCGCGACAGCCTGCCCAGCCGGCCACCCACACTTCAAGAAGGCCAGTGATGTCGTTAACCATGGTTTCCGGGCTCATGCGATGAGACTATTCCACGCCGGTCACAAGCAACAGGGGTTGGCAGGCCGGAAGCGCGGTGCTTATGCAATTGTGATCCAGCGCACCCTCTGGCCCGCCCGGGACTGAACCGGGGCATGGCCTTCGAATCCAAGCCGGTACCCTTAAATACGTGGCTTTGAACCGAATCGTCCTCTTTTATGGCTTTACCCCCATCGCTGACCCCGACGCCGTACGGCTCTGGCAGCGTGCCCTCTGCGAAAAGCTGGGACTGACCGGCCGCATCCTGATCTCCAAGGACGGCATCAACGCCACCGTGGGCGGTGAGATCGGCGCAGTAAAGCAATACGTCAAGACCACGCGTGAGTACAAGGGATTCCACGGCATCGACGTTAAATGGTCCGACGGCGGCGCGGAAGACTTCCCGCGGCTCAGCGTCAAAGTGCGTGACGAGATCGTTTCCTTCGGCGCCCCCGGCGAACTCAAGGTGGACGCCAACGGGGTGGTGGGCGGGGGCAAGCACCTCAAGCCCGAAGAGCTGCATGAACTCGTGGACGCCAGGAAGCAGGACGGGGAAGACGTGGTCTTCTTCGACGGCCGGAACGCCTTCGAAGCACAGATCGGCCGCTTCAAGGACGCGATCGTCCCGGACGTCGCCACCACCCACGACTTCATCAAGGAACTTGAGTCCGGGAAGTACGACTCCCTCAAGGACAAGCCGGTGGTCACGTATTGCACCGGCGGCATCCGCTGCGAGGTGCTCTCCAGCCTGATGGTCAACCGGGGCTTCAAAGAGGTGTACCAGCTGGACGGCGGAATCGTCCGCTATGGCGAAACCTTCAAGGACCAGGGCCTATGGGAAGGCTCGCTGTACGTGTTTGATAAGCGGATGCACCTCGAATTCAGCGAGGAAGCCAAAACCATCGGGCAATGCACCCGCTGCTCGGCCCCCACCAACAAGTTCGAAAACTGCTCCAACCTGAGCTGCCGGACCCTCACCCTGTACTGCACCCAGTGCGCCTCCAGCCCGGAAACCCTGCGCTGCCCGGAAGGCTGCGCTGCGTAGGACCCGGCCCGGGGAAGGCCAACAGGTATTAGAGACGCCGGAACCGGTAAGCGTAGTTGGCGTCCATCCTCGCCTCCACCGTGATGGTCAGTGCAGTTTCGGCGGAGAGATAAATGACATTTTCCCGGTTGATGCCGCACCTCAGCCCGAGGTCAACCAGGGTCAGTGCATCGCTGCGCACCATGAAGTTCACCCGGCGCTGGCTCCGGCAGGTCAGCGCCAAAGCGTAGGTGCCGGTTCCCACCACGGGAGTCGTTTCGCTGCGCACCTCGCCGGCAGCCAGCAATCCGGCCGCCGCGTGCACCACCGGATCGCCGGTATCGGGCAGGCTGCGGGCCACCCACGCGCCAAGTTCGGCCTCGCTGACAGGCTCGCGCTGCAGCGGATCGCGGGTAAATGCCGGGGCCGGGGCCACTGTCTGCGCCGCGTCGGCGGGATCAGCCCACCGGCCGTCGTCGTACGTGTATTCGCAGCCGCCCAGCGCCAGCCCTGCCGTGAGCACAAGACCGATGACGACGGCGGCCGCAGGGTTTCGCGTCAGCGGCGCCGGGGTTGTCCGCTCCGGACTGGGCGCGGAGGATTTCCGCACACTGGGCATATTCCGACTTTAAGCCCGCACGCCCCTGCGGGCCATAGCTATTCGGCCTGAGTCAGACGGTAGGCGTAGATCAGGGGAGCATCAACGCTCGAGGTGCTGACCTGCAACGTCCCTGGGCGCGGCAGCGTAATCCTGGTGACCTCTTTGCTGCCGTTGCAGGCGGCTCCGGCATCCACGACGTCTTCCCCGTCCAGCGACACAGCGAAGAAGGCCTTGCCGCCGCCCTCGCACGTCGCCGTCAAGGTGTAGCGGCCGGCGTCGACGTTCGAAGCCTCCTGGACGATCCGGTTCCGGTTGAGGATTTTTCCCGCGTCTTCCAGCAGGGCGGCGGGCGCTGTTGGCAGCGCGGTGGCCCGCCACTGCGGCACGTCGGCATTCTCGATGGACACGACCGGGGAGCACCCTGCCAGGGCAACAGCCGCCAGGCCTGCCAGTGCCAATGCTGTGCGCGGGAAGCGCCTCGGGCCGGCGGGCTGCTTCCGGGCGCGCGGAAGGACGGAAAGCGTTATTGGCATACTCCAACGCTACCCCGTCCGGGCGGCCGCGTTCGTTCCACCTCCCGCACCGCAGAAGCCGCACCGCATCCGCCGCACTAAACTTGAGCGGTGCCTGAATCCCCATACGAGTTCACCGCCGGCAACACTCCCGACGCGCCCCGCAGCGACCTTCCGGACCTGCTCACCGCACTGGCGGCGGACCTGCGCGCCGTGGAATACACGCTCGACGGCGTCGCCACCCTCCTCGGCGAATCCGCCTACACCGCCTTGAACCGGGACCAGACCATCCCCGCGCTGCTCGCCGCCGAGCGCGCCGTCCGGCGGGACGAGGCAGCGAACGCGCTTGCCGCCGTCGTCCGTTTGTGGCTGCTCGCCGAGCCGCAGCCGAAGGAAACGCTCGACGCCGCCCTGCCGGGCCTCCGCGCGGAAGGCCTGCTGGCCCTGGGGCTGGTGGAACCCGTTCCCGGCACAGCGCTCCTGGCCGCCAAAGCCGACCTGCGGCCGTACGGCTGGGACGCGAACGAGGACGGCAGCGGCGGCGCCGAACTGTGGGTGGCCAGTGACCTCGCGGCGCACCAGCAGGAAGGCGTGCTCCGGCACGACCACGTCCTGGGCATCGGCCAGGCCTCCACCACCCTGGTGCAGACAACCTTCCGCCGCCACACCGGACGGGCCCTGGACCTTGGGACAGGCTGCGGCATCCAGGCCTTCCACCTGCTGCATCACTGCGAGCACGTGACGGCGACGGACATTTCCGAACGGGCGCTCGCCTTCACCCGCTTCAATATCCTGCTGAACGCGCAGGCCCTGTCCGTGGACCCGGACCGGCTGGCGGACCGGGTGAGCATGCGCCTGGGCTCGTTGCTGGAACCGGTGGCAGGCGAGGAATTTGGCCTGGTGGTCTCCAACCCGCCGTTCGTCATCACGCCGCGCAGCGCCGGGGAAGACTCATCCGAACAGTTCACGTACCGCGACGGCGGCCTGCCCGGGGACGGTATTGTGGCGGCCCTCGTGGCGGAACTTCCGGCAGTCCTGGCCCCGGGCGGTACCGCCCAGATGCTGGGCAACTGGGAGGTGGCCGGCGGTACCGCGTGGCAGGAGCGGCCCCAGGCGTGGGTGGGTTCCGGCGTGGACGCCTGGTTCATCCAGCGCGAACTGGTCAGCCCGGAGGAGTACGCCGAAACGTGGCTGCGGGACGCCTCCGAGGGCCGGGACAAGGACCATTACCGGGACGCGTACGCGGCCTACCTTGCTGATTTTGCGTCCAGGAACGTCGCGGGGATCGGCTTCGGGATGGTGCTGCTGCGCCGGCCCGCTTCGCCGGGGCAGGCCTTTCACCGGTTCGAGGAAATCACCTATCCCATCGAGCAGCCCATCGGCCCGCACCTGGGTGCCGCTTTGGAGCGCCAGGACTGGCTGGCGGCCAACAGGATCGAGGATGCGCACCTGCTGGTGGCGGACGATGTGACCGAGGAGCGGCACCAGCGGCCGGGCGCCGAACACCCCGGCGTCATCCTGCTGCGCCAAGGCGCGGGCCTCCGCCGGACCAACCTCCTCAGCACGGAACTTGCCGGGTTTGTTTCCGCCTGCGACGGCGACCTCACAGCCGGCCAGATCGCCGGTGCCCTGGAGGCGCTGCTGGGCGGGGAAGAAACGTTCGACGCCGGCACTTTCCGGGGCGGTCTGCTCGCCGAAGCAGCCAACCTGGTCCGGGACGGCTTCCTGATTCCGGCCATGGAATAAGGCGCGGATTGGAGGGCGTGCGGCACCCTGGCCCAGCCCCCTCTTTTCCACATGGATGCGCACATTTCTGCAAAATATGGTGAACTAGGCCAGTATGGGCGCATCTGCCCGAGCAACCTTTTTCTGTAGGAGCACCGTGCCAAGCAAGGCCAAAACCGGCAAGAAACTCGTGATTGTGGAGTCTCCGGCCAAGAGCAAGACCATCGCCAAGTACCTGGGCGAGGGCTTCATCGTGGAGGCTTCCATTGGTCACATCCGCGACCTGCCGCAGCCGTCCGAGCTCCCCGCCGAGCTGAAGAAAACCTCCGTGGGCAAGTTCGCCGTCGATATCGACCACGACTTCAAGCCGTACTACGTGGTGTCACCGGACAAAAAGAAAAAGGTGACCGAGCTCAAGGCTGCGCTCAAGGACGCCGACGAACTTTACCTCGCAACCGATGGGGACCGCGAGGGCGAAGCCATCGCGTGGCACCTGCTTGAAGTCCTCAAGCCCAAGGTCCCGGTGTACCGGATGACCTTCGGCGAAATCACCAAGGAAGCCATCCAGCGCGCCATGGGCAACCTGCGCGACGTCGACACGGCGCTGGTGGACGCGCAGGAAACCCGGCGTGTCCTGGACCGCCTGTACGGCTATGAAATTTCCCCCGTGCTCTGGCGCAAGGTGGCCCGCGGCCTGTCCGCCGGCCGCGTGCAGTCAGTGGTCACGCGCATGGTGGTGGACCGGGAACGCGAGCGCATGGCGTTCAAGGCCGCCTCCTACTGGGACCTCACCGGACAGTTCGGTGCCGACGCCGGCTCCTTCAAGGCCAAGCTTGCGGCCGTTGACGGTGCAAAAGTGGCCAGTGGCCGCGACTTCAATGACGACGGCGTCCTCACCTCCAAGAACGTGGCGCACCTCAATGAGGAACTGGCGACGTCCTTGGCAGCCGGGTTGCAGGACGCTTCCTTCACGGTCCGCTCGGTGGACACCAAGCCCTACACGCGCCGCCCCGCGGCCCCCTTCACCACCTCCACCCTGCAGCAGGAGGCAGGCCGCAAGCTGCGGTTCTCCTCGAAGAGCACCATGCAGGTGGCCCAGCGGCTGTACGAAAACGGCTACATCACCTATATGCGTACGGACTCCTCCGCGCTGAGCGATGAAGCACTCACGGCTGCCCGCCGCCAGGCTTCGGAGCTGTACGGCCCCGAGTACATCCCGCAGTCACCGCGCGTGTACACCGGCAAGGCAGCCAACGCCCAGGAAGCGCACGAGGCCATCCGCCCCGCCGGTGACTCTTTCCGTACCCCGGCCCAGGTGGCCAAGCAGCTCTCCGGCGACGAGTTCCGGCTCTACGAGCTGATCTGGAAGCGGACGGTCGCGTCCCAGATGGCTGATGCCAAGGGTTCGACGGCGACCATCCGCCTGGGTGCCGTGGCTTCCGACGGGCGTGACGCTGAGTTCTCCGCCTCCGGTACTGTGATCACCTTCCCGGGCTTCCTGGCAGCCTACGAGGAGGGCAAGGACGAGACCCGCGGCGACGACGATTCCGATGAAGCCCGCCGCCTGCCGAACGTCGCCAAGGGTGATTCCCTCACCGCAGCCGACATCATCGCTATCGGCCATGAAACGTCCCCTCCGCCGCGCTACACCGAAGCATCACTGACGGCGGAACTGGAAAAGAAGGGCATCGGCCGCCCTTCCACGTACGCCTCCACCATTTCCACCATCCAGGACCGCGGGTACGTCCGGAAGCAGGGTTCAGCCCTGGTTCCCAGCTGGATCGCGTTCTCCGTGATCCGGCTGCTGGAACAGCACTTCAGCGACTACGTGGACTATGAATTCACCGCCGACATGGAAGGCGACCTGGACAAGATCGCCAACGGCCAGGCCGTGGGCGCCTCCTGGCTCCGGCACTTCTACTTCGGCGAGGATGCCGATCCGGGCCTGCTGAGCATCGTCAATAACCTGGGCGAGATCGACGCACGGGAAATCAACTCGATTCCCATCACGGACGAAATCACGCTCCGGGTAGGCAAGTTCGGGCCGTACCTTGAAAGCTCCGCTGCCACTGTTGACCCCAAGACGGGCGAGATTGTGGAGTCGGCGCGGGCCAACGTGCCCGAGGACCTCGCACCGGACGAACTGACCGCGGCCAAAGCCATTGAGCTGATGGAGACCGCCGCTCCCGAAGAGCGCGTGCTGGGTACGGATCCGCACACGGGGCACACCGTCGTCGCCAAGAACGGCCGCTACGGTGCGTACGTCACCGAGATCATCCCCGAGATGACCGAGGAACAGATCGCCGCCCAGCCGGTGGAGTACTACAAAAACGGCAAACCCAAGCCGCCCAAGAAGCCGGTCAAGGCCAAGCCCCGCACCGGATCCCTGTTCAAGTCCATGACCGTTGACTCCGTGACCCTGGATGAGGCACTTCAGCTCATGAGCCTGCCCCGCGTGCTGGGGGAGGACGCCGAAGGCAACCTCATCACCGTGCAGAACGGCCGGTTCGGCCCGTACCTGAAGAAGGGCACCGACTCCCGGTCCATCGGCTCGGAGGAGGAGATCTTCACCATCACGCTGGAACAGGCGCTGGAGATCTACTCACAGCCGAAGCAGCGCGGCGCCCGTGCCGCCGTCCCGCCGCTGGCCGAGTTCGGCCCTGATCCGGTGTCGGAGAAGAACATCGTGGTGAAGGAAGGCCGCTTCGGCCCTTACATCACCGACGGCATCACCAACATCACTGTTCCCCGCGCCACTTCCCTGGAGGAGCTCACGCGGGAGCAGGCTGTTGAACTCCTCGCCGAGAAACGCGCCAAGGGCCCGGTCAAGCGGACCGCCACCCGCAAGGCTCCGGCCAAGAAGAAGGCAACGGCGAAGAAGTAGCCTCGGCGCCGGCTGGAAGAAATCCTCTGCGTGCTCGCTCGTTCGCCCCACCGTCCCCCTCGCCTCGCAAGCTCGGCCAGGGAACCCGGACGGTGTGGGCCCACGCTTGGACATTGTGCTGCCGGATTCCTCCCAGCCGGCTCGCAGCAAGCATTGGCCGAATTGCGGTGAAGAGTGGAACGTGATCGGGTAGAGGCATGACTGAACAGCCAGGCATTGCCGACACTACTCCGCTGAACGACCTTGAGGAGAAGCTCGCCCGGGGCGGACAGCCTGATGCCAGTCCTGTGGACGTCATCCTGTCCTTCCTTAACAGCGAGGTCTACATCGTCAGTTCGGACGATATCGAGGGCGTCGATTCCCAGGTGGAGCCGCTGGTCCTCGCCAACGCCGACGGCGAACCTGTCCTTGCCGTCTTTTCGCACCCCAGCCGGGTGGACCAGCAGTACCTGGATGCGGCCCCGAATGTACTGGGCACGCAGGGCGCCGCGATCATCGCCAACATTGGTGACGAGCTGGGAATGGTCATCAACCCCGGGGCAGAATACGGCTTTGAGATCAACCCCGAGGGCGTGGCCAACATCAAGCGCGACTTCAAGCGCGCCGACGGGGAATAATGTCAGCATGCGGCTAGGCGTCCTTGATATCGGCTCAAACACTGTCCATCTCCTCCTGGTGGATGCCCACCCCGGCGCGCGGCCAGTGCCGTTCGCCTCGCACAAGCGTCCGCTTTCCCTGGTCCAGTACCTCGAACCGGACGGCAGCATCAGCGACGCGGGCCAGCACGAACTCACCGAATTCGTCCTGGAAGCCTGGGAATTCGCTGCCCGGCACAAGGCCGAGGATCTCCTGGCATTCTGTACCTCCGCCATCCGCGAGGCCACCAACGGCCCCGAAGTCCTGGCCCGGGTCAAGCACGAAACCACCGTCACGCTGCAGGAGCTGACCGGAAGCGAAGAAGCGTCCATGACCTTCTTCGCCGTCCGGCGCTGGCACGGCTGGGGAGCCGGACCCATCCTCAACCTGGATATCGGCGGCGGCTCCTTCGAAATGGCGTTTGGCCAGGACGAACTGCCGGAAGTGGCCACGTCCGTGCCGCTGGGCGCCAGCCGCCTGACGCGGGACTGGCTGGCCGAGGACCCTCCCTCCGCGAAAAGCGTTAAGGAACTCCGGCGCTACATCCGGGCCACCCTCAAGCCTGCGGTCCGGGAATTCGACGGGCTGGGCCGGGCCAATGTTGTTGCCGGTACCTCCAAGACCTTCCGGTCCCTGGCGCGGATTGCCGGAGCCGCCCCGAGCGCGGCCGGACCCTACGTGAAGCGGGAGCTGCACGGTTCCGATCTTGGCGTGTGGGCACAGCGCATTTCCGCCATGAAGGCCGAAGACCGGCTCCACCTGCCCGGCGTTTCCGAAGCCCGTGCCCATCAGCTGCTGGCCGGTGCGCTGGTGGCGGAGGCAGCGCTGGAGCTGTTCAAGTTCAAGAAAATCAAGATTTGTCCGTGGGCGCTTCGCGAAGGGCTGATCCTGCGCCGCCTCGACCAGCTGGTGTTCTCCGGGCCTTTGGAGCCGGCCCCGCATGTTACGCCGCCGGCCGTCCAGGCTGCCGCCGTCTGAACGCAGCACCTTCTTAGGAAGACTGCAACGCAATAGCGGAAGCACGGCTAAAGCGGAAGCACGGCTTAAAAGCGGAAGCACCGGCGTCCGAGACAGGAAAATGGGGGAAAACCTGTCCCGTCCGCCGGTGCCCTGGCAGGCATCCCCATGCCTGCCGCATCACTCGCACCCTCAATGAGGTACTAACTACAGTAGGGCCGCTAGTTGTGAGGTACCTGCGCCCAACATGTGAGCCAGCTGTGAATGCGTTTCGGGAAGTTCCCGGCGTGCGGAATTGATGTCCGGAGCGTCAGGGCGGCCCGCTTAACGAGTTCTGCACGTGCCGGATCTAACTGCAATGATGGAGCCATGAGCAACCGAATCGCATTCCTTGGCTGTGGGTCCATGAACGAAGCCATCCTCGGCGGTCTGCTGGAAGCCGGCACGGACCCGGCTGACGTCGTGGCCACGGTCCGGCGTGCAGAGCGTGCCGCGGAGCTGGCCGAGCGCCACCATGGCATCACCGCGATCGCCGGTGAGGAGGAGCCGGACAACAACAAGCAGGCCACCAAGGGATCCGCCGTCGTGATCCTTGGGGTCAAACCGGTTGGCATCACCGATCTGGCCCGGGAAATCAGTTCCTCACTGGCGCCGGACACCGTAGTGGTCAGCGTGGCTGCCGCCGTTTCGATCGCCCAGCTGGAGGCCGCCCTCCCGGCCGGCCAGCCCGTGATCCGGACCATGCCCAACACTCCCGCCAAGCTGGGACGCGGGGTTGTATCGGTCTCACCGGGCACCAACTGCACTCCCGAACAGCTGCAGAAGGTCAAGGAGATCCTGCAAGGCGCCGGAACCGTTGTGGAGGTGCCGGAGGAACAGGTGGACGCCCTGTCGGCAATCAGCGGCTCCGGACCCGCCTACGCCTTCTATCTCGCCGAGGCGATGGCGGCGGCAGGTCAGGAGCTGGGCCTGGATGCGGAACTGTCCCTGCTCCTGGCCCGGGAGACAGTGGCCGGCGCCGGGTTTATGCTCGCCGAGCCCGGGGCGGACCCGTCGGCCCTGCGGAAAGCGGTGACCAGCCCGAACGGCACCACCGAACGCGCCATCGCAACCTTTGACGAGCGCGGCATCCCGTCCATCATTGCCGCCGGAGCCCGGGCGGCGGCAGACCGGGCCGCGGAGATCACCAAACAGCTCGGCTGACCTCCGGAGTTTTTGTCCAGATATGCCGACTTGAGCGGCCCCCAAGCCTGCATATCTGGACAAAAACTCTCAAGATTTACGGGCGGGCGGCGAAGCGCTCCAGCAGGTCCACGTGCCCGGACACGATCAGCATGTCCCTGGAGGACACCTTGGTTTCCGGCCGCGCATAAGTGAAGTCCTCGCCCGGCGACTTGACGCCCACAATCGTGACGCCGTACTTGGACCGCACCTTGGACTCGTCCAGGGTGAACCCCACCGTTTCGCGCGGCGGGTACATCTTGACGATGGCGAAGTCGTCGTCGAACTCGATGAAGTCCAGCATGCGCCCCGAAACGAGGTGCGCGGCCCGGACGCCGGCGTCGGCCTCCGGGTAGATCACGTGGTTGGCGCCGATGCGGGTCAGGATTTTGCCGTGGGACGGCGTAATGGCCTTCACCCAGAGGTGCTCGATGCCGAGGTCCACCAGGTTGACGGTGATCAGCACCGAGGATTCGATGGACGTGCCAACGCCCACGACGGCGGAGCTGAACTCCTGTGCGCCGAGCTGGCGGAGTGCGTCGATGTTGGTGGCGTCGGCCTCCACCACGTGCGTCAGGAGGGGAGCCCACTTCTGCACCAGGGTCCGGTCCCGTTCGATCGCGAGCACCTCGCGGCCCTGCTTGACCAGTTGCTCGGCAGTGGATGAGCCGAAGCGTCCCAGCCCGATCACCAGCACCGGAGCATTGTGGGCGGGGCGCCTGGGGGCGTCTTGGGAACTAGCCAATGATGGGCCTCTCTTCGGGGTAGTGGTACAACTGGCTGCGCTGGCGCAGGGCCAGGGCAGCGGCGAGGGTTACGGTGCCTACACGGCCCGCAAACATGAGCGCTGTCAGGACGTAGACGCCTTCAGGCGGAACTTCCGCGCTGAGGTTGGTGCTCAGCCCCACCGTGGCGAACGCGGAAATGGTCTCGAACAGTACGCGGTCCAGGGATGCGCCGCTGATGTGAAGCAGGAGGAACGCGGAGACGGATACCAGCGTGGCGCCGGCAACGATGACCGAAATGGCCACCCGCATGCTGCCCTCCGGGATGGTCCTGCCGTAGACCTTGACGTCGGCGTCACCCCGGGCCTCGGCAACGATGGCCAGGAACATCACGGCGATGGTGGTCACTTTGATGCCGCCCGCCGTCGACGCTGAACCGCCGCCGGCGAACATCAGGGCGTCCGTCAGGAGCATGGTAGTGGATTCCATCTGGTTCTGGTCCACCAGGTTGAACCCGCCCGACCGGGTCATGACCGAGGCAAAAAGCGAGTGCGTGATCTTGTCGCCAAAATCCATGGAACCGATGGTCCGCGTGTTTTCCCACTCCATCAGCCCCCACAGGAAGGTGCCGGCCGCCAGCAGGATAAACGAGACCTGGATGGTGAGCTTGGTGTGCAGGTTCCACTTTTTCCAGTTCAACCCGTTCTGCTGCAGGACCATCACCACCGGGAAGCCCAGGCTCCCCAGGAACACACCAAGCATCAGGGGCACCAGGATCCACAGGTCCGTCTCGTACGGCACAATGCCGTCCGAGTGCGGGGTAAAACCGGCGTTGTTGAAGGATGAGATGGCATAGAAGATGCCGTGCCAGACGGATTGCCAGAAGGGCTCGCCCAGGGTCAGGAAGCGGGGGATCAGGGCCAGCGCGAGGATTCCTTCGATGACCACCGACGTGGTGATGACGATCCGCAGCAGCGTACCCACTTCGCCAAGGCGGCCCGCATTGTTCATAGACTCCGCTGCAATGATCTTCCCGCGGACTCCGAGGCGTTTGCTGACCATCAGGGCCAGCAGCGAGGCGAGCGTCAGGGTGCCCAGTCCGCCGATAAAGACGCCGATCAGGATCACCAGCTGGCCGAAGAAGGACCAGTGGACCGCCGTCGACACCACTGTGAGGCCCGTGACGCACACGGCGGAGACGGCCGTGAACAAAGCCTGGTGCGGCGGAGTTACGGTGCCGGTGGCGGATGAGATGGGCAGGGAGAGCAGGAACGTGAACACCAGGCACACGCCGGCGAACGCGCTCAGCGCCAGCCGGGCCGGCGAGGTGTTGGCAATCTCGTCGATGAAGTCCCGGAGCCGCGTCAGGACCCAGAGGCCCTCCCGCTCCTGTGCGGCGGGATGCCAGCTGGCCGGGTTCCGGGGCCTCGACTGGCTTTGCGTCATGTGTGGCTTTTTCCTCGGTAAGAATCTGCTTCCCTCAGTAGTAAACCACTTATGCCCGCGTAATGGCCGGGCGGGAAGGGCTGCAGGCTCGGGTAGCCTGTGATTGATGACATATCTGCCGGGTCTCAGCCAGCCCGCGCCGCCAACGACGGTGGCGTGGGGCGCTGACATGACCGCCTACAATTTCGGTCCCGGCCACCCCATGGCACCCGAGCGGATGGACCTCACCGCACGCCTGGCCCGCAGCCTGGGGCTGTTCGAGCTCGACCATGTCACCGTCGAAGCCCCTTACGTCGCTACTGACCCTGAGCTCGAGTCCGTCCACTCGGCCGAGTTTGTGGCAGCCGTCCGCAGGGTCAGCGAGGACCCCTATGCGACCGACGAATCGCGGGGCCTCGGCACTGAAGATGATCCGGCGTTCGCCGGAATGCACGAGGCCGCCGCCAGGCTGGCCGGCGGCTCCCTGTTAAGCGCTGCAAAGATCCTGGACGGATCGGCCCTGCACGCGGTCAACTTCGGCGGCGGCATGCACCACGCCTCCCGCGACCGGGCCAGCGGATTCTGCATCTACAACGACGCCGCACTGGCCGTGCAAAAGCTGCTCGACGGCGGCATCGGCAAGGTGGCATACCTCGACGTCGATGCCCACCACGGGGACGGAACGGAGAGTATCTTCTGGGACGATCCCCGGGTGCTCACGGTATCCCTGCACGAAAGCGGGCTCACCCTGTTCCCGGGCACCGGATTCGCCAACGAGATCGGCGGCCCCGCAGCAGAGGGAACGGCGGTCAACATCGCCCTGCCCTCCGGGACTGGCGACGCCGGCTGGCTGCGCGCGTTCCACGCGGTGGTGCCGCAGCTGGTGGCGGCATTCCAGCCGGAGGTGATCGTCAGCCAGCACGGCTGCGACTCCCACCGGACCGATCCGCTCACCCACCTCAACCTCAGCGTGGACGGGCAGCGGGAGGCGGCCACCGCCGTCGGGAACCTCGCCGCCCGGTGCTGCGACAACCGCTGGATTGCCACCGGTGGCGGCGGGTACAACGTGCTGCAGGTGGTCCCGCGCTCATGGAGCCACCTGATTGCCATCGCCGCGGGCCGGCCGGTACCGCTGCGGACTCCGGTCCCGGAGGACTGGCGCACGTACGTTGAGGAGAAGTTCGGTGCTTCGGCGCCTGGCCTGATGGGCGACGACGTGGAGCTGTGGTGGCGCTCCTGGGAAGTGGGGTTCGACCCCAACGACGCCGTGGACCGCACCGTGATGGCTACCCGGAAAGCCGTGTTTCCACTGCACGGACTGGACCCCTGGTTCGACTAGAATCACGCTCCCGCGGGCCCGCTTCCCATTGGCTTGGGCCGGCGAAATAGTTGATGCCTTTCGGCGTATATGTCGCTAGGGTGGGAGGCATGGTGACAGACGACGTATTTGCCGTCATAGCGGAATCGACCCGGCGGGACATCCTGACCTCCCTT
The DNA here is from genome assembly GCF_001046895.1 of Pseudarthrobacter siccitolerans. Classification (GTDB taxonomy): domain Bacteria; phylum Actinomycetota; class Actinomycetes; order Actinomycetales; family Micrococcaceae; genus Arthrobacter; species Arthrobacter siccitolerans. The sequence continues at coordinate 132,175 of NZ_CAQI01000029.1, forward strand.
CGTTCCGGAGACAAGGCCGTGGGGGAGCTCGTGGAGGAACTGGCGGCAAGCCAGCCCACCATTTCCAAGCACCTTAAGGTCCTGCGTGAGGCGCAGCTGGTGAGTATGCGCGCGCAGGGCCAGAAGCGCTACTACGCGCTGAACCGCGAGCCCCTGGAGGGGATTGCCAGCTGGCTTGAAACGTTCGACGTCGGCTCGGCAGCTTCCGCGGCGCAGTCACCTGCTGCACCTGCCGCCCCAGCCGGCGCGAGGAGCGAAGTTCCCGCACCGACAGCAGGGGAAACATACCCGCGCGTGGCGGCTCCGGCGGACCACACCGCAGCTGATGCCGTGGCAGCGGACGCTGTCTTCGCCGGCGTCCTGGCGCCCGACGGCGCCGACCTGAGTCCCGCCGTCGTCATTCCCGGCGGAACTGCTGCGCCGCTCAGCGATGACAGCGTGCCGCAGCAGATCGGCCGCACTGTAGGCCGCGCGGCCACCAAGGCAGCCGACCTGCTGGCGAACCTCCCCAACCTGCCAAAGTTCGGCCGCAAGAAGTAGCGTCCGGACGCCTACTTATTCAGCAGTCGCACGTGGTCCGGGGTGAGCTCGGAGATTTTGCTGACGCCCAGCAGCGCCATGGTTCGGGCCATGTCCTTTTCCAGGATCTGCAGGGTGCGGTCAACACCGGCGCGGCCGCCGGCCATCAGGCCGTACAGGTAGGCGCGGCCGATCAGTGTGAAGTCGGCGCCGAGGGCCAGGGCTGCCACGATGTCCGCTCCGCTCATGATGCCGGTGTCCAGCATGATCGCGGCGTTGGTGTTGTCCGCGCTGAACGCCTGCTTGACCTCGGGGAGCAGGTGGAACGGGATAGGTGCGCGGTCCAGCTGCCGGCCGCCGTGGTTGGACAGGACCACACCGTCGGCACCGTGGTCCACCGCCTTGCGGGCGTCCTCCACGGTCTGGATGCCCTTCACCACCAGATTGCCCTTCCAGGTTTCCCGCAGCCAGTCCAGGTCCTCGAACGTGAGGGTGGGATCGAACATGGAGTTGATCAGGTCCGCCACCGTGCCGGTGTAGCGGGAGAGCGAGGCGAAGGTCAGCGGCTCGTGGGTGAGGAAGTTGAACCACCAGGCGGGGCGGTAGGACGCGTCCAGCACGGTCTTGAGGGTCAGTGCCGGCGGGATGGTCATGCCGTTGCGGACGTCGCGGAGGCGGGCGCCCGCCACCGCGGTGTCCACGGTGACCATCAGGGTATCGTTGCCGGCCTTGGCGGCCCGTTCGATCAGTTCCAGCGAGCGGTCGCGGTCCGTCCACAGGTACAGCTGGAACCAGTTGCGGCCGTTGGGTGCCGCGGCGGCGACGTCCTCGATGGAGGCAGTGCCCATCGTGGAGAGGGTGTAGGGGATACCGGCCGCCTCGGCTGCCTGGGACCCTGCATATTCGCCTTCGGACTGCATCATCCGGGTGAAACCAGTGGGGGCGATGCCTACGGGGAGCCGGGAAGGCTTGCCCAGGATCTCGGTGCTGAGGTCAATGGCGGAAACGTTCCGCAGGATGCCGGGCCGGAACTCGATGTCCAGGAAAGCCTGCCGGGCGCGGCGGAGGGTGATTTCTTCCTCGGCGGCACCATCGGTGTAGTCGAAGGGGGCCTGCGGGGTGCGCCGTTTGGCGATGTCCCGCAGCTCCCAGATGGTGCTGGCCCGCTTGAGCCTGGCCTCTTTGCTGAACTCGGGCTTCTTGAACTGCATCAGCGGAGCGAGGTCCGAGTACTTGGGGAGGCGGCGCTTCAAGGCGGCAGGAATGGGGGCCGCGGCCCTGCCGGGGGAAGCCGTGGGGGCCGACGTCGACGGAACATCCGTGGCCTCCGGCGCAGGCGTGATTTCCGGGTTGTTGGGCTGGATGGTGTGGGTCATGTCGTCCTCCATTGGGCCGGTGACAGGGTCCTGCCGGTGCTTGTGCACGCTGTGGTCTAACCACACTCTAGGGCATGTGGTCCAACCACATCAACTACTATTGCCTCATGAAGACCCATCAACTCGTCCTCACCTGGATCGAGACCGAGCTTTCCGAGGGGCGGCTGGCAGTGGGAGGGCGGCTGCCTGCGGAACGCGCGCTGGCCGAGCAGCTGCAGGTCTCGCGCACCTCCGTCCGCGAGGCCATCAGGATCCTTGAGGCAATGGGTGTGGTGCGCGCCGGAGTCGGGTCCGGTCCCGAGGCCGGGACCGTCGTCATTTCAGATCCGACGGCGGCACTCGGCTCGGCCCTCCGGCTGCACGTTGCCACGCAGCACCTTCCCGTGGCGGACATCGTGGAGACCCGCGTGTTGCTGGAGTCGTGGGCCGTGTCCCATGCAAGGCCCGATTCGCCGGAGCTGGCCGGAGCGGCCCGGCTGCTGGAAAAGATGGACGTCGACGCTGTGAACGTGGACGAGTTCCTGGCCCTGGACGTCCGGTTCCATCTCGCCCTTGCGGATGCTGCCGGGAACGCGGTGGTCAGTGCCATGATGGGCTCCCTGCGGGAATCCATCACCGGCTACGCCTCCCGGCTCACCGGCAACCTGCCGGACTGGGACGCCACCGCGGCGCGGCTGCGGTCGGAGCACCATGGCATTCTGGCCGCCGTGCGGAATCACGACGGCGAACGTGCTGCCAAGCTCGTTGCCGCACATATCGAGGGCTACTACAAAGAGGCGGGGGTGGCCTCCGGAGGTACGGTACCGGCCCGCCCCTGACCATTGAGTTTTTGGGCAGATATGCCGACTTCGCCGCCAGCAAAGTCCGCATATCTGCCCAAAAACTCCAGGGGTTTGGATCAGTGGGTCAGCCGTGCACCGTCGAGCGTGGTGCCTTGGCCGGGCCGCTGCTGGCCCTGACCTGGAGGCGCGGCTGATAGCGGCTTCCCGGAGCGTCGCTCTCCTCCTTGCGGATCAGCGCGCGGAGCTGGTGCCAGGCATGCTCGCCCAGTTCGGTGATGGGGACGGCTGCGGTGGTGAGGGCAGGCGTGGTGTACCTGGCGAAAGGGATGTCATCGAAGCCGGTGACGGAGATGTCGCCGGGAACGTCGAACCCGCGCTCGTGCAGCCCGCTCATCAGACCCATGGCCACGAGGTCGTTGAAGGCAAGGATTCCGGTGGCGCCGCTTTCCAGCACGGCGTCCACGGCTTCGTGTCCCGTATCGAAGTCGGAGCCACCTTCCAGCATCCGAACATCCACCCGGGGATGCGCCGCCTTGAACGCTTCCAGGCCCTTGAGCCGCAAGCCGTTGGAGGCACTGCGGGGCGGCCCGGCAAGGAATGCCAGGCGGGTGTGGCCCAGGTCCACGAGGTGCTCGGCGAGGTCCTGGACGCCCTGCCCGTAGTCCACTACCAGGCTGGGTACATCAGCTGCCGCCGTGGTCCGGTTGATCAGCACCAGGGGGTGCAGGGACGGCGCAATTTCCTCCAGCTCGGCGTCGGTCATGCGGGGGGCGCACAACACCAGGCCGTCGCAGCGCCTGCGGGCCTCGCCGGCAAGAATGGTTTCCTCGCTGGAGACCTCGAAGGAATCAGCAATAAGTACGCGGTAGCCGTCCTGGGCCGCAGCCCGGCTCAGGCCGCGGAGGATTGCCTGGAAGGTGGGGTTCGCGAGGTCCGGCACCACAATGCCGATAGTGTCGGTTTTGCCCAGGGCCAGGCTCCGGCCGACGGGATTGGGCTGGTACTTCAGCTCTGCGGCGGCCGCGCGGACGCGTGCGGCGATATCCGGGTCCACGGTGAAGTTCCCGTTCATGACCCGGGATACGGTGGCATGGGAAACCCCCGCCTTCACGGCAACATCCGCGATGCCAATCCTGCCGGATGCCGATCTCCTGACCATTGTGGTCCCTTCCTTGGCGCTGCGGGCCGCGGGCCCTGCGCGTGCTGCTGCCCCGGTTGTTGTGCCGAAAGCAGGTTCGTGCCGCCTTTTCCCGACGTCGTGTTGATTCACAGCATATAACGTTCCGGGAAAGCGATTTCTAACGTTTTCCCAAGTTTTCCCGCAAGTTTTTGCCCTTCCGGGCGAGGCAAGGGAGGGCGAGTACTAGAAAACGCTTTCTCTCAGCCCTGATAATGGTTGACGGATGCCGTGTCCGGTTGGTACAAATCTAATAACGAACTGAGAAAACGCTTTCTTGCATCGCTGCAGAAGAGCGCCACTTATAGCACGTCACAGGCCGCGGCGCGGCCGGCACAACCGCTTTCGAAAGGGACCCCCATGGTCAACACAGCCGAGTCGAGTACTGCCGCAGGGACGGCACCCGCAGCCGCGGACACCGCCACAGCTCTTGGTGCTGCAGCCGGACACGGCGGCAAAGCCCGCATCGCCCTCATCGGCACCGGCGGCCGCTCTGAAATGTACATCCGCGCCATCTTCGGCAAGCACGCAGACACGGCTGAACTCATCGCCTTCTCCGACGTGAACCCCGGCCGGGTGGAGTTCTACCAGCAGCTCATCCAGGAACTGGGTGCACCGGGACCGGTTGCTTCCTTTGATCCGGCAGACCTCACCGCCTTCATCCAGGCCAACAACATCGACCGCGTCATCGTCACCACCCCGGACTACACCCATGCCGACTACATCGTGGAGGGACTGCGCGCCGGGGCGGACGTCGTCGTCGAAAAGCCCCTCACCATCGATGCAGAAGGCTGCCGCCGCATTACCCAGGCCGTGCACGAGACCGGTCGTAACGTGGTGGTCACCTTCAACTACCGCTATTCGCCGCGGAACAGTGCAGTCAAGGAAATCATCCAGAGCGGCGTCATCGGCAAAGTCACGTCCATCGACTTCAGCTGGGTCCTCGATACCGTGCACGGCGCGGACTACTTCCGCCGCTGGCACCGCGAGAAGAAGAACTCCGGCGGCCTTCTCATCCACAAGGCTTCGCACCATTTCGACCTGGTGAACTGGTGGATCGACGATGTCCCGGAGCACGTCTTCGCTTCCGGCGGCCTGAAGTTCTATGGCGACAAAAACGCGGCCGAACGCGGCCTGGGCCCCCGCCCGGAACGCGGAACCCCCGACGCCGATTCCCCGGCAACGCAGGAGAAGGATCCCTTCACCCTGGACCTGCGCGAGGACGAGCGGCTCAAGGCCCTCTTCCTGGACAACGAGCACTACGACGGCTACCGCCGCGACCAGGACGTCTTCACCGGCGGCATCACCATCGAGGACAACCTCGCCCTGGTGGTGGAGTACCAGGGCGGCCCGCGCCTGAGCTACTCCCTGAACGCCCACAGCCCTTGGGAGGGCTACCGTGTGGCCGTCAACGGCACCGAAGGCCGGGCCGAGTTGGAAGTGGTGGAACGCGCCGCCGTCACCAGCAGCACCGACAAAAAGACCGTGGTTGACCCCAGCGCAACCCCCATCGAAGAAGAGGACGCCATCCGCCGCAATGGTGAGCGCCTGGTGGTCCAGCGCCACTGGGAAGCTGCCTACGAGGTGCCCATCGTCAACGGCGAAGGCGGCCACGGCGGCGGCGACGCGCTCCTGCTCTCCGACCTCTTCAACGGCCCGGGCGAGGACCCGCTGGGGCGGCCCTCCGGCTACCTGGACGGGCTGCGCTCGGTTTCCGTGGGCATCGCCGGCAACCGCTCCCTTGACACCTCCCTGCCCGTACGCATCGAGGACCTGGACCTCGGCGTCGACCTCCGCCGCGGCAAGTGACCGCGACGCCGGATTCGAAGGATTAACATGAGCAGGATTTTTGTCACCGGCGGCTCCGGCCGGCTGGGACGCAGCGTTGTTGCCGGACTCGCCGGAAAGGGCCATCAGGTGATCTCAGTGGATCGGGACGCCGTTCCGGCGGACCAGCTGCCCGCCGGAGTAGTGCAGGAAACCGCCGACCTCCTGGCTCCCGGCGAGGCGCTGCGCCTCCTCCGCGAAACCACGCCCGACGCCGTCATCCACCTTGCGGCGATTGCCGTGCCTTTCAGCGCGCCCGAGGACGTCATTTTCGCCACGAACACGCGCCTCGCCTTCGCCGTGGTCAGCGCCGCGACGGAGGTGGGCGTCCAGAAGATCGTGACGGCCAGCAGCCCCACCGTACTCGGCTACGGCTCGCCCGCGGGGTGGCTGCCGCCGTCGTTCCCGCTGGACGAGCGGACGCCGCCGAAACCGTGGAACGCGTACGCGCTGTCCAAACTCATCGCGGAGCAGACCGTGCAGGCGTTCGCCGCAGCCCAGGGCGAGAAGATCCGCTATGCGGCCTTCCGCCCCTGCTACGTGATCTCCCCGGAAGAGTGGGAAGGCGCGCCGACCCAGCAGGGCCACACCCTCGCTGAACGGCTGGCCGACCCCGCGCTGTCCGCACCTGCGCTGTTCAACTACGTGGATGCACGGGACGTGGCGGACTTCCTGGACCTGCTGCTGGAGAAGATGCCGTCTATCCCCAACGGGGAAACCTTCTTCGTGGGCGCCACTGACGCCCTGGCCACCGCACCCCTGGCTGAACTGATGCCCAAATTCCTGCCCGGAAGCGAAGCGCTCAGCGCAGGCCTGACCGGCACCAGCCCGGCCTTCTCCATCGCCAAAGCCCGGGAACTTCTGGGCTGGCAGCCCACACGAAGCTGGCGCACAGAACTCAAGTCCCACCCCACCCTCAACGACGAGAACTCCGCGCTGGTTGCCGCCGGCAGCGGAGCCAAGGAGACACCATGAAATTCGACGGCGTACTGTTTTTCCCCGTCACCCCGTTCACGGCCCAAGGCGCCATTGACGTAGAGCTGCTCAAGGAACACATCAGTTCGCGCCTTCCTTTCGGGCCGGGGGGCGTTTTCCCCGCCTGCGGCACGGGGGAATTCCATGCCCTCAGCATCGAGGAGGTCCGCACCGTGGTGACGGCCGCCGTCGAAATTGTAGCCGGAAAGGTGCCGGTAGTGGCCGGAGCCGGCGGACCCCTGGGTCACGCCATCGCCGCCGCCCGCGCTGCGGAGGAAGCCGGCGCCGATGCCCTCCTGGTGCTGCCGCCGTACCTGGTCACCGGCCCCACCGACGGGCTGGTGGCCTACATCGAAGCGGTGGCCGACGCCAGCAGCCTGCCGGTGATCGTGTACCACCGCGGCAACGCCAAGTTCACGGCCGCTTCCATGGCCCGGCTGGCCGCCAACCCCAAGGTCATCGGCTTCAAGGACGGCCTCGGCGATGTAGGCCTGGCGCAGGAAATTGTGTCCGCGGTCCGCGCCACCGGGCGCGAGGACTTCGCCTTCTTCAACGGCCTGCTGACCGCCGAACTGACCCAGGGCGCCTACCGCGGCCTCGGCATCCCGCTGTACTCCTCCGCCGCGTTCGCCATGGCCCCGGAAATCGCGAAGGCCTACTACGACGCCTACACGGCCGGTGATGAGGAGCGCCGCAACGCGCTGCTGGAAGGCTTCTACGCACCACTGGTCCGGCTCCGTGACCAGACCCCCGGTTTCGGCGTTTCGCTGATCAAGGCGGGCCTGCGCCTGGGCGGCCTGCCGGTGGGCTCCGTGCGCCCGCCGCTGGTTGACCCCACCGAGGAGCAGCTCGTGCAGCTCAAAGCCATCCTTGCCAGGGGCTACGAGCTGGCTGGCCGCTGATGAGCGCCCCGGCCGCCGTAGCGGTCCGCACAGTACCGCGCATCACGGGCCTCTCCAGCCGCCTCATCACGGTTCCGCTGCACCGCAGCTGGGGTGTTGAGGCGCCGGAGAACCACGTGATCGCCACGGAGATCCAGACGGACGACGGCGGCGCGGGGCACGGTTTTTCCTGGACGCCCACCATTGGTCCCCAGGCAGTTAAGGCCCTGCTGGACTACGACATTGCGCCGTTTATCACCGGGCTGCCCGCCCATCCCGAGATGATCTGGGACGCGTTGTGGAAGCGCCTGCACGAGGCCGGCGGCGGGGGACTGACCACTATTGCGATGGCGGGCGTGGACCTCGCCCTCTGGGACCTCCAGGCTGCCCGCGCCGGCACCTCAATTACCGGATTCCTTGGCCAGCGGCAAGAGTCCGCCGAGGTCTACGGCTCCGGGGTGAACCTGCACTACAGCCTCGACGAACTGGTGGCCCAGACCGAACGGTGGATAGCCGCCGGGCACCAGGCAGTAAAGATCAAGGTGGGCAAGCCGGACCTCCGCGAGGACGCCGAACGCGTGGCCGCGGTCCGCTCCGTCCTGGGGCCGGACCGGAAGCTCATGATCGACGCCAACCAGCGCTGGGACCTGCCCACCACGCTCCGCGCCCTCGATGTCCTGTCCGAATACGGGCTCGAGTGGCTCGAAGAACCCATCCGGGCGGACGACCTCTGGGCCTACCGCCGGCTCCGCAAGCACTCGCCCGTGCCGATCGCCCTGGGTGAAAACCTCCACACCATCTACCGGTTCCGCGATTTTATTGAGGCGGAAGCCGTGGACATCATCCAGCCCAACATCATCCGGGTAGGAGGCATCACCCCGTTCCGGCGCATCGTTGAACTTGCGCGGACCAACAGCATCAAGGTGATGCCGCACCTGCTCCCGGAGCTGTCCGGCCAGCTGGCGCTGACGCTCGCGGAACCCACCCTGGTGGAGGACGTGGAGGAGGCGTCCTTTGAACAGCTGGGGATCCTGGCCGGCCCGTCGCCGGTCCGGTTCAGCAACAGCCGCGTGACGCTGTCTGACCAGCCGGGGCTGGGTTTCCGTTTCCGGGACACACCGTAAGCCACGACAGAACGCAACGAAGAACGCACATCCACAGAACAGGTAACTGACGTGACAACTGCAACCCTTTCCTTGTCCGAGCTCACGGCCGCGGCCACGGAGGCTGCCAAAATCTCGGCGGCTGCCTCCGATGCCCAGCGCGCCGCCTGGCTCACTGCCGTCGCCGACGCTCTGGACGCCAACGCCGCCGAACTGGTGGAGATTGCCGATTCCGAGACCAGCCTGGGCACCACCCGCCTCACCGGCGAAGTGGCACGCACCAGCGGCCAGCTGCGCCTGTTCGCCCGGGTGATCACCGAGGGCTCGTACCTGGAAGCAGTGATCGACCACGCGAACCCGAACGCCACCCCGCCCACGCCGGACCTGCGCCGCATCCTGCGTCCCATCGGACCGGTGGCCGTGTTCTCGGCATCGAACTTCCCGTTCGCCTTCTCCGTGGCCGGCGGCGACACCGCCTCGGCGCTGGCCGTGGGCTGCTCCGTGATCGTCAAAGCCCACTCCGGCCACCTGCGCCTCTCGGAGCGGACCGCCGAAATTGTGGCTGAGGCCCTCCGTGCCGCGGGTGCGCCGGAAGGAATCTTCGCCCTGGTGACCGGCCGTGAGGTGGGAACAGCCCTGGTGCAGGATCCGGCCATCAAAGCGGTGGGCTTCACCGGCTCCATCCCCGGCGGCCGTGCCCTGTTCGACCTCGCCACGTCCCGTCCCGAGCCCATCCCTTTCTACGGCGAACTGGGCAGCCTGAACCCGGTGGTGGTCACCGAGGCGGCACTGGCGGAACGTTCGGCCCGGCTTGCCGAGGGGCTGGCGGGATCCTTCACCCTGGGCGCCGGGCAGTTCTGCACCAAGCCCGGGCTGGTCTTCATCCCGGCCGGGACGGATTTCGCCGCGCAAGTGGCGGAGGCCAGCAAGGACAAGCCCGCTCTGGGCATGCTCACCAGCAGGATCGCTGAGGCCTACCCTGGCGGCCTGCGCAGCTTCGCGTCCGTGCAGGGCGTGGACGTGGTCAGCGGCAGCGTGGACCAGGATGCGGTGGCCAACGGCGCAGCCCCGGTGGTCTTCTCCACCACGGCCGCCAAGGTGCTGGAGAACCCTGGGCAGTTGCTCGAGGAGTGTTTCGGCCCCACCACCATGCTGATCGAATACACGGACCGGGAGGAATTGTCCGCGGTCCTCGCCAAGGTCCCGGGCAGCCTCACCGCCACGGTGCACGCCCAGCCGGGGGAGGACATCTCGGCGCTGGTGGAGCAGTTGTCCGAACTCGCCGGCCGCGTCCTCTTTGATGGCTGGCCCACCGGCGTCGCCGTCAACTGGGCCCAGCAGCATGGCGGGCCCTACCCGGCCACCACCTCGCTCTTCACCTCGGTGGGTGCCACGGCGGTCCGCCGGTTCCAGCGCCCGGTCGCCTACCAGGACGCGCCCGAGTCAGTCCTGCACCCGGCCCTGCACGAAAGCAATCCGCTGCGCATACCGCGCCGCGTGAACGGTGAACTCATCCTCCCCTAGCAACCCTCTCTCACTTGATGTGGCTATAAACCCAACGCTCTATCAGTTGATGTGGGGTTGGGCCCAACGCTCTATCAGTTGATGTTGGTTTATACGAAACGCTCTCTCAGTCGATTGCCGGTGACCGGCTACGACTGAGAGAGCGTTTCGCGTTTTGGCCCATTAACTGAGAGAGCGTTTCGCTTTTCAGCGCATTAAGTGAGAGAGCGTTTGATTAGAGCTGGAGCGTGGCCGGCCGCTGGAGGCCATTGACCGTCGTCGAGGGCCACCGCGGATCGACGGTCAGGACCTGCAGGCCAGACGCGGTGAGCTGGACCGTGTCCTCGATCTTGACGCCCGGTCCGGACGGGTTCCAGGTGAAAGCCTGGTCCAGGACCACAGTGTCCGTGGCGGATGCGGTGACGCGGGGATCGCGACCCGCGTAGCCTGCCGGACCGCCTTGGTGGTGCAGCTCCCATTGATCGGAGCCGAAGCCATGCCGGGCGTAGGCCGCCTTGATCTCGGCGAAGATCCGGTCCAGCCGGGCGCCGGGGACGGTGGCGTCGAAGATGTCGGCCTCGACTGCTGCGATGCGTGCCTCGGCGTCGCGCTCTTCCGCTGTGCCGCCGTCGAACCTTACCCAGCGGGTAATGTTGGCGACCATGCCGTCCCTGCGGGCACACACCACTGCCATGGCGCGGCGGCCAACCGGTGAGTGCGTGGCCAGCGGGTGCCGGAATTCGCTGCGGCTGCTGCCGTTGCAGAGCAGGACCAGCGGCTCTGCGCTGGCCGCGACAATGCGGGCCGCCAGAGCGGAAACCAGCTCGAACTCGGTGGTCTCCGGGCGGGCAGACGAGAGCACGTCCGTCATCATCCCGGCGACCTCGGCGCTGAGGCGGGCATAGCGCGCGCTCTCGGCCGGGAGCAGTTGCTGGCGGGCGGCGCGCAGCTCGGCAGCTACGTCCCCTTCGGCCAGCGGTGCCGTGCCGGCTCCAGCAGCGCCACTTCCAGCACTTCCGACGGCGGCAGCTGCCTCGTGCAGGTTGCCGTACCAGGGCACGGTGTGCATGGCGACGCCGGCGGGCAGTTCCTCGGCAGCGATACGGCCGGCTTCGTTGTTGAAGGTGACGAGGTGGTCGCCATCGCGGTCCACCAACAGGGCGGCGATGGGATCCCCGGCCAGGCTAATGTGCACCCGGCTGCCGTCCAGGTACCAGGTCAGGGCCGTGTTGGTGGTCAGCAGCAGCGAATCCCGGCCCTTTGCATCGAGGATGTCCAGGACCCGACGCCGTTTGACGGCGCGGTCTTCCGAGGATGCCGGGGCAGCCCTGCCCGCAAAAGGTGTGGTTTCAGTTGTTGTCTGGCTCATGAACGGTTCCCCTGCCGGTTGATCAATGCTTCGATGTCTGCTGTGCCCAGGATTCCGTCGGCCACAAAAACGGTGATGCTGCGTTGGACGGGGCTGCCCGGCCGGGCGATGACCGGAGTGTCCCACGCAAGTGACTGGCCCACGCCCGGGTAGCCGGCCACGCGGACGAACCAGGGATCGGTGCAACCCTCCGCGGCCACAAAAACGAGCGTGGCGCTGCCGGCTCCGAACTCTCCGGCCCAGGCGAGCCAAGGGGCCACTGAACCGTGCACGCCGGATTCGCCTTGAGCGGCGGGCGTCCACACCCTGGCTCCATCGCACTCGGGCAGCCGCCAGAAGAAGCCGCCGTAGCCGCCTTCATGCCGTCCGTTGGAGCCGGGACTGCCCAGGCTCACCGGCTTTCCGCCGGCGGGGGAGAGGGCAAAGTCGAGGGACAGCTGCCAGGCGGAGGAGACGACGCCGGACCAGGCCCAGGTGCGTTCCTCAACCAGGACCGCGGTGCCGTCGGGCCCGTTCCAGTTCAATGTTTCGTGCAGCCGGCCGCCGTGGTGGCCGGCAGCGGTCTCCTCCACAGAGGTGGCCGTGATGCTGCCGTGGTCCGGGCGCCAGACGTACTGTCCTGCCTCACGGGTGTAGGTGCGGCCGCCCCAGAAATTGATGCCGTCCACGTCCTGCAGGGCCACCCCGACACCGAGGTGCCACACGTGGTCCAGCGGTTGGTGATCCGTAACGACGGTTCCGGCAAGGGTGCGGACCGGGTGGAGGTAGGGCCGCGGCGAAGACACCGCGCGGATCCTGCTGCCGTCCTGGTACTCCCCGACGTCGTGGCCGTCGAGCGTCAAGGTGCGGACCGGCGGCAGCTTCCGGGCCCACGGCACTCCAAGTTCGGCGAACGTGGCCTGCGCTTTGGCCGCGCGTTCGAGCAGAGGCCCGATTCCGTGCACCACCGGATGCGCGTCGTCGCCGTCGCCTTCCCAGGTGATGTGGTCCGGGCTGATTTGCTGGGGTGCGGGTGCGGTGCGGATGGCTTCCAGGACCGTGGTGAAGGCACCGGTGTCAGCGAGCGAACACAGCAGCGGCGCGCCGGTGGAACGGGCGTCCAGCAGGTTTTCCAGGAGGTCGGTGCGGCCGAAGGTTTCGCGGCGTTCGCCGTCGGTGGTGCTGATAACCACCTCGTCCTCGGTGTAGTACAGCGTGATCTCGCCCAGTGTGCCGTGCACTGTCACGGACGGTTTCTGCTGCTCAGGCGCGCACAGCGTCAGGCCGCAGAGCAGCGTGGTGCCGCTGGCGGTGCGCACGCGCAGGATGGAGGTGTCATCGCTTTCGGTAGCGTGGGCCCGGTATAGGTCGGTCTCCACGGACTGGACATCCGCGACCGTGTGGGCCCCGGCCATGTGGAGCGCCGTGGCTACCGCGTGTGCCAGGGCGTTGGTTGCCACGCCGTCCACCACGTCGATGCCGTCCAGGCTGCGCTTCCCGGCCCAGCGCGAGCGCTTGAAGTAGGACTTGCTCCGCAGCCATTCGCCCCTGGCGCTCAGCCCGAGGACGTCACCGATGGCGCCGGAGTCCACCAGGTTCCGGATGGCGGGCAGCGCGTGGGAGCCGAGGCTTTGGAAGCCGACCTGGACCCGCCGCCCTGCGGTTTCAGCCGCTGCCAGCAGCTGTTCAAACTGGGCGAGGGACGCCACGGGCGGTTTTTCCACATAGACGTCCTTGCCGGCAGACAAAGCGGCGAGGGCCAGGGGAGCATGGGTCTGGATGGGGGTGGCAAGAATGACCACGTCGACGCCCGGGTCCGCTGCCAGTAGCTGTGCCAGATCATCGAACACGGCCACCGACTCCGCCAGCCGTCCTGGCGCGGGCGGGTTGGGGTCTGCCACGGCGACGAGCTCGACGGCGCCGGCTTCCTCGAGCCGTGCCAGGTTGGCCAGGTGCCGTTCACCGAAGCCGTGGACACCTACCAGGGCTAAGCGTGGAACAGCTGCGGGGTCAGCGGAGGCCGGGTTGTCCCCGGAGGCGTGAGGCCTGCTTTCCGCTGTGGCGGAGGGTTGCGTCATGAAGATGGTCCTTGAAAGCTGGAGGCGGATTGAAAGGTGGATTGCCCGTGAAGGGTGGCGGTAAGGAACTCGAGGGCTTCCTCCTGCATCCGGGAGGTGAACACATGCCCGCCGGGCCAGAAGCTTCCGGTATAGGTTCCATGCGGGTGCAGTGACTGGAGGATGGCGTGGGCCTCGCGCATGCCGTCTTCGGGGAAGAGTTCGTCAGCCAGGGCGTACTGCACCAGCAGCCGGCTGGCCGCCGACCTTGCGGTCAGCTCCGGCCAGTCGCCCAGGCGCCACAGGCCCGGAGTTTGGAGCAGCCACGAATGTGCGTCCAAGTGGGCGGGAAGGAGCGACTGGAAGGTGGTCATCATGCAGGTCACTACATAGCTCCGGATCCTGGGATTCAGTGCGGCGAGGGCCAGGGAGCGGCCGCCGCCGCCGGAGAATCCGATGCAGCCCAGCCTGTCCTGGTCCACGCCCGGCAGCCCGGCGAGGACGTCCAGGGCCGCGAGGTCGTCGTGGGCCACCATGCCGGCCAGGCTGGTGCCCAGCAGGCCGGCGGTCTTGGCCACAGTGTCCTCGTGGAATCCGGCGGCGGCGTTGTACAGGTCGGCGTCGGAAGGCACGACGCCGTCCTCCCGCCATTGCGCCTGCCTCGCCTTGAGAGCCGAAGCCGTCCGCCAGGGCGGGACGCCAAGGTTGAAGCGGCGGCTGCCCCAGGCGAAGGTGTCGTGAGCCAGGACAGCGAATCCGCGCCGTGCGATGTTCGTGGCGAGGGCCTGGCCGTCATAGTGGCCGGCACGCGCCGTTTGGGCCGAGGGATGGGACTCGGGGAGTTCCACCAGCCGGTCCGCGCCGCCGAACTTGTTGCCCCCGTGGCAGTGCAGGGCCAGGACCCCGGGCAGGGGACCAGCGGCGCCGGCCGGGCGGATCAGCCAGCCAGTGGTACGGGGACCGAAGCCCAGCTGCCAGCTGAGCTGGGAGGTAGTGACGCCGTCGTGCGTGTCCTCCCACTGGACCGTCACCTCAGATGACGGCAGCGCACCGGGTACGCCGAGGGCGTCGGCCAGTTGCTGGGCTGCCGCGCTCGCGGCCTGGTACCGGGGGTGCTCCTGGACGTACTTGGGCCAGTCCTCGTAGCCGGCGATGGCGCTGGGCCGTGGCGGCCGGGAGGCCGGGCAGGACTGACCATCATTACTTGGCATGGCGTCACGGCTCAGGCCGGTATTGCGGTTCACTGGCCTGCCTCCTGGGTTGATGTGGTCATTGCTGTTGGCGGCGGGGGACGGACCAGGGACTAGCCAAGGTTCGAGTTGACCTCTTGGATGAAGCCCTTGGCGGCATCACGCGGGGAGATTTTTCCGAACAATACGTCCGTATTGAACCGGTTGAGGACCTCCATGGTGGCAGACGATCCGGCGGGGAACGGCAGCGGCGGCTCGATGTCCATCTCGGCCAGGCGGTCCAGGTACTCGGCTTCCTTTTGCTGGGATTCCTTCAGGAGGGGAGTGATGGCGGCCTTGAGCTCGGTGTTGGCGGGCATGCCCCGGTCGCTCTTGATCTTGGTGGCGGCGTCAACGTTGTTCACCAGGTAGTTGATGAACAGGGCTGCTTCCTTGGGGTGTGCGGACTTGGAGGAGATGGCGTATTCCATGGAGGAGCGCAGCCATGATCCCGGCTGCTTGCTTTCGCCGGGCAGCTTCATCATGACCAGCGGTGAACCGGAGTAGGAGTTCATCTGGTTGCTCCAGGAGATCTTCATGCCCTGCTTGCCCTGGCCCATGAGTGTCATCTCGGGCTGGGCGGAGCCGTCCTCAACCGTCTGGGATGCTGAGGGCGCACCGCCGGTTTCCATCAGCTTCTTGTTCAGCTCGAACCATTTGGTGGCGGTGTCCTCGCTGATGCCCAGCTTCTTGCCATCGTCGGTATAGAGGTCCTCACCATTCTGGCGGGCCCAAACGGCCAGGAAAGAGTCATTGGCCATGGGAGTTGTGCCGAACGTTCCGGCCGGCGACTTCCTGGTGATCTCGGCGGCGATGTCCGCATAGTCATCCCAGGTCCAGGTTTCATCGTCCGGCAGTTCCACCCCGGCGGCTTCGAAGACTTTCGGGTCGATCACCATGGACATGGCATTAACGCCGGCCGTGATGGTGTACTGCTTGTCCTCGATTTTGCCGAGGTCCACGGTCCCGGCGGCAAACTTGGAGGTATCGATCTGGTCCTTGACCTTGTCCAGGTCCAGCAGGACGCCGCGGGTGGCGTATTCGCTGGGGTAGGCGCCGCTCATGGCGAAGACATCGGGTGTGGTGCCGCCGGCAATCTGGGTGGCCATCTTGTCCCAGTAGGAACTGAATTCGGTGTTTTCGCCCTGCACCTTGATGGTGGGGTTGGCGGCCTCAAAATCCTTGATGACCTCCAGGGTGGTTTTGGCACGGGAGTCGTTGCCCCACCAGGCGAAGCGGATGGTGACCGGATCTTCGACCGTGCCTACCTTTCCGGCTTGCGGACTGCTGCCGCAGCCAGTGAGGACCAGCGCCAGAACTGCTGATGCTCCGGCTGCTGCCATGGACGACTTTTTGAGACCAAACCGCATTGTCCTGCCCCTTGTCTTAGTAATACGGGTGATGTGACGCCCGCTACAGAAAACGCTTTCTCAAAAACTAACAAAGGGCTATACAAGAGTCAAGAAACCGTTTACTTTGGTACGGAGCCGCTTTTCATCCGCACCACCCGCAGGTGGCGCGCGGGACGATCGCCGATCCGATGCCACCCTCGTAGGGAAGCGCGAACAGGTGGGCGTCCATGATCGCTCCGGCGATGACCATAACGTGGAGGCCACGATGACCAAAGGAGACCACATGGCCGCTAAACACATACCCAGGGCACCGCGCCCGGCAGGAATGCCGGCTGCAGCGGCGCGCTTGACCGGAACGGGGTTGCCGCAGTGAGCGCCATCAGTGAACTGAGCTCGTTCTCCCGGCGGAAGGGTAAAGCCACCGCCGAGGAGAAGAAAGCGAACGGCCGGGACAACAAGGCCGCCTACATCTTCCTGCTGCCGTGGCTGGTTGGCCTGGTGGCCATCACCATCGGCCCCATGCTGATGTCCCTCTACCTGTCCTTCACGGACTACAACCTGCTGCAGCCGCCGGAATGGACGGGGCTGGAGAACTTCACCCGGATGCTCTCCGATGCCCGCCTGCACAACTCGCTGGGCGTGACCTTCACCTACGTGTTCATCGGTGTCCCGCTCCAGCTCGCCGTGGCACTGCTGATCGCCCTCGTCCTGGACAAGGGGCTTCGCGGGCTGCCGTTCTACCGGTCGGTGTTCTACCTGCCCTCCCTGCTCGGCGGATCCGTGGCTGTGGCCATTCTGTGGAAGCAGATCTTCGGCACCACCGGCCTGGTCAACCAGGTCCTGGCGATGTTCGGCATCCAGGGCCCGGGCTGGATTTCGGACCCCAGCACGGCGCTTGGTTCGATCATTCTGCTGCACGTCTGGACCTTCGGCGCGCCGATGATCATCTTCCTGGCAGGCCTGCGCCAGATCCCGAACATGTACTACGAGGCCGCCAAGGTTGATGGCGCCACCACGCTGCAGCAGTTCTGGCGGATCACCATGCCGATGTTGAGCCCGATCATCTTCTTCAACCTGGTCCTGCAGATCATCGGCTCGTTCCAGTCGTTCACCCAGGCGTTCATCGTCTCCGGTGGCAACGGCGGGCCCTCGGACTCCACGATGTTCTTCACCCTGTACCTGTACCAAAAGGGTTTCGGCCAGTTCGACATGGGCTACGCCTCCGCCATGGCATGGGTCCTGCTGCTGATCATCGGCGTCTTCACCGCCATCAACTTCATCGCTTCTAAGTATTGGGTTTTCTATGACGACTAAGCTTGAGCTGCCCGCCCCGGACAAGAAGTCAGCCGGCGCCGGCAAGCCTACGACCCACCGCAAGCCCAAAGTCCGGGAGTCCCGCGGCACCCTGGCTTTCAGCCGCTCGCAGCGCACCAAAGCCCTCATCAAGCACGCGATCCTGATCCTGGCCGGCGGCCTGATGATCTACCCGCTGCTGTGGATGGTGGTGTCCTCGCTGCGGCCCAACGAGCTGATCTTCCGCGAGCCCGGCCTGTGGCTGAACAGCCTGGAGATGGGCAACTACACCTCCGGCTGGTCCGCCCTGACCCACCCCTTCGGGCATTACATGCTCAACTCGGCCATCGTGGTCATTGGCTCCATCCTGGGCAACCTGATCTCCTGCTCGATGGCCGCCTACGCCTTCGCCCGGCTGCAGTTCACCGGCAAGAAGCTGTTCTTCGGCATCATGCTCCTGACCATCATGCTGCCGTTCCACGTGGTCATCGTTCCGCAGTACATCCTGTTCTCGCAGATCGGCTGGGTGAACACCTTCTGGCCGCTGCTGGTTCCCAAGCTGCTGGCCACGGATGCGTTCTTCGTCTTCCTGATGGTGCAGTTCATCCGCGGCATTCCCCGCGAACTGGACGAGGCCGCCAGGATTGACGGCGCCGGCCACC
This sequence comes from Pseudarthrobacter siccitolerans, assembly GCF_001046895.1. Lineage (GTDB taxonomy): Bacteria > Actinomycetota > Actinomycetes > Actinomycetales > Micrococcaceae > Arthrobacter > Arthrobacter siccitolerans. The sequence goes on from NZ_CAQI01000029.1 coordinate 150,259, forward strand.
CCAGAATCTTCCTGCGGGTCATCCTGCCCCTGATGGTTCCGGCACTGGCCACTACCACCATCTTCACGTTCATCTGGACCTGGAACGATTTCTTCGGCGCCCTCATCTACCTGACGGACCCGGATATGTTCACCGTTCCAGTAGCCCTGCGGGCCTTTGTGGACTCCCAGTCCGCCACGAGCTGGGGATCGCTGTTCGCCATGTCCATCGTCTCGCTCCTGCCCGTGTTCCTGGTCTTCCTTTTCGGCCAGCGGTTCCTGATCAAGGGCATCGCCACCACCGGCATCAAATAGCCTCAAGCTCGTCCAACTGAGGCTTCCGGCTAAGGCTTCTCAGGCCTGGCGGCCTGCTGAACCGACAGTCCCGCCAATGAAACGGCCCGTCAAACCGACGGGCCGTTTCTGCTCGCGGAAGACTTTGAAAAAACATCTTGTATTACAAGTTGTCGACTTGTAGCATTAGAATCAGAAAACGCTTTCCGGTTTCTGCTCTATAGTGAATTTCGACTTCCTTCCCTCCATCGCACCCCCAGCAACATGATCAAAGAAGATCGGAGTACCAGTGCCGCTTTTTTCCCGCTCTGCCTCTGCTGCCAGCAAGCAGCCGGCAGCCACACCATCCCAGGGTGCACGCCGCCCCTTCCGCAAGACTGGCGTCGCAGCAGCCGCGGCCGCCGTCGTTATGGCATTGAGCCTCAGCGCCTGCGGCGGGGGATCAGGCCAGCAAAGCGCCGACGGTCCCGTTGAACTGCGGTTCTCCTGGTGGGGCGGCGATAAGCGGGCCCAGCTGACCCAGGAAGCCATCAAGGAGTTCGAAGCCGAGAACCCCAACATCAAGATCAAGCCGGAATTCGGCGACTGGAGCGGCTACTGGGACAAGCTGGCCACCCAGGTCGCCGCAAACGATGCGCCGGACATCATCCAAATGGACGAAAAGTACATCACTGAATACTCCAGCCGGGGTGCCCTCCTTGACCTCTCCAAGTACGAGATCGACACGTCGAAGCTCGACGAAGCGGCACTCAATGCCGGCAAGGGCGAGGACGGCCTGACGGGTATTGCAGCCGGTATCAATGCCGCCACCATCCTGGCCAACCCCAAGGTCTTCGAAGCCGCCGGCGTCCCGCTGCCCGACGACTCCAAATGGACCTGGCAGGACTTCGAGCGCATCGCCGCTGAAATCACGGCAAAGTCCCCGAAGGGCACCTACGGTGCGGCTGCCTACGGAACCGACGAAGCGTCCCTGGGTGTATGGCTCCGCCAGAACGGCAAGTCCCTTTACACCTCTGACGGCAAGCTGGGCTTTGAGCCAAGTGACATCGCTCAGTGGTGGGCGTTCCTGAAGGAGCTCAGCGAGAAGAAGGCGGTTCCGTCCGCGTCCGAGGTAGTAGAGGCCGAAGCCGCACCGCTGGACCAGAGCGGCCTTGCCACCGGCAAGAACGGCATGGCTTTCTGGTGGTCCAACCAGGCTCCTGCCCTGGAAAAGGCCTCCGGTGGCGACCTGAAGATCCTTCGGTTCCCCACCAAGACCGGCTCGGCCGATGACGCCGGGCTTTGGTACAAGGCATCCCAGTTCTGGTCGGCCTCCTCACGCACCAAGCACCCTGAGGAAACCGCCAAGTTCATCAACTTCCTGGCCAACAACGTCAAGGCCGGCGAGGCCCTCCTGGCCGACCGTGGCGTCTACCCCAACTCGGAAGTCCGTGCAGCCATCGAATCCAAGCTGACACCGTCCGACGTCAAGGTGGTCAAGTTTATCGACCAGATCAAGGACGAGCTCGGTGAGGCCCCGGCCCCGCCGCCGAAGGGCGCAGGCGCCATCCAGGAAATCATCAAGCGCTACACCTCCGAGGTTCTCTTCGAGCGTCTGTCCACTGAGGAAGCAGGCAAGAAGGCGCACGACGAGATGAAGTCCGCGATCAGCAGTTAGTCTTCACACCGCCAACACGGCTCTGGACAACTTGGGTGGACGCCTCCTCCGCCCAGAATGTCCGACGGCGGGTGGCAGCTCCGTCCCGGCGGGAACCTTTCGGTTCCTCCCGGGACGGAGCTGTTTAAGCCTTCTGCTCCTTGAAGCAAATTTTCTAGGCAGCTAACCCCAATAATGCTCGGTGACAGAAGGAGGCCGTGGGGTCAGTAACGGGGCCGGCCGCAGCGCTGCGGTGCGGGGTGTCCGCTGGTTTGGTGGGCATACGTGGTTCATTCGCGGGGTGTTGGTGGTGGGGGTGGTTTGAAGTAGGTGTTTTGTTGGGGTTTTTGGTGGGGGTCGAGGTGTTTTGGGGGTGTGAACCAGGGGGTGTTGTTGGGGGTGGTGATGGTCCATTGTTCTTTGTGGATGAGGTGGTGGTGGCCGCTGCAGAGCAGGACGCCGTTGTTGGTGTTGGTGGTGCCGTGGTGGGACCCGTAGGTGATGTGGTGGGCTTCGCACCAGGGTGCGGGGATGGTGCAGTTGGGGAAGGCGCAGCCTTGGTCGCGGGCGGTGAGGGCGGTGCGTTGGGCTGGGGTGAAGAGCCGGGTTTTGCGGCCGAGGTCCAGGAGTTCGCCGTGGGTGCCCAGGAGTGCGGGGATGATGTCGGCGTCGCAGGCGAGTTTGCGCAGGGTTGCGGCGGCGACGGGGCCGGTGAACACGAGGTTCCCCGTGCCGGTGCCTGTGGCAGTGCCTGTGGTAGTGCCGGGGTCGGTGTTTGTGGGGGTGTGGTGGGGGAAGAGGTCTTGGTAGTTGATGGTGGCGATGATTTGGGGGCGGTTGCCGCCGGTGGCGGGCAGGGTGTTGGTGGCCAGGGCAATCTTGGCGGCGCCGACGAGTCCTTCGAGTTGTTTTTGTGGCCGGGTGCGCCGGTCCAGGTCTGGGCCGGTGTTGTTCTCGTTCCAGATCCTGTCCTGAGTGTTTCCGTCCTGATCGCCGCTACTGCCACTGCTGGTGTTGGTTGTGGTGGTGCGGGGGTTGGTGGCGGTGTTCATGACGGTGAGGAGGTGTTCGTATTGGTCGGTGGTGGCGAAGATTTCGAGGTGGTGCAGGCCGTGGCGGGGTTTGCGGATGAACGCGCCTTGGGTGTGGCGGAGGGCTTCTTCGCTGGGTTCGGTGCCGTCGGCGTCGATGGTGTCGGCCCAGCGGCGGGCGACGCGCGCGAGGAAGTCGGGGTCTGATGTGGCCGCGGTGGCGGTGAGGTTTTCTTCGATCAGGGCCAGTTTCGCGGGTGTGGTGAGGTGCTGGAGCCGGTTCAGGGTCAGGGCGATGATGGTCCCGGCCCGGGACGAGACCGCCGGGCAAGCAGCGGCTGTGCCCTGCACTCGGTTGTCGGTGCCCGCGGGCTCTTCGCTGCCGGTGCTGTCCCCGGTGCCAGTGCCGTCTTCCGGACCGGTGCTGGCTTCGGTGTTGGGAGTGCCCGCGCCGGTGCTGGCGCTGGTGCTGGTGGGTGTGGGGGTGAGGGCGGCGGCGAGGTGTTGGCGGGGCGCGGGGATGGTGTCGCCGGTGAGGGTGCTGGCGGGCAGGATGTCTTTTGCCAGGGCCAGGCGGCGGTTGGCTTCGCTTTTGCCGATCCGCAGCAGGAGCCGGAGGGACTCGCCGGTGTTGGCGCAGCCGTCATCGGCCGGTGACGTGATCACCCGGTCCCGGCCCCGCCCGACGGTCCCTGTTGCGGCATCGTTCCCGGCGTCCCGGGCTGTAGATGGGCCGGGCCAGTTGGTGTCTGTTTCGTTGAGGGTTTCGACGCCGTTGTCCCAGCCGGTGACCCAGCCCTTGCCGGTGCGGGACCGGTTGGCGCGTGCGGTGTCCGCGGCGGCGATGGCTTGGGTGCGGGTTCGGTCCACGGTCCCGGCGGACAGGACCTGCAGGTACTCCACAGTCCGGGAGAGGTCCTCCACTCCAGCGGCGTATTTGGCGGCTTCAACATAGCTGGCCCCGGCAAGTATCGACGGCGCGGCAGCAGCGGCTTGCGCCACGAGCCTGCCGAGCTCCGCCAGACCCAGCGGCTCCGCGGCACGGAGGGAATCTGCCGCCCCGGGCCCTGTTACGGGCACCGCTGACTCGGCATCAGCCAGCGACGGCGCGGCGACTGCGGAATCAGCCTGCTGTGGCACCGCTGGTTGGGATTCAGCCTCTGCGAAGGCGGTTGGTTCGGCATCAGCATCCGCGGGCCCTGTTGTGGACCCTGCTGCCGACCCTGCTGATTTGGCATCAGCGACCGTGGGCTCGGCAGCCCCGGTGGGCACAGCGTGCAGGCGCCAGCCGGGACTCAGCCGGGACCCGTCGTCGTACGCGTATGAGCCCGGGAGAGAACCGGAACTGTCCACTACGGGAACCCTGAGGCCCGAAGGGGCAGCAGGGGTAGCAGCCCCCGCCCGCCCGAGCACCACGACGTTACCGCCGTAGTACTCAGGCCGCTCCCCAATGGCTTCCATAACCCCATTCTCGTGTGGGGGTCTGACAAAACTGCCGCCAAGGGCAGCAAACCGAGAAGCGTGAGACGTCACCCCGGGTTGAGGCGCAGCATCAGCGCCTAAGGAACCATCGGGAACCAGCGCAGGCGCGGCGGCGGAGCCGTCGAACTCTGCGAGCTGATCCCCAATGGCCTCCATAGGTCAACTCTGCCAAACGGCGCCGGCAAAACCTGAGTGCCAACGCTCCTATGTGGATAACTGAAGTATGTGGATAACCGAAGCGGATCAGTCCTCCGAAACCACCACAACACCGCCGGCAGGAACCGTACCGTCAAACCGCTCACCGGAGACCAGGTCAACACCGGAAGCCTGGACCGACCCGGAAGACCGCGAGTGGTTGATCGCGAAAAGGAAGGCGCGGCCGTCGTCGGAACGGCGGCGCGTCAGTTCCACGCCAGGATCGGCAACCGCAACGGGCGCAACACCGGACTCTTCCAACAGCCGGTCAACGACAGACTCGATACCGTCCCGGTCCGGGAACGAAGCCAGGTACCAGGCTGCACCGGAACCCACCGCACGCCGGGTCAGCGACGGAACGCCCTCAAGCGGATACTCCGTAAAGGTCTGCACGGCTTCCGCGCCGGCAAGGTGGACGTGCTCGCTCCAAATCGACGACACCGTGGCGTCGCTCAGCTTCAGCTGGGTGCCCGCCAGCAGAGGGTGGAATTCCTCCACCCGCACGCCCAGCAGTTCCTGGAACGCGCCCGGGTAGCCGCCCAGCCGCACATGGTCCTTCTCGTCCGTAATCCCGCTGAAGTAGCTCACCAGCACTGTGGCGCCGGCGGAGGCGGCCGCGGCAATGTTGGCCGCAGCATCATCAGTCACCGAGTACAGGGTGCATACCAGGACGAGGTCATACCCCTCCAGCGACGCCGACGGATGCACCATATCCACGGACACTCCCCGCAGGAACAGCGACCGGTGAAAGGCCCGCAGCAGGTCCAGGTACTTCACGTCGATGCTCGGCTTGGAATCGATCTCGCTCGCCCACCAGGCCTCGTAATCGAACACGATGGCAACCCGCGACTCCACGCGTGAGCCGCGCACCGGGGCCAACCGCTTCAAGGCCGAACCCAGGTCAACCACCTCGCGCCACACCCGGGTGTCCCGCCCGCCGTGCGGCACCATGGCCGAGTGGAACTTCTCGGACCCGGCGAAGCTTTGGCGCCACTGGAAGAACATGACAGCATCGGCGCCGCGGGCCACGTGCGCCAGCGAGTTGCGCAGCATCTCGCCGGGCATTTTGGGCTGGTTGCGCGGCTGCCAGTTGACGGCCGACGTCGAATGTTCCATCAGGATCCATGGGTCGCCGCCCGCAATGCCGCGCGTGAGGTCCGCGCTGAACGCGAGTTCGATCTGCCGCTCAGGGTCCGCGGCCACCAGGTAGTGGTCGTTCGCGATGACGTCCAGGTCCTTGGCCCAGTCGAAGTAGTCCATGGACTTTGTGGCGCTGGATGCCATCAGGTTCGTGGTGCATGGCACGCCGGGAGTTACTTCGCGCAGGACGGCAACGAGCTCCCGGTAATAGTCCATCAGCGACCAGGAGTTGAAGCGCTGGAAGTCCAGCTGCTGGCCCGGGTTCAGCGTGGACGGGGCGACGGCGGGCGGCAGGATCTCTTCGAACGAACCATAATTCTGGGACCAGAATGCAGTGCCCCAGGAAGCATTGAGCGCATCAATGCTCCCGTACCGGCGCTCCAGCCAGGCCCGGAAAGCGGCGGCATCCTCTTCGCCATAGAACTCGGAGACGTGGCAGCCCAGTTCGTTGTCAACGTGCCAGAGTGCCAGGGCCGGGTGGTCCTTGTAACGTTCCGCGAGCACCCGCGTGATGCCAGTGGCGTAGCGGCGGTAAACGGCCGACGACGGCGAGTAGTGCCGCCGCGACCCCGGTCCCAGCACGGTTCCGTCAGCCGTGACCGGCAGGATCTCCGGATGCTTCCGTACCAGCCACGCCGGGGGAGCGGCGGTGGCAGTGGCGAGGGCAACCTTGACGCCGATGCCCGCGAGGTTGTCCATCACCTCGTCCAGCCAGCCAAAGTCGTACGTGCCCTCGGCCGGCTCCAGCAACGCCCAGGAGAAGATACCCACGCTGAGGAAGCTCACACCCGCTTCCTTCATCAGCTCCAGGTCCTCAAGCCGGACACTGACGGGCCACTGCTCCGGGTTGTAGTCGCCACCGTAGGCGATGCCTTCGATGTTGTTCCAGACGCTGGCCGGGCTGGAGGTTTCCTGCAAATTCATGGGACTCCTTTGTCTGCTGGGAAGATGGAACCGGCGCGAAAATCAGATCTTTGGAAAACGCTTGCCCATTTCCGGGAATGCCTATATTGTATCGTTTCAGAAGCCGTGTAAGCCAGCTCACTACTCACGTTGTAGTTTGGGCGGAGGGATTGCACACATCGAGCAAGGAGGCTCCCATGATCAACAGAAGGCATTTCCTCACCACCGTAGCCGTCGGCACCGCATCTGCCGCGGCACTGGCGGCTTGCGGAACTGGCTCCAGCTCCTCGGGAGGGGAAACCGGCACCGCGGAGAAGCCAGTCACCATCAACTACACCTGGTGGGGCAACGATGACCGCGCCGAGCGTACCCGCAAGGCCATTGCCCTGTTCGAATCGAAGAACCCGGACGTCAAGGTCAACGGCAACTTCACCGACTTCGCCGGCTACTGGCAGAAGCGTGCCACCGAGGCAGCCGGCGGCGGCCTGCCGGACGTTATGCAGTGGGACCTGTCCTACCTGCGCGATTACGGCCAGCGCAACCAGCTCCTGGACCTCGGCACCGTGAAGATCAACACCGACGCCTTTGAAAAGTCCCTGCTGCCCTCGGGCCAGATCAAGGGCAAGACCTACGGCATCCCCACCAGCACCAACGCTTTCGCCGTCTACTACGACCCGGCCAAGCTGGCATCCCTGGGCATCGCCGAGCCGGACGGTTCGTGGACCTACAAGGAATTCAACGACTTCCTCACCGAGGTGGGCGGCAAGAGCAACGGAGCGCTCTTCGGCTCCACCGACTACACCGGCGTGTGGTGGATGTTCAACATCTGGCTGCGGCAGAACAACATCGAAGCGTTCACTGAAGACGGCAAGCTCGGCTTCACCAAGGACGACATGAAGAAATGGTGGAACACCACCGCCGGCCTGCGCGGCACTCCCGCCATCGTCTCCGAAGAGCGCGTCACCCAGCTCGCCCCCAAGTCCCCGTTCGGCTCCAACGTCACCGCCACCGAGGTCACCTGGGACAACTTCATGGCCGGCTACCTCGGCGACAGCGGCGCGAAGGAACTCAAGCTCGTTCCGGTCCCGTCGGATGACCCGGACAACCTGGGCCTGTTCCTCAAGCCGTCCATGCTGATGGTGGCCAGCGCCAAGACCAAGTACAAGGACGCTGCAGCCCGCTTCATCGACTTCATGGTCAACGACCCCGAGGTAGGCCAGATCTTCAAGACCTCCCGCGGCGTTCCTGCTTCCAAGACCCAGCGTGACGGCACCACCTTCGAAGGTACGGACAAGCTCGTGGTGGACTACGAGAAGTCCATCGAGAAGTACCTCAAGGACGCTCCCGAGCCGCCCATCGTCGGCTTCGGCACCCTCGAAGCTTCCTTCAAGCGCGTCTCCTCCGACCTGAACTACGGCAAACTGACCATCGACGGCGCAGCCGACGCATGGTTCAAGGAAGCCGAAGACCTCATCAAGCAGAACGCCTGATCAGGCAGACTGTCTGACCAAGACGTCCACAACTGACGGAATGAACTCGTGACTCAAAGCCCAACACTGAGCAGGCGTTCGGCGTCGTCCGCACCCGCGCAGCTTCGCAAGTCGAAGCAGCGCGGGGCGGACGCCCGTGCCGGCTACACCTTCCTGCTGCCTTGGCTGCTGGGATTCATCGCCCTCACTGTCGGGCCCATGATTTCCTCGCTGTACCTGTCCTTCACCAACTACAACCTCTTCGATCCGCCCAAATGGATCGGCCTGGACAACTACACCACCCTCTTCCAGGACGAACGGTTCCTGCAGTCGGTAGGTGTGACCGTGGGCTACGTGGTTTTCGGTACCCCGCTCAAGCTCGCCGCGGCACTGGCGGTGGCCATGCTGTTGAACAGCAAGCGCCGCGGCCAGGGTTTCTACCGCTCCGCCTTCTACGCCCCGTCCCTGATCGGCGCGTCCGTGTCCATCGCGATCGTCTGGAAGGCCATGTTCGGCGATTCCGGTCCGGTGGACCAGGGCCTGTCCTTCTTCGGGATCAACCTGGGCGGCTGGGTGGGCAACCCCTCCATGACCATGCCGATGTTCATCCTCCTGACGGTGTGGCAGTTCGGCGCCCCGATGGTGATCTTCCTGGCCGGCCTGAAGCAAATCCCGGCGGACCTTTACGAGGCGGCGTCCATGGACGGTGCCGGCCCGGTGCGGAAATTCTTCAACATCACCTGGCCCATGCTCTCCCCGGTGATCTTCTTCAACCTGCTGATGGAAACCATCCACGCGTTCCAGATCTTCGCCTCGGCCTACATCATCTCCAACGGTGAAGGCGGCCCGGCCGGCTCCACCCTCTTCTACACCCTCTACCTGTACCTGCGCGGCTTCAGCGACTTCCGGATGGGCTACGCCTCGGCGATGGCCTGGCTCCTGGTGATCGTGGTGGGCATCATTACCCTGATCTTCTTCCGCACCTCCAAGTCCTGGGTCCACTACAGCGGTGATGCAAAATGACAACCATGGCAACCCCCACCCAGTCCACGCCGGACGCACAGGTGCCGCACTACAACCCCAAGTCCGAATCGGCCGGGACCAAGCGCGCCAAGAGCACGCTCTTCCACATCGTGGCCCTCGCGCTCACGGCCGTGGTCCTCTACCCGGGCCTGTGGATGATCGCCTCGTCCTTCAAGCCGAACGCCGAAATCGGCGGCGCGAACACGTCGCTGTGGTCCAACAACTTCAGCTTCGACAACTTCGTCACCGCAATGGAGGGCATCGGCGGGGTCTCCACCCTGCAGTTCTTCACCAACTCGCTGATCCTCGCGATTGGTGCGGTAGTGGGCACCATCCTCTCGGCGTCCGTGTCCGCGTACGCGTTCGCCAGGATCAAGTTCCCCGGCCGGAGCATCTTCTTCGGCATGATGATCGCCACCCTGCTCCTGCCGTTCCACGTGGTGATCATCCCGCAGTACATCGTGTTCCAGCAGCTTGGCCTGGTGGACACCTACGTGCCGCTGCTGATCGGCAAGTTCCTCGCCGCCGACGCGTTCTTCGTCTTCCTGATGGTCCAGTTCATGCGCAACCTGCCCGGTGAGCTGGACGAGGCAGCAAGGATCGACGGCGCCGGGCACGTCCGGATCTTCACCTCCATCATGCTGCCGCTGATGAAGCCGGCCCTGATCTCCACCTCGATCTTCTCCTTCATCTGGAGCTGGAACGACTTCCTGGGCCCGCTGCTCTACCTGAACACCCCCGAAAAGTACCCGCTGCCGCTGGCCCTGCGCCTCTTCGTGGACCAGACCCAAAGCTCGGACTACGGCGCCATGATCGCCATGTCCGTCCTGGCCCTGCTGCCGGTACTGATCTTCTTCCTCGTGTTCCAGCGCTACATCGTCGAAGGCGTCTCCACCCAGGGCCTCAAAGGCTAAGAACCGGAAGACCGATACTTAAAATGAGCGTCATGGACAGCACCACACCCGCACCGAACCACCACGAACCCGTCCCGGTCAACCGCTTCGCACTGTTCTCCGAGACCCTCCTGGCCGGCGTGCTGGTACTGGTGCTGTCCATTCCGCTCGTCACGATCCCCGCCGCCTATGCGGCGGGGATCGCCCATCTGGAACGGCACCTTTCCGGCCGGGACGACTCCGTCCGCAGCCTCTGGAGCACGTTCAAGGCTGCCCTGCCGGGCAGCTGGAAGCTGGGAATCACGACGGCGGCAGCCGCCGTCGTGATTGTCCTTAACCTTTTGCTCGCATGGGTGGGGCAGCTGCCCGGCCGGGAAGTGGTGCTGCCGGCCACCCTGATCCTTGCCGCCGCAGGCGCCGTCCTGCTCCTGCGCACCTCAGCGGCCTGGTCCGGCTTCGCGGGCCCCCACACTGACGGCCGGAGTGCCTGGCGCTCCGCTCTCGAATCCGGGCAGGCCGTGTCCGTCCGGGACTGGACGGGATCCCTCCTGCTGGTTGCCGCGCTCTTCGGGGCAGTGGTGTTCGTCTGGATGCTCGCTGCACTGTTCGTGGTGGTCCCCGGCACCCTGATCCTGGCCGCGGCAGCCGTCAAACTGCGCTCCCACCGCGCCTGAAGCACCACCATCTGAAGCGCACCAGGTACGCCTGGTTCTGTCCGTCACTATCGAGTTGAGTCCGACGTGTCTTCCGACCGCCAGCGTTCCGAGCAGTCCCTCCGTCCCGCGCAGAACCAGCCCCCGTGGTACCAGCCCCTGACCCAGCGCAACTACCGGCTCTTCCTGGCTCTGGTGTTCACGGGCAGTGTGGGTGTGTGGATGCAGCGCCTGGCCCAGGACTGGCTGGTGCTTCAGCTGACCGGCAGTCCCGCCGCGGTGGGTGTGGCTGTTGCCCTGCAATTCCTGCCGATGCTGGTGGTGGGCCCGCTCAGCGGCCTGCTGGTGGACCTCTTTCCCAAGCGCCGCATCATGCTCGTGTGCCAGGGCGTTATCGCACTCCTCGCCATGGGTCTGGCCGCGTGGGCAGCGAGCGGGACCATCACCGTCTGGGCCGTCTACGCCAGCTGCGTGGCGCTCGGGATAACGTCAGCCATCAACCAGCCCGCCAGCCAGGTGTTCGTTAATGAAGTGGTGGGCGACGCCGCCCTCCGGCCTGCCATCGGACTCAATAACGCCATCGGCCAGCTGGGTGCCATGGCAGGACCGGCGCTGGCCGGGGCCGTCATTGCCCAGGCGGGATCAGCAGCGGCGTTCGCCGCCAACTCCCTGCTCTGCGTGCTGGTCCTGTGCTTGATCGCCGCCATCCGCCCCGCGGAGTTGCATCAAAGTACCCCGGCGGAGCGGGGGAGGGGCCAGCTCCTGGCCGGTTTCCGGTACGTCAAGGAACGCCCCTCGCTGCTGCTGATCATCGCGCTGGCAGGGCTGCTGGGGATGTTCGGAATGAACGGGCCCGTGGTGCTCGCCGCCTTTGCCGAACGCGTGTGGCACAACGGGGTTGAAGGGTTCGGCCTGTTCAACACGGTCAGTGCGGTTGGTGCCCTGGCCGGTGCGCTTTTGGCCGCCCGCCTGCGGAGCCTGGGCCGGAAGGGAATCGTCCTGGCCGCCGGCCTCTTCGGGCTCGCCCAGCTGGTTGCTGCCCTGATGCCAAACCTCGTTCTCTTCACCGTGATGCTGGTGGTGGTGGGCCTGATGACCCTGCTGTTCCTGACCAGCGCGGCCACTGCCGTCCAGCTCGAGGCAGGGCCGGAAATCCGCGGCAGGGTGATGGCCCTGTACCTGCCGCTCCTGCTGGGCGGACACGCCATGGGAGGCCTGCTGGCCGGCTGGTTGACGGAGCAGTTCGGGGTGCGGCTGGGGCTGGTGGCCACCGGCGCGCTGGGAATGCTGTCCGCCGCGGTCATTGGCCTGCTGCTGTGGCGGAACGCCCGGAAACAACGGGACTAGAAACGCCCTGGCCCACCCCAACCAGGTAGCAGCAAGTCTCGTTACAAGCTATGTGCTACTTGGTTGGGACTAAGCGGGGAATCAGCCGCCGGGTGTGAAGGTCCAGGTTCCCGTGTGGATGCGGAATTCCACCTTCACCCCGCTGCCGGCGGTGCCGCCATCGCGATCCGCGCCGGCTGTAGCGGCACTTTCCGGAGCGGAACGTTCGACGGCGGGTCCCGCCGTCGGGCCCTGGATCCCGTAAGTGCCGGCGGGCAGCCTGACCACCGCCGTGATGCCGGCGGGCACAGCGCACTCAAGCTTCAGCTGGTCGCCGCTCCGGTTCCAGCCGACCTCCGCACTGCCGCTGCCCACGGGCACGGCGCCGCGCGCGTGTTCCAAGCGGCACAGCGGCGGTTCAATGACCAGTTCGGAACCGCCGGCGGAGGCGTACCGCACGCCCAGCAGGTGCTCCAGGATCTCCTTGACCACGGATGCGGACCAGGCGTGGGACTGGCTGTAGTCGGTCCCGTCCACCAGGTCCCATGCCTCCCACGTGAAGGTGGCGCCCCGCTCCAGGAGCTGCGCCCACCCGGGCTGGTCCTTGCTGGTGAGGAGGTCCAGGACAGCGTCAGTGTGGCCTTGGGAGAGCAGCGCGCGGACCAGGCGGTGTACCGTCATGGGCCCCTGCCGCATGCCCATGGAAGCGATCCTGCGGGCGTCGGACCCGGCATGCTCCGGCTCCGTGATGCCCAGGGAAAGCGGGAACGAGGTGGCGTGCTGGGAGGCGTGGGTGCTGGGGGTCCCGTCTGCACGCAACCCGTCCACCATCACCCCGTCCACACGGAGGCGGGTACTGATGGCTGCGGCCAGTTCGCGGGCATGCCGTGCATAGTGGACGGCGGCTTGCTCGCGCCCGGCAGCGGCACAGAGGCGCGCCGTGGACATCAGTGCCGAATACGCCTGCGCGTTGACGGTGGTTTTGGCGGCGCATCCCATGTCGTAACCGAAGCGGCCGGGGGCCGGCCAGTCAACGATGCCGTGGAGGTAGGGGCCGGAGCCGCCGCCGAGTGTGGTGACCAGACCCGCCGTCGGACCGTCAGCCGGGATGTGCCGCAAGGCGTAGTCCGCAGTATCGCAGAGGTGCGGCAGCAGTTCGGTGACCAGCGCCAGGTCTCCGGTGCGCTGGCAGTACTCCTCGGCCCACTCCGGGATCATGAGGGAGAAATCCGGGATGTCGCGCTTGCCGTCGCCGTTGGGATAAACCGCGTTATAGCGGCCTTTCTCTTCATTGCTGGTCCAGTAGCGGCCCGCCGACCAGCCGAATTCCCGCAGCGCCTGTGCCGTGTACGCGTGCTCGCCGAAGAGGGACATGGTGGCGTAGGAAATGTTGACGGCGTCCGCCAGGAACTGGCCTTTCTCCCGGGTGGGCGTATCCACGAACTGCTCCTGCACACCGTATAGCGCGGAGTCCCGCAGCAGCTGGAACACGGCGTTGAGGGTGTCATCGGAGCTGCTGAAGCGTCCTTCGGCCGGATGCCGGCCGTGCACCACCACTGCCCCTACCCGGGACAGGTCGCCGGCCTCGACGGCCGGCAGTTCGAGGTACCGGAAGCCCAGGTGCACCGAGGCCCGGTACTGCTGCGGCCCCACCGACTGGGTGAAAGGGAAGGACATGTCCGTGTTCTGGCTGGCCGTCTTGCCGGCGTCCACCCTGCCGTCCGCCCGCAGGACGTATCCGGCCCGGATCATCACGGTGCGGCCGGGAACGCCGTCCAGGAAGTCCACCTCCGGCCGGCCGGGAATGACCTGGCCGAAGTCTGCCACCAATGTTCCGTCGTCGGCCGTCAAGAATGCCTGCGGGGCCATAAACTCTTCCGCAAGCAGGGTCCGGCGCGGGTGCACGCCCGGGAATTCGGGGCAGGGGTGGGCGCGGTAGCTCAGTGCCGGGGGCAGTTGTTCGACGGCGGGCAGGGCAGCCGCGGCCAGTCCGTCCAGGTGCTCCACGGGGTCACCCTCGTCGTTGCGGTAGCCCGACTGCCGGTACGGCGCCTCGGCCGCCTGCCAGTGCGGGCCGGAGGCGAAAACCTCCCGCCGCCCGTCCGCGTAGTCAACACTGAGACGGACCAGCAGGCCGGGAAGCCCGGCGGCCCGGCCCTGGCCGGGACCGTACCAGTGGAGCAGCGCCGCGAGGGACACGTTGCTGTTTGCCTGGGGCGCCATGCCCGGCCTGGCTGGCTCGAATGGTCTGGCTGGTTTGGCTGGTCTCGCGGGCTTGGCTGTGTGCAGCGGGGCGAACCCGGCGAGCAGCCCGGTGACGTCGGCGGCGTCGTAATACCCTTCGCCGGGGTAGCCGAAGGACGTGGTGCTGAGGCAGGGAATCCCGCCCAGGGAAAGCTGGGCATGATGGTGCGCCGCCACAAAGAGACGAGCCCTCGCAACTGTTCCAGTGAGCGTGATGGTGGTGCTGAACAGCGTCCACTCATCAGGCTGGCGGTGGGCCGTGGTGCCGGTCCAGTGGGCGCGGTAGGCATGCGCTAGCTCCGTGCCGGCATCGAACTGATGGTCCAGAACGGGCTCCCCGGGATGTCCGCCTGCGGTGTCGGTGATCCTGAGGGAAGCGTATTCGGCCTGGCTCCGGGGGGCCTGGTGGAGGGCAACACGTCCCGGTATCCCCGGCACCGACGGCTCGTTGACAACCAGGAGCCGGTGGCCGTCCACATCTACGGTGAGTTGCTCGCCGTCGTCGGTGACAGTTACGTCCCGCCACTCCGCCAGGGGCTGGCTGGCGCGGGCAGGAGTCTGAGCGGTGGCAAGGACGTCGGTGGCGGGAACAGACAGGGCCGGAATCTCCCAGTCGGCGGCCCGGCGCAGCACTACGTCACCGGCCGCACTGAGTTCCAGCAGCAAACCCGTTCCGGGGCCGGTGGTCCGGAGCAGGATCCCGGCCATGCCCATCACGGGCCGGAGGCGGGCGTCCAGCCGGAAGCGTTGAAGGGGAAGGCAAGGGACGGGGAGAATGGGTGTGCCGGCCACGCGCAGCGCCCCGTCCAGGACCTCCAGAGGCGGGCGGCCGCCTGGAGCACGGTGGATCCAGTCCGCATCCCAGCCGGCGTCGGTGAGGCCGGTATTGAACTTCTGGGGCTCCGACCAGGCGCCCGGCATACCCGCCGCATCCCACACGCGGACCCGCCAGGCGTAGTCCCTATCGTCGTCGAGCGCCGGCCCCCCAAACACAGCGGACAAGCGGGCCGAGGCAACCTGCCCCGAGCTCCACAACAGCGCACCAACGCAGTCCTCGACCACAAGCTCGTAGCCGGTCTGCCGGGCCCGCGACGGATCGGCGTCCTCGGACTGCCCGAGCAGCCAGCTGAAGGTTGGGCGGGGCCGTGCCGTCAGGCAGGGGGACAGCCCGTCCGTGGTGAAACCCGTGGCGTGGAGCTGGCCGGATACGGTCACGACGGGCAGCTGCTCAGCTACCGGCGGGCGGGTCATCCGGGACGCCGTTCAGGAAGCCGGCAGGTTGAAGGCGTGCGGAGCCGAGGCGGCCCAGGGGAGCCCCAGTTCGCTGAATGTGGCGTGCCGGCCGGTTGCGCGTTCCAAGGCATCCTCGATGTCCACCACCACTGCATGCGCTGCCTCTTCCGCGCCCTCCCACCGGACGTACTTCCCGTCAATTGGTGCCGGCAGCGGGGCGGTGCGGATGGCCTCCAGGACGAGCATAAAGGCGCCGCTGTCCAGGAGCGGGCTGAGGAGCGCGGCGCCGCTGCGGCGGTGGGCGAGCAGGTTCTCGGTCAGGTCGTCCCGGCCAAAGACCTGCTCGGTACGGCCGGCTGCCGCCTCAACGGTCAGCCGGTCCTCGGTGTAGTGGAAGACGGCGGTGCCCGCGGAACCCTGGAGGGTTACGTACGGTTCCACGGATTCCGTGGCGCACAGCGTCAGGGCACACGTAATGGGCACGCCCGAGCTGGTGCGGATCCGGATCACAGACGTGTCATCGGACTCGATCTGGTTGGCGCGGTACAGTTCGGTTTCCAGGGAGGCGATGTCCGCCGTGGTGCGGGCCCCGGCGATTCTCAGCGCTGTCGCCACCGCGTGGGCCAGGGGATTGGTGGCCACCCCGTCCACCACATCCACCCCGTCGATGACACGTTTGCCGGCCCAGCGGGACCGCTTGTAGTACGCCCGGTCGCGGACCCAGCGGCCGGTTGCCGAGATGCCCTGCAGCGTTCCGATGGTGCCGTCGGCGAGGAGCCTTTCGATGGCCGTCAGCGCGTGCGAGCCCAGGCTCTGGAAACCGATCTGGACGCTCCGGCCGGAGGCGGCGGCAGCGTCGCGCAGCCGGTTGAAGTCCGCCAGCGAGGCGACGGGCGGCTTTTCCAGGTAAAGGTCGGCGGCGGTGGCCAGGGCTGCCAGCCCCAGCGGTGCGTGGGTTTGGATGGGAGTGGCAACGATGATGAGATCCAGGCCGCCCGTCTCCGCGAGCAGATCCGGCAGGGCCGGGAAGACGTGCGTTGTTTCCGGGACCGATCCGGGCGCCGGGGGATTGGGATCGGCCACAGCAACAAGATCGACGACGCCGGCTGCCTGGAGGCGCTCCAGGTTCCGCAGGTGGTGGGCGCCGAAGCCGTGGACACCTACCAGCGCCACCCTGGCCGCGGGCCCTCCGGCTTGCCCGGGCGACAGCTGGCCGGCAGATGTTTCCTTGCGGCCGCTTGCTGTGGCTTCGGTGCCGCCGGATCCGTTGGGTCCGATAGCAGGAGTATCCCCGGTGGCTTGAGTCCCGGCGTCTGTGGCGGCTGGCGTTCCCATGGTGCTCCATTCGCCCCGGAGGGCACAGTTTTTTCGACGCCAACCCACGGGGCAAGCGCTTTCCAAGGTCCAGTGTGAAGCACAGGCACCGCTTCCGTCCAGTAATGTAACGATTCAAAATTTGGCTTGACCTGCCCTGTAAACCCGTCTAGATTTTCGAGAAACCGATTACCTACGTGACGTGGACCACCATAGTCCTCGTTTCTGCAACGATGGAGAACCGAAGGGAGCCGTGCCATGCCTGCGTCTTCGTGGAACAGCCGCGCGTACTCGTTCTTTGACACGCTCCTCTGGATCGCCTGCCTGAACCTGCTGTGGCTGACCTTCACTGTGCTGGGCCTCGGCGTCTTTGGGGCCGGCCCGGCCACCGCTGCCGCCCAGATCCTGGTGCGCAAGAGGGCTGCCGGCGAAGCGGCCCGGCTCCTGCCTGGTTTCGCCCGTGAATTTGTCCGGAACTTTGTCCGCGGCAACGCACTTGCGCTGCCGGTGATTGGCGTGGCAGTGGCCCTCACCATGAACTGGAACCGCTTCTCACAGGGCGGTGATCTTCCGTCCCAGCTGGGCGCAGCCGCCACGTTCGTTGGGGCCATTTTCCTGGCGGGCGTTGTCTGCTACCTGTTTCCGATGTATGCGCGGTATGAGCTGCCCCTGGCGCAGTACTTCCTGATGTCATCGCGGTTCGCCGTGCGGCACCTGGCAGGGACAGTCATCCTGCTTTTTGTATCCGCCGCCGTGGTCTACGCCAGTGGCGCAGTCCCCGGCCTGATCCCGTTTTTCAGCGTGGGAGCCTGGCTGTTCCTGACCGGATGGCTGTGCGACCGCTACTTCACGGCCAACGATGAGTCCATGGCCGCTCTTGCCGAACAACAGCAGGCTCCTGCCGCCGGCCCGGCGCATCGCCAGGCACTCCCGGCCCGATGAATCCGGCGCTGGGCGCGCCCGCTCGACCATAACGAAGACCGACTTCCTGTTACCTGGCTGAAT
Organism: Pseudarthrobacter siccitolerans; assembly: GCF_001046895.1. Lineage (GTDB taxonomy): Bacteria > Actinomycetota > Actinomycetes > Actinomycetales > Micrococcaceae > Arthrobacter > Arthrobacter siccitolerans. Next base: position 168,078 of record NZ_CAQI01000029.1, read on the forward strand.
GCTGCCCGGTGACGGCAAAACCAAACCCCAAAGAAGTGGAAAAGGAACATCATGATCCGCAGAAAAATTTCCCTGGCCGCCGCCGTCGTTACCGCCACGGCACTCACCCTGACGGCCTGCGGCGGGGGTGAAACGCAGTCCGCCGACATTTCCACGGTGAACGTGATGGCTCCCTTCCTCGAGGCCCAGCCGCCGTCGGCAGACGGTGCCGTGCAGAAGAAGCTCGAGGAGCTGACAGGCAAGGACGTCAATATCACGTGGGCTCCCAACGCCTCCTACGAGGACAAGACCAACATCACCCTCGCCTCCTCTGAGATCCCGCACGTGATGGTCATCCAGGGCAAGACCCCCGGATTCGTCAAGAACGCTGAAGCCGGCGCTTTCTGGGACCTGACGGACAAGCTGGATGACTACCCGAACCTGAAGACCACCTTCCCGGACATCCAGCAGAACGCCAGCATCAACGGCAAGGTGTACGGCGTCTTCCGCGGACGTGCCCCCATGCGCGCCGCCGTCATGTTCCGCCAGGACTGGCTGGACAAGCTGGGCCTCCAGCCGCCCAAGACCACCGAGGACCTGTACAAGGTGGCCAAGGCCTTCACCGAGCAGGACCCCGACGGCAACGGCCAGGACGATACCTGGGGCATCACCATCCCCAAGTGGGGCGCGCTGGGCACCAACAGCCCGTATGACCTGATCGAGGAGTGGTACGGCGCAGGCAACCGCTGGACCGAGAAGGACGGGAAACTTGTCCCGAGCTTTGAGACCGAGGAATTCCTCGAAGCCAACCGGTTCGTGAAGAAGATGGTGGACGAGAAGCTCATCAATCCGGACTTTGCCACCTTCGACCCCACCAAGTGGAACGAGCCGTTCTTCAACGGCAAGGGCGGCATCATTGTGGACGTCGACTCGCGCGTCAGCGTCCTCATCAACCTGTTCAAGCAGGCGGACCCCAACAACTTCCAGAACAAGGTGGGCTTCGTGGGCAACCTCGAAGGCCCCGACGGCGAACTCCACGCCCACCCCACCGACGGCTACTCCGGCTTCCTGGCCATCCCCAAGTCCAGTGTCCGCACGGAAGCTGAACTGAAGACCGTGCTGGAATTCCTGAACACCATGAACGGCAAGGACGTGGCCGTGCTGCTCAACAACGGCATCGAAGGCGTGAACTTCACGGTGGAGGACGGCAAGGCTGCCACCATCAAGCCCGAGACCGAGGAAGGCAAGGCGGTCACCACGGACATCAAGAGCTACGCGCAGCTGGGCATGAACGTCGCCGGCAACACCTTCTACCCGGTCAAGCAGCCCACCGAGTATGAACAGCAGGTCTTCGACAAGCGCACCGAAGTGATGGCGGAGGACCTCAAGAGCGCGGTCTACAACCCCGCCGCCCCCTACGTCTCTGCCACGTACGTGGCCAAGGGCGCCCAGTTGGACAACATCGTGGCCGATGCCCGGATCAAATACCTTGCCGGCCAGATCGATGAGCAGGGCCTGAAGGACGCCATCAAGCTGTGGAACACCAGCGGCGGGGACAAGGTCAAGGAAGAGATCAACAAGCTCTGGCAGGACACCAAGTAGATGGCAGCCCCTGTCATTGACACCCAGGCCGGGGAGCGGGCGCAGTCCGTGCCCGCTCCCCGGAAGCGGGGCAGCTTCTCCGTCCACTTCGCGCACTACAAGTGGCTCTACCTGTTGCTGCTTCCCGGCGTGCTGTACTTCGCTGTCTTCCGGTACGGGCCCATGTACGGGGTCAGCATCGCGTTCAAGGACTACGTTCCGTTCCTGGGTGTCAACGGCAGCCCGTGGGTGGGGTTCCAGCACTTCCAGGACTTCTTCGCCAATCCTGACTTCCCGCGGCTGCTGGGCAACACGCTGATCCTGGCGTTCCTGAACCTGGGGATAGCCTTTCCGCTGACCATCGTCCTGGCGCTGCTGCTGAACGAGGTGCGCCTGAGCATCCTCAAGCGCACGGTCCAGACCCTTGTGTACATCCCGCACTTTTTGTCCTGGACCATCGTGGCGTCCCTGAGCTTCCTGCTGTTCGCCCTGGACTTCGGCCCGCTGTTCCTGTTCCTGAACAACGTAATGGGCACCAACATCGATTTCCTGTCCGACCCCGCCTGGTTCAGGCCGCTGATTGTGCTGCAGGAAATCTGGAAGAACACCGGCTGGGGCACCATCATCTTCCTGGCCGCCCTGGCCACCGTGGACCAGGACCAGTACGAGGCGGCCATCATCGACGGGGCCGGCCGGTTCCGCCGGGTCTGGCACATCACCCTGCCGGGCATCCGCTCCACCATCATCGTGATGCTGATCCTGGCCATCGGGCAGATGCTGAACACCGGGTTCGAACAGATCTACCTGATGACCAACGCCCTGAACCGCAGTGTGGCTGATGTATTCGATACCTACGTCTACTTCGTGGGCATCACGCAGGGCGCCTATAGCTACTCCACCGCCGTGGGGCTCTTCAAATCCCTGGTGGGCATCGTGCTGATCTTCGGCACCAACGCCCTGGCCAAACGCTTCAACCAGAGCGGACTGTTCTAGCCATGAAAATCCACAACACCACCGGCGGGCGGATCTTCGATGCCGTCAACTACGTCTTCCTGTCCCTGATCGGCATCATCACCCTGCTGCCGTTCATCTACGTGATCGCAGGGTCCTTCGCCAACGAAGCGGAAATCACCCGGCGCGCGTTCTTCGTCTGGCCCGAGCAGCTCACCCTGGGCTCGTACGAATACATCTTCTCCACGCCCGCGTTCATCCGGGCGCTGGTCACCACCATCCTGGTCACCGCCGTCGGCACCCTGGTCCAGCTCGCATTCACCGTGACCATGGCCTACCCGCTGGCCAAAAAGACCCTGCGCGGACGCAAGGTGATCCTGTCGCTGGTGGTCTTCGCGATGGTCTTCTCCGGCGGCATGATCCCCACCTTCCTGCTGGTCAAGGACCTGGGCCTGCTGAACTCCTACTGGGCCCTGATCCTGCCGGCGGCGATCAACCCGTTCAGCCTGATCATCATCAAGAACTTCTTCCAGGAACTCCCCGCTGAGCTGGAGGAATCGGCCAAGATGGACGGGGCCACCGAGATCGGGATCCTCTGGCGGATCCTGCTCCCGCTGTCCAAACCCGTGCTGGCCACCTTTGCACTGTTCTACGCCGTGGGCATCTGGAACGACTTCATGTCACCCCTGCTCTACCTCAGCGACAACTCCAAGTGGACCCTTCAGATGTACTTGCGCCAGGTCACGGCCGCATCAGATCTCCTGGGCACGGGCAACGTGGACCCCACCTACATCCCGCCGGAACAGGGCATCAAGTTCGCCGTCATTGTGGTGGCCACCCTGCCCATCCTCATCTTCTACCCGTTCCTGCAGAAGCACTTCGCCAAGGGCATGCTCATCGGCTCCGTCAAGGGCTGACCCGCCAACAGAAAGCACAGCATGAAAATCCTGCTCGCCGGAGACTCCACAGTCGCCAACTGCCCCACGTACGAGTACCCCATGAGCGGCTGGGGAGCCCAGCTCGCCCCGCACGTCTGCACGCAAGCCACCGTGCACAACTTCGCCAAGGGCGGGGCCAGCACGGAGTCGTTCCGGGATGAGGGTTTGTGGGACAGTCTGCTGGCCGAGGCGGGCGGCGGCGACCTGGTGCTGATCCAGTTCGGCCACAACGACCAGAAGAAGCCCCACCTCGCGGCGCGGACCGGCTATGCCGCCAACCTGCGCACCATGGTGGCCCAGGTCCGGGCCCTGGGCGGGCTGCCTGTCCTGTGCACCTCCGTGGAGCGGCGGCACTTCCTGGCCCGGCCGTCGTCGGACGCTGCCCTGGAGGCGAGCCTGGAGGATTATCCGGAAGTGGTCCGTGAGATCGGCCTGGAGCTGGGCGTGCCGGTCATCGACCTGAACGCCTGGACCCGCGGGCTCTACCTGCGGCTGGGACGGGACGGTTCGAAGGCCCTCTTCTGCCATTTCGAACCCGGGACGCATGCCTACTGGCCGGACGGCCTGACTGACAACACACACTTCTCACAGCAGGGCGCCGCCCTGGTGGCGGGGCAAGTGGCAGCCGAGCTTCAGCTGCTGGGGCTGCTGCCGGGGGACCTGGCACAGTTGTCCGGTACGACGGCGGGCCGCGGCTGAGTGGGGGCCGCGGACATGGGAACGAAGGTGCTTTACCGCAACGCGCTCAGTGGTCCGGATGACGTCGCGGACTGGGTGGCCGAAGGGCCGCTGAATGTCGGCAGCCACGGGCAGGCCCTTGAGTTGTCCGGCTCACTGGACGCCGAGGAATTCGGGGACCACGCGCACTGGACATTCTGGTGCCCGCTGGATTTCCAGGACGGGATCCGGATCAGCTGGGAGTTCCTGCCGCTTGAGGAACCCGGGCTGGCCATGCTGTTCTTCGCAGCCAACGGACACGGCGGGCAGGGCCTGTTTTCCCCCGCGCTCACACCCCGGACCGGCTACTACCCGCAGTACCACTCCGGTGATATTGATGCCCTCCACGTGTCCTATTTCCGGCACAAATACGAGTCCGAGCGGGCCTTCCGGACCTGCAACCTGCGCAAGAGCGCCGGCTTTGAGCTGGTGGCACAGGGCGCGGACCCGCTGCCGCCGGCGGGGGACGCTGTGGACTTTTACCGGCTGGAAGTGGTGAAGGACGGGCCGCGGGTGGCGTTCTCCATCAATGGACTGCCGCTCTTCGACTGGCAGGACCCCTCGGACAAGGTGCTCGGCGGTGGCTACGTGGGATTCCGGCAGATGGCTCCGCTGCGTGCGGCCTACCGGAATCTCGTGGTTGAAGAAATCTAGCCCTCTTGACGGGGTACGGGCTGGATCAGGCAATCGCCTCCAGGGACAATTCCTCCACAGCTTCCTGAAGCGCTCCCATGTCGAACCACGCCGCTGGCAGCACATCGTGGATAAATGCGTCAAAGTCAAAGGGATGGCAGTGCCCGCCGTGGTTCCAGTAAAGAACCCAGAGATCGATCAGGCCAAGATCCTTCCGCTGCAGCAAAACTCTGGCTGTGTGCCGAAGGTCGTCCATAACCAATCCTTGCTTCTGCTCCCCGCGGCCCACAAGAGCAGTGGCACGGTTTGCCGCAAGAGAATATGCCCGCGGGTTACCGGCCCGGGGCCGGGGGCGCAGCGGGTGCCGCCATACCGGCGATAATCCGCCCCAGCTGGCGTGCACTGTCCTCGGTACTGCCGCCGGCGCCCACCACGGTGAAGTCCGGATACCAGGGCAGTGCGGCGTACCCCTTGCGGAATTTCTCAAGATCTTCGAGGGTCTCCTGGTCCTCGCCCCGCACCATGATCCGTTCGTGCGCCACTTTCGCCGGAACATCGAAGTAGACCACGGCCTGCGCCTGCGGCAACAGCCTCAACAGCGCCGACAGCAACCGGCGCCGGCGGATCCCGCGGGCTTTCCGCAGCGCAAGCTGGCAGTACAGGTGCCGGTCCATCACCACTACGCCGTCGAAACGCGCTGCCCGCAGATGGTTGAGCAGGACATTGAACACCCGGACCGCGGTCTCCAGGACATCCGCAACCTGGACCGGCAAGGCCACATTAAAGCGCTGCGCCAGGGCCGAGATGGTTTTCCGCCCGGAGAAGTTGCCCAGGACCAGCACCGGGATGTCCGGCAGCAGCGCTTCCACTTCCCTGGCTGCAGTGGACTTGCCGGCGCCGTCGATCCCCAGCAGGACAATGAGGGCCGGTACCGGGCTGCCGTGATGTGTCATGTTCCCTTCTTATCCTGCGGCCCTGTGGCTTCGGTCCATGAAGCCTGGGAACGGGCTGGAAGAGTGCTTGGAACGCGGTATGCGTCTAAGTTGGCCCCGGGGTGGCAAAGTAGGGGCAGAATGGGGGAGTCTGCACAGGGAGGGGAGCAGGGCATGGAGCCTGTAGTGGTTGATGGCGGTAAGGGCACCTTGGAGTTGCGTTCCGACGGCGTGATCCACCTTATCTGGGAACCTAAAGTCCGCATTGAGCAACACGATGCCCAGGCGGCCATGGCTGCTGTTAACCAAATAGCGGGGGACAGGACGTACCCCATGCTGGTGGACATGGCCACCACCGAGTCGGTCACCAGGGCGGCACGTTCGGTGTTTTCCATCCCCTGTGCTGCGAACCGGATCGCCCTCCTGGGTGCCAGTCCCGTGGACCGGATCCTGGCGAACTTCTTCCTCGGCGTGCACATCCCGCCCTGCCCCACCCGGTTCTTCACGTCCAGGACCGAGTCGATGCAGTGGCTGCAGCAGCAGGAGAACGGGTAAGCGCCTGCCCGTGTCAGCCCGCGGACGGGGTGCCAGTGCTTTGCCGGACCACCAGTTCCGGAGTGAAGATCACTGCCCGGTGCCGTGGATTCCGGGCCTCAACCTCTTCGGCCAGGAGCTCGATGGCTGTCCGGCCCAGGGCTTCCGTTGGCTGCCGGATGGAGGACAACGGCACCACGGCGGAGACGGCGAAGTCGATGTCGTCATAGCCGATCAAGGCAATATCCTCCGGAATCCTGAGGGTGTGTGTCATGGTCAACGACTGCATGATCCCCAGTGCCAAGAGGTCGTTCGCGCAGAAGATCCCGTCCGGCAGGTCTTTGCGGTCCCGTTCCACCAACGTGTTGCCAACGCTGCGGCCGGCCAGGACCGTCATGCCCTCGGACGCCAGCACTTCCAGGGTGGCGTCCGGCTCTTCCTTAACCGCCCGACGGGCGCCCTGCAGGCGGTCCGCCACCTGGCGGATGGAGGTGGAGCCGCCCACAAACGCGAGCCGACGGCGGCCGGTGTCCAGCAGGTGCCGGGCAGCAAGGTACCCGCCGGCGTCGTCATCAACTGCCACTGAGCTGAACTTTTCCTCGTCCGCCAGCCGGTCCACCAGGACGGTGGGCACGCCGCGCTCGCGGAGGAGGTCCAGGCGCTCGGTCACGTCGCCCACGGGAGAGATGAGCAGGCCCTGGACGCGCTGCTCCTGGAACAGGTCGATGTAGTTGGCCTCGCGGCCTGCGTCGTGGCCGCTGTCGCCCAGCAGCACGGCGCTGCCCTGGAGGGCGGCCGCATCCTCCGCGGCCCGCACCACTGAGGTGAAGAAGGGGTTGCCCACGTCCAGGACGATCAGCCCGATGGTGCGGCTGTGGCCTGCGCGCAGCTGGCGGGCAGCGTCGTTGCGGACGAAGCCGAGCTCGTCGATGGCGCGGAGTACCCGTTCCTTGGTCCGCTGCGAGACCCTGTCCGGGTAGTTCAGCACATTCGAAACAGTGCCCACCGCCACGCTGGCATGGTTGGCGACGTCCTTGATGCTGGCTGTGCGGTTCATGATTCTCCGTGCTGATGGGCCCCATGCCTGGGCATCGCCGGTGCTGCCAAGAAGAGGGCTCCGGAATGCTTGACACCTACTTACGTTCAAGAGTACTTTGAATCGTAACAATGAAACGATTCAAAGATGCGCGAGTTCAGGAGAGTTCCAAATGAGGGTGTGCTTCCGTTCGTCGGTCCAACCGGCGCTGATGGCCGAGTACCGCCGCCGCCACGCCGCGGTATGGCCGGAAATGCTCCAGGCCCTGAAGGACGCCGGCTGGAACAACTACTCCCTCTTCCTTGCGGAGGACGGACTCTTGATCGGCTACCTGGAGTGCGACGATTTCGACGCAGCGAGGGCAAGGATGGCCCTTGCTGACGTGAACGCGCGCTGGCAGGCGGAAATGGCCACACTTTTCGAGAACACGGACCAGGCGCCCGATGAGGGGTTCCAGGTCCTGGAGGAAGTCTTCAACCTCGACAGCCAGCTGGCAGCGGCAGAGTCCTCCGCCGGTTGACACTGGCAACCACAAAAAGACACCAGGCGCTCCAGCAGCGGGGCCGTCCCATAACTGCCAGACCACCAAGACCACACACCAAGACACCGGAAAGAACCACATCATGAATGACGTAGCAACGGCGCTGGGCAGGCTCGGGGAGCTTGCCATCGAGGTCCCCTCGTGGGCCTATGGAAATTCAGGCACCCGGTTCAAGGTGTTCGGCACCCCCGGCACGCCGCGGACCGTGCAGGAGAAGCTGGCGGACGCCGCCAAGGTCCACGAACTGACCGGCCTGGCCCCCACCGTGGCCCTGCACATTCCCTGGGACAAGGTGGATGACTACGCCGCCCTGAAGGAGTACGCGGCCGGCCTGGGCGTGGGCCTGGGAACCATCAACTCCAACACCTTCCAGGACGACGAGTACAAGTTCGGCTCGCTGACCTCGTCCAACGAGGCGGTGCGCCGTCGCGCCATCGACCACCACCTGGACTGCATCGGGATCATGCACGCCACGGGTTCGAAGGACCTGAAGATCTGGCTGGCGGACGGCACCAACTACCCGGGGCAGGATGACATGCGGGGCCGGCAGGACCGCCTGGCCGAGTCCCTGCAGGAGATCTACGCCGCCCTGGGCGACGAGCAGCGCCTGGTGCTCGAGTACAAGTTCTTCGAGCCGGCTTTCTACCACACCGATGTTCCGGACTGGGGCACGTCCTATGCCCAGACCCTGGCCTTGGGCGAGAAGGCGTTCGTCTGCCTGGACACCGGCCACCACGCGCCGGGCACCAACATCGAGTTCATTGTGATGCAGCTGCTGCGGCTGGGCAAGCTCGGTTCCTTCGACTTCAACTCCCGCTTCTACGCCGACGACGACCTCATCGTGGGTGCCGCAGACCCGTTCCAGCTCTTCCGCATCATGCACGAGGTGATCCGCGGCGGCGGCTACGGCAAGGACTCCGGGGTGGCCCTGATGCTGGACCAGTGCCACAACCTGGAGGAAAAGATCCCGGGCCAGATCCGCTCGGTCCTGAACGTGCAGGAAATGACTGCCCGGGCCCTGCTGGTGGACACCGCGGCCCTGGCCGAAGCACAGCGTGCCGGTGACGTGCTCGCTGCCAACGGCATCTTCAACGATGCCTTCTACACCGACATCCGGCCCGTCCTGGCCGAGTGGCGTGAATCCCGCGGGCTGCCCGCGGACCCGCTGGCCGCCTTCAAAGCCAGCGGTTACCAGAAGAAGATCAACGAGGACCGCGTAGGCGGCCAGCAAGCCGGATGGGGCGCCTAAAAAGCTATGAGTAACAAGACTGTTGAAGACCTGATTTCCCGTTCCAACCGCCTGGGTGCGGACAAGCGGAACACCAACTTTGCCGGCGGCAACACCTCCGCCAAGGGCACGGAGAAAGACCCGGTGACGGGCGAGGACGTCCAGCTGCTCTGGGTCAAGGGCTCCGGCGGAGACCTGGGCACGCTGAAGGCGGAGAACCTGGCGGTGCTGCGGCTGGACCGGTTGAACGCCCTGAAGAACGTCTACCCGGGCGTGGACCGTGAAGACGAGATGGTTGCCGCCTTCGATTACTGCCTGCACGGCAAGGGCGGCGCGGCTCCCTCGATCGACACCGCCATGCACGGCCTGGTGGACGCCGCCCACGTGGACCACCTGCACCCGGACTCCGGCATCGCCATTGCCACGGCGGTGGACGGCGAGGCGCTGACCACCAAGATCTTCGGCAGCAAGGTGGTCTGGGTTCCCTGGCGCCGCCCCGGCTTCCAGCTGGGCCTGGATATTGCCGCGATCAAGGAAGCCAACCCGCAGGCCATTGGCACCATCCTGGGCGGGCACGGCATCACCGCCTGGGGCGCCACCAGCGAAGAGGCCGAGCAGAACTCGCTGTGGATCATCGAGCAGGCCGAGAAGTACATCAAGGACAACGGCAAGGCCGAGCCCTTCGGCCCCAAGCTTCCCGGGTACGCCGCCCTGCCGGAGGCTGAGCGCCGCGCCAAGGCCGCAGCCCTGGCACCCGTGATCCGCGGCCTGGCCTCCACGGACAAGCCGCAGCTGGGGCACTTCAGCGATGACGCCGTCGTCCTGGACTTCCTCGAAGCAGCCGGGCACCCGCGCCTGGGCGCCCTGGGTACCTCCTGCCCGGACCACTTCCTGCGCACCAAGGTCAAGCCGCTGATCCTGGACCTGCCTGCCGACGCCTCGGTAGAGGACTCGATCGCCCGGCTCCACGAGCTGCACGCGGACTACCGCGAGGACTACCAGGCCTACTATGACCGCCATGCAAACGCTGAGTCTCCGGCACTGCGCGGCGCGGACCCGGCCATCGTCCTGGTGCCCGGCGTGGGCATGTTCTCCTTCGGCGCCAACAAGCAGACCGCCCGGGTTGCCGGCGAGTTCTATATCAACGCCATCAACGTGATGCGCGGCGCCGAGGCGATCTCCACCTACGCCCCGATCGAGGAATCCGAGAAGTTCCGGATCGAGTACTGGGCGCTGGAGGAAGCCAAGCTGGCACGGATGCCCAAGCCCAAGTCCCACGCCACCCGCATCGCGCTGGTTACCGGTGCGGCGTCGGGCATCGGCAAGGCCATCGCCACCCGCCTCGCCGCGGAAGGCGCGTGCGTGGTGATCGCCGACCTGAACCTGGAGAACGCCGAGAAGGTCGCCGAAGAGCTCGGCGGCCCGGACGTTGCCATCGGCGTCCAGGCGGACGTCACGGACGAGGCCCAGGTCGCAGCCGCGATCGACGCCGCGGTCCTGGCGTTCGGCGGTGTGGACCTGGTGGTCAACAACGCCGGCCTGTCCATCTCCAAGCCGCTGCTGGAAACCACCGAGAAGGACTGGGACCTGCAGCACAATGTCATGGCCAAGGGCTCGTTCCTGGTGGCCAAGGCCGCAGCGAAGGTCATGATCGCGCAGGGCCTGGGCGGAGACATCATCTACATCTCCTCCAAGAACTCCGTGTTCGCCGGCCCCAACAACATCGCCTACTCCGCCACGAAGGCGGACCAGGCCCACCAGGTGCGCCTGCTTGCCGCCGAACTGGGCGAGTACGGCATCCGCGTCAACGGCATCAACCCCGACGGCGTGGTCCGCGGCTCCGGCATCTTCGCCGGCGGCTGGGGCGCCAAGCGCGCTGCGGTCTACGGCGTGGACGAGGAGAAGCTGGGCGAGTACTACGCCCAGCGCACCCTGCTCAAGCGCGAAGTCCTGCCCGAGCATGTGGCCAATGCCGCCGCCGTCCTCACCAGCAACGAACTGTCCCACACCACCGGCCTGCACATCCCCGTGGACGCCGGAGTGGCCGCAGCCTTCCTGCGATGAGCCGCGACCGCACCACCGAAACTGCCCCGGCCGGGGCAGTCTCCGCGGCGGCCCCCGCCAGCGCGTTTGCCGCCGTCGACATCGGCGCCTCCTCGGGCCGGGTCATCCTGGGCCGGGTCCACGCCGATTCGGACCGCAGCGTGGAGCTGGAAGTGGTTCACCGCTTTCCCAACGGCGTGGTGGAGATCGACGGCGGCCTCCGCTGGGATTTCAACGCGCTCTTCGCCGAGGTGCTTGAAGGCCTGCGTGCGGCAGCGACCGTTGCCGCCGTGCAAGGTGAGCGGGTGGCCAGCATCGGCATCGACACCTGGGCCGTGGACTACGGCCTGGTCAACGCCGCGGGCGAGCTGACCGCCCAGCCGTTCAGCTACCGGGACGACCGCAGCCGAGCCGCAGTCGAACCCGTGCACCGCAAACTGGATCCCGCGCGGCTCTACGCCACCACCGGGCTGCAGTTCCTGCAGTTCAACACCATCTACCAGCTCGCCACCGAGCCGGACCTGGACGGCCTGCAGGCGCTCCTGATCCCGGACCTGATCGCGTTCCTCCTCACCGGGCAGCGCCGGACCGAGGCGACCAACGCCTCCACCACCGGGCTGTTTGACGCCGTGGCGGGGGAGTGGGCCACCGAATTCTTCACCGCCCTAGGCCTGCGGAAGGACTTGTTCCCGCCTCTGGTCCAGCCGGGCGACACGGTGGGCAGGCTCCTGCCGGACATCGCCGCGCAGGTGGGGCTGCCCCAGGACACCCGCGTGGTGGCCGTCGGCTCGCACGACACGGCGTCCGCCGTCGCCGCTGTCCCTGCCCAGGCGGAGGACTTCGCCTACATCTCCTCCGGCACCTGGTCACTGGTGGGACTGGAACTGAAGCATCCCGTGCTCACCGAGGCCAGCCGCGAAGCGAACTTCACCAACGAACGGGGCGTGGACGGCACCATCCGCTACCTGCGCAACATGGGCGGGCTCTGGCTCCTCAGCGAATGCCAGCGGACCTGGGCGCAGGAGGGGTTCCAGCTGGAACTCACAGCACTCCTGGGGGCGGCTGCTGCCTTGCCGCCCGGCGGGCCTCAGGTCAATGCGGACGATCCCTACTTCATCGCCCCCGACAACATGCCGGACCGGATCCGGGCGGCCGTCCGCCGCACGGGCGAGGTGCTGCCGAACGATCCGGCAGCCATCACCCGCTGCATCATGGACAGCCTCGCTGCCGGGTACGCCCGCACCATCCGCGACGCCGAACGCCTCGCCAACCGCTCCGTCGAGGTGGTCCACGTGGTGGGCGGCGGTTCCCAGAACCGCCTCCTGTGCCAGCTCACCGCCGACGCCACGGGGAAAATGGTGATCGCCGGACCCGTTGAGGCCACGGCCTTGGGCAACGTCCTGGTACAGGCGCGCGCGGCCGGAGTGGTCGACGGCGGCCTCACCCGGCTGCGTACCCTGGTGGCCGCAGGCACAAGCCTTGAGCAGTACGAGCCGTCAAACACACTCTCTGAACAGCACTGACACCCCGGAAACGAACCCATGAGAATCGCACTTTTTGCCACCTGCATTGTGGATGGCATGTATCCCCGCGCGGCCCAGGCCACGGTAGAGGTCCTGGAACGGCTTGGCCACGAGGTGGTGTTTCCGGCCGGACAGGCCTGCTGCGGGCAGATGCACGTCAACAGCGGCTACTTCAAGGAAGCCGTGCCGGTGGTAGCGAACCATGTCCGCGCCTTCGAGTCCGAGGACTACGACGTTGCCGTGGCGCCTTCGGGCTCCTGCGTGGCGTCGGTGAAGCACCAGCACCCCATGGTGGCCCGCCGTGCCGGGGACGCCGGGCTCGAGGAGCGGTCGGTCGCCGTCGGGAAGAAAACCTACGAGCTGTCCGAACTCCTGGTGGACGTCTTGGGCGTCACCAGCCCCGCGGAGCAGCTTGGCTCCTACTTCCCGCACACCGTGACCTACCACCCCTCATGCCACGGCATGCGCCTGCTCAAGCTGGGTGACCGCCAGGCCGGCCTGCTGCGCGGAGTGAAGGGACTGGAACTGGTGGACCTGCCGGAAGCCGACCAGTGCTGCGGTTTCGGTGGCACCTTCTCGGTCAAGAACGCCGACGTTTCCTCGGCAATGCTGGCGGACAAGACGGCGAACATCCGCAGCACGGGTGCTTCCGTGTGCGCCGGCGGGGACTACTCGTGCCTGATGCACATCGGCGGCGGCCTGTCGCGCCAGGGAGACGGCGTAGCCACCCTCCACCTGGCGGAAATCCTGGCCAGCACGGAACAAGAACCGGCCGCCGTCCCGGGACCGGCCGGACAAACGGTGAAAGTGATGGTCAGGTAATGTCCCGCACCCAGCTTGGAATGCCGGGGCTGCGGCCCGGGTCAGGCAACCTGTTCGCCCAGGAGAAGTTCCCCTCCGCCGCCCGCCGCGAGCTCGGCAATACGCAGCTCAGGAAGAACCTGAAGCACGCCACCTCCACCATTCGCGGCAAGCGCCTCAACGTCACCGGCGAGCTGCCGGACTGGGAGCAACTGCGCGACGCCGGCAGTGCCCTGAAGACCGCTGTCATGGCACGCCTTCCCGAACTCCTCGAAGCATTCGAAGCCAACGTCACCGCCCGCGGCGGCGTGGTGCATTGGGCACGCGACGCCGACGAGGCCAACCGCATCATCCTCGACCTCGTCAGAGCCGAAGGCGTGGATGAAGTGGTCAAGGTCAAATCCATGGCCACCCAGGAAATCGGCATGAACGAGTACCTCGAAGAGCACGGCATTGACGCCTTCGAGACCGACCTGGCCGAGCTTATCGTCCAGCTCGGCCACGACAAGCCCAGCCATATCCTGGTGCCGGCCATCCACAAGAACCGCACCGAAGTCAGGGATATCTTCCTCAAGGAGATGCCCGGCGTCGATCCGGAGCTGACCGACGAGCCGCGCAAGCTCGCCATGGCGGCGCGCTCACACCTTCGAGCCAAGTTCCTTTCGGCAAGGGTGGCGATTTCGGGGGCGAACTTCGGGATCGCCGATTCCGGAACGCTCGGCGTGGTGGAGTCCGAGGGCAACGGCCGCATGTGCCTGACCCTGCCGGAAACCCTGATCACCGTGATGGGCATCGAGAAGCTCCTGCCCACGTTCTCCGACCTCGAAGTCTTCCTGCAGCTGCTGCCGCGGTCCTCCACCGGCGAGCGGATGAACCCCTACACGTCGCTGTGGACCGGCGTCACCGAAGGCGACGGACCCTCGAAGTTCCATGTGGTCCTGCTGGACAACGGACGCACCAACGCCCTCGCCGACGAGATGGGGCGCTCGGCCCTGCACTGCATCCGCTGCAGCGCCTGCATCAACGTCTGCCCCGTCTATGAACGCACCGGCGGCCACGCCTACGGGTCCACCTACCCGGGCCCCATCGGCGCCATCCTGTCCCCGCTCATGACGGGCATCCAAGCCGAGGAAAACGGCTCGCTGCCCTACGCATCCTCACTGTGTGGGGCCTGCTACGACGCCTGCCCGGTCAAAATCAACATCCCGGACATCCTGGTGCACCTACGCGGAAAGGATGTGGATGCGCACCGCGGCGGACTGCCCGCGCAAATGGACGTCGGGCTCAAAGCAGCGTCGTGGCTGCTCTCCGACGGCCGCCGGCTCAGCGCCGCGGAGAAGCTCCTCCCGCTGGGACGCCTCGCAGCGGGGCGGGACAAGAAAATCAAGAAACTGCCAGGCATCGCGGCGGGCTGGACCCAGAGCCGTGACATCCCGGCACCCCCGTCCCAGTCCTTCCGGGACTGGTGGGCCAAGGAACACCAGTCGCCCGAGGCACCCAAGGCACCCGAGGAGACCGCATGAGCGCCCGCGCCCACATCCTGGACGCCGTCCGGACAGCGTTGAAGGATTCCCCCGCAGTGCCGGAGGTTCCCCGCGGCTACCGTTCCGCCGTCGAACTTGGCCCTGACAAACTGACGCACATCCTGGTGGACCGGCTCGAGGACTACAAGGCCGGCGTCACCGTGGTGGCCGAGGCGGACGTGCCGGCCACCATCCAGGGGCTGCTTGCCGGCGCCGCGTCCTATGTTGTTCCGGCGGGACTGGAGCCGGGCTGGCTTGCCTGGGAGACGGATCCCGCACGGATCAAGTACGACGGCGGCGCCCACGGCGTACGGGCCGTGGCGGAACTCGACGCGATTGACGCCGTCGTGACCTCCAGCGCGGTAACGGTCGCCGAATCCGGAACCATCATCCTCGACGGCAGCCCGGACCAGGGCCGGCGCGCGATCTCGCTGATTCCCGACCACCACGTGTGCGTGGTCCATCTGCGGGACGTCACCGCCATCCTTCCCGAGGCCCTCCGCCGCCTGGACGGGACCCGGCCGCTGACCATGATCAGCGGACCCAGCGCAACGTCCGATATCGAGCTGGAGCGCGTCGAGGGAGTGCACGGGCCCCGCCGCCTGGACGTCATCGTCGTGCGCTGACCGTCGAAGCCCGGGTCCGCTGCCACACCGACAAACCCCAGTTCATGGACCTTCAACCGACAGGACGGACATCGATGCCCCTCTTCGACCTCCCGCTTGACCAGCTCCGCGGCTATACCTCCACCGTGACGCCGCCGGCGGACTTTGCCGAATTCTGGGACACCACCATCAGGGAGGCGCAGGCGTTTCCGCTGGATGCCTCCTTTGAACCGGTGGAGAACTACCTCTCGGTGATCGATACCTTCGACGTGACGTTTTCCGGGTACGGCGGCGCCCCCATCAAGGGCTGGCTGCACCTCCCCGCCAACCGGGAAGCGGGCAGCACGCTGCCCGTGGTGGTCCAGTATGTGGGTTATTCCGGCGGGCGCGGGCTGGTCAACCAGGAGACGCGGTGGGCGCAGGCCGGCTATGCGCATTTCATCATGGACACCCGCGGCCAGGGCTACGGCGGCAGCCTGGGCGAGACGCCCGATCCGCATCCCTCTGCCGGAGACGTGGCGCACGCCGGCCTGATGACCAGGGGAGCGGGCAGCCGCGAGGACTATTACTACCGGCGCGTGTACGTGGATGCCTTCCGTGCCGTGGAAGCCGCGCAGTCCCACCCGGACGTGGATGCGTCCAGGGTGGTGCTGGCCGGCGTCAGCCAGGGCGGCGGCATTGTGGTGGCCGTCGCCGGACTGGCGGCAGGAAGGCTCGACGGCGTCATCGCCGCGCTGCCCGACGTACCCTTCCTCCAGGACTTCCCCCGCGCCATCGACATCACCCCGCGCGGCCCGTACCCCGAAATCGCGGCCTTCCTGGCGCGGCACCGGGACCGGTACCAGCCCATCCTTGAAGTCCTGCGCTATTTCGACGGCGTCAACCTGGCCCGCAGGGCAACCGTGCCGGCGCTCTACTCGGCCGCCCAGATGGACGACATCTGCCCGCCGTCCACGGTCTTCGCCAGCTTCAATGCCTACGGCTCCGGCGGCACCGGTTCATCGGGAACCGGGGCGGCCAAGGAGATCGAGGTATACCGCTTCAACAACCACGAAGGGGGCCAGGAGCACCACTGGATCAGGCAGCTGCTGTTTCTTCGCAAGATTTTGGGGTAAGTTCCTTTCTGCGGAGTGAGAAAACGGTTTCTCATGCCGCAGAACAAGGAAGCAATGAAGAAAATCAGCAAGCTCAGTGTTTTCGGCTACGGCGCGGGCGACGCCGCCAACAGCATGATCATCAGTACCGGGAACATGTTCCTGCTTGTCTATTACACGGACGTCGCGGGGATCGGGGCAGCAGCCGCAGGAACACTGCTACTGGTGGCACGGATCTTCAACGCCTTCACGGACATCGCCGCCGGCCGGATTGTGGACCGAGTCCACAGCAGGCGCTGGGGAAAGTTCCGGCCGTTCCTGATGTTCGGCTTCATTCCCCTGCTGCTGAGTGTGGCCGTGTTCCACGTTCCGGACGCGGACCCGGCACTGAAACTCCTCTACGCCTACTGCACCTACGGCCTGGTCTGCGTCGCCTACAGTATGGTCAACGTGCCCTACGGCTGCCTGGTGGGAGCCATGACCCAGGACGCCAGGGACCGCGCCCGGCTGGGCGGGGCCAGGACCATCGGCGGCCTGTCAGTGGGCGCCACCCTGGGCTTCTTCATCGCACCGCTCCTCGGGGCCGGGCACGACATGCAGCAGATTTTCACCTGGCTCACCCTGGCCTTCGCCGTTGTTGGCTCCGGGCTGTACGTCCTGACCGGCGCCGTCTGCGTAGAACGGGTTGCCGGCAGCGTCCCCAAAGTGACCCTCGGCCAAAGCATTGCCGCATTGAAGGCCAATTCGCCGCTGGTGGTCCTGTGCCTCAGCTCCATACTTTTTGTTACCGGCACATCAGCCACGGGTGCCGCCCAGTTCTTCTACCTCCGTGACGTGCTGTCCCGGGTGGACCTGTTTCCGGTGATGGCAGGCGCCCAGGTGCTCATCACCCTCACCCTGGCCGTGCTGCTGCCGCGGCCGGTGGCGCGCTGGGGCAAGCGTGCCGTCTACAGCGCCGGCGGGGCCCTGGGGGTAGTGGGCGGCGTACTGGTGTTCCTGGCGCCTGCGGACGCGCCATGGCTCGGCCTGGCGGGCCTCGTGCTGGGGCTCCTGGCATCTGCCTCGGTCAGCATCCTCACCTGGGCGCTGATCGCAGACACCGTGGAATACGGGGAGTGGAAAACCGGCGTCCGGGTCCAGGGCATCAACTACGCGCTCCTGGCCGCCACGCGGAAGCTGGGCATGGGGTTCGGCGGCGGGCTGGTGGCCTTCTCACTGGCCTGGGGCGGCTATGTTTCGGGCACGGCGGAGCAGTCCGATGCGGCAACGCTCGCCATCCGGGCCGCGGCGGGACTGCTGCCCGGGGCCCTGGTGCTGGCCGCCGTCGGCATTATGTACTGGTACCGCCTGACGGACCAGAAGCATGCGGAGCTGGTGGCCTCCCTCTCCCGTGACGCCACGTAACACTTTTGCAGGGTTGGCGGTTTGCCGGTTATGGTTCATGGCATGACAAACCGTTGGTATGCGTATTTTTCGTTGGCTCTGGAGGGGCCCGCGTCTAGCTGACACGCATCCAACTTTCCTTCAGAGCCAACAGGGCAGAGATTATTCTCTGCCCTTCGCCGTTTCTCCGGCGGGTTCTGAACTGGGCCCGCTTCCCATCTGGAACAGGACCCGCACATGAGCACCGCAACAGCCCCCGCCCCTACCGCCACCGGCAACTCCCGCAGCGAAGCACCGGCGAAATCCACGTCCAACCTGCGCGTCAGTGAATTCACCGCGCTGCCCACTCCGCAGGAACTCATCGCGGACCTGCCGCTGGCAGCTGAGGCGGCAGACGTCGTCGAACGCGGACGCGATGAGGTCCGCGCCATCATGGACGGCGTGGACGACCGCCTGCTGGTCATCGTGGGGCCCTGCTCCATCCACGATCCCAAGGCCGGGCTGGAATACGCCCGCCGGCTGGTCAGCCAGGCCGAAAAGCACAAGGAAGACCTGCTGATCGTGATGCGGACCTACTTCGAGAAGCCCCGCACCACCGTGGGCTGGAAGGGCCTGATCAACGATCCGCGGCTGGACGGCAGCCATGACATGGTCACCGGCCTGCGCACCGCGCGGCACTTCCTGCAGCAGGTCACGGCGCTGGGCCTGCCCACGGCCACCGAGTTCCTTGAGCCGATCAGCCCGCAGTACATGGCGGACCTGATCTCCTGGGGCGCCATCGGGGCACGCACCACAGAAAGCCAGATCCACCGGCAGCTGGCCTCCGGTCTGTCCATGCCCATCGGATTCAAGAACGGGACCGACGGCGACCTCCAGGTGGCCATCGACGCCTGCGGTGCCGCCGCGGCAGCCCAGGCCTTCCTCGGCATCGACGGCGACGGCCGCGCAGCGCTGGTGGCCACGGCCGGAAACCCGGACACCCACGTCATCCTGCGGGGCGGCCGCAAGGGCCCCAACTACTCCGCTGCCGACGTCGAGGCGGCTTCGGCCAAACTCGCCGGCAAGCAGCTGAACCCGCGCCTCATCGTGGACGCCAGCCACGCCAACAGTGGCAAGAGCCACCACCGCCAGGCCGAAGTGGCACTGGAAATCGGTGCCCAGTTGGAGGATGGCGGTTCCTCCGCCAGCGCCATCGCCGGCGTCATGCTGGAAAGCTTCCTGGTAGGCGGAGCGCAGAACCTCGATGTCGCCGAGCATGCTGCCGGCCGGTCGGAGCTGGTGTACGGCCAGAGCGTAACGGACGCCTGCATGGAATGGGATGTCTCGGTGGCCGTGCTGGACCAGCTCGCGGCCTCGGCCCGCAAGCGCCGCGCAGCTGATCGCGGAGTTAATTAGGAAGCGAAATAGGGGAGCGCACTACTTTCACATTGGCCACAGGAACATCTAGAGTATCTAGAAGGTGGTTGGTGGATGGCTCAGCATCGGAACACCGCATTGGCATGTACCTGGGGTCACTGTTGTCCATCCGTCAGCAAAGGAAAATAGGGAAATGTCGGCAGAACAGAACTTCTCCAACGCGAAGTTCCTGACCGTGGCTGAAGTAGCCCAGGTCATGCGCGTCTCCAAAATGACCGTCTACCGGCTGGTCCACGCCGGCGAGATGCCCGCGGTGCGGTTCGGCCGCTCCTACCGGGTTCCTGAGAACGCCGTGGAGCAGTACCTCAAGGGTGCTGTGGTGGACGGCCACACCGAAACCGCCTGACGCGGTTACGCCGCAAACCTCCGTTTCGGCCGGTCGGAGCCATTCGGTCAGAAGCCGCCCCGGATAGGCGGTACCCTGTTAAGGAACGTTTTACGTCATTGTAAGAATCTGTCAGTTGTTCAGTTCGTAGCTCTGTCCACGAACATTCTCCATCAGACAGGTACTGCATCTAGTTTGTAAGGAACTTTCGTGGGTTCAGTTATTAAGAAGCGTCGCAAGCGTATGGCCAAGAAGAAGCACCGCAAGCTGCTTCGCAAGACTCGTCACCAGCGCCGCAACAAGAAGTAGAGATACTTCGAACAGCGTGGAAATGCCCGCCGCCTTCCGAGGCGGCGGGCATTTTTGTTTCCTGTTGGTTTGTCCCGGTTTTGTTCGCAGATCCTGGCCGTCAAGGTTCGGATTCGCGAACAAGCCTATGATTCGACGGACTCTTACGCCGGGTTCTTACGCGCGGGGGCCGCGCATGCGGGCAAAGCCCTTCCAGAGTCCGTACACGGCGCCGCATACCGTGGCTGCCTTGAGACCCAGTGTTGCTGCGCGCCGGCCTGCCCGGAAGTCGTAGACGGGCCAGTTGTTGTCGCGGGCGTGGCGGCGCAGGCGGGCGTCCGGGTTGATGGCCACCGGGTGGCCAACGAGCGTGAGTAAGGGGATGTCATTATAGGAGTCGCTGTAGGCCCAGCACCGCTTGAGGTCCAGCTCTTCGGCGTTGGCGATTCCTTGGACCGCCACGGCCTTGGCGGAGCCGTGCAGGATGTCGCCCACCAGGCGGCCGGTATACATGCCTTCGGAAACTTCCCCCACCGTGCCCAGGGCGCCGGTGAGCCCCAGCCGGGTGGAGATCACCGTGGCCACCTCGATAGGGGTGGCCGTGACCAGCCAGACGCGCCGGCCCACCCGCAGGTGCTGCTCGGCGAGGGCCTTGGCGCCGGGCCAGATCCTGGAGGCGATCATCTCGTCATAGACTTCCTCGCCCAGCGCCTTGACGTCATCCACCGTGATGCCCGCCGCCAGGGTGAGGGCGGAATCGCGGACCGCGTGGACGTCGTCCATGTTTTCGCCGCGGGCCACGAACTTGAACTGCTTCCAGGCGAAGCCGGCTGCCTGGGCCAGGGTGAACGCCCCGCGCTGGTGCATCTTCCGGGCCACGTGGAACAGGCTGGCACCGCGCATGAGGGTATTGTCCACATCGAAGAACGCCGCCTCACCGGGCTGCGGCGCAGCAACCGGCTTGGTGACTACGGCGACGTACTTCTCCTCGGGCATGGAGTCGAGTCTAGTCAATCCACTGCGCGGACGGCGCCGGCGTCGCCGGGCACCGCGAACGGGACTACGGTTAACCCATGGCTACACCGCGCGTCGTCCTGATCACCAAAGCTGACTGCCACCTTTGCGAGGAAGCGCGCGACGCCGTGGGCCGGGTTACTGCCGCATTGGGCCTTGAGTGGACCGAAGAGTTGGTGGACAACCAGCCGGAGCTGCGGGACCGGTACGCGGAGGAGATTCCGGTGGTGCTGGTGGACGGTGTGCAGCGCGATTTCTGGAAGATTGACGAGATCCGTTTGGAACGCGTTCTGCAGCGGGCCATGGCGCAGTAGGGAAGCAGTACCGGTGATGTGGCGGGCATCGTTGCTTCCTGCTTTATTTCCCCCTGCTTTGTTGGCTACGGCGGGAGGGCTCTAAAGTGGAGTCACAACGCGATGCGAGGGAGGGACTGGTGGCTTCGCTGGATTCAACCCCCCAGGCGGTCCCGGACCTTCCGGAGACCACGGGCACGCCGGCCAAACAGATTCCGCCCGCTGCGGTGGCCCGGCTGACGCTCTATCTGCGCGCCCTGAACTCCCTGCTGGCCGAGGGGGTGGAGCGCGTCTCCTCTGAATCCCTCGCCGAAGCCTCCGGCGTCAGCTCTGCGACGCTCCGCAAGGACCTGTCCCACGTTGGCTCTTACGGCACCCGCGGGGTGGGCTACGAGGTCCAGTACCTGAGCCGGCACATCGCCGCGGCGCTTGGCCTGACCCATGACTGGAAGGTCGCCATCGTCGGCGCCGGCAACCTCGGCAAGGCCCTGGCACGGTACGGCGGCTTCGAATCCCGCGGCTTTGATGTTGTGGCCATCTTCGACGCCGACCAGATGGTGGTGGGCAACGAAGTGGGCTGGCTGCGGGTCAGCGACGTGGCGGACATGGAAACCGTCCTGCACCGGACCGGGGCCAACATGGTGGTGCTGGCGTTGCCGGCCGCGGTGGCGCAGGACGTCTGCGACCGGGTGGTGGCCGCCGGAGTGCACAGCATCCTGAGTTTCGCCCCCGTGATGCTGCAGGTACCGGAGGGGGTCAACCTCCGCAAGGTGGATATGGCCACGGAACTGCAGATCCTGGCCTACCACGCACAACGGGCGCAGGCCCCGGAGCAGACTGCCTGATTCCGGCAGTTCCGGAACCCACGCCCGCAGGTGTGGGAAATGCTTGGTTACCGGCCGTAGGGGTTGCCCATGCCGCCGCCGTACGGGTTGGCGAAGGGCTGCGGCTTCCGGAAGTACGGAGCGGACGCCGGCAGGTACAGCAGCACGATCGCGGCGATCCCCAGCAGGGTGCCGAGGGTGCCAAGCGAAGGAACGCCGAACAGACCGAAGATGGACAGCGCCGCGAACACGGTGCCCAGGATGCGGGCCCAGTTCTTGCCCTTCCGGATGAAGAACGCCACCAGCAGGTACAGCCCGGCGCCGATGATGGCGAACACCACCAGCGTGCCGGCGATGACGCCCTTCATGTCCTCGTAGGTGACTCCCGCTCCGGTGCCCTCCACTTGCTGCTCGAAGGTCTGGCGGAACACCGGGTCATCGAGCTGGGTGAGGCCGGTGAGCATCGAGATCACGAAAATCGCGGCCGAAGCGATCAGCAGCCAGAACGAGATATTGACCAGCTGCGGCACACCGGTGCTGCCCGCGGCCTGCGGCTGCTCGGACGGGTACTGGGCGTAGGGGGACTGGCCGTAGGGCTGCTGGCCATACGGCTGCTGTCCGTAGCCCGGCGCCTGCGGCGGGTTCTGGCCATACTGGGGAGCGTTCTGGCCGAACTGGGGGGCGTTTTGCCCATACTGGGGTGCGCCGGACTGCCCGTACTGGGGGGCGTTCTGACCGTACTGGGGCGGGTTCTGCCCGGGCTGCTGGCCGTACTGCGGAGCGTTCTCACCGTAGCGCGGCTGCTGGTTGCCCTGCTCGGGGTCGTTGGGCACGGGAGGCGGGACGGGAGGATTACTCATGAGCTGTCCTTTTGCATGTCGGGATCCAGGTGGGCTGCCGGGTTTCGGTCCTGCGCCCTACCCCCAGCATGGCTTAAGTCCACCGTACCCCCGGACCGGCCGCTTGGGGGTCATTCCAGGGAGGTATTCCGCCCGCCGTTCCGCGGATACGCCTGCTTAAACGCAGATGACTGCCGCGCCGCTCAGCTGTTGCCGCGCGTGGTGCCGGCAGCAGCGAACCATGCCTGTGACCGGGGCAGCCACAGCAGGACCGTTGCTGCAAGGCTGATAAGGAAGCCTGTCCAGTTGCCGCCCTGCCCTATACGCATCGCCAGGTTGGCCAGCGCCAGGACCAGGGTAACGGCGGTGAGGATGGTAAGGGCCAGCCGGGCCCACTGCCTTCCTGCCTTCATCCGCAAGGCAAAGACGATCTGTGCGGTGCCCACGGCGGCCGCCAACAACATCAGCAACAGGACCCCGAGGGCCGCGCCGGGCGCTGCGGCAAAGAGGGTCAGTGACGCGAGCATGCCGAGCAGTCCGCCGAGCAGGCCGAGGATGCCGCCGACGAACCAGATCCAGAAGGAGACCTTGAGTTCGGTGGGAAGGCCGGCCACCGAGAACATCGCGGCGAAACCGTTGCGGGATCTGGCATCCTCAAAGTTGCTCATGGCCCTCACTGTAGCCGCGCCACGGGTTTTAGTACCCCGGCGGCGGGCCCGTGAGCGCAGTGACTTCGCGGTTCGTTGCGCAGGGACTGCCCCTGCGCAACGAGTTCTGGCTTCACGGTGCAGGGTGGGACAAAACGGCGGCACGACCTAAAAACGGAAACCCCGGCCCCGGCCGAAGCCGGTGCCGGGGATTCCGTTTAATCCGGGTTCTTCAGGTGAAGAAACCTGACCGTTGAAGAATTAGGCCGCGGGGGCGATGAAGGCGAGCTCGAGGTTGATGGCAACCTTGTCGCTGACCAGCACGCCGCCGGTCTCGAGGACTGCGTTCCAGGTCAGGCCGAAGTCCTTGCGGCTGATGGTGGTTTCGGCGGAGACGCCGGCGCGGGTGTTGCCGAACGGGTCCACGGCCACACCGTTGAACTCGGTCTCGAGGGTGACGGGACGGGTGACGCCCTTGATGGTCAGGTCGCCGGACAGTTCGTAGCTGTTGCCCTTGGACACCAGGCCGTTGGAGACGAAGGAGATTTCGGGGAACTTCTCCACGTCGAAGAAGTCCTCGCCCTTGACGTGGCCGTCGCGGTTGGCGTCGCCGGAGTCAAAGCTGGCGGTGTTGATGGTGGCGCTGATCTTGGAATCGGCCACGTCCTCGGCGAGGTCAAGGGTGGCGGCGGCTTCCGTGAACTGGCCGCGGACTTTGCTGATGCCGGCGTGGCGGACGGTGAAGCCGATCTCGCTGTGGGAGTTGTCGAGGGTCCAGGTGCCGGTGGTGACGTCTGCGGGAAGTGCCATGATGTTGCTCCTTAGGAGTGATGCCTGTTTGTCGGGTGTACGTGTTGAAGCTTCATCTGTTGAAGCCTCAACTAACTGCTGCATCTACTATAAACATGCATTTGCATCTTTTGTTCCCGATCCCGGAACATTTCTTCATAAACTTCAGTTCTACTCTTTGTAGAAAGAACGGGTAGAAGATTTCGGATCGCACGCCATCTTTGAGAAACTGGTAAACATGCCCCAAGCCACTGTCCATCTGCTCCGCCACGGCGAGGTCCACAACCCTGACGGCGTTTTGTACGGAAGGCTGCCCGAATTCCACCTCTCCGAGCTGGGGCAGGAGATGGCCCGCATGCTCGCCGAGCACTTCCGGCAGCGCGCTGCCGGCGGCGCCCGCATCACTTACCTGGCGGCCTCGCCGCTTGACCGCGCGCAGGAAACTGCCCGGCCGACGTCGGAAGCCCTGCAACTGCGGATCCACACGGACGAGCGGATCATCGAAGCGGAGAACTACTTCGAGGGCATGAAGGTCACCAAGGCTGAACTCCGCCGGCCCAAGCACTGGCCGCGCCTGGTTAATCCCCTGCGGCCTTCGTGGGGCGAACCGTATAAGCAGCAGGCCGCCCGGGTCATGGCAGCCGTGCAGGAGGCGCGCCTGCGCGCCATCGAGCTGGCAGACGGCGAGTTCGGGACGGACGGACCCGAGGCGATCATGGTCAGCCACCAGCTCCCCATCTGGGCAACCCGGCTCAGTGCCGAAGGCAAGCCCCTGTGGCACGATCCGCGCAAGCGCGAGTGCACCCTTACCTCCATCACGTCGCTGGTGTTCGACGACGACGGCGCACTTGTGCGCGTTATGTACAGCGAACCCGCGGCGTCCCTTCTTCCCGGTGCCGCCAGCACCCCTGGAGCCTAGAAGTGACTGACAGCAACAATCCGGCCGTACGGGCGGCCTCCCGCCGCAGCGTCCTGACTGCCGGCGGCTTCGCGCTGGCCGCCCTCACCGTGGGCCTCTCGGGCTGTGCCCAGCAGGATGCCCTCGCCGAGCAGGCCAGGGCAGGGGACAACAAGAACTACGTTGCCGGCGACGGCTCCGTCACGGAGTTCGCTGCCGCGGACCGCAAATCCGCCGTGCAGGTCAACGGGACACTGTTCAACGGCACTGCCGTGACGCCGTCGGACTTCCAGGGCAAAGTGACCGTGCTGAATTTCTGGTTCGCCGCCTGCGCCCCTTGCCGGGTGGAAGCGCCCATCCTCGAGGAGCTCCACCAGGAGTTCAAGCCCCAGGGCGTGCAGTTCTACGGCGTCAACCTTCGCGATGAGAAAGCCACCGCGGAAGCCTTCGAGAAGTCCTTCAACGTGACCTACCCCAGCTTTGACGACAAGGACGGCGGCGTCCTCCTGGCCGTCTCCGGGCTGGTTCCCCCCGGAGCCGTCCCCACCACGCTGGTGCTGGACAAGCAGGGACGCGTGGCCTCCCGCGTCCTGGGCGAAATCCAAAAGGGCACCCTGAAGGCCCTCATCGCTGCCGCCGTGGCCGAGTAGCCGTGAACAGCCCCTTCGCCGAAGCCATCCTCAACGGCTCGCTCCTCCTTGCCATTCCGGTGGCGCTGCTGGCCGGACTGGTCTCCTTCCTGTCCCCGTGCGTCCTGCCGCTGGTGCCGGGCTACCTCGGCTACGTCACGGGCTTATCCGGCGTGGACCTGGAAAAGCAGAAGCGCGGCCGGATGCTGGTGGGCATTGGCCTGTTCGTGCTGGGTTTCTCCGTCATCTTCGTCCTGCTGGGCGGTGCGTTCGGTCAGCTGGGCAGCCTGATCACCGGCCCGCAGAACGCCTGGATCACCCAGCTCCTGGGCATCCTGGTGATGGTGATGGGCATCGTGTTTATGGGCGGCTTCGGCTGGCTGCAGCGTGATGCCAAGATCCATGCCAAGCCGCCGGCCGGGCTGTGGGGCGCGCCGCTGCTGGGCCTGACCTTCGGGCTCGGCTGGGCGCCCTGCATTGGGCCAACCTACTCCGCGGTCCAGCTCCTGAGCCTGTCCGGCGGCTCGTCCGCGGCGAAGGGTGCCTTCCTGGCCTTTGTGTACAGCCTGGGGCTCGGGATCCCGTTCCTGCTGATCGCCCTGGCGCTGCGCCGGGGGATGGGCGTGATGGCGTTCTTCCGCAAGCACCGCCTGGCCATCCAGCGTACCGGCGGGGGCATCCTGGTGCTCCTTGGCCTGCTGATGGCCAGCGGCGTCTGGGGAACCTGGGTCACCGGGCTGCAGTACTGGTTCCAAACCGATGTGAAGTTGCCGATCTGATGAGCGAGCGTGTGAACGTAAAGAAAAAGTCCTCCACCCCGGTAGCTGAGGCCAAGGCTGACGCTGCGCTGCCGGCGTTGGGGCCCGTGGGCATGCTCCGCTGGGCCTGGACCCAGCTGACCAGCA
This sequence comes from Pseudarthrobacter siccitolerans, assembly GCF_001046895.1. Classification (GTDB taxonomy): domain Bacteria; phylum Actinomycetota; class Actinomycetes; order Actinomycetales; family Micrococcaceae; genus Arthrobacter; species Arthrobacter siccitolerans. The sequence continues at coordinate 194,987 of NZ_CAQI01000029.1, forward strand.
TGCGCACCGCGCTGTTCCTGCTGCTGCTCCTCGCCGTCGCGGCGGTCCCCGGGTCCCTGTTCCCGCAGCGGCCGGCCAACCCGTCCGTGGTCACGCAGTACATCAAGGACAACCCGGACTACGGCAAGCTGCTGGACACCTTTCAGCTGTACGACGTCTACTCCTCGGCCTGGTTCTCGGCCATCTACCTGCTGCTGTTCATCTCCCTGATCGGCTGCGTGGTGCCGCGCGCCATCGCCCACTACAAGGCCATGCGCTCCCAGCCGCCACGGACCCCCGCGCGGCTTTCGCGCCTGCCCGAATACGGCACGCTGGTCATTCCGGCCGACGCCGGGATCCCGGCGTCGGAAGCCATCACCAGTGCCGCCGGGCTGCTGAAGAAGCGCGGCTACCGCGTGGAGGTGCGCGACGCCGACGGCGGACGCCCCTCCCTCGGTGCCGAGCGCGGCTTCGCTAAAGAGGTGGGAAACCTCGTGTTCCACACCTCGCTGATCGGGGTGCTGGTGTCAGTGGCCGTCGGCGGACTGTTTGGCTACAGCGGCCAGCGCATCCTGGTGGAGGGCGATACGTTCGTGAACACCCTGGTGGGTTACGACCAGTTCACTCCGGGCACCAATTTCCAGTCCGGCCAGCTCCAGCCCTACTCCCTCCAGCTGGACAAGTTCGACATCACGTTCGACCGCGAATCCCAGGGCAAATTCGGCCAGCCCATCGACTTCTCCGCCGCCGTGACCACCAAGGAAAACCCGGAAGCGCCGGCCAAGCAGGAAATCCTCAAGGTCAACGATCCCGTCACCCTGGGCGGCACCAGCATCTACCTCACCGGCAACGGCTACGCCCCGGTGGTGACCATCAAGGACGGCGCCGGCAACGTGGCCATGCAGGGCCCGGTGGTGGCCAAGCTGCAAGGGGACAACTACTACTCGTCCGTGGTGATCAAGGTCCCCGACGCCAAACCGGACCAGTTGGGTTTCGCCGGCTTCTTCCTGCCCACCGCGTTCGTCTCCAATGAGGGCGTTTCCTTCAGCGGCGATCCTGAGCTGTTCAACCCGCAGCTGACCCTGAACTCCTACTACGGGGACCTTGGCCTGGATGCCGGATCCCCGCAGAACGTCTTCGAACTGGACGTCAAGGACCTGACCCCGCTGAACGCCCGCAACCTTGACGCCGGCGGCATCACCCTGGCCCCCGGAACCAGCTACACGCTCCCGGACGGCAAGGGCACCATCAGCTTTGACGGCGTGAAGCGCTACATCGGGGTGGACATCCATCACAACCCAGGCCAGCTCTACGCCCTGATCTTTGCGCTCCTGGCCGTAGCCGGCCTGATCCTGTCCCTGTACGTCAACCGCCGCCGCGTCTGGATCCGTACCGGTACCCACGAGGACGGCCGCACCATGGTGGAATACGGGCTCCTGGCCCGCGGCGAAGACCACCGGCTCGCCGGTGAAGCGGATGCCGTCCGGAAGCTGCTGTCCGTGGAGTGGCAGCTGGCTGAAAATGCGGACTCCGGCGAATCACAGCAAACTCCCAGCCGTGTCCCCGATAATGACGCAGGCGCTGCCATCACCGCCCCACGCACCCCAGCCGGCCCCTCCGGGCCCGAAAAGGACCAGTAATGCCGTTCGGAATCAACGAAACCATGGGCCAGTACAGCGAGCTTTTTATGCTGCTGGCGGCCGGCACGTACACGGTGGCCTTCATCGCTTTCGCTTGGGACCTTGCCAAGAGCAGCAAGGCCCTGCGGGCCATCGACCTCAAAGCCGCGCAGGCTGAAGAGTCGGTCAAGGTGCCGGCCATTGCAGGCGCGGGGAGCCGGAGTGAGTCCCACCTGGCCGGACCGGCGGGCAGGGCTGAACGGCCGTCGTCGTCCACTGCCCGTCCGGCAGGCGCAGGGGGCGGGGGAGCCATCACCGCCGACGGCGATATGCGTTACGCCGCCGAACGGCGCGCCCCCGCACGGGTGGCCGTGGCGCTGACCGTCCTGGGCGCAGTGATCCACGGCGCCGGCGTGCTGACCCGCGCCCTGGGCGCCGGCCGCGTGCCGTGGGGCAACATGTACGAATTCCTCACCACCGGTGCATTCGTGGCCATTGCCGTCTTCCTGCTGGTGCTGATCCGGCGCGACCTGCGGTTCCTCGGGACGTTCGTAGTGGGCCTGGGCATCATCATGCTGGTGGCTGCCTCGGTGGCGTACTGGACCCCGGTGGGGCACCTCGTCCCCGCCCTGCAGAGCTACTGGCTGATCATCCACGTGTCCATCGCCGTGCTCTCCTCTGCGCTGTTCACCCTGACGTTCGCCATGTCCGCCCTGCAGCTGGTCCAGTCCCACCGGCAAAAAACCGTTGCAGCCGGGGGTGCGGACAAGCTCGGCTTTATGCGCCTGGTGCCGTCCGCGCTGAGCCTGGAAAACCTGTCCTACCGGATCAACGCCATTGCCTTCATCGGCTGGACGTTCACCCTGATGTTCGGTGCCATCTGGGCGGAAAAGGCGTGGGGCCGGTTCTGGGGCTGGGACACCAAGGAAGTATGGACCTTTGTGATCTGGGTGGTTTACGCAGGCTACCTCCACGCGCGCGCAACCCGCGGCTGGACTGGAACACGTGCGGCCTGGCTCTCGATCGTCGGCTACCTGTGCGTCATCTTCAACTTCACTATCGTGAACCAGTTCTTCAACGGGCTTCACTCGTACTCCGGGCTCTGAACAGGGGTTTCTTCCGTAACTCGGGGGAGCCGCAGGAAAATAACCAATCGGTGTAGCAATAGGGGTGTTCGCCGTCGTGCCGTGATGCTACCTTGGTGACGTTCGCCAGTGATGAAGCTTGCAGGCGAAACGCGAGTTTTTCCTGAGGTTCCCATGAACTACGTTCTCGCCATTGATGTCGGGACCAGCTTCACCGCTGCCGCCGTGGTCAGATTTGGCCAGGAAGCTTCCCCTGCTCCCGAGTCCCTGCCGCTGGGCCTCCGCGGTGCAGCAGTGCCGTCGGTGCTGTACTACCCGGAGACAGGCTCCCTGCTGGTGGGGGAGGCGGCAGAACGCCGCGGACTCGATTCCCCCGGCCGGGTGGTGCGCGAATTCAAGCGCCGCGTCGGTGATGCTGTCCCCATTTCGGTGGGGGATTTGTCACTGCCTGCCGAAGACGTCTTCGCCACGATGGCCCGCTGGGTAGTGGACCGGGCCACGGAGCGCGAGGGAGCTCCGCCGTCGGAAGTCATCCTCACCCACCCCGCTGCCTGGGGCAGCCACCGGATTTCCGTGATCCTGGCGGCCCTTGCCGCCAAAGGCCTGGACCACGTTTCGCTCGTCCCCGAACCGGAGGCGGCGGCCCTGTACTACGCCTCGCAGGTCCGGGTAGAGGCCGGCAGCACCATCGCCGTCTACGACCTTGGCGGCGGAACCTTTGACACCGCTGTCCTGCGGAAGGCTGGCGGCAACCGGTTCCAGCTGGTGGGGCGCCCAGAGGGAATCGAGAACCTGGGTGGCGCCGACTTCGATGCGGCGGTATTCCGCTACGTCGCCGGGCACACCGGCGACGTCCTGTCCGCGCTTGACCTTGCCGATGCAGGCGTGCGCGGTGCCCTGGGAAGACTGCGGCGCGAATGCGTGGAAGCGAAGGAAGCGCTGTCCTCGGACAGCGAGGCCAGCATTTCCGTGCTCCTGCCCGGCTTCCAGCAGCAGATCCGCCTGGTGCGCGCAGACTTTGAAGCGCTGATTGAGGATTCGGTCCGCGATACAGTCGAGGCGCTGGAGCAGTCGCTGGCGCAGCTGGAGCTGGAACCGGAGGACCTCTCCGCCGTGCTGCTGATTGGCGGATCATCACGGATCCCGCTGGTGGCTCAACTGATCTCCGAAACGCTGGACCGGCCCATCGCCGTGGACGCCGACCCCAAATCCTCCATCTGCCTCGGTGCCGCGGTGTCCGCGGTGCTCGCCCGGGCGGAGGCCCAGGCAGCGGCCGGTGAGACGCCGACAGAAGCGGTTCCCTCCCCGGAGGTCAGCGGGCACGTGGCCCACCATGCCAGCTGGTCACGCAAGGGTACGGCGACGGGCGGCGCCCTTTCAGCAGCCGCCGCCGCTGCTGCCCACGGCCACGGCCACGGCGGCGCGCACGCGCCTAAGCCGACCGTCCGGCTGACGGCAATTGCAGCCGCCGCAGCCTTGGTGACCGTCCTTACTGCCACTGCGGCGCAGAGTCCGGCAGGGTTGAGTGAGCTGACAGCCATCTTTGCGCCCGGGGAGGCGGGCGCGGCTGCTGACGAGGGCCCTGCTGCTGCCGACGCGGGCGGTTCAGGCGGCGGCGGAGGCGGCGCGGGTGCGCCGGCGGCTGCGGCAGCGGGCGTGCCATTGGCCGGCATCGAAGCCGGGGTGAACAAAAGGGCCGAGGCGGCCAGCGTAGTGGGCCTCGACGTGGAGGCTTCTCCCACCAGCCGGCCGTCCCAGGAAGCGGCAGCAGGGAACGGCCCGGCAGGATCAGACGGCGCTGCTGCCGGTTCAGGAGCCGGCGCCGGTGGAAGCGGGGGTTCCGCGGGCGGCGGTACTGCTGCCGGAACCACCAATCCCACCGGGACACCAACCGTCATTGATCCGGTGACCGGCCAGCCGGTGCCGACAACGACTGATCCGGTGACGGGCCAGCCGGTGCCGACAACGACTGATCCGGTGACGGGCCAGCCGGTACCGACCACAACTGATCCTGCAACGCCGACGCCGACGCCCACTGATCCGGTGACGGGTCTGCCGACGACTGATCCTACGACGCCAGTACCGACAACCCCGGTTCCTGATCCCACCACAACGCAAGCGCCCCCGCCTCCGCCGGTCACCACGGAAGCGCCGCCCCCGCCTCCACCGGTCACCACGGAAGCGCCGCCACCGCCGCCTCCCGCAACTACGGTGGCGCCGGCACCCGCCCCGGAACCTGTTGTCACGGCGTCGGCCACCGTGATTGCTCCGCCTCCTGTAGTGGAGCCGGCTCCCACCATCGCACCCACCCTGACGGAGCCGGTGACACCCGTTCCCACCGTGCCGGCGGTCTAGGATGGTTGGCCATAATTCACACGCGGAAGGCCATGTTTTCCTGGCGTCGGAATTGAACCCCGGCCAATCGCCCCACGCTGCCGAACAGATGGCCAGGCAGCTCAAAGGCGAAAACGCGGCGGTCCGCGAGCTCCTGCTGGCGCTGTCCGTAGGTTTCGTATTACCGGGTCCGTTGCCAGCGGACTTGCAGCGGAAGATTGACGGCTGCGAGGTGGAAAGCCTTGACGCCCTGGTGAAGTGGGCGGAATCCACCGGGTTGCTGGCTCCGGACGGGACGGTGGTGGGGCCGGCCCAGCATGCCCTGCTGACCGTGGCGTCAACGGCCAGGGTGCATGCACTCCAGCGTGAACTCGTGTCCACGTATGCGGCGGACGGCCAGCCGCTCGGAGACCTCGCCCGCGAGCTGGCCCGTGGCGGCCTGGCCGACTCCCGCGTCGCGCTCGAGCTGGAACACGCGGCTGACAAGGCCCTGGAACATGATCCAGGACTGGCCGTCCAGCTCTACGACGAGGCCCTGCTGGCCGGTGCCGATGACATTGCCATGGCAGCACGGCGTGCCCAGGCTGCTGCAGCCGATGGGGACCTGGATACGGCTGCCCGGATCATCGACACCCTCCTGGTGTGCACTGATCCTCCCGACGTTCGCCGCGGCGTGGATGTTGCGGCGGCAGTGTGGGCGCAGCGGGGGATGCTCGCCCGCGGAGCCGACGCCTACAGCTGGCTCGGTGCGGCAAGGGTAGGACCCTCCGCGCCCATGGCCGCCGTCGCCATGATCGGCTGCGGCAATTTAGCCGGTGCCGCCTCTTTGTTCCGGGCAGACGCCCCGCCGGCAGCTCCCACGCTGCTGGCGGCGGCCCTCGCGGAAACCGGGAAAGGCATCCTTGAGTCGCTGGCCCAGGACCCGCACCAGGCGCTCCCGGTGCTGATCCACGCCTCGGACATGCTCAACGCCGCGGGCACAGCCCTTCCCCTTCCGGACACCCCGGCAGCACTGGCCGCGCTCCTCGCCCTGCACCATGGGGAACCCCACCTGGCTGAAACAGTGTGCCGGTCGGCCGCAGCCGCTGGCCAGGGCGGAAACGCCGCCAAGCCAAGGCTCTTCCTGCTGCAGGCATGGTCGCTTATGCAGCAGGACAAGGTGGACGACGCCCGGCTTGCCATCAATGAGGCCTCTAAGGCGAACCCCTGGCCACTGGTCCCGCGCGATGAATTCCTGTGCGCGGCGCTGGAAGTGGGGCTCGCACGGCGGAACGGCGAAATCCCGGAACTCATCCTGGCCTGGGAGCGGGCGCGCGAAGCGATGCTGCACACAGCGGTGGACCTCTACAGCCTGTTGCCGTGGGGAGAGCTGATGATCGCTGCCGCCCGGCTTAGGGAGACCCGCAGGGTGGCGTATTACCTGGACGAGGCGAACCAGCTTTTGGGGCGCGTTGGTGATGCGCCCCTCTGGGCGGTGCCGTTCCACTGGGCAGCCGTCCAGGCGGCGCTGCTCAGCGAGAGCCCGGCAGATCTTGCGCCGCACGCCGCCGCGCTGGCACGGGCGGCGAACCACAGCCACCTCGCCGCCGTCCTCGCCCGCGCAGGCAAGGCCTGGGTTTCGGTGCTGGCAGGGAACTTCCAGCCTGCAGATGTTGAGGCGGCAGCGCGGAGCCTGGGCAGGGTAGGCATGCCGTGGGAAGGCGCCAGGCTGGCCGGACATGCAGCGGCGCGCGCCGAAGAACGCAAGGACATGGTGCGTCTGCTGTCCTGCGCCAGGGATCTTCACCCGCAGTCCAACCCGGGCGGAAACGGAACCGCTCCCGTTGCGGAGTCCGGCACCCCGGCGGCCGAAGCGGCCAACGGCATGCATCCGGACGGCTCGGGTTTGAGCGAGCGGGAAAAGGAAGTGGCACGGCTGGTGCTGGAAGGCAAGACGTACCGGGAGATTGGGGAGGCAATCTACATTTCCCCGCGGACTGCCGAACACCACATCGCCCGCATGCGGCGCCGCCTCGGAGCTGAAAGCCGCTCCGACCTGCTGGCCAGGCTGCGGCTGGCCCTGGCCCCCGAAACCCCCGAACAGGAATGAGCCCCTAAAGCCCCTAACGGACCTGCCGGCGGTTGCCCGGAAGGGGGAATCGCCGGCAGGGGGAAATGGACCGATGCCCGGTCCCCGGAGGTAACCCTACGTTTGATTCAAGCCCGGTAAGGACGCCGGGCGATCCGCAACTTTCGAGAAGATTGAGGACCATCAAATGACACTCGCAAACGATCTCGTCCAGTTCCTGATGCAGCTCTTCGGCGACCGCCAGGCCGCCCAGGATTTCCTGGATGATCCGGAACGCGTTCTTGAAGACCATGGCCTTGGGGGCGTCTGCTCGGCTGACGTTGACGCAGCCATGCCGGTTGTCCTGGACTACGCACCGGTCACGATCAACGCTTCGCGGTTCGACCGGGACTACAACACCGGCGGCAACAGCGCCAGCACCGACCATAACGGTGGCGGCGGTTACACCCCGCCGCCGGCCGGTGGCGGGCACGGCGGCGGGCACCACGATAACGACGACCATGCACACGCCATCCAGCAGCTGCACCATGTGGTGAACAACTACTCCTACACCTCCACGGTGGACGACCGGGACACCATCACCGACCAGTCGGTCAACCAGAACATCTGGGCTGACGGCGACGTCCGGCAGTGGTTCGACAACGATTCCGTGGTGGCCTCGGGCGACCGCGCCATCGCAGCCGGCGACGACGCGGACGTTGAGGATTCCAACAACATCGAGGACTCCTACAACACGGACAACTCAACGGATAACTCGACCGACAACTCCATCAACGCCGGACGCGATGCCAGTGTTGGCAACACGGACACGGATATCGACGACTCCTTCAACACGGATCTGGATGTCGATGTTGAGGATTCGTTCAACGACGACCACTCGACGAACACCGAGGTCGAAATCGACGATTCCTTCAACGATGAGAGCGTAGAAATCGACGAGTCCTTCAACAGGGACGAGTCCATCAATACCGACGTCGACGTGGATGTTGAGCTGGAAGACTCCTTCAACACCGAGGAGACCACCAATAACGTCACCCTCACGGACTCCTTCAACGAGGAGACCACTGAAGTCGACGTTGAGCTGGAGGATTCCTTCAACGACACCACCAACACTGCGACAGATTCTTTCAACCCGATCGAGGTCGAGGATTCCTTCACGGTGGAGGATTCCTTCACCCAGGAGTCGAGCACGGAAGTGAATGTAGAGGAAGTCAACGCCGCAGTCGCCGGCGACGACGCCACCATCGAGAACTAGTCTCGGGGTACGGCAGGCGCCCGGCAGGAGGCATCCACCTCCTGCCGGGCTCTTCCCGGCCCACCCCTCGTTCCCGATCAAGACCAGAGGCAAAGGACACGCTGTGGCAGAAGCAGGACAGGCCAAACCAACAACACCGGCGACGGCAGCGCAACTCGTAAGGCTGGTTGAGCACGGCCTCGAACTGACAGGCACAGGAGACCGCGCGGATCTTCGTAAACGCCTCGACCACACGTTGAAGAGGTTGAAAGACCCCAGCATCCGCGTGATCGTTGTGGGCGAATTCAAGCAAGGCAAAAGCAAGCTCATCAACGCTCTCGTGAACGCCCCGGTATGTCCTGTCGACGACGACATCGCCACTTCCGTCCCCACTGTTGTCCGCTACGGTGACACGGCTTCCGCTGCCATCCTTGTTCCCAAGGGGGACTCTGACGCCGGCGACGAAACCACCATAGAACGCCGGCCAGTCCCCATCGCCGACTTGCCCTCCTATGTTTCCGAGCGGGGCAACCCCGGAAACACCAAAAAGCTTGTGGCGGGTGAGGTGTACCTGCCTCGCAAACTCCTTACGGGCGGCCTTACCGTCATTGACTCTCCGGGCGTAGGGGGACTGAACTCCTCCCACACCCTGTCCACGCTCACCGCGCTGCCCACCGCCGATGCCATGCTGCTGGTGTCGGACGCGTCGCAGGAGTACACCGAACCGGAGTTGCGCTTCCTGCGCCAGGCCATGCGTATTACCCCCAGCGTTGTGGGTGTCCTGTCCAAGACCGATATTTACCCGGACTGGCGGCGCGTCCAGGACATCGACAGGGGGCACCTGGCCCAGGTGTCCCCGGACATTCCGCTGTTTGCCGTCTCCTCGGACCTCAGGCTCGAAGCCGCACGCCTTCAGGACGCTGAATTGAATTCAGAATCCGGCTTCCCCCGCCTGATCACGCACGTCCGGGACGAAATCGTGGGCAAGGCGCAGCGCCTTCAGCGCCGCTCCGTCAGCCAGGACCTGCTGTCGGTCGCCGAGAACCTCCGCCTGTCGCTGCAGTCGGAGCTCGAAGCACTGGAAAACCCTGAGAACACGCCGAAAATGCTCGCCGGCCTTGAAGCGGCCAAGGCGGAGGCTGACGAGCTTCGCAAACGGTCCGCAAGGTGGCAAATCACCCTTAACGACGGCATCAGCGACCTGATCGCCGATATGGAGTACGACCTGCGGGACCGCCTCCGCCGCATCCAGCGCGAGGCCGAGGCAGCGATCGACCTCGGCGATCCGGGACCCACCTGGCCGCAGTTTTCCAAGTGGCTCGAAGAGTGCGCTGCGGCGGCCATATCGGACACGTTTGTCTGGACCAGCGAGCGGGCGCAGTGGCTGGCCGCCCAGGTGGCCGAGCATTTTGCGGCGGACGAGGTGACCCTTCCCGTCCTTCACGTCTCGGATTCAGGCGACGCGCTCGACCCGGTGGACGATATGCCCACGCTCGACGACGGCCGCGTCAATGCCATGCAAAAAGTGTTGATCGGCATGCGCGGGTCTTACGGCGGCGTGCTGATGTTCGGCCTTATCACCGGGATCTTCGGCATGGCCCTCATCAATCCACTCTCCGTGGGCGCCGGCCTCCTGCTGGGGCGCAAGGCCTACCGGGAGGACAAGGAAGCCCGGCTCAAGCGGCGCCAGGCCGAGGCTAAGGCCCTGGTGCGGCGCCAACTGGACGACGTGACCTTCCAGGTGGGCAAGCAGTTGAAGGACCGGCTGCGGCTGGTCCAGCGTTCCACCAGGGACCACTTCACGGAGATCGCGGACGAGCACCACCGCTCCCTGGCGGATTCAGTGTCAGCGGCCCAGAAAGCCGCCACGACTTACACCCTGGAAAAGGACGTACGCATCCGCGAGATCAAGGCTGAGCTCAAGAAGGTTGACGCCCTGACCCGCGCTGCTGAGGCGGTGGCCGCCGAAGTGGCCGCAAGCGCAGCGCGGGCCGCCAAGCCTGCACCCTCGGACTCCGAGCCGCCAACAGGCCCAGCCCGCACGTTGGAGGTGGCACCGGCTGTGGCGGCGGTGGGATGACGGCCTCAACCATTGAGGGGGTGGCGGACCTCGTAGGGCAGGCCCTGGACGTCTACAAGGACGACCCGGCAGCTGTGGCATTGTTGCAGGGCTATGCCAGGAGGCTGGATGAACCGCTGCGCATCGCCGTCGCCGGCATGGTCAAGGCCGGGAAGTCCACCCTCCTCAACGCCATCCTCGGCGAAGAAATTGCGCCCACGGATACTGCTGAATGCACCCGGATCGTCACCTGGTACCGCTATGGCCACACACCCCGGATCACCCTCTATCCCGTCAACGGCGAACCCCGGAGCCTTCCTGTCAAGCGCGTGGACGGCCGCCTGGTGTTTGTCCTGGGCGACATCACAGCGGACGATGTTGACCGGCTCGATGTGGAATGGCCGTCGCCGGGCCTGCGGGACATGACCCTGATCGATACCCCGGGCATCGCGTCACTTTCAACGGACGTGGCGGCACGGTCCACCACCTTCCTCACCCCGGCGGACACGCCGTCCGAAGCCGACGCCATCATCTACCTGATGCGCCACATGCACGCGTCCGACTTGCGGTTCCTCGAGTCGTTCAAGGACACCGAGGCGGGGAGGTCCGGAACCGTGAATGCCCTGGCTGTGCTCTCCCGGGCAGATGAGGTGGGCGCCGGGCGGATCGATTCCCTCCTCTCCGCCGGGGAAATCGCCGAAAGATACCGCCGGGACCACAGCCTGCGGAAGCTGGCCTTGGGGGTGGTCCCGGTGGCCGGGCTCCTGGCGCAGAGCGCCCGCAGCATGCGCCAGGCCGACTTCGAGGCCCTCCAACTGCTGGCCGGAATGGAACGGAAAGACCGGGAAAAGCTGCTGCTGTCCGCGGACCGGTTCCTGCGCTCCGCAGGGCCGGAGGGATTGACGACGGCGGCGCGCGCCTCGCTGCTGCAGAGGTACGGCGTGTTCGGCATCCGTTTGGCAGTGGTCCTCATCCGCAACGGGTTTTCCGAGCCCACGCCGCTGGCGCACGAACTCGCCCGGCGCAGCGGACTGCACCCGCTGCTTGACTTGCTGGGGCGCCAGTTCCAGGCCCGCGCCGACGCACTCAAGGCAAGGACAGCGCTGGTGGGCGTGGAAACGCTGCTGCGGACGTCTCCCCGCGAAGGAACCGGCCAGCTGGCAGGGGCACTGGAACGGCTGCAGGTCAACGCCCACGAGTTCCGCGAACTGAGGCTGCTGGCTACGCTGAGGACCACCGGCACCACCCTTCCCGCGGAACTTGCAACTGAAGCCGAAGGCCTGATCGGAGGCTGGGGTGCAGCGTCACATGTGCGGCTGGGGCTGGACGCCGATGCAGGCCCGGACCAGCTGGTTGCCGAAGCACGCCGCCGGCTGGACCGTTGGCATGCCCTGGCGGAAAACCCGTTCACCGACCGTTCCGCCGTCGAAGTCTGCAGGGTGGTCATCCGCAGCTGCGAGGCCGTGGTCGCTGAATGCGCCCAGCTGGCGGGGCAGCCTGCCTAGCGTCAGGACGTCAGCGTCAGTACATCTAGCGGCCGGACTTCAGCCAGGCGTTGGCGGAGGGCATAAAGAAGAACACCAGTCCGGCAACAGCCAGCAGGAGACCAAGGCCCCAGAGCAGCACCACATAGCTGCCGGCATCGCCGTCGGGAACCAGGAAGGCAGCGGCCACCAGCAGGACCACGGCGTGCCCGGCCAGCAGGAGGAGCAGCACCCACCTTGCCCAGCCCCTGCGGCCCATCACCACGCCCAGCATGGCGGCCTCCAGCAGGATCACCAGGAGGACAGCACCCAGGCTGCCCCAAAAGACCACGGCCGTTGCCGTGGTGACGGCCTCGGCATCCCCGCCCTGCGCCATCCCCTCCACTACGGCTTTCAGCCGCTCGAGATGCGAATCGCGGGTCATGAAGGATCCGGCGAGGACGGCAAGTCCCGCTACGAAACTGAAAATCCACAGCAGCCTCGCGTTCCGGACGCTGCGCGGCGCCTCCGGGACGGCGAGGATGGGTGCGGGGGCGGACCAGGACACACCGGGCCTGGGCGGAGGCGCAGGCGGTCCTGAGGGTGAAGGCGGCGCTGCGGCCCCCTTGGCGGTGGTCCGCAGCCGGTCTTCTCCCTCAGGTTCCTGAACCATAAGCCCCTACTTAAGTTCGTCGGTATCGTGCTCGTCTGTTTCGTGCTTGCCGGTTTCGTGCTTGTCCATGCCGCCGGCCTTGCCGTCGCCGTGATTCTTCGCCTTGGCGTCCATTTCCTCCTTGAGCCGCTTCAGGCGCTCCGCTTCTGCCTGGTTGCGCCGGCGCGCTTCAAGGTTGCGGAGGAAGTCCGGATCATCGTCCGGCGCGGTGGGATGGCGCTGGCTCTGCTGGGGGGAGCTGCCGCGCGGCCGGCCGATGAGGAGCCAAAGGATTGCGCCGATCACGGGCAGGACAATCATGACCACAATCCAGGCCGGTTTGGAGATTCCCCGGGTGAGTCGCCCATCAGTGCGGATCACGTCCACGAGGCCATACACAAAGATGACGAGGACTGTCACGGCCAAAGCCACACGGAGGAGCATGCCATTAAGTCTATCGTCAGGAGGCGCGGGGGCCTTCGGCGGGAGGCGGCTAAACTTGAATAGTGGCCTTTTTGAAATATTCCCTGATCCGCCTGGCACTCTTCGCGCCCCTGTTTGTGGTTTTTATGCTCCTGCAGCTCGGTGTGCTGATGTCCGTCATCTGCGCAGCACTGATCGCCTTCGCCGTGAGCTACCTGTTCTTCCAGAAGCAGCGGGACGCGGCAGCAGCAGCCCTGCACCAGCGTTTTTCCGGCAAGGCCAAGCCGCTGCGTTCAGCGGGCGAAGTGCAGGACGCGAACGCCGAGGACGCGCTCCTGGACGCCAACCCGGACATCGCCATCAGCAATGACGCCAAGGACCCCAAGCGTCCGTAGCGGCACCCAATAGGCAACAGCCGGCCGGCAACAGCAGGCGGGCAGCAGCAAAAGCCTAGAAGCCGTGGCTGAGCACCAGGCCCAGCGAGAACAGCAGGCTGTACCCGAGGTTGATCAGCCCGGTCTGCTTCAGGACGGGGATCAGGCTCTTGCGTTTGCGGCCATTGATCATCAGCCACGCAGGCATCAGGCAGGCCGGAATCAGCAGCAGGACAATCAGCATCCACGGCCGTCCCGGGGCCAGGATCACCACCAGCATGATGGCCACGGCAAGCATCAGCACGTAGCTTTCGCGGGCATGCTTGTCGCCCAGTCGCACGGCCAGGGTTTTCTTGCCGGCCTGGATGTCGGTGGGGATATCCCGGACGTTGTTGGCCATGAGCAGCGCCGTGGCGATCAGCCCGGTGCCGATCGCACCGATGATGGCCGGAAGGTTGATTTGCCCTGCCTGGGTATAGGTGGTTCCCAGTGTGGCCACCAGCCCGAAGAACACAAACACAAACACGTCGCCCAGGCCCATGTAGCCGTAGGGGTTTTTGCCGCCGGTGTAGCCCCAGGCCGCCATCACGCAGCCCAGGCCCACCAGGATCAGCCACCAGCTTTGGGTGATCACCACCAGGACCAGGCCAAACACCATGGCGGCAGCAAACGTACCGAAAGCGGCATATTTGACGTGTTCGGGCTTCGCGGCGCCTGAACCGACCAGGCGGAGCGGGCCCACCCGGTCATCGTCCGTGCCGCGGATGCCGTCCGAGTAGTCATTGGCGAAGTTCACGCCCACCTGGAGCAGGAGTGCCACGAGCGCCGCGAGGATGGCGTTGAACAGGAGGAACGAATCCATCTCGTAGGCGGCGGCGGAGCCGATCAGCACCGGCGCAATCGCAGCGGGCAGCGTCCGGAGTCGGGCGCCTTGGATCCATTGTGCGGCTGTGGCCACGGTCAGTACCTCGCGTTGGTTTGGGGAAGGCGGCAGGATGGGGGTCCTGCCAGGTGGTGCAGGTCTACTCTACTTTCCCTCGTGCAGGGCGTTGAGTTCGGCGGCCATGGCCAGCCGGTCCGGCTTTCCGTTCGGCAGCATGAGCAGCGCGGGGGCGGCGAGCACGGTTTTGGGCGCCAGGATGCCCAGGGTCCGGTGCCATTCCTGTTCAAGGACGACGGCGTGGTCCCGGCTGGGTGCGTCATCGCCGCTTTCGGAGGCGGTCCCGGTACCCGTCCCGGGGCCTTCTGCGGCCAGTGCCACGTAAGCCGCCACGGCCTGGCCCCATTCCGCGGACGGGACGCCCGCCACAAAAGCCGCGGCCACGGCGTCGGACTTTTCCAGCTGTTCCTGCACGTGCGCGGCAGACACTTTGATGCCACCGGTGATGATCACGTCATCGACGCGGCCCAGGACGGTGAGGCGGCCGTCCTCGTCGATGGTGCCGAGGTCGCTGGTGCGGTACCAGCGCACGCCGTCCTCTTCGAAGAAGGTGCCGGACTCCTGGTCCGGGGCTTCCAGGTAGCCGGCGGCGATGGTGTCGCCGCCCAGCAGGATCCGGCCGTCCCCGTCCACCCGGACCGAGACACCTTCCAGCGGAAACCCGTTGTAGATGCAGCCGCCGGAGGTCTCGGCGGAACCGTACGTGGTGACCACGCGGACGCCCGCATCCCTGGCAGCGGCCAGCAGCGAAGCGGAAGCAGGAGCCCCACCCAGCAGGACGGCATTGAAGCGGCGGAGCGCAGCCAGTGTTTCCGGTGACGGATCCTCCAGCAGCCGCTGCAGCTGGGTGGGGACCAGGGAGGTGAACCGGATCTTATCGGTCAGCTCCAGGGCTGCCGCGGTGAAGGCTTCGGGGGTAAACCCGCCGGACATGTCCATCACCCACGGGCGGGTGCCGGCGAAGAGGGAACGGACCAGGACCTGGATGCCCGCGACGAACTGCAGGGGCAGCGCCAGCAGCCACTGGCCCTCGCCCTTGAGCGCCAGGGCCGTGGCCATGGAGGACGCGGCCAGGGATTCAACGGTGAGGACGGTGGCCTTGGGGGTCCCGGTGGAACCGGACGTGCGGACCACGGCGACGGCGTCGTCGCAGCCGGGGGTTTCCACGTGGCCCACCATCAGGTGGCCTTGGTCGTTGACGGAAAGTTCCACCGCAGGGCCTTCACCGTGAAGGGCTGCAGCAAGGGCCTTCAGCGCGGGATCGATGTTGAGGGCGCCGCTGATGCGGGCGCCGGCAGGTTCGGTACTCATGGCCGGTCCTGCCTTAAAAGTAGTGCGGGAAGCCGGACCAGTCCGGATCGCGTTTTTGCAGGAACGCCTCCTTGCCCTCCACCGCCTCGTCCGTCATGTAGGCCAGGCGCGTGGCCTCGCCGGCGAACACCTGCTGGCCGGCCAGCCCGTCGTCGGCAAGGTTGAAAGCGAACTTCAGCATCCGGATGGCCTGCGGAGACTGCCGGGCGATGTCAGCGGCGTACTCCAGGGCCACTTCCTCGAGGCGCTCGTGGTCCACCGCCTCATTGACGGCGCCCATGCGAACCATGTCCTCTGCGGAATATTCGCGGGCCAGGAAGAAGATTTCCCGGGCAGCCTTCTGGCCGATCTGCCGCGCCAGCAGGGCGGAGCCGTAGCCGGCGTCAAAGCTTCCCACCGTGGCGTCGGTCTGCTTGAACCTGCCGTGCTGCCGGGAGGCGATGGTGAGGTCAGCCACCACGTGCAGGGAGTGCCCGCCGCCGGCTGCCCAGCCGTTGACGACGGCGATGACCACCTTGGGCATGGTCCGCATCAGCCGCTGGACTTCCAGGATGTGCAGCCTGCCGGCCCGGGCGGGGTCGATGCTTTCCTGGGTCTCACCGTCGGCATACCGGTACCCGTCCCGGCCCCTGATCCGCTGGTCCCCGCCGGAGCAGAAGGAGTGGCCGCCGTCCTTGGGGGAGGGGCCGTTGCCGGTGAGCAGGACGGTGGCGACGTCCGGTGACATCCGGGCGTGGTCCATAGCCCGGTACAGCTCATCCACGGTGCCGGGCCGGAAGGCGTTGCGGACCTCGGGCCGGTTGAAAGCGATCCGGACCGTGGGCAGGTCACGCACCCAGCCGCCGTCGGAATCCCTTTCCACCTGCCGGTGGTAGGTCATGTCCTGGAAGTCCTCGAAGCCGGACACAACACGCCAGCGGGTGGGATCGAAGACGTCGGACACAGGGGCGGGGATTTGGTTGCTCACCGTCCAAGTCTAGTAATCGGGGTCAGCTGATGCAGAACTCGTTGCCTTCAGGGTCAGCCATGGTGTGCCAGAAATGCGGTCCTTCATTGGCTGTCCACAGGAATGTTGCGCCGCGGGCCTCGAGTTCCCGCCGCACGTCATCCTTGTCCCGGCCTGCCAGGTTCAAGTCCCAGTGCACCCGGTTCTTGACGGTCTTTTCCTCCGGCGCCGTCTGGAACAGGAGCCGCCGCTGCGGTGCCTTCGCCTCCAGCTCCTCAGTCGGCCGGATGGCACACGCATCCCGCCACACCAGTTTTCCGTTGTGGGTTGTTGTCTGGTCTTCGGTGGCGTAGCCCTGCTCGATCATGGAGCGGATGAAGCCCTCGTCCTGGGGTTCCACCGCCCAGTCGAGGGATTCCGCCCACCACTCTGCGAGGTGGTGCGGATCGCGGCAGTCGATGACGATCTGGATATTCAGTCCCATGGCACCAAGCTACGTGGGCCGGGGCCATTGCGACAGCATCGCGGGGTCACTTTTGGCCCAAAAAATTGGCCTCATTGGGCCGTGCCTGACCCCGCGTTGCTTTTAGGCCTGGACCTGCTGGAGCTGTTCGAAGACCTCGGGCGGGATGGCGTAGATAAAAACCACTGCCAGCAGGTTCTTGGCGGCGTGCACGAAGTAGGAGAACATCAGGTTCCTGCCGGTCCACACATACACAAATACCAGCGTTGCCCCCATGGCCAGGTAC
Source organism: Pseudarthrobacter siccitolerans (assembly GCF_001046895.1). Taxonomy (GTDB): domain Bacteria; phylum Actinomycetota; class Actinomycetes; order Actinomycetales; family Micrococcaceae; genus Arthrobacter; species Arthrobacter siccitolerans. The sequence continues at coordinate 212,223 of NZ_CAQI01000029.1, forward strand.
GGCAGCAGGACGGTCAGGGTCAGTGCTTCCTGGCCCACGATGTGAAGGGCGGCGAACAGGAACACGGACAGGAGGCAACACACCCAGATGTTGACCCGCCGGCTCAGCTTGCCGATCAGCAGGTGGCGGAAGATGTACTCCTCCACAAACGGGCCCACCACCACCAGCAGCGGGACCATCAGCCAGGCCGGGACCTGCTGCATCAGCGCCTGCAGGCCCGCCTGGTTCTCGGACGTCGCCACACTGCCGCTGGCCGCCACGGCGATGGCCGAGAGGATCATCATCGCGATCACGGCTGCGGGCACCATCAGCAGGGTGAACCACGGCCTGGTTGCCAGGACCCGCAGGTCACGGGCCACCACGCGCCGGGCAGCAAGCAGGGCAAGAATTCCCACCGAGGCATAGAAGAGCAGGTTTGTGGCATAGGAGGCCGCGGCGGGGGTAGGGGCAATCTGGCGCAGGAACGGTTCCACCAGTTGGCCGGCCACCGCGAAGAACCCGGCAATCGCCACGTAAAGGCCCGCGGTGGTGAAGTCCAGTGCCGTAAACCGGTAGAGCTCTGGCTGCGGAGCTGGTGGTCGGCGGTGTGCAATGGCCATGGTTTCAGCCTATCCCCACACATCCCACTGCACTGCCGTAACAGCATTGCCGGAGGATTCAGGGGTCGCCTAGAATATTCGGTATGCCTAAACTTTTATTTCGGTGCGCCAAAGTAGCCGCCCGGACCCCCGCCCTCCGCAAGGAGCGCTTGCGCCTGGCCGCGGCAGCCGCCGTCGTGCTTTCCCTCCTGCTGACAGCCTGCTCGGGAGGGGCGACCGGAACGGACGGCGGCAGCAAGAAGGTGGTCCTGACCACCTTCACGGTGCTGGCCGACGTCGCCAGGAACGTTGCCGGGGACAAGCTCACCGTCGAGTCGATCACCAAAGCCGGCGCCGAGATCCACGGTTACGAACCCACCCCCGGCGACATCCGGAAAGCCTCCAAGGCGGACCTCATCCTGGACAACGGACTGAACCTGGAGGCCTGGTTCGCCCAGTTCGTGGAAGGCCTGGACGTGCCGCATGCCGTGGTGAGCGACGGTGTGGAGGTGGTGTCCATCAGCGAGGACTCCTACCAGGGCAAGCCGAACCCGCACGCGTGGATGTCGCCCGTGAACGTGCAGATCTACGTGGACAACATGGTGAAGGCCTTCAGCGACCTGGATCCTGAGAACGCGGGAGTCTTCAAGGCCAACGGGGACGCCTACAAGGCCGAGCTGCAGGCTGTGCAGGACCAGATGGTCACGAGCCTGTCCGGCCTTCCCGAGAACCAGCGCGCCCTGGTCACCTGCGAAGGCGCGTTCTCCTACCTGGCCCGCGACGCCGGGCTCAAAGAGGTGTACATCTGGGCCGTCAACGCCGAACAGCAGGCAACCCCGCAACAGATCACCCGGGCGATCGAATACGTCAAGGCCAATAAAGTCCCAGCGGTTTTCTGCGAATCCACGGTCTCGGATGCACCCATGCAGCAGGTGGTGGGGGCCACCGGCGCCAAGTTCGGCGGCACCCTCTACGTGGACTCCCTGTCCGAGGCGGACGGGCCGGTGCCCACCTACCTGGACCTCATCCGGCACGACGCCGGCCTCATCACCAAAGCACTTGCCGGAGCCACCGCAGGAGCTGTGCCATGACCGCGCAGGCCATCCTCGTTGACAACGTCACCGTCCATTACGGCGACGTCCTGGCGCTGGACGCGGCGTCCCTGGCCCTGGAACCCGCCCGGATCTGCGGCCTGGTGGGCATGAACGGCTCCGGCAAGTCCACGCTGTTCAAGGTGATCATGGGAATGATCAAGCCCGACGCCGGCACCGTCCGGATCAACGGAGCGTCACCTTCCAAGGCGCGCAAGCAGGGCGGCATCGGCTATGTGCCGCAGAGCGAGGACGTTGACTGGCAGTTCCCACTGTCCGTTCGCGACGTGGTGATGATGGGCCGCTACGGCCACCAGGGCTTCACCCGCCGCGCTTCGAAGGCGGACCGCCTCGCCGTGGACGAAGCTCTGGACCGGGTGGAGTTGGGGCAGTACGCCGGGCGCCAGATCGGCCAGCTCTCTGGCGGCCAGAAGAAGCGCGCCTTCGTGGCCCGCGGGATCGCCCAGGGCGCCACCACCATGCTCCTGGATGAACCCTTCGCCGGTGTGGACAAGCGATCCGAGGCCACCATCACCCGGCTCCTGCGCGAACTGTCCTCCGACGGCTGCACCATCCTGGTGTCCACCCACGATCTGCATGCCCTGCCGCAGCTGTGCGACGAAGCGATCCTCCTGATGCACAAAGTCCTGATGCACGGGCCGCCTGAAGTGGTGCTGCAGCCGGAGAACCTTGCCATGGCGTTCGGCCTGGACGTGCTGGACCGGGAACTGCCGGGCCACAAGAGGGGGAACCCATAATGGAGTTGCTCCTCGAACCGCTGGGTTACGACTTTATGGTCCGGGCGCTGCTCACCACCGCACTGGCCGCCGTGGTCTGCGCCGTGCTGAGCTGCTGGCTGGTGCTGATCGGCTGGTCCCTGATGGGCGACGCCGTCTCCCACGCCGTGCTGCCGGGAGTGGTGCTGGCCTACATCGTCGGCGCCCCGTTTGCGCTGGGGGCACTCGTCTTCGCCCTCGTCGCCGTCACCCTGATCGGGGTGGTCCGCAGTACCAGCCGCGTGAAGGAGGACGCCGCGATCGGGATCGTGTTCTCCTCCCTGTTCGCCCTGGGCCTGGTGCTGATTTCGGTGACACCGAGCCAGACCGACCTCAACCACATCATCTTCGGCAACCTCCTGGGCGTCAGCGTCCCCGACCTGATCCAAGTCCTCGTGCTGGGCGTGGTGGCCTTCGCCATCCTGATCCTCAAGCGGCGCGACCTCACCCTCTACGCCTTCGACCCCACCCATGCGCACGCCATCGGGCTCTCACCCAAACGGCTCGGCGCCCTTCTGCTGGGCCTGCTCGCGCTGACCTCGGTAGTGGCACTGCAGACCGTGGGTGTGGTGCTGGTGGTGGCCATGCTCATCATCCCCGGCGCCACCGCCTACCTGCTGACAGACCGTTTCTCGCGCATGCTGGTCATCGCGCCGGTGATCTCCGCCGTCTGCTCACTGGCCGGCATCTACATCAGCTATTACCTGGACACCGCATCCGGGGCCATGGTGGTGCTCACCCAGGGCGTGGTGTTCGCCGTGGTCTATCTCTTCAGTCCCCGGCAGGGCCTGATTGGTACGCGGCTGGCCAAGGCCCGCCGCAGGAAAGCGGCGGCGCTCGCCGTATAAGCCAACCACCTCCGGGCGGACGACGGCGGCGCCCTCGGTGGGTGCCGGCGTCGTACCTTGGGTGCCTGGGAAGGCAACAGCGTGACTCAACCCCCGCTTGACTCAATAGGCGCCGGCGGGCAGGCTGGAGCGATGAAGTCCTGACAGCAGCCCGGCCGCGCCGGACTGTTCCCCCAAAATCCAAGGCCGTTGGTCGAGCATCGCATGCAGGCGTCCAGCTCCCGCGGCCACACTTCGGAGCTTGCGAGGACTTCCCTTGACTGAACACCTGAACCTTTCCGGCGTCTCCCACGGCTATGGGGACCGCCTGCTGCTGGACGGCATCGACCTGACCATCACCGCCCGTGAGCACGTGGCCGTGGTGGGCGAAAACGGCGCCGGCAAATCCACCCTCCTGCGGATCCTGGCCGGGACCGAACAGCCGCAGGAGGGCACCGCCACCGCCAGCGGCCGGGTGGGTTACCTCGCCCAGACCCACGGGCTGCCGGAATCCTTCACCGTGGGCGGGGCCATTGACGCTTCCCTCGAGTCCCTCCGCGCGCTGGAAGCGGAGCTGGACCGGCTCGAGGCCGGGCTGGCCGACGCCGCAGACGACGACCTGGAAACCTACGGCAGGCTGCAGACCGAGTACCAGCTGCGTGAGGGCTACGCCGCCGAATCCCGGGTGGAAGCTGCGCTGGACCGGCTGGGCCTGGGCGGCCTGGACCGGAACCGGACACTCGGATCGCTGTCCGGCGGCGAGCAGGAACGCGTGGCGCTGGCCTGCGTCCTGGCCGACCCCGCGGACATCCTGCTCCTGGACGAACCCACCAACCACCTCGATGCCCGGGGCGTGGCATGGCTGGAGGAACGGCTGGCGGCCCACCGCGGCATCGTGGTGGTGGTCTCGCACGACAGGGTGCTGCTCCGCAAGGTGGCCGCCACGGTCATCGAAGTGGACGCCGAGCGCCGCACCGTGACCCGCTACGGCAACGGCTATGACGGCTACCTCCGGGAGAAGGCCGCCGAGCGCCAACGCTGGGTCCAGCAGTACCACGGCTGGCTGGACGCCATGGCCGCGGAGAAGCAGCAGGCGGAAACGCGGGCCGGGAACATGGGGTACGGCCGCAAGCGCGACGCCGACAAGATGGCGTTCGGCTTCAAAACGGGCACCTGGGAACGGGCCGCGAGCAGCCAGGTCCGCAATGCCCGGGAACGGTTGCGGCGGCTCGAGGCCAGCCCGGTTGAGCAGCCGCCGGTGCCGCTGCGGCTCGCCGCGCCGGAATCCCTGGCTGTTTCCTCACCGGACAGCGCCGATGGTCCGGTTTTATCCGCCCGTGGCGTCACCGTCCCGGGAAGGCTCCAGGCCACCGACATCCTTGCCCGCGCCGGCGAGAAAATCCTGATCGTTGGGCCCAACGGTGCCGGCAAGTCCACGCTGCTGTCCGTGCTCGCCGGAACCCTGGCCCCTGCCGGCGGCAGTGTTTCCCGGCCGGACCGGGTGGGCTACCTGCAGCAGGAACTTGAACTCCCAACCCGTCCGTCGCTCCGGCTGCTGCCCGCCTTCGCAACAGGCCTGGGCGGGAACATCGACGAACACGCCGAGGCCCTGCTGCGCTTGGGACTGTTCCGCACCAGCGAGTTCCATGTTCCGGTCGGCAGCCTCTCGGCCGGACAGCAGCGCAGGCTGGCCCTCGCCCGGCTGCTGCTCGGCGGCTACGGCACCCTGATAGTGGACGAACCCACCAACCACCTGGCACCCGTGCTGGTGGAACAGCTGGAGGCGGCGCTCGCCGGGTTCACTGGAACGCTGGTGATGGTCAGTCACGACCGTGCCCTCCGGAAGTGGTTTGCCGAGTGCCAGCAGGCCGCCGGAGGAGCGGCTGCCGGGGACGCCGCTGCCGGGAATGGCGGCCGGACCGCAGGCCGCTGGATCCGCTACTCGATGGACCAGGGCGTGCTCGCTCCCGCCTGAACCTTCCAGGCTACGGAAAACCGTGAGTTTTGCGTTAAGGGATCGTTACCGGGGAACCGGCCGGCCGAAACATCGGCGCAGCAGGATGGGCTGTACCAGTTGCTGCCGGCCGAAAGGGAACGCCATGCTGACCAAGAACCTTTTCCTGCAAGGCATCTTCCCCTTCCAGGGTGCGGGCATGGAAAAGCCAGTGCCCATCCACAGCGAGCTCTCCCACTACGTCCCGGACGGCGTCATCAACCAGACGCTCTACTTCCGCGGAGGAAACTCAAGCTCCGAGCTGATCACGGTTGTCCTGCTGCGCAACGGCGTGCCCATGCGGTACTTTCCCATCGGCGCCAAGAGCGACGTCCACGTTCCGCTGCGGGTGGTGGAGGACATCGAGGGCGGGTCCGCCGTCGAGCTTCACCTTGCTGCTCCGGAGGGCGTCAGCGGGTCCGTGGTGATCGACCTGGGCATGGTGGAACACTGATGACCAGCGTGATGGACAGCCCGCGGACCCGGCCGTCCGGACCGGCGCCAGCCGGGCACGTGCGCCGCCGGCTCGTGGTCATCGGCAACGGCATGGCCGGAGCCCGGGCGGTGGAGGAAATCCTCGCCCGCGGGGGCGCCGGACAGTTCACCATCACCATGTTCGGCGATGAACCCTACGGGAACTACAACCGGATCATGCTCAGCCACGTCCTCTCCGGGGAGGAAAGCGACGCCGACATCTTCCTCAACTCCCTGTCCTGGTACCAGGACAACGGCATCACACTGCACGCCGGCGTCAGGGTGGACCGGATTGACCGGTTCACCAAGCACGTCTTTTCCAATGACGGCAGGGTGACGCCCTACGACACCCTGATCATCGCCACCGGAAGCCGCTCCCACATGCCGCCCATGGACGGGCTGTACACCCCGGGCGGGCAGGTCAAGCAGGGCGTCTTCGGGTTCCGCACCATCGATGACACCCGCAAAATGGTGGCGTACGCCCAGCATGAGCACCACCGGCGGGCGGTGGTGATTGGCGGCGGACTGCTGGGCCTTGAGGCGGCCTACGGGTTGCGGAGTCACGGCATCGACGTGGACGTGGTCCATTCGGCCGGGCACCTGATGAGCGCGCAGATGGGGCCCGACGGCGGTGCGGTGCTTCGCCGCAGCGTGGAGGCCCTGGGTATCGGGGTACTGACCGGCAGCCGCACCACGGCCGTGCTGGGAAACGACAGGGTCACCGGGGTCAGCCTCCGCGACGGTACCGGGATCGCCTGCGACATGGTGGTGGTGGCCGCCGGAATCCGCCCCAACGTGGAGCTTGCCGTGCTGAGCGGCCTTCCGGTGGAGCGGGCCATCGTGGTGGATGACCGGCTCCGGGTCCAGGACGAGGACGATATCTACGCGGTGGGGGAGTGCGTCCAGCACCGCGGCGAGGTGTACGGCCTCGTCGCACCGCTCTGGGAACAGGCCGTGGTCCTGGCCAGCCATGTGACCGGGACGGACACCTCCGCCCTGTACCTGGGTTCCCGCACCGCCACCAAACTGAAGGTGGCCGGCGTCGAAGTAGCCTCCATGGGATTGCAGGGGCCGGAACTCGACACCGACGAGCACATCGTCTTCTCCGAACCCAGCCGCGGCGTCTTCAAATCCATCGTGGTGCGGGATAACAAGATGGTGGGCGCCACGCTTCTCGGCGACAGCCGGAAGGTGGCCTACCTGACCCAGGCGTACGACCGCGGGCTGCCCCTGCCTGAGGAACGGATCGGGCTGATGTTCGATCTCGGCACCCCGGACGGGGACACCGGAGTGGCCGATCTCAGTGACGACGCACAGGTGTGCAACTGCAACGGCGTCAGCAAAAAGACACTGGTGGACGCCGTGCAGGGCGGGTGCTCCAGCGTCGCCGGAGCGATGGACGCCACCCGCGCCGGCAAAGGGTGCGGCTCGTGCAAACTGCTGGTTCGGCAGGTTGTGGAATGGGCTGCGGACGGAGTCGTGGACGAGGACCCTGCGGCCAACTATTACGTCCCCGCCATTCCCCTGGACAAGGCGGCGTTGATGGCGGAAATCCGGAAGCGCGGGCTGCGCTCGGTCTCGGCCGTCTTCCAGGCCCTCGCGCCCGGCGGCGAGGATGCGAAGTCCAAGATGGGGCTGGCCTCGCTGCTGAAGATGATGCTGGCTGACGGGTACATTGACGAACGCGACGCCCGGTTCATCAACGACCGCGTGCACGCCAACATCCAGCGCGACGGCACCTTCTCGGTGGTGCCGCAGATGAAAGGCGGCGTGACCTCGGTACAGCAGCTTCGCCGGATCGCCGATGTTGCCGAAAAGCACAAGGTCCCGCTGATCAAGCTCACCGGCGGGCAGCGGATCGACCTGCTGGGGATCCGCAAGGAGGACCTGCCACAGGTGTGGGCTGACCTGGACATGCCCTCGGGCTACGCGTACGGCAAGAGTTTCCGCACCGTGAAGACCTGCGTGGGCAAGGATTTCTGCCGCTACGGAACAGGGGATTCCACCAAGCTGGGCATCGAGATCGAATCGCGTTTCCAGGGGATCGAGGCACCGGCCAAGCTGAAACTGGCAGTGTCCGGGTGCCCCCGGAACTGCGCCGAATCGCTGGTGAAGGATGTTGGCGTGGTGGCTGTGGAAGGCGGCAGGTGGGAGATCTATGTGGGTGGCGCTGCCGGCGCCCATATCCGCAAGGGCGATCTTCTGGCAACCGTTGAGGATCCCGAAGAAGTGAAGGTCCTCGCCGGGAGGTTTATGCAGTATTACCGGGAACGCGCCAACTGGCTGGAACGGACGTATGCGTTTGTTCCGCGGGTTGGCATTGAGCATCTGCGGGACGTGATTGTGGCCGATTCGGAGGGGCTTGCAGCGCAGTTGGATGCAGCCATGCAGGACTCGGTGGACAGCTACGAGGACCCCTGGATCGAACGTGTGGACCCGATGACCCCGGGGCAGTTCCGCACCTCCCTGCCGCTGACGGTGCTGCCGCAGGTGCCCGTCCGATGACTGCCGGTCCGATGGGTGGCGGTGCGATGGGTGGCGGTCCGACGGGTGGCGGGGCAACAGCAGGAGGAAAAAGCTTCGTCCTGGGCCCGGTGGAGCAGATTCCGTTGGGCGAGGGCAGGGCGTTTGCCGTGGACGGCGGGCAGGTTGCCGTGTTCCGGCTCCGCGACGGCTCGCTCCGGGCGCTCCCGGCCGTCTGCCCGCACAAGGGCGGCCCGCTGGCGGACGGAACCATCGACCTTGACGTGGTGGTGTGTCCGCTGCACCAGCACGCGTTTGACCTGGTGACGGGCTGTTCGACTACAGGCGCGGAGAATTTGCGCCCGTACACGGCATCGGTGGACCGGCAGCAGAATCTGGTCCTCCAGATGCCCGTGTAGTGCGCGTCACGTGGCACCCCTTCGCGTCTTGTAGGATAGACGAGCCGCGCGAAGCTTCGGTGCCACGCGAGATTCCGACCACATTCGGTTGCCTAACCGGCATTCCACCGAATTTTGTGAGCGGAATCATCCGTGTTCCGGATGCGGCCAACCCCCAACCCACAAGGAACCGTTGTGCCTCAAAGTACCCCCGCAGATCTCCAGAACCCCACGGCACCATCCACCGCCGTCGACCCCACCCTCAGCGCCGAGGGTTACAGCAAAACGCTGGGCAGGCGCCACGTCACCATGATCGCCATGGGCGGCGCCATCGGCGTCGGCCTGTTTATGGGTGCCGGCGGACGCCTGGCCTCCACCGGCCCGGCCCTGATTTTCTCCTACGCCATTGCCGGCGTCATCGCCTACCTGCTGATGCGGGCGCTCGGCGAACTCATCATGTACCGCCAGACCTCGGGCTCATTCGTCAGCTACGCCGGCGAGATGTTCGGCAAAAAGGGTGCCTACCTCTCCGGCTGGATGTACTTCATCAACTGGGGCATGACCGGCATCGCCGAACTGATCGCCATCGGCCTGTACTTCCAGTTCTTCTTCCCCAACGTACCGGTGGAAGCCTCCGCAATCGCCGCCCTGGCGCTGCTGGTGGCAGTGAACCTGCTCAGCGTCAAGGCGTTCGGGGAGTTCGAATTCTGGGCCTCCTGCCTCAAGGTGGGCGCCATCCTGATCTTCCTGGCGGTGGGCACGTTTATGGTCATCACCAACGCCCAGGTGGGTGACGGCAACGCCTCCGTAGCGAACCTGTTTGCCGCGGAAGGCGGCATGTTCCCCAAGGGCGCCCTGGTGATGGTCCTGGTCCTCAATGCCGTGATCTTCGCCTACAACGGCATCGAACTGGTGGGCATCACCGCCGGCGAGATGCAGAACCCGGAACGCGAAGTGCCCAAGGCGATCCGCGCCGTCGTCCTCCGGATCGTGGTGTTCTACGTCGGTTCGGTCACCCTGCTGGCCATGCTGCTGCCGTCCGACCAGTACGTGGCCGGGACCTCGCCGTTCGTCACGGTCTTCGGCCAGATGGGCCTGGCCTGGGTGGGCGACGTGATGAACATGATCGTGATCACCGCGGCCCTGTCCTCCTGCAACTCCGGCCTGTACTCGATCGGCCGCGTGTTCCGCACCATGGCCAACAACGGCCACGCCCCGCAGTGGCTCACCAAGATGTCCAAGCGCCACGTCCCGTACGCGGCCATCCTCGCCATCGCGGCCTTCTACCTGGTGGGCATCCTGCTGAACATCTGGCTGGGCGGCTCCTACGCGTTCGACCTGGCCCTGAACTCGGCCTCCATCGGCGTGATCTTCTGTTGGGGCTCCATCTTCGCCAGCCAGATTGTGCTGCGCCACCGCAAGGGTGTGACGTCCAGCCTGCCGATGCCCGGTTCGCCGTGGACCAGCTGGGCCGGCCTGGTGGGCCTGCTCGCCATCACCGTGCTCATCGGCTTCGACACCATGACGAGCAAGAGCGGCGAGGTTTTCTACCTGGGCCTCTGGACCCTGGCCACCATCCCGTTCTTCGCGGTGGTCCTGTGGCTGGGCTGGCAGAAGGTCAAGAACAACCAGCCCAAGAGCGAGCTGTACAGCTAGGACTTCTCGCTAGTACGACGGCGGCGGGTCACCCTCTAGGGGGCGGCCCGCCGTCGTCGTTCTCCGGCTTGTGCGGCGCCCGGGAGGTCTGAATCGCCGGAAACGTGCCGGGTAGCCGGAACGCTTCAGCGTCCGGGCACTGTTCCGGCGATCCGGACGCTGTCAGGTTGGGAGAGGGCTGTGAGGATTCGGTTCTTGAACTCCTGCTCCCGGAAAAGATCCTTCCACTCCACCCGGACGAACAGCCACCCGTCTTCAGTGAGTGCCTTCTCCCGGCGCCGCTCCTGGAACAGAACCTCGGCCGTGGGTGCGTAGTCGAAGTATTTGACCTTCCCGTCGAACTCGAGAGCTACTTTCTTTTTTCTCCAGGCGAAATCGAGACGGTGCACGCCCAGCCGGCTCCTGACCTCGACCTGCGCCTCGGGCGTAGGCAGCTTCAGGCGTGCAAGGAGCTCACGGGTCAGCGTTTCTCCGGCTGATTCGGCGCTGGCATCCGCGTGGGCAAGTGCGAGCCGGAGGTTTCTTACTCCGCTATGGCCCGAGAGATTGTTGGCCATCGCCTTCATGCGATCGAAGTCGGCACCAAGCCGCAGCGCCTGGTCGGCGAGTATCAGTGCTTGGCGGTATTCAAGCATCATGCAGCAGTCCACGACTGTTCGCTCAAGGGCCGTCACCCTAAGCCTTCCGATGGTTGTTACTTCCGAATCGGTGTAGGGCCGGCTGTGACCCCGGACATCCTTCCCGAGCCGCTCGCTGGACGGCCGGACCCGAAGCAGGATGTGAATCAGGTCGTCCGCATTCCACAGGAAGAGCTTGTGAAGGCGTGCGGCGGAGGTGTGGCTGTAGACGAAGCTTCCCGTTGAAGTAGTCAGTGTCCCGTGGGCGTGGGCATGGATCAACTGCACGCTGCGAAGTGCGGCAGACTGCTTCTCCCAGAAGGAGGCGCGAATGTAGCAGCCGTACCTCAGGCGGACCAGGCCTCCGTGGCTGACGAGGCGCCGGATGGCTCTCGAATTGAGTCCGCTGGCATGCAGTTGGTCAGTACGCCACAGGTTTCCTGCGGCGGGCAGCTGTGGCAAAGGTGCGGAGAGCTGTGTCATCCACCAAGCTTCAGGTGCCTCCGCCGTCCGGGGCGAGGGCCACCGTCGTTATGTGGAAAGTCCCGCAATCGCCGGAACGATGCCGGATCGCCGGAACGATGCCGGGCCGCCGGAACGTTCCAGCGTCCGGACACCGTTCCAGCGATTTCGACGGCGGTCGGCGGAGACGGTGGTGCGCAGACCGTGGCCGGGGCAGACTGGGGCTTGTGAATGAACCGTGGGTGCTGCATGTGGACCTTGACCAGTTCATCGCGGCCGTAGAGGTGCTCCGCCGGCCCGAACTGGCGGGCAAGGCGGTGATTATCGGCGGCCGCGGCGACCCCACCGAGCGGGCAGTGGTTTCGACGGCGTCCTACGAGGCCAGGGAGTACGGCGTCGGCTCGGGTATGCCGCTGCGCATCGCCGCGCGGAAAGTGCCCGACGCCGTTATCCTGCCGGTTGACCAGGAGGCGTACCTGGAAGCATCCGACAAAGTCATGGCGGTCCTGCGCTCGCAACCCGGGGCCACCGTTCAGGTGCTGGGCTGGGACGAAGCGTTTGTTGGGGTGCAGGCGGAGGACCCCGAGGCCTATGCCCGGCAGCTGCAGCGCGCCGTCCTTGAAGAGACACGGCTGCACTGCAGTGTGGGCATCGGTGACACCCTGGTCCGGGCAAAGGTGGCCACGACGTTCGGCAAGCCCGCCGGTGTCTTCCGGCTCACCGAACAGAACTGGCTTGAGGTGATGGGGAGCCGGCCCACCATCGAGCTGTGGGGCGTGGGAACGAAGGTTTCGCGCCGCCTCGCCACACTCGGCATCAAAACCGTTGCCGAGCTTGCTGCGTCCAACCCCGAGGACCTGGTCCCTGAGTTCGGGCCGAAGATGGGCCCGTGGTACGCCCAGCTTGGGCGGGGCGACGGTGCGCGGGAAGTGGATGACACGCCCTGGGTGGCGCGCGGGCACAGCCGTGAAACCACGTTCCAGCGTGATCTGACGGAACCCGGGCAGATCGACGACGCCGTCCGCGAGCTGGCAGCGCACGTCCTCGAGGATGTCGCAGGCGAGGGGCGGCCGGTGGTGGGACTCACGCTCAAGGTCCGGTATGCCCCGTTCATCACCAAGACGTACGCCCGGAAGATCCCCCAGACGTCAGACCCTGCGGAAGTACTGGCCCGGGCCCTTGACCTCGTGGCGAAAATCGAGCCGGACCGCCCCATCCGGCTCCTCGGGTTGCGCGCCGAAATGGCGATGCCCGAGGACTCCCGCCAAGGGCATACCCCCACCCGCAGCGGTTGGTGACGGGTCCCGGTGCTCGACTGGAAGGGGAGAAACAGAACGGCGGCGGATCCTTGGGGATCCGCCGCCGTTTCGCTCTGTTACAGCCCGCCTGGTTAAGCCGGACTGCCGCAGGAAGAGGCTAGTCGCGCTTGAACTCGTCCTTGACGCTTTCGCCGACCTTCTTGGCGTCAGCCTTGACCTGGTCGGTCTGGCCTTCAGCCTTCAGACGGTCATTGTCGGTGGCATTGCCCGTTGCTTCCTTGGCCTTGCCGCCGAGGTCTTCTGCTGCGTTACTGATCTTGTCTCCGAGGCCCATGGTGGTGGCCTCCTTTCGTTTCCGTTGATCAAACAGTGCCTTTTCACCCTAACACGAAGCTTACTTACTATTTCAAGCCTCTTGTGTTCCGGACCGCTGGGGGTGCCTGTCGATTGTCGGAGCCCGCCGCTAGGCTCGGAACATGGACCACAGCATGAGCCTCACCCAGCACATCCAGGCGCCACCGGAAAAAGTATGGTCCGTTATCACGGACATCCCCGGCTCGGCGGCCACCCTTTCCGGGGTTGATTCCGTCCAGCTCCTCACCGACGGCCCGTACGGCGAGGGGACGCGCTGGAAGGAGACCCGGAAGATGTTCGGAAAGGCTGAAACGGTGGAGATGTGGGTGTCCGAAGCCGAGCCGGGCCGCAGCACCACCGTTAAGGCCGAGCAGGGCGGCGCGGACTACACCACCCGGTTCAGCCTCGCCCCGCGTGACGGCGGTACGGACCTCACCCTCACGTTCGGTGCCGAGATCATCAAGCCCACCCTCGCCAGCAAGATCATGATGCTGCTGTTCGGCAGGATGGGCATGGCCGCCACCCGGAAGGCCCTCACGAAGGACTTGACGGAGATCGCCGCCAAAGCGGAATCGCTCCCGTAGTGGCGGCGGCTCCGGCCGGTCGCGGCGGCACAGCTAAAGCCGGCGCGTCCAAAATTACGGCCCCCAGGCTCTCGCCTGTGGTGTTGCAGGACCTGGATGAGGATCCCGGACGGGGTTTCCGGCGTGGTGCAAGGCACGACGGCGTCCGGTACAGGCGTGTGGAGGCCGACGGCCTGGAATTGGGCGGCACGGATTTTGCCGAGTGTGAGTTCCAGGGCATTTCCTTCAATGACACCCAACTGCGTGGTTCATCCTTTCGCGACTGCATCCTCGCCGAGTTGTACGCGCCCGTCTTTCGGGCCGCCCGGAGCACCTGGCGGGACGTTGAGCTGCGGAACCCCCGCCTGGGATCGGCGGAACTGTATGAGAGCGGCTGGCAGTCGGTCCGCATCGACGGCGGCAAGCTGGACTTCCTCAACCTGCGCGGCGCCAAGCTCACGGATGTCCTGATCACTGACTGCATCATCAATGAGCTGGACCTCGGTTCGGCATCGGGGACCAGGGTGGCGCTGAAGAACTGCACCATCGGCTCGCTTGACGTTAGCGGCGCAAGGCTCAAGGACTTCGATCTGCGCGTCACGGAATTCCGGAGCATCAGCGGGCTCGGCAGCCTGGCCGGTGTGGTGATCGACGACTACCAGCTGAGTCTGCTGGCACCCCTGCTCGCGGCGCACCTGGGCGTTACGGTCCTCTAATCCCGGAGTTTTTGTCCACATATGCTGACTTCAGGGCGGGTTAGGCCTGCATATCTGGACAAAAACTCGGAAGGTACGCAACGGATGCGCGCCCGTGTACTATTTACAGAACGAACGGTCGGTAAGTGGGGGAGTTGTCGGCCGCAGATGACAGTGCTGTTTATCGCGTGAAGGGTGTTTCCATGGCTGCAACCGCAGGTCCGCAGGCTTTCCTTGTTGGCGGGGTCCGAACGCCGGTGGGCAAATACGGCGGCGCGCTGTCGTCCATCCGCCCCGATGACCTGGCGGCCCTGGTGGTCCGGGAAGCTGTAAACCGGGCTGGCCTGGACCCGGACAGCATCGACGAAGTGATCCTGGGCAACGCCAACGGGGCCGGGGAGGAAAACCGGAACGTGGCACGGATGGCCATCCTGCTCGCCGGGCTGCCCCTCCATATCCCGGGCATCACCGTCAACAGGCTCTGCGCTTCGGGCCTGAGCGCCATCATCCAGGCAAGCCACATGATCAAGGCCGGCGCCGCGGACATTGTGATCGCGGGCGGTGTTGAGTCCATGAGCCGGGCGCCCTGGGTCCAGGAGAAGCCAACCGCCGCCTTTGCCAAGCCTGGCCAGATTTTCGACACTTCCATCGGCTGGCGCTTCACCAACCCCCGGTTCCACAAGGGCGAGCTGTCCCGCGACGGGAAAATGACTTACGCCATGCCGGAAACCGCGGAAGAAGTGGCCCGCGTGGACAACATTTTCCGCGAGGACGCCGATGCCTTCGCCGTCCGCTCGCACCAGCGTGCCCTGGACGCCATCGCTGCCGGCCGTTTCAAGGACGAGATCGTCCCGGTCACCGTCAAGACCCGCAAATCCGAGCATGTTGTGGACACGGACGAAGGTCCCCGCGAAGGCACCACCCTGGACGTCCTCGCCGGACTGAAGCCGGTAACACACGGCGGTACCGTAGTCACGGCCGGCAACTCCTCGTCGCTGAACGACGGCGCCTCAGCGATTATCGTCGCCTCGGAGGCAGCCATCGAACGGCTGGGCCTCACGCCGCGCGCCCGGATTATCGACGGCGCCTCTGCCGGCTGTGAGCCGGAAATCATGGGTATCGGCCCGGTGCCCGCCACGCAGAAGATCCTGAAGCGGACCGGCCTCAGCGTAGGTGACCTTGGCGCCGTCGAGCTTAATGAAGCCTTTGCCACGCAGTCCCTGGCGTGCATCCGCCGGCTGGGCCTGGACCCGGACATTGTGAACCTCGACGGCGGCGCTATCGCTTTGGGGCACCCGCTGGGTTCCAGCGGGGCCCGGATCGCCATCACGCTGCTGGGGCGGATGGAGCGAGAAGACGCCAAGGTGGGGCTGGCCACGATGTGCATTGGTGTGGGCCAGGGTACTGCAATGCTGCTGGAGAAGGTCTGATGGCGGGCGCAGTGGACCTGGCGGCGGAGAAGTTCCATGCGCTGCTGGTGGAGGAGCGTACCGACCGCGTGGTGGTGCTCCTCAACCGGCCCGACGTGCGGAACGCGATCGACCAGCAGATGGTGGATGAACTCCACGTGGTCTGCGCCGCCCTCGAACAGAACCCGAAGGTGCTGATCATTGCAGGTGTTGACGGCGTCTTCGCCTCCGGCGCGGACATCGGCCAGCTGCGCGAGCGGCGCCGGGACGATGCCCTGCAGGGGATCAATTCCACGATTTTCGTCCGGATCGCCAAGCTGCCCATGCCGGTAATTGCCGCGCTTGACGGGTACTGCCTGGGCGGCGGGGCGGAGCTGGCCTATGCTGCGGACTTCCGGATCGGCACTCCCAACGTTCGGATCGGCAACCCGGAAACCGGCCTGGGTATCCTTGCCGCCGCGGGGGCGAGCTGGCGGCTCAAGGAACTGGTGGGGGAGCCTGTTGCCAAGCAGATCCTCCTCGCCGGGCGGGTACTTGGCGCGGATGAAGCCCTCGGGGTGAACCTCATCACCGGGATCCACGAGCCGGAAGTCCTGCTGGATGCCGCCCATGACCTGGCGGACCGGGTCGGCCGGCAGGACCCGTTGGCGGTGCGTATCACCAAGTCGGTGTTCCATGCCCCCGCCGAGGCGCACCCGCTGATTGACCAGCTGGCCCAGGGAATCCTTTTTGAGTCCGAGGCCAAGTTCGACCGGATGCAGAAGTTCCTGGACCGGAACGCGGAGAAGAAAGCCGCCAGGAGCGCCGCTGAGGGTGCCGGCGCGAACACTGAGACTGAGACCGGAGAAAAGAATTCATGAACACACCACAACTTTCCCCCGGCCTCCCGGCACGGGTGGGCGTCCTGGGTGGCGGCCGCATGGGGGCGGGCATCGCGCATGCCTTCCTCGTCAAGGGAGCCGACGTACTGGTGATCGAGCGTGACGACCAGTCGGCAGAGGCGGCCCGGGAACGGGTGGAATCCGCGGCGGCCAAGAGCATTGAGCGCGGAGCCGTCGACGCCAACCTGGACGAACTGGTGTCACGGCTGGCCGTGGGGGTGGATTACGACGACTTCAAGGACCGGCAACTGGTGGTCGAGGCGGTGCCGGAGGACTGGGACCTGAAAGTGACAGCGCTGCGCGGCATCGAGGACCGGTTGCCCGACGACGGGTACCTGGCGTCCAACACCTCCTCCCTGTCCGTGGACGGCCTGGCCGGCGAGCTGAAGCGCCCGGAAAGTTTCCTGGGGCTGCATTTCTTCAACCCGGTCCCGGCGTCCACCCTCATCGAGGTGGTGCTCGGAAAGCGTACGTCTCCCGGACTCGCCGCCGCGGCCAAAGGGTGGGTTGAGGCACTCGGCAAGACCGCCGTCGTCGTCAATGACGCTCCCGGTTTCGCGTCCTCAAGGCTGGGCGTGGCCATCGCCCTGGAGGCAATGCGCATGGTGGAGGAGGGCGTCGCGTCCGCCGAAGACATCGACGCCGCCATGGTCCTGGGTTACAAACACCCCACAGGCCCGCTGAAAACCACGGACATCGTGGGGCTGGACGTCCGGCTGGGCATAGCCGAGTACTTGCACTCCACGCTGGGTGAACGCTTCGCGCCGCCGCAGATCCTGAAGGACAAGGTGGCGCGGGGTGAGCTGGGACGCAAGACCGGGAAGGGCTTTTTTGACTGGCCCAGCTAACGCAGCCTGTTAGTCGAAGAATCCCACGATGTAGCCGACGAAGTAGAGCAACGCCAACAGGACCACCACCGCGATCGCAGCGATCACGATTACCTGGGTGCTCTTCTTTGTGCCGTGTTCGTCGTGGCCTTGCGGGCCGGTGGTGGAGGCTTCGCCGGGCGGCGTTTCGCCCGGTGGCACTCCGCCGCCCGGCTCCAGGCCGGTCAGCTTGTCGTTCTCCGGGTCCGGATTGGTTCCTGACACGTCATCTCCCTCGTTTGCTGTCCCGGGTCCGTGCCCAGCCTAACGGGCTGCGGAGGTTGGACCTAGGCTGGTGCAGTGACTTTCCTTGAACCCCTTACCCTGACCGGACGGTATGTAACCCTCGAGCCGCTGTCCGTGGAACATCACGATGGACTTATTGAGGCGGCCACTGACGGCGAGCTGTGGCGGCTCTGGTACACCTCGGTGCCGGCTCCCGATGAAATGGCGGCCGAGGTTAAGCGGCGGCTTGCGCTGCAGGAGCAAGGCTCCATGCTGCCCTTCACCACCCGGTTGAACGATCCGGCTACGGGCGGCCAGGGCAGGATTATCGGGATGACCACCTACATGAATGTCGACGCCGGCACTCCCCGTGTGGAGATCGGCTCCACCTGGAATGCCGCTTCCGTGCAGGGGACCGGGACGAATCCGGACTCCAAGCTGCTGCTCCTGCGCCACGCGTTTGAGGCGCTGGGCTGCCCGGCCGTGGAGTTCCGGACGCACTGGCTCAACCACCAGTCGCGTGAGGCCATCGCGCGGCTCGGGGCGAAGCAGGACGGCGTGCTCCGCAACCATTCCAGGACACGGGACGGGATTCTCCGCGACACCGTGGTGTTCTCCATCCTCGAACACGAATGGCCCATGGTCCGCGCCGGGCTCGAATACCGGCTGGCCCGGCGCGGGTGAGGGCGGTTAGTTACTGGCGGGCCAATTGTGCCGGTTTGACTGCCTCCAGGAGTGCGGACGCGTAAGCGCGGTGCCCTTCCTTGTTTGGGTGGAAGGTTCTGGGGTCGATCTGCAGCGTGCCATTTGCATCGACAAAGGCGGAAAAGAATATCCACGGATCCACGGAGTTGACCTCGTGTCCGGCAAACTCATCCGTCACGTCGACATACTCTGCACCCGCCGCCGTGGCAGCCGCTTCAATGACGGTGTTTAGTTTGATGGTGCCGGCGTTGACTAGCTCTTGACTCGCCAGGGGAATCGTGAGGGAGACGGCTGGGTCTTCTGTATTGAAGAGCAAGGGGTAACCGAATACGACGACCGTGGCATCAGGAGCGGCTGCTTGGATCACTTCATAGGTCTGCTTCAATGCTGCAAAAAGCAAAAGCAAGTTCGCGTCCGATGTCCTCTCGGCCACTATAGCCCTACAAGATTCCACGCTCATGGTCGCGCAAATCCCCAGCACTTGGGCAAACCCGAGATCGTTGGCGCCTGCCGTAATGCTCACCAGTTCCGCTTGTGTGAGAGCGGCCAACGTATCTGGATCGCTTAGCTGTGCAGCCACGCTGGTTTCGCCGCCGAGAAGCTGTGCGCCACTACATGCGGTATTCAGCAGCAGATCCACCCGGCCCGTCTTCGCCACTACATCCACGTAACCACCGGACGTCTGAATACAGGTAAGGGTCGAGTCATAAGGACCAGCACCTATACCTGCCGTATATGAGTCCCCAAGTGCTACATAATCCACTTGTGGCGGCGGAGCCGCGTCGGCGGGGACGGCTGTAAAGCCCAGTGCCATGGCCACCGTGGCGAGGGCTGCCGCAAAAGCCGAGTGACGCCGTCGTGCTGTTCTATCTGCCATGGAAGTTCTCCTCTGAACATCAACTGCGGGCCTGCGAACACAGGTACGCTCACGGTACGCCCGCCTGAGGCATGGGTCACGGATAGCGGGTACTCATATATATCTGGTTCATGTACCTGCCTGTGACGTGCACCTCCATGGCGCTTGTGGTTAGCTGTGCGGATGAAGAGAGCTGACGGGTCCATGGACTGGGATGGTGCTGTCAACGCATGGCATGTGGCCGGGGGTGTGTACCGCATGGGGCGGCGCGAATGGCTGACGGAGTCGGGCTGGCTACAGGCGTACGACGACGGCGTCCGCACCGTGATCGACCTCCGCAATGCTGCGGAGGCGCGGCGCAGGGACAGCGACCCAGCAGTGGCCGAAACGGTCTGGTCGAAGATGTCGGTGGTTTCCGCCCCCACCGAAGAACCGGGTGATCCCCGTTTTACCGAGCTCGCCGGTCCCTACCTCAACGATCCCGCCTACTATGCGGACAACGCCCGGCTTTTCCCGGAAAAGCTGGCGGGGGTCTTCAAGGCCCTTGCCGCGGCGTCTGCCAACGGTGATGTGGTGCTGCATTGCGCCGCGGGCCGGGACCGCAGCGGCATGGTGGCGGCCATGGTGCAGGACCTCGCCGGGGACTCGGACCGGGACATCGCCGAGGGCTACCGGCGGGCAGCCCGCGGCATCAACGAGCGCTACCGCACCCACGGTCCGCCGCACGACCGCGAACGCTATGTCGAGGAACACGAGCTGGCACCCTTGCTGGAGCAGCGCGGCGACGCCGTTGTGGACTTTGTGCGGAGCCTCGACTCCCGGAACTTCCTGCTGCGCAACGGACTCACCTCCGCCGATCTTGACGCTGTTCTGTCCCTCTGCGGAGCCGGAGTGTCCCGGTGACGGCGGGCAACCTGCGGCGCCTGCTTGCGGCCGGGGCTGCCGCGGGAGTCCTGGCGGCCTCCGGCTATGCCGCAGCAGGACCAGTGTGGGCCTCGGACCAACCTGACCTGCCGGCACCGTCCGCGCCCGCCCCGTCCGCGCCCGCCCCGGCACCGTCCGCGCCCGCGCCCCTCTCCGATTCCAAAGGTTCCGGCTTGTCCGAGGCTGCCCTGGAGGAAGCCGTCCTCCGTGACCTGGACATGACCCCCGCGGAGTTCGCGGCAGCGGGAGAGCTGGGGACCCGGGCTGCCGAGGTGGCAGCCCAGCTCCGGGACGTCCCGGGATACGTGGGAACGAAGCTGCAGGATGGCCGCATTGTTGTGTCGGGCTCCGGGGAAGAGCTGCTGGCAGAAGTGGCCGCGCTTTCCCGCAGCGGCCTCCCGTTGGCAGTCGAGGACCCCGCCGCTGCGGAACCGCTTGAAACTCCCCGTGCCG
The DNA here is from genome assembly GCF_001046895.1 of Pseudarthrobacter siccitolerans. Taxonomy (GTDB): domain Bacteria; phylum Actinomycetota; class Actinomycetes; order Actinomycetales; family Micrococcaceae; genus Arthrobacter; species Arthrobacter siccitolerans. Next base: position 232,748 of record NZ_CAQI01000029.1, read on the forward strand.
CAGCTTCTCCATCCCCGGATGCTTCTCCAGCCCCGGATGCTGGTCCATCACAGCCACCGCAGGGATCTGAGCTGGCGGTCAGCACCGAGCAGCTTTTCCAGGCCTATGTCCGCGAAGTGGGTACCGACGGCCTGCAGGCAGTGGTCGCATCCGGCGGGAAATTTGTGATCCGGACCGGGGGAGTGAACTCGCCGGAATCCGCTCCTGAGACGGCAGCCGAAAGGACTCCACCTGCGGGCGGTGCTGCCCCGGCGGCGTCCGGCAAGAAGTCCCCGGCTGAGTTCGTGTCCCGGTACACCAACGTGGAGCTCGACGGCGGCGCTCCCCTCGCGCCCGAAGCGGACGTTCCCGGGGGAGTCGGCTATATCGCCGCCACCGGCAGTATCGCGGGCACGGGCTGGATCTGCTCCACCGGCTTCTCTGCCTTTGATCCGGCCGGTCTTCCTGCCGTCCTGACAGCTGGCCATTGCGCGTCGGATGGCGCAGCTGAGACGGCCGAGCTGGAATCAGACAGGTCAGAGCCGCTGGGCAGTTTCGGCTTCAGCCAGTTCGGCGGCCCCGGCAACTCCAGGATCATCGAGGATCCGCTGGACCCGGACAACCCGGCAAATGTCGGAACTGATGTGGCGGTTATTGAATCGATCAATTCCCGTTTCGACCCGCTGCCGGCGGCCAGCACCTGGGGCGATGCATCGGAGCCGGAACCTGACGTCAAGATCATCGGCACGGCCGATCCCGTCGCGGGGATGCCGGTGTGCCGTTCGGGCAGGACCTCGGCGTGGTCCTGCGGCACTGTTGACGCCGTAGGAATTTTTGTGGTGCCCGGACCGATGTATTTCTCGGATTCGACCGACTTGAGGGCATTCCGCGGGTTCCTGTCGTACGGGGTCCAGTCCAGCGGCGGGGACTCCGGCGGACCCTATGTCAGCGGCAACTACGCCGTGGGCACCCACGCAGCGGGGGACACCCCGGATGAAAACGGCAACGTCATCCAGAACTTCGCCGTAGCTGCCACCCTCAGGGACAGCCTGGCCGTCCTGCCTGGCTACGAATTGGAGCTCTTCCTCAACAAGCCGGCGGTCACGTCTCCCGCGGCTGGAGCCACTTACGAACCCGGGCAGGCCATCAGCGGCAATGTCCCTGCTGCCCCCGCCTCGGGGGTGGCAGCGGGGTCGAAAGTCCGCGTCACTCTCCAGGGGCAGGATTGGTTTGACGTGGCGGTCGACGGCGACGGCAACTGGAGCTTCCCGGCTCCCGAGAGCGGCGGAACACTCCGGTTCACCGCCGAAACGGTGAACGGGTTCAGTACCTCAGGCGCCAGCAGCTTCGAGTTCGAGAAAGCGGCACCCGCCGAACCAACACCGCCGGCGCCACCTGCTCCGGGCGATCCTGCGCCCGTTGACCCGCCAGCGCAGGTGCCCCCCGCCCCGGCACCGGAGCCAATCCCCGCTGACCCGGCCCCGGCTGTCCCGGCCCCGCCGGTTCCGGCGGCTCCAACGGAAGACCCGGCCGCCGTCGTCGTACTCCCGCCTGTCAGCGCCCCCGCTGACCTGGCCAACACCTCAGGCAACCGGGGCAACAGCGGCAACCTTGCCGTCACGGGAGCCAACGCACTGGTCCCGGCGGCATTGGCTGCCGCGGCCGCGATCGCCGTCGGCGGCGTGCTGATGGTGCTGGTCCGCCGCCGGAAGCAACGCATCCGGCAATGAGCCATCAGGTATTGTCGCCAACCGGCCAAATGGCGACGATATCTGATAGGTCAACGGGTTTTGTGGCGCCGCATCAGCAGGTTGGTGATGCGGAGGGTGCAGAGCCGCTGGCCGGCCTCGTTGGTGATGACCACCTCGTGCGTGGTGAGGGTGCCGCCCAGGTGGATGGGCGTGGCCGTAATGGTCACCTGTCCCTCGCGCGCCGAGCGGTGATGGGTGGCCGAGACGTCAACGCCCACCGCGGTCTTGCCCATGGTGCTCGCGTGGATCACCGCTGCCCACGATCCCACGGCCTCGCCCACAGCAAGGGAAGCGCCGCCGTGCAGCAGCCCGAAGGACTGCCTGTTCCCCTCCACCGGCATGGTGGCCACCACCCGCTCCACCGACTCCTCAAGGATCTTTACACCCATCTTCTCGTCGAGCTCGCCGAGGTGGATCTTCCACAGTTCGTGCTCTGACGGCTGGTTGTCCGCGGCATCCTGCGGTGCTGGGGCGCTCATTCGTTCTCCTTTAGGGTGGCCATTTCAGTCCGGGCCTTCTAGTCTGCAGTACGACACGTCATGTATGGTGAATATATTACCGAACGGACGGTCAGTAATCATGGCCGGCCGTTGTCTGCCCCCCTTGTTGGAAGGACCCGTCAACGATGACCACCACCGCCACAGCTCCCCAGGCCACGGTCGACACCGTGGAGACAGTGCCCAGCTTCATCATGGACGGGTGGTGGACGCCCGACGACGCCTCCGCCGGATCCGCTGTCCCCGTCCGTGACGCGAGCACCGGAGAGATCCTGGCCAAGGTGAGCACAGAAGGGCTGGACCTGGGCGCCGTGGTCGAGTACGGCCGCACCACCGGCCAGACGGAACTCGGCCGGCTCACTTTCCACCAGCGGGCCCTCAAGCTCAAGGAACTGGCGCAGTACCTGAACGCCCGGCGCGACCATTTCTACACCTTCTCCGCCCAGACCGGCGCCACCAAGATCGACTCCATGATCGACATCGACGGCGGCATCGGCGTTCTCTTCACCTTCGGATCCAAGGGCCGGCGCGAGCTGCCCAACTCCCAGGTGGTGGTGGACGGTCCCATGGAGGTGCTGTCCAAGGACGGATCCTTCGCCGGCGAACACATCTACACCCGCATCCCGGGCGTGGCCGTCCAGATCAACGCTTTCAACTTCCCGGTCTGGGGCATGCTCGAGAAGTTCGCGCCCGCCTTCATCGCCGGCGTCCCCACCATCGTCAAGCCGGCAACTCCCACGGGGTACGTGGCAGCGGCCGTGGTCAAGGCGATCGTCGAATCCAACATCCTGCCCAAGGGTTCGCTGCAGCTGATCTCCGGCTCGGTCCGTGGGCTCCTGGATGTGCTGGACTACCGCGACCTGGTAGCCTTCACCGGTTCCGCTTCCACCGCGCTGTCCCTGAAGTCCCACCCGAACGTGGTCCAGGGCGGCGTCCGCTTCACCTCCGAAACCGACTCTCTGAACGCCGCGATCCTCGGCCCCGACGCGGTGGAGGGCACCCCGGAGTTCGACGCCTTCGTGAAGTCCGTGGTCACCGAAATGACGGCCAAGGCAGGGCAGAAGTGCACCGCCATCCGCCGCGCCATCGTGCCCCAGGAACTGGTCCACGCCGTGTCCGCCGCCATCGGCAAGCGCATCACTGAACGCGTTGTCCTCGGCGACCCCCGTGCTGACGGCGTCACCATGGGCGCGCTCGCCTCCGTCGAGCAGCTTGAGGACGTCCGTGCGGCCGTGCAGTCCATGCTCGACGCCGGCGGTGAGCTTGCGTACGGAACCCTCGAATCGCCGTCGGTCACCGCTGCCGACGGGTCCACCGGCGTAGCTGGCGGCGGCGCGTTTATGGCGCCCGTCCTGCTCAACTGGAACAACCCGGAGGCGGAGGAAGTGCACTCGCTCGAGGCATTCGGCCCGGTTTCGTCCGTGATCGGCTACCAGGATATTCCCGACGCCGTCCGCCTCGCCGCCCGCGGCAGCGGCTCACTGGTGGCCTCGGTCTGCACCAACGATCCTGCGGTTGCCCGCGAACTCGTTACCGGAATCGCAGCGCACCACGGCCGCGTCCTGATGCTCAACCGCGAGGACGCCCGCTCGTCAACCGGCCACGGCTCGCCTGTGCCGCACCTGGTCCACGGCGGTCCCGGCCGCGCCGGCGGGGGCGAGGAGCTGGGCGGCATCCGCTCGGTGATGCACCACATGCAGCGCACCGCCATCCAGGGCTCGCCCAACATGCTGACCGCCGTCACCGGCATCTGGCACACCGGAGCGGACCGCAACTTCACCGTTGAAACCGAAGGGACGCACCCCTTCCGGAAGTCACTGGCCACGCTGCGGGTCGGCGACGCCGTCCGCTCCGACCTGCGCCAGGTCACCTTGGAGGACATTAGCGCCTTCGCCAACTCCACCGGCGACACGTTCTACGCCCACACCAACCAGGAAGCCGCGGAAGCCAACCCGTTCTTCCCCGGCATCGTGGCGCACGGCTACCTGCTGCTGGCCTGGGGCGCCGGATTGTTCGTTGAACCCGCGCCGGGCCCGGTCCTGGCCAACTACGGGCTGGAGAACCTGCGCTTCATCACGCCGGTGGCCGCAGGCGACTCCATCCGGGTGACCCTTACCGCGAAAAAGATCACCCCGCGCGAAACCGACGAATACGGCGAGGTGGCCTGGGACGCAGTCCTCACCAACCAGAACGACGAGATCGTGGCCACCTACGACGTCCTCACCCTGGTAGAAAAGTAGCCCACCCCCCGGGACGCTCTCTCACTTAACGCGGGTTTTTCCCCAACGCTCTATCAGTTGACGCGTCTTTTCGACCAACGCTCTCTCACTCTCTTCAGGAAAGTGAGAGAGCGTTGGCGGCGGA
>NZ_CAQI01000030.1 GCF_001046895.1 Pseudarthrobacter siccitolerans
GGTTGGGGCACATTAAGTGAGAGAGCGTTGGCGGTTGGGGCACATTAAGTGAGAGAGCGTCTGAACCACAAAAAGCGGTAGGCGCGCCCCGGAAACCGGGACGCGCCTACCGTGTTGTTGGTGGCGGGATGCGTCAGGATTCGGCGCCGCTGTGCAGCCCGTCGTCGCTGCTGTCATCCGACGGTGCTGCGCCCGTCTGGTCCGACAGGTCCATGTTGCCGCGGGCCTCGTCCATGGTGGGGCCGCCGGAGGGGACGCTGTAGGTGTCCGGGCGGATGCCGTGCGCTTGTTCCTCGATCAGCGCCTGCTCTTCGCTGAAGCGGATCGCGTTGGCTTCGTCTCCGGCGTCGCCGGGAATGTCCTCGCGGACTTTGGACGGGTCCGGGATGATGAATCCTGCGTCCGGTTCTTCCTTGGGGTGGCTCATTGTTCTACCTTCCTCTCGGTTGTACTACTGGGTGGGCCTGTCGATCAGGTCTGCTTTGAGGTCAAGGTCCTGGTCTCCACGCTTGACCTTGAAACCTACGGTGTCGCCGGGGTTGCGGTTGCGCAGTTCCGCCAGGAGCTTCTCGGGGGAGTTCAGCTCCACTCCTTCCATGGACTCCAGGACATCGCCGGGGCGGATTCCTGCACGTCCCGCCGGGCCGTCCTCGTCCACGGCCAGAACCACGACGCCGGTACTCGCCTCGATGCCCAGCCGGTCCGCGATCTGCGGTGTGAGTTCGCCCGGGGTCAGGCCGAGGTAGGCATGTTCGGCAGTGCCGTCTGCCAGCAGTTCCTCCGCCACCTGCACGGCAGTGGCCGCAGGGATGGCAAAGCCCAGGGAGACGGCGCCGGCCGACGGCGGGATGTATGCCTCGCTGATGCCGATGATCTCGCCGCGCATGTTGATCACGGCGCCGCCGGAGTTACCCGGGCTGATGGGAGCGTCCGTCTGGATCAGGTCCACCAGGGACAGGCTGTTGGAGGCCGAGCCCGGAATGGACCGGTGCAGCCCGGAAATGATTCCGGCCGTGGCCGTGTTCTCGAAACCCAGCGGGGAACCGAGGACCAGCGCGCCTTCGCCTACCTTGGGCAGTGTGCTCTGGTAGACGGGCTTGGGCAGGCCTTTGCGGTCCGCCTGGACCAGGGCCAGATCGGTGACGGGATCACTGGCCTTGACCGTCCCCTGAACCCGCTGGCCGTCAGCGAAACCAACCTCCACCCTGGTGTTGCCGCTGATCACGTGCTCATTGGTGATGATGAGCCCGTCCTCCGAATACACCACGCCGCTGCCCACCCCGCCGTCGGTAAAGATGGTCACCACCGACGGCGCCAGATTCTCCACCAGTTCGGGAATGCCGCCGGCCGCGTCAGGTGCGGGAGCGGGATTGCTGGCGGCCGCTGAGGCGTTGGTGCCCGGGGAGGTACCGGCCGACGGCGGGGTGCTGCTCTGCGCTGTGTTGGCGCCGGACGTCTCGCTCGGCACAGGGGGATCCTGGGAGGTGCAGGCGGTCAGGGTGAGGGAAGCTGCCAGCAGGGTGCCTCCGGCAAGCGTGCCGAAGCGCGCGGAGCAGCGTGATCCCCGGCTGGTGCTGATGCTCATGGACGGACCTCCCTGCGGATGCTGGCTGTCCTACCACCGTAGCCGGGCAACAACAGAAATACCAAGCACCCTTAGTATTCCTGGAATGCTGACTCCTGGAAAACGGTTAGGGCTGGGAGTGGAGCCCGTCGAATGCCATGGTGATGACGTCGTCAGCAAGCCGTTTGGGGGAGAGGGAGCCGCCCGGTTTGTACCACTCCACGATCGAGTTGATCATGCCGAAGAGGAGCCGGGTGACCGTCCGGGGATCGATGTCCTGGCGCAGCGAGCCCTCGTCCCGAGCGGCGGAAATCAGCCCGGCCACTTTGTGGTCGAAGGTGCGGCGACGTTCCAGCGCATCCCGCTCAATCTCGGTGTTCCCGCGGAGCCGCAGCAGCAGGGTGACGAACGGCAGCCGCTCCACGAGGACTGCCACAGTCTGCCGGAGGACAAACTCCAGCCGGGCATCCGCTGCGCCGGACGTGGCCTGCGGCTCCTCCAGGATCGCCTCCAGTCCGCCCAGGGCGTGGTCCAGGGCGAGCTTGAGCAGATCACCCTTGGACGGCACGTGGTGGTAGATCGCCGACTTCGAGATGCCCAGGTTGTCCGCCAGGATGCCCATGGATGTCGCATCGTAGCCGTGCCGGTTGAAGACGTCGACGGCGATGCGCAGCACCGATTGCTGGTCGTATCCAGGGCGGCCGCGCTTGGTGCCGGCGGTGCTGGTGTCAGTGGTGCTGGGCATAGTGGCTAGTTTCTCACGAACGGTCGGTCAGTCGGCGCACGTCGGTCGATACAGGACCCCTTAGCCCTTCGGCCGCAGGTCGTAGATGCGGCGCAGCTTGCCGTTGGACCGCTCAAGCGAGCCCGGCTCCACCACGTCCACCACACACGAAGAACCCACGTGGATCTTGATCTGCTCCTTCAAAGCGCGTGCCGCCGTCGTGCTCTGCTCGGGGGTGACGGCGTCCCGCCGCTCAATCCGGACGGTGAGCTGGTCCATCCGCTGCCCCTCGGGGCGGGTGAGTTCGAGCTGGAAGTGCGGGCTCAGCTCGGGGATGCGGAGCGCGATTTCCTCGATCTGGGACGGGAAGAGGTTCACACCGCGCAGGATGATCATGTCGTCGCTGCGGCCGGTGATGCGGCCCATCCGCCGGTGCGCCGGACGCGCGGTGCCGGGCAGGAGCCGGGTGAGGTCCTTGGTGCGGTAGCGGATGATCGGGAGGGCTTCCTTGGTGAGTGAAGTGAAGACCAGCTCGCCGTGTTCGCCGTCGCGCAGCACGTTTTCCTTGCCCACGACGGGGTTGAAGGCGTCGATGATTTCGGGGCGGAAGTGGTCCTCCCAGATGTGGCTGCCGTCCTGCGTTTCCACGGCCTCGCCGGCGACGCCCGGGCCCATCACCTCGGAAAGTCCGTAGATGTCGCAGGCCTTGATGTTCATGGTGACTTCGAGTTCGTGCCGCATCTCCTGGGTCCACGGCTCGGCGCCCAGCACTGCGAATTTCAGTGAGGTGGAAGCCGGGTCGATGCCCATGTGCGCCATGGCGTCGGCGATGGTCAGCAGGTAGGTGGGGGTGGCCAGGATGGCATCCGGCTTGAAGTCCTGGATCAGCTGGATCTGGCGTTCGGTCTGGCCGCCGGACATCGGGATGACGGTGCAGCCCAGTGCTTCAGCGCCGGCGTGGGCGCCGAGCCCGCCGGTGAACAGGCCATAGCCGTAGGCATTGTGGACCTTCATGCCGGGGCGGACGCCGGAGGCGCGGAAGCTGCGGGCCACGAGTTTGGCCCAGTCGGCCAGGTCCTGTTTTGTGTAGCCGACGACGGTGGGCCGGCCGGTGGTGCCCGAGCTGGCGTGGATGCGGGCTACTTCGCTCTGCGGAACCGCGAACATACCGAAGGGGTATTCGGCGCGCAGGTCTTCTTTGGTGGTGAAGGGAAAGTTGCCCAGGTCGGACAGTTCGCGCAGGTCGCCGGGGTGGACGCCGGCGTCGTCGAACTTGCGCTTGTACAGGGGGACTCGGTCGTAGGCGTAGGCGACGGTGTGCTGCAACCGGCTGAGCTGGAGCGCCTCGAGCTCGTCGCGGGAAATGGTTTCCTCGCGGTCCAGCGGGGCGTCTGTTGCGGCGTCCTTTACGGCGGGGGAAGCGGGGGTTTCGGGGGCGTGGAGGGTCATGGTTGTCCTACTTCTTGGGGATGGTCCGGCTGCGACCGCGGAACTCGGCAATGAGCTCGCCGGGGGTGTCGGAGGCGGGGGCTTCTGCCTGGGGGGAGTCGGCGGCGAAGATCTGGATGTCGTACAGGCCGCTGCGGCCTGCGCTGGAGCGCCGGTCGGCGACGGCGGTCAGCACCTGGCCGCGGAAGGCGGGCTTGAGGAAGTTGATGTCCACGCCGGAGGCCACGGTGATGTTGTTTTCCTCCCCGGGCGCCGGGACGGCCGGGTTGCAGGCGAGCGCAAACGCCGTATCCCCGAAGGCGAAGATCATTCCGCCGTGGGCCATGCCGAAACCGTTGAGCATTTCCTGCCGGAGGGTCATCCGGATGGTGGCGTGGCCGTCGCTCAGCGAGAGGACCTCAATGCCCATCCACTCGGAGGCGTAATCGTTCTCCAGGATCTGGTGGTGGGGCCCGGAAAGGGTTGTTTCAGCCATGCGTCATTGCCTCCAGCTTTATTTACCGAATGTTCATTAGGTAATCCCATGAGGGGGTCCAGTGTCAAGGGGAGGGCGTGCGCTCCAGCCCGGTTACTCCCGCGTGAGGGTCTCCCAAACCGGGACACGCCGTCGTCTGCGGCGCGCCGGGGAAGCGCCAGAAAAGCAACCGGGCGGGAATGCACGGCAGCGGCGGACTGCAGTGCCCATCACCACACCTCCCGGCGGGGCAAGCGCTGCCGCAAGTCCCGGTGCAGGTGCAAGGATGGAGTACCGGCAGCAGCACACCAGCAAAGGGCGGACCATGGCCAAAGGCATCTACGTCAGCGCAACCACTCCCGGATCGGGCAAGTCGCTCGTGGCCCTGGGGCTCGCGGATACCCTGTACCGCCACGCGGACAGGATCGGCTTCTTCAAGCCGGTGGTTCACGGTCCTTCAGCCGGCGACGATCCCATGGTGGCCCTGATGAAGTCGCGGTTCGAGCTCGATGATGAGCGGTGCCGCGGCGGCCTCACGCACGAGGAGGTCAGGTCCCTGCTGGCGGAAGGCAAGCGGGAGGACATCGACTCCCGCTGCGTGGAAATCTTCGCCGAGATTTCCCGGCACTGCGACGTGGTGATCATCGAGGGGACGGACCTTACCGGCCAGGATGCCGCCGTCGAATTCGACCTGAACGCGCGCCTGGCCAACAACCTCGCAGCACCGGTGGTGGCGGTGGTGGGTGCAAAGGGGCGCACCGTGGCCGAGGCCGCGGCCGCCGTCGAGGTAGCCCGCAAGGAGCTGTCCGCGGAGAAGTGCGCCCTGCTGGCCATCATGGTGAACCGCGCCGACCCGGACGACGTGGAGGCGATCGCCGCCGCCGTCAAGCCCGGCGCGTCCAAGCGGCCGGTCTATGTGCTGCCGGAGCTGGAGGAGATTGCCCGGCCCACCACCGGAGAAGTTGCCGCTGCACTGGGCGTGCGGCAGATTGCCGGCCGGGCGGACATGGAACGCGACGTCCGGGACATCAAGGTGGCGGCCATGAACGTGGGCAACTTCCTGAACGTCCTGGATGAGGGCGCCCTGGTGATTGTGCCCGGCGACCGCGCGGACGTGATGGTGGCATGCCTGGCGTCATCCTTCTCGCCGGAGTTCCCGGTGGCCTCGGCGCTGATCCTCACCGGCGGGCTGGCCCCGGACGCGAACATCTACCCGCTCCTGGCGCAGGCACCGTTCCCCGTCTTCGCCGCCAGTGATGATACGTACACCACCGCCCGCCGCGTCTCCGAGGTCCGGAGCGAGATCTGGTCCGGACACCGGCGCAAGGTGGCCTCCGCCCTGGGTCTCTGGTCCCGCACCGTGGATGAGGCGGAGCTGGTGGAGCGACTGCACCTGCCGCGGGCCGAACGCATGACACCGCTGCGCTTCCTTCATGACCTCATCGAGCGGGCCCGGGCACAGCGCCGGCACGTTGTCCTGCCCGAAGGGACGGACGTTCGCATCCTGCGGGCGGCGGAAATCCTGCACCGGCGCGACGTCTGCGACCTCACCGTGCTCGGTCCGGAATCGGATGTCCGGGAGCTGGCGGCTGCCCGCGGCATCGACCTGTCCGGGATCAACATCGTGGACCCGGCCACCTCGGACCTCCGGCAGAAGTTCGCAGAGATCTACTCGGAACTGCGGGCGCACAAGGGCGTGGACCTGCCCAAGGCCTTGGAGATCATGCAGGACGTCAGCTACTTCGGCACCATGATGGTCCAGCTCGGGGTGGTGGACGGCATGGTGTCCGGGGCTGCGCACACCACCGCACACACCATCCGGCCGGCGCTGGAGTTCGTGAAGACCCGCGAGGGCGTGAAGATCGTGTCCTCGGTGTTCCTCATGCTGATGCCGGACCGGGTGCTGGTGTACGGCGACTGCGCGGTGAACCCCGATCCCAACGTGGAGCAGCTGGCGGACATCGCGCTGGCCTCGGCCGAGACGGCGGCCCAGTTCGGGGTGGAGCCGCGGGTGGCCATGCTGTCCTACTCCACCGGCGGCTCCGGTTCCGGCGAAGCGGTGGACCAGGTGCGGCAGGCCACCGGGCTGGTGCGCGAGCGCCGGCCGGACCTCGCCGTCGAAGGCCCCATCCAGTACGACGCCGCCGTGGACGCTTCCATCGCCGAGTCCAAAATGCCGGGTTCCTCCGTGGCTGGGCAGGCCACCGTGTTCATCTTCCCGGACCTGAACACCGGCAACAACACGTACAAGGCGGTGCAGCAGAGTTCGGGGGCTGTGGCGGTCGGACCCGTCCTCCAGGGACTGCGGAAGCCGGTGAATGACCTCTCCCGCGGCTGCACTGTTGAGGACATCGTGAACACCGTGGCCATCACAGCCATCCAGGCGCAGGCGCCGGCGTCCTAGAGCGATACAAAGGGCGACGGCGGCACCCGGGCAGGTGCCGCCGTCGCCCTTTGCTTGCCTAGCTGTTGTCCGGCTTGGCCAGGCTCTCCTTGTCCTCTTCCTTCGCGGGTTCATCGGAGAGACCCTGCGGCGTGAGGTCGAGGCCCTCGGTATTCTCGGGCGCCTGCGGAGCCTCGCCTGTCTCCGCCGCCTTGAGGCCGCCCGTGTCGTCCAGGGCAGGGTTGGCGCCCTCCACGCCGGTGGGATCCTTGGTTCCGGAGCCTGTATTCATCGGAGCAGTGCTGCTGGAACCCGTGTTGGTGGGGTCGTCTTCGTCGATCCGGGTGGGCTCGTTCGTCATAAGAATGTCCTCTCGCCGTGGTCCAGCCTGTCCGCCGACTTTAGGCACAGCCCGCGCCCGTCCGCAAGGAAACCGCCAACCGCCCCACATATAGTGGGGTTTGAACTGCAGAAGCCAGGCTCAGGAGGCCCGCATGCTCGTGCTCGTCATCAATTCCGGCTCGTCCTCCCTCAAGTACCAGGTGCGCGATGTCGCGGCCGGGAGCGTCCTCACCGAGGGGCTGATCGAAAAGATCGGCATGGGCAACGGCGGCGACGGGGACGGTGAAATCGAGGGCCCGCGGGACCATGCCGAGGCGCTTGAGCTGGTGGACACGGCCATCCACGAGGAGCTGGGAAACCTGGAGCTGACCGCCGTGGGGCACCGGGTGGTGCACGGCGGCGAGCGTTTCGCCGAGCCGGTCCTGATCGACAACGAGATCACCCGCGCCATCGAGCGGCTCAACCCGCTGGCGCCCCTGCACAACCCCGCCAACGTGCTGGGTATCCGGGCCATCAGCAAGAAGTGGCCCAAGATGCCGCAGGTGGCCGTGTTTGATACCGCCTTCCACCGCACCCTTCCGGAGCAGGCCTGGCGCTACGCCGTCCCGGACGAGCTGTACACCAACCACGGCATCCGCCGCTACGGCTTCCACGGGACTTCGCACGAGTACGTCACCCGCCGCGCGGCCGCGCTCCTGGACCTTCCGGTCAACGAGTTCGACGGCGTCATCGCCCACCTGGGCAACGGCGCATCCGTCACCGCCATCCGGGGCGGGCACTCCGTGGACACCTCCATGGGCTTCACCCCGCTGGAGGGCCTGGTGATGGGCACCCGCTCGGGCGATCTCGACCCGTCCATCCTGGTCTTCCTCGGCAGAGCCGGCTGGAGCCCCGAAGACATCGACACCATGCTCAACCGGGAATCCGGGCTGAAGGGCCTGGCCGGCAACAACGACATGCGCTCTGTGGTGGAGGCGGCCGAAGCCGGCGACGAGAAGGCGGCTACGGCGCTCGCGGTCACCTCGTACCGGCTGGCCAAGTACATCGGCGGCTACCACGTGGCGGTGGGCGGGGCCAAGGCCCTGGTGTTCACCGCCGGCATCGGCGAGAACTCGCACCAGTTCCGCACCCTCGTGGCGGAGAAGCTGGGAGCCCTGGGTGTGGAGCTCGACGCCGGCCTGAACGCTGAGAGGTCCAAGGAACCGCGCGTCATTTCCACGCCGCAGTCCCGCCTCCCCGTCCTGGTGGTTCCCACTGATGAGGAACGCGCCATCGCGGAGGCGACGGCCGCCGTCGTGGGATCCGGGTCCGCCGGGTAGCCCATGCCGCACATCACCCTGCCGATCCGTACGGAGCGGCTCATCCTGCGCCGCTTTGAGGGCAATGACCTGGACGCTTTCCACGCCTACCATTCGCTGCCGGAAACGGCCCGGTTCCTGCCGGGGCCAGCCAAAACCTACACACAGTCGATGGAGCGGGTGGGCCGGTACGCGAACTTCGTCTTCGAGAAGGAGGGGGACTGGGTGGCCCTGGCCATTGATGCCTGCGGCGAGCCGCGGCTTCAGGGCGAGGTGGTGCTCAAGTGGCTGCCTGGCCATGGCCAGGGGGAAGTGGGCTGGACCCTGGCGCCGGATGCCAGGGGCAAGGGCTACGCCACGGAAGCTGCGGGGGCGGTGCTCCGGCTTGGCTTCGAGGAACTGGGCATGCACCGGATCGAGGCGCGGCTGGACGAGCTCAACACATCATCTGCCGCGCTGTGCCGCCGGTTGGGCATGCGGCAGGAGGCACGGCAGGTGGACAAGTGGCACTACAAAGGCCAGTGGGCCACGGAGCTGATCTACGCAATCCTGGCCGATGAATGGCGGGTGGCCAGGTCCCTCACGCGCCCGGAGCACTAACCAGGGAGTTTTTGTCCAGATATGCAGGCTTCCGACGCAACAAAGTCTGCATATCTGGACAAAAACTCCAATGGGGCGGTTAGGCGCGGCCCTTGAGGATCATGTTCCAGTACACCTGCGGGAAGATGTTGCGGTCCACCACCCAGGACAGCCTGCTCTCGTTCCAGGTGGGGACCCGGGGGACGGTGGGCATGGGCCTGTACCGGTCGTCGAACTCGGCGAACACCACGGTGTTGCGGGAGACCGTGAAGGGGCACACGGAGTAGCCGTTGTACTTGGCGGGGAGCGGCTTCCCCTTCCGGGCGGCCACCAGGTTCTTGGCCAGCACCATGGTTTGCTTCCGCAGCGCGCCGCCGGACTTGGAGTTGGTGGTTCCGGCGGCGTCGCCCAGGGACCAGACGTTGGGGAACCTGATGTGCCGCAGGGTTTGCCGGTCCACTTCGACAAAACCGCCGGCGTCACCGGCCGCGGGCAGGTCGGTTGCCTTGAGCCAGTCCGGCGCCGACTGCGGGGGAACCCCGTTGAGGACGTCGTAATGCAGGTTTTCCTCCGCGCCGGTGGCGGTGTTCCGGATGGTGGCCAGCTGGCCGGCCGCGTCCACGGACAGCAGTTCGCTGTTGGTCCACAGTTCGATGCCGTACTCGGCGATCTTGCGATCCAGCTCCCGGTCCACTTCAGGAACCCCGAACACGGTGGGATAGGGCTGGACCATCACCACCCTGATCCGGTCCAGCACGCCCAGCCCTTTCCAGTAGTCACAGGCGAGGTACATGGGCTTCTGCGCAGCGCCGCCGCACTTGATCGGGCCGGCGGGCATGGTGAAGAGGGCGGTGCCGGATTTCAGCCCGCTCAGCAGGGTCCATGCCTTGGGCGCCAGCTCGAACTCGTAATGCGAGGCACCGTGCGGTGAATGCACTGCCTCGGCAAGGCCGGGCACGGCATCCCAGTCATACTGCAGGCCCGGACATACCACCAACTGCCCGTACGACACAGTGGCGCCGGACTCGAGGGTCACGGTGTTCGCATCGGTGTCGATCCCGGCAGCGGCGTCCCGGATCCAGGTGACACCGTCCGGTATCAGCGGTTCCTGCGGCCGGATGGCCTCCTTGGCCGAGGCCCTGCCTCCGGCGATGTGGGAGAACAGCGGCTGGTAGAGATGGTGTTCCCGGGGTTCCACCAGGGCCACGTCCTTGACTCCGTAGCGCTCCAGCCGGGCGGCGAGGGAGATGCCGGCGTTGCCGCCGCCGATGATGACAACCTCGTGCTGGGCCGCCATCGGCTTACTTCTTTTCCGTCAGGGCCGAGGCCTTGTGGGCCGCACGCGCTCCGGTCTTCGCCGACTCAACCACGTACTGCGGTTCGTCCTCGCTGGCGCGGTGGGTGTGGCCGTCCAGTTCGAAGTCGCTGGTTTTCTTCTCCACGATCTTCCCGTGCGTCTTGCCCTGCGGCGTGTTCCATTCCACGGACGTTCCCTTGCTCAACGACATCTGCTCTCCTAGCTGGGGTTTGCTGTGGGTACAGGTTCCACGGCCGGGGCCGTGCCCCCAGTATCCGCCGTCGGCGCCACGGTCTCAACGGGAGCGTACGACGGCGGCGCGTCACCGGGAGCGGGCTGCGTGGCCGGTGCGTTGGCCGGGGCAGTTCCTGCCGGAGCGGGTGCTTCGCCTCCCGTGCCGGAGCCGGGCGCGGTGTTACCGGAGGGCGATGAACCCGGAACGGCCGGGGTCGTCGGCGACGCTGTGCTGCCCGCCGCCTGGCCCTTCGTGGCACCGGGATCGGCCTGGATGATCGCGGTGATCTGCTCCTTGTAGGCAGCGAGCCGGCCCTGGATCTCCGAGAGCGGCACATTCTGGATGTTCCGGCCGTACTCCGCGATCTCGGCCCACAGGGCATTGAGCTGGGCCAGGCTGGCCTCGCCGGGCGGGCCGTCCAGGGTGAGGACAAGTTGGCTGGCCAGGGCGTAGGTGAGGCAGTCCAGGCAGTTGTAATTGGCTGCAGCGGACAGGTTCTCCGGGACAATAACGTCCGTCTGGCCCACAACAAGCACTACCTGGAAACCGACGGCCACTGCCGCGCAGCCGGTGCAGTTGGCAAAGGCATAAGCCTCGTTCCGGGTGTCGACCGGTTCGCCGTCTTCGGCCCACACGAGCGCGAAGGCCACACTGTACGTCACCGAACCATCGGCGGTGTTCACGGCAAGCGCCTGGTTGCCGTCCTCTTCGGGCGCGGCTGGCCGGTCGAACGGGAATACCCATGAGGGGGCGGCTGGGCTGCCGGATCCGGCCGGGGAACCGGTGGATGAATCCGCGGCGGAGTCGTCCAGCGGCACCAGCACCATGGCCAGCTGCGGGTTCTCACGGGTGGGCGTCGCGGTTCCTTCCGGCCACAGCGCTACGGTCCTGCCGCTGCCGCCCTCACGCAGGGCCGTGCCCGTGGACGGCAGGATGGAGGTGGTCGCATCAGCCAGCGTGCCGCGTTCGTAAGGCTGCACCGGACGGTACGTCCCGCCGTCGGGCCACCATGCCCAAGCCAGCCCGGCCAGCAAAGCTGCCACGGCACCCATGGCAGCGGCCCGCTGCAGGAACTTTCCGCGGGTCTTTTGCCAGAGCCCGGTGACCAGTTGACGCAGGAGCCGCAGCAGGATGTAGAGCACGCCAACCATGGGCAGGGCGACGGCAGCGATGGCCAGGACGCGCACGGCCGCCCCCGCAAGGTCGCCGTCGGACAGGCTTTCGGCGAGTAGCGCCTGCTGTTTGGCTGCACTGCTCCAGGCGGTGGCCAGCAACCGCGGCAGGGAAATGACCATCATGGCCAGGCTGAACAGCAGCAACGGCACGGTGACCAGGACCCACAGCGTTACCACTGCCCGGGCCCAGGGCTTGAGGACCCTGCTTTCCGGATTGCCCCAGTGCCACGGCAGCAGGCCCAGCAGAGTCGGTTTGATGCGCTGGAACAGGTCCGGGACCCCGGCGGCGTCGGCCAGGATGTGGTAACCGTCAAACCTGACCAGGGGCAGCAGTTGCCGGACCATCTGCAGGATCTGCGTGACAACCACCAGCAGCAGCGCGTCGAATCCGGTGGCCCACCACAGCCCCATGATGGCCACTGCCACGATGGCGTTGAAGTACAGGCCGCCGAAATCCGTGCGGAGGCGGCCGGCGCGGCCCAGCCGGTATGAGTCCGTGACATCGGTGAAGAACGCGGGCCAGACGAGGTACAGGCCCGCACCCATGGCACCGGGGGCGGAACCGCCCTTCCGTGCGGCGGCGGCATGCCCAAATTCGTGGAAACCCGCGGACAGGATGGTGACGGCAAAAATCAGCAGGAGCAGGACAGGCTTGTCGAACGCTTCGTGCGTGGCCGACGCCAGCCCCTTCACCATCAGCACCCACCAGCACGAGGCCAGGAATGCCGCCGTCACCGCCACCACAATCAGGGGGTTGAACAGGACCGTGAACGGGGCAGTGATCCGGCGGGTGCGTTCCGGGTCCGTCACGGTGTAGCGGAAGCGCATGCCCAGCAGGGGGTCGGCCTTGCGCACCTCGGGCTGCGATCCGTCTGCCAGCCGCAGCAGGCCCAGCGGCAGCAGCTGTGAGTCCATCAAAGTGCGCACGTTGTCGGCGCTGATGAGTCTTCCCGACGCCGCGCCGGCGTGCGCAGCGATCTCCTCTTCGCTGCGCCTGCCGTCCACTGCCTCCAGCACCTCGTACAGCAGGGGCGTCAGCTGGAGGGTCTGGCCGTCCGCGCGGCGGACCAGCGCAGGCGGCTCCCGGTAACCGGACCCCTCCGACTTGCCGATGAGTTGGACGCCGTCAGCCCGGGCAGGGACAGGCAGCGGCGCCTCGGCCAGGGGCGCAGCGGACGACGGCGGGCCGGCCTGGGAGCGCGGCCCGCCGCTCGTGTGGGTCATCTGGGCTTACTGTTCGAGGTCGGACTGCTGGTCAGCCGAGGCATTGGCTTCGCCCTCGATGTGCTGGGTGATCAGCGCGTCCTGGTCCGCCACAGCATAGGCCTGGCTGTCGATGGAGCCGATGTTCGCGGCCACTGCGGCGTCGATCGGGGCAGCCACGTTGGCGTTTGCTGCCACGGCACCGTTGATCGGTGCGGCGATGTCCGCGTCGGCTGCAAGGTCCACGTTGACGTTGAGCAGGTCCCCGTCCAGCGCGGCGGCGGGATCCACCGGCAGCGCGCCCACGTCGGGCAGTGCTTCGCCCAGGCCATCCTCGGGGACGAGCCCGTCGGTGCCGGTTCCGTCCGGAAGGAGGGTGCCGCCGTCGGGCGCTGTCCCGGTACCTTCCGTGCCGGTAGCCGTGCCCTCGGTGCCCGTAGCTCCGCTGGCTGCAGTGCCGTCGTCGACGGTGTCGTTGCCCTGGTCGATGACGCTGTCCTGGGTGGACTCGGCGTTCGCGTCGGCCACGATGCCCTGCTCGATTACGACGCCCTGGTCTGCCAGCGCCTGGGCTTCCGAGCCGAAGGAAAGAATGTTTGCCGAGGCGGCCGCATCGATCGGGGCCGCCACGTTGGCGTTGGCTGCAACGGCAAGGTCGATGGGAGCTGCCGCATCGATGCCCAGGTCCAGATCCGCATTCAGGTCAAGGACCGAGGCCACTTCCTTGTCCGGCAAAGCCGTTGCCTGTTCCGCGATCAGTTCGTCGTCGGTCAGGGGACGCATTTCCTGTTCCATGCTCGCTCAAACCTCCACATACGGCGCCGGTTAACCTGCCCCCAGCGGGCAGCCGGCGCCAGACAATAGTAAGCATGATTACCTTCTTTGGGTACTGCGGGAGGATCGTCGCGCGTGATGTTGCTGCTGGTCAGGGACGGGGGTGCAAGGTGGCGGACCCGGGGCGAGGCCCGACGTGGCGGACGCTAAGCGCCTTCCCGCAAGGGCATTGACAGGGACGACCGGCGGGTCCACTCTGGCGCTGTGCCTGCCATTGCGCCGGCCAAGCCGGGCCGGCATCAGGTGCCTTTCAAAGGAGATTGCAGTGCCTGTTGTAGAAGAAAGTGTTGTCATCGCCCGGCCGCCGCAGGAAGTCTTCGAGTTTCTGTCCAGATTCGAAAACATCGCTGTTTACGATTCCTCGGTTACCTCGTCCGGGCAGGTCGGGGATGGCCCTGTCGGGGTGGGTTCCCGGGGGCGCGGGACCAGCAAAATCATGGGACAGCAGTTCGACTGGGTTGTGGAGGTCGCCGAGTTCGATCCGCCGCGGCGTATGGTGTCGCGTTCGGTCGAGGGCAAGCTGGATTTCACCGTGACGTTCGAACTCGAACCGGCCGACGGCGGTACGCGCGTTACCCAGAGGATCGATGCCGCATCGGGGCTGGGCGGGGTCTTTGGCAAGCTGGCGGACGCGCTGGTGGCACGGGCCCAGGGGAGGACGGTCCGGGCCAACCTCGAAACCCTGGCGGAGTGGCTGGTGGAGCACCCGCAGGGCTAAGGAGCTGCGGTGCGCGGCGCAAAAGGCGGGCGTACGACGGCGGGACGCGCCCGCCGTCGTACGCTTGCCCCTACTTCAGGCCCGCGCCCGGAAGCAGCTCCGTGGCCCCGAGGGAATCGGCGATGAAGGCGTAGTCCCAGGCCCGTTCGCGCCACTGGACGTAGCGGCCGGAGGCGCCGCCGTGGCCGCCGTCCATCTCGATCTTCATCACGATCGGCTGGCTCGCGGTGGTCTTGTTCCGCAGCTCCTGCACCCACTTGGCGGGTTCCACGTAGAGGACCCGGGTGTCATTGAACGAGGTCACGGCGGCGATCTTGGGGTAGGCCGCCCGGTGCACATTCTCGTAAGGGGAGTAGGACTTCATGTAGGCGTAGACCTCGGGGTCCGTGATGGGGTTGCCCCATTCTTCCCACTCCAGCGCAGACAAGGGCAGGTCCGGATCCAGGATGCTGGTCAGCGGGTCCACAAACGGCACCTGCGCCACAACCGCGGCGTACTTTTCCGGTGCCATGTTCGCGATGGCACCCATCAGCAGCCCGCCGGCCGAGCCGCCCAGGGCAGCAATCCTGGAGGGATCCACCCAGCCGGAGCCGGCAAGCCAGTCGGTGGCGTCGATGAAGTCGGTGAAGGTGTTCTTCTTGGTGAGCTTTTTGCCGTTCTCGTACCAGTGCCGGCCCAGCTCGCCGCCGCCGCGGATGTGGGCGATCACAAACACCACTCCGCGGTCCAGCAGGGACAGCCGCGCGATGCCGAAGCCCGGGTCCATGCTCATCTCATAGGAGCCGTACCCGTACACCAGGCCGGCCGCCGTCGAATCCTGCTTGACGGCCTTGTGCCGCAGCACCGAAAGCGGGATCCGGGTGCCGTCCTGGGCCTGCGCCCACTCGCGGGTGGCCACATAATCGCTGCCGTCGTAGCCGCCCAGCACCGGGCTTTCCTTCCGCAGCAGCAGCTCGCCGTCCGGCTGCTCCGGGGTGGGCAGCACGAAGTCGTAAACCCGCGACGGCGTGAAGTAGGACGTGTAGCCCAGCCGGATCACCGGGGCCTCGTAGTCCGAACCGCCCACCCCTGCCGTGTACAGCTCCTCGTCGAACGCCGGCTCCACTGGCGGTTCCTGCGCGGCGGTACCGAGCCCGGCCAGCCCGATCACCTGGACGCGCTCGATGGTGTCCTTGCGGATGGACACCACGAGGTGCGTGGAGGTGACGCCCGCGCCGTTGACCCGGACGTCGTCGGAATGTTCGACGACGGTCTGCCACTGCTGCCCGGCCAGCGGCTTCTGCAGCTCGGCCGGGTCCGCGAGGGAGACCATGGAGTTAACGGCGGCGCGGTTGTGGGTGAGCAGGATCTTTTCCGTCTTCCCGCCGTCCGGGCCGGGCAGCAGGAACGGTTCTGCTTCGTACAGCACCCGCTCATTGCGGGAAATCACGGTGAGGAGTTCCTGGGCGGGGTCATCGAAGCGGAGCAGGCGGGTCTCGCTGTATTCCGAGCAGCCGATGCCCAGCACCAGGTAGCGCCGGTCCCCGGAGAGTTCGAAGCCCAGCCACATGGCGGCGTCGTCCTCCTGGTAGATCACCACGTCTTCCTCGACGGGAGTGCCCAGGGTGTGCGCCTTGACCTGGTAGGGGCGCCAGGACTCGTCCACCACGGTGTAGAAGATGCGGGTGCCGTCGGGGGAGAAGGCGACGCCGTAGAAGATGTTCTCGATGACATCCGGCAGGAGTTCGCCCGTGCGGAGGTCCTTGATGCGCAGGGTGAAGCGTTCGTCGCCGCTGTTGTCCACGGCGTAGGCGTAGGTGTTGCCGTCCACGGTCACGGCGGTTCCGCCCACGGAGAAGAAGGGCTTGCCCTCCGCCTCGATGTTTCCGTCCAGCAGGACTTCCTCGCCGGGAATTCCGACGCCGGGCTCCACCTTCGGCGGCGTCCAGTCCTGTACCGGATTGCCCGTGTCCTGTGCCTTGACCCGGCATTGGATTCCGTACTCCTTGCCCTCCACGGAACGGCTGAAGTACCACCAGCCGTCCTTGCGGTGCGGGACGGAAAGGTCCGTTTCCTGGGTGCGGCCCTTGATCTCCTGGAAGATGGCCTCGCGCAGCGGCTCCTGGTGCGCGGTGACGGCTTCCTGGTAGGCGTTCTCAGCCTTCAGGTGTTCCACGACTTCCGGGGATTCCTTCTCCCGCAGCCACTCGTAGTTGTCCACGAAAGTGTCCCCGTGATGCGTACGTTCGGCGGGGATCTGCTTGGCAACCGGGGGAACGGGGGTGGAAGTCGCGGTGCTGGCGGAATCCTGCAACGGAGTCTGGGTCATGGTTTCAATATATAGACCCGCCCCGACAATGCACCGGCCGTTCGCTACCGGACGATAACGCCCCAGATCCGGGCGCACTTGTTGCCGCCTGTCCGTAAACCCGGGCGCACTTGTGGCCGCCTGTCTGTAAACCCGGGCGCAGTTGTGGCCGCCTGTCTGTAAACCCGGGCGCACTTGTGGCCGCCTGAGTGAGCGGGGGTTGGGGAAGTGGTGGCAATAGGTGAGCGGGGGTTGGGGAAATGGTGGCAATAGGTGAGCGGGGGTTGGGGAAATGGCGGCCATAAGTGAGCGGGGGTTGGGGAAATGGCGGCCATAAGTGAGCGGGCGTTTGCTGGAGCGCAGCATTAAGTGAGCGGGCATCGGAGAAATGGTGCCCTAGTGGGGTTCCGGCCGCTGGCGTATCCTGTTCACGCTATGGCACATCCGCCCAGCGTGAGAGGGGAAGCATATGACCATCCCGCCAGTGCACGAGCCCGAACCGTTCCCGCCGGAACCAGGCCCGGACCAGCCTGATCCCACCCAGCCCGGCCATCCCGGCCCGCAGCCGCCCAATCCGTTCCCGACCCCGGAACCCCCGGGGCCGCTGCCCGTGCCGGACCCGGGGCCCACGCCGCTGCGCCCCGATCCCACCCGGAGCTGACCAGCCAAAACACCCAACAGAAGGGGCCTTCCGCACGCCGCGGAAGGCCCCTTCACCGCTCCCGAAACCGGCGCCAAAAATCAGGAAAAATTCCTCCCCGAACCGCTTGCAGGCCTGCTTCTCCAGTGCTAAAAAATCTATATCAGCCAATACAGATCGGGCTGATACTAAAAACAATGTTGGACCGTCTCTTACGAGGAGGGAAGCCATGTTGATGCGAACCGATCCGTTCCGCGAGCTGGACAGGCTGGCCCAGCAGGTCCTCGGCACGGCAGCGCGTCCGGCGGCGATGCCTATGGACGCTTGGCGCGAGGACCAGGAATTCGTCGTCGCCTTTGATCTGCCCGGCGTCGCACTGGATTCGGTGGATCTGGATGTGGAACGGAATGTCCTGACGGTGCGGGCCGAGCGTCCGGACCCCGCGGGCAAGGACACCGAGTTGATCGCCTCCGAGCGGCCGCGCGGCGTGTTCAGCCGCCAGCTGATCCTCGGGGACACGCTGGACACCGATAACGTCAAGGCAAGCTACGAGGCCGGTGTCCTGACGCTGCGGATTCCTGTCGCCGAAAAGGCCAAGCCGCGCAAGATCGAAATTGAAACGAAGGGGGCAAAGCAGGAAATTTCCGCCTAGTCTCAACAGGATCGGGACGTCGGGTATTCATTTATTGCTGACTGCCTTTTGGGCGGATCGCTAGTATGCACGCCACAGCGCTTGAAGCGCACCGGCAGCCTACGCCTGAACCTCCCGATACGGTGGCCCCCAGCTTCAGCCGGGGGTCATCCCATGCCTGGACCCCAACAGCCGCGTGTCAGGTGTTCAGCTCCAGCATCAGGGCGGGCAGTTCGTCCGCCAGCTCACGGGCGAGGAAGCCGAGGGGACCACGCCGGCTGGCAAGCCGGTCGGCTGCCGCGGCGTGCAGGTGCGTGCCCCAGCAGGCAGCCTGCGCGCCGGTGGTGCCGCGTGCCCGAAGGCCCGCAATCGCCCCGGCGAGGACATCTCCGCTTCCCGACGTTCCCAGTCCGCCATAGCCCGTGGTCATCTGCCACAGCTCGGATTCCTCCGGCGCATCCCCGCCCGAGGGCCTTGCGATCAGGCCCTGGCAGCTCACCACTGCCTGGAACTTATCTGCAATCTCGGCCACGTCCGCCGCCAGGTCTTCCACCTCGCGCTCCAGCAGGACGGCCGCTTCCTTGGGATTCGGTGTGAGGATCAGCCGCCCCTTCCACGGTTCCAGCTGGTCGCCCAGCTTCAGCAGGCCGCCCAGGGCGTAAGCATCGAGTACGACGGCGGGACCCCCGCCCGCGTTCCCCGCACCGGAGCCTGCGCCGCCAGAGCCTGACGCGCCAGAGCCCGAGTCAGTGCCGGCCTCCCGCTCCAGCAGCGCCCGCAACAGCTCCTCCGCCAGCTCCGGATCGTCCAGGCCCGGGCCCACCAGGATCGCATCGGCGCGGTCCAGATAGGACGAGATCCGGTCCAGCCCCTCACCCGTCACCGACCCCTCAGCAGTTTCAGGCAGGCCCATGGCTCCGCACTCAGGAAGCGCCACTGCCACCTGGACCGCCACGGACTCCGCCACGGCCAGCGTGAGTTTGCCCGCACCGGCCCGCAGCGCAGCAGTACCTGCCAGCAGGGCGGCGCCCGGCGTGGCCCGCGCGCCGCCGATCACCAGGACCGAGCCGCGGGAGTACTTGTCCTCGCCCGGCGCCGGCAGCGGCCACTCGCGCAGCAGCGACGGCGTCACCAAGGTACGGGGATTGGCTTCACTTCGGGTGGACACTGACGTCTCCCGCATGCTCGGTGACAGTGACACCCTGCTCCGTGAGGTGGTCCGCCACGTTGAAGCTCTCCAGCGTCCAGGGGCCTTCGCCGGACGGCCGGACATACCGCGTCAGGGAGGCATTCAGGACGGACGTGCTGGCCGCCAGATCCAGGAGTTCCTTCTCGTTCATCCCCTCCAGCACGTACCGGAACAGCATGATCACGGCGTCGTGGCAGACCAGCATCACCCGGTGCCCCGTGCCGAGGCTGTTCAGCTCGTCCAGGACGGAGCGCAGCCGCAGGGCCACGTCCGCCCAGGATTCCCCGCCCGGCGGCCGGTAGTACATCTTGCCCAGCCACTCCCGTCGTTCGGCCTCCTCCGGGAAACGCTTCTCCACCCCCAGCCGCGTCAGCCGGTCCAGGATGCCGAGCTCCCGGTCCCGCAGCCGCTCATCGGTGCGGACCTTCACATGCCAGCCTGCGGTTTCCACCGCGATCTCAGCGGTCTGCAGCGCCCGGGCATAAGGAGAGGAAACCACGGCATCGGGGCGGAGGTCCTCGGCGATCCGTGCCAGCGCCGTCCCCAGGGCTTTGGCCTGCTCCTGGCCGGTCCCGGACAGGTTCACATCCGCATCCCGGGCCGGCACCTCGATAATCTCGGCCCCGGCCAGCCGCGCGTCCGTGGCGGCCACGTTGCCTTCGCTTTCACCGTGGCGGACCAGGAGCAGCTCCACCGCCCCGGCCTCCTGCACAGCCTCCGTCAGCCCGTCCTCTTTCACAAGAAATCACTCCGTCCGCCTGGGTTTCCGAATGCAGGAACACTACCAGCGGCGTACCCACGGGGCACGGGCAGTAAACGCCAGAGTCAACGGCACAGGCCATTACACAACAGGATCTACCGCTCCGGCATCAGCACCTTGGAGAACACGGTGGCACCGTTGGCATTGCGGAGGCTGGCCGTGAAACTATTGTCCTGGCCCAGCTGGACGTGCCCGAAGAACTGGTTCTCGCCGTCGCGCGGTGACTCCCCGGCGAAACGCCCGGCCTTGGAGAACACCACCTCCGGTCCGAACGTCCCGTCCATCGCGTTGGGCCCGAACGACCCGGCCGCAATGGGCCCGGCCACAAACTCCCAGAACGGGTCGAAGTCGGTGAACGCGGCGCGCTCGGGCGAGTAGTGGTGGGCGGCGCAGTAGTGAACGTCGGCGGTCAGCCACACCACGTTCTTAACCCGGTTGCGCTTCAACGCGCTCAGCACCCCGGCGATCTCGAGCTCGCGGCCCAACGGAGCGCCGGGATCGCGGTTGGACAGGCTTTCCTGGTTCACCCCGCCGTCGGGCACGATAATCCCCAGCGGCAGGTCCGCGGCGATCACCTTCCAGGTGGCCTTCGACGCCGACACCTCCCTGATCAGCCAGTCCACCTGCTCCTGGCCCAGGATGTTCGTGGCGTAGGTTTCCTTGCCGTCGGTGTTGGGCGACTTGAACGTGCGCATGTCCAGGCAGAAGACATCCAGTTGCGGGCCTCGGCTGATCTTCCGGTAGATGCGCGCAGGCTGGTACTGGCCGGCATCGTCGAATGTCCCCGGCCGCCACAGCGCTGCCGAATCGGCGATGGGCATGTTCTCCTGCCACGCCTGCCGTCCGCGCGCGGCGAGGGTGTTTACGTCGCGGACTGTATAGCGCGGATCATCCAGGATCTCGCCGGGGTACCAGTTGTTGGTGGTTTCGTGGTCGTCCCAGTTGGCGATGACCGGGACGTCCGCGAACATGGCGCGCATGTTGGCATCCATCGAGTTGTACCGGTGCCGGCCGCGGTATTCGGTGAGGGTCTCGGCCACCTTGGACACCTCCTCGGTCACCAGGTTCCGCCACACCTGCCCGTCCTTCTCCACCACGGTTTCGGCGATGGGTCCGTCTGCGTACACGGTGTCGCCCGAGTGGATAAAAAAGTCCGGCCGGGTCTGGTGCATCGCCCGGTAGCCGCGCATCCCGCCGATCTCCTCGTTGATGCCCCAGCCCTGGCCCGCGGTGTCACCGGTCCACACAAAGCTTTGCGCGGACGACGCCGGCACCTTGCCTCCCGCGCTGGTGTCACCGGTGCGGCCCTTGCCGTTGAACGTCCCCGCGTCGGGTGCCGTCCGGAAGGTGCCGCGGACGCTCTCACCTGCCGCGCCGCCGTCGTCCTCAAAGCTGATCTCCAGCGCAAAGCGGGTGTTGGACGGCAGGTTCCCGGCATGGATCTTGGCCGTGAAGTCGGACGCCTGGGTGGCGCGGGGACCGCGGAGGGTGCGCTCAAAGGCGCCGCGACCGCGCAGGACCTCGCCGCCGTCGTCCACTGCGCGCAGCACCGCCGTCATCCGCCCGGCGCCCGATGCGCGGGACCACAGCACGGCCGAATCGGAGGTGACGTCGCCGGTGGCGATGCCGCTGGGCAGGGTGAGCCGGTTCCGGACCAGCGCGATGCCGGCCGGCGACTGGCGCGGCCCCGCGGCGTTGGCTTGTGCAGGGTTGGCTTGTGCGGCGGCGGGAGTGGCGGCCAGTGCAGCGGCCAAGACGGAACCCTTAACGATGGTGCGGCGGGAAATATCAGTCATGGGCCCAGCCTGCCCACGCCGGGCGCACGGACTGTTGCCCTCGGGTGAACGCACGGTAAGCCCGGGTTGAACAGCACGGATAGGCCCCCAGGACACCGAGCCGTGCGCGAATTCGACGCGCTAACTGATTCCCGCGGCGCATAATACTGGACGCGCCGCAAATACCGGCCGCGCCAAAAAGTACCCGCGTCGACAGTCATTGTGCGCGTCGCCAGCGGCCCCCCAAAGCGCTGGCACAACGAGACGCGGTGCCTTACGGCAGCGCGAACTCGGCGATCCGGCCCTCCCGCAGCGCTGCGCCTACAGCGTTGACGCCGCCGTAATCGGGAAACAGCACCGACTGGCCCGCCACAAATCCGGGACCGGCCGTGGGCAGCGTCATCGTGCCGATGGCGTTCACGTCGAGGTTGCGGAGGCTGTACGCGAGGATGGCCGCCTGCACCAGGTCAAAGCTCTTGTTGACGGTCAGGCAGCAGGACGCGAAGTCCACCAGCCCCCGTACCGCGTTGACATCGTTCAGGGCACCATTGGCAGTGAGGCGGGCCAGGATGGCGCGGAGCAGGATCTGCTGGTTGCGCACGCGCTGGAAGTCGCCGTCGATAAACGCGTAGCGCTCGCGGGAAAACTCAAGCGCCGCCTGCCCGTCCAGGTGGTTCACGCCGGGGGTGAAGACGTGCCCGGTGTCGTGGGTCGACTGGAACGGGACGGGCACGTTGACGTCGATCCCGCCCAGCCCGTCAACAAGGACCTTGAGGCCGCCGAAGTCCAGCATCAGGGTCTGGTCGATGGTGATACCCAGCAGCGACTGGACCGCGGCCGTCTGCATGTCGATGCCGCCGTACTGCAGGCCCGAGTTGACCTTGGCGCCGCCCAACCCCGGGATATCCACCCACAGGTCGCGGTTGATGGAGATCATGTAGAGGCTTCGCCGGTCTGCCGGGACGTGGACCACAATCAGGACGTCCGCGCGCTGGTCCATCGGCTGGCCCGTAGCGGCCGTGTGGGCTGCGGCGTCGCGGGCGTTGCCGCGCATGTCACTGCCGATGACCAGCACGTTCATGGGCACGGCCGGGAGCTCCGGAATGGGGGGAGGCGGCGGCGGGGGAGGAGGGGGTGCCGGGGTGGTTTCCGTCGGGGTCTCGCTGGGCGTTGGTGTTTCCGAAGCGCTCTGTGTTGCCGCAGGCTGCGCTTCCGTGCCGGCCCGGTTGAGGTTCACGATCGCGACGACGGCCACCGCCACCAGCGCCAGCGCCACCAGGGCAGCGATCCAGCGCCGCCGTCCGTGCGCCACCCAGCCCAGGCCGTGCGGATGGGAGCCGGACGGGCCCGTGCCGGAGGGGTCAGAACCGCCTGGCGTGCTCATTGTGCCTCACCTCATTGTGCGTGTGGTGGGATCAGTGTCCGCCCGCCAAGGCTCCGCTGGCTACATACGTGTCCAAACTGTCACCTGCCAAAGCCTCGGAAATACGCTCGACGGCCCAGGGGTCCGGCAGCACGATCGACTGGCCGTCCGCGGAGGTGTCGATGCCCAGCGTGGGCAGGGTGAACATCACCATGTCGTTGGCCCGGACGTCGCGGAGCTCAAGGGCCAGACGGGCCAGGGTTGCGGCGTCCAGCCCGCTGTCCACACTGATGAACGGGGCCATGGCGCTGAGTACGTTGTGGACCTTGACCGGGTTGAGGAGCGTCTCCGGGCTGAGGTTTTTCGCGAACAGCGCGCGCACAAACGCCTGCTGGTTGCGGACCCGCTGGTAGTCGCCGTCGGCAAAGGCGTAGCGCTCGCGGACAAACTCAAGGGCGTGCCCGCCGTCCAGCGTCTGGGTTCCGGCGATGAAGGCGTAGTGGTCGTGGCGCGAAACGAAGGGCTGGGGAACGTTGACTTCCACCCCGCCCACGGCGTCGGTGACTCCCTTGAAGCCCTCGAAATCGATCATGGCCACGTGGTCTATCCGCTGCTGGAACAGTGACTCGACCGTCTGGAGCATCAGCGGAACACCGCCGAAGGCAAGGGCCGCGTTGATCTTGGCCTGGCCATGGTCCGGGATGCTGATCCACAGGTCCCGCATCAGCGAGATGGAGTAGATCTTGGACCGGTCAACCGGGATATGGACCAGCATCAGGGTGTCGGCGCGCTGGTTGGAGTTGGCGCCGGAGAGGGCCTCGTCGGCCGTTGCTCCCCGGCTGTCGCTGCCCATCACCAGGATGTTCAGCGACGTGTCCGCGTAGGGATCGGGTTCGCCCGCGGCTGGTCCGTCGGCGGGACCGGCGCCGGGGATGCCGCCTGCTGCTCCGGGCGTCCGCGGCTGGGGCCGGAGGGACTCTGCGGGGAAGGGGCTTTCGAGGGTGCTGGTCTTGGACTCGTAGATCTGTCCCAGGTTGTAGAGGTACGCTCCGGCTGAAACCGGGACCAGGACTGCGACGGCGAGCAGGACCAGGAAGATGGTGCGCAGGGGGTGCCGGCGGCGCGCGGACCGGGGTTCGGAGCCGGGAGTTTGCGTGCCTGGATGCTTCCGCTGGCTGCCCATTGCCGAAAATTAGCAGCGGCGGAAACGCGATACATCAGGGGAATCCACAGAAGAACCGCACACTTGTCCGCACAGTAATGACGACGGCGGCGGGCCGGGTCGGGCGGGCACGTCAGCCGTGCGTGCGGCAGCAGTTTTGGGTGGCGGACAGCGCGTTCGCCGGAACGGTGCGCGTTCGCCGGAACGCTACGGCGTCGGGGCACCGTTCCAGCGAACGGGGGCGTTGAGGCGGGCGTGGCGCAGGATGGACACAATGGCCGGCGCGAGTTCGTCCTCCATCTGCCGGTACACCTCCGGCGCGCGCCGGTATGGGTCGATGATGTCGTTCTCGGCCGAGTCCACGGGCAGCGACAGGTGGCGCACGGCCGCAGCCCGCGCAGGCAAGCCGCGCCAAAAGGTGAGGTTTGCAGCCAGGGGATCGCCGTCGTCGTACGTTCCCTCCGATGCGTTACCGGCCGACTCCGCTCGCTGGTCCAGGACATCGAGCATCCTGGCGAACTCGCGGATGGTGAAGGTGCGCTTGAGGAAGGAGGCGTCCAGCTGCAGGACTTCGCCGCGGTGCCCGGAGGTCATGGTCAGCACCAGGTCCACGCCGCGCAGGATTTTGGGCGTGAGCTGGCGGGCGGCGAACTGCTCCGGGTCGCCGCCGAACGTGCGGATGATGTCGGCCGAGATGGGCTGGATGGGGTCGCCCACCATGGCCCGGGTCCCTGCGCTGCGCACCTCGAAACCGCCCGGCAGCACCTGGTCCAGACCCGCCTGCAGCAACCGCTCGGCCACGGGCGAGCGGCAGATGTTGCCCGTGCAGACAGTCAGGATTTTTACTGGTGCGGGTGAGTCCAAGGGAGATTTCTCTTTCCAGCCGGTGCGTCCGTGCTTTTCAACTTAACACGCATCGGCCCGACGGCGGCCGCCCCACCCCGCACGCCCGCTCACTTTTGGCCGCTTCCCACCCGACGCCCGCTCACCTTTGGCAGGTTTCCGGGCAACGCTCTATCACCTGAGGGCAGGGAAGCACGAAGATATGACTGTGGAAAGCGAGATCACACGGGACTGCGTGATTGCCGGCGGCGGCCCCGGAGGCATGGTGCTCGGATACCTGCTCGCGAAGAAAGGCCTGCGGGTGACGGTCCTGGAGAAGCACGGCGACTTCCTGCGCGACTTCCGCGGGGACACTGTCCACCCCTCCACGGTCACCCTGCTGGGAGAACTTGGGCTGCGCGAAAAGTTCCTGAACCTTCCGCTGACCAGGCTGTCCACGCTGGATGCGGTGGTTGATGGCCAGCGGGTCACCATCGTGGACTTCGGCACCCTCCCCGCGCCGGACAACTTCATCGTCTTCACGCCGCAGTGGGACTTCCTGAACTTCCTTGCCCGCGAGGCGCACGCGTTCCCCAACTTCGAGCTGCGCATGCTCACCGAGGCCACCGGACTCATCATCGAAGAGGGCCAGGTGCGCGGAGTCCGGGCCCTCACGTCCGACGGCGGACTGGAGATCCGTGCGACGCTCACCGTCGCTGCCGACGGGCGTGCGTCGGCCTTGCGCGCCGCTGCCCGACTGACGCCCGATACATTCGGTGTGCCCATCGACGTCCTCTGGTTCAACCTGCCCAAGCCGCCGGACCCTCCGCCGCCAACGCTTGGCTACATTTCCGCGCAGGGGATGGTCCTCACGATCGACCGCGGCGACCGGTACCAGTCGGGCATGGTGATCCGCAAAGGCGGTTTTGACGAGCTTCGGGCGGGGGAGGTGGGCGCCCTGCAAACCCGGATTATTGGCGCCGCGCCATTCCTGCGCCCCGTCGTCGGGAACCTCACCGACTGGGACCAGGTAAAACTCCTCTCCGTCCAGATCAACCGGCTGCGGCGCTGGTACCGTCCCGGGTTCATTGCCATCGGCGACGCCGCCCACGCGATGTCCCCGATGTTCGGCGTGGGCGTGAACTTCGCCATCCAGGACGCCGTGGCGCTGGCCAACACTATTGCGGCGGACCTCGCGGCCGGAACGGTGCCAACAGGGAAG
The DNA here is from genome assembly GCF_001046895.1 of Pseudarthrobacter siccitolerans. Taxonomy (GTDB): domain Bacteria; phylum Actinomycetota; class Actinomycetes; order Actinomycetales; family Micrococcaceae; genus Arthrobacter; species Arthrobacter siccitolerans. The sequence goes on from NZ_CAQI01000030.1 coordinate 26,107, forward strand.
CTGGCTGACGTGCAGAAGCGGCGGGAGTTACCAGTGAAGATCATGCAGCAGTTGCAGCGCAACGGACACCGCGTGCTCTTCAGGGCCGCCACCGGGAACCGGATCGCGCCCCGCTGGCTGCTACTGGTTCTTCGTGCCGCCTCGCCGCTTCTGCGCCGGGTCACGGCACGGTTTATCGGGCTGGGAATCCGCCCCGAGCACGTCAACCACCGCGCCTGACCCACCAAGCCGGTGGCTCCCACGGGACGCTCTCTCACTTAACGCGGTTTTGGGGCCAACGCTCTCTCACTTTCGTAAGGAAAGTGAGAGAGCGTTGGCCGATTTATGGCATTAAGTGAGAGAGCGTTCCGGTTGGGTCAGAGCGCTGCCAGGAGCTTCTTCATCTCGGCGATCTCCGATTCCTGGGCCGTGACGATGTCGCGGGCCAGCTGGACGGCCTCCGGGTTCCTGCCCCCATCGATTTCGTCATTGGCCATCTCGACAGCACCTTCGTGGTGACCGGTCATCTGCTCCATAAAAAGCCGGGCTGCCTCGGTTCCCTGGGCGGCCTTGAGTTTACTGAGGCCTTCCGCGTCTACCATGCCGGACATGCCGTGCCCCGAGTGGTCAGCCGCCATAGTGGGGACATTCCAGTTCTTGAGCCACCCGGTCATGGTCTCGATTTCCGGCGCCTGGGCGTCCTTGATCCTGGTGGCCAGAGCCCTGACATCCGCGGGCAGGTCCGGCTTGGCGAGGACGATGTCGCTCATCTCCACAGCCTGCGCATGATGCGGAATCATCATCTGGGCGAACATAATGTCTGCCTGGTTATGGTCGGCGTTGGCGTCCGGCATCATGCTGGACATCGGGCTGGAGCTGCCGTGGCTGGAGTGCATGCCTCCGCCGGGGGTTCCCGAGTCGGCGGCGCAGCCGGCAAGGCCAAGCGAGGCGGCGAGCGCCGCGGCGAGGGTGAACGTACTGATCTTCATGTCAGGTCCTTCCTTTGAAAGTGAGAGAGCGTCAGTCGATTAGCAGCATCAAGTGAGAGAGCGTCACTCGATTAGCAGCATTAAGCGAGAGAGCGTTTGGGGTGGGCGGGCGTCTTCCTAGCGCACCTCGGACGGGTTGAGCCGGATGCGCCGGAGAAGTTGGGCGTTCAAGGCCACCACGATAGTGGAAACCGACATCAGCACCGCCCCGGCCGCGGGGGACAGCACCACCCCGGCGAAGGCGAGGACGCCCGCGGCCAGCGGCACGGACAGGACGTTGTAGCCCGTGGCCCACACCAGGTTTTGCCACATCTTGCGGTAGCTCGCCCGGGACAGGTCCACCATGGACAGCACGGCGCGGGGGTCGTTCCCGGCCAGCACCACGCCGGCCGATTCCATGGCCACGTCCGTGCCCGCCCCGATCGCGATCCCCACTTCGGCGCGGGCCAGCGCGGGTGAATCGTTGACGCCGTCGCCCACCATGGCCACCTTCAGGCCGCGCGACTGCAGCTCGGCCACCTTCTTGTCCTTGTCCGCGGGCAGCACCTCGGCAAACACCTCGTCGATGTTCAGGTCCACCGCGACGGCCTGGGCCACCTGCCGCGCGTCGCCGGTGATCATCGCCACCTTGACGCCGCGCTGCTGCAGGGCCGCCACCGCCTGCCGCGACTCAGCCCGCACCGCATCCTCAAGGCTGACCGCCCCAAGGACGCTCCCGCCGTCGTCAATCACATGCAGGACGGCAGCGCCGCGGTCCATCCAGCCGCGCGTCGTGGCTTCCAGGGCAGAAGGCACGACGGCGCCTATCTCGCGCAGGAGCGCGGGCCCGCCTACGTGCACCGTGCGGCCGTCCACGGAGGCCCGGACGCCGCGGCCGGTCAGCGACGCGAAGCCGGCAACGGCAGGCAGGGCCAGGTTCCGCTCCCGGGCTGCGCGGACGATGGCCCGAGCCACGGGGTGCTCGCTGTCGGACTCGACGGCGGCGGCCAGAGCAAGCAACTCATCGGCGTCGACGCCCGGCGCAGCAGCCACGTCCTTCAGCTCCGGCTCGCCGGTGGTGAGGGTGCCGGTCTTGTCGAAGAGGATAACATCGATGGTGCGCATCCGCTCCAGGGCCATCCGGTTCTTGATCAGGACGCCGGCCCGGGCAGCCTGCTCGGTGGAGATGGCGATGACCAGCGGAATGGCAAGGCCCAGGGCGTGCGGGCAGGCGATCACCAGCACAGTCACGGTCCGGGTCACGGCTTCGGGGATGCTGCCCAGCAGCGTCCACACCATGAACGTGATAACGCCGGCGCCCGCCGCGAAGTAGAAAAGGAACGCGGCGGCGCGGTCCGCCAGCGCCTGCGCCCGGGACGACGAAGCCTGTGCTTCGGCCACCAGCCGCTGGATGCCGGCCAGGGCGGTGTCTTCGCCCACGGCGTCCACCCGGACGCGCACGCTCGAGTCCGTGGCAACGGTCCCGGCCACCACGGCATCTCCGGGGCCCCGGGGCACGGTTTTGGATTCGCCGGTGATCATGGATTCGTCGAACTCGGCCTGGCCCTCGACCACCGTTCCGTCGGCGGGCATCCGGGAGCCTGAGCGGACCAGGACGAGGTCTGCCGGGCGGAGTTCGGAGACGGGCACGGTTTCGGTGCCGCTGTCCGTGATGCGTTCAGCTTCATCGGGCAGCAGTGCGGCGAGCGCATCCAGGGCACCCTGTGCCGATCCCAGGGCGCGCATCTCGATCCAGTGGCCCAGCAGCATGATGGCCACCAGCAGCGCGAGTTCCCACCAGAAGTCCAGGTCGAACCCGCCCAGGCCCAGGCTGGTGATCCAGGACGCGACAAACGCCACCGTGATGGCCATGCCGATCAGGAGCATCATGCCGGGCCTGCGGTCCCTCAGTTCCTGCAGCCCGCCTTTGAGGAACGGTTGGCCGCCGTAGAGGAAAATCACCGTGCCCAGGACCGGCGGGATCCAGATGGAACCGGGAAACATCGGGGCCATGTAGCCCAGGATGTGCCCCACCATGGGGCTGAAGTAGACCACGGGAAGGGAGAGTGCCAGGGTCAGCCAGAACCTGTTTTTGAACATGGCCGTGCTGTGTCCAGCGTGCTGGCCGTGGGTGTGGACGGCGTGGTCGTCGTCGTGCTGGGCGTGGTGACGACCATGCCCGTGGTTATGGTCGGAACCGGCCGCGGCAGGGGCTGCAGCAGCCCCGGCTTCGGTGAGGGTGCCGCTGGCCCGGCTGTCGTCGTCGTGATGGTGCATATGGTCCTGCATTGGTTCCTCCTTGGAGGACATCGCCCTCGTTAACTGAGGGGCGGAAAGTGAGAGAGCGTTGCCTGAATTCACCGCGTTGAGTGAGAGAGCGTTGCCGGAATTCACGCGTTAAGTGAGAGAGCGTCGCCTGGGGATGGGGATGGGGATGGGGATGGGGCGTCGGAAATCACGACGGCGGGAGGCGCCTTGGGCCCGAGCCTTGCCGGTGCGCAGCAGCTGCAGGCGGCAGAGGAAGCAAGGGGGAGCGGGGTGCGGTTTTCGATGGTGAGCATGTCAGTTTCCATTCCTTGGCGAAGGATCAATGGCGCTGGGGTTGAACGGCTGTGAAGGCGGGTGCGGTGCACCGGCCGGGACATACCACTTCACTGACAACACTCGGAAATATACCCCTAGGGGGTATCCGAGTCAAGGGGGTGAGGATCGAGCACACCTAGCCTTTGCGGGTCTTCATGGCCATACTTGAGTCAAGGCAATGGCGCCTGCCCCGGCTGTGGGATGCCGGGAATTAGAACCGGAGGTGGCTTTGTGGCTGAACTCAGCGGCCCCTACATATACTCCAGTGCATTGGGGGACGACCAGTGCGTTGCTGGTACTTACCATGTGGAGCTGGACGGCTGGAAGTTTGAATGGTCGGACGGCATGTTCCAGTTGCATGGTTACGAGCGCGGCGAAGTGGTGCCCACCCTGGAACTGCTGTTCTCGCACAAGCATCCCGAGGACAGGGCGCGCTGCCAGGACATCGTGGAGCAGGTTTGCAGGACCGGCGGCTACTTCTGCATGTACCACCGCATCATTGATTCCAGGGGGCGGACCCGGCGCGTGCTCACCTCCGGCGACGGGATAATGGATGCCACCGGAAAAGTCGTTGCCATCGACGGAGTGATGGTGGATCTCACCTCAACCCTCCGGCGTGAAACCGAGGAGACGGCCAGGGAAGCGGTGGCAGGGGCAACATCCACGCGCAGCGTCATCGACCAGGCACGGGGAATCCTCATGGGCCAGCTGAAAATGAACTCCGACGATGCCTTCCAGGTGCTGGTCAGCACCAGCAGCCACCGCAACGTCAAGCTGGTGGTGGTGGCCGCCGAACTCGTGAAGCTGGCCAACTCCGCAGGGACTCACCGTTACTTGAACGACGCCGTTGCCGCCATTGCCCAGGACAGCCGGATGGTGGAGAGCGGGCGGCGTCGGGCAGGGTAGGGACCGCCTGTAGGATGGATCGAAGGTGCGCCGGGAAGTCTGGTCGGCATAATTTTGTCGAGCCAAGTTTGAGGACGCTTCATGAGCCAAACGCCCCGTTCCGGCCCCACCCATTCCACCATCTTCGGCCGCGGCAGTTATGCCGAAGCCCTGCGCATCGGGGAGATCCTTCGCAAGGAAACCGTGGGCGGCGCGCTGCTTGTTGCCGCAGCGCTGATTGCCCTGGTGTGGGCCAACTCGCCGGCGTCGGACAGTTACTTCGCCCTCCGGGATTTCAAAATCGGGTACGAGCCCTGGCATCTTGAGCTCAGCCTGGGCGCGTGGGCGGCCGACGGGCTGCTGGCCATTTTCTTTTTCCTGGTGGGGCTCGAACTCAAACGGGAGTTTGTGGCGGGGGACCTGCGCCAGCTCAACAAGTCCATTGTTCCCGTGGCTGCGGCTTTCGGCGGGGTGGTGGCACCGGCAGCCATCTACGCCTTGATCAACCTTGCCAGCCCGGATACTTTGCGCGGCTGGGCGATCCCCACGGCCACGGACATCGCCTTCGCGGTGGCGGTGTTGGCCATCATCGGCTCGCACCTGCCCAGCGCCCTGCGGATCTTCCTGCTGACCTTGGCCGTGGTGGACGACCTGATCGCCATCAGCATCATCGCGTTCTTCTACTCCAGCGACCTGCAGGTCATGCCGCTGCTCCTGGCTCTTATCCCGCTGGCCATCTACGCATTCCTGGCGCAGAAGTTCCGTCACTTCTTCGGGCGGCACACCGCAGCCGCGTGGCTGATCCTGCTGCCGCTCGGGGTGGTGACGTGGGCGTTGGTCCATTCATCGGGCATCCACGCCACCGTGGCCGGCGTCCTGCTGGGCTTCGCCGTTCCGGTGATCCGTTCACAGGCTGCCGGCGGGCCGGAAGCGGGGCCGGGCCTGGCGGAGATCTTCGAGCACCGGTTCCGGCCCATCTCGGCCGGCATCGCGGTACCCATCTTCGCGTTTTTCTCCGCCGGCGTTGCCGTGGGCGGTTGGGAAGGGCTTGGCTCTGCGCTGGCCGACCCGGTGGCCCTGGGCATCATCGTGGCGCTGGTGCTGGGCAAGCCGGTCGGCATCATGGGCACCACCTGGCTCCTCACGAAAATGAGCAGGGCGCGGCTGGACGAGTCCTTCAAGTGGATTGACGTCTTCGGTGTGGCCCTCCTCGCCGGGATCGGGTTTACCGTGTCCCTGCTGGTGGCCGAACTCAGCTTCGGGCACGGGAGCCTGCATGATGACCACGCCAAGGTGGGAATCCTCACCGCTTCCCTGCTGGCGGCGCTGCTGGCCACCGCCGTTCTGCGGACCAGGAACCGCCAGTACCGTGCGGCCGAAGAAGCCGAAAAACTGGACGCGGACCGGGACGGCATCCCGGACGTCTACCAGGAACGCCCCTAAAGCGGGAGTTTTTGTCCAGCTACGCAGGGTTCCGCTGCCCGGAAGTCCGCATATGTGGACAAAAACTCCCAGGGGATGTTTAGCGGCGCACTGAGCGGCGCCCGGCGATAGCCTCGGCCGTGCCCACCAGGAGCACCGAGGCGATGACGGCCACGATGAAGCCCAGGAAGTTCAGCTCAAAAATGTCCCCTGTGCCCAGCAGGGACGCCACCACTCCGCCGATGACCGAGCCCACAAGGCCCAACAGCAGGGTGGCGAGCAGGCCCAGGTTCTGCTTGCCCGGCTTGATGAGACGGGCCAGCGCGCCGATGACCAGGCCGGCAATGATAAATCCAATCACGGTGTTCTCCTTCGGTTTTGCGGGCTGTGGCGCCCGTACTGCCGCGGTGGTTCCGCATGGGCTTCTGTTTAGGTACCCCCAAGACGGCGCTTCAGTCCTCCAAAAGGGACCGGATGCTGTCCCGGGCCGCGTCCTAACCCCTGCCGCTGACCGCGCCCACCACCACCGCCGCGGTCTCACGAAGCCTGGTGTTCCTCGCACCGGAGGACCGCGCGAGCTCATAGATGGCCTCGTCATGGGTACACCGGTTTTGCGCCATGATCACGCCCACCGCCATGTCGATGGTCGCCCGGGACTTCATGGCAGCGGCCATGTCATCGCCGGCATCGCGCAGGTTGCCCAGCTTCAGCGCAAGCCGCAGTGACTTTGCCGCGTTGGCCACGAAATTGCGGGCGGTGTCGATGTCCAGGGGAGAAAGGCTGGCCGGCTCCTCGACGTAAAGGTTCACCACCGCTTCGGCCTCGCTGGCAAGCTCCAGCGGGATGGCCAGGATAAAGCCGATGCCCTGCTCCCGGGCCGTCCCGACGTACTCGGGCCAGCGCGTCTCCCGGCGGACGTCCTGTACCACCACCACCTCATGCCGCCGCAACGCAGTGAGGCAAGGCCCGTCGTCGAACGCGTTCTGAAGCTCGTCCAGCGAGCGGGCACGGTTATCGCTGCTGGCCGCCACGCTCGGTTTCCGGTTCCTGACCACCGTCACGCCGCAGTGGAGCCGCTTCGCTGCGGTGGACAAGGTGGACGCAGTGAGGACGGCGAGTTCCTCGAGGAACGCGCCCACGTCCACACTGTTCAGAACCAGCTCCTGCAGGTGGCGCTCCCCGGCGGAGACCCACGGCTCTCCGCCGTCCTCCCGACTGCCGTGCGGCTTATCCTCGCTCAAGCCGGCCTCCTTCACCGAAAACTTCGTCGGTTTCAGAGGTTACTGTCTTCCGGCCGCTGCAGGAAAGTGGTTCAGGCCGTGGCGAGCGGCTTGGCCGGCGCCTCCACATGGCGGATCTCCAGCGCCTCGGGATCCAGCAACTTACGCGTGCCGGTCCTGGCGTCCAGGATCCAGAACAGTTCCAGGGCCGGAACGACGTCGGTGACGCGCCCCCGGTGGAAAAGCTTGCCGTTGTGCCACGCCTCGATCTGGTCGCCGATGCGAAGCTGGCCCGTACGTACTCCTTGTGCCTCCATAATGCGGTGCCTCCTGCTGTTGTATCCCCGTAGTCACAGCTTGCCCAACCGAGATTGCTGAAATGTTTCAACCGGGTGTTTTTTCTGTGACCAGCAAGGGGAGTACGACGGCGGGCTGCCGCGGCGGGGCAGCGGCGGGGCAGCGTGGGCGACGCGCAGAAGCGCCGTCGACCCGCAGATTACCTGGCGCGCTGGATATAAGCGGTGCGCGTGTGAATCTGCGCGTCGAATGCGCACGTGCGTGTCGAATTCGGGCGAAATTCAGGAGGCCGCCTCCCGCCGGGCTGCAGCTACCGCCTCCTCGATGCCGCCGGTCCAGGGCTCGCCGTGGCCTGGCAGGACGAGGGAAGCGCCCGTCTGCGCAAGCTGGGTGAGCGTGTCCAGGTTCTGCCGGCTGTCCATGGTGGCCGCGCCGGCCACGATGCGCGGACCGGTCCGGCCGGAATAGGGATCGAGCGTCACGAGTGCATCCCCGCTGAACAGAACGTCCCGGTCCCGCAGGTAAAGCCCGCAGTGCCCCGCGGTGTGTCCGGGCGAGAACACCACCTCGGGCTGCCCCGGAACCGGCAGGGTGCCGGAATGGGCAGGGAAGAGGGTCAAATCGTCCACACCCCGGACCCGCAGTGCACCCGCCTTGGTCATGCTGGCGAGGACAGGAAAGCCCCGTGGGTGGGCCAGCGCGAACACAAAGCGGGACTTTTCGTGCTGGTAACGGTACGGGTGGCGGGCGATGAAGGAGTCCCCGCCATGGACCCACACCGGCACCTTGAACTCCGTATGCAGCCGGTGCGCCAGGCCCAGGTGGTCGAAGTGCGCGTGGGTGAGGACCACGGCCTTGATATCGCCGATGGAATGCCCGAGTCCCCGGACAGCTTCCGCCAAGGACTTCCACATGGCCGGCAGCCCGGAGTCCACGAGGGTGAGCCCGTCGGCGCTTTCCACCAGGTAGAAGTTGACGAACGCCTCGGAGATGCGGTGCACTCCCTCGGCCACGGTGGTGAATGCCGCCCGCCCGGCGGCAGCCTGCGTCACCGCCGTACTCCTGACATCCGCCGCACTCCTGTAGCCCGCCGCACCGCCCGAACAGCGGCAGCGGCGCCCAGCCCGGCCAGGACCCAGGGCCCGCCCACCAGCAAAGGATCCATCCACTGGTGGTTGACGTCGGCGCGTTTCTGTCCGAGCCGCGAGCGGACCCCGTGGCGGGAAAACTCGCTGAGCACGCCCGTTTCGGTGACGGGGTTGTCCGGCCGCAAGGTGGCCAGCGACCGCAGGTGGTGTTCCCACGCGTCCACCCGGTCCGCGGCAACCAGCAGCAGCCAGTGGGCGGCCCGTCCCTCGCTGAACCTGGCATAGGCATACTTCCGGATGGCGCCCGAGACTCCGGCAGGCGGCGTCGAGGTGCCAAATACCGGAGTCAGGAACGCGTGCTCGATGGACCGTTCCCGGGGCCATTCCTCCGGCTGGCGCTCGGGGAAGTCCCAATGTGCGCCCGTCTGGATGCCTGGCTGTTCCCGGGGGTAGGAGGGCCTGTCCGCCGGGTCGAGGTCCGCGCCCCAGCCCGGAATCCGGGCGCGCAACTGGTACGCGGACTCCCTGGGCCCGGGCTTGCCGCCGATGTAAGGCGTTGGAATGTCAGCCATGGTGCTCTTCCTTTCAGGCCGGGTTGGAAACGATGAGGGGCTTGATGCAGTTATCAAGTTTCGCGGAGAAGATGTGGTATCCCTCGGCGATGTGTTCCAGCGGGATGCGGTGGGTGACGATGTCGCTGGGCTTGAGGTACCCGTTGCGGATGTGTTCGAACAGCCGTGGCCATTGCCGTTTCACCGGGCACTGGTTCATCCGCAGCGTCAGGCCCTTGTTCATGGCGTCGCCGAACTTCACGGCGCTGAAGATTGGCCCGTAGGCGCCCACCACGGACACGGTGCCGCCCTTGCGGACCGAGTCGATGGCCCAGTTCAGGGCGATGGGTGATCCGCCCTGCAGCTTCAGCTTCGCGGCGGTGACGTGCTGGAGGAAGTTGCCGTCCGCCTCTGCGCCCACAGCATCAATCACGACGTCGGCGCCAAGGTAGTCGGTTTCCTTTTTCAGGTGCACCACAATGTCGTCGTACTCGGCGAAGTTGTATGTTTCGGCGTGCGCGAATGAACGGGCCTTCTCCAGCCGGTATTCCAGGTGGTCGATCACGATCACTCGGCCGGCGCCCATCAGCCACGCGGACTTCGCGGCGAACAGGCCCACGGGTCCGGCGCCGAACACCACCACGGTGTCGCCTTCCACGATGTCGCCGAGTTGGGCCCCGAAGTAGCCGGTGGGAAGGGCGTCGGTGAGCAGGACCGCGTCCTCTTCGTCCATCCAGTCCGGAATTTTGGCGGGCCCCACGTCCGCGAACGGCACGCGCACAAACTCAGCCTGGCCGCCGTCGTACCCTCCGCAGGTGTGGGAGTAGCCGTAGATGCCGCCCACCGCCGTGGCGTTCGGATTGACGTTGTGGCAGTTCGAGTACAGGCCGCGGGAGCAGAAGTAGCAGGAGCCGCAGTACACGTTGAAGGGGACCATCACGCGGTCCCCGATGGACAGGTTCTGCACCGAGGGGCCAACCTCATGCACCACCCCCACGAACTCATGCCCGAACGTCATGCCCACCCGGGTGTCCGGCATCATGCCGTGGTACAGGTGAAGGTCGGAGCCGCAGATCGCCCCTGTGCTGACCCGCACGATCGCGTCGTTGGGGTGTTCGATCCTGGGAATGTCTTTTTCTTCGACCCGGATTTTGTACGGGCCGCGGTAAACCATTGCTCGCATGAGCGCCACCTCGCATGTCGTGGCTCGCAGTGCGGTTCCCTCGCCTGCAGGAACCACCCCGCTGCTGGAGGCGCACCGCGTGCCCTACGTTTCCACCTGACGCCGGAGCCGGTCAAGGCTTCTGCAAAAGGTCACCGATAGCGGAGTCCAGAGTGCATAGGGCGGCCGACGGCGGGTAGGGACAAGGTGGAAGGCGCACCGGAACAGGGGGTACCGACGAGTGTCACAGGATGAGCGAAGCGCGCCTGCGGCGGCCTCCGGCGCAGGCGCTGGTGTGCAAGCGAAGGTACCCACCAAAGCGCCGGCCTTCCTTTTCGGCATGGGGATCGGCGGGTTTGTGGACGGCATCGTCCTGCACCAGCTGCTGCAGTGGCACCACATGCTCAGCCACACCGAGGGCGGCAACACCAAAACCGTGGCCGGCCTGGAATTGAACACCCTCGCGGACGGCCTGTTCCACGGCGCCATGTGGGTCCTGGTAGTGGCCGCGGCGGTCCTCACCGTCCGTGCCCGCCGGCAGGGACGCCTGTCCGCCAGCTGGCGGTTCCACACCGGACTGGTCCTGTGCGGCTGGGGCGTTTTCAACATCGTCGAGGGCCTGGTCAACCACCAGCTGCTGCAGATCCACCACGTCCGGGACGACCTCGGCGGACCAATCGCGTGGGACCTGGGTTTCCTGGGCCTCAGCGTGGTCCTTGCCGTGGCGGGGTGGCTGCTGTTTCGGGGCAGTCCAACGTCTGGCCATATCGCCCCGGCTGGGTCAAGATAGTAAGCATGCTGATTAAATCGGCTGCAGGAGCCAACAGTTCCGGCCGGCACGGAACTGCAGAAAGACACGGCATCCACCGACAAGAAGGGAACCACCATGTATCTGCATACTGAACTTCTCATCAACGAAATTGCTGCCGATGAACCTGATCCGGCAGCGGCAAATGCCTTGCAGGAAGGCTTGGGCGGCCAGTTTGGTGAGATGCGCACCATGATGCAGTACCTGTTCCAGAGCATAAACTTCCGCGGCGATCCGGCCTCAAAGCCCTACAAGGACCTTCTTCAGGGTGTGGGAACTGAAGAGATCAGCCACGTTGAGCTGATCGGTACCACCATCGCTCAGCTTTTGGACGGTTCCCCGCGGTACCAGGGGAAAAAGACTGATCCCGTGGACGAGCCCGGGGCCAAAGGTGCCACCCCGCTCAAGATCGCGCTGGACACCAGCAACATCCACCACTACCTCGTGGGTGCCCAGGGCGCGCTGCCCGTGGATGCGGCGGGTAACCCATGGAGTGGATCCTACGTCTACAACAGCGGGAACCTCGTCCTGGACCTGCTTTATAACCTGATGCTGGAATCCACGGGCCGCCTGCAGAAATGTCGCATCTACGAGATGACGGACAACAAGACGGCCCGCTCCACCATTGCCTACCTGATTGTCCGGGACCAGGCGCATGAGAACGCCTTTGCCAAGGCGCTCGAAAGCCTCGGAGTGAACTGGGGCAAGGTCCTGCCCATCCCCAAAACCAACGCCGAGCAGTTCCCTGAGGTCAAGAAGCTGCTCGATTTGGGGCTGCAGAGTGTCCAGTACACCTTCAGCGCCGACAACCTCAGCCAGGCGGGAAAACTGTATCGGGGGGCATCGCCGTCGAATGATGGCACCGAGCTGACCACTGAGGTCATGCCCACGGGCGTCCCCGCAACGATGTCCCCCGAGCGTAAAGAGGAATTCGCTCCGGGACTCGACCCGGAGTTGCTCGCACTTATCCAGGCCACGGCAGAGATCGAGCTCAAGGAAGCAGACAACCCCACAGTGCCGAAGGCCTAGGAACAGACCGGCGGCTGTCCAGCAGCGGGCAGCCGTCCCCCGGCGTTCTCCAACGCGCAGAAACGCCGGCGCCCCCGAAATTCCGGGGAGCGCCGGCGTTTTTGCGTGTCGGTGGACTGGCCCGTCAGAGGCTGGTGTAGCCGCCGTCCACGAGGTAGTAGCCGCCGGTGGAGAAGGAGGCCTCGTCAGAAAGCAGGAAGGCCACCATGTGGGCAACCTCCTCGGCCGTACCCAGGCGGCCCAGGGGGTGTTTGGCGGCCAGGCCATTCCGGGCATCTTCGTCCAGGTTGTTCTCCAGCAGGGGCGTGGCAATGTAGCCGGGGCCCACGCAGTTGATACGCAGCCCCTGTGCACCGTACTCAGCCGCCGCGTTTTTGGTCAGTCCCACAACGCCGTGCTTGGCGGCCGTGTAGGCACCACTGAACGGTGCGGCCACCACGCCGTGGATGGACGCCATGTTGACGATCGCGCTTTGCCGGGCCCCGGCCTCGAGCATGGCGGGAATCTGGTAGCGCATGCCGTAGAGGACCCCGTTGAGGTTGATGCTGATGACCTTGTCCCACTCGTCCAGGTCGAAGTCTCCGGCGGGGGCAGGCTTGCCACCGATCCCGGCGTTGTTCACGGCGTAGTTGAGCTTGCCATAAGTGTCCACCGCGAACCGGACGGCCTTTTCGTTGTCTTCCTTGCTGCCTGTGTTGGCCTGGAATGCGGCCGCGGAGCCGCCGGCGTCACCGATCTCGCCGGCAACGCGCTGGGCGCCTTCCAGGTTCAGGTCCACCACAACAACCTTGGCGCCCTTGGCTGCCAATTCTTTGCTGGTGGCCTCACCGATCCCCGAGCCGCCGCCCGTGACCAGGGCTACCTTATCCGTGAACTGCGCCATGCTGATCCCTCAATTCAGAGCCGGGCGGTACCGTCCGGCTCGCTGGTAGCTGATATGTGTGTGGGTCAAAGCGACTGGGTCATTGCGGGCATACGCACCCCTGCCGGCTGGCTCCGGAGAGACCCGCCGGCAGGGGCGTGGTTGCTTGTTACTGGTTGGGGTCCGGGCTGCGGACGTCCCGTTCGCCGATGTCGGCCGCGCCGAGGACGTCCGCCGCCGGGCTGTGGACGGGTGCGTGCTCGCGGACGCTCAACTCCGGGTGGTGCAGATCCAGCGCCGGGCGCTCCGAGCGGATCCGGGGCAGCGAGGTGAAGTTGTGCCGTGGCGGCGGGCAGGACGTGGCCCACTCAAGCGAGGCGCCGAAGCCCCAGGGATCGTCCACTGTGACCTTCCTGCCCCTGCGCCAGGTGATGTAGACGTTCCAGAAGAACGGGATCAGGGACGCCCCCAGCAGGTAGGAGCTGATGGTGGAGAACTGGTTCATGAAGGTGAACTGGTCCTCGGGCATGTAGTCCGCGTAACGGCGGGGCATGCCCAGCACGCCGAGCCAGTGCTGGATCAGGAACGTGCCGTGGAAGCCGAGGAACAGCATCCAGAAGTGGATCTTGCCCAGGCGCTCATTCAGCATGGTGCCGGTGAACTTGGGCCACCAGAAGTAGAAGCCCGCGAACATCGCGAACACCACGGTGCCGAATACCACGTAGTGGAAATGCGCCACCACGAAGTACGTGTCCGAGACGTGGAAATCCAGTGGCGGGGAGGCCAGGATGATGCCGGTGAGCCCGCCGAAGAGGAAAGTGATCAGGAAGCCCAAGCTCCAGAGCATGGGCGTCTCGAACGTCAGCGATCCGCCCCACAACGTGCCAATCCAGTTAAAGAACTTCACTCCGGTGGGAACCGCGATCAGCATGGTCATAAACGCAAAGAATGGCAGCAGCACGGCGCCGGTCACGTACATGTGGTGCGCCCATACCGTCACGGACAGCGCGGCGATGGCGATCGTTGCGTAGACCAGGCCCTTATAGCCGAAGATCGGCTTGCGGCTGAAGACCGGGAAGATCTCCGAGACGATGCCGAAGAACGGCAGCGCGATGATGTACACCTCGGGGTGGCCGAAGAACCAGAACAGGTGCTGCCAGAGGATGGCCCCGCCATTGGCCGGGTCATAAATGTGCGCGCCGAACTTCCTGTCCGCACCCAATGCGAACAGTGCGGCGGCCAGCGGCGGGAAGGCCATGATCACCAGGATGGCCGTGACCAGCGTGTTCCAGGTGAAGATCGGCATCCGCCACATGGTGAGCCCGGGGGCGCGCATGCAGATGATGGTGGTGATGAAGTTGACCGCGCCCAGGATGGTGCCGAATCCGGACAGTGCCAGGCCGAAGACCCACAGGTCCCCGCCCACCCCTGGGGTGAAGGTGGTGTTGGACAGCGGCGCGTAGGCGAACCAGCCGAAGGAGGCGGCGCCCTGCGGGGTAATGAAGCCGGCGGTTGCGATGATGGAGCCGAAGAGGAAGAACCAGAAGGCCAGCGCGTTCAGGCGCGGGAACGCGACGTCGGGTGCGCCGATCTGCAGCGGCATGATCACGTTCGCGAAACCGGCAAAAAGCGGGGTGGCGAACATCAGCAGCATGGCGGTGCCGTGCATGGTGAACAACTGGTTGTACTGCTCTTTGGTCTGCAGGATCTGCATGCCGGGTTCGAAGAGCTCCGCCCGGATGAGCAGCGCCATCACGCCCGCCAGGCAGAAGAACACAAACGACGCGATCAGGTACATAAACCCGATGGTTTTGTGGTCGGTGGAGGTGATCCAGCTGACAACAATGCTGCCTTTTGGCCGTTTGACCGCCGCCGGTGCGGCGGTGGCCGACGTTGCGCCCAGGTTCTGCCCGGTGGTGGTCATTTAGGGTTCCGTCCTTTGCTGTGCCTGTTCCAGGGCCGGGCGTTGGGGGTTACGGTCGTATTCGTCGCCCCGGATTCCGGTATTGCCTTTGGCCCGCAGTTCGGAAATGCGGTTGTTGTATTCCTGCTCGGTGACTACCCGGACCTTGAAGAGCATCTCGGAGTGGTATTCACCGCAGAGTTCGGCGCATTTGCCGGTGTACTCGCCGGTGCGGGTGGGAACGATGTCGATGTACCTGTTGTACTGGTTTTCGCCGGGGTACAAGTCGCGTTTCTGCATGAACTCCACCACCCAGAACGAATGCTGGACATCGCGGGAGTTCAGCTGCAGTTCAACCTTTTTGTTGACCGGCAAGTAGAGGGTGGGAAGCCGGTCCGGCGTGCCCCAGTTGCCGTCGAGGTGGGCCTGCACACCCGGGTCTTCGTGGACATCTTCCTTGACGTAGTTGAAGTCCCACGCCCACTGCTTGCCGCGGACGTCGATCACCACGTCCGGGTCCTCGAAACGGTCGTCCATGGCCCGCTGGTCCCGGTCGGTAAAGACGAACAGGACCATGATGATCATCAGCGGCACGGAGAGGTAGAAGACTTCCAGCGGGAGGTTGTAGCTCATCTGCCGCGGGAAGCCCTCCGTGTTTTTTCTGCGGCGGTAAGCGATGACGCACCAGAGGATGAGGGCCCAGGTGATGACGCCGATAATCAGGGCCGCGATCCACGAGTTCACCCACAGGTCCGTGACCAGGGGAGTGTGATCGGTAGTGTCCCTTTCGCCGGGAAGCCACCCGCGCTGGACTTCGGCCGAGCACGAGGTCAACGCCATCAGGGCCGGGACAACGGACAGGGCAGCCCAGCGCCGCCATCCGAGAGTGTTTCGTCTAGGGATGCTCACCGCGCGGTTCTCCTCCGGAGATGCTCCAGAGGCCCAACTGCATGAGCCCAATTACCCATGGCACGTGGCCAGTGGGTTGTGTGCCCACAGTAGCGCGGAAAGGAGCCGCAGGGGAAGGGTTTCTGAGCAGTGCCGAAGCCTGAAAGCGTGGGCTCAGGCCGGCGGACCCAGGGTTCCCGGGGACTCGCTGCTCAGTTCCTCAGCGGCCATGGCCAGCAGGTCGCGCTGGAGGGCCGGCAGGGAGATCAGTCCCTCCAGGTAGGCCTGGACCTCATACTCGCCGGCCATGCCGCTCATGCTGAAGTACCGCAACCAGAGCTCCGAAACGGTGATATCGGCGGCCAAGAGCGTGCGGTTCAGCTGGCTGCGTTCCTCCGGCTCGTGTACATCGAATCCCATGGCTGCCCCCTCCTGGCCGCGGGACCTGCCATCAGGCTACGGCGGGGTAACTGTAAAGGATGTAATCGGCGGCCGCGGGCCCGGTCATGTGCAGCTGGCAATTATCCGGATCCACTCTGCACCGGAGCATGCCGGCGCGGAAGGCCTGGTCTGATTTCGCCCGGAAACCGTGCAGCGAGGCCCAGCTGACGTAAAGGCCGTAGAGGCAATCGGGCCCCAGCGGGTGGTCCGCCGAAGGGTCGGGAGTAGTGGCTTCATCAAGGAACTGCTGGAAATGGGAGGACGGCATTTCACGCTCTCTCCGGTTCTGCACCATATGCCACCGGCCTGCTCCAGCAGCTACTCCGGCAGCCTATGCAGCAGGCTGCGGAGGGACGGGAACCATCCGCGTCACACTTCCGAATTTACTCGCGGCGGGCGGGTATGTACATGGAAGCGGGGTGTGCCCGGCAGCACCGGGACCGCCAGACGCGGCTACCGCCGTTTCAGCGGCACACCAGTGCGGCGACACAAACGGGCATTAGCAAGACAAGTCTTCCCAAGCTTTATAAGCATGCTTATGATGTTTTTCATTCGGCGGCAAGCAGAGCCCGTCGGGCGCGCATTTTTATGAGCTCCGTCCGAAGGGAACCAGCTGAGAGGTTTTATGCACTGTTGCAGTCTGAATGCTTTCCAAGCCCAACCATTTGCAGTCCAGCGCTGGGGTGCCCTCGCCCGCAATGTCGCGGGGCGGGATGCCGTTCAGGCCGACGGCGACCGCGGCCTTTGGTGGCCCGCGGCACCAGTTCCCGCATGGGACGCCAGGCGGGAAAGGCTGCCAGCCCATTGAAAGTGAGGCCCTGCCATGCATGATCCCCTGATTGAGGCCATTCACGACCACGAGCCTCTGAGTGACCCGTTGGAAGAGATCAATCTGCGCCTGGCCATAGCCGCTACTGATATCGCAGAGCTACGGGCAGAGGTTGCCCGGCTGGACCGTGCCCTGGAGGAGTCGCGCCGGCTGAACCTCAAGGCCGCGGAGCTGTTGAACCTCGTGTACAGCCATGTGGATGGCAGCAGCGAGGCCCGGTGGAACCCCTCGGGCGCATTGGGCAGGCCCGCCCTGGATGGCATACCGGAATAGGCCCGCTCACTGCTCCATAAATAAGGGCACACCGACTTCCGTGGAGCATCGCTGCGCCTCACGTGCCGCACCTGGGGGCCGAGGCCAGTGCCTGACAGGCCCGGCCATGCCGCCCGGTACAGGGAGGGTAGTGCTTTCCCTGTACCAACGGCGCCTGTCCCGGTAACTTAAAACAAGTAAGTGTGCTTATCAATAACGTTGGCGGCTCGGAGAATCCAGGGAACAGGAGAACAGCATGACCCACATACGGTCCATGATCGACGCATATCCCAAGGACCTCGGCGATATGGACGTCACCAAGCTGTCTGAATGCATCAGCGCCTGCTACGAATGCGCCCAGACCTGCACCGGCTGCGCCGACGCCTGCCTGGGCGAGGACATGGTGGCGGACCTTGCCAAGTGCATCCGCACGGACCTCGACTGTGCGGATATCTGCGCAACCACCGGAAAGGTGCTCTCTCGGCTCACCGGTTACGACCCGGCCACCACACGCGCACTGGTGGAAGCGTGCCGGACCGCCTGCAGGACCTGCGCGGAGGAATGCGAAAAGCACGCGGACATGCACGACCACTGCCAGATCTGCGCGGAAGCGTGCCGGCGCTGTGAACAGGCATGCGCCGCGCTGCTGGCCTCACTGAAATAGCGCCGCGCTGCTGGCCTCACTGACGTAGCCCTGTTGGTCCCACCGAAATAAGGAGTTGAAAACCCATGAACGACGCACCCCGGAACAATGGTCCACAGCACAGCGACCTGCCGCTGCCGGACTATGACCACCTGCCGGTGGGGACGTTGCCGTCGCGCATCTCCGGCCTGGAGGAGGCGGACGTCGCCCAGCTGATCACGTACGAGAAGGCCCACGGAAACCGGCTGCCCATCCTGCAGATCCTCGAAAAGAGGCTCCATGACCTGCAGGGCGGCGCCGAGCCGCGGGGGCCGCGGGCGCCCAGCACCCCCGAAGTCAACACCGGCCAGCCGGACACTTCGCAGACTGTCAACGTGCCCGGCCCTCCCATCAACCCGCCGTCCCAAGGGGTTCCCACCAACCCGCACCAGCCGCGGTGAGCAGTGGCTGACCAGGGCGGGGATAACGACGGCGGCACTGACCTTCGTGCCTTCGTCCGCTCCCGGCAGGGCGAGCTGGAGGGCCAGTTGGCCGAGTGGGTGCGAGTGCCCGGCGTGCTGGGGGTGCCGGAGCACGCTCAGGACCTGATCCGCTCGGCCAACTGGCTGGCCGCAGCGTTCCGCGACGTGGGCTTCCCCACCGTGGAAGTGCTGCCCACGGGAGAGGCCCGCGCTGTGTACGCGGAATGGTGCGAGGCGCCCGGGACACCCACCGTCCTGGTGTACAGCCACCACGACGTCCGCGCCGTCAAGGCGGAGAACTGGGAACAAACGGCGCCGTTCGAACCCGTGGTCCGTGACGGCAGGCTTTACGGCCGCGGCAGCTCGGACGCCAAGGGGCAGGTCCTGGCCCATCTCTGGTCCCTCCGCGCGCACCTGCACCAACGCTCGCTCACGAATGACCCCTACACCCCCGACGCTCTCTCACTTAATGCGGCCAAATCCCAAACGCTCTCTCACTCCACCGGGGTTTCGACAGGCTCAACCACCGGAATGAGGGGCTCAACCACCGGGAGCGCGGCCCCAACCGCCGCGCCGGCCGTCAACCTGAAGTACCTCGTCGAGGGGGAGGAGGAAGGCGGGTCGACGCATCTGGCCAAGCTGCTGGAGGAACAGGGGGACCGGCTAAAGGCAGATGTGGTTCTTTTCTCCGACACCCTGCTGTGGCGCGAGGACCACCCCGCCGTCTGCGTCAGCCTGCGCGGCATGCTCTCCGCCAGCCTGGAAGTGTTCGGCCCGGAGCGCGATGTCCACAGCGGCGCGGTATCCGGCAACGCCCCCAACCCGGCCTTCGAGCTGGGCCGGCTGTTGGCGCTCCTGCACGACGGGGAAGGCCGGATCGCCATTCCCGGTTTTTACGACGACGTCGAGCCGCCCCCGGAGGACCTTCGGCAGGCGCTCGCGGAGCTTCCCTTCAGCGAGGCGGACTGGCTGAAACGGTCCGAATCCGGCGCGGTCACCGGCGAGCGGGGTTATACGGTGCTGGAGCGGCTGTGGCTCCGGCCCGCCGTCGAAGTCACCTCCCTGATCGCCGGCGATCCCATCGGCGTTTCGCGTGCCGCCGTCCCGGCCGTGGCCTCGGCGGACCTGAGCTTCCGGACTGTGCCGGGCCAGCGGGTGGAAAAGGTGGCGGAGCAGCTGCGGCAGTGGGTGGAGGCCACGGTGGGGGACAGTTTTGGTCACACCCTCAGCGTTGACCTGGAGACAGCGCAGGAAGCGTACCTGACCCCGGAGCATCCAACGGTTTCCGCGCTGGAACGGGCCATGGCCACCGGCTTCCAATCTGCCAGCGTGGGCAGGATGGGCAACGCCGGGGGCGGACCCGCCGAGCTGCTCGCCCGGGCAATCGACGCCCCTGTCCTGTTCTTCGGCACCGGGCTGGTGGAGGACCACTGGCACGACAGTGACGAGAGCGCCAACCTCGCGGTCCTGGTGAATGGCGCGGTGACGCTTGCCTGTTTCTGGGACGAACTGGCCCGGATGGAATGACAGAAGGACGACGGCGATGGACGGCTCTGGAGCGGAAGGCACCCCGGCGGCAACTGAAGGCAGCGGCGGAGACGCGCGCCGCCGTCGTACGTTTGGCATGGAGGAAGAGCTGCTCCTGGTGAACCCGGACACGGGGGAGCCGGTGCCGTTGGCCGCAGGGCTGCTGGAGGGCTACAAACGGCCGGCCGGTCCCGGCGGCGGTCCCGTCCTCACCGCCGAATTCCAGCAGGAGATGATTGAAGTGGTCACTCCTCCGCACTCCACCATGGCGTCGCTGGAGGCAGACATCATCCTGGGGCGGGCCATGGCGGACGCCGAAGCGCGCAGGGTTGGGGTGCGGGCTGCGGCCCTGGGAACGTCACCCCTGCCCACCGATCCCCATCCTGTGCAGCTTCGCCGGTTTATCGCCATGACGGAGGAGTACGGGCTGACGGCCAGGGAGCAGCTCACGTGCGGCTGCCACATCCACGTTTCCGTGGACTCCGACGAAGAGGGCGTGGCGGTGCTGGACCGCGTCCGCACCTGGCTTCCGGTGCTGTCCGCGCTCAGCGCGAACTCGCCATTCTGGCATGGGCAGGACAGCGGATACGCCAGTTACCGGGCGCAGGTGTGGAGCCGTTGGCCGTCCGCCGGGCCGCTGGATATCCTCGGCTCGCCCGAGGCTTACCACCAGCTGGTGCATGACATGGTAAGCACCGGCGTCCTGCTGGATGAAGGGATGGTGTATTTCGACGCGCGGCTGTCCCGGCACTATCCCACCGTCGAGATCCGGATCGCGGACGTATGCCTCCGGCCGCAGAACGCCGTGCTGCTGGCAGGGATCGCGCGCGGGCTGGTGGAGACGGCGGCCCGGGAATGGCGGAACGGCGTCCCGCCCGTGGCCGTCCCCACGGAACTGGTGAGGCTGGCCGCTTGGAAAGCGAGCCGCTGGGGACTGCGTGGGGAACTCCTGGACCCGCTGACGTTACAACCCTCGCCCGCCATCACCGTGGTGAATGTGCTGCTGGACCACATCCGGGAGGCACTGGAGGACATCGGGGACCTGCAGCGGGTGGAGGAACTGATCGACAACCTGCTCTACGAGGGCACCGGTGCTTCGCGGCAACTGGAAGTGCTGCACCGCGCCGGGGAGCTTGAGGCTGTGGTGGCGGACGCCGCGAACTGCACGGTGTGGGTACCGGCGGATTAGCGCGGGCAGCGGAAAGCCCCGGTGGTTGAGCCTGTGGTCCGGTGGTTGAGCCTGTCGAAATCAGGTGTCGACAGGCTCAACCACCGCGGTCCCGCTCAAGCACCAGGGCTTCCGAAGGTTATTGGTGAGCGTAGGTGAGGCAGTCGGCGTTGTCCGCGCCGGGACCGACATGGATTTCCGGGGCCTGGCACATCAGGTGATCGTTGTGGACGCATTCGCTGCGCTGGCAGGCTCCGACGTCGGCCAGTACCTTGGGGAGGCCGCCGTGCATGCCGGTGTCAATGAATGTTGCGCAATGGGCGTGGCTTTCGGCGCCGCTGACCGTAATGGCGGCGGCGTTGCAGTTGGTGTGGTCGTTAAAGGAACAGTTGGTTACGCTGCAGTCTGCGACGTGCGATGTCATCTCTAAGATCCTCCGTACTTCGGCAGCCCGGTGTGGCCGTCCTGTGTTTTCCTACGGTAGGCCCGATGGGGTGGATCAAAAAGACCCAATTGTTTGACCTAATTCCGTTCCGGCCGCGGCGGAACGGCGGTCTTGGGCTGTTCAGGAGTCGCAGGGCGCCAGGGTTTGGACCGGAATGCCGTTGACGCCCGATCCGGATTTCCCCAGGCTCCAGTAGCCGCGGAACTCGGACACTTTGGGGTCCAGCCCCAACTCGCCCACCAGGTACCTGCGGAGCATCTTGACGGTGCCCGCTTCGGCGCCTATCCAGGCGTAGAGGTTTACCGCGTCCCGATTGGCAGGTGCTTCCAGGCCGGTCTGTACCGGGTGGGGCTGTCCCTGTCCGACGACGGCGCTGCGGACGGCGTCGACCAGAAGATCGCCACGGCCCGCTTTGCCGGCGTCCCGGGGCAGCCACGTCACGTGGACGCCCGAGCCGGTGCGGATGTCCTGGATGTCCGAGGCATCCGGCACTTCGAGGAAGGCGTGCCCTGTGAACCGGGCCGGGAGCGTTTCGAGAATGGAACTGATCGCGGGCACTGCCGTTTCATCGCCGGCAAGGAGTACGCGCCGTGCTTCCCCGGGGGCCCACCTGATCCCTGTTTCGGACGGCAGGGCGGTATGCGCCGCCGCTTCCGGACCAATGATCAGTGCGCTCTCTCCGGGCGCTGCGCCGCGGGCCCAATCGGAGGCAGGCGCAGTTCGGCCCTCACTGCGGGGGTGCAGGGCAAAATCAACATCCACTTCACGGAAGCCCGCAACAGCCCTGACCGTGCGGACAGTGTAGCTGCGGATGAAGCCGCGCCCCGGCTGCTCGAGGCGCAGCCAGTCCTGGTACCAGCCTTCATGCAGGGTCCCATCCGGAGTCCCCGGCCGGGACACCGGGTAGCCCGGTACCGGCAGCAGCAGTTTGATCCGCAAATCCAGCGTGGGCCCCTGGAGGCCGAACCGATCCAAAGAGGGGCCGGTGAAGGTGATCCGGCGGAAGGTGGCAGAGATGTCCTGCACCCGGCTGACGGTCACGTCGAAAACCCGCACCGGGTAGGGAGCCGTCTGTGGCGCGGTGTTCATGGCAAGTGTTCCTTCCTTGCCCGGCGGTCGCGGGGGAGTGGAGGACGGAGACGGCGGCGGGGACCGTCTTGTACTGGTCCCTGCCGCCGCCTCCGGTGGGGGTTATGGCAGGTGGGGGTCCACACCGAAGTGGTCCGCCAGTTCGGTGATCACCGCGTGGGCACCTTGGACACTGACGGATGCCAGGAACGTTGCGTCATCAACAGGCTTGACCTCACCCTGGAGCCGCTGCCACAGGGGGTTGGACTGGAACTTCTCCTGCTGGGCGCGGGTTTTGTCCCCCTCGGCACCGGCCGGGGTGAAGGCGCTGACCATTACCAGGCCGGCGTCGCCCTGCAGGATCTGCTCGGAGGAGAGGGGAACGAAAATCTCGGACTGGCTGTCCGGAGCGTCCTTGGGACGGGGGATCTGCATGTCCGTCATGATCTCGCCGATAAAGGATTTGGAGGAGTAGAGGCGTGCGGTGTCTCCGCCGGTGAACCGGATCAGCGAGTAGGTGGCGTCCGGCTTCTTCGCCAGGATCTCGGCACCCACCTTTTGGGCCCGCTCTTCGTAGGCTTTCACCAGTTCTTCGGCTTTGTCCTTCTTCCCCAGGGCTTCGCCGAGGAACACCACATTCTGCTTCCAGGTGGGCCCGGTGCTGACGGAGAAGATGGTGGGCGCAATCTTGGACAGTTGCGGGTAGAGCGCCTCGTGGCGGACCTTGGCGGAGACAATCAGGTCCGGCTGCAGTTCAAGGATCTTTTCCAGGTTGGGCTCGGCCAGGGTCCCCACATTGACGGCGTCCTTGGTGGCGTCAGCTACGTCTCCCAGGTACGGGGCGAAGGGTGCGCTGGGGTCCTGCCGGTACTGCACGTACCCCACCAGGTCGGCTTCCAGGAGGAGGGCGGCGTCGATGTAGCTCGGGTCCAGGGCGACGACGCGCTTGGGAACGGTGTCGATGGTGGTCGAACCCATGGTGTGTTCCATGGTCAGGGGGTAACCGGCTGCTGCGGCGTCAGCGCTGGGCTGCGTGGACGTTGCCGGAGTGCTGCAGCCGGCGGTGGCGAGCAGTGCGAGTGCGGCAGTAACAGCAGTCAGCTGCTTGCGGATGCGTGTTTTCACGGAGATCGCTTTCGAAACGATGTGACGGGGATAGGACATGTTAGGGGAGGCTTACCTATGTCTGCCGTAGACTGTAGCAGGCTTTGAGGATTTAGCTCACAAACCAGTGACGTAATAGAAGGACCACGTGAAGACCATGGAGACTGCCGGGGCGGTGGCTGCCCCAGGGCGGCCACCCGCTCCCCGGACCGGCCCCGGACCCCGACGGCGCGGCCTCCGGTGGCTCGCCCTTACCGGGGCAGCATTCGCCGCGGCCGTGATGTTGAGTCTTTGCATCGGCGGCCAGCCCTCCTCGCTTCAGGACGCGTGGCATGCCCTGTTCACCCCGGACGGCAGCGTTATGGATATCACCATCCGGGAACTGCGCTGGCCCCGCACGGTGCTGGCCATTGTTGCCGGAATTTGCCTGGGCCTGGCGGGAACCCTGGTCCAAGGGCATACCCGGAACCCTGTAGCGGACCCCGGTCTGCTGGGGATCAACCAGGGAGCTGCGCTGGCCATCGTTGCCGCCACTGCGCTGGCCGGGCAATTGCCGTCACTGACGCAGGCCGGCCTGGCCTTCGCCGGCGCGCTGGCAGCCAGCGTGCTGGTCTTTGCCATCGGCTCCGCCGCCCGCCACGGGTCCACGCCCGTCACACTGGTGCTGGCAGGGGCGGCAGTGACTGCCCTCTGTTCGGGGCTGGTTGCGGGAATTGTCCTGCTCAACGATCAGGCCCTGGACACGCTGCGGTTCTGGCAAGTGGGTTCCCTGGCCGGTCAAAGCGGCGTGGTGTCAATGATCTGGCCCTTTGTCCTGGCCGGATCGGTGCTGGCCATCCTGAACATCCGCCCGCTGAACGCCCTCGCGCTGGGAGCCGACACCGCCGTCTCCCTGGGAATCTCGGTCCTGAGGGCCCGCTCCGTGGGCATCGCAGCCGTCACCCTCCTGGCCGGTTCCGCCGTCACCATGGCCGGCCCCATCGCCTTCGCCGGTCTTCTGGTCCCGCACCTTACCCGCGCCCTTACTGGACCTGACTACCGCATCCTGATGCCGGTCTCCGCAGTGACAGGGGCCACCCTGCTGCTGCTGGCTGATACTGCAGGACGGGTGGTGGCGCGGCCGGGCGAGCTCTCGGTGGGGGTGGTCCTGGCGGTCATCGGTGCGCCGTTCTTCATCCACCTGGCCCGCCGGCGCAGGCTGGCAACACTATGACCATCACCGGCACCCGGCCCCATACGGGCAACATCCGGATCAGGGCGCTGCGGATCGGCCCCGCATCGGTCCGACTCAACCTCCGGGTGCTCCTCGTTGCCGCTGTGCTCGCCGTTGTCCTGGTGGGAGCCATGGCTTTGCACGTTGCCTTCGGCGGAACTCCCATGCCGTATCCGGATGTCCTGGCGGCCCTGCTCGGAGATGCCGGCAAGCCCCGCATCCACCTGGCAGTCACCGAATTCCGGGCCCCGCGGATGGTCGCGGCAGTGGTGGTTGGCGCGTCGTTGGCCGCAGCGGGAGCCATCACCCAGACGGTGGCCCGGAACCCTTTGGCCAGTCCTGACCTGCTGGGAGTGACGGCCGGGGCATCGTTGGGGGCCGTGGCCGTCCTGGTGGTAGCCGGAGGCGGGCATGCCGGCCTCAGCGGGATTGCAGCCACCGTGGGGATGCCGGCCGCAGCCTTCGCCGCCGGAATCCTCAGCGGTATTGCTGTTTATCTTCTTGCCTACCGGCGGGGCCTGGACAGCTACCGGCTGGTCCTGGCAGGCCTGGGCATTTCCGGCCTGGCCGCCAGCCTGACCACCTGGATCCTGACCCTGGGCGATGTCACGAGCGCCGCGCAGGCGCTCACGTGGATGACGGGCTCATTGAACGGCAAGGACTGGGCGACCGTCCAGCCCATGGCGGCTGCCGCCGTCGTCCTCATCCTTGCCGCGGTGGCAAGCGGGCGGTGGCTGCTGCTGACCAGCCTCGGTGACGATACCGCAATCGGGCTTGGTGTCCGGATCGGGACGGTACGGATCATCGTCCTGACCATCGCCGTGCTGCTGGCCTCCGTTGCCACGGTCACCGCCGGGCCGGTGGCCTTTGTTGCCCTGGCCAGCCCGCAGATCGCCCGGTCATTGACAGCCGGCGTTACCCCGCCCGTGGGAGTGTCGGCGCTTGTTGGCGCGGTCTTCGTCCTGCTGGCGGACACTGTCTCAGCCAACGCCCTCAGCGTGCCCCTGCCGGTGGGCGTTGCCACCGCTGTCCTGGGCGCGCCCTTCCTGATCCACCTGCTCCTCAAGTACCAGCGGAGGCTGAGTTGACCATCCCCACCCGCCACACCGGGCTCACTGCCGAGAACCTCAGCCTTGGATACGACGGCCCCGCCATCATCCAGGACCTCACGCTGAGCGTCCCGCATGCCCGGATCACCTCCATCATCGGGCCCAACGGCTGCGGCAAGTCCACACTGCTGCGCGGCCTGGGCCGGCTGCTCACCCCCCGCTCGGGGCAGGTCCTCCTTGACGGCAAACCACTGGGCGCACAATCCACCCGGCACATAGCCACCCGGATCAGTGTCCTGCCGCAGACGCCCACCGCACCGTCAGGCCTGACAGTGGCCGATCTGGTGTCCAGGGGCAGGCACCCCAGGCAAAAGTGGTACCAGCAGTTTTCCGTTGCGGACCAGGGCGTGGTGGAGGATGCACTCGAAGCCACCGACATCAGCGCACTGGCGGACATGCCGCTGGAGGACCTTTCCGGCGGCCAGCGCCAACGGGCGTGGATCTCGATGACGCTGGCGCAGGAAACGGGCATACTGCTCCTGGATGAGCCCACTACCTACCTTGACCTGGCCCATCAGGTGGATGTCCTGGAACTCGTCCGCCGGCTCAACCGGGAACGCGGCAGGACGGTGGTGATGGTGCTGCACGACATCTCGCTGGCCGCCCGGTACTCGGACCACATCGTGGCCATGAAGGACGGCCGGATTGTCACCCAGGGCGCCCCGGCCGACGTCGTCACCCCCGGACTCCTCCGCGAGGTCTTCGACCTTGACGCCCACGTGGTCAACGAACCCACGGACGGGCGCCCCCACGTGATCCCTCTGGGGCACGCGGCACCGGCTCTGCCCGGGGGAGGGTGAGCCGCTCACCGGCGGATCTATTGACAGGGCCCGCCCCCAGGCGCACGCTGATACCGCTGGGTGCCAGTGTTGGCACGGCATTAGACCTCACCTAGGCCGGCCAACGAAGCCCGGGAGCGGTCTGGGCGCTCCGGATGAATAGTTCCACTAACTCCCATCAGGAGAAGGAAATGGCCGGAGAAACAGTCAGAGCCCTTGAAGCCAAGTCATTCGACGAACCCGATGAACGGCGCCGCCCGCCCAAGACCGCCGTGGATGTGGTCAACGTCGGAGACACCACCCTGGGCAGGTTCACTTTCGAGCCGGGCTGGCGGTGGTCCGAGACCATCAAGACCGTGGTGCATACGGACAGCTGCCAGGTCAATCACGTGGGGATCTGCGCGGCGGGAACGCTGACAGTACAAATGGACGACGGCACGCGGACCACGGTGGTCCCCGGGCACGCGTACACCATTCCGGCGGGCCATGACGCGTGGGTCGAAGGCGACCAGCCGTTCGTGGCGTACGAGATCATGAGTGCAGCCACTTTTGCCAAGCCTGCCTGATCCCGGAAACAAGACAAGGACAAGGAACAGGATCATGGCAAAGTTGACGATCGACGACGGTTCCGCGCGCGTTGAGCGCATGCCGGGCTACGAGGGCCGCTACAAAGAGGCGGACGGTTACACCATCGCGTTTGAGCAGTTCGAAGAGGGCGGCGACTTCACACCGTACTACAAGGGACTGCCCGACGACAGATGCCAAAGCCATCACTGGGGCTACGTGGTGAAGGGCCAGCTCATCATGCATATGCCGGACGGCGACGAGGTGGTGGAGGCAGGGGAGGCGTACTACACGCCGCCCGGGCATACCGACGAGCTTGCTCCCGGGACGGTGTTGGTAGAGTTCAGCCCCACGGAGGAACTGCAGCGCACCCTCGCGGTAGTGGCGAAGAACCTGGAAGCGGAATAGAACAGCGGCCGACGGCGGGCGGCCGGGTCCCGTACGAAGGGTCCAGTAAGGAGCGGCATTCCATGCATGCATTTCCTGAACAAGCCTCCGAGCGGCAGGGCGCCACCGCCCACCCGCCCCGCAAGAAGTCCCGGCGCGGGCTGTGGCGTGCCGGGATCGCCGCCCTCATCATCCTGGGGCTGATCCTTCTGTCCATGGCGGTCAACCTGATCCTGGAGCGGACGGAAAAGGCGAACACGCCTGCCTACGGTGAGCGAGTCGCCGTCGGAAGCGGTTTTCTGAACGTCTCCCGGAACGGCCAGGCGGGCCAGCCGATCGTCCTCCTGAGCGGGTTGGGAACGCCGGCTCCTGCCCTCGATTTCCAGCCCTTGATCCGTGAGCTCAACGGCTTCGACGCGATCGTGGTGGAGGGCTTCGGGTATGGCTACAGCGACCCGGAAGCCGGCCCGCGGACCAACGAGAACATCAGCAACGAGCTGCACGAAGTGCTGGCCAAGCTTCAGGTGAAGCAGCCGTATGTGCTGGCCGGGCACTCGATCGCCGGTTTCTACATGCTTGACTACGCCAACCGGTACCGTTCGGAGGTGGCTGCGGTGGTGGGCATCGACGCCACCATTCCGAAGCCCGGGAATGAACCGGTGCCGGACCCGCAGCCGGAGTTCAACTGGCAGCGGGCCCTGGTGGTCTCGGGAGTGTTCCGCGCGGTGACCTCGGTGGCGCCCGGCCTCATCGACCCGGACAGCAAGGCCTATACCGACGACGAGCTGCGGCGCATGCGGATGATGATGAACTGGAATTTCGGCAACCCGGCCGTGGTGGATGAGACGGCCCGGATCGGGAACAACTCCGTTGCCCTTCGCGGTGTGACGTATCCGGACGACCTGCCCGTCCTGGCTTTCGTCGCCGACGAAAAGACCGAGCACACGGCGGAAAAAGCTGCCGCGGCGGAGAACCTGCTGCAGAACGTAAAACGCCACGAGATCGTCAAACTCGAAGGCAACCACTACCTGCACTGGACGCAGTCGCCGAAAATGGCAGAGACTATCCGGACGTTCCTGGGGGGCGGAAATGGGTGATTCGGAACTGACTGAAGTCCGCGGGTTGTATGAGGCCTTGATCGGTGCCTGGAACAGGCGGGACGCCCGGGCAATGGCGGACTGCTTCAGGAAAGGCGGGCTCCAGATCGGGTTCGATGGCAGCACCGCTACCGGACCGGATGAGATCTTCCGGCACCTCGATCCCATCTTCAAGGGTCACGCCACCGCCACGTACGTCACCAAGGTGCGCGAAGTACGCCGGCTCGCACCCGATACCGCGCTGCTGACCGCCATCGCCGGACTGGTGCCCCCGGGCCGGGTGGACATTTCACCGGCAACCAACGCCCATCAAACGCTGGTGGCCGTGCGCGAGGACGGGGTCTGGGGCATCGAACTCTTCCAGAACACGCCCGCTCAGTTCCATGGCAGGCCCGAGCTGGTCAACGCGATGACGGCAGAGCTGCATCAACTGCTTCCAAAGTGAAGCCAACAGCCAAGACTACTTCCGCCGGCCATCGGGCACTTGTATGATGTGGACCGGAGAGCCGGGAAGCCTGGTCGGCCCGTGTGCTGGAAGGCATGCGGCACGCCCCTGGCATCCGCCTTGGGTGTGGTTGCTGCGACCCAAGGAACGGCCATGCATCAAGCACAACCTCCCGTCATCCACACCGCCGGCCTCGTCAAAAGGTTCGGCGGCACTGCCGCGCTTGCCGGTCTGGACCTCTCCGTCAGGCCTGGCGAAGTCCACGGCTTCCTCGGTCCCAACGGAGCTGGAAAATCCACCACGCTGCGCATCCTGCTGGGCCTGATCCGCCCCACATCCGGTAAGGCACGGGTGTTCGGCATGGACCCGTGGGCCGAGCCGGTGCGCGCACACCGGGACATAGCGTATGTCCCCGGCGACGTGACGCTGTGGCCCAACCTCACCGGCGGCGAAGTGATCGACCTGCTCGCCGGGCTTCGCGGCGGCGCGGACGAGGGCCTGCGCCGGCAGCTGATAGACGAGTTTGACTTCGATCCGCGGAAAAAGGCGCGGACCTATTCGAAAGGCAACAGGCAGAAGGCGGCCCTGATCGCGGCGTTTGCCAGGCCCGCCCGCCTCTATTTACTGGACGAACCGAGCTCGGGCCTGGATCCGGTGATGGATGCCGTGTTCCGGCGGCATGTCCGCCGGGTCACTGCGGACGGGGCAACGGTACTGCTGTCCAGCCACATCCTGGCCGAGGTGGAACAGCTGTGTGACAGGGTAACCATCATCCGGTCCGGTGCGGCGGTGGAGTCCGGGACCCTGGCGGAACTTCGGCACCTGACGCGGATCCGCTTCCGGATAACTTCAACGCTGGCGCCGGAGGTGCTGGCGGCCCGGCCCGGCATCCATGACCTCCGCAGTGACGGGGGTTCCACAGTGTTCGACGCCGACCCCGCCCACCTCAGCTCTGTCCTGGCGGACCTGGCAGCGGCCGGAATCACGGGCATCACGGCGGCGCCTCCGTCCCTGGAGGAGCTGTTTATGCGCCATTACGGCGAGCAAGCTGCCGGCCGGGAGAGCCGGGTAAGCCTGAAAAGCGGAAAGGGCCAGGCCCTGTGATGGGCGCCGTTTTGAGGCTGGGCCTGCTCCAGGCCCGCCGGGACCACGGAGTGCTGGCCGCCTGGATCCTGGGCATCACCGGAATTGGCTATGCGGCTGCCACCGCCATCACCACGCAGTTCAGTGCGGACAACGAGCGCGCGGCCCTGATTTCCACGGCCGCGGCAAGTCCCGCCTTCCTGTTCCTCCGGGGGCTCCCGGACGGCATCAGCACAGGGGCGGTGACGTTCTTCCAGGGTTTTTCGTTCACCGCAGTCCTGGCTGGGCTGATGAGTACGCTCCTGGTGGTCCGGCACACCCGCGCGGATGAGGACCAAGGCCGCCTGGAACTGGTGGGATCCACCCCGGTGGCCAGGACGGCGTCCCTGCTGGCGGCCCTGCTGCTCAGTGTCTGCGCCAACGGAATCCTGGCCTTGGCTGTTGCCGCCGGCTTCATCGGCGCGGGGCTCCCAGTTGCCGGATCCTTCCTCGCGGGCGCAGCCGTGGGCGCCGTGGGCCTGTTCTTCGCGGCCGCCGCCGCGGTGGTGGCCCAGGTTATGCCCTCGGGCCGCAGCGCGAACGGAGTTTCCGCCGCCGTGGTGGGTGGTGCCTACCTGATACGGGGCGCAGGTGATGCCCTCGGCACGGCCGACAGCTCGCTGCTGCACGTCACCGCGGCCTGGCCATCCGTGCTCTCACCCATCGGCTGGGGCCAGCGCATCCGGCCTTTCACGGACAGTGATCCCGTGCCCTTGCTGATACTCACCGCCGGGGCAGTGATCCTGGCTGTGGCAGCTGCAGCACTGCAGAACAGCAGGGACCTGGGCGCGAGCTACATTGCGGCAGACGAATCAGGAGCGGAACGGGCGCGCTCCGGCCTGGTCTCGATGCTGGGGCTGGCATGGCGTCTCCAGCGGGGAACCCTGGCAGGATGGAGCGTGACAGCCGGAGTGCTGGGCGTGGTGGCCGGCGGGCTGGGCCCGGTGATCCGGGATGCCCTGGCGGGAAATCCGTCCGTGGCGGAATTGATGAGCCGGCTCGTGCCGGGCGAAGCGGCCATGGTGGACCTCTTCACCGCCGCCATGCTGGGCCTCGCGGGGATCATGGCTGCCGCGGCCGGCATCCAGGCCGTGCTGCGGCTGTGGACGGAAGAGGCTGAAGGGCGGGCTGAACTGCTGCTGGCGGTTCCGGCGTCGCGGCTGCGCTGGATAGGAGGATCGCTGGCCGTCGCGGCAATCTCGACGACGGCAGTCGCCGCTGCGGCGGGAGTCTCGGCCGCCGTCGTGCTCGCCCTGGTGCAGGCGGGCGGCAGCAGCCCCGGGATGGTGCTGGCCGGCGCCCTGGCGCACGTCCCGGCAGCGCTCGTTTTCCCTGCCCTGACCGTGCTCGTGTTCTCGGTCCGGCCCCGGTGGGCGGGACCTTTTGGCTGGAATTCCCTGGCGGGAGCACTGGTCCTGGGACAGTTTGGCGGATTGCTGGGGCTGCCTGCCTGGCTCCAGGACCTGAGCCCGTTCCGGCATTCGTCAGGGATGCCCGTTGAAGCCTTCAACCTTGACGGCGCCCTGCTGATGGGGGTCCTTGCTGTGGCTGCGGCGGCAGCAGCCGGCCGCCTGGTGCGGGAGAGGGATCTGGCCGTCTGAAGATGGCATATGACTTGACTGCCTTTGGACGCTCCGTTAGATTGCGAAAGCATTTTCTTTGAGGGGGACAAATGGAAATCCAGGCAGCCACAAACAGTGGCCGGTGGCGTACTTATCTCTGATAGCCGTTCCGGTCATTCGCGTCCATTGCGCCTTGGCAGAAGTTTTGGTAACGGCTGTTTCCCGTTTACCACATGTTTACCCGCTGCTGAACCCAGCGCCGATTCAAGCCGGGCAAATTCACCTGCACGGCAGCATTGCTGTACCGGAATGAGCAATAGCAAAAGAAGCGTACTTAGTAAGTCTATCGACTTTATTAAAGGTGCTATGCTCCTCTAGGTCCTGCCGAACAGTGCAGCGACTTACATGGAAAAATAATGGGGGAAATATGCTGGCAGCGACTGCAGGCAATGTAAGCAGCACAATGGTGATGGCCCGTAACAAAGTGGACGGCATGATTGTCAGGTACGACGGATGGTTTCTCGTGCTTCTTGCTGTGCTGATGGTATTGGCCTTCGCGCTGCTGGCAGCAATGGCTATCTGGTGCCTTTCGCAGGGCAAGGGACGCTTCACTGGCAATTGGCAGTGGAGCCAGTGGGGCGTCTCCGTCCTGGTCGAATGCCGCTAGATCTGTCATAGCGTGAACGTCATGGTGACGCGTTCTGCAGCTGCAGGGCGCGCCACCATGGTGAAGCATGAAAGGGGAATATCAATGCTTCTCAGCGTCAAAAATCTGGACTACTCGTACAACTCCCGCAGCCAGGTGCTTCACGGCGTCTCCTTCGACCTTGCCGGCGGCCGGATCGTCGGCCTTATCGGCCCTAACGGATCCGGCAAATCCACCCTGATCAAGGTCATCCTTGATCTGCTGAAGCTGCAGCGGGGCGCTGTTGTCATCGCAGGCGGCAGCAACCAGGACCGCAAAGCGAAGATGGCGTCGATTTATCTATCGAGCAATGACTACCTGCCGGAGTTCCTGAGCGGCGAGGAGTACTTGAGGTTCATGCACGGGCTGTACGGCGAGGAGCTCGACGTGGACGAAATGACGCTGCAGTTTGAACGGTATTCAATGCGCGGCCGGCAGCGGGACCTGATTGAGGACTACTCGCACGGGATGCGGAAAAAGGTCCAGCTGATCGCCGCCCTGATGCTAAAACGTCCGCTCACCGTCATCGACGAAACCCTGAACGGCGTGGACCTGGACGCCGTCTACACCTTCGAGGCGGACGTCCGGAAGCTCGCAAGCGAGGGGCGGTCCGTGCTGCTGTGCAGCCATGATTTCGGGATGCTCGAAAACGTGGCGGACGAGGTGATGGTGCTGAACATGGGCGCCCTTGTCTCGAAGTCCAGCACCAGCGAAATTCTTGCGGACAACGGATCGCTCAGCAGCCTCGCACGTGAACTCGTCCAGGCTATGGACGCCCCTCAGTGAGCATTAAGAGTGTTCTTCTGCTGTCCAAAATGTTCTGGCACTTCATCGTCCGGCGGGTCCTGGGAAGGGGGCTCCTGAGGAGCCGAAGCGTCCAAGTCTCCGCCCTGCTCCTGGTGGTGCTGGCCTTCGCCGGCTTCTGCTTCATGAGCTACGTGATCATCCGGCAGTACCTGGGCGGAACCGGACTGCTGGATCCGATCCTCCAGGTCGCCAACGCCTCCGTGGGTTTTTGGGTCCTGATCGTCTATACGCTGATACGGGTTCTTTTCCTCAAAGCCGATGAACTGCTGCGCCTTTCGTTCAGCCTTCCCGTGACGAACAAGGAGCGCACGCTCGCGTTCACCCTGTTCGAGTCCACCATCGTCCTGTGTCTCACGGTTTTCATCTTCGGCGCCTTCTCACTCTCCACGGTGATTCTGGAGGGTCAGCGGTACATCCCCATGGTCCTGGCCTCCATCTGGTTCCCGGCCATCACCACCTACCTGGTGCTGAGCCTTGGATACTTCCTCCTGGAACGCCTGCTGCTGGCGGCCGGCCTGGCCCGGCTGCGGGGCCTGCTGGTCCCCATGGTGCTCGCGCTTGGCCTGGCCCTCGCCTTCCCGTATTCCACCGAACTGAGCAACCGCATTGTTGAAAGCTACTTCTACGGGCAGACGTTCTTCGCCCCGCCCCTGGTCTACGCGGCAGTCCAGGACCGGTATGGGCTGGGGGCCGCAGCTGCTGTCTTCGCAGCCGCTTCGGCTGTATTGCTGCTTCTCATAGTGGCTGCTGCGCCCCGCAGTTACGTTGCGGTGCGGCGCTTCTTCAAAGTCCTGCCATCGTCCCTGGCCGGCACCAAGTTCGGCGCCTACCTGCTCGTTCTAGTCCGCAGCTTCGAGACCACCGTTGCGGTGGCGTTTATGGTCATCTACACGGTGTTCGCCGTGTTGCAGAACCTCGTGCTGCCGCCCTTTGTCCTGGTGCTGATCACGTTCCAGGGAATATACGCCTACTCCAACTCGGAACCGCTCCGGAGGTTGTCGGCCTATTCAGGGGGGCCCTTCCGGAACTACCTCTGCCTCGTGGGATCGCAGGCGGTCCTGTTCCTGGCCATTGCCCTGCCCACTGTTGCCGCGGCACAGTTTCAGGGCATTGCCTTCGGTACCAGCCTGATGATTGTGGGATTTTGCCTGGGCAACATCCTGATTTCCACATTGATCGGCATAGCCTTCCCGCCGGAAAAGGGAAACCCCTTTACCGTGCTGATGGGAGTAGTCCTCACATTGATTGTTGTGATGACCGTGGCCTTGGGATTGAACATCTTCAACCTCAGCATGACGCTCAATGCACTCATATTTTTACTGCTGAATGCAGTTGTTGTTTTTTACAGTATTTTGGGCATGAAAAGAATGGAGAAGATTAACCGCAATGAAATGGCTGCTTAAATCCCTGATGGGACTCACGGTTTCTTTCGTCATCACCA
This sequence comes from Pseudarthrobacter siccitolerans, assembly GCF_001046895.1. Taxonomy (GTDB): domain Bacteria; phylum Actinomycetota; class Actinomycetes; order Actinomycetales; family Micrococcaceae; genus Arthrobacter; species Arthrobacter siccitolerans. Next base: position 60,901 of record NZ_CAQI01000030.1, read on the forward strand.
TGGCTGTTGTTGTGGTGGCATTTATGCTGACCATGTTTTCCGCTTCCGAAGTAGGCGTGAGGAAATCCGGGCTGTTCGGATCCCTGTTTTTTGAGCCGCACCAGCTTGAGAACGGGGCAACCGGTTTGGAATTTGGCGTGTCCAACGCACTTCCCATTTTCATCATCTTCCTGGTGCTGACCGTTTTCGCCATCGCCACCACCGTGATGCTTGACCGGCTGAAGGCGTACAAGAAGGCTCTCCAGCAGCAGGGCGCTACCCCTGCCTGAGGTCGCAGCCCGGGACCTCACCTTCGGGTACGTGCTGCGGGCAATAATCCGCTCCTGCCGGTTGCCCCTGGCCGCAGTGCTTCTGGCGGCAGCCGCCTGCAGTCTACTGGGCCTCATTCTGGCCCACCTGTATCTCGCCGAAATCGCTCTCTGGCTATTGGCTCATTTCGTATGCCTGCTGGCCGGGTTTGTCATTCACGAAACGGCGCACGCCTATGCTGGCAGGATGTGCCGGGGCATTGCCGCATTCAGGGTGGAGAGCACCATGTTCCGGTTTTCCCTTCAGCCCGTTGGCTTCCTCTTCGGGTGGCAGGTCGCCCTGATAGCCATCACCGGTCCTCTGGCTGCCGCCCTGGCTGGGTGCCTTCTTTTCGCCGCGGCTCCCGGGTTGTCCCTCCATTATTGGTTCTGGCTGCATCTGGCTTTCCTGACGCCCCTGTTTGGCGATGGCAGAAGCCTCCTCATCGGGCTGCGCGGTTTGCGCGCCCGCCGGCAACTGTTCAGTGTGAACGGGTAAGTCGGAGGTGGACCTAAAACCCGTGCATTCCCGCCCAGTTACTTCCGCCCGGCAGCCGGACAGGTGGCCCGCACGCCGTCCTTTTCCGCGCGGCGCTGTGCCGGACTGGGGGGCAACTGGGGTGGAATGCGCCGGGTTTCGACAGGCCCAACCACCGGCCGTTGAACGTACGACGGCGGCCCCTGCTTTGCGCTATCGGGTGGCAGGCAGGGGCGTGAGGACCATGTCATCCGCCTTGGGCAGCACATGCTTGAGGCGGTGCCGTGCTTCCCGGGTGACCTGGTCAGCGTCAGCCAGCGTGAGGCCGTCGTCCATGACCAAAGTGGCAGCGCACTGCAGGCCGTGGCCAGACCAGCGCAGCTTGAACCGCGGCACAGCCAGGACGCCCGGCGTGCCCTCGAGCGCTTTCCGGGACGCCTCCACCAGGTCCGGCCTGCTGCGCGAGATGTCATTTGACGGCAGTCCCAGGCCCCGACACTGCCGCGAAGTGGCATCTCGCGCAGGTTCTGACGCTCGGGCGGCCCACCCAATCTCCACTCTGCGTCTTGCGCGACAGTCCGTCAGTGTGCCTACTATCTAATTAGTAACCCTACTTACTAATTGACCCGGCCGGGTTTCCACGACCCGACCGGCAGTCAGTGGAAACGAGTGACGATGACGGAGAACCAGTGGCCTGAGGCTTCTGCCGGAAGCCCTCTCGACCAGTACGGAAACACGCCGACCCATGCTTCGGCGGAGCCGGAAACCTACGTCACCAAGAAGGATGCGGCAAAGGAGGAGACGTCGAAGATCGCCGGGGAGGCGGCCGGTGTGGCCCGCAATGTGGCCCAGACCGCCAGGCTCGAGGCCGGAAACGTCGCCACCGAAGCCAAGTCGAGTGCCCAGGATCTGCTGCAGCAGGCGAAGCGGGGCGTGAGCAGCCAGGCCGGCGAACAGCAGCGGAAGGCCGCCGACGGGATCCGCAGCTTGTCCAGCCAGCTGCACGCCATGGCTGACTCCCCGGAACAACAGGGAATGGCCAGTGACCTGGTCCGGGAGGTTGCCGGCCGGGCGTCCTCCGTTGCGTCCTGGGTGGAGGGCACGGAACCGTCCGCGATGCTGGCTGACGTCCAGTCCTTTGCCCGCCGCAAGCCGGGCACCTTCCTGCTCCTGGCAGCCGGGGCGGGGATCCTGGCCGGCCGGGTGGCCCGAGGGCTGAAGGCCGAGACCCCGCACGCCCAACGGACAGTCCGGCCAAGGCCTGAGCAGGCCCCGGCTGCCGGAGCAAAGGCTCCGTCGTGGGGCGCTGAACCTGTCTACCAGGACCAGGCGGCCGCAGCTCCCACTTACGGCGAAACCATTTACGGAGAGCCTGCCCGTCCGTCCTACTCAGGCACGGAATCGGGCGGTGTGCCCCTGAAGGATCCGGACGACCCGTTCAGCGATGTCCGGGCTGCGGAGCGCCAGCCGTAAGCCAGAGCTGAAAAACCAAAAAACACGATCAACCAGAGGACGAATCCCATGAAGAAACTGCTCTTTGCCCTGCTTCCCATCATCATCAGCCGGGTCCTGCAGGCCCGGAAAGCCAAGCAGATGCGCGCCGGCCAGGCCCGCCCGCCGCGTAACCGCCGCTTCTAGGTCAGGAACGCACGACGGCGGTTCGGCGCCAGGCGCGGAACGCCCTCAGATGAGACTCGGCTGGCTGGACAGGATGTAGTCCACGGCCGCCGGGCCCTTCATGCCCAGGCCGGGGCACACCTGCCGGCCGCCGTTGGGGGTTTTCTTGTATCCGGAGTCCCTCATGGCGGCCCAGAAAGCAGCATCAGCGGCCGGCTGCTCCTGGTTGAGGAAGCACCAGCTCAGGTACACCCCGTAGATCTCGTCTTCGCGAAGTCCTGGCTGGTTGGCGGGATCGTTGATGATGCACTCGGCCAGGAAGCGGCGGTAGCTGGGGACAGTCATAGTCTTGGTCCTCGGAGTAGAGCCTGCTGGATGTGCCTATGCGCCGCCGTCGTCAACTAATTCCCGCGGCGCTGTGGCTGGTTCGAAGCAGCACCCACGATGGATGGGTCCAAACGCAAAAATGCGTCACAGGTATCCGGCTCAGGGCGCAGCCAGGGGATCGTGCAGCTTGTGTATCGGTCCAGGTGGAAGGTTTGGGAAGCGAGCGGAACCCACGGTGCTCCCCGCCTTTGTTCTGACCATTCCTGGGTGCTCGCTTTCGTGCCGGGGACATGAGGTGCCCGGACGCGTGGGGGACGCGGCCGGGCGGGCCCGGGCAGGAGGGGGGTCCTGCCCGGGCGGTCTTAGGGGTTTACTTTGCTGAGACGGCGTTCTGTCGGCTTTGCTGGAAGGCGTCCCAGGCGGCGTAGCTGCCGTCGAGTTCGACGACGTCGTATCCGGCCCGGCGCAGGGCGCTGGCTGCGACGGAGTTCCGGACGCCGGACTGGCAGTAGGTGACGATGGTTCCGTCGGTGGGGAGCTTGTCCAGGTGCCACATGATCCGGCCGCCGCTGAGCTGGTACGAGCCGGGGATGTTCCCGCCGATGTGTTCGCTGCGATTGCGGACGTCCACGACCATCGCGGCGTCAAAGCCCTCCAGCTCCTCGGGCTGGATCAGCTTCGGGGCGGTGGTGGGGAGTCCTTCGATGCTGGTGACGTAGCCGGCGACGTTGTCGATGCCGACCCGAACCAGGTGGTCCCACATGTCCTGCGCAGCGTCCTGGTCCTGGGCGAGGAGTACCAACGGGTTCTTGTCCGTTTGGGGGTTCACGATCCAGGCGCCGTAGCTGGCGACCGACTTCCCGGCCGGCACGTTCAGGGAACGGGCCACGGTGCCTTCGTGGACTTCGCTGTTGGGGCGGGTGTCGATGAACGTGACTTTGTCCGCCGCCAGGTCCTTTGCGACGTCAGCGGTGTCCAGTTCCTTGAGCGGAGCGCGTTCGCCCATGACGGCGGGGCCTTCACGGTTTTCGCGCTTCATCCGGCCGAAGTAGGCGTGGGCGTCGGGCTGGCCGTCCAGGAGTTCGTCGATGAAGCCCTGCTCGTCGTTGGCGGCGAGGTAGGGGCCCCACCAGGCGTAGAGCCGCTCGTAACCCACGGTGGAGGACGGGATGGCGCCCAGTGCCTTGCCGCAGGCGCTGCCGGCGCCGTGGGCGGGGTGGACCTGGACGTAGTCCGGCAGGGTGAGGAACCTGTCCCGCAGGCTGGCGAAGAGCTGCTTGGCGCCTTCGAAGCGGGTGTCGATGCCGCCGGCTGCCTCGTCCAGCAGGTCGGGACGGCCCAGGTCGCCCGAGAAGACGAAGTCACCGGAGAGCAGGTAGCCGGGCTGGTCGCTGAACGCACCGTCGGTGATTAGGAAGGACAGGTGCTCGGGGGTGTGGCCCGGGGTGTGCACGGCCTGGATGCTGATGTTGCCGATGGTGATCTTGTCGCCGTCGTAGAGGCGTTCGCCGTCGAATTCGTACTGCCAGTCCGGCCCGCCCTCACCGGAGACGTAGATCTTCGCGCCGGTGGCGGCGGCGAGTTCCCGGGTGCCGGAGAGGTAGTCGGCGTGGATGTGGGTTTCGGTGACGGCGACGATCTTCATGCCGTTCTTCTCAGCCAGTTCCTGGTAGACCGCGATGTCGCGGCGGCCGTCGACCACAATGGCGGTGCCGTTGGCCTGGCAGCCGATCAGGTAGCTGGCCTGGGCGAGGTCTTCATCGTAAATGCGCTCGATAAGCATCTGGGGATCTCCTTCAGGGAGTGGGTGTCTTGGGGGATTGATTCAATCGGAATACCCAACGGGGTATTTAGGGAGGGGCCTGCGCCGTTCTCCTGTTCGCTTGGGTCAGGCGGTGACAGTGCCGGCGGTGACCCAGGCCGCGGTGGCGAAGATGAGTACCGCGAATGAGATGCGGATGTGCTTGTCTTTCAGGCGGCGGGCCAGCCGGGCTGCGACGACGGATCCCAGGATGGCCGGGACGGCGAATGCCAGGGTGGTGGCCCATTCGATGGTGTAGCCAGCGGCGTGGGCGCTGAGTCCTGCAGCGGAGTTGATCACGATGATCACCAGCGAGGTCCCGACGGCCTGTTTCATGCGCAGGCCAAGGAAGATGGTCAGCGCAGGCGTGATCAGGAAGCCGCCGCCTACTCCGAGCAGTCCGGTGAGGAACCCCACGAGCAGCCCCATGCCGACCGCCTTGGGGGCGCAGGAGCGGAAGGCCCGGCGTGGCCCCGTGCTGCAGGATCCCTCCGTTTCACGGGTCCTCATGAGCATTCTGATGCCGGCTGCAACCATGATCACGGCGAAAGCGAGCATCAGGATGTTCGGGTCCAGCAGTTTGCCCACCGCCGCGCCGCCCCAGGCTGCCGGAACCCCGGCACCCCCGACCAGTGCGATTACGGACCAGTTCAGGCCATCCCGGGCCCTGGGCAGCAGGGCGGCAAGCGAGGATACGCCCACTACCAGCAGGGACGTCGGAATCGCCTGCGCCGGGGTCATGCCCACCCCGTATACCAGGGCCGGCACGGCGATGATGGACCCGCCGCCGCCCACAACACCCAGGACAATGCCGACGACGAGCCCCAGAGCCAGGGCCGGAATCATGCCGCGGCGTCCTCAACAGTCTGCAGGGGAAGCTGCAGGATGGCGCTTTCGCGGGTGGGCTCCTTGGCGGCCTTGTTCCACGGCATGGCCGAGAGGGCCTGTCCCATGGCGCAGGTGTTGGTCGCCGCCGAGAACGTCAGGCCGGTCCCGATGACCCCGGCAAGCGTCCGGATCTTCGGAGAGACGAACTTGCCGCCTGCCAGGCCCAGAACCACGAGGGACCCGGCCACAAGGCGGACCTGCCGCTCAAGGTCCCAGCGGTCTTTGCCCTTGACGACGTCCCCACCGGCGGCAGCGAAACCGGGTGCGCCACCGGTCAGTACGCAGGCAGTGTCGATTCCGGCCTTTGCAAGGCGCTGGCGGGCCTGCTCGGCGCGCACGCCGGACTGGCAGACCAGGACCACGCGGGAACCCAGCCGGGCGGCGAGCTCATCGGTGTGCTCTGAGAGAAGCGGCAGCGGCACGTTGTAGGAGCCGCGGATATGCAGGGACTCAAACTCAGCGGCGGAGCGGACATCGATCACTACCAGGTCCTGGTGCTCCTTGAACCAGGACTGGAGGGTTTCAGGGGCGAGTGCGGTAACGGCCGGTGCCGTGGAAGGGGAAGTCATTGGTTGGCCTCTCGGAAGGGGTCGGGGGGATACCCCACCGAGTATTGCAGATACCCTCGGGGGTATGTCAAACACCCTGGGGGGTATATCATGGAGGGGAGCAATCGACCTTTGGAGAAACCCGTGGAACTCAATCCTTCAGAACTGACCCCTGTCATCAACCGGCTCAAGCGCGCTCAGGGCCAGCTGTCCGCTGTCACCCGCATGCTTGAAGAAGGCCGGGACTGCAAGGATGTCGTAACCCAGCTCGCAGCCGTGTCCAAGGCGCTGGACCGGGCCGGGTTTGCCATCATCGCCACGGGCCTGGAGCAGTGCATTCGCGAAGACACCATCATGGACAAGAAAGAGCTCGAAAAGCTCTTCCTCTCCCTCGCCTAATCAGGCCAGCTGTCGAGCAGCCTAAGGAGAACCCTGACATCTGCAACGTCGAGGTGCGCCGGAACAAGGATGCAGAGATGACCACGGTTGAAGCCATCGACCCTCAGGCAATGGACCAGCTCAGCGCCGCCCCATCAGTCAAGGAAGTAGCCGACGACGCCGGCACCCGCCTCCGGAAGGCCCTCGCAGCCCTGGGTTAAGCGGCGAAGTAGAGATTTTCGTGCAAACAGCGGTTCCGCCGGGCACTCCACGTGGACATCCTCACCTGCGGCAACAGCACGCGCTGTAGCAGGCATGGAAATCCCGCCGGGGATGGCCAAGGGGATACTGCGGGCAGTTCATGGGTCTTTTGACTACTGCTCGGTAGCGCGTTCACACACAGCATATTGATAAGTAAACTTAGCAATATGTTGTGGACAGCTGCTAGTCGATTCCGCTGCGGGAATGTCCCGACAGGAGGTGGATGGCGTGGATGAAGAGACTGAGCGGCGGCGTGAACTTGCTGCCGTGGTCCTTGCTGGATTGGACCCGACCATCGCATGGCCGGCTTATTTCGGGCGGCGCCGGTGTTCGGAGTTTGAGTTGTCCGCATATCTTTATGGGGCCCTGGCCCTGCCGGAGGCTGATTATCACATCAGTGTTGGCCCCGTCAGTGAAGGAATCGACGAGGGCAGCGGCCCGCTATTTACAACGGAACCGAGTGCAGGGAGCGTCGGGCACTCTGTCGACGACGGGCGGCAGGTGGCCAACGAAGATGGTCTGGCGGCGCTGGGAGCCGCCGGCCGGTCACTGCTTAGTCCTGAACGGGCAGAGACAGAACGGTTGCACTCGCTAAACGAGACCGGTCTGCTGGGCTCAGGGGCGGAGGAAGTCTATGACCAGGTTGTGGTCGCCGCCAAGGAATACTTTGGCGTGAGTACGGCGTCCATGTCGCTTATCGCCGAAGACGCCCAGTTCCTGAAGTCCGCGGTGGGTTCACTGCGAGAGGAAACGCCCCGGGAGATCGCTTTTTGTGCGCGGACGGTGGAGGCCAACTCGATGCTGGTCATCAATGACACGCATGCCGATGACCGGTTCGCGGCTAATCCGCTCGTAGTCGGGGAGCCATTTATCCGCTTCTACGCCGGCTACCCTTTACATGGACCGCGCGGCTGGAACATCGGAAGTCTTTGCATCATCGATCAGGAACCCCGGGCATTTCCCGACTCCGAGCAAAAGGTGCTCCGGGCGATGGCCGCCGTCGTTCAGAACCGCATAGACGCCGGAAGGTAGCAGAAGTCCTTAGCTCCGCTCGCTTCGCCGGCAGCCAAAACAATGGAGGGAGAGGGGACGCTGGCCAGTCACCTAAGGAGTCTCCCGGCTGCTTCGATTCACCCGGCGTTGCGGGGCGCGAACATGATGACGGCGACGCCGAGCAGGCAGATCGCTGAACCCACAACATCCCACCTGTCGGGCCGGAAACCGTCAAAGGCGATGCCCCAGAGCAGCGACCCGGCAACAAACACCCCGCCGTAAGCGGCAAGGATCCGGCCGAAGTGGGCATCGGGCTGCAGCGTGGCAGCGAATCCGTAGATGCCCAGGGCAATAACGCCCAGGCCCGCCCACCACCAGTCCTTGCCTTCCCTGACGGACTGCCACACCAGCCATGCGCCGCCGATCTCAGCGGCGGCAGCAAATATGAACAGCAGGATGGTCTTCGCGATAGTCACAGGTCCCATCATGGCAGGACGTGCCGGCCGTTATTCAGACATGGGGGGGAGCGGCGTTCGATAAGGAGGGTGTCACGCCACTGGCCGCTGAGCGGCCCGTGGGTCATCCGGGCGATGCGCCGGCGCCTTCCCACAATCGAGAAGCCGTTGGCCAGGTGCAGCTTGAGGCTGGCTTCATTCTCTGGGAAGACGCTGGCCTGGATGGTCCAGATGCCCTCGCTTTCGGTGGAACGTATGAGCGCCTGGAGAAGGGCTTTGCCGGCACCCAAACCGCGGGCGGCCGCGGCAACATACACCGAGTGCTCCACCACTCCGGCATAGACGGCCCGGGCGGAGACCGGCGAAACGGCCGCCCAGCCCAGCACGCCGCCGTCGGCTGAAGCGGCGATGAGGCGGTGCTGGGGGAGCCTGGACTGGTCGAAGTACTCCCAGTCCGGGGCGGAGGATTCGAACGTCGCGAACCCGGTGTCGATGCCCTCCTGGTAGATGCCTTGCACCTGCGGCCAATCGCCGGGCTCCATCGCCCGGACGGTCAGGGTAGAAGTCACAGGTTTGCCAGGAGGTTGGCGGTGCGGTCCAGGGCGCCGGGAGCAACCGAGAAGTAGGCCCAGGTTCCGCGTTTTTCGCGCAGCAGCAGCCCTGCTTCCACCAGGACTTTCAGGTGGTGGGACACCGTGGGCTGGCTGAGGTCCAGGGGATCGGTGAGGTCACATACGCAGGTGGATCCGGAGGGGGAGGCCTTGATGATGGAGAGCAGCCGGAGCCGGTTGGGGTCGGCCAGGGCCTTGAAGACCAGCGCCTGCTGTTTCGCTTCCTTCGCGCCCAGGGCAGGCTCTCCTGCAGGCGGGCAGCAGGAGGTGTCGGTGGCCGGATCCAGAACAGGCAATGTCATCTACCCATTATGCGCCAATATCGATCATCATCAATGCATGGATGGGCCCAGAGGAGGCAGGCTAGGAACCGGACTTGCCAGCAGGGTGCGGGAGCACGACGTCGTCCGCTGCACGGCCTGCGGCGGGGAAGAGGAGGAGCAGGAGGACCAGGCCTGCTGCCGCGCCCACCAGCTGGGCGATGACGAATGCGGGAACCGAACCTGGGGCGATGCCGGCGAACGTGTCGCTGAAGATCCGGCCCACGGTCACGGCGGGGTTCGCGAACGACGTGGAGGACGTGAACCAGTAGGCGGCTCCGATGTAGGCGCCGACGGCCGGCGCTGCCAGGACGCCCCGCTTCGTGGCGGCGAGGGCGAAGATCAGCAGGATCAGGCCTGCAGTGGCCACCACTTCGCCGAGCAGGTGCCCGCCGGTGGCGCGGTCCTTGCCGGAGATGGATGTCCCCACTTCAAACATCGCGTTCGCCACCACGCTGCCGCTGACAGCACCCAGGATCTGGGCGGCCACGTAGGCTCCCAGCTCGGGCAGGGCAAGGCCGGTGCCGCTGCGCCGGCCCAGGATCCAGTCCGCCAGCGAGACCACGGGGTTGAAGTGCGCCCCGCTGACGGGTCCGAACACGAGGATCAGGGCGGTCAGGCCCAGCACGGTGGCCGTGCTGTTCTGCAGCAGCTGCAGGCCCACGTCGTTGGGCGAGAGCTGCTGGGCCATGATCCCGGACCCGACGACGATCATCACCAGCAGGCTGGTCCCCAGGAGTTCGGCGACGGCACGGCGCCACAGCGGCGGCTGGTTTGTAGTCATGGCATCAAGCTTGACGCAAGGAATTACCTCAGTCAAAATTGAGGCAATGAAAACTGAGCCAGCAGACGCATTCCAGTCGAGGGTGGCCAAGCACGCCGCCCTCGCCGATCCCGCCCGGCTGCGCATCGTGGACCTGCTGACCCTGGGGGATTTCTCTCCCACCGAACTCCAGGCTGAACTGGGCATGCCCTCCAACCTCCTGTCCCACCACCTGCGCGCCCTCGAGGGAGCCGGCCTGGCAACCCGGCACCGCTCCGAAGCCGACAAGCGCCGCAGCTACATCCGGCTCGCCGCCGGCGCCCTGGACGGCCTCGCTCCCGGAGTCGAGCATGGGGCCAGCCGCGTCCTGTTCGTCTGCACGCACAACAGCGCCCGCTCACAGCTCGCCGCCGCGCTCTGGGGGCAGGTCAGCGACATTCCTTCCAGCTCAGCCGGGACGCGCCCGGCGGAGCGCATCGCGCAAGGAGCCATCGACGTCGCCCGCCGCCACGGCGTGGACCTGCCGGAGGTTCCGCCGCGCAGGCTAGGCGCTGTTGCCGGCGGCGATTTTGTGGTCACTGTCTGCGACAACGCGCACGAGGAACTCCCGGCCCTCCGTGCCACCCACTGGTCGGTGCCGGATCCCCTGCGGATCAACACGGAGGAGGCCTTCGAGTACGCCTTCAATGACATTTCCCGCCGCATCAGCGATCTCGCGCCCCGGCTGCACGCCGCCTGAGGCGCCGCTCGCACCCTCGGCGGTAAAGCCGTGCGGGAAAGAACTGCCGCCATATATTGACAACCATCAATGAATAGCCCGATACTCCATACATCGATCAACATCAATATTGCTGCAGATGTGTGGGACGGCTTCACCAGACCGATCCACCCAACTGATCCAGGAGAACCCCGTGAGCACCGAAACCGCCAAGAAGCCTTCCGTCCTGTTCGTCTGCGTCCACAACGCGGGCCGTTCCCAGATGGCTGCCGCATTCCTCACCACGCTGGGCAAGGGCCAGATCGAGGTCCGCTCCGCCGGGTCCCAGCCCGCCGAGAAGATCAACCCCTCCGCCGTGGAAGCCATGGCCGAGGTGGGGATCGACATGTCTGCGGAGGTTCCGAAGGTCCTCACCACCGAGGCCGTGAAGGAGTCCGACGTGGTGATCACCATGGGCTGCGGCGACGAGTGCCCCTACTTCCCGGGCAAGCGCTACGAGGACTGGGTGCTGGAGGACCCGGCCGGCAAGGGCGTCGAGTCCGTCCGCCCCATCCGTGACGAGATCAAGACCCGCATCGAGGGCCTGATCGACTCCCTGATCCCCGCCGCCAAGTAGCCCTGACCCTGAGGAACACGCTATGAGCAACGAACAGCTGATCATCATCGGCTCCGGCCCCGCCGGCTACACCGCCGCCATCTACGCCGCCCGCGCCGGCCTGGAACCCCTGGTACTGGCCGGATCGGTCACCGCCGGGGGCGCGCTGATGAACACCACCGAGGTGGAGAACTTTCCCGGCTTCCCCGGCGGGATCCAAGGTCCGGAGCTGATGGACGGGCTGCAGGAGCAGGCCGAGAAGTTCGGCGCCAAGGTGGTGTTCGACGACGTCACTTCCGTTGATCTCCAGGGTCACCTGAAGACCGTGGTCACCGGCGGCGGCGAAACCCATCAGGCCCCGGCGGTCATCCTGGCCACCGGTTCCGCGTACAAGGAACTCGGACTGCCGGAGGAAAAGAAGCTTAGCGGCCACGGCGTCTCCTGGTGCGCCACGTGCGACGGGTTCTTCTTCCGTGAGCAGGACATCATCGTGGTGGGCGGCGGCGACTCCGCCATGGAGGAAGCTACGTTCCTGACCCGCTTCGCGAAGTCCGTCACCGTCGTCGTCCGCCGCGAGGAGCTCCGCGCCTCCCGGATCATGGCCCAGCGGGCCAAGGACAATCCGAAGATCAGCTTCGCCTGGAACTCCGCCGTCACCGCGATCCACGGCGACGCGAAGGTCACCGGCATAACCCTCACCGACACCCGCACCGGGGCAACCCGTGAGCAGGCTGCCACCGGCATTTTTGTCGCCATCGGCCATGTTCCGCGCACCGAGCTGCTGACCGGGCAGGTGGATTTGGACGAGGACGGCTACATCAAGGTGGATTCACCCACCACGGTCACCAACATCTCCGGCGTTTTCGCCTGCGGTGATGCCGTGGACCACCGCTACCGGCAGGCGATCACCGCGGCCGGCACAGGGTGCGCCGCGGCCCTGGACGCCGAACGCTACCTCGCCGCCCTGGACGACGCGGACAGCATCGCCACCGCGTTAGTCGAAGAACCCAGCCACGCCTAAACCGGGAACAGGGAAGGGGGTGAATCTCATGACCAACGGATGCTGCGGCGACTCAGGTTGCTGCGACGACGAGGACTGCTGCTAACCCCTTATCCCCGGGCGCCTGCCGGCCCCACCCCAGCCTGCAGGCGCCCCCCGGACAACAAACCGCACCACCACTACGGATGAAAGAGGACACCATGGATGCAGCGAAGAACCTCCCGGTCGCCGTGATCGGCGCCGGCCCCGTGGGCCTGGCCGCCGCGGCCCATCTGCTCGAACGGGGCCTGGAGCCGCTGATCTTTGAAGCCGGCACGACGGCGGGCGCGGCCATCGAGCACTGGCGCCACATCCGTCTCTTCTCACCGTGGCGGTTCAACACCGACCCCGCGGCCGTCCGCCTCCTCGAAGCCGCCGGCTGGGAAGCGCCCCGGCCCACCGCGCTTCCCTACGGCGGTGAGCTGATCGACAACTACCTGGCACCCCTGGCCGCGCTGCCACAGATCCAGTCCCGCCTGCAGACCGGTGCGCGCGTCACCGCCGTCACCCGGCAGGGTATGGACAAGACGCACATCAGGAACCGCGACACCACACCCTTCACCGTCCGGGTGGAACATGCCGACGGTGAAACCCGGGACCACACCGTGGCAGCAGTCATTGACGCCTCCGGCACCTGGTCCACCCGCAACCCCCTGGGCACCTCGGGCCTGCGGGCCATCGGCGAAGAAGCAGCACAGGACCGGATCTCGGCGCCGCTGCCCGACGTCACCGGCCGTGACCGTGCCGCCTTTGCCGGCCGCCGCGTCCTGGTGGTCGGTGCCGGCCACTCTGCGGCCAACACCCTGATCAACCTCGCCGACCTCGCCAGGGAAGAGCCGGACACGCGGATCCTGTGGGCTGTCCGGGGTGACTCAGCCGCGAAAGTATACGGGGGCGGCGACCTTGACGGGCTGCCTGCCCGCGGCCAGCTCGGCGGCCGGGTCCGCCGGCTGGTGGAGGCCGGAAAGATCGAACTGCACACCGGCTTCGGGATCAGCTCGATCAAGTCCCTGGACTCCTCCGTCACCGTCGGCGCGGTGGACGGCCGCACCATCGAGGCCGACGTCGTGGTTCCCTGCACCGGATTCCGCCCGGACCTGGACATCCTGCGCGAGCTGCGCCTCAACCTGGACCCCGCCGTCGAAGCGCCCACGGAGCTGGGCCCGCTGATCGACCCCGAATTCCACTCCTGCGGCACCGTCCCGCCGCACGGCGCCAAGCTGCTGGCCCACCCGGACAAGGACTTCTACATCGTGGGCATGAAGTCCTACGGCCGGGCCCCCACCTTCCTGCTCGCCACCGGTTACGAACAGGTCCGCTCCGTCGCCGCCGCCCTCGCCGGGGACCAGGAATCAGCGGACACCGTCCACCTCGAACTCCCCGAAACCGGCGTCTGCTCCACCGACGCCGGGACCAGCTGCGACGTTCCGGCACCTGCTTCGCGGGCGGCGGACACGGAGTCCGGATGCTGCGCGGCACCCGAACCGGTGCTGGTGGGCTTCCCGACAGGACTGGCCCACGGCCGCTCCGGCACCAACAACTAACCCGCCGTCCCAGTTGCAAAGGAAAGAAACTACTTATGACACAGGAAAAGACTCCGTCCGTGCTGTTCGTCTGCAGCAAGAACGGCGGCAAATCCCAGCTCGCTGCCGGCCTCATGCGTGACCTCGCCGGAGACAAAATTGCTGTCTATTCGGCCGGCACGAAACCGGCCAAGGACCTGAACCCGCAGGCGGTGGAGTCGCTGATTGAACTCGGCATCGACGTCGCCGGCGAATACCCCAAACCGGTCACCGGCGAGGTCCTGGACAGCGTGGACGCCGTCATCGTCCTGGGCACCGAGGCCAAGCTTGAACCGGTCGAGCGCAAGCGGTTCGAAATCTGGGAAACGGACGAACCCTCGGAGCGCGGCATCGAAGGCATGGAGCGGATGCGCCTGGTCCGGGACGACATCAAGGCACGGGTCCGGGCACTCTACACGGAGCTCAGCGGGGACTGATCATGTCCGCCCCGGCGCCGGCGCCTCCCCATTGAGGGGTGCCAATGCCCAGTGAGGAATGGCCGGACGGTCCCATCATTCTCGGCGTCGACTGGAACTTCTCGGAGCACCTGATCAGGACTGCTGAGGCCTTGGCGGCCGCCCTGAAGGTCCATCTCGTCTGCGCGTTCGTCGACCCTGCCAGCTACCTCATCGAATGGGAACCCGTGAACCAACGCGTAGCTCTATCCCTGGACCCAAGCATCAACGAAGAAGCCGAATTTCCGTCGGGGGAGCTGCAGGCAAAGCTTGAAGCCATTCTTGGGAAGCCGGGAGACAGGTGGTCCTTCCGTGTCCTCAACGGTGACGTCCCCAAGGCCCTCAACCGCTTGGCCGAAAACACCCATGCAGCTTTGCTCGTTGTTGGCGCAGGCCGGAAAGGAACCCTGGCTTGGCTGGACAGAACCCTCGAAGGCCCGGTGGCTGAGGCGCTTGCTCACCGCCAACAGCGGCCCGTCCTCGTCGTCCCTGAAGGCCGGTAGGACCGCCCGGCACCCCCACAACATCACTTGGTGACCAGTTCGTCCCCGTAGCCCGAATCGCACTTGCCGTCGTGGATCACGCCGTTCCCGTCAGCCACCACGTAGTTGTCGGGGGGATCAAACACCACCGTCCGCACGCCCGTGACTTGCCTCGTGCAGCGGCGGGCAAACTCCGCGCTTTGGTCCTCGCCGCCAATCCACACGTCCAGCCAGATGGAGGCATCCCCGAATTCTTCGGCGCCGGTGTGGCACGGACCCTCCTCGGGCGTGGGGCCGTCCCCGCAGGTGTCCTCCACGATGACGTAGCGGCGCAGATCCGGCACGTAGATGCGGGTGCCTGGCGGGTAATCGAGGATCTGCTGGCCGGTCGCCAGTGAATGCCCGACGGCGATGGTCACCGGATCGTCGTAGGTTCCCCTTCCGCCGGCCGACTGGTGGATCACGGGGTGGCTGATGACAGGCGATCCGGCAGGGGTGTTGTCGAACCAGGTGTAGGCCGTCAGGTACACCTTGGTACCAGGCCCGCTGGTTGTCGCGCTGGCAGTTTCCGTCTCTGACGGCGGCGGAGAGGGCGGGGCCGAACAAGCGCCAGCCGCCAGGATCAACGCCAGCGCCCCGGCCAGCGGGAAGAGTCTCTGACGCAAACGGCCTCCTTCGCCTGCCACCCGGTACAGGCGGAGGGCCTCAGCCGCCCGCCCATGATGCTGCTGAGAATACCTGCCTAACCTGTAAGCGGGCTGCTAATTTTCCTGCCTATGTGGAAAGCCGGTCAGTACGACGGCGGCGCTCACCTTCCAGAGGCACAGGGCGGGTTCGGGGATCAGCGGGAGGAGTCCGGCGTGAGCCGTGCGTCGAAGTGGCGCCGGTAGTCCGTCGGAGTGGTGGAAAAAGCCGCCGCGAAGTTCTGCCGCAGGGTCACGGCGCTGCCGAAGCCGCAGTCTGCGGCAACCTGGTCGACGGACAGGTCGGTGGTCTCCAGCAGCCGGCGCGCGGCGTCCAGCCGTCGGCTCCGGATCCAGGCCGACGGCGTGGTCCCGGTAGTCGCCCGGAAAGACCGGACGAAGGTCCGGCGGCTCATGTGCGCCTGAGCGGCCAGGCGGTCAACATCGAGGGGCTCGCCCAGGCGGCCCAGGGCCCATTCGAGCAAGCGCGCGATCGGGTCCTCGGAGGAGCGCGGCGGCAGGGGATGCTCGATGTACTGGGCCTGGCCTCCTTCCCGGTGCGGGGCAATGACCAGGCTCCGGGCCACCTGGTTTGCGGCATCCGCTCCCAGGCGCGTCCGGACCAGATGGAGGCAGGCGTCGAGCCCTGATGCCGTGCCGGCCGACGTCAACACGTCGCCGTGGTCGATGTAGAGCACTGTCTGGTCGAGGACAACATCGGGATGCCGGACGGCGAGGGAATCGAACGCCTGCCAGTGCGTGACTGCCGTGCGCCCGGACAGCAGGCCGGCATCCGCCACCGGGATCGCGCCCAGGCAAAGGCCCATGATGGTCACCTCCCGCTGGTGCGCCCGCTGGAGCACCCGGCGCAGTGCCTCGGTAGGTGCGCGGCCGTCGTCGAACCATGAAGGAACAACGACGACGTCCGCCTGGTCCGCAGCGTCCGGGCCCTGGATGCCGCCCAGCTGGTACCCCTCTGTGGTCCGGACCTGGCCGGCCTGGTCAGAGAACAGGACGGTTTTCCAGTCACCGAGTCCCTGCCGGGCCACTTCGTCGAAGACCATCTGGGGGACCGCGAGGTGGAACATCGTGACGTCGTCGAAGGCGTACACGGCGATCCGCATGAGGCCCTCCTTTTCATTCTGGCCTGAATCCATCGTATATGGGCATACGTGCCACTGGTGGCGGCCGCCAAGAGCACGAAGGATGGAAAGGTACCCACCAACCGCTATCCGGGAGAACACCCATGAGCACCCCTCGCCGCGCCCTTATCCTCGTTGACGTCCAGCAGCAGTACTTCGGCGGACCCCTGGAGATCCAGTACCCGCCGCACCAGGAGTCCCTGCCGGTGATCGCGAAGGCCATTGACGCTGCCACTGCTGCAGGCTTCCCCGTTGTGGCCGTCCAGCACAGCGCCGGCGAAGGCGCGCCGGTCTTTGCCCCCGGTACGCCGGAATTCGAACTGCACCCGGAGATCGAACGCCGCCGGACCGATGAGTGGAAGAGCCTCGTGAAGAGCTATGGCTCCGTCTACGCGGGCACGGACCTGGCCGGGTGGCTGCGCGAGCGCGAGATCGATACCGTGACCCTGGCCGGGTACATGACCAACAACTGCATCCTGGCCTCGGCGGTTGAAGCGGAGTTCCTCGGCTTCAACACCGAAGTCCTCTCGGACGCCACTGGCGCCATCAACCTCGCCAACGATGCCGGGTCCGCCGATGCGAAAATAGTGCACAGCACCCTGCTGGCATTGCTGAACTCTAACTGGGCCGCCGTCAGCACCACCGATACATGGGCAGCAGCCGCTGAGGCCGGGGAGGCGCTCGCCAAGAGCGATCTTGGCAGCTCAGCAATAGCCGGAGCGGCGCAGCAGGTACGGGTCTAGCGGACTGTCCCGGCTCCCCGGAAAGGGGCGAGCCGTGGCACCCGGCCCAGTGCCGCCGTCGTCCGCGTTCGTCATACTGGTCCTATGCAGGCGACGACGGTGCTGGTGGAGGGCGAGAGCGACAGGATTGCTGTCGAGGCGCTGGCGTTTCGCGCTGGCCATGACCTCGCGTCCAAGCGGGTCAGCGTGGTGCCCATGGGCGGCGCAACCAGCATTGTCCACTTCCTTCACCGCTACGGCCCCGACGGCGAGCGCCACCGGCTGCTCGGCCTGTGCGATGTGGGGGAATCGCCGGGTATCGCCCGGGCGCTCGCGAGGGCAGGCATCGGATCGGGTCCGCTGGATGAGCTGGGGTTTCACGTTTGCGAGGCCGATCTGGAGGACGAGCTCATTCGCTGCCTCGGCATCGATGCGGTCCTCAACGTCATCGCCGGCCAAGGCGAGCTTGCGTCGTTCCGGGTCCTTCAACAGCAGCCATCCCAGCGGGAGCAGCCCGTTTCAGCACAGCTCCGGCGGTTCTTCGCGGGACGCAGCGGCAACAAGATCCGCTACGCCCGGCTGCTCGTCGACGCCTTGCCGCCGGGACAGGCACCCCTACCGCTGGCCCGGCTTGTCGCCTCCTTCTGAAAGTCCTGCGCTCCTTCAGTCGATTTCTTCCCCAGCCAACGCCTTCGCGGCCAGCCATTCTTCCCCGGCTACCTCCCAGACCTCTTTTGCCGCGCGGAGATTGAGGACAACGATGATCGTGCCAAGCACTAGATCGGGCCATCCGGAGGCCGTCCAGAGCGTCAGGACACCCATGGCAATGATGGCGAGATTGACCAGCACGTCATTGCGGGCCGAGAGGAATGCCGCCCTGGCCATGGAACTGCCGTGGTGGCGGAACCTGGCCAAGACGAGCGAGCAGGCCAGGTTCACCGCCACCGCACCACCGGCTGTTACCACCAGCGACAGGGGATCCGGAGGCTCCGGATTGCTGAATTTGCTGATGGCCTGCCACGCCGCCGCCAATGCCGGAACCAGGATGAAGACGGCCATGGCCTTCCCGGCAAGCGCTTGGCGGTGCAGCGACCAGCCCAGCGCCAGGAAGATCAACAGATTGATCGCCGTGTCTTCGAGGAAGTCCACGCTGTCGGCGAACAGGGATACCGATCCAATGGCCAAGGCCACCGTGAACTCGACAAAGAAATAAACCAGGTTGAGCCCTGCCACGAGCAGAACCACCCGCTTGAGCCGCCGGCTTAGCTGCCCATGGGCACCCGGGTCAGTATTCATCGCGGCTCTTTCTGCGGAAGTCGGTGCTCGGTCCTTGAAGACTAGGATCCATCATCTCTGATTGAACCCATCCAACTGCCCCGCTCCTCCGAATGCCATCTGGTTGTGCCTGCCAATCTGGCGGGCCGTTGAGGGCACGGAAAGGTTGAGTGGCAGATGGGGGAGCGCGGTGTTGCCGTAGTAATTGAGGACGACGACGACACCAGGACCAGCCTGACCGCACTGCTGCATCAATCGGGCTTCGCCGTGCACGCCAGGTCCTCAGGCCTGGACGGCGTTGAGGCGGTCCGCGAACACCAGCCGCGCCTTGTCATCGTGGACCTCGCGCTCGCCGATTTCGACGGCGTTGAAGCCTCCCGGCGGATCCGCCTCTTCAGCGACGCCTACCTCATCATCCTGGCCGCCGGCGCTGACGAGGCCGACGCCGTAATGGGCCTGACGGCCGGCGCCGACGACTACATCCCCAAGCCCTTCCGTCCCGGGGAGCTGCGGGCCCGGATCGCCGCCCTGCTCCGCCGGCCCCTTATGCTGCAGCCCGCGGGGGAGGTTCCCGAGGAGGAAGCTGCGCAACCCATTCCCCATCCTGACTTCGATCACAAGGGGTTGACGCTCCATGCGGGCCTGCGCCGTGTTGCGGTGGACGGCTCGGCGGTGGAACTCACCCAGACCCAGTTCGACGTTCTCCTGTGCCTGATGAAGAACGGCCGGACCATCCAAACCAAGGCTGACCTGGTCCGCTGGCTGCGCAGCGAGCCCTACAACACCGGCTCGTCCGTCACTATCCGGGAACTGCGGGCGGTGGAGGTGCACGTGAGCAACCTCCGCAAACGGCTTGGGGACAGCTGGCGGAATCCCCGCTGGCTGGAAACCGTTCACGGCCTTGGATACCGGATGACGCCCTAGCTGATTTTGCGGCGGTAGATGGATGCCGCAAAGGCGTAGGCGATGACGAGGATCCCCGCGAGCCAGGCCAGGGTGCCCCAGATGTCGCTGCCCACGGGCTCCTGGGCAAACAGGGCCCGGATGGTGTTCACGATGGACGTGACGGGCTGGTTCTCGGCGAACCAGGCCACGGGACCGGGCATCGAGCCGGTGGGTACAAACGCGGAGCTGATGAAGGGCAGGAAGATCAGGGGATAGCTGAAGCCGCTGGCGCCGTCGACGCTCTTCGCGGAAAGCCCCGCGATCACCGCGATCCAGGTCAGCGCCAGGATAAACAGGACCAGGAGGCCGGCCACCCCGAGCCAGGCGGCCGGGGAGGCGCCGGTGCGGAACCCCATCAGCAGGGCGACGCCGATCACCACCGCCACCGACACCACATTCGCTGCCAGGGACGTGAGCACATGCGCCCAGAGCACGCTGGACCTCGCGATGGGCATGGACTGGAAGCGTTCGAAGATGCCGCCCTGCAGGTCCAGGAACAGGCGGTAGGCGGTGTAGGCGACGCCGGACGCGATGGTGATGAGCAGGATGCCGGGAAGCATGTAGTTGACGTACGACTCATCGGATCCGGTGTTGATGGCGCCGCCGAACACGTAAACGAACAGCAGCATCAGCGCGATGGGGGTGACCGCCGTCGTAATGATGGTGTCCGGGCTGCGCAGGATGTGGCGCAGGGAGCGGCTGGTGAGGACCCGGGTGTCGCCGAGGGCGTGCGCGGTCATCGGAGTTCCTTTCCTGCAGGGACGGTGAGGGCGAGGAAGACGTCCTCCAGGGAGGGCTGCTTCTCCACGTACTCCACTTTGGCGGGCGGGAGCAGCCGCTTGAGTTCGGCGAGGGTACCGTTCTGGATGATGGTGCCCTCGTGCAGGATCGCGATCCGGTCGGCCAGATGCTCCGCCTCGTCGAGGTATTGCGTGGTGAGCAGCACCGTGGTGCCGCCGCTGGCGAGTTGCTTCACCGTCTGCCATACCTCGAGGCGCCCCTGGGGATCGAGGCCGGTGGTGGGTTCGTCGAGGAAGATGACCGGCGGGTTGCCGATGAGGCTCATCGCGATGTCCAGCCGGCGTCGCATGCCGCCGGAGTAGGTGGCGGCCTTGCGGCTCCCCGCCTCGGTGAGGGAGAAGCGCGCGAGGAGGTCGTCGGCGATGGCAGCCGGGTTCTTCAGGTGGCGCAGCCGGGCGATCAGGATGAGGTTTTCCCGGCCGGTGAGTACTTCATCCACAGCGGCGAACTGGCCGGTCAGGCTGATCGACTCGCGGACGTCGTCGGGCCTTTCGGCAACATCGAAGCCGCTGACAGTGGCGGTGCCCGAGTCGGCTTTCAGCAGCGTGGACAGGATCCGCACCAAGGTGGTTTTGCCCGCGCCGTTCGAGCCAAGCAGCGCGAAGATGCTGCCCGCTGTCACCTCGAAGTCGACGCCCCGCAGCACGTGTAGGTCCTTGAACGACTTCTCAATGCCCCTTACCTGGATGGCGGGTTCGAGGGCCTGGTCAATGGCCATGCTCCGTCTCCTTTGCACTGCGGCCCGTTGCGGCGTCGATGGCTTTTGTGAGGCGGGCGCGTTCCTTGTCGATCCAGCGCGTGCCGCCGTAGGCCTGGGTGAACGTCTCGGCGAATTCCACCGGGTCGTCGCCCACGATGTCGGCCACCGGGGTGCCGTCGACGGCGGCGCGTTCCCACAGGTCGGCAAAGTCGCCGAACATCCGGACCATGGTGTCGCCGTCGGTCACTCCGCCGTAGTACATGAAGTACCGCTCGAAGGCTTTGGCGGCGGTTCGGTGCGGCTCGGGGAGCGCCTCGACCCGGGCCTTGTACTGCTTGAACTGCTTCTTCTGCTCGAGGGAGCCGGTGATTGCTTCGATCCATTTTGCGGCCATGGTTACTTCTCTCCTTGTTCCTTCGGGTGCCCGGTGTGGAGCTGTTCGATGCGTTCGGCGAGGAAGCTCCACGTCTTCCAGAACTCGTCGAGGTATCCGCTGCCCTGTGGGTTCAGCGAGTAGACCTTGCGCGGCGGACCCTTCTCTGACGGGACCTTTTCGACGTCGACGAGGCCGCGCTGCTCGATCCTGACCAACAAGGCGTAGATGGTGCCCTCGGCGATGTCGGTAAAGCCCTGGTCGCGCAGCCTGGCCGTGATCTCGTAGCCGTAGGCCGGCTGGCCCGCGAGGATGGCCAGGACGATGCCCTCCAGCGTCCCCTTGAGCATCTCGGTCATTTGCTTGCCCATGGGACTTTCGCTCCTGCTACTTAGTGATGATGACTACCACTACATAGTAACGCTGAATAGCGGTTGGTCAAGGGAACGCAAACGGGGACGGTGCACGGATGGCCCGTGTACCGTCCCCGGCGGGAACTATCGAGGAGTTGTAGGAGATCTTTTAGGAGCGGAAACCCTAAGAGTTGTCGGAAACCGCAGAGCTCACGGCCGTGGGGCTGTCGTATTCCTTGTCGGGGATGGCCTCGAGGGCCTGGATCACGTTGCTGTCGGCGCCCGAGTCCTTCGCCTTGGACAGCAGTGCTTCGCGGCTGGCGGGATAGTCCACGCCGCCGAGGAACTTCTGGATCTGGATGGGGTTCGGAGTTTCAGCCATGATGTCGGTTTCCCTTCTGGTGTCAGCTCTGATGTCCGCGGCTTATCTCTTTGCATGCCGAGCCGCCGCAGGTGTTCATCGTAGGCACGGACGTTTCGGCGGGGAAAGGGTGCTGGCGGCGTCGCGTTTACGCTGCGCATATTCCGGGGCGCCCCCGAAATAGCGGGCGCGTCAGGGAATGTGCGTGTCACTTTCGCTTGTGCGCGTCGAAAACTGCAGAACGCGTACGACGGCGGGCCACCCCTCCCGCTGTAAGCATGCGTTCCAGCTTGCCCGGCTCCATAAGGTCGGCCCAGTCCCACCGCACGACGTTGATCCCCATGGCGCGGATCCGGTTCTCACGGGTCTTCTCCGCCACAACGGCCTGGGACGCCGTCCGGCCCTTGAGGAGTTCGGGCTTGACGTACTTCTCCACGCCATCAAATTCGCCCACCGCCCTGGACTCCTTCCAGTAGAAGTCGGTGTAGCCCACCACGCCGCCAGCGTCCGAAAACTTCTGTTGAAGGACCGGCACCTCAAATCCCGCCACGTGCAGCAATCCGCGGCTCCACGACTCCCCGGCCGAACCGGAAGCCGGATCCGCGAATTTGATGGCAGCCCGGATTCTCCGCCCGGCAGCAGCCGAATACATCGGTCCGATGCCCGCCTCCAGTTCAGCCTTGGTCAGGGCGGGCAGGTGCTGGACGTTGTCCGGGCGAAGCACATGGTCCACGGGTACAACCGCTTCGGCGAACGGAACGAACGCCGCCAGATCCAGGACGGTCCGGATGCGGTCGGTGACCAGGAGCCCCTCCCGCCGCACCACCTGCAGACCCTCGCGGACAGTGAAGTGGCGGCTGACCCCGGCGCGGGACCGGCCGCCGTCGTTCTTCAATGTGAGTGCCTGGACCGGGTGGTGCAGCCCGATGGTGGGAATTCCCCAAGCGCTGGCGGCAGAATGCCGGGCGAAAACCGTAGGCTTCTCGAACATTTCCGCGGCGGCCTGGATGCGGAGCCGGTATTGCTCCCAAGGCTTCAGCTCCCGCCACGCCGGTCCGTCCGTATAGACGCCGTGGCGGACGCGCACCAGCCGGCCGGCCTTGACGCTTTTGGCGAGGTCGTTGGGGGAGAGCCCGTGCATCAGGCGGTCGCGGGACAACAAGAGCGGGGGAAGGTCTGTCATAAAGACACGGTGCCCGGTGCAGGGTGGCTTCGGGAGGGGTGTGTGCCGCTATGTGGAGAACTGTTGGCGACGCGCATCTTCCATCTCGAGGCGCAGGTTCCATGGCGCACCGGATATTTGGGCTGCGCAGAGGAATGTCCGCCTCGAAACCGGATTTGCGCGTCGCCAGGTGGGAGGGGAGGCGGCAGTCGGAAGGTGATGGGGCGTCCGGGAAAACCCGACATCAAGTGAGAGAGCATCCGGGAAAACCCGACATCGAGTGAGAGAGCGTCCGGGAAAACCCGACATCAAGTGAGAGAGCGTCGCAAGGGGGAGGGCAGGGGGTGGGCGCTTGACGGTCCGGAGCGCTTCCGCATATCCTGAACGAACGGTCGGTAAATAATTCGGCACGTCCCAAAAGGTCTTTGCAGAGGAGCAACCATGGCAGCGCAGAACTTGCAGTCAGTGCCGGCTGAGCGAACGGCTGGAACCAGCGAAACAGCAGATGCCGCAGGCCAGGCCAACTTCGACCGCGTTATGGCCGAGGACTCGCGCATCGAGCCCAAGGACTGGATGCCGGCGGCCTACCGCAAGACCCTGCTGCGCCAGATCTCCCAGCACGCGCACTCCGAGATCATCGGCATGCAGCCCGAGGCCAACTGGATCTCCCGCGCCCCCAGTCTGAAGCGCAAGGCCATCCTTATGGCCAAGGTCCAGGACGAGGCCGGCCACGGGCTCTACCTCTACAGCGCCGCCGAGACCCTGGGCCAGACCCGGGACAAGATGATGGACGACCTCATCGCCGGCAAGGCCCGCTACTCGTCCATCTTCAACTACCCGGCGCTGACCTGGGCGGACATGGGTGCGATCGGCTGGCTGGTGGACGGTGCCGCCATCTGCAACCAGGTCCCGCTGTGCCGTGCCTCCTACGGCCCCTACGGTCGTGCCATGGTGCGCATCTGCAAGGAAGAGTCGTTCCACCAGCGCCAGGGCTTCGAGATCCTCCTTGAACTTTCCAACGGCACCCCCGAGCAGAAGCAGATGGCCCAGGACGCCGTGAACCGCTGGTACGCCCCGGCCCTGATGATGTTCGGCCCGCCGGACGACGATTCGCCCAACTCCAAGCAGTCCATGGCCTGGAACATCAAGCGCTTCAGCAACGACGAACTCCGCAGCCGCTTCGTGGGCATGATGGTGGAGCAGGTCCGGGTCCTGGGCCTCACGCTCCCCGATGACCAGGTCCGCTACAACGAGGACACCAAGAAGTGGGAGCACGGCCCGCTGGACTGGCACGAGTTCCAGGAAGTGCTCGCCGGCCGCGGCCCCTGCAACGCCCAGCGCCTGGAGCGCCGGAGGGAAGCGCACGACGACGGTGCCTGGGTCCGCGAGGCAGCCGCCGCCTACGCAGCAAAACAGTCAATGAAGACGAAGGAATACGCAGCATGAGTCCGCACGGCAACCCGGAAGTCCCCGCAAGTTCGGCCAGTGAAGTGATCCGCAGCGCGGAGCAGGTTCCGGCCGGCGCCCCCACCCCGGAGGCAGCCGCCACCGAGACCAAGGCCGCCGCAACAACCCCGGCCTCGGAGAACCAGGTTCCCTCGATCCAGCCCGCCGTCAACCACGCAGACCGCGGCGCTTGGGGGCTGTGGGAGGTCTTTGTCCGGTCGAGCCGCGGTTTGAGCCACGTCCACGCCGGCAGCTTGCACGCACCGGATGCCGCCATGGCCCTGCGCAACGCCCGCGATCTCTACACCCGCCGGAACGAGGGCGTCTCCATCTGGGTTGTCCCGGCCGACGCCATCGCCGCCAGCGATCCGGACGCCAAGGGCTCGTTCTTCGAATCGCCCCAGGGCAAGGACTACCGGCATGCCACGTACTACACCAAGAGCGAAGGGGTAAAGCACCTGTGAGCCCCCAGGCCCCCGAAGCAACCGAGACAACAGGCCACGGCGATATCTCCACCGGCGTCGCTGGTGGCGACTCCAACGCCTCCGCCACCCGCATCACCCCCGGCAACGCCCTGCGCCCGGAGGACATCGCACTCGAGGTCCGCACCGGCCTCGCCAAACCCAGCGAGGACGTGGCCGAATACGCTCTGAGACTCGGCGACGACGCCCTGATCCTCGCGCAGCGCCTGGGCCACTGGATCTCCCGCGCACCGGAGCTGGAGGAGGACGTGGCCCTGGGCAACATCGCCCTGGACCAGCTGGGCCACGCCCGGAGCTTCCTCAGCTATGCCGGCGGCGCTTGGGACAAGTCCGAAGATGACCTCGCCTACTTCCGCCGCGAGCACGAGTTCCGCTCAGTCCAGCTGTTCGAGCAGCCCAACGGCGACTTCGCGGTGACCATCGCCCGCCAGTTCATCGTGAGCTACTACCAGTTCGAGCTGTACCGTCGGCTGACGGAATCAAGCGATGAAACCTTGGCCGCCATCGCCGCGAAAGCTGTGAAGGAAGTGGACTACCACCGGGACCACAGCGCCCAGTGGATCCTCCGCCTGGCCGGCGGCACCGAGGAGTCGCGCACCAGGATGATCCACGGCCTGCGCCTGATGTGGCCGTACGTCAACGAACTGTTCCAGGACGACGACCTGACGCAGCGGCTCGCCGAGGCGGGTGCCGCCGTCGCGCCTTCCAGCCTGCGCGAGGACTTTGACCGGCTCACCGGCGAAGTCCTCACCGAAGCCGGACTCGAGGTGCCGGACGTCCCCGCAGCGCCGGGTGGTGGCAGAAGGGGCAAGCACTCGGAGCACCTGGGCTACCTCCTCGCCGAGATGCAGGTGCTGGCCCGCGAGCATCCGGGAGCCAGCTGGTGACGGCGGCCATGTACATCTCCGACTTCGAGTCCCGCACCCGCACCCCGCAGCAAGACGTGTGGGACATCGCCGCCACCGTGTGCGATCCCGAGATCCCCGTGCTCACTATCGAGGACCTGGGCATCCTTCGGAACGTGGAGGTGGCAGGAACAGGAAAAGTAACAGTCACCATCACCCCCACGTACTCGGGCTGCCCGGCCATGGACGCCATCCGTGACGACCTCCAAGCCGCGTTCAAAAAAGAGGGCTACGAGGACGTCCAGGTGGACCTGGTCCTCGCCCCGGCCTGGACCACGGACTGGATGACCGAGGCAGGCAAGGCGAAGCTGCAGGAGTACGGCATCGCCCCGCCGTCGGGCATGTCAGATGCAGCACGGCACGCCGGCCCCATCCGCCTGAAGATGGCCGTCAAGTGCCCGCAGTGCGCCAGCCTGAACACCAAAGAGCTCACCCGCTTCGGCTCCACCTCCTGCAAGGCGCTGTATGTGTGCCAGGACTGCAAGGAACCGTTCGACTACTTCAAAGTGCTGTAAGGAAGCCCCATGCCTGTTGTCCGCCAGACCGCCGCCGAATCGGCGCAGGCCACCGGCCGCCGTCGTCCGTCCTTCCACACTCTCGCCGTGAAGGAGGTGCGCCGGCTCACCGAGGACGCCATCGAGGTGGCGTTCCACGTGCCCCAGGAGCTCGCCGGCCAGTTCGACTACCTGCCCGGCCAGTACGTGGCCCTGCGCACCAAGCTCCCGGACGAGACCGGGGTTCCAAAAGAGGTGCGCCGCAGCTACTCCATCTGCGCAGAGCCGCGCAGCTTCGAGGACGGCAGCAGCGAGATCCGGGTGGCGGTGAAGAAAGACCTGGGCGGGCTGTTCTCCACCTGGGCCAACGCCGAGCTGAAGGCCGGGGACACCCTGGACGTGATGAGCCCCATGGGCGCGTTTGTGTCCAAGCACGGCCGGGACGGCAAGGCCGTGGAGCAGAACCGGATGAACTCCATGAACAACCCGGAGGAGCTGGCCGGGGACGTCGCCGGGCAGGGGGAAGCGAGCTTTGTGGCCATCGCCGCCGGCAGCGGGATCACCCCGGTGATCGCGATCGCCCGGACGCTGCTGGCCGCCAACCCGCAGTGCCGGTTCGACCTCATCTACGCCAACAAGGCCGCCATGGACGTGATGTTCTTGGAGGAGCTGGCGGACCTGAAGGACAAGTACCCGCAGCGGCTGGCCATCCACCACGTGCTGTCCCGCGAGCAGCGGATCGCGCCGCTGCTCAGTGGAAGGATCGACGCCGGGAAGCTCCAGCAGCTGCTGGGCACGGCCATCCACGCGGACGATGTGGACGAGTGGTTCCTGTGCGGGCCGTTCGAGCTGGTGCAGCTGTGCCGGGACACCCTGGCCGAGCGCGGGGTGAAGCCGGAGAACATCCGGTTCGAGCTGTTTACGAGCGGCAAGCCGGATAAGCCTGAGGGCCATGCGGGCCGGCCCGTGGTGGTGGACGAGTCCAAGGAGACGTACAAGATCACGTTCAAGCTGGACGGCCTGCAGGGCGAGGTGGCCAGCCCCACCCACGCCCGCGAGTCCATCCTCAACGCCGCGCTGCGGGTCCGCCCGGATGTGCCATTCGCGTGCGCCGGGGGAGTGTGCGGCACGTGCCGGGCCAAGGTGGTCACCGGCAGCGTCACCATGGACGAAAACTACGCGCTGGAGCAGGATGAGCTGGACAAGGGCTATGTGCTCACCTGCCAGAGCCACCCCACCAGCAAGGAAGTCACCGTCGACTTCGACGTGTAACTTTTCCAACGAACAAAGGAGCCCCATGATTTCCCTCTCCATCAGCAACAACGTCGCCGAGGTTGTCCTGGACGCACCGCACAAGCTGAACTCGCTGGATGAGCAGGCGCTGGGGGAGCTGTCCCAGGCGTACGACGACGCTGCTGCCGCCGCCTCGCGCGGTGAGGTGCGGGCGCTGCTGCTCAGGGGAGAGGGCCGAGCCTTCTGCGCGGGCCGGGACATCCAGAACGTCACACCGGAGAGCGACGACGCCGCCGCGTACCTGGGCGGGCTGGTGGAGCCGCTGCTGAAGAAGATGAGTCAGTTCCCGGCTCCCACGTTTGCGGCCGCCCACGGGGCCTGCCTGGGCGTGGGGCTGGGGCTGCTGCTGGCCACGGACGTGGTGTACGTGGCGGAGAACGCGAAGTTCGGGTCGCCGTTCGCCAAGCTGGGCGCCACGCTGGATTCGGGCGGGCACTGGTACTTCACGGAGCGGCTGGGCATGCACCGGACGCTGGACCTGATCTACACGGCCGAGCTGATGAGCGGCACCGAGGCCGTGGCGCAGGGGCTGTTCAGCCGGGCCATGCCGGCGGACGAGCTGCTGGAGAACACCCGGGCGATCGTCGCGAAGGTGGCAAGGGGCGCCACCGGTGCCTTCACCGCGAGCAAGGAGCTGGTGGCCCACATCCGGGACCAGCGCCTGGGCCTGTGGGAGGCCATGGCGGAGGAGAACGCCGAGCAGGCCCGGCTCTGCAAAACGGACGATTACGCCGAGGGTTTCAGGGCTTTCCAGGAGAAGCGCGAACCGCGGTTCCGCGGTTGAGTTGCTGGGTGATGCAACCGGCTGGGGGCTTAGGTAAACTCGGCTGGCGCGGCCTTAGGTAGGTACGGTTTGCCTGCAGGAAACGGGTATCACTTACTCGTGTTTTCCGTGCCGTTTGGATGTTCACTGGGAAGTGCCGGCGAGGAGAGAGCTTTCGAAGACGAGGGCACCCACCGCATCATTCGCCGGCACCATCATCGCGGCGGCTGAAACAATGAGTCTCCCGGCGGACCGGGAGCACCCAGGAACGGCGGGATCCCATGCGCATCAGATTATCCACGGGGGACGACTACAACCTTGCCACCTGCCCCCACCAGTTTGTTGGCCGGTGTGACGACTGTTCCTCGTCGGCAGGCCTGCGGGAATCGGACCAGATGGTCACGGACGAAGGCGGAACTACCTTCTCGCCGGAGTGAAGCCTAGGCACGTATAGGCGGTCCCTGGACGAGAGAAACCGGCTACACACCGGCGATAAATTGCCATCCGCCATGGCTGATTTGTAAGGTTCAGCTATGACTACGGGGAAAGCTGTTACCAAAGCCGTCATTCCTGCTGCCGGATTGGGAACTCGCTTCCTGCCCGCCACCAAGGCAATGCCGAAGGAAATGTTGCCGGTGGTTGATCGTCCGGCCATCCAGTATGTGGTGGAGGAAGCCGTGAAGTCCGGTCTCACCGACTTGCTGATGATCACGGGGCGCAACAAGCGTTCCCTTGAGGACCACTTTGACCGCGAGCCCGGCCTGGAGCGTGCGCTGGAGTTGAAAGGCGACAAGGACCGCCTAGACTCTGTGCAGTACGCCTCAGAGCTGGGTCCCATTCACTATGTCCGCCAGGGCGAGGCCAAGGGCCTGGGCCATGCGGTGCTGTGCGCGAAGCAGCACGTCGGCAATGAGCCGTTCGCAGTCCTGTTGGGTGATGACCTCATTGATGAGGCCGAGTCCCTGCTGAGCACCATGATCGAGGTGCAGCAGAAGACCGGTGGCTCTGTCATTGCACTCATCGAGGTTGATCCCTCCCAGATCAGTGCCTACGGCTGTGCAGACATCACAGCTGTTGAGGGTGAGGACTACGTCCGGGTCAACAGCCTGGTGGAGAAGCCGTCCGTTGCCGACGCACCGTCCAACCTTGCCGTTATCGGCCGGTATGTGTTGCACCCGTCCGTCTTCGCTGTTTTGGAGAACACTGAGCCGGGCCGCGGCAACGAGATCCAGCTGACTGATGCGCTGCAGACGCTGGCAGCCGACGAGGGCGAAGGCTCCGGCGTGTACGGTGTGGTCTTCAAGGGCCGCCGCTTCGATACCGGCGACAAGCTGAGCTACCTCAAAGCCGTCATTACACTTGCCTCTGAACGCGTGGAGTTCGGCGAGGACCTGAAGACTTGGATGAAGGCTTTTGTGAACTAGATCCTGGTTCTACACAGCTAAGGCACTACTCCTATTCGGGCGTAGTGCCTTAGCCATT
Source organism: Pseudarthrobacter siccitolerans (assembly GCF_001046895.1). Classification (GTDB taxonomy): domain Bacteria; phylum Actinomycetota; class Actinomycetes; order Actinomycetales; family Micrococcaceae; genus Arthrobacter; species Arthrobacter siccitolerans. The sequence goes on from NZ_CAQI01000030.1 coordinate 90,861, forward strand.
TAAACGGTTCTTTCTGAATCTACGGGGCAACCAGCTCGAGGCGCTTTGCGGCGGCATCCGCGTTCTCGGCCAACAGTTCGAGAAGGTACTTGCCGTAGCCACTCTTCGCCAAGGGCTCTGCCCGGTCGCGCAGTTCAGTATCCGTCAGGAAACCCTGCCGCCAGGCAATTTCTTCCGGGCAACCGATAGACAAGCCTTGACGATGCTGCACGGTACGGACAAACTCGGACGCGTCGTTGAGGTCGTTGAAAGTTCCGGTGTCCAGCCATGCGGTGCCCCGCGGCAGAATTTCCACCTGCAGTTTGCCGCGTTCCAGATAAACGCGATTTACATCTGTTATTTCCAACTCGCCCC
>NZ_CAQI01000031.1 GCF_001046895.1 Pseudarthrobacter siccitolerans
GGAGGGCTTCAATTCACGGGCAATTTGTACCACCTCATGGTCATAGAAGTATAGGCCCGGCACGGCGTAGTGGCTCTTCGGTTCGGTCGGTTTCTCTTCAAGGGAGATGGCTCGTCCGTTTTCATCAAATTCGACTACGCCATATGCAGATGGATCTGCGACCCGATACCCGAATACGGCTCCACCGCTGATGTTTTCGAAGCGGCGCAGCTGGGTGCCCATTCCCCGGCCGTAGAATATGTTGTCTCCCAGCACCAGTGCTACAGGTCCATTACCAATGTGACTTGCACCCAATATGAAGGCCTGAGCGAGTCCGTCGGGCGATGGTTGCTGCGTGTAGGTGAGGTTGATGCCAAACCTACTGCCATCCCCCAGCAGTCGCTTGAACTGATCGGCATCGTGGGGTGTCGTAATGATCAGAATATCCCGGATGCCAGCCAACATAAGCGTGGATAGCGGGTAGTAGATCATGGGTTTGTCGTAGACCGGCACCAACTGCTTGCTGATGCCTAGAGTAATTGGATGAAGACGTGAACCGGTTCCCCCGGCGAGGATTATTCCGCGCATTCCCACATTTTCGCTTGCGTTACGAATTCAGCCAAATCGTGCCAGCGTGAAACGATGGGCTGATGCAGAAACTCTTTGTCACCGGCGGCGCCGGCTTTATTGGTTCCAACTTCGTTCACTATGTCCTTGAGAACACGGGTGACCGTGTCACCGTCTTAGACAAGTTGACCTATGCCGGCAACGTCGGATCCCTCAAGGGCCTATCCGAAGACAGGTTCGCATTCGTCCAAGGCGATATCGCCGACGCAGGCCTTGTGGACGGCCTTGTAGCCGAGGCTGATGTTGTGGTTCATTATGCCGCGGAGTCGCACAACGACAACTCACTGCATGATCCCCGGCCGTTCCTGGACACAAACATCATTGGCACGTACACGCTGATTGAGGCGGCCAGGAAACACGGCAAGCGCTCCATCACATCTCTACTGACGAGGTCTACGGCGACCTCGAGCTCGATGACCCGGAGCGGTTCACTGAACAGACCCCGTACAACCCGTCGAGCCCGTACTCCTCGACCAAGGCCGGCTCGGACTTGCTGGTGCGTGCCTGGGTGCGGTCCTTTGGGCTCCAGGCCACCATCAGCAACTGCTCGAACAACTACGGTCCTTACCAGCACGTGGAGAAGTTCATTCCCCGCCAGATCACCAACGTGATCGACGGGATCCGCCCGAAGCTTTACGGTAAGGGCGAAAACGTGCGCGACTGGATTCATGCAAATGACCATTCGTCCGCGGTTCTGGCGATCATTGCCAAGGGCAAAATTGGTGAGACCTATCTGATTGGCGCGGACGGTGAGAAGAACAACAAAGACGTTGTTGAGCTGATCCTCAAGCACATGGGACAGGCCTCTGACGCCTATGATCACGTGGTGGATCGGCCAGGGCATGACCTGCGCTATGCCATTGACTCCAGCAGGCTCCGCACCGAGATCGGCTGGGAACCACAGTTCTCCAATTTTGACGCTGGCATCGAAGACACCATCGCATGGTACCGCGATAACAAGGACTGGTGGAGGCCGCAAAAAGCAGCCACGGAAGCTAAATACAAAGAACAGGGCCATTATGGCCTGGGGAAAGATCAGGGCGTTTAGGCCCGTTCTTGGGCGCGGCTGTCTTGAAGTTTCATCAGGGCGACAGAAGTAAGCATCGCACCAACGGCAGCTCCCGAGGCATTTGTGACGAGGTCTATAGGGCTTGCGAAGCGGTTTTGAAGAAACAGGAGCTGTCCCAGTTCCATACAGCAGGAAGTTAACAGTCCCCAGATACCAATTTGCCACCACCGTTGCTCGGGATAAGCGAGCGAACTCACCATGCCCGGAGGCACAAAAACGGCGACGTTGGCGGCAGCTTCGAAAAAGTTGTAGTTGAACCAGGACGGAATTCCGTGGCGGTGCAGGAATTGAAGGATGGTGGCTAGCTGGCCTTGAACAGCATGGTCGACGGGACTAGGCCAGAACGCGATCAAGGCCAGGGGCACCAGCATCAACGAGAGTACGATCCGCCAGAGCGTGCGGTTGCGAAGGTGCCTCACGTCGGCCTCAAACGGTATGTAGAAGGGTTATCGCTGCTATGCCTAGGTTAGCTGCCGGCAGCAATGTTAACAGGACGTGGCGAGTTACATGAAGACAGGGGAGCGATACGAAGAAATGGAGCGCTCTCCGTGTTCCTCGCCAATGTCCCCTTGTAGCCCTCATACCTACCATATCTGCCGAATTCCGTTGTTCAGCTTGTCGAAAAGTTAAATGCGAAAGGTGGGGGGTTCTCCATTCCTAGAGAACTCCCCACCTTCAGTTGCGCTCGTATGGCGGTGATCTATGCAGCTACCTCGGCCTTGGCGCGCCGGCGAACAACAACTACTGAAGTTGCGCCTGCAGCTAATGCGCCAGCCCCTACCAAGGTCCAGAGAACCAGGCCGGAGTCAGCGCCGGTATTGGCAAGACCGGAACCAGTGTTTGCCAAGGGAGCACCGCCGGCGTTACCGCCTGTGTTGGCCAGGGACACTGCCACGGTAACCGTTACGGGACCAACTGTGTTTCCAGAAAGATTGCCAGTCGCGGTCAGGCTGTATGTGCCTGCCTCGCTGAAAGAGATAGGAAGGGAGAAAGCGCCCTGCGCATTAGCTGTGGTGCTCAGGGTTTGGGGCGCCTGAAAGATGCTGACTTTCGTTGCGACTGACTGGGTCCCGGCTGCCGGCGCCGCTGCGTCGACCGGAGTTACGGTGATGGTAACCGGTTCGCCGGGAGCCATGCCTTGCCCACTGAAGATCAGCTGCTCACCAGGTGCAACTGTGGCGTCAGATACGGTAGCCGAAGGCTCCGGAGAAACGTATGCCTGTGCCGAAACGGCGCCGACCAATGTGATAGATCCTGCGAGTGCGAGTGCTGCGAGTGTTTTTTTCATGTGTCCCCCCGGAGACCTTTAAGTTTCGATGTACCCGATTATTGGGGAGTTTCCCCTCCGCACGAGACCTTGTGCAGAACTACGGATAATTATCCCAAAAAAGACGCTACCATCTTCTCTTCGGTGTGAGCAATCTCAATCAAGTCGGTTTACATAGTGTTAACCTGCTGCATGTGTCCCTTTAGCCGCAGACCATGCTTTTTGTCGGTAAAATCACATCATTGACAGGTTGGACGGTTGGTGTGACCACTAACTCGGGCTCGGTGTGTTGCACGATCTTGCCGAAGGTGAATTCAACTGTCTTAGTTTCCCCGGGTGCCAGTCGGAGGGTAAGGACGGCCACAGGGCGGTTGCTATGGAAGTACGGTGCAAAGTCTGTTCGCTCACCGTTAAGACTTGCAGTCTCCACATGCGCTTGGACGGGGCCATAGGCAATAACGTTAGTTTGGACGGAGCCAGCCGGCACGCCGAAGTTACCGGCACCCGTGACGTATGCCGGTAAGGACGTAGCCGCGTCCAGAGGGGCCGTGTTAGTGCTAGTAATCGATACGGTCGTCTGCCCATAGCCGTCTTGTTGGCATTCCTTTATCATGTGCACCGTGCGCTTGACGTAGTAGTCCATCTTGGCGCCAGTTCCGTCGTTAAAGTAAACGCCAAATTCAGCGGGAGAGACACTCGGTCCTACAACCGAGCCGCTCAAGGGATACTTAGCGATAATGGCCTGTTCCTCGGGCTTTGCCGACCAGACGAGGACTCGTCCTTCTGCCGTTCCGCGTTGCATTCCGTCAAGAAGAACCTTGGCGTCACCGTTTCCGTTAGAGAGCGCAGCGAAAATTTCTTTAGCCACGCCAGCGAAGTAAGCGTCCTGAAGCCCTGGCTCCTCGATCTTGGCGTAAACCTCCGACAACAAGGTAGCCACGACGTTCTTCCCGCTCAATTCTGTTGGCATAACCCCGTTCGTAAGACGGGCTAGCTCAGGACTGCTGATCTTGATTGGCCCCGTCCCGTCCAATACGTATCCCAGAGCCACGGGATCTAATGAGATGACCCCATCGAGTCGCTCGCCAGTCCTTTTCTCCCACATGGCTCGGGCGCTGGCGGCTGCAGTGGGAAAATCGGGCGTGAGGTTGACGTCTTGCATGTATTTGCCGAGTCGATCCGAGTAGATCGCTCTTTGTTCAGTAGGGACGGGCACACTAGGTGATATGACACCGACGTCGCCGGCGCTGCTTTGTGCCGACAGGGTCAATTTACCCTTATCGAGGTTCAGTACGGCGAGGGCGCCCGGGATGCCACCGGAGGCGCGGGCTTCGGCATTATTTTGAATCATCAGCAAGTAATTGCGCGACCCGTCTCCCCCCATCATGCTAGGCGCGACTTGAGACGTGTTGGCTGCAGTGTCCAAGGCTCCGGTGACGCTCGCTAGTTGCTCACGAGCTCGTTCTAAGGGTTCTGCTACCTGCCCCAATAGGCTGCTAGATTCAATGGAATCTAATCGTTCCGCCGATGCCCTAACTGCATGTGCTGCGGCTGAAATATGGGGTGCTGCCGTCCTTAAAGGTTCCAAGTTGGCCCCCGCACTGCTCGGCAGCAGAGCATCCCAATTGAGGGTATCTAGTACTTGCACAAGAGGCATAACGCCCAAGGTGGATACATCATCTGCGGAACGTGTTATTTCAGTTACAGCACTGAAGTTAGCCCCTACAGCCGGGATTGCTGATGCTAGTGTCCAGAGCGGGTCCTCAGCTGCTTCTCGTGCCGCTGCCGTGTGAAGTTGCAGCCGCTCTGCAGATTCCGCAGTTGCCTTGGCATCGTTGTCGCTGGCAGCTTGCATAAGTCGGGCAACTTCGTGGACGGCTGAGGTCAATTCGGACCGGATAGTCGATGCTCGTGTGCCAAGCCAGGCCAAACCTGCTGCCAACGAAAGCGCAGCAACTGCAGTCCATGTAACTCCGACCACAAATCGACGGCGCGGTCGTCTAGGAGTCTGCTTGGTCGGACCACCGTCAACTCTGCTAGTTCGCTTGGAGAAATATTCAGGCATATCTGTCATATTGTGGGCATTCCTCTAATTGGGGCAGGAAAGTGATGAAATCGTCAATACGCCCCCGAGTTGTGAAACACTGCGCGTGCAGTACGGAGGATGATGACAAGATCACTAGCCAACGACCAGTTTTCGACGTAGTAAAGATCTAGCCGTACAGAGTCCTGCCAAGAGAGATTGGAACGTCCGCTAACCTGCCATAGCCCGGTCAAGCCCGGCCTCACAAGCAAGCGACGACGCACCTCGTGCTCGTAAGCCGCGACTTCTTTCGGCAGCGGGGGGCGGGGTCCAACCAGACTCATCGATCCGCTGAGTATATTGAACAGTTGCGGAAGTTCGTCCAGGCTGTATGTCCGTAAAAACTTACCTACGCGAGTTATTCGTGGGTCGTTCTTTATCTTGAATAGAACACCAGCGCCTTCATTCAGGTTCGAGAGACTTTCAAGTCGGTCTTCAGCATCCGATACCATCGATCGAAATTTGAGCATGTGGAAATGCTGGCCTTCAATCCCCACTCGCTCCTGCTTAAAGAGCACCGGCCCGCTGCTATCAAGCTTGACCATCAGAGCGACGACTGCCATGAGGGGTGAGGTGACAAGGATCAGCAACCCAGAGACAACCACATCGAAGAGGCGCTTGGCCACACGCTGGCCTCCTTCAAGTGAAGGAGTTGTCACGTGGATGAGTGGGAGGCCAGCTACCGGCTGCGTGTGGATGCGAGGCCCTGCGATGTCAGTCAGGGCGGGCGCCATAATGAGCCCTACATTCTGCGCTGCAAGTTCCCACCCTAGGAGCCTCAGAGTTTGGGGATGCAGTTGAACACCGGCCGAGATAGCCACAGCGTCCGCTCTGGACGCCCGGATCGCTTCCATAATTGCATGCGTATCAGGGTCGCTTCCTAAGATAGGAAGCCCAGATTTGGGTTCAACCGGTGGTGGATTGGAAACTCCGGGAGTATAGGCTGCGACGGGAAGATAACCTGCTTCCTTAGACCGCTCAAGAGACGCGGCTAAATGCGAAACGGCACTCGGGCCGCCTAGAAGCAGCAGTCTTGACATGCTAGAACCGGCCATGCGAGCAACATGCAAGTGCTGCCGAAGCAACCACCGAGACAGAATTAGTCCGATAAGGCCAACGGGCAGAGCGAAGCCAACAAAACCGCGGGCTGTGTCTATTCTCAGAACGTAGGAAAAGATCGCTATGAGACCGAACAGCCACAAGGAAGCGGCTATCACTCTCTTGTACTCGTCGCTGCCGGCGCCGAGGATCCGACTCTGGCGACTGCTCCACGCCCCCAGCATCAACCACCACACCACAATTAAGCACAATGAAAACAGACGGTAATTAGCTTCGTTGCCTACAATCGTAAAGTCAGGTTCTAAGCCAAACCGCACGACATACGCGCCAACCACTGCCCAAACGATCACAAAGGCATCCACTGCTTTCAACCGGCGCGACGCCCGGAGACGCCAGTCTTCTACTTCCCCCAAAGACGCAGCACCTTTCATATCGAAAAATTTCCTGTAAGCCGTTTACTCATGCTGATCCAAGGCCCAAGCTCTTAGTGAGCCATCATGCCGTAAATCTGGGCTAGTGGGTGCCCGGCCTTGACGTTGGTCATTCCACAAGCTTGGTCACTCGAACCAAGACCAGTTGAAACAGACGGGCTCTTGCCAATAATCACTGGATTCCCCTTGTTCGCCCCCGGGCCAAGGCCAAGCTGATCGGATAGCAGGACTGGGAGAATCAAGGGTCGAGGGCACCCCCGAGGAACACCGCTAGTGAGATATTTCTGCAACCTGAAGCGCCCAGGCTACTGAATTGACCTCAGTTCTGAACTCTTCGCCGCGCTTCTGGGCTTTCACCGTGCAGAAGTGCATCAAATTCTGAGGGCATAGTTTTCGCTGCCCTCGCGGCGGAAACTTTCGGTTTCATTGGGACGGAATCGTAGTTGTAATAGGAATACGCATAGGAGTCTGGCCCCTTTGCCGGGAGCAAGTTGAGTACTGCGCCAAGGACGTTTGCCTCGATCATTTTCAGGGCGGCCATTGACTTCTGGAGATCCTGCGCGCTGACGCGCGACGCACCCACTACTACCACAACTCCACCCACCTGTTGAGCTAGCACTGCCGCGTCCGTCACGGGAAGAAGTGGCGGTGCATCAATGATGACGGCGTCGAATGCTTGTTCAAGGCGCCCTATTAGTGATGCCATCGCTGCGGACCCAAGTAGTTCGCTTGGGTTCGGTGGTATTTGTCCCGAAGTCAACACATAGAGACTCTGTTCGCCCCAAGGCTGTAGGAGATCGTTGACGTCGGCAGCTCCAATTAGAGCTGTCGTTAAGCCGACATTTCTATCCAAGCCCAAGTAGTCGTCGACGCGAGGTCTGCGAAGATCGGCGTCGATAAGCAGAACGGATTGTCCGGCCTCAGCCATTGCAATCGCAATGTTTGTCGCGGTTGTCGTCTTTCCTTCTCCCGGCAGTGACGACGTCACCAAGACTGCCTTCGATTCATGGCTCACATGTGCGAACTGCAGATTGGTTCTGATCTGCCGAAAGGACTCGGCCCTGGGGCTTTGGGTTGGAGCTTGTGTTAACAAGGGCTTCTTAGCGGCGTCAACGTCGTAGGAAATTCCACCAAGAATTGGTACCTCGGTCACCCGGCGTAGGTCCGCCTCGCCGCGCACTTTGGTGTCCATAGTAGAGCGCAGTACGGCTATCCCCACCCCGACGATAAGACCGCTTATAAGTCCAAAGGCTAGGTTCATCTGGGAGTTAGGGGCGGAAGGGGCAGACGGGGCGGTCGCGGGGGTAATCACGGAAAGCTTAACCGGCGACGGGCCGTTCTCAAGTGAACCCTCAAGCTTTTCGATGGCGCTGACGAGGCTGTCGCTCACGGCTTGCGCGATCGCCGCTGCTTGCACCGGCGAGGTATCGACTGCAGCTATGGAGATGATCACGGTGTTGAAGTCTGCGCTTGCTTCAATTTTGCCACTCAATTCCGCAGGCGTGATGTTGAGTCCAAGCTTCTCGATTGCTGGTTGCAGAACGACGGGGGTGCCAACTGTCTCAACGTAGGATTGCACCCGCGCCTGGCTGAATGTGTTTCCCTGTTGGAGTTCAGCAACGGAACCTGAGCTCTGAATAGCAACGAAGAGCTTTGTCTGAGCAGTGTACGTGGGCTTGAGTGCCAGAGACACAGCTCCAGCGACTATAAGGCCGAGGAGGGTGCACGCGACGATAGTTATCCAGTTGCGGCGCAGCACGCGCAAGTAGTCGCTAAGCTCCAAAATTGAGACCTTTCGTATTCTGTTTCTGGGCATCACAAGGAGCCCATTCTTGATTGTATCCCGCAATTGGCTTCCCCCTGACGCTCCGACGAGACGCAGCAACGGCAGATCCCTGCGCGCGTACCAATGCCGCAATAAGGCATCAGTTCTGCGCTTATCGCTTCCGTCCTGTAATAGTCCGCCCTCAGTTTGTTACTTCTGTGGCGCAGGTGCTACGGGCTGCGATCGGAAGATCTTCGTTGCCTGGGGGTCGCGGCAAGTGACCAGTGGTAGGGCCGCCGAGACTTCACCAGCACGGACTATAGTGTGCAAGACGAGTCTTGTGCACTAAGCATCAAGTAACTCTCCGGCGGCGTGCATGCGGTAGTCCTTGCCCCTGGCTCGATAGGCCACGGAAGGCTGGTTCTGACAGCCTTGATACACGATGGCAAAATCAATTATTGAGACCTTAGAAATGAAGGAGTACTCGGGCTGTGGCGCGATCAGTGGCAATAGTGGGAACTCGTGGTTATCCGAGCTATTACGGCGGATTTGAAACGGCTGTACGTCGCTTAGCGCCACACTTGATTGATGCGGGATGGGCGACAACGGTCTACGGGCGGCCTGGGGGAGCTCGCTTAGATGATCCGCTCTGCGATCCGAGAGTCAAATCAGTTGTTACAAAAGGAATCGAAACCAAATCGCTAAGCACCTTATCCTTTGGCCTGACCTCGGCCCTTCATGCTATTTGGACAAAACCGGAAGTAGCTCTCGTGATGAACGTCGCGAACGGATTTTGGTTGCCTCTATTCCGCATGCGCGGTATTCCGACAGTCGTTAATGTCGATGGTATGGAGTGGGAGCGAGCCAAGTGGGGCAGAATCGCTCGCCAGGTCTTCAAGGCCGGAGCGTTGATGACAGCCAGGTTTGCTACCACAATCGTGGCAGACTCCCGCGAAATTCAGCGTCGCTGGAAAGAAGAGTTTGGACGCGACGGGGTTTTTATTCCCTATGGGGGCGATGTTTCGTCCGTGCTCGGGGTAGAAAATGGACTAACACATCGCGGTTATATTCTTCTGGTCGCTAGGTTCGTTGCCGAAAACTCAATACAAGAATTCTTCGACGCGGTACGGCTTATACCGTCGAACTACCAAATTGTTATGGTTGGTTCTTCTGGATACGGTGGACATTTTGACACGGTCGCAGCCGAACTCGCAGATGCGCATGCCAATGTTTCGTGGCTTGGCCACATAAACGATCATGAACGGCTCCTATCTCTCTGGCAGCACGCAGGCGCGTATTTTCATGGGCACAGCGTTGGGGGTACGAATCCTGCACTGGTGCAGGCCATGGCATGCGGCACGCCAGTAGTCGCGCGTGACACTGTTTATAATCGGGAAGTGTTGGCAGATGCGGGAACGTTTACAGGCGTCGATCCCGACCGGATTGCCGCAACGCTGACCCAGATGATGGAAAGTCCTGAGCTTCAAGAACGGCAGAGTCAGGCGGGCATAAGGCGATTCGAGGCGGAATATACCTGGGAGTCTGTGTGCGATAAGTATGTAAAGGAGCTGGAAGTTGCGAGTTCTCTTTGATGCGCACTGGTGGATCGACGGGCCTCCGTCCAACAAGGAGGTCATGCGCAGAGTAATTGAGACTTGGGCGCGACTATTCCCGGAGGACGAGCTGATTGTCGCCTTACGGCGCCAAGATGTGGACGTAGCAGGTAGTCAGATACCTGCGAAAGCAAGAGTAGCCAAGACTTACCTGTCGCTTCAAGGATTGAGTGCCATCCTGGAGTTGCCAGTCCTGGCGCTAAAGCACAAAGTGGACGTCACCATTAGCCACAATTTCACGCCCCTTTTTGGTCCCTCTGCCGTTTTCATACAGGACTTTATGTTCTTGAGCAATCCGGAGTGGTTCACAAGAAAAGAGCGTGCCTATTTCAGCCTCATGCGGTACAGCATGCTTAGCGCGGGTGTGGTCTTCTCTTCCTCGCAGACCGAGGGTAAACGCATTGCGAAGTACGCAATTCGAAAAATTAGTCCTGTTCCCATTGGGCTCGCCGGCAATGCCGAACTTCTACAGGCGCTACCGAAACGCCCGGAAGGAATTGGAGTCGTTGACGGTTTCCTCTTGTCTGTTGGACGCCTCAATGTCAGGAAGAACTTAGAGACCATACTCATTGCTGCGTCAACATCGGGAAAAATATCAGAGCGATTCCCGCTTGTGATAGTAGGTGAGCCGTCGGGAAAAACCGCGGACCTGCCAAAGCGGGTCGCTGATGATGTCGCAAATGGGTCAATAATATTTCTCGGGTTTACCCCGGAAGATGAGCTTGCCTGGCTATACGCCAATACGAATCTTTTCATATTCCTATCGTTGGATGAGGGTTTTGGAATGCCGTCTCTCGAAGCCGCAGCATTCGGTGCCGAACTGCTAGTAAGTGACTTAGAAGTTTTTCGAGAGATACTAGGGGACTCGGCATCGTACGTGGATCCTCTCAACGCGGATGCCGTTTCAGACGCGATTCGCTTGTTAGCACTCCCTAATCGAGAAAAGGGTGCTTTGAGCAGTGAATTGTCAAATCGGTACTCATGGAGGAGCTGCGTGGAGAGAATGAGGGCCGAGGTCGACAATTATGTTGTGGGTCAAAACGCGAGGAGCTTGAGTTGATGATTTCCGTAGTCATCGTAACCTACAATAGTGCACACGTTATAGGTGACTGCCTCAGGGCCCTAGTACCGGCAGCGGAGCTGGAAATCATAGTAGTGGATAACGCTTCTAGGGATGAAACTCTCGACATTGTCAGGGCTGAGTTTCCGGCGGTTATTATCATTAGAAATCGGGAGAATCGCGGGTTTGCTAAGGCCGTCAACTTAGGAGCTGAGTCGGCTTCTGGCGACGTGATACTTCTCTTAAACCCTGACGCTACTATCGCATACGAAAACGTGCTGTCTTTGTCTGCTAGTCTTCTGGCGGATACGGGACTGGCGGTAATCGCTCCGGTCCTCTCGGATGGAGCAGGAGAGTTTCGTACCGTGTCAGCAGGCATGGCTCCAACGCTCCGAAACATGCTCAACCATTCAGCTGGCCTCTCCCGTTTCGGAGGAGTTATTCCACTGTTCCGGGGGCACTACCTTCTTTCTAAAGATCTCCGTGCCGAGTCCGTGGACGTTGATTGGGTCAGCGGTGGATGTCTGATGGTTAAACGGGACGACTGGGAGGCTGTTAACGGACTTACCGAGCGATGGTTTATGTATGCAGAGGACATAGAATTCTGTATGCGCATACGGGAGCGAGGTCGTCGCATACGGATCCAACCGAACTTACTTGCGTCCCACTCAATTGGTGGTAGTTCAAGTAACGTTGACGGACGGGTGAACACCCTCTGGATAGAGAACCTGTTTGACCTCTACTGTTGGCGCCTTTCACGATCAAGATTTGACCGCGAGCTTTGGAGGCTTGTGGTATCCGGGGGCTTCTTTGCGAGGGCAGCCTTCTATAAGTTGCGGTCTTTGCGTCACGGAAGAACGCTACGGGAATCCACTCCAGAGAGTGCGAAATATTTCAAATTTGCATACGCTCTCCTGCGGTCGAAAGCGGCTACTGAGACTGTGGGATCGAGCTCCCCGCGATGATTCATACCGGAAGCTGTAGGCCTGAAATTCACTGAGCGCCGATGCAGGTGCCTGCTGCGGACTCCCTCCATTGTTTGGGCTGGCTGTCGGGGATCTGTTGGTCGTGTTGGGTCGGGTACGCCAAGCGCAAGGGGGCCCTTCGAAATTGAGGGTGCGACATGTTCTGTGTCTTGAAAGCTGAAGGGCTCGTAGCGCTGTGGTGGTGGAAGTTCTATACAAATTCATCAAGTCAGGAGCTACGAGCCTGGATCGAGCATGCTTCTCTGCTCCCCGATGCTGCTACCGCGATTTTCAACCTGCGCGACTAGCGCGTCACGATACTGAAGTCATCGCCTTCGGGCAGCACCAAGTCAATGTCGAAGCATCGCCGAGGCCGGCTGCGAATCGTGGGCTCTCCGTGAGATCACGGGCTCTACCCGGTTCATGGGGAAGCAATTCCCCATGAGTGTCAGGCCGCCGTCCGGGCGGCACTTCTCATGAGCATAGCCGATTTGTAGTTGGCACGGTTCCGATTTTGACTCCGGTGCTGTTTGCTTCGACTTTGCCGGTTGTGGTGCCGGTGACGATGAGGGCCTTCGATCTCGTTCCACCATATGAGGACGGTGCGGTGAGCTTGTTGTTTCCGGTCGTCCTACCCTTTCGGCCAGGGCTTTGAGTTCCTCCTTCCCTTCGGGAGCGCCGGTCGGTGAGCTTGTGCGGAGCAGTTGCCGCAGTAGTTCCTTGACCTTCCGTACGGCTTGCAGCTTGCCGGTAACGTCGCCAGCTGTGAAGATGCCGGCTAGGCGGTGGCGTCGTCCGTGAGGGTGGCACTGGCGCGTAGGAGGAGCAGCCGGTGCACGCTCAGACCTCGTCGATTCCCCGTCCCCGCCGGCCCTTGACCTGCTGGGACTAGTTCTGCCGGGCCTCGCTCACTGTCTGGTTCGCCAGCGAAACCGGATGGAAGTGGTCAGCGGCCACGGCTGTGCGGAGGAGCCATACCCGCAGCGCCTTTCGGCACGCTGCGGACGGGTCGATCGCCACGACTTGGACGCCCAGTCGACAGGCCAAAGGCGGGGCGAAGAGCCAGTCCCCAACACCCTTGTGGTCTCGGCCGTCTGCAACTCCCGGGACTTTGCGGGGCCGAGGTCACCAATGGTGGTCATCCACCGCTCATGGATGACCCACGATCAGGACTGGGCGTCACCGAAATACGGCACCGATCGGAAGCGATGCTCGTCAAATGCGCAGCATCCCCGGCCGAGGCCATCGGCGCCGGGGAGTGTGAGGAGACAGGCTTTGGTCAGCGCTGCCCGGACCATCCACCAGGACACGGCGAAGGCGGCCGCGGTCTCGAACGTGGCACGGCCGGAATTGATGACCGCGTCCACGACTTGGTCCCGGAGCCGGACCGTGGATCCCGGAGCCGGTCCGTGGAGCGGGCTTGGCTCCGGGACTAGGGCGGCGGATTCAAAAATTCGACAGCCGCGCGCACACGGAGTCCTCGCAGAGCCAGCGGTAGTTGGACCAGAGGAGTTCCACGTGACCCGCGACAGGAATGTCCTGGATCCGCTGGAAGCGGCCTTCTTTCCGCCGTGTTGCCAGGACACCGTAGCTCGCGCAGCTGGGCGGTCGGTCAGTGTCAATCACGATCCGGCGACTGCAATCAGAAAGGACGGTCACGGAAATCACAGGGTGACTGGGCAGGTTGAAGATGCTGGTAGCAGGCTCTGTCAAGGCTCGTGGCTCTGTTTCTGGTTTGACTGCTTAGACCCACCATTTCAGCAGGGCCACACGGGCCCTTTTGTCATCTACGACACGAACTCATTTACCCAGTAACGACGAAGAGGCCGATCAACGCGCTGGAATCACTCAGCGCGCCGGTGGACAAGCAAACGAGAATTCTGGTCTACAGCAGCCCGGCTTTCCTGCCTTCGATCTCAAGGTCGTTAGCCACCATGCGTGCAACTATTTCTTCGAAACCCATGGTCGGCTCCCATCCCAACTCCTTGCGCGCTTTAGATGAATCACCGCGCAATTCAGCGGCGTCAACGGGTCGAACAAAGCGAGAGTCAACGGCCGTGTACTTTTCCCACTCGTGCAGCCCTGCAGCCTCGAAGGCACAGGAAACAAACTCAGCGACGGTATGTGATACACCAGTCGCTATCACGAAGTCGTCCGGCAACTCATGTTCGGCCATCAAGACCAAGGCCTCTACATAGTCAGGAGCCCAACCCCAGTCTCGCTTGGCATCGAGGTTTCCCAATAGCAGCTGGGAGTCTATACCGAGAGCGATTCGGGCCACCTGGGAGGTGATCTTTCGAGTAACGAAGGACTGCGGACGCCGGGGAGATTCATGGTTATAAAGGATCGCCGAGGACGCAAAAACACCGCGCCTCCTATAGACCCCGACCATATGGTGAGCTAGGGCCTTCGACGCACCATATGGGGAGATAGGGCAAATGCTGGTTCTTTCAGTTTGAGGAACCTCAGCAGTCCCGCCAAAAAGTTCAGCGCTAGAGGCCTGAATGAATTTGACGGGAGTTCCGGAAATATCCTGAATCCGGGATACAACTTCTAAAAGACCAGTTGTGGCAACTGCATTTGTTGAAAGAACGTCAACAGGGCATTCCCAAGACTTAGCAACCGAGCTCACGCCTGCAAGGTTAAAAAGCGCGTCGGGTTGAACATCCAGGAGGATGTCGGCCATCCGGCGTTGATCAGAAACATCGCTTTCATGTAGCCTCACGGACTGCGGAACACTGATCGGCCCAGGAGTGGATTGCGGCTTTACCAAGGCATGTACGATCCAGCCCTTTTGAAGCAGTCGGTCTACAAGGTAACTTCCGTCCTGCCCCGACGCCCCGGTGATGAATGCCGTTGGCATATCAGCGGACCATCGACGATTGCTCATTCAGATCGTTTTCCACCATCATGCGAACAAGGTCAGAAAACGCTACTTTTGGCTTCCACCCAAGGACCGCTCTTGCTTTGGCGGGATCACCTATTAGCAGGTCCACCTCAGCCGGTCGCATGTACTTCGCATCCTGCTTAACATAGGGAGTCCAATCCTCGATTCCGACGGCTTGGAATGCTGCGTCCAGCAATTCTCGGATGGAGTGCGTCTCACCGGTGGAGATAACGTAGTCGTCGGCTAGAGGCTGCTGCAGCATTAGCCACATGGCCTCGACATAGTCACCAGCGAATCCCCAGTCCCGTTTTGCATCCAAGTTGCCCAGAATGACCTCATCCTGGAGTCCCAATTTGATGCGAGCCACCGCCTGCGAGACTTTTCTAGTAACAAACTCAGGCCCGCGCCGCGGCGATTCGTGATTGAATAAAATACCACTCGAGGCATGCATGCCATACGACTCGCGATAATTGATGGTCATGTAGTGGCCGAAAACTTTAGCGACGCCGTAAGGGGAGCGAGGCCAGAGAAGCGTTGACTCAGTCTGGGGCACCTCTTGTACTTTACCAAACATTTCAGACGATGATGCTTGGTAGAAGCGAACCCTGCCAGGATCATCGCCGGCATAAAGGCGCGTGGCCTCAAGCATATTGAGGACTCCCTTACCGGTTATGTCACTCGTCAGAGATGCATTCTCCCAGGAATATGCAACGTAAGAAATAGCACCGAGGTTGTAGACCTCGTCCGGTTGAGACGCATTTAATACCCGGGTTAGACCAGCGACATCAGATAGGTCACCCGCTAAAAGGCGAGCCTCAGGAATAGTCCTGCGGACCAAGTCCAGCTTCGGATTGTTCTGCCCACGAATGAGCCCGAAGACCTCATAACCCTTGGAGATCAAGAGTTCTGCCAAATACAGACCATCTTGCCCCGTGATACCTGTGATAAGCGCTCTAGGCATTCTTCCCCCTAATATATTGGCTTCGAAACTCACATCCCGGCCACGCTGGGAGTCAGTAGTGTTAGGCAGGCCACTCAGACGCTCTTTGGAGCAGCAACGGTACCTAAAGAACAGGTGAGTCGGTTCCAGGGAATAGGCCCGAAAAATCGACCGCCGCACCGCCAGCGACATCCGCCTCTACGAGATTCTAACTGCCAAGACCTTGCTGAAGGGAATCCAAACTCAAGGTTGCGAGGTTGTATAGGAGAGCCTCGGAGACGCTGGTGAGGTTCCGAGTGCTACTGACACGGCAAGGCGGCCGGAAGGCCCTTGAACAAGAAGACATTAGGCTCAGGTCTGGACTGCAGACGTGGAAGGCACACCCGCTGTGCCCGTTACCCCTCCACGCCATGAAGTAGCCGCAATTCGGGTTTAGGAAGCCTCAGGCCCCGACTTTCGTGGCGCCCCATTACCTTCATCGCGTTCCGGGCCGTGCCCTAAGGGTGTCTTCGTGAACAACCCACGCTGGAAGCGCTAGACTCACTAGGGCGGCTATCGTTACTCCTCCGCTTGAAACTTGCTCAAAAATGTCGAATGGGCGGGAATGCAGCCGAAATTTCGACGTTCACTTCGTGATGCCTGTCAGTATGCGGTCATCCACCAATGACAAAGAACGACAAAACGACATTGAACCTTGCGGAGAAGTTGGTCCCTAACAGCCCGTCGTCGATAATGGTCGGGAGAATCGTCAGCAGCGCCTTGAGTCTGATTAACGCGCCGCTTATTGCGCGCGCCTTAGGCCCGGACGGCCGGGGAGAGACGGCAGCGGCAGTTGCAACTTTTTTCTTGGTGCCAATCGTCCTGAGTGTTGGGCTTCCCTTGGAGGTTCGCCGACTAGCAGCCAAGGGAGATGCGGCATCTGCTTGGCGCGCGGCTAGATTTGTGGCCCTTATGGCAGTCCCATTGGCTTTAGCTCTCAGCTTTCCGCTCAGTGTTCTATTCTTCGGCTCATTGGCTGGCGTCGAGCGTCTGATAGTGATTGTCGGAATTGCGATGGGACCGCTCATGATCGCGTGGATGTGTGACGAAGGGGTTCTCCTTGCGAGGGAGAACTTCAGGTCCGTGGCCATACTGCAATTGACGCAACCTGTTGTCAACACTGGCGCCGTGGTTCTAGGAGCCAGTCTGGGGCTACTGTCTGTTGCTTGGGTTTTAGTGTCATATCTGGCAGGCCTTACGTTGACGACCGTAGTCGGAAATGCGCTCGTGCGCATCTCGTGGTCAGGTCCTCGGTACTCGATCCGCAGGCTGCTAAGGGGTAGCCTCTCGTTCGCCGGCAGTTCCGTTTCGGAGGCCATGGCAAATCGCATAGACCAAGTCATAGTTCTGCCTTTGATAGGGGCATTCCAATCAGGGCTTTACGCGGTTGCCGTTACCATTGGGACCATACCAATTGGTCTTGCGCATGCTTTGGGCGCAAGCGAATTCAGAAAAATTGCACGAAGCGAACCATGCGAACGTAACCGGGCCCAACAAGAGGCAGTACGGTCAGCCGTGGCCGTGGGTGGCGTCTTTTGCTTAGTACTCGCCTTAGGTACTCCACTCGCAGTTGGTATACTCTTCGGCGACAAATTCTCCGAATCCGTTGCATCAGTTTGGATACTTTTATTTGGCAGCATCTTCATGATTGGGAGTTACGTCGCATCCACGGCCCTGGTGGCAGGGAACGCGGGCATACGCATGACCTCCGCGCAGACCGCAGGCGCCGGAGTGGGTGTGGTTGCACTCTTAATATTAGGCCCTCCACTTGGTGCATCCGGTGCGGCGGCAGCTGCCTCAGTCGGGTACGCCACCACCTTCATCTTATTGATTGTCTCCATTGGTGGCCCGTTCACTAGATTCATTCCGTATCCCGCAGATGGCGTACGGGCGGCCAGAGTTTTGTTTGGCAAAAAAATCGCCGATGATAAGGATCTGAATTGAATGTGGATTCCCGCGCCCGCAACTTAGGTTCCCCCACGGAAGCAAATAGTACAGGTCGAAAGCTATCCCTACGCACGCTATTTATCGTAGTGTCGATTCCACTCCTAATGTTTGGAATATTCGGTAGCCTGCCGATGGCTTTCGTCACAGCCTTTGGGTTGATCTGGATCTACTTCGCCGTTCTCATTGAACCTGTTGCATCTAAAGGTCTAAGCGCGGCCCGACTATATGTGCCAATATTCATCATCTATAATGGAATTGCCCTGACCGCCCCAGGCCTACGGCACGGTACTGACATACTATTGATGACGCTGCTTTCGGCCGTTGGCTTCTTGTCCGGTTGGCTAATCGGCCTCCCGAGGCGCTCGAAAATCTGCCCCGCTGGGATTGATGGAACCCGCAGGAATGATACCGTTTTCCGGCGCCCCGTAGTGCTTCTTGCGACATTTGTCACGATTGCTGTCTACGGAGTTTTTCTTGTCAGGGCCGGAACCCTGCCGATCTTTACTGCAAACCCCAATGTGGCACGAGTGGACTTTCTGCCTAACGGATATGTGTCCACCGTTGTCGTCATCGGCCTACATATAATGATTGCCTGCGGTCTTGTAGAAGCTTTTCTTTTACGGTCTAGGCGCGCTAAACTAGTGCCACTCGCACTACTCGTCGTCGGTTCCGCTATGGCTTTTGCAATGGGAAATCGTGGGGTTGCGATCAATCCGATAGTCTTCGCGACTCTTTTCGTACTCTGGCAGAAGAATTTCAGCCTCCGAAAACTAATACCAATTGGTCTTATTGCCGTCTTAGCCCTGAGTATTGCTGGATACTTTAGGAATTTGTCGTCTTGGGGACAGACCTATGTTAGCGACCTCGAAATGCAAGGCTTCTCAGGTGCCGGGGTTTGGTTAGCTCCGGTGATGAACTACGTCTTTGGCACTGCTCAAACATTTGATACCACAATCACCTTTTTTCCTGCTACTATCCCTTTCCAATCGGGCGCTCAGTTCTTCTCACCCTTCCTTCTCGAACAAAGTGCCGACCTTTATCTAAAGCAGGTCTTTGGACTCCGGTTCGACGGCGGTGGACTTGCACTCGGTTCGGTGAACGCTTTCTACCTCGACTGGGGATTCCTAGGGACTTTTCTCGGCCCGGTCATATATGGTTTTGTAGCGGCATGTATTTACCGACGTGCCCTGCTAAGTGCCGATATGAAATGGTCTTTTTTGTATTGCTTCATTTTGATGCAATTGATCTTTAGCGTTTATGGTCATCCTTTCGCATACCTGACCTACTTCATCGAACCGTTTCTTTTCTTTTGGCTGATAGTGCCTGTCCAGGCTTCTCCAGCGAGTGCTTTGGCGTCGACCAAGTTCCATCCGGCGCGGGGTATGCCGTCGATGCGGGGGGGGCGGTAGCCTGCGACGTCCGATTTTCTTGACCGCAGTTTTGTTGGCCTCGACCTTGCAAGTATCGAAAGACGCTCCTTCTCATTCCACGTGGTGAAGTTGTAGAACCAGTTCGTCTTTGGCCCTGGGGCGGCCATGACCATTTTCCCGGGTTTCCCTTTCGCGTCAGCGGCGTCGTTCAGGGAGCCAGTACACAGTAGTGTTCTTAGCTGCCTCCCTGTCTTCCAGGCTGGCCAAGGCCGCGTCACCAACTGGTCCCGGAGCCCCTCCTGGTACAACGGGCACGGCGTGGGACCTCCGGAATGGATCAGAAGAACGACATGCGTCGCCGGCCCTCCGCATTACCATCGGTGTTGGACAAGGGCGCGTCCACCGGGCCGGCGGACAGGAATATCGAGGAGGTGTCCGCGTTCCTTCCGCCCAGAAGCGCTGACAGATCTCCCAGCCGCTGGTCGGACTGTAAGACAACCGCTGGCAGCTGGTAGTAATAGTTATTGAATCGACGGCTCTTGGATGTAGGCGAACACATTTTGGCGGATGCTGGCAGCATAAGCTGCGACCCCGATAGGTTTTGGTCACAGAGACAAGACCGTGCCCGGCCCACGCGCGCCAACTCCGATGCGCCCTGCTCGAAGCCGTTATCGGTGCAGACAGGCCCCGTCATTCGGCCGCTCGTAATGAGCGGTCAAGGAAGCGCTCAACTCGGCCGAGATGACGTTGCGATAGGTCCACACCCTGGGGCTGGCCCATTGAAGACGCGTCGTCACTCTCGGGGGCCATCAGCCAATGGGCCGGGAGACGAAACCGCTCGGGCTTGTTCCGACTCTGATCCACTTCTTGCAGTGCTTTCCTACTCGGTCGCTACTGCTCGACACACATACATTGGGCTCCTCCAGATGTTTCGGGAAGTCATGATCAGGAACATGAAGCGACCCCTTTGGGCAAACGCCACTTTTAAGATTGGTACTCACCGAGATGTGCCGTCTTGACGAAACCTTGTGTTTGGTACAGTGGATTTACGGCTATTACCGGGGGGATCGATGGCCAGTCCGAATGGTCAGTTCACGCAAGCGGCTGCGTCTAGCACTGTGTCACGGGATGGTGTCATTGACATCATTCGCGGTTATTGCATTATAAGTATGGTCACTGCACACGTAGCGGGGCTGTCTCCCCTCGCCTCCGTGGTCCACATTTTTCCAAAGTTCGATGGCGCGTCTGGTTTTGTCCTTCTTAGTGGTCTTGTGCTGGGAATGGTGCAAAGGAGACGTGTTCACAGGTTAGGCCTCGGTGCAGTGCAGCGAAAGAGCTTCCACCGCCTGTTGACCATCTACGCAGCTCAGGTTTGCCTTGCAGTCTTGGGCGTCTTCGCCGCACTACATGGGTGGATTAGTACGAACTTCCCGGATATGGACAAGTTGTCCAAGGGGGACATCGTCGGTCATTCGCTGATGATGACGTTGGCCCCACCAGGCGGTGACGTGCTGCGGCTGTACGTCTTCATGCTTGCCCTCGCCATGGGCGCATATCTGCTGCTTGTCAAAGACCGCTGGGTGGCTGTCATCGCCATATCAGGTACAGTCCACATCGCTGCTCAGGCTTTCCCGTTGTCGACATCCTTTAGCCCCTTTGCGGAGCAGGCAAGGTCGGCGGGGTGGGCGGGGTGGCAGTTCCTGTTTCTCAGTGCGCTTGTCTTGGGGTGGTATTGGAAAGACCTGGGGGCGGCCTCGTGGTTGGACCGATACGCAGCTAAGGTCCTTGCGACCTGTATAGGAATTGTGGCCGCCGCTTCGGGGATTAGCCTTATGGTCCCTTCGGCTGTGGAAGAAGCACTATTTAGCAAGTACACCTTTCCCGTCGGGCGCTTGGTGGTGGCTTATGCTGTTGTGACTGCTCTATACGTGACGCTACGTTGGACTATGCGCAAGGTTCCCGAACAATGGCTTCGTCCATTGGCGATGGTCGGATCCCGCAGCCTCGATTCTTACATTATTCAGGCTGTAGTAGTGGTGCTTGTGTACGGTTTTGCAACCTTGGATTCGAAGTCGCTGCTTGCCCAACTTCTTGCCGTTGTCACATTACTTGCATGCTGGTTGTGGGCAGAGCTTCGGGCGCGGATAGGCCGACTCAACCTGAATGCCATTCGAAGCACGCGTTAGTTATTCACCGAACCTGCCCTACTAGTTTAGGCAGGCTGCCCGGTCGTACGGGTAGTTGCGACATCGCATGGGAGTCTGCCCACGTCTGCAACGGGGACGCATTCAGTACAGCGAACTCTCTCGGCCCTCGGTGCCCTAAGAATGGCGTTCGGACCCCTGTTCCACGCTTGTCCGTCGCAGTTCCGATATGCGAACTGTCGGTGACGGTCGAAAAGTGAGCCATTGTGACGGCTTGGCGTCTAGCGGTCGTTGCAACACCTGAGGAATTAGGATTGCAATTGGCAGAGATGAAAAGACGGAGGAAGTCCCGGGGAGCGCCTCCGAAGAACGCTGCACGTGCTCATTATGATCAGCTGATGAAACAGGGAATGGGCAATTCCGAAGCCTGCAGGATCGTGGGAATCAGCCGTAGTTCGGGCACCCGATGGCGGCATGGCCATACCGTCGTTCTGAAGTCCGGAGACATCAAGAAGTACGCCCCCATCTCGCTCCGGAGGCCACCGGTCATCTCCGCCCGGTTCCTCTCTGAGTCGGAACGGATCACGATCGCAGACCTGTTGCATAGCGGCCGGAGCATCTGTGCCATTGCCAGGGAGCTCGGACGGAGTTCATCGACGGTCAGCAGGGAGATTCGCCGCAACACCCGTGAGCCCTCGGGTAGTTACCGTCCGCGAACTGCTCAGTGGAGTGCCGAGCGCAGACGGAGCCGGCAGCGCACCGGAAAAATCGCCGGCAACCCGGTCCTGCGCGAGTTTGTAAAGGAACACTTGGAGCAACGCTGGAGCCCCCGCCAGATAAGCAACCGTTTACGCACTGACTTCCCCGGACAACCCGAGATGCCCGTCGTGCCTGAGACCGTATATCAGACCCTGTACGGGCGCGGAAGCCTGGATCTGGCGGTGGATCCGGCTATCGCACTCCGAAGCGGACGGACCGGTCGCCGGCCTCGCCGACGGAAGGAGCACCGGACGAAGCGTTTTCCCGACATGGTCATGATCCGGGACAGGCCAGCCGAAGTGATCAGCAGATTACTACCAGGGCATTGGGAGGGGGATCTAATGATTGGAAAAGGTGGCCGATCTGCCATCGGCACGTTAGTCGAACGGACAACCCGCTTTATTGTCCTCGTGCATCTGGCGGGCAACCGCGGCGCCGAAAATCTCCGCGACCGGCTGGCAGCCACAATGGTTCACTTCCGGCCCATCTCCGCCGTTCCCTGACGTGGGACCAGGGCACCGAAATGGCCTGCCATCAAGATTTCACCCGGCGCACACTCATCCCCGTCTACTTCTGCGACCCCGCCACTCCATGGCAGCGAGGGTCGAACGAGAACACCAACGGCCTGCTCCGGCAGTACTTCCCGAAAGGCACAGACTTGAATGTCCACAGTCCAGAACACCTCGCCCAGGTTGCTGCTGAAGTCAACCGGCGCCCACGCGAGATCTTGGGCTGGCAAAGTCCTGTAGAACGACTGGCTAGACTTTCTTCACCTGCGGTAGAACCATAAATTGTTGCAACGACTGCTGGAATCCGCCGCCCGCAAAATGGCTCACTTTTCGACCATCGCTGACACGAACCGGCTCTACTTGGCTGGTGGGGAATTAAGGGCGTGTCCTTGAAGACAACGGGCCCGTAGGCCCTGCTGGGATGTGTGTATCCAGAAATCCAGAATTCAACCTGGAACAGGACCACGTGCCTTGATCGAGCCGACCGAGACTGCAGCTGATGCTGCCCCCATTATCTTCAACCTGCCTGTCTAGCACGTCATTTCCACTACCATCGCTGCCGCCGTCGGCAGGTCATTATCGAAACCGACCAGCCGCCCGGCTGTCCAGCTGCGGGGTCACCTCCTTCCGCCGAGAAGAGCGCCGCTTCGGCGACTCCGCAACATCCCGTCGCCGGACCAGTGGAGGTGTTCTGGTCCAAGTACCGCTGGTACTGCGAAGGGACTGCGTGTGACCGCCTTTCATTCTTCAATCCACGCCGCAGGTGCCGCGCCATGCCCACGCCACTTGCCAACTGCCGGACCATCTTGTGGACGCGGTCAGCCGATGCGTCAGAGCCGCGGCCGAAACAGGTGCCGGCTTCGCCGTGTCGAGGTGATGGTGCGGGCCGCGGTAACCGAGGCCTGCCTGCTGGAGCTGCCCGACGTGGACAACCTCAGTTCCCGGATGCTCGCATCGACGAAGACCGGTTCCGGTCCGTTCGCTACTTTTCATGACTCGACAACAAATGCGTGGACAAGGTTCGAGCCGTGGATGACGACGGTCCGTGACCGGGACACCGGCTAGTTCCTGGGCGTCGATGGCCGCGATCACGAGGTGTCTGCGACTGTCTGTGGCCCGGTTCTGGAGTCGCGACTGGCCCCGTGCAGGTCGTCGCAATCGATCCTCGGCGGCGTTCCGTAAAAACGTTGCGGATGGGGCTGGCCGCACCGCGGTCGCTGTCGATCATTTCCACCTGGCCTCGCTGGCCAAGCAGGCCATGACCGTGACCCGGCAGAAGCTTTCCCAACAGGTCAAGGGCCGCCATGGCCGGGTCATCGAAAGGCTTGAGCGCACCGCATGCTCCTGCTGCGCGGCGGCGACAACCTCAGCTGCCGGCCAGCCTTCCGGCTCAAGGAAGTGTTTGCCCTGGACGATCCGACAGGGACCGCCAGGCTGCATGAAAGGTCAAGGAACAGCTCCGGATCCTTTCCGCACCGGCTCTCCAGAAGACGCCGCGGAGGTCAGGAAGGCACTCGAAGATTTGGTCCTGGCAGCCGCACGACCGGAAACCAACAGGCTCTACCGAAAGGTGTGCAAATAGTGGCATGAGATCAAGGTGCTGCTCATCACCAGCGCCACGACCGGCAATGACGAGGCCAACAACATGTCAACAAGAAAATCAAACAAACCGCTCGTACCGCAACACCGCCAATTGCAAATCGGTTGTTTTCGTGACAAGTGCCGTAAGGACGTCGCCACGACGCTCATGCCAGGGATCCATGACGCCACGAACGGTGAGGAGCCTACAATCGCCTGGCGCCTGGCGCCTGGTGTCTGGTGTCTGGTGTCTGGCATTGGTTAGGCGGTCCAACGGCTAGATGGGCACACGAATTGAGCCTTGCCCATACTGGGCACGCTGCGAGAGGTGCCTTCCAAACCTCACGCAAGGCACCTCCAGATACCTGTGCAGCAACCACGCGGCCAGTAGAGCAACAGCGGTAGCAGGAGCGACCATCCAGATATGGGCCGGTCCAAAATGGTTCACCCACTCAAACACGGACACGTGCACAAGGTAAAGGGCGTAACTTATGGAGCCAAGCCACAATGCGAATTGCGGGAAAGCCTTTTTGCGCATCCAGTAGAAGCCCGCGAACAACATGATGCCCCCGATATAAGACCCTGCAAAGGCTACAGGAGTCCACCCCCCGCTGGCCCCAGGATGCGATAAAAGGATCGCTCCTAACAGCGGAACCAGGAAGACTGCTGTCGCTGCCAGCCCGAAGCAGTGCCGATTACGGTTCTTGTCCCACAGAAATACACTGAACCCAAGCGAGGAAGTGAACAGCATTAGGGCGCTCACGCCGCTGAAATCACTATTGGTGAACGCATTCAGAATAGCGAAGCCCGCAAATATAGCCAGCCAGACATATCCGAGCCAGACGGATTTCTCGAACATTCGGGCAGTTTTTCCTGCCGCGGACTGGATATAGAAGACCAACTCGGCACCTAACGTCCACGCAGGTGTTAAAAGACTGGCCATCGAAAAAAAACCCTGAATCATAGTCACATTCATTGCTATGACCAAGAGACCGTAGTCCGCCGCCCAACTCCCGGTCGCCAAGGAAGTTATTACATATAACCCAGTCGTGAGCCAATAAATAGGGTATAGACGCCAGAACCGTCTAATGGCGAAGGTGCGGACAGTCTGCCTGCTCAGGGTTAACCCAATGACATATCCGCTAACTACAAAAAAAGCTGTGATGCCAAGTCGTCCCACATTGAAGTACTGGGTCGACCAGAAGAGGTAGCCAGGCCACCAAAATTCGAGTCCGTGCCCTATAGTGACAAGCAGAGCCGCTACTCCACGAATAGCATCGAGGAAGTCGATCCGCTGAAACTCCCCTTGACCTTTGTGTGCAGGGCTGTAGGTACTGCTGTTCATGCGTTCCCCAAAAGTTGATGCTTCAAGTCTGGAGCAGTTTACCTGATGTTTGACTCCGATCCGCACGGTCGCTTCGAGGCTGGACATGGGTCTTCCCGAAGATTTTAGTCAAACCGGACGAAGAAGCTAGCAGAGATGCGACTTGGCTCATTCGATTCCTGAGTTGAGGCCGTCCACGCCCTTCGGCTCCAGTGCGGACCATCTGGGCTGGCGGCGGGTTGTCCCCGGGGGCGGTCTTCATTAACTACGCGGCGGTCCCGGGATCAGTTTGAAGCTCTTTGAACTGTCACAGGCACGACATAGCTCCCGCACGGGGGGCCACGGGGAGCCGCGGGGCGCGGGAGCGCTGGAGAGCCCATCAGCGGTGCAAAGCCTCAGTGATGGACCTCGAGTAGAGCAACGTCCTTGGCACCCTGTGCGGGGCAATCCTGTGCACCAGCAGCGTCCCCAGCGCGGCGGGGCGTGGTCTCAGGACCAGCCCGTGGGCGCAGCGCATCCAGAATCTGCTACTTCGCCGCCCGTTTGACCTGCCGCAACGGGTGGCGGCTACCTTCGTGACAGCCCCTCGTTCACTCATCGGAAGTGCATAGCTCACGGTGCCAGGGGCGGACGCAACTCTGGCGGACACGCGCCGTTACACGAGCATTTCCCAAATCCTTCGAATGCCTCTCCGCTCATCCTTTTTGATGAGGGATCCCGTCCGCGAGAAATTTGAAGAGACCGCATGCAAGATGCAAGTTACACACCAACCAGAGACAGTTGGGCTGGCCGTGAATTGGGGCGGTGATATTGTCTCTGGCATCGAAAAGGGAACGAGGATTGTCATCGGAGAGTGGGAAGCGAGTAAGGCCTGTCGCGTAACAAAGAGTATGACTTGATCAAACCTTGAGGCTGTGTTTCTAGCATTTCAGCATGGGCAAATACGGCGGCACTTACGGTGTACGATACTCACGCCGAGAGTTTCGGCAGCGCAGGGTGAGGCTACTGTTACTTGTTTTGTTGGCAGGTCTGGCTGCTGCGACGGCGGCGGTGGTGCTCATAGCTCTGCAGCGTTAGCCGCCCGCAAAGTAGATGCCGGATGTCGACACGATTTGTCATCCGATTGGTCACGTGCTTAGGTCAAGGGCATTGGGATCCCTGACCGATGGAGGCTCTTGTGGCTTTATCCGACTTTGCCCTGGCGCTGTCCGCGCTGCTTGGCACCTTGTTGGTTCCGTTTTTTGTGCTTCACCAGATGCTCCGTTCCAAGCGTCGTGCTATCCGTGTCCCTGACCGCAGTACATCGCGGGGTAGGCAGCGCTAGTCATGCCCTACGTTGACATCAATCCACATAAGGGTCGCCCAAAGTGGCAAGGCTACGCCGTTCTCACTGTACTTCTGATTGCCACCGCGGCCGTAGTTGCCGCTCTAACCCGCCTTTGATCAGAAACGTCCGCAAACCCCTAGACTTGCTGTTTGAACAGTGCTGCAGAACTTTTCGCCGAACGTCAGGGGGGACATATATATGCCCGATCCAGCGGACCAGAGTGCACGCGCCCGTGCAGAAGACCCAGAGCAGCCGCAGGCGCTCCGACGCCGCGACTTACGTCGCCCCGACGGTGAACTGACGGATGCCCGGACAGGAATCATGCCCGCCCTAACGTCAATCCATTTTAGCGAGCCCACCGCGGATGCGACACAGGTGACGCGTCGTACTTCGTGGGCGGAGGCAGCCGCTGCAGCCGACGCGGCGAATCCCGGGGCACGTGCGGCGGCACCGGCACGATCGCCAGCTTCCGCTCGTCCGGCAGGGCCGGGTACAACACCCACAGTGGAAGGCGCTGCGGCCGAAGTTGCGCCAGTTACAGCGGACGCCGATTCCGAGACTCTTGTTTTTAGGCGTACTAGGCCAACTACCGCAAACGCAATTGCTGACACTCCCTTGCCGGACTTTATTAGCTCGCCTGGTCTGTTTGTTAAGGAACAGAGACCGCGACCCGTCGGCGGCGTCCGCGGTGCCATCTACAACATGACCGGAGGCGCATGGAACATGGGGCCCGGGCCGAAACAACGGCAAGAAGACGAGTTGGCCCGCCGAATCTCGCGCCAGCTGCAGGGAAGTTACAATACGGCAGTCTTGAGCCTCAAGGGCGGCATCGGCAAGACATCCACCACAGTGGGCGTAGGCTTGACACTTGCTGAATACCGCGGTGATGCGCCATGCGCAATCGACGCGAACCCGGATTCCGGGGATCTGGTGGAGCGTGCTTTGGGTGAGGGAATCTACCAGCAGGCTAGCCCGCGCACCATCACAGACCTGCTCAACAACATCGAATCCATCAATTCCCTCACTTCACTTGCTCGGTATATGCACCACGCCGGGCGGTTGCACCTGATCGCGGGGGAGCAGGACCCAGAGGTTTCGGACTCCCTGACAGCCGCCGAGTACTTGCGGATCCGTCAGCTCGTGTCCAGCTACTATTCAGTAGCTCTTACCGATTGCGGTACAGGCGTTACGCACAATGCGATGAGTGGAATCCTTCAGTCAGCGGATAATTTAGTGATCGCTGCCGGCTACGCAGTAAGCGGCGCAAAACGTGCCCGCAGCACGCTGCACTGGTTGGCTAGCCACGGGTACGAGGGACTGGCGCGGAACGCGATTGTGGTGATCACCGACAAGGATGAGGTTTCCTCGCGCGTAGACAAAGACGCCATCGAGGAACACCTCTCTGGCATCTGCCGCGAACTCATTGCCGTTCCGCATGACCGCGGCGTAGCTGACGGTGATCTGGTCACCCTGGACGTGCTGAAGTCTGATACCCGGCGGGCTTATAAGGAGATTGCTGCTGCCATCGTGGACGGGTACCGGGAGTAGCTCCGCCGTTAGGAAATAGCGCATAGGCTATCTTTGAACGAAATCGGTTTGTCACACTCCAATAGCAGCCATTCCCTGGATGTCCACGAGCTCCACAGGAATGGTGTACGTCTTGATCTCCAGTAGCGGGCGCTAGACCAGTGGACGGAAGCATCGGCCGTGAATCTTGCGACTCGCGTTCGTGTTGCCGTACTACCGTTGGTGGAAGTTGCTGAATCTGTAACGGGGTCAAGCACAGTTGCCAGGTGGGCATTACGGATAACGCGTGGGCGGTGAGATCCGGCAACGAGACTACTGCAGTTCTTGGGACGTCTAACAAATCTTGTTTTCCGGTGCAGCAGGCTCAGGGGATGTTAGCGGCGAAGTTGTCCCAGGTGTGTATGGTGCTTACCGCTGACCGGATGCCCACGAACGTGTTACCCAAGATGTTACTAACGCCCGCCGTGTCTGTCGCATCTAACTTGTGCTCGATGGCTTTGGTTCCGTTGACGTAGGCCGTTATGGTTGACCCAATGCCTCGGACGCGGACGATGTTGGCGCCGCTCTTGAAGAGTGCAGTATTGATCTCCACTGCGCGCTGGGCATTGGTTGCCCCGTATTTGCACCAGATCGCGATTTTCCCATTCGGAAGGTCGAAGAACGCCCCTACGCGCGACGTGTCCGCCACGGCCCGCCCAAACAGCCCGAAAGAAAGACCATCGGACTGTAATGCTACGACGGTGGTTACGTCGAAGTCAGAGAATCCGCTGTCAATTACGACGGTTCCACCCGACGTAGCGCGCAGTCTTCCCGATTCGATAGCCCACGCGCCGGACGCTACGGACCATTCCTGCCCCGTGAGCGACGTCCCCGGCGGTGTGGTGTCGGCGCGGTTGAAGTAATCCAGCACCAGTTGGAGGCCGCCACTTGGCGGCGCCGGTGCGGGGGCAATTGGGGTAGTTGCGGTGTTCAGCCCAAGGCCCCGCAAAATCAGCATTGCCATGAGATAGTGGCCGGCGTCAGTCTGATGTAATCCGTCCGGACCGATCAGGTTCAGCGGGTCCGCGCCCGGGACGCCAGCTGCATAGAACGGTGCAGACACGTCAAGGTAGGCGACGTTGTCGGGGTCTGCGTGCGCGATCTCATTGAGGGCTTGACCGTACTCCGCCCAGGCATGCTCGGTGCCGTCCAAGACCGCAGCATCGAACCGCTCAAAGGGCTGAAGGAGGATTTGAACCAAAGGGGCTGTCGCATTAGCTTTGAGCCTGTTCACGCGTTCCAGGACGTTAGCCTTGTAGGTTGGAATGGGCTGGTTTCCGGCGAAGTCGTTGGAGCCCACCATGTGGAACACGGCCAGAGGGGCGATGGCATTGATACTGTCCACTTCCGTGTCAGTGAGGTAGGTCGATGAAATCTTGCCGCCTTCACCGGCGTTGTAGCCATGGACGCCGCCAGTTGCAGAAAGCGCCCCGAAATTAGCGGAGTTGGACATGATCATGTTAACTTCCACGCCAGCCGTTGCCGGGAACTGCGCTTGTATACGGCGAAGCATGATGTCTGCGTAACGTGCCTCGGCCGTCGTGGCACCTTGCCCTTGTGTAGTTGATGACCCTGTGAATACCAGCCGTGCCGGGGTGGAAAGCCGGGCCGCAAGTCCGGCATGCAGCCGACCCAATGCGCGGGAAACCACTCGGGGCGAGATTAAGTCGCTGGTCGAAATAGCTGTCGCAATCTGTGTAGCACTGGTGGCAGCTGAGTCGGGAAGTTGCGAGGGAAGGATCTTGGCATTCACATCCAGGCTAGCCACGCCCGAAGGTGAACCCTTTTCCGCCATGGCGATGTAAGTGTTTCGCAGGGTTTCACCGCGGGGACCGGCTTGCGCTTGGGCGCTGGTGACACCTGCAGCCGACATTGCCGACGCACCTGTAAGTGCCGTTATCAGGGTTCCCAAGCGGAAAAAGGCTCGCCGCCTTACTTCTGTATTGCTTTGTGATGCAACCGGGTTACAACGATTTTCTCTAGCCACAATCAGCAAACTATTGCGCCCGGAATCGCACAACCACCGTAGAAGGTACGCGTTCTATCACTCAGCGATTACGCGGTGCGCCGCCTGCTACTCGCATCTGGCCTAAAAGCGGTGGTCACGCTGGCTTAGAAAAGCACGGGATGAGCAGCTGGTTATCCGTGCCGCCCCGGATGTTCAGGGGACGGGCACGGAGGTCCGCAATGGGTAAAACAGCAAGGGTAATTGTTCACCTAATGGGTACGACGCCACCGAGGACTTCCTCGGCGCATTCTTTTGTGAGCTCATCGCGTCCCTCGTGCCAGATCCAGCGTCACGTCGTCCATGCCGGCACGCGTCATCAATAAAAACGCGACTCGCTACATGGAGATTACTGCCGCGATGCTGATTGGGATTGTCGAGGTAGTTATGTCCCGTCCGCGGGGTCCATACAGTCATGACCAGATAGATTCAGATAAGTAGAGTTCAGGAAAGTGCTGTATGGAGGTTTTCGTTTCCAAAGCTCCGCGCTCATTTTGGCTATAATGATAGTGGGGACGGTTGCTACATGACAGCGACTCGGCATCAGTAGCTAGTTCGGCATGTATCGACCCATGCAGCCTCTAAGGAGGCACACGCAGAACTGTGCTTGGACCTAGGGGCTGGGCCAGTGCCGGAGATTAGAAAAATGAGTAGCCGCTACTCGGGCGCTTGCCGCGACGGGCTTTTACCCTCAAAGCATGATGAATCACATGGACATCTGGCGCCGTCACGGACGGCCGAAGGAAGACGCTTTGGGGGACCTGGCACTAACCGCCTTGTCCATTACCGGCGCTGTCATTTTGCTACCCACCATCGGACTTATGGCATTCGCATCATCTAGTCGATGGTCCAAGAACGTTATTGCAAAGCGCGAGGAGCGGGAACACTACTACCTAATTACTTAGGGTCTAAATGAGATGATTCGGCTGGCCTCGCACCTACTGCAGCAGACGCGCAGCACCCTGCGCTGTGGTTTCAGGGAGAAAAGTGTAAGGTCCTCCGGTCAGCGGTTCCCAGTGCGCAGCCCAGCTGGAGGAGGGCGAAAATTTGGTTTCTAGAGTCGTTGTCCCCAGGAGCGGCGTTGACGATTTTCTCAGCAACGTTGCCCAACTTACTGGATTCGCTGCCTCGACATTCCAGAAGCAAGTTCGCCCCCGTGGGCGACCGCGGAGGGGTGCTGATCTGCGCCTGATCACTCTGCACAGGTAGCGCTAGGAGATGGGGTACCGAGCACGGCTCACACTCAGGGGGAAGGACATTGTTGCCCCATCGCTAAATGCTCGCGGGGGCAACAGTCGTGCAGTTCTGCACCGCGTCAAATGCCCATCTTCGCTTCCGGGTGATGTTCACCATCTTATGTCTGGCGTGGACTGGCGCCGAGCCGCATCGACCGGGGACAAGGTCCCTTCGAAAGAGCGCTACCTCGTATCCAGGTCCTCAAACACCAGGAACGTCTGGGTATCGAGCACTCCCGGCATGGACTGCAGCTGGTCGAAGATGACCCGGCGCAGGTCGATGTTGTCCACGGCGCGGACCAGCAGGATCACGTCGAAGTCGCCGCCCACCAGGGCCACGTGGTGCACTTCCGGGATAGCGCCGAGCTGGTCGCGCAGTTCGCGCCAGGCATCCTGCTTCAGCTTCAGGGTCACGTAGGCGGAGGAGCGCAGCCCGGCTTTGATCGGGTCCACGAGCGCCGTGAACCTGGACAGCACGCCTTCATTCGTGAGTCGGCCGATCCGTGTGTACGCATGCGCCCGGGAAATGTGGACGTTCTCGGCCACTTGCGTGACGGACATGCGGCCGTCCCGGGTCAGCTCCGAAATGATCTTCCGGTCGATGTCATCCAGCGGAACGGGTTCCGTCCCGGCATCCCTGCTTGCCATTGTCCACAACGCCTGTCAGTCAGCGAGCCCACATCTACAAATCGTCTTTCAGTGTAGATGAAACTGTTCGAGCGTCCACGAGATCAACCCAAGCGGCATACAAACGCTCGCGCAGATAGGCGCAGGGTTTGCAGAGTGGCTTCGAAGGCGCGGTCAGCAGGCGATCCCCGGGAAGCGCGGGTTCACCAGGGCAGGCCGGCAAGAACCTGGAACCAGGCCGCCGCCCAACGAGTTAGACGCGCGGCGACGAGGACTCGGTGCGGAGGGCATCATGCCGTTCCGCTTCCCTGCGGATGAAGTCGCAGTCGCTGGGGGAGAGGACGGTTTCACCGTGCCGGTCCTGTTCGAGCTCGGCTCCGGTGGCCTTCGTAATCGCTGCCACCACGGCCCGGGGCAGGATCACGCACCCGGGATTATCGACGAACCATTGCCGCGTTTCCGCATCCAGCCGGTCCCACAGCTTCTCAATTCCCATGCCGGTAACTCCCAGCCATTTGTGATGCCCGTATATGAAAATGCCGCCCCCGGCCCCGATGCCCGGGACACTTGCTGGTGCCTCGCCCCCGTCCGCAGGCACTGGGCCGCGCACAGGATGACGAGGCGGAGGAGACCACGCTGTCCCCTCCGCGTCCATCCCCGCACCACGAGCCCCCAAAGGGAAATCCCTGCCACCTGGTCCGGAGCCTCTTCCCTGTACCAGCGGAAAAGGAACTACAGCTGATTGACGAATAGACGTTTTCGTCAATTCCACGCCATACGAGTGTGGTCCTTGGACAGGCGGAGGTCAACGCAATTTTTATCAAGGCCCAACATGACGCGGCAGAAGGACGGGCGTAGGCATCTGTTCCCGGGAAACAGCCAGGCCCGGCCGCCTGCAGGCGTCAGGCGTCGCTGCTTGCCTCTTCACCGCGCAGTTCTTCCAAGGCGGCGTCGAGAAGCGTGATTTTGCAGGTGCGCGCCGTCATGATGAGCCGTCCGGCCGCCGCCTCGGGGCTGCAGCCGGTCCGGGCAGCGATCGCCTGGCACGCGTCCGCTATCACCGAGCGCGATACCAGCGCTGCCTCTGGGGCCGAGTACCGCTCTCTCCAGAGCGGCGTGAACGGCTCCTCCTCCGGCATGGGAGGCAGGGAACTGACGGCGGCCGCCGTGCGGGCATGGAGTACTGACCGGGCAGCGGCCAGCAGTTCGCCGGCTTCCGGGAACCCCAGCTTGTAGACCAGCCGGCCTCCGGACCGCACGCACTTAATAAGATGTTGCCCGCGCATCTGGGCCAAGTGCCGGGACAGGTGCGATGGCTTCAGCCCCGTGCCGTCGCACAGCTCCGGGATGGTGCACTCACCCCGGATAAGCAATTCCAGGATCTGCGCACGGACCGGATGGGCCACGGCCTTGAACAGCTCCGCCGCAGAATACATCGACGGTCCCACGTGCCCGTCCAGGACCGGTTGGTCCGTCAGGGTCCCGTACCCCTTAACTTCAGTGTTCTGGCTGCTCATGGCTTGGCTCCTTTCGGGCTTAGCAGCAATTATCCTCCCACCTCCGGCCTGCCGTCGGGAAAAATATCACCCCTATATATGGGGCACATCCGCAGCCCGGGGAGCAACTTGTCCACACGGGGTGGCCATGCTGGCGGCTTACGATCGCTCGTCGTCGGCCGCGTCAACGACCAGAATTCGCCAGTGGTCCGACAGGGCCGCATGGCCCTGTAGCGTCCAACCGCGGCCAGGAAACCTGACAGGTGGCCGTGGCCGTGGGCCGTGATGAACCGCGGCGAGAACCCCGAGGTGCTGGTCATCGCGCGAGCAAAACCGCGATAGCAGCGTCAGTTCACGGACTATGGTCCGGGTGTGTGCGGGGACGTGAGGCTGTGCACGGTCCTACTGCTGCATTGATTGATTGCTTCGAGAAATGTTGCTGCTTGCTGCGGCAGCGCAATATTCAGGTTTGCCAGCGTGGCATCGCTGCGTAATTCGGCCTCCAGCGTCATGGCCAGCAATGCCAGCTGCTCTGCGCCCACCATCTGGCTGGACGTTTTCAAGCTCAGCACCGCGTCGAAGGAACCTTCCCAGTCCCCGGTGGTCAGAGTCAGGCGTAAGCGTTCGATTCTGCGGGGGAGGCAAGCGATGAAGTTGGTAACGAAAACGCTGGTATACCCTTCGCCGCCGTCGTCCAGTTCTTCTTCTAACCGCTCCAGCACCAACCGGTCAACCAATGGCGGCACCGCATCAGCAGGGCGGGTGATCCCTGTCTTTTCCGGCGGTGTCTTCGAACCACGGAACGGGGACGTTATGGGGGTCATGCTTGCTACCTCGGGTTAAGTCTGGCTTTGCAGCACAGAAGGTCGAAAAAAGAATTAGGGAATCTTTGGGATGAACGGTGGCTTTTGGCCTTAGGATCAGTCCAAAGCGCCGCTTTGGGGTAGCGGCATTTGGAGTTCCTGGTCTCATGGCGTTGTTACTACTTGGTCTTATTGGTGCTTGTCACCGCGTCTCAGGGGGAAGTGCAATTGAATACATTGGGGTATCGTTCGCGCGGTAAAAAGCAGGGGAATCGGCTTTTCATCGCTGCGCTTGTCTCGTGCCTGATAGCCGGGGTGTTGTTGGTAGTCCCCTCAACCTCCACCGTTCCTGCGGCGGAGGCCGCAGACCCCCCGGGGGAGTGGGTGTCCCTGCCGGCTGGTCCTGCTCCTGCGAGTAATCCTTTGGCGGGTTTCGTTCCTTATGCGGGCAGTTACAACGGGGTGCCCCATTCGATGGAGTGGTTTTACGTCCCGGTTAACTCCGTTGTTGTACGCCCCGGTACGTATAACTGGTCCAGTTTTGATTCGCAGTTGAACGCGATAGCCGCCCGCGGTCACCAGGCAGTTTTCAGGTTTTATTTGGATTACCCGGGAAGGTCCTCCGGTATTCCCGCGTATCTTTTGAACTCCGGACTCGCCACTCACACATATGCGGACTATGACAACGGTGGCGCGAGTGTCTCCCCGAATTATGATGACCCACGCCTTTTGGACGCCCTGGACGGCTTCATCGCGGCATTGGGATCCCGGTATGACGGAGACCCGCGGATCGGGTTCATCCAGATGGGGCTCCTGGGGTTTTGGGGCGAATGGCACACCTACCCGTATGACGGATGGGCGAGCCCCGAGAACTGGCTCGCATCAGCGGCCTCCCAGCAGCGGGTGCTCCAGGCCTACACCAAGGCTTTTACGCGAACGAAGCTTCAGGTGAGGTACCCGGACGCGGCGAACAGCAGCTTGAACGTCGGCTACCACGACGACTCGTTCGCGGTAGGAACCCTGCCGGGGACCGGCTGGCATTTCATGGACAAAATGGCCCAGGCCGGTGCCGCCGAAAAGTGGCTCTCCCAGCCGGTGGGAGGAGAACTGCGGCCCGAGATCCAGCACTGTATCTTCAACGCGCCAATGAACTGCCCCGTCATTGAAGCTGGCGCCGACAACGACTTTGCAGGCAGTGTGAAAGCGACGCACGCCTCCTGGCTGCTGAATCAGCATGCATTCAACCCCGGATACTCCGGGCAGGCACTCAGCAATGCTGCGACCGCTTCCCAATCGCTGGGCTACCGGTTCCAAGCGACGGCCTTCGCCGCCACCCGGGGAACCCTGAGCCGGCAGACTGATGTCAGTGTTATGGTCCGCAACGTGGGGGTGGCACCTTTCTATTACGACTGGCCTGTGCAGATCGCTGCAGTCGATAACGCGGGAAAAATCGCCCGGACCTGGGCGACTTCGTGGAAGCTCACTGCGGTGAAGCCGGGGATGTCGGTCCAGTGGAAAACAGCCGCCAGCACCAGCGGACTGGCTCCCGGGTATTACACCCTCCTTCTGAGGCCTGTTAACCCCCTGGCTAACGGAATGCCCCTGCGCTTTGCCAATGCTTCCCAGGACCAGACCAAAGCCGGGTGGCTGACCCTTGGCCGCAAATACCTGCCGGCCCTCTGACGCCGTAGTTACGCTGATTGTGTTTCGACCCGGTAGCCGTCGGGGTTGTTTTGTTGCCAGCGCCAAGCATCTGCGCACATACTCTCCAGCGTCTCTGACGCTTTCCACCCCAGATCGTGGAGGGCCCGGGAAGGATCGGCCAGGCTGACGGGGGCGTCTCCCGGGCGCCGGTCCACAAACTCGTACGGGACGGTGGTGCCCGATGCAGCTTCGAAGGCCTGGATAATTTCTAAGACAGAGTAGCCCCGGCCGGTTCCCAGATTCCATGTGTGCAGCCCCTGGTGTTCGGCCAGGTAGTCCAGTGCAGCGGCGTGCCCGGCTGCAAGGTCCATAACGTGAATGTAGTCGCGGACCCCTGTTCCGTCAGGAGTGGGGTAATCGTTGCCGAAAACGCTCACTTTGTCTCTGCGGCCCACGGCCACCTGGGTCACGAAGGGGAAGAGATTATTGGGCGGGCCCTGAGGGTCTTCGCCGATCAGGCCGGAATAGTGGGCGCCTACGGGGTTGAAGTAACGCAGGAGCGCTATCCGCCACCGCTCGTCAGCGGCGTGGAGATCGGTCAGGATCTCTTCGATGTGCTGTTTGGTCCTGCCGTAGGGATTTGTTGCCCGTAACGGAAAGTCCTCTTTCAGCGGCATGTCAGGGTTTACCCCGTAGACCGTGGCCGATGAACTGAACACGAGGTTCCGGATGCCGTAGGCGTCCATGGTCTCCAGGAGGTTCAACGTTCCGCTGACATTGTTGCCGTAATAGCGCAACGGCTGGCTGACGGACTCACCGACGGCCTTGAAACCGGCAAAGTGAATAACCGCCCCAAAATCCTCCTGATCGAAGATCCTCTGCAGGCAAGCCGTGTCCGCGATGTCTCCTTCGACGAAGGCCACATCGCGTCCGGTGAGTTTCTCCACCCGCAGCAGGGACTCTGACAGGGAGTTGCTGAGGTTATCGATGACAGTGACGTCGTGTCCGCCCTCGAGTAAACGAAGGATGGTGTGCGATCCGATGTACCCGCAGCCGCCGGTGATGAGTATCTTAATGGTTCTGCCCTCGCTGATAGATAACGCCCCGCTGTGCCGGTAAGACCAGGGATGACGGAGCCGGGTTTCCTGCCGCGTCTGCCAAGCCGGCAGGAACGCTGATCCGGCGCCTGCGGCGGCCGTCTTTGTTGAAGTTCACAGCGGCCCATCCGTCGCTGAATTCGCGGTACCAGACGTGGTGCCGGCCTTTCGGTTTTCCCTGCGGGCTGCCCAGCGCCCAGTCAAGTTCCGGGATGTGTTGGGTGCGGCTGTAATCGTCGTGTGCTGTAGCCGAGAAGGAACCCCGGCCGGCCCCGAAGATCCAGAACGCTGCCAGGCCGTAGGTGAAATTGGGGTGGTTGTCGTCGCCGTCGGTCGGCACACGCAGTATCGACAGGCCAGGGCCCTCCGCCTGCGGAAGCTGTGCTTCGGCTGTGTGCGGGTCAAAAAGGTTTGCCGGTCCGTAGCCGAGCCAAACCTCTTCGAATCCTCCCCCGTAGGCGGCATGGGAGGCCCATCGCCCCGGCAACCGACGTGATTCGGCAATGTTGGGTACGAGGAGTTTGCCGACGCCGTTCAAGCCCGAGCCGGCTGCATGAACCAGAAGATCCAGCCCGTCGCGGAGATCAGCCATCGATGCGGCGTCCCGGATCGGCAGGTTCAGCTGGTAGTAGTCTTCGAAAACATCGTTATCAGCCATCACGCCGTCGAAAGGCGAACCGGACAGTTCCGCGGTGACATTCTGGACCCAGCGTGTACGGTATTCGGGATCCCGGACGTTCATCTGCCAGTGCCCGCCGTATCCATTCCACTCGATACGTGAACCGTCCAGACGCGTTGCGAACCATTGCCCGCCGGCGTCTTCCGCCTCCGCATAGGAGACCCCGGAGCTGAAAGTGGGTCCTGGTTCGTAATCCCGGGTTGAGGACAGGCATTTGTAGCAAAGGACGGTCATGTCCGGGCGGAGCCGCTTGAGCTCGGTTGCCGCTTCCAGCTCCCAGGGCTGCAAAATCGCAGCCCTGTAGTGGTTGGCAGCGAAGGCTAACTGATCTGAAGTTACCGGATCGCCGTAACGGATCCAGGCGCCAACTCCGCTCACAGATCTGCCGGTTCCAGTACTGGCAAGAGGACCGTGGCGGTTTCCTCGATCACCGGAAGGTCGCCCAGAGCCCGGTAGATCTGGTTGTACGAGGACATGACTTCGTGCATCTGGAAGAGTTCCTGGACGCGGGTGCGTGCGTTGGCCGCGTACCCGGCGTAGGCATCAAGGTTGCCAATCACAGCCTGGATGCCATCCGCCATTTGATGTACATCGCCGGGGGTGACCGTTTCCCCGCAGGGACCTATGGCGCGCCCGTCAGCTGTGATGAGGTCATCGGCGATCTGCTGGGCGACGCCCCCGACGTCGGAGCCCACAGTGGGGATGCCGGCGGCCATCGCTTCGAGGATGACGATGGGCTGGCCTTCGTTGTAGCTCGGAAGGACCAGGAGGTCGAACTGGTCAAGCATGTCCCGCACGTTGACCGTCCCGTGGATCGTAACGTGGTCCTGGAGGCCGAGGGCATCAATCTTCGCCAGGCAGGCTTCGTAGTATTCGGGGACATGCTCTGTGGGGCCAAGGACGTCCAGATGCAGGTTGGGGTACCCGCGGTCCCGCAGAATCTCCAGGCTCGACAACAGATCCAGGAGCCCCTTGATGGGTACCACCCGTGCGATGTAGACAAGGTGCCAGACGTAGTCTGCGCCTTCCTCCTCCATTGTCGCCAGCGCCTGCCGGCGGGCGCGATACTTGTCGTCGAATTCCGCGATCACCATGCCGTTGGGCACCACCACCGATTTGTCGATGTCAGATCCCAGGCGGGCCGCTTCCGTGATGGCACTGGGATAGAGATACGTGATCAGCCGTGCACTGGGGTAGCAGAAACGGCCCATTTCCGTCCACCACGCCATCCAGGCGCGCTCTTCGGCAGTCACATCGAAGGTACGGTAATCGTCCTCCGTGATGGACAAGGCCATGTTGCGGTCCAGCAGGGTATTGACCGTGTCGCGGACGTATAGGTTGTGCTCGGTCAGCAGGAACGAGGTGTTATGGTCCCGCGCCGCCGCTGCTCCGAGCAGTGACGCGTAGCCGGTGGTGTGGGCGTGGTAGACCCTGGCCCGTGGCATGGTTTCACCGAGCACGGCAAACGCCAGTGAGAAGAAGTTGCGCAGTGTCCAGAACGAGTTCGCCAGGGACAGGTTCAGCTGCGGCATGCGGTCCTGCAGGGTTTGCATGAATTCCCGCGAGCCGAGCACGGCCCACAGGGGGTAGCTGCGGGTGCGCTCGTTCAGGCCTTCGTCGATCAGTTGCCAGAGGTCCTCAACTTCGCCGTGTTCGGACAGTGCGTAGAGGGCGTCGAACAGGCGGTGCGAGAGTTCCTCACGCTGCTGGCCGGTCATGCCCAGGTCTTTGGCTGTCACGGAAAGGAAGTTGTGGCGGTGCTCTTCCATGCTGAGGAACACGGTGCGGACCCAGCGCACATTAGGGGGCATTCCATACAGGTCTGTCATTGGCGACTCTGAGTCCCAGGTGATGTGGATGATGCCGTAGCTCAGATCGGGGTTGTGGGTCACGATGTCGTGCACCACTGCGGAGACCCCTCCCTTGAGGTACGGGTAGGTGGACTCCATCACGATGGCCACATCGACGTCTTCATACACAGGCTTAGCCGGGGCTTCCAGAGCGGAGGGCCGCAGTGGCAGCACATCCTTGCGTTGTGTGGTCCAGTGCTTCACAGTCGAGTACAAGATGTTCCCCTTAGTCATTTTGAGCATTTGGTCATAGCGATTGGCGGGGCGAAGAGTCTTCGCCATGTCTTGCGTGCGGCGGGCTACCAGGTGGTGGCGTGGCGCCAGAAGAGTGTGTATTCCGGTTGGCTCCAGTGGTGCTTGTAGAGCATCCAGGCGATGCCGATGAGGACGAGGTCCACGGCGCCCAACAGCACGTAACTTCCGGCCGCGCCGGTGAGGGGGCCGAACAGTCCCCCGGCAGCAAAAGCCAGGATGCAGACTGTGAGGTGCACTGCTCCAAGAATCTGTGGCGTGGTCTTCTCGCCGATGAAATCCAGTTCGTAGCTCAGCAGCGTGAGGATCATGAATCCCCACGATGCTGTGGCAGCTGCCACCGCCAGGAGCGTGTGCAACGGATCCACGCCGGCCATGACCAGGGACACTGAAAGTGTCAGCAGAGCCGCTATGGCGCCAGTGAGCACCACTGATCGGTCGACAACACGGGTGAGACGCCTGGAGCTGCCCCGAAGGGAGCTGATAGGGGCTTCGGCGATGTCCCGGTGCAGGCCGTGCAGCTCCCTGTCCACGCCAGGGGCCAGGTGGACGAAGTAGAAATTGTAGGCAACAACGGCCGGCAGCATGGCAGCGAATACAGCAACGACCTGGAAGTCACCCCGGGTCACCAGGAACAAGGCGAACTTGTCAGCCCAGAGGACTGCGCCCATGAGGAGCCCCCGGACCAGGTCGAGGCCGAAGACCCGCATGCTAAGGCGCCGGGCAAAACCCAGGTAACGAAGGCCCGAACGCATGGCCAGGAGTTGTGTGGCCGTACCGACGAGGGGCGGAAGCCACCACACGGTAGGAGCAACGAAAAGCGCGGCAGCGTACCCCGACCAGGCGATGGCCCACAGTCCGCGGCGGTTTGCCACATTGGCCAGGACGAGTGACTGGACAAAGAGCAGATGAAGAATGCAGAGGACTGCGTAATCGAGCATTACTGTCGCAGACCACCCCGTCGCCAGCCACATGGGCACAGCAAACACGGCAATCAGGGGCAGGGACTGCACAAAGATCATGGGCCAGAACTGGCAGAACCTTCGCGTGATCTCGTCGAGATTCCGATCGGCCATGAGATCTCCGAGTACCCGGTAGATGGGCAGGCATGCCGCTTGCGCCATCCAGGGCACGGTGATGGAGGACGCCAGTACCACTAGTGTCAGCGGCACCCCATCAATATCGACGGCAGCCATTGAAGGGCTGACCAACGGGTACACGACGTTCAGCAGGAGTACGGGGGAGAGGTACAGCAGGAGCGCGGCCCCCAACCGTTCAGGTGCAGACGTATCGCCCCCGCGGTCCGGCCCGGCAATACCCGGCTTGATGATCAGTGCGAGGGCCAGCAGGAAGGGCAGTGCAGCCGCGGCGAGAACAGGAAGGTTTGCGCCGCCGTTGGGAAAGAGTTGAACGGCAAGAGGCACAAGAGCCGACAACACTAGTCCTACGACAATGACCATGGACATCTGACGGGTGTACGAATCTTGCAACAAAGACTTCAAGAGATGTGGTTCTTTCCTCTAAGACAAGCTGTGGCGGTGGGCTGGCAGGGCTGGGAACCCTCAGCTGAACCACGGATCGGTCTGCCTGCGGGCATGGAAACGCCCACCGGTCTCTCTTCAGTGATTGAGACGCGGCAGGCGCTGGTCGTGTAAATCGAATTGGACGGACATCAGAGGCGGACAAGGTAGAGGAGTCGAGTCCGGACTAGGAACCCGGCCCGACTCAGGAGCCTAGCTTTCGCCATCGACTCCGGTTGGTGCCGGCCCCGCGAAGAAAGCCGAAACCATCAAAACTAATTACATGTAAGGCAAGGAGAGGACGCACGAGTAGTGAGTACCTTATTTTTCCCAAGGGCGGTACTTGCTTTACTCCAGGACCTGGCTGGTCCCCAGATACGGCCTTATCAGAGCGGGATGCGAGGTTGGAAAGAATCGTTCAAACTTCGCGCCATTTTCCAGTCACCGAACAGCGATAAATCCAGCTAATCAGCGAATTCTCAGAATTTTCTTGGCTCTTCATCAAGACTTGGTCAAATCCGGCGCTTCTTCTCAGGATTTCCTCAGGATGATGGAGTCTTGGAACCTAAGGACGGATCATCGCAGGTCAGATGCGTTCACGTGCTCATGGTGCGGGCAGGAGAGATTGGTGAGGGTAGTACATAAAAGGCCAGGAAGGAGAATTCAGTTTGGCGATTCGGTGTGACCGACATCTCCCCGTTATGAAATTGTGGTGGGGCCGAAAATTGCATCAGGGTCCTCTAATCACTGCGTTCGGCGATGGATCGGACAATGAAAAGCAGCCGTCGCAGAGTTGCGGGTGTTGCCAATGTGAAAATTGTCATCTTGGTTTTTCTTCGTTAAATTGTCAGGCCCCTACATTCTTTTGTAGGGTGCACCAATGACTATGGGGAAAACTGTTACCAAAGCCGTCATTCCTGCTGCCGGATTGGGAACTCGCTTCCTGCCCGCCACCAAGGCAATGCCGAAGGAAATGTTGCCGGTGGTTGACCGACCGGCCATCCAGTACGTAGTGGAGGAGGCCGTGAAGTCGGGCCTCAACGACGTCCTGATGATCACGGGGCGCAGCAAGCGCGCGCTTGAGGACCACTTCGATCGTGCTCCCGGCCTGGAACGCGTGCTGGAGGAGAAGGGCGACAAGGGCCGCCTGGAGTCCATCCGTTACGCCTCCGAGCTCGGTCCCATCCACTACGTCCGCCAGGGCGAGGCCAAAGGCCTGGGGCACGCAGTGCTCTGTGCCAAGCAGCACGTGGGGGAAGAGCCCTTCGCGGTGCTGCTGGGCGACGACCTCATTGACGAGGCCGAGTCCCTGCTGACCACCATGATCGAGGTGCAGCAGAAAACGGGAGGGTCTGTCATAGCGCTCATCGAGGTCGACCCCTCCCAGATCAGCGCCTACGGCTGCGCTGACATCACCGCGGTTGAGGGTGAAGACTACGTCCGCGTCAACAGCCTGGTCGAAAAGCCGTCCGTGGCGGATGCACCGTCCAACCTTGCCGTGATCGGCCGGTACGTGCTGCACCCGTCCGTCTTCGGCGTTTTGGAAAACACGGAGCCGGGCCGGGGCAATGAAATCCAGCTGACAGACGCGCTGCAAACGCTGGCGGCCGACGAGGGCGAAGGCTCCGGCGTATACGGAGTGGTATTCAAAGGCCGTCGCTTCGACACCGGCGACAAGCTGAGCTACCTCAAGGCGGTCATCACTTTGGCGTCCGAGCGGGTGGAGTTCGGCGAGGACCTGAAGGCATGGATCAAAGATTTCATCAACTGAGACTTCTAAAGCCGCGACCATCCACAGCACGCGCCGCGCCGAATGCGCAAGGAAGAGTGTGCAGCTGGTCCCGGCTTTTTGCCAACTCGGCTGCTCCTGCCAGCGGCCACACGCGGGTGGTAGACGCAGATTGAATCAGAGCCATAGCCGGGGCTCGATGATATAGGGGGAAAGCGATGGGGGCGCGCGGCGTGGCGGTGGTGATCGAAGACAACGATGATGTGCGGGCGGCGCTGGCGGAGGTCTTCCGGCAGTCTGGCTTTGCCGTGCACCCAGCGTCATCGGGGTCTGAGGGCCTTGCCAGGGTGGTCGAGCACACACCTGACATTGTGACGATTGACATCGGCCTGCCCGACTTTGACGGGCTTGAAGCCTCCCGGCGCATCAGGACGTTCAGTGACGCTTACGTGATCATAATCAGCGGCCGGACAGATGAAGCGGATGCGCTCATGGGGTTTGAAGCGGGAGCTGACGACTACCTCACCAAACCCTTCCGCTCCCG
Source organism: Pseudarthrobacter siccitolerans (assembly GCF_001046895.1). GTDB lineage: Bacteria > Actinomycetota > Actinomycetes > Actinomycetales > Micrococcaceae > Arthrobacter > Arthrobacter siccitolerans. Next base: position 43,790 of record NZ_CAQI01000031.1, read on the forward strand.
GGAACTGAAAGCCCGCATAAAAGCGATGTTCCGCAGACCGAGACGCATCGACCGTGGATTCGGTGAACATCCTTCCCCTGTTCTCCATGGACGCGGTCACGCAACGCATGATCGCGAAGATGCAGACATGTTGACCGCCCCTCGCGTGGCGGTTGATGCGCATGCGTTGCCTGCCGTGCAAGCCGACGGCTCCGCGTTCGCACATAAAGGACTGACCCTTCACGAGGGCACGCGACAAGCTGCGATTGATGGTGTTCCCGTCGGCCTGACGCGTAGTCAGTTCGACATCCTCCTGGTCCTGATGGAGAGCGGACGGACGATCCAGACCAAGGCTGATCTGGTGCGACGGCTGCGCAATGAGCCGTACAACACAGGCTCCTTTGTCAGCGCTAAGGAAGAGCGGGCTATGGAGGTACACATCAGCAATCTCCGCAAGCGACTCGGCGAAAACCCCAGACGACCCCGTTGGGTGGAGACAGTACATGGCGTCGGATACCGCATGACTCCCTAGTTACATTCGGCGAAAGTGGCTCAGACTACCGCGGTCCGTCCCGCATCTGCCGATTCTTCCTGTGGCCGCGCGACTTTACGTTCTGTTCGAATTGATGCGCTCTGCAACTCTCGCGAGGTGCTCCGATGGTTCTATGCCCAACTCGACGCCCAAGTGGGTCCGGAAAGCCTGGAAAGTGCGCAAAGCACGAGCTCGGTTTCCGGACTTCAGCTCAGCGTTGATGAGCAGCGCAACGGCGCTTTCATTCAACGGCTCCAGCTCGAGGGCGCCCTCGGCCGCCTCGACGGCTTTGTGAACGTTCCCCTCGTCAATCCAGCGGCGAGCCAGCGTAAGGAATGCCCGCAGACGAAGGTTCCGCAGCCGCTGCTGCTCCAGGAACACCCAGTCGTCGTACCAGCCCGGCAACAGCTCTCCGCAGTTCAGGCACGCCAAGCAAGTATCGTCCGATAACTCCGAACCGAACTCGCCGAGACGCCTGACTTTACTGACCACATCGTGCAAATCAACGCTGACGTGATCTGACAGAGACAGCACTTGGCCGTCGTTTACCAGCAGCCCCGGAACTTGGCTGGATGTTAAGTAGACCGACGTTCGCAGGCTTTCCATAGCGCGTGCTTCTGGTCTGTCCGGCCATAACAGGCCGCTATAGTAGCGACGGGGCCGGGGGCCATTGATAGCCAACGCAGCTATCAGGCGTTGCTGCCGCGATGCGACGCGGATTTCGGTTCTGTCCTGCCACAACTGGAAGCATCGAAAAAGGTTCAGCTTAAACTGGGTGTCATTGTCCTGCGCCATTCCGTCCCCCAATAAGGGCTTGTCCACGGGGTCATAAGAAGTCCGCGTGAGTCCGCGTTCCCTGCGGCTCCCCCAGTTGACGCCGGCGCTGGTGAGCTTTTTCTCAACCCATCAGTCTTGCGCACTCGTACTGCCGTCGTTGGCAGTCAAAGCGACGCTTCTAGTCCGTCCTTCTGCTCTTTGCTGACAAAGTACCTCATAAGCAAACTGATGGAAATGGTGCCCTTTGACATTTCTGAAACCGTGGAAAGGGTTACAACTCCTGTTACGCGGGTGTGGCAGGGGAGCCAGCATCTTCAGGTTCACGCGATTAGACTTGATGTGAGGGGTTCTTAACCGACACGGGGACTTTGAAACAGTGCTCGTACTTTCGACGAGCAGGAGCGGCTTTGACGGACGAATCAGCTTCTGAGGCGTCAAACGGCGACCTGGTTTCCAGAAGCCTAGGCACTCTGGTAATCAATGTGTGGCGTGAAGCCGAGCACCCGATGCCGCTCCGTGCCCGCCTTTCCTCCCGAACTGAGGATGACTCCGAGGCGACAACGAGCTATGCCTCTGACCTGGACACCGTCCTTGCGCAAGTGACCGATTGGTACCAGGGACTGGCCGAGGCGCAGGAGTAGTAACACGTAGCCCTGAGCTTTCCCTGCAGATTGCCCTGCCTGTTTTAGGACGCTCCAGCCGGTTAGAACTCCAGCCGGCGATCACGCCTCAGTCACGCATGGGTCACGCCACCGGAACTTAGCTGTACAAATCTCAAGCCGTTGGTGATTTGGAGGCAGACCGTGTTCCTTTTTCTTCTTTTCAGAGGGCCAGCCGGAGCAGTGGGGTCCGCCGTCCCCGCCCGCGAAGCAGTGGCGGAGGTGTGAACCGGATGCCCATGGGCATTCTCACATCGGCGGAGGCCGCACAGTCGGCGCTCCACCTGGGGGGACGATTCCTGCTCACGATCTCGATGACGTTGTTTCTGGCCTACGTGCTCTTCATAATCGGGGCCGTCCTGATGTCAAGCCTTCTGAGCACGGCTCGCTCCGCCCGCCGGCGCCTCGCGCATAACAGTCCGGCCAAGTCGAGCGCTTCGCAGTCCGCGGCGCCGATGTGGCAGGTCAACTCCCCGGCCGACCGCCACGGAGCACAGGCGTAGGGAACAACGACCATGATGATCCTGTACGGTCAGCGCATCGACTTCGTCCTGATCCTGGCCGTGAGCCTGGTGCTCCTGTCGGTTCTGTACAGTGTGCTGATGCTCGTGCTGTCCCGGTTCGAACCGGCGTACGCGCGACGTCGAGCGGTGACCTCCCCCGCAGCCGCGGCCGAAAGAACCGTTATTTTCGTGGTGCCCTGTCTCAACGAGGAGCGGGTCCTCGCCGCAAGTCTCGATCGGCTCGTGGAGATGGATCACCCGCGGATGCAGGTCCTGGTGATCGATGACGGCTCGAACGACGGCACAGCTGCCATCGTGCGAGCCCGATCCGATCCCCGGGTCAGCCTGCTGCAGCGACGGCTGCCGACTGCCCGGCAGGGCAAGGGCGAAGCGCTGAATGCGGCGATCCGGCACATCCGCTCCGGGGCGCTCGGCGCCTACACCGACGCCTCGGACGTCGTTGTCTGTGTCGTGGACGCTGACGGGAGGATGGAGCCGCAGGCCCTGGACGAAGTGATGCCGCTCTTCGCGGATCCCCGCCTGGGCGCCGTACAGATCGGCGTCCGAATCAACAACCGCCACCAGAACCTGCTGGCCCGGATGCAGGACATCGAGTTCGTACTCTACACCGAGGTCTTCCAACGCGGTCGTCGGCACCTGGGAAGCGTGGGGCTGGGTGGCAACGGGCAGTTCGTGCGGCTTTCGGCCCTCATCAGCCTCGGCCCCGCACCTTGGTCCAGGAGCCTCTCCGAGGACCTCGACCTCGGCGTGCGACTGCTGATCAGGGGGTGGAACATGGAGTTCTGCTCCACCTCGGCCGTGCACCAGCAAGGTCTCGTGGACGTCCGGCGCTGGGTCAAACAAAGGACCAGGTGGTTTCAGGGTCACCTGCAGTCCTGGACGCTTGTCCCGTCGGTACTGCGGGACCTGACCGGCGCGCGCCGCGTGGACCTGCTCTACCACCTGACCAGCCCTTGCCTCCTCCTGCTCGCCTCCTTTCTCAGCGCCGCCTTCCTGCTGTGGATCGTCAGCATCGTCATCGGCGTCTTCACGTGGTCCCTGGATTTCTCGTGGTGGTGGGTCTCGGCGTATGCCGGGGCGTTTGGACCCGCGTTGATGTTTGGAGCCGTCTACTGGCGCCAAGAACGGGATCACGGCTTCGTGCCGCTGACCGCCCTCGTTGTCCTGCACGTCTACGTTGGCTACGCCTTCCTCTGGTACGTCGCCGGATGGAAAGCTGCTTTTCGCTCCCTCGCGGGGCGGAACTCTTGGGCGAAGACGGATCGGACCACGGACGACCAGGACTCGGCCGCAGAGGAGTTGGACCACCCGTTGACAGCGCCGGCATGAGGACAGCACTGTTGCTCGGGGCCACGATCCTGCTCGTGGGTTCTATCGCCGTCACCATCGGTCTGAGCCAGCGTGAGACCGGCCCTTGGTCGGACGGGGAGGTCATCGGACGGTGGACCGTGATGTACACCGGTTATGGCGAGGCCTCGGGCAATGACGACGAGGTCGTGCTCCATCCCAAGTCGGCCGCCTCCGCGGACATCACTCACGGCGGTCTCGTGCACACCACCCGCTCCTACATGGACCCCACCTTCGAGGTGACGGTGCATACCGAGCTCCAGGTGCGGAACGGTCCCCCGAACAACTGGGAAGTGGGCTGGGTGCTGTGGAATCTCAGCGACGACGAGCACTTCTACGCCGTTGCACTCAAGCCCAACGGGTGGGAGATCTCCAAGCAGGACCCCGCCTACCCTGGCAACCAGCGGTTCATCGCCAGCGGTCTGGAACCGCAGTTCCCCATTGGCCAGGACTACCGCGTGCGCGTGGAGCACGACTGGCCCCGCATGACCGTGAGCGTCGGCGGGCGGGAGCTCGCGACCATCACCGACGAAGAAAGACCGTACCGCGGCGGAACCATCGGCCTGTACACCGAGGACGCGAGAGTCCGCTTCACCGACCTGGACATCCTCGATGCCGCCCCCGACTGACCAGGGCCTTCGGGCTCCCACCAGACACCCAACGCACAGGAGCAATCCCATGTCTCACTCGTTCCACAGAGCGCCCGTCTCCGTCATGGCGATCTACGGCACACGGCCCGAGGCCATCAAGATGGCCCCTCTCGTAATCGCACTGCGCGACGACCCGCGCTTCGAGGTCCGCGTGGTCGTCACGGGCCAGCACCGCGAGATGCTGGACCAGGTCAATCAGTCCTTCGGCATCGTCCCGGACCGGGACCTGAACATCCATGCCGCTGGTCAGACGCTGACCGAGATCACGACACGGACGTTGCATGGATTGGCTCAGGTATTCGACGACGACCGACCGGATGCGGTTCTGGTGCAGGGCGACACGACGACCACCTTCGCCGCGTCCCTGGCGGCCTTCTACGCCGCCGTCACGGTAGTGCACACCGAGGCGGGACTGCGGACGGGCAACAAATACTCGCCCTACCCAGAAGAGATCAACCGGCGGCTCACCGGCCAGATGGCCTCCCTCCATCTGGCTCCAACGTGGGCCGCGCGGGACAACCTGCTGCACGAGAACGTCCCTTCCGACTCGATCGTGGTGACGGGCAACTCGGTCATCGACGCCCTGTTATTCACTGTCGCCTCCCGGCCGAGGATCGAGGACCCGGCACTGGGCGCGCGGCTGGCGGCGGGGCGTCCGGTGGTGCTCGTGACGGCACACCGCCGTGAATCGTGGGGAGAACCGCTGCGTCAGGTCGGCCGGGCGATCGCCCGGCTGGCTGCAGCGCATCCGGACCACGACTTCGTCTTCCCGGCGCACCGCAATCCCCTGGTGCGCGAGGCGATCCTGCCTGCTGTGCAGCATTGCCCCAACGTCCTGATTACGGAACCCCTGCCCTACGCACAGTTCTGCGCACTGCTGGAGCGCTCCTTCATCATCCTGACCGACAGCGGCGGAGTGCAGGAGGAGGGGCCCTCGCTGGGCAAACCGGTGCTGGTCATGCGGGATACGACCGAACGGCCGGAAGCGGTGGCCGTGGGCGCCGTGCAACTGGTGGGCACGGACGAGGAGACGATCGTGGACGCGGTGTCTATCCTCATCAAGGACGAACGGATCTACCGGCGCATGGCGAGGGCGCTCAATCCCTACGGCGACGGCCACGCCGCCGAGCGGACAGTCCGGGCTC
>NZ_CAQI01000032.1 GCF_001046895.1 Pseudarthrobacter siccitolerans
CCGCCACTACGGACACGACGACACCGTGCAGGAGTTCCAGGACTGGGCAGCAGCCATCCCCGTCGCCTGAAAGCCGCCGCACGCGGAATCCACGCCGGCCAGCGGAGCCGTCACCCACACCCTCGAGGAAGATCCATGGAGAGGCAGTACAAGTTGTCGACGAGAGGGCGGATGGGGTGGGCAATCGCCCTAGTGTCCCTGCCGCTGGTCGCCGCGGGCGTGGTCTTCGACCTCACCGACGACAGCCTCGTCGAAGGAGAGAACTCCCCACTCGCTGAGCGTTACACCACGTTGACGAACTCCAATCCCGACGCATCGGCGGTGAAGAGCGCCACGTTTTCGCCGCGCTTTGGCCGACCGGACGGGGCGCGGACGCTCGTGCTCTACGATGGCACCGGTACCGCCTCGCAGGACGCCGAACTGTATGGCATTGCCGCCGGGAACCTTGCCACGCACTTCGGCGAGGCCGAGGTCGCACTAGTGGGCGACTACACCGCGGACAAGATGGAGGACTTCGACGCCGTCGTCTACCTCGGGAAGGACGCCCGGGCCACACCGCCGGGGGCCTTCCTCACCGACGTCCTGGAGGGCGCCGTGCCCGTGCTCTGGGTGGGGCAGAACATCGATGACCTCGCCGGCTCGACTGCGGAGTTCGTGTCCCGGTACGGCTGGGACCCCACCGCCCCTCTGGAGGTGAGCAACGACCAAGTGAAATCCGTGTCCTACAAGAACCGTTCCGTGCGCCGCAGCACGCTTAACTCCGACCCCGTCTATAGTCCGCGCATTGTGGAGCCCGGAAAGGCCCGGACCCTTGCGACCATAGTGTGCGGTGACCCGGCGAGCCCCCATGCTTGTGACGTCGTCGGCGAACCACAGATGGGCCGACTGGCCTGGGCCGTAAGATCAGGCCACCTCACCTACCTGACCGAGGCTCCTCTCCATGACATCGATCAGAATGACCTGTACCTGATCTTCTCGGATCTGTACTACGACCTGCTCGCGCCAGGGACGGAACCGGTGCGGCAAGCTGCTCTACGCCTGGAGGACGTGGGCCCCGAGACCGATCCCGGTGACCTCCGGAAGGTCGCCGAATACCTGCACGACGCTGGAGTGCCTTTCCAAGTGGCTGTCATGCCCGTCCACGTGGCCCGTACACCGGACAAGGACGGATGGTACGGGCGCAGCCTGCTCGATACCCCGCAAGTGGTCGAGGCGCTGAAGTACATGCAAGCGCGTGGGGGAACACTCATCCAGCACGGCACCAGCCATCAGTACGGCACGTTCGACAACCCGTACAGCGGCAGAACAGGTGAGGACTACGAGTTCTACCGGTACGGCTGCACGGTCACGGAACGGCCACCCTACGAATTCGGGGCGTGCGAGGCCGACTCCTACATCACCAAGATCGGCCCGGTTCCGGAGGACAGCGTCGAGCAGCACGTTGCCCGGATCGAACACGGCCGGCAGGTGATGATCGACGCCGGTCTGGGCGAACCCACGATCTTTGAGACTCCTCACTACACCGCATCTGTCAACGCCCATGCCGCGATCGCCGCGGTGTATGAGGCACGGTACGAACAATCCGACTACTACGCCGGCATGGTGTCGGGAAAGAAGATCACCCCGGCTTCCTACTACAGTCAATACTTCCCGTACACCGTCCACGACATCTACGGCACCACGGTGTATCCCGAAAACCTCGGCAATATCACCGAGACGGAGCAGAACAACCACGCCATCCGGGATCCGGACTACATCATCGATCGGGCCGAAGCGAACCTGGTCGTGCGGGAATCCACGGCCAGCTTCTTCTTCCATCCCCACCTGAGCCTCGACTTGCTCGATCAGACGGTCACCGGCATCAAGGATCTCGGCTACACGTTCGTCTCGGTCCGCGACTTGAGATGAGAAAGGGACGGCCTCGTGACTCGTTGAGCCGTCCGTGACGGGTATCCCCTGGGACCGGGCAACGAAGCTTCACGCAACAGCAAGCCGGTAGGCACTGCAAATCATTCAGTCAACCGGCACCGCGAGGAGCCCCGTCGGAGTCACCTGTGGCGGCGGTCCTGCCCTTCGCGGAGTTCGTCCAGGGCGGCTTCCAAAAGGGTGATTTTGCAGGTGCGAGCCGTTGTGATGAGCCGTCCGGCTGCTGCCTCTGGAGTGCAACCGGGCCCGTGCAGCGACCGCCTGTCACGCGTCCGCGATCACCGAACGTGATACTAGTGCTGCTTCCCGGGCAGAATACCGCTCGCCCCAGAGGGTGGTGAAGGGCTGTTCATCCGGCGGCGTGCCCAGAGAGCTGGCAGCGGCCGCCGTATGGGCCTGAAGTACCGACCGGGCAGCGGCCAGCAGTTCGGTGACTTGCGGGTATGCCAGTGAATACACGAGCCGGCCCCGGTCCAGCGGCATTGGATCAGGTGCTGCCCGCGCATTTGGTTCAGGTGCCGGGACAGGTGCGAAGCCTTCACCCCCGTCCTCGCACAGCTCCGGGATGGAGGACGCGCCCTGGGAGAGCAACTCCAGGACCTGCGCGCGGACCGGATGGGCGACGGCCTTGAACAGCTCGGCTGCAGCAGTCATCGACGGGCCTGCGCCGGCACCGTCAACCGGCGCAGCCGCCAGGGCCTGGCTGCTCTCCATGCCAAAAGTCGTAGTTGCTCATGCTCTTCGCTCCCTTCAGGGCCTGAAAGCAATAATCCTCCGTTGTCCGGTTTCCGGCCTCGAAGATTACCTACTTAGATCCGCTGCCGGACACCGCGGAGCTAACGGCCGTGGGCTGTCGTACTCGCGGTCTGAGATGCATTCAAGGGCCTGGATAACGTTGCTGTCGGCGCCGGAGTCCTTCGCGCGCGACGTTTTGTTCTGCAACTCGTTGTTGGACGAAAGTGCCTGAGCCGCTCTCCCGATAAAGGTATGAACGAGCCGAGGAGTTCCGGCTTGGCCATGTCTCAGCGGTTAGGTTAGAAATTTCTGCTGAACAGAACTCGGAGTACTGTCATGACGTAGATTGCATTTATGTTTTCTGCGCTCAGTTCTCATCGAGCGTGCGGTTTCTGCTGAATCAACAAGTAGGGGGCTTTTTTATGCTGCATCAATGTACTTGGGTTGAGCCCTTCGGTCAATGCGCACCCCTAGGCACCATAATCCATAAAGCTTCGAATCACGGACAACGAGCATGGGCATGAAGGCTACCAAAGAGAAAAGCGACGGTCCGGAAGGCTCACAAGAGTCGGCCACGCCTAACTTGGACCAACTCCAGCGGATCCGGAAAACATTCTCGGTTCGTCTTGCATGGGCCCATGCGGCCATAATTGGTGGTCTCGCGCTGATCTACATCAGTGAAGTAGCCTCGCGGGAGCCGCTCGCCTTCTTGTGCGGCGTTACACTTACCGGCACGGGTACCCTCGCAGTAGGAACATCCATGCTGGTTGACACTCTCCACACCAGAAAGATTCGACTTACTGCACACGAACGCACCGTCGTCGCGCAACGGGCTGCGCGCTCGAAGGCATACAGGGAGCTGCCGCGGGCGGTCCGGTGGTGGAGACGGGCATTCAGCATCATGCGCTGGGTCGGGTTCGCCATCGTTTTTGTCCTCGCCTGTGCAGTGGTCTTCACAGGCGCCCACCCTGCGGTTTTCCTAGTCGCGTTGTTTATGTTGGTGCCTCCCGTCCTTATACAGCGCTACTCTGAAGACCTGATTGCGCTTTGGGTCCCTGATGTTGATCCGTCAGGAACTCTAGCTCCTATCGACTTCATAAAAGGGACAACGACTGGCCGTGAAGTATTCGCTTACTGGCTTGCATTCATAGGGCTAATGCTCATTAGTGGTCTAAACCTGGACAATACCTTCGATCGGTCACTAGTCACGCCAGTTCTGGTTTTGTTGTCTATCGGTTCCACAGGCAAGATGCTAAGCAGTGGGCACAAGGAGTTTGCTGAGGTTCGCGAAGCAGTATTAGCGAAGGCTAGAGCGGGTGCGTCCTGAGGTGTTTCCCAGCCACCCAGAACGTCTTCGGCGGGCGAGCTGCACCGGCAGCGCGGTGCTTTAGCTGCGGCAGCCAGGGGCGGGAATTGCACGTCGACCCGTGGACGTCACCGACAGAGGTGAGATAGTGGGGTGGTTGAGGTTATGCGTCAATGCCTTCGTGTCGATTCGGAGTACAGCTATGTCGTTTGAGAATGCAGGTCGCGCTTCCCGTCGCAGCCCCGAGTTTGAGCCCCAGCCACCAGATGGAGCCCAAGACCGGGTGAGCGATCGAACCAATCGCGCACTCGGGCGTGCTGCTACAGGCAACGCTGTTGAGAACCCTTCAACAACCCGGTCCGCGCGGGTTCAGCGGGCACTTGGGAAGGCCGCGGTGGAGGGTTCCACTCAAGCTCGGGCACGGACCAGGGACCGGACCTGAACCCGAGTCTAGGAGTCCATCAGGTCGTAGCGCGTCAGGTCGATTAAGACCGGTTTGCGCGAGAGTTCGTGGCAGTGGAGGACGGCTGTGTAGGGGCCGCCCGGGGGAGAGGTCATCTCGACTCGCCCCAGGACCGGGACGTCCGCGTTCTGGATCCCTGTTTGGAAAGATGAACCTTCCCGGTGTGAATAGTTCATCGTCTGGGTTTGGCGGGCCACGGTGCGGGTGCCGAGGCGCTTACCAAAGTAGTCCGTCGTCGGTGCACCGGCACCTGACATGAGAATGTGCGTCGCACAATTCGACAGGATGGTGTCGCGCTCCTTCTCGTCAAAGTCCGTTACCTCCTGGAGCGCAAGCAACACGCTCATCCCCGAACTGGCCGAGGTTGCCATCAACTGCGGTAAATCAAGCCGCTCCTTTAGACGAGGGGCCTCGTCGAGCACAAGGAGGACCGGCCGAGAGCGCGTATTGAATTTCTTCAGCTGCGCGTTGATAAATTGCGACAGGAAAAGCCCGGAAACCGCCTCCGAGAGCCGTCCGTCTGCTAAGGGCGCGGTAATCAGGAGCAGTCCCGGTTCGTCGGCGGCATCCTTCAAAGTAAGCCCGCGGCGGGCGGTCACACGGTTGAATCCCGGAGTGTTGAGTACCTCAAGGTAGGTCGTAAGGAACTGAACCTTCGCGTAGTAGTCATCCTCGGGAAGGTAGACGAGGTCACTGAGCCGTGACCGTGCGCGATCCGGCGCGCTATTGGTAATGTAGCGTGCCAACCGCGGTTGATCGTCCAGGAGCCTCAGCAGGGTCTCAACCGTCCAGTTGTGATCGCTCGTACTTGCGTATTCCAGCAGTCCGCGCATCCATTTGAGGTCGCGCAGGCGAAACTCGCGGTTTGGGTCGTTTTCGCGATCGCAGCCCACGAGTGCGCCCGAGGCCGCTTCGATAGCGGTGTCGTTGCCGTGCAGTTCACGGATCCAGTTCCAGGGCACGGACCTCATGGGATCGGTGTAATCGAAATTCGAGATTGCCACCTCGGGCAGGGACGCCTGTGTGCCGGCGTATTCCTGAACCTTGGCGAGGAGGTCGCCGTTACCCTTCAAATCCAAAGCCACAACAAGATAACCCTGTGCCATCGCGGAGTGGATCCACGGTGCAATGACTGAGGTGGTCTTCCCGCTTTGGGTCGGCGCATACACCGCGGTATGGCGGTTGGCTGTCTCCGGGGAAAGCCCGAACTCGTCCTTGGTCTGGAAACCACTGCCAAAGCGGGGCGCCTGCGGCAACACATACCTGCCAAGTGGGAACGTCCACGTCTGCCAATTGATATCGCTGTCCTTGGCGACCCCGGAGTAGTCAAGGAAGTCCTGCGCCCCGGCCGGTACCGTGTCCCAAGGGCCCACCAGCCCTCGGCGCACGGCCCTGCTGCCCTTGTTCGCCCGCCGGATCGCGGCCTTGGTCGCAGCGGCGTTTGCCATCTGACGACTCGCGGAGTTGCTGGCCTCGAACAGGCCCCGTGTCACCTGCCAGCCAATTCCCAAGTTCTCTCCATCCTCGGTGGGCCTACCCCTTGATTCTCCGCAGCTGCAGTTACGGGACGCGGGCCCGTAACGCTGAGCCAGCCCCATCCGAACCGGACGAAGCGACCTGCGTGACGTTCGTGCTCTCGCCAACGCAGTGCTCGTACCGCGGAAAACCTAGCCTCATAGTAAAGGAACCCGGCGCGGCGTGGCGCTCCCGGGCCGCATTAAGGCATAGCTTCACAGAGGGCAGCCGTCAAACCGGCTTGGGCTACAGTGTGTGAAGCACATCTAGGAGGCATACGTGGGGGTACAGTCGAAGGGGGCTTCGGATGTTGAAGCTGACGACGAGGCCGGACAGAGTTCTGATGCGGGGAACGGGGACAAGGCCGCTTCTCCAGAGCCCGACGAGTCCTGGGACCTGCTGGACGAATCGCTGATTACGGAGTCAGTTGGCGACGCCGCCGCTCGGACTGGGGAGTCACCGAGTGAACTCCCGGCCGATGAGGTGACCACGGCCCTTAGGAACCTTGAGGTCCAAGTGCAGGAATTTCACGGCCGTGCGGCGAACTACGAGCAGATCATTCGGCAGATGCAGACCCGGATCGAGCACTTGCAGGGTGACCAAATACAAGCGCTGCTAAAGCCTGTCATCCAGAGGTTCGCCGGACTCCACGCCCAGGCCATCGAAGCCTGTGGGCATGCCCGGGACCGTGGGGAGGCGGCCGAAAAGGACTTCAGCTTCTTCGCCGTGGCCATTGAGGAGGCGCTCGGACTTGTGGATATCGAGTCCGTCCAGGCTGCCCCATCCACCGAGTTTGACCGGCGGAAGCACCATGTGGCCCGGGTTGTGGCCACCGATGTACAAGAACTAGACGGACGCATTCAGCGTGTCCTGCGGCAAGGATTCACCTATGTGGATGCTCCGAGGGTCTTCATCCCCGCACAAGTGAGTGTTTACCGGTACGAACCGCCGCAGGCACCTGCGGAGGCAGAACCTCTTGAGAATGACCCCAAGAACAAGCATGGCGAAGGAGACCTCGGTGAGTGAGAGTGTGTTTGGAATCGATTTGGGCACGACGTACTCGGCGATTGCGCGAATAAATGACCTTGACCAGGCCGAGGTGCTGCTCAACTACGACAGCAACCCAACTACCCCGTCCGTTGTTTACTTCGAGAAGGAAAATAACGTTGTGGTGGGGGCCGAAGCCAAGCGTGGGGAGCTGTTCGACCCGGAAAATGGTTGTTCCTTGATCAAGCGTCACATGGGGACGGTATATCCCCAGGAGTTTCGCGGGCAGGAGTACACACCTGAGAGCATCTCCGCGCTGATTCTCAAGGAACTCGTGAACACGGCCAACAGTGAACTCGGCGAGAAGGTCAGCAAGGTGGTCATCACCGTCCCTGCTTACTTCGGCATCCAGGAAAAGGAGGCTACGAAGCAGGCCGGGCAAATCGCGGGTCTGGACGTCGTGGGCATCGTGACTGAACCAGTGGCGGCCGCGCTGTCGCTTCGCATCAGGGGCGAGAATCCCGAGACCGTCCTGGTGTACGACCTCGGTGGCGGCACTTTCGATACCACGGCCATGAAGGTGGAAGCCGGCAGGGTTGAAGTCATCGCGATTGACGGAAACAAGGCTCTCGGCGGCGCAGACTGGGATGAGGCGCTGGCCCAGCTGATCTCGGATAAGTTTGTCGCACAAGGTGGATTGGGCGAGGAAAATCCCCGGTTGGATGCGGAATTTGAGATGGAACTGCTGAGCCATGCTGAGGAAACGAAAAAGTCCCTCACCAAGCGTGAGAACGCCCCGGTACGCTGCAGGTACAAAGAAATCGACGAACAGTTCACAGTCACCCGTGACGAGTTCGTGGTGGCCACCCAGCATCTCGTCGCGCAAACCATCGAAATCTCGCAGCGTGTAGTAGCCGCAGCCGAGAAAAAGGCTCCGGGACTAAAAGTCGATCGCGTCCTTTTGGTAGGTGGCTCGTCGAAGATGCCCATGATCGACGCTGCGCTCCGCGAGCAACTCGGTTGGAACCCGACAAGCACGGACTTCGACCTTGCAGTTGCGAAGGGTGCTGCTATTTATGGCCAGGCTGCCATTGACGAAGTCCTGTTCACTGACGGCGAGGAGGACCCCGCCGCTGATGAGGCAGGGGAGAAGTACTTCCTCGGAGGCTCAAAGACCCTCAGCGTGACGAACGCCCTTTCGCGCGGGGTCGGCATCAAATTTCAGCGGGAGGCGAGCGATCAGATGTATGTCTCGTTCCTCGTCCATGCAAACGACTCAATTCCGGCTACCCCGGAACCGATCAGGGCGGGCACGGTTGTGGATAGTCAAACTTCCGTTGCCATTGCACTGTATGAGCAGGGGGGTGAGCTCGAATCGGAGGCTCTGGAGGACAACAAGTTCCTGCAGGAGAAGATTTTGCCTATCCCGTCCCTTCCGAAGGGGTCTCCGATCGACATTACTCTGGTCGTGACTGCCGAAGGTCTTGCGCGAGTTACCGCTTACGACCCCACCGGCGGCCAGACCATTGATGTGGAAGCACAGCTTTCGGTCCTCACTGAAAAAGAGGTAGCACAGGCTACCGAACAAGTCGCCGCCATCACGCTGCGCTCCTGATAGCTCCGGACTGGGGGGGCGGGGCAGCAGTGGCATTCGATGCTGGGAAGTACAGAAATAGTGTTTTGGTTCCGCTGGCGAAGGATAAGGCCAGGCTAGAGGTTCTTCAGCAGGTCATTCGTGACGTTCAGGGTTCTGCTGGGATTGATGCTGCCGCACGCCTCAACGCGGCCGAGTTGTACGCACTCGATCCGGCAATGGGAGCCGCGGAGTTGGCAAGTCATTTTAAGAATCTCGAAATGACGTACAACAAGCAAAAGCACCTGCCCTCCGCCCAGTTGCTGAAGAAATTGCTGGAGCTGTTCGGCAAGGACAAAGCGGCCGATTCAGCATTCTGGGCCAGGTTGGCCGCTTCTCGCGGTCAGGCGCTTAAGGGGCAGCTTGACGGCTTCGCCAAGGCTATGGCCGAGGAACACCCTCTCAAAGTGGTGACGCCGCAACAGGTGCCGGAGATGGCCGCGGGCATGGGTTTAGCTGATGTGCCGGCGGCGGAGCTTGCGGCGGCGCTGAACAAGCACGGCGTTGAGGTTTGTCCCGATTTCGAAATCCCCAAGCTGCCGTTGCCGCCGGCGGTCCTTAAGGTCACCGAGTTCCCTGAGTTTAGAACTATTGTCGATGTGGTGCTCAGGCCCGAGCAGCCTTCTGATATTCGTCTGATCGATGAGCTCGCGGTCGGCAGCCCCGCACGCCGCTTGAAGCCGGCCGACATAGGTCCAGCCAAGGAGCGTCTCCAACAGCAGGAGGCGCAGGTGGAGGAGCGGGCACGGCAAGCAGCCCAGAATGCCTTGGCCGCTTTGACGGAAGTGAAGTCGGACTCGGACCTCCATGCTTTAATACTGGCCGCGGTGGCCAATTCGACCGAGCACCTGCTGCGTCGCGGGTTGCCTCGCGTTGCGGTCCGCGCCGAGCTGGTCAACCGTGGCGTTCGGCAGCTTGATGCCAGCAGACTGGTGGCCAAGCTTTCCGCGTCCACCCAAGTTCTTGGTCTCGCTGACGTTGCCAGCCGGCTCGCAGGCGGCGCCCTGGGGGAGGCAAGACGACTTCTCGAGGTGATTGGCCCGCTCGACGGCGAAGATTCAACCGAGCGGGAGCGTATCGCTGCGAGAGTGGAGGCAGCTGAGAATCAGAAGCGTCAACTTCTCGTGCAGTATGACGCGTGTATTGGGGCGAGGGACTATGTCGCTGCGGCGGCGGCGCTACGCGAAGCTCTCGCTGTGGATACGCAGGACGACGACTTGCGCACCAAGTTGTCGCGGTTGCCGCCATTACCTCCGGCCAGCTTGTCCCTGCGGGTGGACGGGCGCGCACTGGAGGTTAGGTGGTCGGCCGATGAGGACGCGGCAGTGAAGTATTCCGTCCTGCGCACGACTGCCCATGTTCCGGTCAACCACAACGATGGAGACATCCTCGTAAGTGGCCTCGCAAGCACACGATTCCGCGACGAGAAAGCGCCAATCGGGACCAACGTTACCTATTCTGTGTTTGCCACCCGTGACGGTTCCTCGTACTCGGACCCGGCTACTGCAACTTCCGTGGTGCTCCCCTCACCAATGGATCTCGCTGCATCCCCCGGAGTGACGGAGGTGTCACTTTCGTGGACCACCCCGCCGGAGGCCGCGGGCGTGGTCATCACACAAACTGCGCCCGACGGCAATCGAAGCGAACATACTGCAACTACACCAGGCCAGATCGCTTTACGGGGTCTGGCGACGGGTACGAAGTATCGCTTCTCCGCGAAAGCCGTCTACCTGCTCGCCGGCGCAGGACGCCGCGAGTCGGCAGCAGTGGAGGTTGACGCAATTCCGCGCGGCGCCATAGGCAGTGTCAGCGACCTTCAGATCGAGGCCGTGCCGGGCGGGCACCGGGCAAACTGGTCCCCGGTTGTGGGCTACACGGTGGAACTCTGGGCCCTCCCGGTCACTGCGCATGTGGCTCCCGGGACCCGCGCAACCATCGCCGAGCTGGCCAACCTGGGGGGCCGCCGATTAACGCTTAGTCCCGTGAGCGGTGCCAGGGGTGTGGCAGGCTACGACTTTGAGGCTCTCCCGGAGGTTCGCCTCCTTGTCCCCATCACACTCGATGGTGACGGCGGCTTAGTTGGCTCGACGCAGGTGGCGGGCTCGGCGCCTCCGGTACAGAGGGCTACAGCCGAGAGGTTCGGGGACGAACTAAGGCTGTCCTGGGAATGGCCCAAGGGCGATTACATGATCGAAGTGGGCTGGCAGGCCAACGGAAGCCACCATATGCGCAGGGTGTCGCGTACCGCATACAACGATAGCGGCGGCGTGCGTATCAAAGCATCGGAACTGGTTGGCGGGGTGACGCTCGCGACGGTCGTTAAGGTCGGGGCGCTGGAGTGGCTCTCCGCTCCCATCTCTGTTCCTGTCAGCGGAGTCTTCCCAACGGTGAAGTACGGGCTCGCGGTAAGGCGGTCAAAGTTCTTCGGGAAGGGCTCCGTGACCGTCACCGTTGAGTCCACCGAATTACGCGACAAGGTGGAATTGATGACCGTTGTCAAAGAAGCGAAGTTCATGCCCGGTAGCGTCTCGGATGGCACGATGGTTGATCGTCGTGTGATTGACTTTACCGCCGGGTCAACCAGCATTTACAGCGTTGACCTGGGCAGGGTGGCCACCCCGTTCTGGGTACGGCTGTTTCCAGAGTCAACAAGTGAAGTCCGGGTCGAGGACCCCCCCACAAGCCAGATGCGAGGGCAATGATGGCCATGTTCAGCTCGATGACTCCATGTCCGTACTGCTACACGGAGATTAACCCGCGGAAGCTGGCATACCGTTGCTCCGGGAGGCACGCTGCAGGCAAGACGCCCTGCGAGAAGAAGGTTGACCCAGCGCGCCGGAACCACTTCAATGACTCTGACAACTACTGGCCGGTGATAACACCGATTGGATCCGCGTCCGCCTGTTGTTCCAGTTGTGCCGCCGACCCCGGCCCGCCAATTTGCCCGGAGTGCCACTCTTTGCTGCCGGCGGAGTACGGCACCGACTCGGCGCTTATCGGACTCGTCGGTGTGCGTGATTCGGGTAAGACGGTGATGCTTTCCCAGCTCGACACCGAACTCCAGACTTCTGTTGCCGATCGATTCGACGCAACTATTGACGCCCCGGGCGGGAAGTCCGGGCTCGCCCGTGATCTTCGCATCAACCGGGAGTTGATGCTTCGGTCCGATGGGGTCCTGCCGGCGCAAACGCAAGAGAGCGGGGACGCAAAGAAGCCGCCGGCCGTGTACTCGTGGCGATACAACCGCAAGGGGTTTATGGGAATACAGCGGGCAGCGTCCACGGTTTTCTCCTTCTACGACAACGCAGGTGAGGACTTTGCGACGCCGGACAGAGCGCTCAGTCAAATTTACCTGGGTGCGACGTCCGGCGTAATCCTGTTGCTGGACCCGTTTGGCTTTACTGCGAACCGCGACCGTGCAGAAGCCAAAGGGGTGGACGTCCCAGATACGGGACCGGAAGCAGTGCTGGATGCCATTACCGTTGTTCTGCGGACATCGAAGGGCGTCAAGCGCAACAAGAAGATCAAGCAGCCAATCGCGGTGGTGATTGGGAAAATCGATGCATTTTTTGACCAGATCCCGCCAGACCACCCTTTGCGTCAGCCGTCATCAACCCGCCCGATTTTTGATGAGTCCGAATCCCAGACCGTGCACGATCATGTTGGCTCACTGGTTGAGCAGTGGGGCGGGGCCGGGTTGATCCGCAAATTGGAACACAACTACACGACCTTCAGGCTTTTCGGGGCGTCAGCTTTGGGTGCGGAGCCGGACTATCGATCTCGCCGCGTCAACAGCCGAGGCCTTCTCCCGCATCGGGTTGCGGAACCCCTGCTGTGGCTCATGGCGAGCAGAGGCTTCATACCGGCGACGGGAGAGTGACGTGGCGTTCGACGTAGCGACTTACACCGACGTTGCCGCCAGCGAGGCTGTTGACGGCGTGGACGGCTTCAACTTCCAGGCAGTGTCTTCAGGAGTGACGGGAGCTGACCAACAACAAATCCGCGCACGCCTCCTTCATCGGATTGTGCCGTCATGGGCCCTCGGGAACGACGCGCTGCGTCACCCCGCCACCTGCGCCTACATTGTCCAGGGCGGGCGCTTCTATCTGTCCCGGGGCGAATCCACCGGTGATACCAACAGCGGCCGCCCCGGTAACCAGATTACCCAGGCCATAGTGACCTCTGACCCCGACGATTTCGTGCCCTATCGCCCTGCGCAGTTGTACGGAGCGACGCACTGGAAGCTTGAGAAAGCTCCTCGCTCTTCAGCAGACCCTTGGATCACCCCGTTGGAGATCCGGCCTGAGTTCGAGGTACCAGCGCTGGAAGCGTTTGTCGCTGCCGATGAGTGGGCGGTGGCGGTCCTTCCCTACTACTTGACCATGCTGGAAGCGGCGATTGCACCTGAGCCGAAGAAGTTGGTGCTCCTTCACCACGATCTCGATGTGGTGATGCGGTGGATCGCGCTTGGGAGTCTGTTCCTCGACACAGATAGTGCTCGGACTCTCCAGTTCAGGGCGTTGGTCGATGACCCCTGGCGGGCCGACGCGATGGTGGTAGGGGTCAGCCCCGACTTCGGTCGTGGTGATCTCGGCGCCGCGAATGTCCTTAACCTCGTGCAAAAATCCATGCCCGGCATTGAACCGAGCAACTCAGCGCGCGTTCGAGCGGGGTGGTTTTTGGACCACGGCGCTGACGACGCCCTGAGCGCTATTGAAATTGCTCGGCGGTGGGAGCCGAGTCTCGGCACCGACCTGGCCATCGAGGCAGCACGGGTGGTGGGGTTGCCGGATGACCCGACACAGGGACGGACTGCCTGGCGGGCCAGTGTCGCCTCCACCGAGTTACTGGCGGTCGCTGGGCTTCGTGATGACCTGGCCCTTTACGCCGAGGAGCTCTGTGAAGCCAGTTTCGGATATGGACCTAGCGATATAGGCGAATTCAGCCTGGTCGGGCGCGCAATTCGGAAGGCGCACGATCTGGACGTTGATGAGTTGGTTTCCGAGATCCTGGTCCCCACCCTGGAGGCTCTCACCGCAGCGCCTTCCAGTATTGAAGCGTTTGCCCGCGAACTCTCAGGAGCGTCAGCCCCGGTGCGGTGGGAATCCGCCGAGGCACAGGAAGCTGCAGGCGTTTTTGTGGCGGAGTTGCTGAATTCGGTATCCGTCCACGCGCTTCCGGAACTCTTGGGGGCAGCGAAGGTAATCGCTGCCCCTGTGGCCCCCGCGGAACTTAACGCTGCAATTCGCCGGCTCTCTTCGGCATGGTTGCAGGAACCTGCAATCGGATTAGGACGATGGCAGCACTGGCTAGCAGGACCTGCCGTCGTCGAGGATACCGTTCAGCAACTCATCCTCAATTTGCGTGACGGCGACAACCCGGCTTTGACCTCCCTGCTTGAAGGCGACTGGGATTTCTTGGGCCAGCACTCAGAGGACCTGGAGCTGCATGGCTGGTTGGAAGCAGCCAAACTCGCGCGCATCCCGGTCGATGACCGCAATGACCAAGCGGGACTCACCTCACCTTTACCGGCTGAAGCTTGGAGAGTGGTCCTGGCGGGTTCGAGGTTGCCTCAACATGCCGGCCTGTGGGCCACATGGATCACCTCGCAGGGGCTTCCGGATGCCATGGCAGCAGCTCTGACGGCAGTGATTAATAGGGCATTGGCCGGAGAGCCCGGTTCCACCGGGGTGATTTATGCCGGCGACTGGAGGCCGATCATGCGTAGCCTTAGTGGGTCGGCGGATCCAGAGCTCACGCGCCTGGTAGACGATTATTCCGTTGTTCAGACAGCGTTCAGGAGCTCACGTGATGAAGTTCGCGCAGATTCTGCTGCGCGGCTGGATGCGTGCCTGCCCCACGCGGGCCGGCTGGCACCGCTTTTCCTCTCCGACATTGGGTGGCTGGTGCTGAACTCGGCCAACCCGGGCGAGATAGAGAAGTTGTTCCAGGCTGTTTCGCCCTGGGGGCCAGAAGCCATTCGTGCCACACTCCGCCACCTTGCCGCAACAAACCACGGCATGGAAGCTATCGACTCTGCCATTCATTTGCGATCCAACCCGGATGGTGAGATTTCGGCGGCAGCCGATAAAGCGCTCGCCGAGATCCTCAAGTCTCACCCCGACTTGCTCGACGGCGCCAGGGTCCAGCCCCGCCTCCGAGGTGTTATGGACAAGTACCTGGGACAGCAGCAGTCGCATGCCTTTGGTGGAATCCGAAAGTTGAGCGGGCCGTTCCGCCGGAACAAGGAGAAGTAGGTGGAAGAGCTCGTAGGGTGGGTTTTGGCTATTGTGGCAGGAATTGCTGCCGTCGGCTTCGCGCTTTGGGTTGCCGTTGCCGCCCTTGTGCGGATCTTTGCGTGGGTACTCGTGTACTGGATCGCAACCCTGGCGGTCGGAATCGTCATTGGCATATTGACGGGCATTGTCCTGCCGCCCCGGGTGTTGCGCGGCAAAGCCAGCGTGAAACCCGAGATCGCCACTCCTGACGCTGTGGTCGCCGGCACGGTGCTGGGTGCTGCGCCGAAGAGCCCGGCCAAACACTTTGGCTGGGACCGCGCTTGGCCCCTCTACAACCCTCACCAAGCGAAACGCGATGCGAACGCAGTCCTGTCAGAAACGAAACGAACGGTCAAGGGCACATTTGGCTGGCTCCTGAAACAGAATCCGACAGTTGTTTGGGTCGCCGTGCTGATGCCCCCGTTCGTAGGCTTCGCCGTCGGAGCGTGGATTTCGACGCTGATGTGGTATCTCGTCATGGGCGTGCTCGGTGCCATTGTTTATATCTTTCAGCACATAAGCGTCCTCGCGCACCGCTCGTATGATCGCCTGACCCGTCGCCGACGCAAGGCGGCGCTTCGTTGCGCCAAGTGTTACCGGGTGACGACTGCTCCCAGTTACCGATGCGCCAACACGTTGTGCCCCACGATCCATCACGATATGCGCCCCGGTCCCCTCGGCATCATCCGCCGCCTTTGCGGATGCGGAACGAGTATCCCCGCAACGGTGGGAGCTGCTGCGAAGCTCCTGGTCACGGTCTGCCCGTTCTGCCTTCAGGACGCGCCCAAGGGCAGCGGCACCAGGCGTGTTCTGCCTATACCGGTCATCGGTGCCGTGGGCGCCGGTAAAACACAGTTCCTGTCCAGCGGAGTGGTCGAACTTCAGAACCGGGTTGAAACATTGTCTGGTTCACTGACTCCGATGTCACCGGTGGCTGAGTCGTTCTTGAGGGCAGCTTCTGCCGCCGTCGCGTCCGGGAAGGCTGTGGCTAAGACTGCGTGGGAGGACCGGCCGGAGGGCGTCCCGCTGACCCTTTCCCTTAAAGGCCGGGAGCTGGAGCTGCAGCTTATGGATGCAGCCGGCGAAAATTTTGTCGACTGGGAACGCTCGCAGGGTCTTGGGTACATCGACACCGCTGACGTCCTGCTCTTCATCCTCGATCCCCTTGCGCTGCCGAAGGTGACCGAACAGGTACGGGTGGCGGGCAAGGTGGCCGACGTCCCGATTGCCCAGGGTGACCCCGAGGACTCCTACGCCAGTGTTGTCGACCGACTTCGTGCAGAAGACGTCCGCCTTGGCACCAAGAGTCTGGCGATCATCCTGACCAAAATCGACGTACTTCAATCGCTTTCTGGACTAGGGCCGATCGACCCTGCGGACAGTACCTCCGTCAAAGCATGGCTGCGTGGTAACGGGGCGGACGGATTTGTTCGGCGGGTTGACCAGGACTTCAAGCGTGTTGAGTACTTCGCCGTGGACTCATACGGCACTCGCAACGGCGTTGACGTCCTGCACCCCGTCAGGGTCCTGGACTGGGTCCTGCGAACCACCGACCCGCAACTAAGTGTGATGCCGCAGCTTGCGGCTGTGGCTGCTGAGGAGAGCGCAGTATGAAGGACAACGTTCCCCTGATTTACTGGACGTTCCGCACAGCATGGACTGTCCTTCACTTTCTTCTTGTGGCGGTGGCCACAGCTGTGTTGATCTGGTGGGCGCTTTCGGACAACAACGCTGAACGCATCATCGAATCGGCCATCCACGACGTCCTTGACCTGCAGCAGCGTGTCGCTAGCGCCGTACGATGGCCGTGGGGTGCGTGAGGTCGGAGAGATGACTACCAGCATCGGAATCGATCTCGGGACAACATACTCGTGCGTCATCCACCGTAAACACGACGGCAGCGAGACGGTAGTCGAGTCCTCTGATGGTGGGGAGCTGACTCCGTCGGTGTTGCATTTCTCCGCCGGGGACCGCGTCTTGGTCGGGGAGCGAGCCAAACGGATGCTTGAACGCGACCCCGGGAATGTAGTATCCGGAATCAAGAGGCAGATGGGGAGCGAGTTTCCGCTCGAGTACCACGGGAAGCATTACACGCCCGAGGGTATCTCGGGGATCATCCTCCGCCATCTTGCCGCCGACGCCTCCCAGTCGCTGGGTGTTCCTCCCGCTGATCTGGCAGCAGTCATCACCGTTCCTGCCTATTTTGGAGTGGCCGAAAAGGAGGCCACTTACGCCGCCGCTGAGATTGGCGGCCTGCGGTGCCTTGAGCTTCTTGCCGAACCAGTCGCAGCCGCATACGCGTACGGATTGGCCGACGAACCGGACATCACATCACTTGTATTTGATCTCGGAGGCGGGACCTTCGACGTCGCCGTCGTTGGGATGCACCGCGGTACGCCGCGCGTGTGGGCTGTGGACGGCGAGACGCGCCTCGGCGGCCTTGACTGGGACAGCCGGATTCAAGACCTGCTTTGGGTTCAGGTGGACAAGCTCCCGAACGCCTCGGATCTCCGGTACGACGAGGAGATGATAAGCGCGGTAGAGGTTGCATCCGAACGCATCAAACGCCAACTCACTGGTCGGGACAGTGTGATCGAGCGCGTTCGCTTACGAGGCGAATCAATTGAGCTTAAACTGAGTCGCGCGGCATTCGAAGAGGTTTCGCGCGACCTCGTGGTCCGGTGCTTGGACGCTGTTGACAGGGTGGTGCAGTCGGCCTCTGCATTGGGTACGCCCCGGGTGGGACAGATCCTACTCGTGGGCGGCTCCACCCGCATGCCCATGATCAGAGAAGCCCTCGGTGAACATCTCCAATTGCCTGTTCGTCTGATCGATCCAGACAAGGCGGTTGCCCGAGGGGCAGCCATCCTCGCCCAGCAGTTGAGCACCGTGCCCGGCGGGACCTCAAGTTCCACTTTCCGGCAAGGACTGCCGGGACCGGTTGCCCGCATAACGCCGGTTCTGCCACGAGCCATCGGCATTTTGATTCATTCCAGCCAGGAGCCCTGGAGGGAGAAGCCATACGTGCATCACTTCCTGCTCGCAAACACTCCACTGCCAATCAACCGCAAAGAACATGTGGTGGCGACCATCGTGCATGAGCAGGAGAGCGCCCGCGTCCAACTTTACGAGCAAGGTGGCTCGGTGACGTCCAAGGAACCTGCGGACAACCGGATCGTTCTGGAGGGTGAAATCGTGGGCATACCTCCACGGCAGGCAGGGAGCCCCTTGACGCTGTTCGTCTCGATAGACCTTGACGGACGCATCACTGTTGAATCTGCTGAAGGTGTGTCGCGGACCGGACTGGTGGTCGAGGCCTTCATCCACGGTGTCTTGGACGACGCGGAAGTCGCCGAACAACAGCGGACCGTTGGCAACCTGACACTGGATCGCTAGGGCGGAGGAAGCAGTGGCTGCAGGATGGACTCGGAAGTCATTTAGTTCGGGCGGTGTTACTGAGCACCCCATAGGTGCCAACTTCAAGCGGTTGCTGGCCCGATCCAGCGGGGCGGTGGTCCTCGCTTTGGACGTGAGTGGGTCGATGCAAGGCGACCGGATCGTCAAGGCGGTCCAGGGCTGTCAGCGATTCGTCGATGAAGCTGTCGGAGCAGGATACCAAGTGGGTGTGATCCTCTGGCACCACGCCGTCGAAGAAGACTCACCCCCACATGCCGATCCAAAGGGTGCCAAGGCTCTGCTCGCGCGCGCGAAAGCGGCTGGCGGAAATAGCGCCGTTCCATTCCTGACGCTTGCGCACAGCCAGCTGATGGCGGTGGACGTGGGCGACAAAGTAGTGGCCATCTTCGGAGATGGAGACCTTGGAGACCGGCAGAGTGCCGAAGCGAAGGCGCATCAGCTCGTAGCCGACAACATTCGCATCCTGACGTGCGGCTTGGGCGATGGGAGCGCTCAAGAGCTCGCTTCCATCTCTACGGAGAGTGTGGCTCCAAGGACTGCGACGTCAGAAAACCTCGCCGATTCCATCGCTTCAATGGCGCAGGGTCTAACCCGCAGAGGCGTTGAAAAGTGGCCGTAGGCGCGTGGGAAGGGCTGGAAACGTGAACGGGTTCTGGGATGGAATGATGGGGCTGCTGAGAAACCTCGGTGGCCCCGTCAGCGATGTAATCGACAAGATCCAAGCCGTCGACCCAACACTGCGGGCGCTCCTTGCAGGCGCAGCCGCGTTCCTGGAAACGAACGTCATCACAGGCCTTCTGGTTCCCGGCGATACCGTCATGCTCGTCGCATCGGCGGCAGTGCAAAGCGTCCCTGAGGGCGTCCTGCTCGGCATCCTTGTGTCCGTCGGTGCGTTCCTCGGTGAAGTCTCCGGGTACTGGCTGGGCCGCTGGGCCGGCCCAGCATTCCGGCGTGGCCGTTGGTTGCGCCGGCCAGTGGGGGAACATCGGATCGGGTCTGTGGGACGCATGGTGGAACGCTGGGGGGGCCCTTCGATCCTGATGTCGAGATTCATCCCCGTCCTGCGCACGGTCACCCCCTTCGTGGTTGGGGTCAATGGCTTTCCCTTCCGCCGCTTCGTGGCGTGGTCCGCCCCGTCGTGCCTCCTTTGGTCCGTCATCTACATCACAACCTACTCCCTGGCAAGCTCCTCACTGCGGCAAGGCGACGGCGTCGTCGGGGTATTCCTGACCCTTCTCGGTGCCTGCCTGTTTGCTGGCGCAGTCCTTGCACAGTTCTTTATTGAACGCAGCCACAAAGGGCAGGCAGCAATCACCCGGGACGTCGCATGAGTCGATGGCGGCGCCGCAAAATGCTCTCAGCGGGGATCACGGAATATCCGCATGGCCCACACCTTTCACGGCTCGGACAGCAGAAGGTGTTGGTTACCCGTCCAGGAAACGACAACATTGGCGACATCCTTTCCGGTTTGGGTATCGAATTCGAAGCGTTCCAAGGTTCTTTCGATTGTTCCCTGCTCTTTGTGAACTGCCGGACGCCGGATGACGTAGACGCCCTGCAGTTGGCCGAATTTGTTAACAGTGGAGGGTGCGTGTATGCGTCAGATCACGCCGACCGTCTGATAGATCAGGCCTTTCCCGGCCTCTTCGACTTTGGCGGCCACTTGGGCAATTCGGGCCGGGTGACCGCGGATGTCACCGACCCAGAGCTTAGGGACGTATTGGGAAGCCGCATCGAAGTTGAGTTCGATATGGGCGCTTGGGCTGTTCTGCAAGGAGGGAAGGTGGAGCCGCTTCTCACGTCGAGCGTAGACAGTGTGCACGCCGGGCTACCTCTCATGGCGTACGCGGAGTACGGCGCGGGCTCGATTTTCTATACGTGCTTTCACAATAAGGCCCAAACGTCGGACAGGGAAAAGCAGCTGCTCCAGCTCCTGGTGGTCAAGCAATTCAGTACGCAGTCGCATCAATCATTTAAGCAGGCGAGTGCGTCTCTTGGGCTTGCACTTGATGATTTTAGAAACGACCGACGTCGTTAGCGCCGATTGCGGTTCCGGGTAGAGGCTGGTGTGGACAGGATTCCATTGGAGTTCACACGCGACACGCGGGTTGGCGCCTGCCCGGCAGAAGTTCGCGTGCTGGATCGATCCCGAGCCGCACGTGCAGCCTGGTGCTCAGCATCCAACTCGCGTTGCGCGTAAACCACTCCCTGAGCTGTGGGCTCAAGGGTCTCTTCGAAAGTGCGGGTGAAGGTATTCAGGGCCCGGTCATCAGCGGCACGGACATGAACCGGCACGTAGGGTAGTCCCAATTCAAGGGCGGCCTCCACTCGGTGCCGGCCGCGAGTGACGATCAGATCCCTGCCTTCAACGACTTCTGCTTCGAGCCTGTGGTCTATTCCCTCTGGTGCGAAGAGGTGATAATAGGCGTTGCCGATGGCCTGTGTCTGTGCATCGTGGCTGTGCCTCATTTGGCGAAAGTCGTCGGTTCTCGCGCCGTCCCGGATCTGGTCGTAGACGGCCGGAAGCTGAGCCATAAACGCCTTCAATTGCTCAAATGTCGCCTTGGGAGAGATCGCTACCGGCTCGCCTTGTTGTAGCCGCTCGGTAGGGACTGCCAAGAATCGCGTACGCCAAACCAATGGACACTCCTCCGATTGAGACTGGACGCATTGATTCTAAGCCTCGGCAGCCGCATGTTAGGGGGTGCCGGGACATAAGGGTCCTCTCGGGGAGTTGTCCAGCGGTCTCGGCTCCGTACCGCGACCCTGCGTGCCATTTTGTCCACACCCGCCGCAGTAAGCTGGCTCACAGTTGCAATTCGTCTCCCGGCAACGCCCGAATCGAGCAGCTTCTCCACGATTCCTCCAGATGCTGGATACGAAACAAGCTGCGGGCAGATACTGGGAAGGAATAGTGGCAACAGAAGGACGGAACAATGACGATCTCCGCAGACCACACCGCACGCGAGCACGCTGGCCCGGTGCCGGCAGAGGATGCCCTCGCCGAGGCTGCCAAGAAGTTCGGCATCACGGCCGAGGACTACATGCTGCCCGCCCGGCACCAGATCGAGATGGTGGACCCGGAGGGCCGGCTCAAGCCCGAAGGTGAGCAGGGCACCGAACCCGGCCACGAGTACCCCCTGCCCGGCGATGAGGAACTGCTGGCAGCGTACGAGCAGCTCGTCGTCGGCCGCCGCGTCAATGACCAGAACTCGGCACTGGTCCGGCAGGGCCGCATGGCCGTGTACCCGTCCAGCCACGGCCAGGAAGCCTGCCAGGTGGCGGCCGCCCTGTGCCTGTCCGAGGGCGACTGGATGTTCCCCACCTACCGTGACGCCGTGGCCGTGATGACCCGCGGCGTAGACCCCGTGCAGGTGATGACCATCTTCCGCGGCGACTGGCACGGCGGGTTCGATCCCCTCGAGCACAAGGTGGGCATCCAGTGCACGCCGCTGACCACCCAGCTGCTGCACGCCGTGGGGGTGGCCCACGCCGCCAAGCTCCGCGGCGAGGACACCGTGGTGCTGGCCATGTGCGGCGACGGCGCCACCAGTGAAGGCGACTTCCACGAGGCCCTGAACTTCGCCGCCGTCTTCCACCTGCCCGTCATCTTCTTCGTCCAGAACAACAAGTACGCCATCTCGGTGCCGCTGGCACACCAGTCCGTGGCGCCGTCGCTCGCGCACAAGGCCGTGGGCTACGGCATGGCCGGCGAACGCGTGGACGGCAACGACGTTGTCGCGCTCCTCGCTGTCCTGGACCGGGCCGTTAAGCTCGCTCGGGAAGGCTCCGGGCCGCTGCTGGTGGAGGCCAACACGTACCGCATGCAGGCGCACACGAATGCCGACGACGACACCCGCTACCGGGAGAGCGCTGAAGTTGCCGAGTGGCGGGCGAAGGACCCGGTGAACCGGATGCGCGCCTACCTGAGGGACCGCGGCCTGCTGGACGATTCCGTGGAGTCGCGGATTGCCGCACACGCCGAAGCAGTGGCCAGCCAGCTGCGCGAGGGCCTCAGCGAGGACGTGCCGGTGGATCCGCAGGAGCTGTTCCGCCACGTCTTCGCCAAGACCACACCACAGTTGCAGGAACAGTCCGCCCTGCTCGCCGACGAACTCGCCCGCGACGCAGCATCTACCGAGGAGGCCGGCAAATGAGCCCCACCATCACCACCTCATCCGAGGCCAACGGCAACGTTTCCGCCGCCACTGCCCGGGCAGCCGCCTCCGCCGCTGCCTCTGCCGAGGCCGCCGGCCCGCAGCCGGTCACCATGGCCAAGGCGTTGAACACCGCTTTGGTTGACGCCATGCACGCTGACTCCTCTGTTCTGGTGTTCGGCGAGGACGTGGGGACGCTGGGCGGGGTGTTCCGGATTACCGACGGGCTGACCGCCACGTTCGGGGAGCAGCGCTGCTTCGACACCCCGCTGGCCGAGTCCGGCATTGTGGGCATGGCCGTGGGCATGGCCATCAACGGGATGCGCCCGGTGGTGGAGATGCAGTTCGACGCGTTCGCCTACCCGGCGTTCGAGCAGATCGTCAGCCACGTGGCCAAGATGCACAACCGGACCCGCGGCGCGGTGAAGCTGCCCATGGTGATCCGGGTGCCGTACGGCGGCGGCATCGGGGGAGTGGAGCACCACTGCGATTCCTCCGAGTCCTACTACGCCCACACCGCCGGCCTGAAGGTGTACACCCCGGCCACCGTGGCGGACGGGTACCGGATGCTCCGCGAGGCGATCGACTCGGACGATCCCGTGGTGTTTATGGAGCCGAAGAAGCTGTACTGGTCCAAGGACCTGGTGGATTTGCCTTCGTTGAAGTCCTCTTACCTGGAAGGCACGACGGCGGGCCTTGCCACTGAGGGGCGTGCCGCCGTCGCGCGTCCCGGCACTGACGCGACACTGATCGCGTACGGTCCGTCCGTGCCCACCGCGCTCGCCGCCGCCGAGGCTGCTGCGTTGGAGGGGCGCTCGCTGGAAGTGATTGACGTGCGGACGATTGTGCCGTTCGACGACGAGACGGTGTGCGAGTCGGTGCGGAAGACCGGCCGGGCCGTGGTGATCGCCGAGGCGCACGGCTTCGCGTCCGTGTCCTCCGAGATTGTGGCCCGGGTGCAGGAGCGCTGCTTCCATTACCTGGCCGCCCCCATCCGCCGCGTCACCGGGTTCGACATCCCGTACCCGGCGCCCAAGCTTGAGAAGTACTACCTGCCCGGCGT
Source organism: Pseudarthrobacter siccitolerans (assembly GCF_001046895.1). GTDB lineage: Bacteria > Actinomycetota > Actinomycetes > Actinomycetales > Micrococcaceae > Arthrobacter > Arthrobacter siccitolerans. Next base: position 23,481 of record NZ_CAQI01000032.1, read on the forward strand.
GGACCGCATCCTCGACGCCGTCGACGACCTGCAGTGGGAGAACTGATTATGAGTGAAGCGCGCGTGTTTTTGTTGCCCGACCTGGGCGAGGGGCTGACCGAGGCGGAGCTGGTGTCCTGGCACGTTTCGGTGGGGGACACGATTGCCGTGGACCAGCCGATCGCCGAGGTGGAGACCGCGAAGTCCACAGTTGAGGTGCCTTCGCCGTATGCCGGGATTGTGGCGGAGCTGCACGGGCAGCCGGGGGAGACCCTGGACGTGGGGAAGCCGCTGATCTCGGTGACGCCATTTTCTACGGGTATCGCCACGGATGATGCCGCCCCCGCCCCTTCGCCGGACGGCAATGCTGCAAGCAGCATGCCGTCCGGCTCCGACAGGCCCGATGCCACTCCCGGGGCGGCATCATCCGCGTCGGCGGTCGCTGAGGCGGCAGCTGAGACCTACCGGGAAGAAGAAAAGGCCGGGTCCGGGAATGTGTTGATCGGGTACGGAACTCCAGGTGGGCATGGCGTTGCCCGCAGGACCCGCGCTCGCAAGTCACCTGTTGCGGTGGCTGAGCCCGTTTCCACGGCAACCGAAACCAAGGACCTCGACGACCTCTCCATCCTGCGCACCCGCGTCCCCGGCAGGCTCGGTGCAGTGATCTCCCCGCTGGTCCGTCGTATGGCCCGGGAGCACGGCGTCGACCTCGGAGAGCTTCCCGGCTCCGGCGAGGGTGGGCTCATCATGCGCAAAGACGTTGAAAAGGCGATCAGTGCGCCGGCGGTTGAACCTGTCGAAACCAAGCCGAGCCCGGTGGTTGAGCCTGTCGAAACCAAACCGGCCCGGACCATGCCCATCGAAACCCAGGGCACTGACGCCCGCACCGGCCTCGCCATCTCTTCCCGCACACCTGTGAAGGGAGTACGCAAGGCCGTTGCGGCGAACATGACGCGCAGTCGCTCGGAGATCCCCGAGGCGACTGTCTGGGTGGATGTCGACGCCACTGCGCTCGTTGAGCTCCGCAAGGAACTCAAAGCCGGCAGTTCGGATGTTCCGGGCCTGCTCGCGTTCATCGCCCGCTTTGTCACGGCCGGGCTGAAAAGGCACCCGGAGCTGAACACTCGGATCGAGACCGCGTCCGACGGGTCGCAGGAGATCGTCTCGTTCGAGGGGATCAACCTCGGCTTCGCCGCCCAGACCGACCGCGGGTTGGTAGTGCCGTCGGTACGCGCGGCCGAGAAGCTCAGCGCTCGCGAGCTGGACGCGGAGATCCGCCGGCTGACCGACGTCGCACGCCAGGGCAAGGCCACGCCCACGGAGCTGGGCAGCGGCACGTTCACGCTCAACAACTACGGAGTGTTCGGCGTGGACGGCTCAGCGGCGATCATCAACCACCCGGAAGTGGCCATCCTCGGCGTCGGCCGCATCATCGACAAGCCGTGGGTGGTGAACGGCGAGCTGGCAGTCCGCAAGGTCACCGAGGTAACCCTCACCTTCGACCACCGCGTCTGCGACGGCGGCACCGCGGCAGGCTTCCTCCGCTTCGTAGCCGACGCCATCGAAAACCCAACCAACCTCCTCGCGGACCTCTAACCCCAGCACCCACCCCCACCGACGCTCTCTCACTTAATGTCGGTTTTATCCAAACGCTCGCTCACTCGATGTCGGGTTAACTCAATCGCTCTCTCACTCGGTGTCGCCTTCGGGACTGGGCGCTGACGTTTTCGACGCGCATAATCTTTGCCGCTACGCAAAAGGGATGACGCTACCCAAATATGGGTAGCGTCATCCCTTTTGCGTGTCGTGAGGAAGGCTTCCACCTTGGCCAGCTTGGCCAGGGAACCCGGCGCGGTGGGAGCCCGGGCTCAGCCACCGCCCGAAGGTGAGGCGTCCAACGGCGGCGCGTGCCGCCGTCGTACGCCTTCCTTCGGGGCAGTAACACCGCAGTAACGGTGTGTGTGAGCAAATGCGAAATGCCTACCAGGCATGAGGAGCAACAGTGAACTCCGGGAGGGTTCCGGGACGCCGGCCGGACGCACAGCGCAGCCGTCGATCGACCGTGCCGGCAGCCGCCTGGTCCGGCACAGTCCGTCGCGGTCCCGCCCGGCGGAAGGGCCCTCCAGCCGCGCGTACTGGCACGGATCTCAGCCACTCGATAGTGCAGTGGTTTGCCATCATTGCGCCCTTGACCACAATTGCCACGGCCCTGGCATTCTGGTTCGGCTGGACCATGACTGCCACCCGGACCGCCTATTTCGGCATTGACCAGAGCATCCTCGAATATTCCACCGTGGACTATCTGCTGCGAAGCGCCGACGCGATCATCGTGCCCGCAATATCCGTCCTTCTCATCAGCGTTATCTGCATTGGAATACACGCCTTTACCGCCAACATCATCGGCCGGCCAGGGGTACACCGGTACGCCTTCTTCGGCGCGTGGATGATCCTCGCCGCAGGCCTTCTTGTCACCGCGCTTGGCGTGTGGGTGATCTTCGAGGAACCTCCCTTCAGAACCCCGTTCCTCTTCGAACCGGCGGCCCTGGGCAGCGGCGTTGCGGTCAGCGCCTACGCCTTTTGGGTCCTTCGGAGACTGGCCACCTCAACAGGGCACACGCTCAGGTATCTACCCATGTGGGAAAAACTCGGCTACGTGTGCACCGTGCTGCTGGTGGTGCTGGCACTTTTCTGGGCCTGCTCGCTGTACGCCGGGGCCCTGGGTACAGGCAGATCCCGGGAATACGCGCGCGAGCTGGCCAAGCGTCCCTCCGTGGTTGTTTACAGCGTCCAGTCGCTGGCGCTGGCCGGCCCGGTCCGGGAGGAGAGGATACCGGACCCGGAAGCGAAGTACCACTTCAAATACACGGGACTGAAGTTTGTCACCAGGAGCGCCGATAAGTTCTTTCTTCTGCCGGAAGGCTGGCGGCGCGACAACGGCGTGGCCATCATTCTGGAAGACAATCCGGAATACCGGGTGGAATTCATTCCGGGAGGCTGAAAGTTGAAACATCTGACAATGGGAAAATTTGCGGCACTCGTTCTTGCCGCGGGAATCCTGCCAGCCTGCACCGGTCCCGGGGGAGCGGGGGACACCAGGACCGAGGACTCGCAGCCGGTGGTTGAAAACAGGGTGCGGATCGGCGAGGACAACTGGGTAGTGCAGGCCGCCCATACCAGCCCCATCGCCGAAGCCGGCACGATGGAGTCGATAGAAATCACCAACGGCACGGATTCCGACGTGAGCGTGCCCGATGCCGGAATCAACAATGTGGCGTTCCGCGTCATTTTCAACGGCTGCACTGGAATCCTGAAGCCTGGTGAAAAATGCCTGGTGCGCGGAGAATGGACCGCCACAAAGGTGCGGGAGGCAAACCTGGAGGTATCCGTCGCTGAACCGGACGCGAAGGAAGGGTCAGTGCGCAAGGGCATTTCGGTCCCGCTCACTGCGGCGGCGGGAGCGGCCCCCAACGCAACCTTGCCACCCACTACAGGTTCCATGTCCCAGCCCGCGCCGTCGCCGTCGACCACCTCACCGTCAGCATCGACGTCGGGAAGTACAGGGACCGCGACGACGGGGCCTGCGACCACCAAGCCTGCAACGCCGACTCCTGCCGTTGGCGCACCGCTCAGGAAAGTGGTTCCCACATTGAAGTAATGGTTTGTTCCTCCTATGACTTATTTGTTGACCGGTAGGAGAGAGTGCGCTCTCCTATCGAAATAGGGGGAAGCAGCTTATTGACAGCGCTGTTCTTACTGAGGATGCTCATTCATACCTGCTTCATCCTTTTGACAAATCGGAAATCAGGTTTCCATGGGCACCGTCGGCTATGGGGAACTACAACTGGACTTAATTCGGTCCTGGCGGCTTCGCCGGGACGAGGAAATTCTCCACGTTGCAACGCGCCAGCAGCGCCTTATTGCTGCCCTGGCCTTGCGCGGACCAAGCATGCGGGGGTATCTCAGCGGCCTTTTGTGGCCGGAGTACCCCGACGCCAGGGCACTGGAAAGCCTGCGCGTCACGGTGCACCTGATTTCCCGCCAGGTGCCCGGGCTGCTCGTTAATGGCGGAGCAATGCTGTCGCTGGACGAGCGGGTGGACGTGGATGTGCAGCGCATCCGGTCCCGGATCCGGGCTTTGCAGGAAGACCGGCACACCGATAACGGTGCCTCCTTTTTGCACGAGCTGCGTGACGCCGAACTCCTCCCCGGCTGGTACGAGGACTGGGTGGTCACCGCACAAAACCGCCTGACCGAGGACCGCTTCCAGGCCCTCGCCCTGCTGGCGCGGAAGTCCCTCGCCGCACGTGACTCCGAAACAGCAGCGGAAGCTGCCCACGCCACACTGGAAATCGAGCCGCTCTACGAGCGCGCCGTTTCGTGGCTTATCGCGGCCGAACTGCAGCGTGAAAATCCCGGCGCAGCGCTGCGCGCCTACGAGCGGTACCGGGAGCAGCTGGCGAAGGACCTGGGCCTGTTGCCCTCCGGACCCCTCACCGCCCTCGTGGCCGACCTCCTTGACCGCCAGGCCCATCCGGTTGCAGACCGCCTGGTTGCAGCGGCCGAGTCCCTGCTGGGCGGGCGGCCAGCGCTCAACCCCACCTAGGCAGTAACGCAGCCGTAACGGTTCCCATGCTCCACTCTCCCCATGGGAAACACCCCTCATGACGGCCGGCTGCCGGTGATCTACGTCCGCGGCTTTGCGGGTACCGGCTCCGCGGTGAACAGTGCAGTTGACGACCCCTTTTACGGATTCAGCCAAGGCTCGGTCCACGTCCGCGCCGATGGCGGCGGCCGGGCAAAATTCCACCAGTTCGAGTCGCCGATGCTGCGCCTGGTGGCAGACCACAAGTACGAGGTGCCGGTCCACGGCGACCAATGGGCATTCCTTAATACCGCGGACGCCAAATCCGTCAACCCCGCCTCGATCTGGATCCACCGCTTCTACGACGACGCAGCAGACACCTTCGATGAGGAACCTGAAAAGTTCACGTTCGAGGAAGCGGCAAAGGACCTCTTCAGCATGATCAAACTTGTGCTGGAAAAAACCGGTGCCCCCAAGGTCTTCCTGGTGGCGCACTCCATGGGAGGGCTCATCTGCCGCTCGCTCCTGCAGCGTGTCATCCCTGAAAGCCTGGCCGGCGACGACGGCCGGATCGACCCCGCAGCAGGTGCCAGATACGTCGCCAGGGTCTTCACGTATGCCACTCCGCACGGCGGCATCCGGTTCGCCGTCGGCCTGGGCCTGTTCGAGAAGCTCCGGGACGCCACACGCTTCCAGGGGGCAGATATCTTCGGACCCGACCGTATGTATGAATACCTCACGCCGCCCGCGCTCCGCCGGATCCGGACACGCGAGAGCTTCCGGGCCACCGAGATGCCCGACGACGGGTTCCCCGTGGAGGAACTCTTCTGCCTGGTGGGCTCCAACCCGGAGGATTACGATGTGGCCCTTGGCTTGTCCTCCAAAGCCGTGGGTGCCCGCAGCGACGGGCTGGTCCAGATCGACAACGCCGCCGTCAAAGGCGCCGTGGTGGCGGTGGTGCACCGCAGCCACAGCGGACGCTACGGCATCGTCAACTCAGAAGAGGGCTACCAGAACCTCCAGCGCTTCCTTTTCGGCGACCTCAAAGTGGAGGTGGAACTGGTCGGCTTCACCGTGGGCGTGGCCGACCCGCCGGAAGTCGAATACCAACTCGACGTGGGCCTGGCCATCCGGGGCCTGCCCGTCCTGGTCCATGAACAAAGTGCGGCCCACTTCTGTCCGGTCCAGATCGAGCACTGGAAAGAAGGGGACCCCATCGACTCACCGGTCCCGCTTTTGACCACGTTCCTTTCGTCCCACGCCCCACGGCCGCGCGTGGACGGAAAGGAAGTACCCCGCCTGCGCCAGGCACTCAAGCTGACGCTGATGTCCATCATCGAAAAGGACGGGCATTTCTTCTTTGCCGACCATCTGGAGCAGACCGAGGACTGGCAGGACACACTGCTGGTGGAAATCGAACCACCCTCCGCGGGCGTGCCTTTGCCAAAGGCCTGGGCAGCGTGGAACAGCACTATTCCCGGCGCCCTGCGCAACTGGGATGCCGGCGATCAGGACCAACTCAAGGACATCGATCCCACTCCCAACCGCTGGCAGGGATTAATTCCCGTTCCCGCCATGTCCCGGAGCCTCCTCGGACAAAAAGCCGGCCTCCGCCTGACAGTGACCCCCAGGACACTGGCCCTCTGACACCGTTCACCATCCGCCCGCTCAAAGGAGACCTGAAATGATTGACCCGAATTCCTTCCCCTCGTCCGAGAACGCGTCCGGCTCCGTTCCGGAGGCGGACTATTCCGGCGCCGAGACCACCGGCCGGTTCATCGTGGTCTTCGCCCGGGAAGAGGGCAGCCCGTCCTCGGTCCTGGAATCGGCAGGACTGTCCAACGTGGCGGACTCGCGTGACTTCACGGACCGCGAAGTGGATGTCTCGGAAACCAGCGGCGCAGACGCCACGTTCTTCAGTTCCCTGGGCATCGCCGTAGTTTCGGCGGAGCCGGAGCAGATCGGCGCGCTGCAGACCACCGAAGCAGTACAGGGTGCCGTGTTGTCCGTATCGCCGGAACTGATCCACCACGTTCTGCCGGCCGGCCCCACTGAATATGTCAGGGGCTACCGCGACGCCGTCCTGGACCTGGACACCCGCCTCAACGGCGGAAACGGCCGGGGTGCGGCGGTAGCGGCACCCCCAACGGTGCCCATCTTCCAGGACACGGCCCAGTTCACGTGGGGGCTGCAGGCGGTCCAGGCCCACTCATCCCACTATTCCGGGCGCGGGGTCAAGGTGGCTGTCCTGGACACCGGCTTCGACTCAACCCACCCGGACTTCGCCGGACGCAACATCACCGTGCGCTCCTTCATCCCGGGGGAGTCTGCCACGGACGGACACGGGCACGGCACGCACTGCATCGGCACATCCTGCGGCTCCAAGTCCCCCTCCACGGGTCCGCGCTACGGCGTTGCCTACGAGGCGGAGATTTTCGCCGGCAAGGTGCTCAGCAACGCCGGTTCGGGAAGTGACGCGGGCATCCTGGCCGGCATCGACTGGGCCTTGACCAGCGGCTGCGCCATCATTTCCATGTCCCTTGGAGCCGACGTGCCACAGATCCACCCGCCCTATGTGGCGGCGGGCGAACGGGCCCTGGACGCCGGGACACTGATCATCGCCGCCGCCGGAAACAACGCCAAGCGGCTCCAGGGCAACAACGGCTTTGTGGGCACCCCGGCCAACAGCCCCTTCATCATGGCCGTGGGCGCCTTGGACCATCAGCTGGATCTCGCCTTCTTCTCCGCACGCAGCCTGCCGGTGCGCGGCGGGCAGGTTGACGTTGCCGGCCCCGGCTGGCAGGTCTACTCGTCCTGGCCCATGCCCGCCCGGTACCGGAGCATCAGCGGCACCAGCATGGCAACACCCCACGCCGCCGGCATTGCCGCCCTCTGGGCACAGGCCACCGGCTTCCGCGGACGGGAACTATGGTCCTCGCTGGTCCAGGAAAGCGACCGCCTGATTGCGCCGTCCGTGGACGTTGGCTCCGGCCTGGTCATCGCCCCGCTGTGAGCACCGATGTGAGCACCGCTGTGAGCACCGCGGCGAGGATAATCTGAAGCATGGTCAACATCAACATCACGGTGGACCCGGAGCATGTGTCCACCGTCGCCGATGTCGCGGACGCCCTGCGCGCCCGCGGCATGCAGGTGGAACAAGTGCTGCAGATGGGCTTCATCACGGGGTCAGCCCCGGATGACAGCCTGCCCGCCCTGAAGTCCGTGCACGGCGTGCAGTCCGTGGACGAGGACCGGGGATACCGGCTCCCGCCGCCGGCGGCAGACATCCAGTAGGCGAACGGCCTGCCCCTGGAGGCTCACGACTGGAGGCTCACCACTGGATATCGGACGGATCCTCCAGCGGCCGCCGGTCGCCCACCGACTCCGGGACCACAAGCGTGTCAGCCTGCCGCAGCGTGTCCGCGAACTGCAGGCTGGTCCGTTCCTCGATTTCGGTCACGGCAACCTGGAAAACACGGAATTCGTCGAGTTCGAGCGCTTCCACCTGGTTGAGGTTCTGGGTCAGGAGGAAAGCCCTGCTCTTGAGCTGTCCCTGCTCCATAAACGCGACGATTTTCCAGTATTCGCGCGGCAGGCGGGTGCCCCGGTAAGCGCGGTCATCATCCTGGAGGACCGGCCCGCCGAACACACTGACTTTGAGGTCGTCGACGTCGACGTCGGCGAACACCGCGTCCTCGATCCGGCCCCAGACCCCGTTCTTGCTGCTTTGGTTGAAATCATCCATCTGCGGGGTGATGTTGGTGAAGTAGAAGGAGTCCTTGTTGGCCCGGCCGGCCTCGTCCAGCTCTCCCCAGACCAGATCGGCGCGGCGGGCGAGGTGCCCACGGTCCAGCCGGTTGCCGCGGTACAGCTCGTCCCCGGTCTGGACGTCGGCCGGGATGCGGGGGTCCTTGATGAAGTCGATGCCGCTCCGGCTGAGCTTTATCAGGCCGGCGCCGTCGATGTTCCACCCCACCCAGCGGGCAAACCGCCGGGACTTGCTCATCGAGAGTGAAAAGTGGGTGTAAGGGATAACCTCCGAGCCGGCGAGGCGGACAGCGTCACTGTCCAGGTCAGCGGCGAGCGTGGGCAGGCCGATGCGGGGGCCGAGGAAATCGCTGGCGAACCCTTCGCGAACATCCTCGCCGGCCTCAGGAGCTGCCGGCGGACGCAGGGTGATCTCCAGCTTTTCAAACACCGACTGGGGCAGGCAGGCAAGGGCGTGCTCGTCCGGGCTGTCGCCCGTTTCCCCGCCGAAATGCAGGCCCGCCAGGACGGTGGTGAGCTCGCCGGAAGGGGTCTTGAAAATCCAGACCGACCCCGAGTCGCCGCCGCGGCTGATTTCCCCGTCCACCGGGGGATTGTCCGGGTCCGGGCCGATCTCGAAGCCGCCGATGGCGTGCGTCCCAGCATTGCCGTAACGAAGTTTGGCGATCACATCCACCCGGCGCACCGTCCCATGGGTCACCCCCGTGGTCCGGCCGCTTTTGACCACCTTGTCCCCGATTTCGGGTTCGCCGAGCTGATCCGGAGTCACGTCCAGAGACTGGATAGCGGTAGTGAATCCGCGCTGTTCGATGGTGGCCACAGCGCAATCTCCCGCCACGCCCAGGTGGGACCGCACCAGCCTGCCGAGTCCGTTGGCGTTCACCCGGTTGTCGTCGTGCGGGCCCGGCTGGACCACCGCATCGCCCAGGATGCCGGAATCGCCGTGCAGCACATGCCAGTTGCTGAGGATCATGGGTGTCCCCTCGTGCCTGTCGTACACGATGCAGCCGATGGTGCCGGCGCTGGACCGGATGTGGCCCACACTGACCCCTGGCCGGATGGGATCGAGCCGGACTTTGGTGGCCGGCGGCTCCGCCTCGGCTACTGCCCGGAACGAGGGACGGTAGTTCCGCTCAATAACGTCGGTGGGCACGGGGACCCCGTCCACCACGATCGCTTCAGGTATGGGGGTGGTGTTGAGCGCGTCCAGGGCTTCCGGCGCCGCCTTCTCACCCACGGTGAACTGGATGGCGATCTCGCCTGTCGGTTTGCCGTCCACCACTTTGTGGCCCACCCCGATCGAGGTGATGTTCGGGTCCTCGAGGTAGGCGGCGCCCCTGGTCCTGATGAACTGCCGCAGCGAGGCCATCATCTGCTCGTCGTCGGACGTTGCCTCCGCGCCGGGGCGGTGGGTGGTGTTCATGCCATGTCCATTTCCTTCAGAGGTGATGTACGACGGCGGCCGCGCGCCGCCGTCGTACCTTACGGCTCCTGCCACCCGCCTGCTCAGGCGCTGACGGCCATGCCCCGGGACGGCATGCTGCCTTCCTTATCAGGCGTGCCGGACTCAGCCGCGGACTCCTTGGCTGGAGTGTCCATGGACCCCGCAGGCATGGCCGGTGCTGCCGGCTGGTGCCCGTTGGTTGTCACGCTCCCGGCCATGGTGCCGGCTGGCATGTCCACGGTGCCGGCAACCAGGCTGCCGGCGGCCGGTTCCGCGCCTTCCTCCGCCGCCATGGTGGCAGCACCGGAAGCACCGGTGGATTCTTCGGTCAGGAAAGGACTGTTCTGCCACCTGTGCCACAGGGCGTTGTCCGTGCCGCGGACGAAGACCTCCAGCCGGCCGTCGGCGTTTCTCCCCACAGTGACGTTGGAGGTGAGGATGCCGCCCAGGGAGGCCCAGCCGGACCAGCCGCTGTTCGGGGCCGTCTGCCACTTGTGCCAGAGGGCGTTGTCGGTGCCGCGGACGAAGACCTCGAGGCGGCCGCTCGCGTTCCTGCCGGTGGCGATATCGGACGTGAGGATGCCGCCCAGGGATGCCCAGCCGGACCAGTTGCCGTTGGGTGCTGTCTGCCACTTGTGCCAGAGGGCGTTGTCGGTGCCGCGGACGAAAACTTCGAGGCGGCCGTCGGCGTTGCTGCCGGTGGTGATGTTGGAGGTGAGTACGCCGCCCAGGGACTGCCAGCCGGCCCAGTTGCCGTTGGGTGCGGTCTGCCACCGGTGCCAGAGGGCGTTGTCGGTGCCGCGGGCGAAGATTTCCAGCCGGCCGTCCGCGTTCCTGCCGGTGGCAATTTCGGAGGTGATCACCCCGCCCAGGGAGTGCCAGCCGGCCCAGTTGCCGTTGGGTGCGGTTTGCCACCGGTGCCACACCGCGCCGTCGGTGCCGCGGGCGAAGACCTCGAGGCGGCCGTCCGCGTTGCGTCCGGTGGCCGGTGGCCCGGTGATCACGCCGCCCAGGGAGTTCCAGCCGGACCAGTTGCCGTTGGGGGTGGTCTGCCACTTGTGCCAGAGGGCGTTGTCGGTGCCGCGGGCGAAGATTTCCAGGCGGCCGTCCTGGTTGTTGGCCACGGCGATTTCGGTGGTGATCACGCCGCCCAGGGACTGCCAGCCCGCCCAGTTTCCGTTGGGTGCGGTTTGCCATCGGTGCCACACAGCCCCGTCGGTGCCCCGGACGAAGGCTTCCAGCCGGCCGTCCTTGTTGTTGCCCACGGAGATGTCCGAGGTGAGGGTGCCGCCCAGGGAATTCCAGCCGGACCAGGCCTGCGGGGCTGCCGGGTACAGCGCGCGGAATCCGTCGATGTCGTCCTGGGTGAGGGCCCGCTTGGTGAAGTTGGATGCCACGGTGGGTGCCATCACGGCATTCGCAACGCTCGAGTGCGCGAGGCCCACGATATGGCCGAATTCGTGCAGCGCAACCGTTTCGATGTCGAAGGCGCTGGCCACTGCGCCAACGCTCCACACGTGCTCACTGTCGTCGAAGTGCACCGGCTTGGGCAGCGTGTTGGTCACCACGCTGCAGCCCGGCGGGAAATCCGCATGGGCCAGGACGCCACCCACCATCGAGTGGTCCGGGTCCGCCGCGGGCCGCCATCCGATCCGGATGTCCGGACTGGATCCGACGGCCACCTCGGTGAACGTCAGGCCGCCCAGGTTCCGCCAGGTCTGGATGGCACGCCTGATGGCGTCAAACTCGGCGGTGCCGGCGACGTCGTCCGTTCCGGTGTCGAAAGCGAACGTCAGGGTCCGGTCGGCCCAGGCACAAGCTGTGGAGAAGGCGAGGCCGTCCCCGCGCATGTCCGGAAGCCCGCAGCGGGGTTGCATCATCGCTTCCCGGGTGGCGTCGTCGAACACGCCGGTGACCGGAAGGTGGAAAAACTCCTGGAAGTCCCGCAGGGCTCCTTCGGTGGGGTCGTCCAGGACGCCGATGTCCCGTGTGGTGGAGCCGGCCAGGTAGCCGAACCGCTCAAGATATGCCTGGACCTTGCTGAAGCCCGGGTTGCGTTCACCCGCGGCTGTGGTGGGGACCGCCGCGAGGTACGGGGCGGCGCGGTATTGCTCTTCAGTCATTGGACTCTCCTTCATCAGGTCGGATGCTTCGCAGGATCTGCAGGGCGACGTCCCTTTCGGCGCCTGCCGGTTGATGGACGACGGCGGTGGCGCGGCCGGGGATGGCAACGGCAACGGTGCGGGTGCCCTCCTCTTCGAACAGGATGAAGTCAGCAGATTGGCTGGCCACAGCTTCCTGCCAGTGCTCGTAGCCGGGCTTGGCCGCGTAGTGGGTGAGGGGGTCCGCGAAGGGGCTGGTATCCACAGTCAGGCGCATGCCGTCCCCCTCCAGGACCGCAGCGCTGCCTTCGATGCCGCGCTCCTCCGACGGGGCAAGCTGGGCCGGGACGTCCAGGGCCAGGCCCGCCATCCGGACCGAACTCCAGGGCTGTCTCATAACGCGGCCTCACACGCGGGGGAACCACAGCTATGAGTCGATCAGACGCGCGTTACTGCACCGTTACCGGTCCGGCCGGCGTGGAGTACGGGCTCCCGGGGTTTCGCTCCCACCCGCTCCCCGCGGGCGTGGCCCCGGGCTCAACCACCGGCCCATGGGTAGAATCGACGCCTAGACGAGAACGAACACTGCTTTGCCGGAGGTACGGAGAAACAATGTCGGAATGGCTCGAAGTCGGCGCGGACAACTATGTGCTGGTCACCGAAGGATCGCTGCTGAACACCGGACTGATCGTGGGATCCGAGCGGGCCATGGTGATCGATACCGGCTGCGGGCCGCGGCAGGGCCGGGAGATCCTGGATGCGGTGCGGGAGAAGACCCAGCTGCCGCTCGTCGTCGTCAACACCCACGCGCACTACGACCACTTCTTCGGCAACGCCGTGTTCGCCGAAGCCGGAGCCACCGAGTTCTGGGCGCACCAGAACTGCGCCCGCGAGATTGATGAACGCGGTGACCTCCAGCGCCGGTTCGTGGGGACGCTGGAACCGGAGATGTCCACCGGCGAGGGCCAGCATGTGGAGCTCGTGGTTCCGAACGCGATCGTCAAAGACCAGCCGGTGCTGGTTGACCTCGGCGGGCTGACGGCCACCCTGTTCTACCTGGGCCGCGGCCATACCGACGGAGACCTGCTGGTGGGCACCCCCACCACCCTGTACGTGGGGGACCTTGTGGAGCAGGGCGCGCACCCCTCCTTCGAAGACTCGTACCCGGAGGAGTGGGCGGACGCGCTCCGCCACATCTCGGCGCTGCGGCACCGTTACGAGTTCCTGATCCCCGGGCACGGGAAGCCGTGCAGCGACCAGTTCGTCAAGACCATGGCCAACACCATGACCACCGCCGTCCGCCAGGCCCGCGGCTCCATCCGGGACACCCCGGACGATGCCACCAAGGCCATCCCGGTGCTGCCCTACGGGCCGGAACAGTCGCGCTGGTTCATCAAGCGCCTGCAGGAAACACGCCGGGAGAACCAGGGGTAGGTTCATAGTGCTGGAGGACCCGCAACGGCGAAAGTCCACGGCCGTTCACCGCAACCTTGCCTTAGTCGGAGCCCCCTGCTTCCCGAATTGAGCCCCCTACTTTATCTTTGATGCTTCACAGACCGGGAAATGGCGGTCTAACATCAGCCACCTAGTGATCGCAATTTTGGCGATACAGCAGCCGAACTTACTCCTTGGTAAGACATGATGCGGGACGAAACGGTCCTTTGCGACTCCACGCAGTCCGTCCGCGCAATTACCTGCTTGGGTAATGCCGCCGATGCTGATTATTCAACGCCGAGTACCAGCAACCCCTCTGCGCGCATGTGCTTTTACTACTTCTTCGCGTGCGCGTCCACCTGAATGGAGTTTTCCATGAAGAAGCTGTTTGTTCTGTGCGTCCTGTTCTTCGCGTTTATTGCCAGCGCGAGCCCCGCGACTGCGGCCCCGGGCGGGGAAATCATCTTTAATGAAACCTTCAGAGCCAAGGAGCTTTGCCAGTTCCCGGTCCAGTTGGTAGTGACCGGTAAATCGAATTTTGTTGATCTTCCCGGGGACCGCTTTTTCGTGGGCTCTCCTGGCCAAGTGCTCACGGTCACCAACCTCGACACGGGGGAGCAGGTGACCTACCTGATTACGGGGACCACACACGCCACCGTGCAGGCGGATGGGACGACCGTATTCAAGGTCACCGGATTGAATGTGGTGTTCAACCCGCGCGAGGTGAAATCCGAGGAGATGGGAATCTTCGTATTAGAGGGAAATTTCACCTTTGCGCTTACATCGAAGGGGACTGAATCAAGTCCATACAGCGGCATCGGAGATGTAACGGACGTTTGTGCAGAGCTTGCATAGTGAATGCTCCGATTACTGAATCGGACTAGGAAAACAGCGTCACGGTCCGGAGGCCCCACCTCAAGGCCTCCCGGCCGTCTCGCTTTTGTTGCGGGTCCAAGAGCCTTTCGCTCCGTCCCGCGCCAGCCACGCGTATGGCAGGTGGCCGTCGGCCTAAAAGGGGGCAGCCGAAACCCCGATCTGGTGGCCTACCTAATGCACCCTCATGCCTCCCCTATCTGTCACCGATTCCCTTGAGAAGTGTCCGGCCGACGTACGATGTTGAAGCGGGTAGGTTATAAATTGGCCTCCTTGTCGCGTGCCACCGACGGCATGCGCACCGCCACGAACTGGGTATCGGCGGATTCCATATTGCGAATTTGCACTGAGAGAATCCCGATGTCAGCAAAAGAATTAGCCTGACACCCTCCTGATCTGTTCAGTGGCGAGGACAGCACAAGCAAAGGTGCTGCTGTTTGCTCGCCCATTCGAAAGGCGCAGCTCATTCTCGGGGCTGCGGCCGGGTGGCTTCTGTGGCCTGCGACGCTTCAGAAGCACATTGACCGGCGAAAGCCGGATCTCCGAACCTCCTTCACCGCCTTGGGCCTGACCGGCCACGGGCATCTGCAGAAAGCAAAAAAATGAAGCTATCACTCCGCCGCGTCCTGATTCTGTTCGCGGCAATATTTCTCGCCCTCGCAACGGGCATGGCTGCGGCGCAGGCCGCGACGACTGTAAACCTCGATAACGCTCCACAGGGAGCTCACTTCGCTAAGGGAAAAGCGGCGCCCACCTGCTCACTTAACGAGACGACGGCCACGGTGACGTGTACTGGTACCGAGTTCGCAGGCGTCGGAAATACGGATGCGACCGTTAACCTGTCTCTCACCGCCACGTTCACGGGCGTGTGCCGCAACCCGGGCAACCGCAATATCGTAGATCCGTTCACAGAGACCGTGGAGACGGAAGCGGCGCCTGTTACGGTTACCTCCGATAAGAACGGCCGACTGGTCATCCCAGGAGGCGTCAAAGTGGACGGAACTTCTGCTCAGGAGTTCCAGGCTACCTTCGACTGCCCGAACCCCCGCTGGCTAGCTCAAGTTACCGATGTCGACTACAGCTTCGAGTACTCGGTGACCTTCGAGGGGTTCAGCGAGCCAGCCATCCTGATCACGGGCTAGTCGAACACCTATGAGGCAAGGCAGGTAAGAACGCTGGCCGGCCACACAGGAGTCCGCAGCGTCTTTCTGGACCTGCGACTGCACAGCCCCGGAGCCTGTGAGGGCTCCGGGGCCACTCCATGCTCAGTGGCAGGGCCCAGGCACAATCACCGACTGGCTTCGTGGGGGTCTAGACAGGCTCAACCCGCGGAGGTCACGGGCACTAGCGGCGCCGCCCCGGCTGTCACGAGATCTGGATCGTCGTCGCGACGCTGGGCACCCCGTTGCCGTCCATCGCGAACAGCATGTAGGCGCCCGGTACCAGCACGCCGCGGTCTGCCGGCAACGTCAGCGTTGCGGTGTTGTTGCCGTAGGTCCCCGTTGCCGTCAGCGGAATTCTCCGCTGGTCGGTGTTTACCGTGTGGGTGACCGAGGACATCCGCATGAGGGAAAACTTGCTGATCTTCGATCCGGTGGTCACGGAGATCTTGCTGCCGGCCGTAGCGGTGGCGGGGGCGTCAACGATCGTTGGCCGGGTCCGTGCGCTGCCGTCCGCGTTCAGCAGGTAGGGCGGCGTGAAGATCTCGCCGTCCAGGTGGTTGGTGGTGCACGTGCCGCACAGTCCGCCGCCGCCCACAAACACCCGGCCGTCGGCAAGGAGCAATGCCACGCTGTGATACGTCCGGGGGACCGCCATCGGTGCCATCGCGGTCCACTCCTCGGTAGCCGGATTCCAGAGTTCGGGGGCCATCCTGGCGCCTGTGTCCGTGAACGGGACGGCATGGGCCTGGCCGCCCACCACCAGCACCTGGCCGTCCGGCAGCGCGACGCCGTTGGCGAAGGACCGGCTGACCGCCATGTCCGAGGTCCGGGCAACGTCAACCCCGTTATTGATGTCGATGGTGTAGGCCCGCGCCGTGGCATCGGAGTTGTCGTAGCCGGGCGCCCCGCCCATGGTGAGGATCTTTCCGACGTCGTACATCACCGCGTTGCCGTTCATCGCGTCTGCGCTGTCCGCCCGGGTGCCGGCCGACGTGACGCTGCCGGTGCCGGCCGTGGAGATCCAGTTCATCTCACGGCTGGGGCCGGCATGGAACACCCGTCCGCCGGCCGCGGAAAACAGCCAGGCGTGGTTGTCGGAACGGAACTCGCCGCCGGGATCATCGGTCAGGATGCTGTCCACCGGAACATCAGGCAACGGCCGCCAGCCGCCGGTGCTGCTCCAGATCTCGCCGTGCTTGCTGCCCAGTCCGCCCGACCATGAACCGCCGAGGGTGAACACTTCCCCCGTGGAAGTGGTCACGTTGGACTGGTAGCCGCGGCCAACATTCATGTCCGGCCCCGGGGCCCACGTGTTCGTTGCAGGACTGAACAGAGAGGTTTTTTCGCTGTTGCTGCCGCCGCTGACCAGGATCCGGCCGTCCGGCAACAGCGATGTGCCGGGGCAGAACATGTCGTGGCCGGTGTTGGCCACTTCCGCCTGGCTGACAGCCCCGGTATTCAGGTCCAGGATGGCTGACTGCGTGATGCCGGTCTCGCCGCCAAAAGTAATAGGCGAGTAGGCGGACCACGTGAGCAGCCTGTTGCCGGGCAGCAGTGCCGCGGCGGCCGGGACGAGGGGGAAGTTGACCGTGGGACTCCATGTTCCGGGCCCCTTCGGTGGTGTTCCAAGCAGGTTGATTTCAGCTGCGCTGCTCCACGGTCCCCGGTTGCCAGCTTCCGTGCTCGCCGTCAGCCGGATGTAACGCGCTGAAGCTGCCGCAAAAGTGACAGTCTTCTCGTCCGCGTTGTCGGCCCAGGTGCCGCGCGCGAGGAGGTTCCAGGAGGTTCCGTTCGAGCTGGCGTGGATTGAGTACCCGCCCACCCGACCGTTCATATTGTCGAAGCGGGGGAGGTAGCGCAGCCCCGCGACCTGGTTGACCACACCCATGTCGATGGTCAGGGTATGCGGCAGCGGGGCCGCGGGAGCGGGCGAATACCTGCTGTGCCAAAGGGTGGCGGCGTCGCCGTCGAGCACGTTCGCGGCGCGGCCGTTTTCGTTGGCTGTCTCCTGGTCGCTCGCGGAGGCCAGCCAGCCGTCCCGGGGCAGGGGACCGGAAGCCGACTCGGGCTTTGGCTGGACCCCAAGGATGTTGATTTCCGCGGCGCTGCTCCACGGTCCGCGGTTGCCTGCCTCGGTGCTCGCTGTCAACCGGATGTAGCGCACCGTGGTTGAAGTGAAGGCCGCGGTTTTCTCGTCCGCGTTGTCCGCCCAGGTGCCGCTGGCGACCACGCTCCAGATGGTTCCGTCACTGCTGGCGTGGATGGCGTAGGCGCCCACCCGGCCGTTCATGTGGTCTGTGCGGGGGAGGTAGCTCAGCCCCGAGACCTGGTTTGAGACACCCATGTCGATGGTGAGGGTATGCGGCAGTGGTGCCGCCGGTGCCGGTGAATACCTGCTGTGCCAGATGGTGGCGGCATTGCCGTCGAGGACGTTCGCGGCGCGGCCGTTTTCACCTGCCGTTTCCTCGTCGCTTGCGGTGGCCACCCACCCGTCGCGCGGCAGCGGAGCCGTGATGGGCGGGGGCGTGGGCTGTTCGCCGAGGAGGTTGATTTCCGCGGCGCTGCTCCACGGACCGCGGTTGCCGGCCTCACTGGTCGCCGTCAGCCGGATGTAACGTGCCGAAGCCTTGGCGAAGGCGACGTTTTTTCGTCTGCGTTGTCCGCCCAGGTGCCGCTGGCGATTGCGGTCCAGGTGCTGCCGTTGGTGCTGGCGTGGATGGAGTAGGCGCCCACCCGGCCGTTCATGTGGTCTGCCCGGGGGAGGTAGCGCAGTCCCAGGACGTCCTTGATGGCACCCATGTCGATGGTGAGGGTGTGCGGGAGGGGTGCTGCCGGCGCGGGCGAATACCTGCTGTGCCAGATGGTGGCGGCGCTGCCGTCGAGCACGTTTGCGGCGCGGCCGTTTTCACCGCCCACTTCCTCATCGCTCGCGGTGGCCACCCATCCGTCTCTTGGCAGCGGACCTGTAGCGGGTGGAGGCGGTGTTGGCTCGCCAATCAGGTTGATTTCCGCCGCGCTGCTCCAAGGTCCGCGGTTGCCGGCTTCGGTGCTTGCGGTGAGCCGGATGTAGCGCGCGGTGGCCGGTGCGAAGGTCACGGTTTTCTCGTCAGCGTTGTCCGCCCAGGTGCCCCGGGCGATGAGGCTCCAGGTGTTTCCGTTGGAGCTGGCGTGGACGGAGTACGTGCCGATCCGGCCGTTCATATGGTCGGCGCGGGGGAGGTAGCGCAGCCCTGAGAATACCTGGCTCACCTTGGTGTCGATGGTGATGGTGTGCGGCAGCGGTGCCGCCGGCGCCGGAGAATATCTGCTGTGCCAGATGGTGGCGGCATTTCCGTCCAGCACGTTGGCGGCGATGCCGTTCTCACCGGCGGTTTCGGCGTCGCTTGCCGAGGCCGTCCATCCGGCCCGGGGCAGGGCAGCCGGTGCGGCGGCGAGGGCGGCAGCCGGCAGCACCGAGGCGTGGGCGTGGGAGCTGTGGGAGCCGGTACTGCTCAAGGACCTGGGGACAAAGTACGTCAGGTACCCGGTCACCAGCAGCAGTCCGACCACAAACAGGGACGTTTGGCGGAGCCTCCTCCGTTTCGCCCTGGTCATAAGAACCCCCGTCGTCTTCTGGCACGCCGCCGGTTGCCCGGGTGCGTCCGGCCCTCGAAGCTTCGAGTGTAGAAATGAGAGTCGACTGCCGCACGAGTACGAAGTACTCGGATTTAGGGCAGCCGGAAGTCACTCGGCAGGCAGGTAGAACCTGAGTACTGGGCGAATCGCACGCTGGTTCATCGCGCGGCTTGAGGGAGACCGGCCGGGAGAACTGCGGCAATTGCCTCCGGGTATGGCAGCTGGCGTTGATTTTTTCGGGCAGGGATAGTGGGGTCGCCGGGATACGTTCCCCATACCTTTGAAGGGAAGGGAAGGATGCCATGCAGGAATGGAACCGGGCCGTTGAGCTCATCGAGGCGGATCTGACCGCGGCCGTCGACGTCGGCAGGCTCGCCCGCGTGGCGCTCACCTCGGAGTACCACTTCCGGCGGATGTTTGCGTCCCTGGCTGGCATGCCCGTCTCCGAGTACATCCGGCGCCGGAAACTCACGGCGGCGACGGCGGAAATCGTTGCCGGGCAGGGGGTTCTGGAGGTCGCCGTGCGCTACGGGTACGGGTCCGCTGAGGCGTTCACCCGCGCCTTCAAAGCCATGCACGGCCTGACGCCCACAGAAGCGCGACGCCCCGGCGCAGTGCTCCATTCCCAACCCCACTTGAAATTCCATTTACGCATCGAAGGGAGCACAGGCATGAAACATCAGATTGTCAAAAAGGACGCCTTCCGCCTGATTGGCCTCAAGACACGAATCCGGCTCATCTATGAAGGACCCAACCCGGGTATTGAAGAGTTCGAGCGTGGCCTGGATCCAGCGGTGCGGCCGCGCCTGGCCGGGCTCTCGGACACGGAACCGCTCGGCCTGGTGGCTGTCACCGAGAACATCGAGGAGCCGGGAACCGAGGGCAGCGAACTGGATTACTGGCGTGCAGTGGCGTCCTCGCACCCGGCGCCGGAAGGATATGACTCCAAAGAAGTTCCGGCCGGGCTGTGGGTGGTTTTCGAGACCGAGGGGAAATTCCCCGAAGCCCTGCAAAAGCTGTGGGCCGACGCCGCCGCCGAGTGGTTCCCTGCCAACCCCTACCTATGGGCGCCCGGGCCGCAGCTGCTCAGTGTTCAGCCGGAACCGGGCGGATCAAGAGGCCGCGGTCAGCTTTGGCTCCCCATCGAAGCGAAAATCAACGCCCCGTCCGCTTAGCGTCATCGGGCTCCAGGCTGGTGCTGCTTTCCGGCCACACGAAGTCCTTGAACCCCAGGGCCGGGCTGGAACCGTCAGGGTTTGGTTTTGCAGGAGTTGCATGTGCGGCCTCCGGATCCTTTGCCGGGTCAGCGGGCACCTCGGGCCAGTCCGTGACTTTGAACCGGGACGGGCTGGAACCGGCGGATGCCCGCCTGGAGTTTGACCGTTGCGGCCCGGCGCTGTTCGCCGAGCCTGCCCCTGCAGTTTTACGCGCTCCTGTGTGCATGACCTTTGCTGCCCCCAGCGTCCAGTTTCAATGCGGGCCAGTTTCGCCCGCTGGTCCAAGCCTTCAACATACCGGCTGAGTGCGTACGAGTCACTAGTCAGCGCGCAAGGTGGGCGTACGACGGCGGGCGCGCGCCCGCCGTCGTACGCATTTTGCCAAGCACGAATGGTGCGGAGCCGACGGCGGCTGGGGTGATGAACTTCCATGTCCATCCGGGATAAACGCGGATAAAATTTCGATATACACCCAGTTCGGCGCTTAGCTCCGCCGGGAAGGTGAGGTGGCTTGCGGAATTCATCTTGTCCAGTGCATCACATGTGAACGTGACGATGACGGACAAAGTCTGGGGATGCCCGATACCAGGAACACCCGACGCCCCTACGGGCGCAAGCTAACGAGGAGAATGCCATGACCACAGCACGTGAAATTATGACCGGCGGCGTTGAATGCATCGGTGAAAATGAGACCTTGGAGGCAGCGGCCCGGAAAATGAAGGACCTCAACGTCGGCGCGCTGCCTATCTGTGGAGAGGACAATCGCCTCAAGGGCATGATCACGGACCGGGACATCGTCATCAAATGCTTCGCGGAGGGTGGCGACCCGCGTACTGCCAAGGCCGGGGAGTTTGGCCAGGGCAAGCCGGTCACCATCGGTGCCGATGATTCCATCGAGGAAGCCATCAGGGTTATGGGAGAGCACCAAGTGCGCCGTCTGCCGGTCATCGACGGCCATGACCTGGTGGGCATCCTTACCCAGGCGGACGTTGCCCGCAACTACCCGGAGGACAGGGTAGGGGAATTGGTCGAACTTATCTCCTTCTACTGAGATTCCGGACGGTATTTCCGCAGTTCGCTGTACGCCATCCCGGCCCCAGCTATAAAAATGAGGACGGCGAGGTAGACCGGACCAAGGTGCCCAAGCGTGGCCAGGCCCCACGGGTAATGGGCGGGGACGGCGACGGCCAGTCCGACGACCGGGACGCTAACGGCCACGGTGAAGGCCCACCGTTCTCCGCGGCGCACCCCGAACCAGGAGAGGCCGGCGATGGCCAGCCCGGTAGCCGTGATGAAGCCGCTGAGCGCGATGTGGAGGTGGCTGATGTAGTGGTAGAGCTGCGGGCTGAACGCCTCCACGTCCGCCTTGGTCTTGTCCACTTCGTCGGGCCCGATGCCCAGCTCGAGGAACGTGCCAGCGAAGTTAAGCACCAGGAAGACTGCGCCGTAGGCCACGAAGGCCAGCCCGGCCAGCGCCATGAGCGCGGCCCCGGTCCGGAGCCGGGACTTCTTCGCCTGGGAATGCGTTGGGACGGCAGGCATAGCCACCACGGCCTTTCCTATTCGTGCAGGTACGTGAATGAGAAGCCGTGACGTGGGGCTTGTCAAGAGGACTCCGGGTTGCCCCTCGACAGGGCTTCGCCCCGGTAGGATGTGCCGGGTGACGAGGAACGGCGGGCGCCCGAGTATTACCAAGCAGGAGTGGATCAAGTACGCTGCACTTTTTGTGCTGGCAGTGGCCGCCTTCGGCGTTGCGGCTCTTGCCCTGATGGGTCCACGCAACGTGAGCGAAACTGTCCCGGCGCCGGTGAGTCCGCTGGCAGCGGCGCCTTCCGCCACCGCGTCCGTTTCGCCCACACCGACACCCACGGCTACTGCAACTCCTACGGCTCCCTCGCTCAAGATTGAGCTGCCTGCTGATCCTGTGCTGCTTATCCTTGGTGATTCCTACACTGCCGGTGACGGTGCCGACCTCCCTGACCAGGGGTGGGCGTACCTTGTTGCCGGGGAGCTCGGATACCCCACCAACATCGACGGGATCGGCGGAACCGGCTTCGCCTGGGGCGGCGGCGCGCAGGATGAGCAGGGTGAAGAGTACGAAGTCCGGTTGCGGAACATCGCGGCCAACCCGGCTTTTGTGCCCAACCTCCTCGTTCTCCAGGGCGGCCAGAACGACGCGGAAATCGGCAACCCGGACGAGGTCAGGGCCGCAACTGCGCAGACCGTAGAGACAGCCCGCAGGTTGTGGCCCGGCGTGCAGGTGGTGGTGTTCGGACCGTCGGCGCCCCAGCCGCTTGCAGAGGAACTGCGCGACGTGAACAATGCCGTCCGTGCCGGGGCCGCGACTGCCAACGCCCCCTATATCGACGCCCTCGAGGCCGGCTGGTTCACCGCTGCCAACAGCCCGGAGTTCGACGCCGACGGCATCCACCCGAACACCGCTGGCCACGCTTTCATCGCTGAGAAGTTCCTGGAGTCCTGGACGGCTTTGACCCAATAGGTGGAGTGGCTCCGTGCCTCCTGGCTCGACGGACGCCCCAACGGAAGGTGAACATTGAATTCTCCCGCTGAAATCCGTGTAACCGCCGTCCGGGTTGCCGAACTGCTGGCCGAAGGCGAGCCGATGCCGGTCTACGTGCATGTGATCGACCACCCCGAGGCGCGTGTGCTGGTGGACACCGGCATGACCCAGGTTCACCCGGCGGTCGCCGACATGGACCCCCGGATTTACCCCTTGAACGAGCAGGACTTTGACACCGGCAGTGTGGACATGGTGGTGAACACCCACCTGCACTTCGACCACTGCGGAGGCAACCACCTCTTCGCGGGAAAGCCCACCTATGTCCAACGCCAGGAACTCGACGACGCCCGCAACCAGGACGACTACACCATCCCCGAATGGGTAGACCCGCCCGGCATGAACTACATCGAGGTGGACGGCGAGCTCGAACTGCTCCCCGGGCTGCGGCTCCTGCCGGCGCCCGGTCACACCCGGGGCTCACAGATCGTCGTCGTCGACGGAGCCGCAGGCCCAACGATCATCGCCGGTGACACGGCAGTCTGGTTCGACGAACTTGATAACCCCCGCACCAACGGGCAGCAGCTGATCCGTTCCCTGAACCCTGAAATGGTTTGGCTCTCACACACGCATGAGCCTTGGAAGCCCGGTAACGCAGTCTCTCCTTGAACCACAGTCCTGGGCCGCCTCAAAGGATCTAATCAGAGGTTTCAGGAACATAATTGGAAGTGGGCTGGGCGGCGCATTCTCGGAGAGGAGCGGTCATGGTCCGGGCCCTGCCGTGCAGGCTCAATATCCCTCCGGGCAATACATGGGGTCCGGTTCCGTGGTGAAAAAGAAAGCCGCAGTGGTGGCCGTGGCTCTTGTGCTTTCCGGGTGCACGTACGGCGCCCCCGACGAAACAGCCACCACCCCGGCTGTAGAGCTTGCCGCGGCGCTGGAAGCTTTTGCCTCCGACGCTTCCGCACATGGAGCGTCTGCAGTGGTCTTCCATGTCCGGAATGGAGACCAGGAAGAGCTAAGGGCCACGGGGGTGAATGACTTCGAGTCCAGGAAGAAGGCGGCCCCCACGGACAAAACATGGATCATCGGGGCAGGAACGCCGATGGTAGCCGTCTCCGTGATGAAGCTGGTGGAGGCCGGCGCCGTGCGCCTGGACGATCCCGTCTCTGCTCATCTACCGGAGTTCACGGCCATCTTCCCGTCGTGGGACCGGGTCACGGTGCGGGATCTGATGGGCAGTACCTCCGGCCTGCCCGACTACTTTCCACCCCTCATTGAATCCAGAAGCCTGGACGAGCTCCAAACAAGGGCACTGACCTTCGAGGAACGGCTCCACATGGCAGCCGGTGTGAACCTGCCGCCAGGGCCCGTGACCTACTTTGCGTGGTCTGCAACTGACTGGGAAGTGCTGGGCTGGCTGCTGGAACGCAAACACAACCGCGGACTCGCAGAGATTCTCGCCAAGGACGTGTTTGAGCCCGCAGGAATGGACAACACCCACGTGGCGGCGGCAGAGCAGCCACCTGAGCCCATGCTGCACGGGTACGTGCTGGAGGGCGGGAACAGGCGCGACTTCACGCGTATTGACGCAGTTGCCGGATCTGCTGATTCCGGGGTCATTTCAACGGTCGAAGACCTCAGCAGATTCTTGGCGGCGCTCACCACGGGCCGGCTGATCCGCGAGGAAACGTGGAAAAGCATGGTTGAGGCCAAGCCGTTTTCTTTGGGTGGCATCCGTCCAAGTGACGCCGTCTGCCCGGGTACAGGCCACGTTTTCGTGTCCGGCGGCGGAGGCCCGTACAGTATCCAATCCGTATCTTCCGAAGACGGCCAACAGCAGGCAACCGTAGCAGCGGTGCTGCCGCCCCGTGAACTGAACGTCGCAGACGCGCCTCCGCTCGTTCCCGAGATGGAGGACGCTATCCTGCAGACCGCCAAGAGCATGTGCTAGCCCAGACCAAAAAGAGACGGGTTGACACGTCGATGCCCAGGAGATCACTTTCGTTGAAGCGACGGCCGCATATCCGGCGTTTCCCCGTTCTAGCTGCAACCCTAGCTGTGCTGCTTAGTGGTTGCACCGGGGCCCCGCCTATGCCCGTGCAGACCAGCCAGGCCGCTGTGAAGTACAAGACAGGCCTGGAGGATTTCAGCAGAACGATGCTGGACCTCGGGGCCTCGGCCGTCCTGGTGGAAACGCGAATCAACGGTGAGGTCTGGTCACACGCCGACGGAGCCCGAAGCTTTGGCAACCCGGTCCCGGCTCAATCCACGGATCCCACTCATATCGCGAGCATAACCAAGTCCATGCTGGCTGCCTCGGTGCTCAAACTCGTGGAAGAAGGTCTCGTGGGGCTGGACGATCCTGTGACCAGGCACCTCCCTGAATTCGACCGTCTGGTGAATTCGCCTGGCCCAGTCACGGTGGCACACCTTCTACGACACGAAAGTGGAATACCTAGCTATGAGGAGGAGCTATTCAGCTCCCGGCCTATCCGGCAGGCGTTGACGCAGCAGATGACCTGGAGCGAGAGCCTGGCTCTGACAACTGCCATGCCGTGGGTGCTGAAACCAGGCAGCGGCGCGGAGTATTCGAACTCAAACTTCCTGGTCCTTGGCCTTTTGGTGGAGCGTCTGCGCGGCCATCCCGTGGCCGAGGTACTGGAGAGAGATGTGTTTGAACCGTTGGGAATGAAGAACACGCACATGGCCGGCACCGGCCCGCCTCCGCCCACAATGCTCCACGGCCAAGTCGCGGTTGACGGCGAACGGATTGACTCTGCCTATCTGGGGGCGATTGTCGGGAACCCCGCGGGCGGCGTGGTCTCGACCCTCGGAGACGTGAACACCTTCTATGCCGCACTCATGGAGGGGCGTCTCCTGAAACCCGCCACGGTGAAGCAGATGCAGCTGGCCCCTTTCGGGTTTTACGGGATGGGACTGCTGCGGTGGGTGGATATCTGCGGTGGCTTCTATTACGGACACGGCGGCGACTGGGCGGGGTACCGCACCGTGGTGCTTACCAGCGCGGACGCCAAGCGGCAGATAGCAATGGCGATCACCTACCCGCCGGAATCGTGGGACCCCGCCGACTATCGTCCAGATAATCCTCTCAATGTGGACGCAATGCACAGGGCGGCACGGACGGCACTGGATCTCAGCTGCTAGCGGTGTGCGCCCATGCTAAAGGGTGGGCCAGATCTCCGCGGTTTGAACAATGGCGCCGCCGGAATTGGCGCTCAACCCATCCCATGGCCCTCGTCGCTGCCGCCCAGTAAAGGACGCCCGCCGCAAGGGAAGCCGCGACGGCCAGCCCTTTCTGGGCCGGGTCGACGAGCGGGTACACGAGCCAGTGCGTCACATAGATGTACAGGGAGGCGCTGGCCAGCAGGGCCGTGAGCCGGTGCAGCCCGCGGGGAGCCCTGATGGTGGGCGCCCAGAGCAGGATGAGGAAGCCCGCCAGGATGGTTGCGCAGCGGTATTGGTCCTCGAACGACGCCGGGACGGCGAACAGCGCAATGGCGGTCACGAAGGCCCGCTGCATCGTCGTCCTCGACACGGCGGCCGCCCAGCCGAGCCCGAACAGCCACAGCACCGGTCCCTGCCCCGGGTAGCGGCTGTCAATCAGGTTGAAGAGAAATGGCAGGTCAACCGCGACGATTGCCAAGGGGAAGGCCCACGGCCATCTGCGGAGCGCGCGGTCGACGGCAGGGACCGCCAGCAGCGCGGCGAGCCCAAGCAGGATGTGGACGAGGATCTCGATGAACCAGAACCGGGAGTAGTCGGTCCACCCCTCCGGTCCCAGCAGCGTGTTGAGCAGGAAGACGTTGGCCCAGGTGTAGGTATCCGTCAGCGCGAAGGCCAGTCCGATGACAGCCACGCTGGGCACCACGATCCGGCCGATGCTCCGCAGTTGCCGCCGGAAGCGGGCCCGGCGGGTGCCGCTGAGCTGGAACCGGGCGAAGTTGTAGCCGGCGACGGCGATCAGTACGTGGGCGGTGCCTTCCCAGTGGAAGAATCCGATGTGGGTGGAGACGATGAAGATGATGGCGACGGCGCGCAGCACGATCCCTGTTTCGATGGGGGCAAAAATCTGCCGGAACCGGCCGCTGAAGGACGGCGCTGCCCGGTCGGCCGGCTGGTCTGCGGACCCGTCCCGTGCTGAGGGCGCCGTACGCTTTGGGCCGGATGCAAGTTCACGGACCGGCATCAGGTGCCAGCCCTGGGGAATCTCCCCGAGAGCACGTTCGAGCCGGACGGACGCTGCGACGTAGGACAGGGAGTCGCCGCCCAGGGAAACAAAGGTGTCGGTGTCGGCGACGTCGTCCACCTCCAGGACCTCGGCGAAAATCCTTCGGACGTCCGCCCCGTTTTCGCTCGATTCCAGCAAAGCTGCGTCGCTGCCCTGGCCCTCGGCGGCGACATCCAGGGCCAGGACCGCCGGGTAATCCGGTTTTCCGTTCGCGAGCCGCGGCAGGGATTCCACGGCATGCAGCCGAACGGCCGTACGCGGCACGCCCAGGTCCTGGGCAAGGGTTTTCGCTACCAGGCCAAGGTCCTGGCCGCCCTCCACCGCGGCGACCACGCCGTCATCGGAACCTGCAGCGGCTGCGGTCAAACCAAGATCAGCCAGTAACCGTTCCACCTGGCCCAGGTCCACACGGAGACCGACGATCTTCACGAACCGGCTGCGCCTGCCGACGATTTCGTAAAGGCCTTGCGGCCCGCGCCTGGCGAGGTCGCCGGTGTGAAGCTCTGTGATGACCCGGCCCAGGGCGAGGTCTTCCGGCTTCTCGGCGTAGCCCAGCATAACGTTGGCCCCGGCGTAGACGAGTTCGTGGGCGTCCAGCTCGGGGACGGGCTCGAGCCTGAAGGATCCGCCCGGCACTGGAACGCCGATGGCCTGGGGATGTTCTGCGGCCAGGTCAGGGGGCAGGTAGGCCATTCGGGCCGTAGCCTCGGTCTGGCCGTACATAACAAACAGGTCCCAGCCCTGCCGCCGGCCCAGTTCCGCGTAGTAACGCACCCGGTCCGGGGCGAGCCGACCGCCTGCCTGGGTGATATAGCGCAGGCCGGGCAGGTCCATGTGCTCAAAGCCCACCCGTTCGAGGAGATCGAAGGTATAGGGTACCGCGGCGAAGGACGTCACCTTGTCCTCACGGACGAGTTCCCAGAAGCATGGGTCCACCACGGAGAGGTCCGTCAACGCCAGGGACGCACCCACCAGGAGGTGGCTGTTCACCACGCTCATCCCGTAACAGTAGGAGAGGGGGAGTGTGGTGGCTGCGGTATCGGTGGGCCGCAGGTGCAGGTACTCGGCGATCGCTGCAGCGTTGGCCTGAATTGACTCAGCGGACAGGCGAACAAGTTTGGGGCTGCCGGTGGATCCGGAGGTGCTCACCAGCAGCGCCAGATCAGGGTGGAGCTCATGCCGGGTTTCGTCCCGCCGGATGTCCAGTACCGCCTCACCGTCCACGGCGCGGACCACAATGTCGGGATCGTACGCGGCGATGAGCGTTTCGGTAGCTCTCCCGCCGCCTGTGGGGAGGATGAGTAGTGGATGGCCGGAGGACAGGGCCGCGAGGTAGACCACCAGGGCGGGCAGGGAGTTCTCAGCTTCGATCGCAATCAGCCGCCGGGCAGGCCCAAGCGAATGCGTCATGCCGTCCACAAGGTCCGCCAGCTCGCGGTAGCTCAACGTGCGGTTTTTTGTCCTGATGGCGGTGCGGTCTCCGAACCCTGCCAGAGTGGCGGCGAACGAGACCCCGGCCAGTTCTGGCTGTACAGTCACGCCTCGGACAGTAAAGGTAAAGCTAACCTAACTCAACTGGAGTTACATAATTCCTTCCTCGTATGCACTTTCCCGAGGGGAATAGAGCCGCCCCGGGCCGCGCAGCAGGGGTGCTGCTGCGCGGCCCGGGCTTGGCTTAGACCGGGTTGTTGTTGGTGTTCCGCCGGCGCAGGAAGTACACCACGGCTATGGCGAGGATGACAATGATGACGCCGGCTGCGACGAGCCAGCCGGTGTTGTCCGCGGGCACGCTCTGGGCAGCCGCCGTCGCAGGCGCTTCACTGGGGGAAGCCGCGGCCGAGGGGGTGGCAACAGCGGCGGGGCTGGTGGCGGCAGCTGATGCCGTTGCGGTCCCTGCCCCTTCGGGGGCGTAGGTGAAGCTGAAGGTACCTTCGATGGGGTGGCCGTCGACTGAGACCGCCCGCCACTGCACGGTGTGTACGCCGTTGAGGTCGATGCCAGCTTCGGTGCTCAACGTTGCGCCGTTCACGGTCACTTCGCCTGAGCTGACCACGTGCCCGTCCGGACCGCTGACCGTGAGCACGTTTGCGCCCGGGACGCCGGTGGTGGGCGGGTTGGTCAGCGTGATGGAGACCTCGCCTGGGGCGGTGGTGATGGTCTGCCCGTCAGCGGGGCTGGTGGAGGCCAGGGCATCATGGGCCTGGGCCGGAGTCGCTCCGGCCAAGGCGGCGAGGGCCACGGTTGCGGTAAGCGCGCCAACGAGCCGGGCGCGACGGAGGGAAAAAGCCACAGGGGAGTCCTTTCAGGACAGCCTGGCACCGGGTTCCGGGCAGGCAAGAAAAAGTGTGTGAAGTGTGCGGGGCGGCAGCCGGCTCTGTCAGTAGACGGGCCGGGCCAGGGCTAACGGCGGGCCGCGGAACAGCCTCGTCCGCACGCTGGGGTGCAGCGGCGGGACGCAGGACGCAGCTAGCGGTGCGGGCGCCGTCCATCGCGGAAGCGGGCGGGCGTACAGTTCGAGCACCGGCGGGGCAAGCCATGCGAGGGCGCGCCACAGGGCTTCCTCACCGTGCGCCAGAAGCAGAGCCGTGGCGGCAAGGGCCAGGATGTGCGCGGCAACCATCACGGGGCCGGGGACCGCAGGCAGCTGCAGTGCCACGGCACCGGCCCCTGCAGTGAGGC
Organism: Pseudarthrobacter siccitolerans; assembly: GCF_001046895.1. Taxonomy (GTDB): domain Bacteria; phylum Actinomycetota; class Actinomycetes; order Actinomycetales; family Micrococcaceae; genus Arthrobacter; species Arthrobacter siccitolerans. Next base: position 53,107 of record NZ_CAQI01000032.1, read on the forward strand.
AGTCCGGAATCGCCTGGGCCTGATGGTGTCCGTACGAAGCAATCCCCGCAGGAGTGCAGTGATCAACGGGCCCGGGCAGGGAGGTAAACGCGGTGTGCAGGGCCAACTGCCCGGCGCCCAAGACTCCGGAGATCGACGCGAGGCTGAGCCGCCGTCGGGCCAGCACCGTGACCGGGAGCAGGACCAGGGCAGCCAGAAGGGCGAGCACCGGGGCCGGCGGAAGGTGCCCTCCGCCGGCCGTGTGCGCGGCGGCTGCGATGCCGAGGACCAGGCCGGTGACGGTGAGCGCGCGTTGCAGGGTCAGCGGCGCCTGTACGGGCGCGACCGCTGGCGTCCTGGCACGGCTTCCCGGGCGGAGTGTTGTCACGGGCGCGGGTCAGCCGTGGGTGGGTTCGCCGGTGAGCCGGTGGTCTGCGTGGTTGATTGTTTCCCGGATCAGCCGGATGAGGTGCCCGTCGTGGAGGGAGTAGATGACGTGCCGGCCGTCTTTCCGGGTGTCCACCAGGCCGCTGAGGCGAAGTTTGGCCAGGTGCTGGCTGACCACCGTACGGGGCACGTCCACGGCGGCCGTGAGCTCCGTGACGGTTTTGGGCCCGTCGGTGAGTTGGAAGAGCAGGTTCAGGCGGGTGGGTTCGGCCAGCATCCGCAGCGTCCCGGCCGCCGTTTCCAGCAGCTGCGGCCCCGGGGTGACCGGGTGGACCAGTGAAGGCTTCTCAGGGACGGGGGTTGGTGCGTTGTGAGGCTGGCTGCTCAACGCTCTGCTCCTTCTCCGCCGGTTCCTGGCCGGTCCCGACGGTGTGCCGGGGCCGGGACAGGAACGCTCCTGCACTGCCTATCATCGCAATAATTGTCAGGGCAAACGCTGCCCAGCCCAAACCGGCTGCCGCCCCAACCCACCCTGCCAGCGGATACGTCAGGATGTAGCAGGCGTGGGACAGGGAGAACTGGGCGGTGAACACGTACGGGCGCGTCTCCTCGGTGGATGCGTCCCGCAGCAGCCGGGAGGAGGGCGTGAGGATGGTGGAGTTCGCAGCTCCCAGCAGGAACCACAGGCCCAGCAGCAGCCACCAGCCGGTGCCTGGAACACCCAGCAGGGTCAGGGCGGCCGCGCCGGCCAGGACGGCAGGGATGACGGCCGCGCCGGTGAGCATCACGGTCCGGTCCCCGAACCGGTCCAGGACCCGCGGGGCGGACAGCGCCACGATCATGGATCCCACACCGAAGCACGCCAGGGCCAGGGCAAGGTCCGTGTCCGGCCGGTGCAGGACATCCCGGACGTAAACCACCGTGTTGACCAGAACCAGGGCCGTGGGCGCGGCGACCACCAGGTTCAGGGCGAGCAGGGACCGCAGCCGACGGTTCCGCCAGAAGATCCTCGCGCCGAGCGTGGTCCGGTGCCACAGCGAGCTTTGCGGCCCGGTGGCCGCGGGGACCTTGGGCAGTACCGTGATGGCCACCATGAAGGCTGAGAACAGGAACCCAGCCACCGTCCCCAGGAACAGGTTGTTATAGCTGAGCACGGTCAGCAGCAGTGCCGCCAGTGCGGGGCTGACCAGGGCTTCCATGTCATAGGCCAGCCGGGAGAGGGACAGTGCGCGGGTGTAGTCTTTCTCGTCCGTCAGGATCGTGGGGATGAGGGACTGGAAGGCGGGGGTGAACGTCGCGGACGCGGACTGGAGCAGGAAGATCACGATGTAGATCTGCCAGACGTCCGTGATGAACGGCAGCGCCAGGGCCATGGCCGCGCGAATGAGGTCGGCGCCGATCAGGACGCGCTTTTTGGGCCACCGGGCCACCAGGGCGTTGATCACCGGGGCCAGACCAACATACGCGAGCATCTTGATGGTCAACGCCGTGCCCAGCACTGCGCCGGCATTGCTGCCCGCCAGGTCATACGCCAGCAGCCCCAGAGCCACCGTCAGCAGACCCGTACCGATCAGCGCCACGACCTGGGCGGCAAACAGCCGCCCGTACGCCACGTTCCGCAAAACCACCAGCATCAGTCCCGACCCCTCCAAGTGCATAAGTGCGTAGATATGCACCTATCGTAGTCACAGAGGCGCCGGGATGTGTTCCTGGAGTCGGCTAGAACATCATGAGGATGAAACCGGTGGCGGTGCAGGCGAGTCCGACGCCTGTCAGTACCAGGCCCAGAATGGTGAAGGTATTGCCCTGCGTGGGCGGTTCCAGCCGCCACCTGCCGGGGTGGCAGCTGTCGTAGTGAAGGACGGCCATGCCATGCACCGATCCTGGCGGCCCGCGGCCACAGGTCCTTTCGGTGCTGGATGCGTCGCAGCCACGTGCTTAGGATGGGAACGTTAGCCGCCGGCCTACCCGTCGGCGGGCGCCAACCGTAGGGAGAACACCATGGGTTTGGATGACAAGATCGAAAACGCCGCAGAAAAACTGGGCGGCAAGGGCAAGGAAGCTGCTGGCGAAGCGACAGGCGATGAGAGCCTGCGCGCCGAGGGCCAGGCAGACCAGGCCAAGGGCGACCTGAAGCAGGCCGGCGAGAAGGTCAAGGACGCCTTCAAGAAGGACTGACCCCGTATTGCAACGAAGGAGCGCCCTCCGCACGGAGGGCGCTCCTTCGTTTTTGGCATTCGCCAGCACTGCGATGGATGGGTTAAGCGCTGGTGGCGTCCTGCACTTCGCCCACCAGTTCCTCGATGATGTCCTCGAGGAACAACACACCGGTGGTGTTGCCCTGTTCGTCGAACACCCGGGCAACGTGGGCTCCGGTGCGGCGCATGGTGGCCAGCGCGTCCTCAAGCTCGCCGCCGCTGAAGGCGGAGGCCAGGCGGCGGATCCGCTTCGTCGGAACGGGCCGGACGAACTTCTCCGGCGTTACCAGGTCCATCACATCCTTGAGGTGCAGATAGCCGGAAGGGACGCCGTCGTCATCGGTGAGGATGTACCGCGAGTACCCATGCTCAGCCACGGCGCGCTGGATATCCGCCGGTGTGGCGGAAGCGGGCAGGAGCACCATCTCACTGATGGGAACCTCCACGTCAGCCACGGTCTTGGCCGTGAACTCGAAAGCGGCGGTCAGCGTGCCGCTGGTGTCCGTCAGCATGCCGTCGCGGGTGGACTGCTCCACGATGTTGGCCACCTCGTCCAGTGTGTAGGCGCTGGTGGCCTCGTCCTTGGGCTCAACCCGGAAAAGCCGCAGGATGGAGTTGGCGATGCCGTTTAGCGTCCAGATCACCGGCTTGAAGATCCGGGCCACCATTACCAGCGGCGGGGCCAGGAGCAGCGCGGCGCGGGTGGGGACCGAGAAGGAGATGTTCTTGGGGACCATCTCGCCCAGGACCACGTGCAGGAAGGTCACCAGCAGCAGGGCGGCCACAAAGGCGATGATGCCGATCGCCTCACCCGACAGTGACGTCAGGCCCAGCGGGATCTCCAGCAGATGGTGGATGGCCGGTTCGGAAACGTTCAGGATCACCAGCGAACACACAGTGATGCCCAGCTGGCTGGTGGCCAGCATGAGGGTAGCGTGCTCCATGGCCCACAGCGTGGTTTTCGCGGCCTTGCTGCCGGCCTCCGCCTTCGGCTCGATCTGGGAGCGGCGGGCGGAGATGACGGCGAACTCGGCGCCCACAAAGAACGCGTTGACCACCAGGAGCACCACCAGCCAGATGATGCCGGGAAGGTATTCACTCATGGGTCAGCTCCGAGGTGAGGGTGTCGACAAGGCGGTCATGGGCACTCTGGGGCGGTTCCTGGGATTCGTTCGGCGTGAAGCGGAGCCGCTCCACGCGCGTCCCCACCACGCGTTCCACGCGCAGGGTTCCGCCGTCCACCGGAACCTCGTCGCCCAGTTCGGGCATGCGGTCCAGCTGGTCGGAGACGAAGCCGGCGATGGTGTCGTAGTCCTCGTCATCCGGTACGGCGATGCCTGTCCGGTCCAGCAGTTCGTCTGGCCGCAGGGACGCATCGAAGGTGATGGACCGGCCAACCCGGACTACGCCCACGCGCGCCCTGTCGTGCTCGTCCTCGAGTTCGCCAACGATTTCCTCCACGAGGTCCTCGAGGGTGACGATGCCGGCGGTGCCGCCGTGCTCGTCGGACACAATCGCCACCTGAAGTCCCTGTTTGCGCAGCAGGACCAGCAGTGAATCGACGCCCATCGACTCGGGGACCCGCAGGGGGTCGATCATGAGCTGGGCGGCTGTTACGGTTTCCCGTTCGTGCAGTGCAACGGCAAAAGCCTGCTTGACGTGCAGGACTCCCAGGACGTCGTCGCGATCCTCCCCGATGACGGGGAAGCGCGAGTAGCCGGTGGTCCTGGCCAGGGCCAGGACCTGCTCGGCTGTGTCATCGTCATTGACGGCCGTCATCCGGACCCTCGGGGTCATGACGTCGGCCGCGGAGTGTTCGGAGAAGCGCAGGGTCCGGTGCAGCAGCACGGCGTGGTCGGCGTCGAGGACGCCTTCCAGGGCGGAGCGCCGGACCAGTGAACTGAGTTCCTCTGCGCTGCGGGCACCCGAGAGTTCTTCTTTGGGCTCGATGCCGAACGACCTGATGATCGCGTTCGCGGTGTTGTTAAACAGCAGGATCACGGGTTTGAACACGGCAGTGAAGAGGGTCTGGAACGGCACCACCACCTTTGCCGTGGCGAGCGGCAGCGCCAGCGCGAAGTTCTTCGGGACCAGCTCGCCGATCACCATCGAGAAAATGGTGGCCAGGAAAATTCCGACGACGGAGCCCACCGCGGGCACGGCGCCTTCAGGAAGTCCGGCGGCGAGCAGGGGGCCGCTGAGCATCTTGCTGATGGCAGGCTCGAACGTGTAACCGGTCAGCAGCGTGGTGATGGTGATGCCGAGCTGGGCTCCGGAGAGGTGGGTCGAGGTGATCTTGAGGGCTTTGATGGTGGCCCCAAGGCGCTTTTCGCCGCGCTCCTGGCGGGCTTCAAGGTCGCCGCGGTCAAGGTTGACCAGCGCGAACTCTGAAGCGACAAAGAAACCGGTACCGACTGTCAGGACAAGGCCGATACCGAGCATGATCCATTCATACATTCGGGCGCCCCTCTCCCGCGGTGGCCGGTGAACCGGTCAAAAGGTGGAGGGGCCAGGGCAAATGTGAAGGAGGGTCATCCATAATGCAGATCATTCTATCGGCCCACAACTTCCCGGAACCGCTGCTATGCCCACAGCAGAAGCCGATCGGCTCTATCTCTGACAGGTCGGACGGCTGCTACGTCAAGCGGCCGGTTCCTCCGATGCCATCCACGCAACCGGGCATGCCTCGTTGATGACCGGAACATCCTTGTGCTCCGCGCACCGGACTTCGGCAATCAGCGAGCCGCCGACGTCGTCCTTGTGATAGTGCGTCACGTGGTTGGTATTCCTTCCGCACGTGCCGCACAGAGCCTGGTGCTGTTTAGTCCACATGCCTGAATAATACGGCCTCGGGTGTTTCGCCAAAGTAAATCTCCGGAAACGTGCGGAAGTCCGCATCGCGGGCCTGCCTGTGGAGAAATTCTCCAGCACAACCCCTTTACTGGGACCGGGCCCATCACTAGAGTTCATAATCCGGATGGACGCCGGGGGGCGTCTGGAGAGGGGGAATGCATCAAGGCTGACCTAAACCAGAAGACACATGACCACTACGTTGAAAGCCCCTCCTAGGAGGGGCTTTCTCCTTGCCCTCACTCAGGATCATCGCGCCCGGAGGTGCCTGCCGCCGTCGTACGCCTGGGTGGTATCCGCCTGAGCAGGGCGGATATTTTCCATCAACTTTCCTTTACGCCACCCCTTTACTGGCATTGGACGCGATATTAAAGTCTGTCTTGTCATAGTCCGGAGGGGCGCTGGGAGGCGTCCGGGAAGGGGGAGTGCATCACCGCTGACCGTTACCAGAAGACAATTGACCACAACCTTGAAAGCCCCTCCTAGGAGGGGCTTTCCCTTTGCCCGACCGCCCGGGCAGCCTCCCGCACATAAGGCACGACGGCGGCAGGTCGCCGTCGTTCCTTTTTCTTACTGCCCGTAGGTGGCGAAGTTCTGCGTGGCCACCAGCTGCGCCCCGTACGGGGAGCTTGCCGAGAGCCGGGCCCAGCCGAAACCGAAGTCCGTCAGGGCCGCGTTGAGCATGTTGGCGTTGTGGCCGGGGGAGGCCTTCCAGGCAGCGAAGAGCGCATCGGCGTCGGCGTTGACCGCGATGTTTTCAGCAGAGCGGGTCCAGCCGGAGGGGATCTGGGAGGCTGCATCCGGGTTGTGCCTAAAGCCGGTGCTGCCCTGGGCGTTGATATCGCTCATCATGGTGTTCGACCAGTTCTGCGCCACGGCTTCGAGTCCGCTGTTGTACCGCAACGGGGCGAGGCCGTTGGCCACCCGGTATCCGTTAATGAGATCGAAGGACCGCTGGGCCACCGCGTTGGACGGCGTGCCGCCACCTGCCGGAGCTGCGGGGGCCGGAGCCGGTGCAGCCGGAGCGGGGGCTTGAGGCGCCGGAGCCGCGGGAGCTGCGGGAGCCGGCGCTGGGGCAGCCGCCGCAGGAGCAGGAGCCTGCACCGCGGGGGCCTGGACCTGGGCGGGCTCTGGGGCGGGAGCCGGCTCCTCGACCGGAGCCGGGGCGGCGCTCGGCGTTTCGGGCACCGCGGCAGGAGCTGACGTGGCCGGAGCGGCAGCAGGGGAAGACGTTAAGGGAGCCGAGGTGGGTGAGGCGGTTGCGGCCGGCGTCGCCGAACCGGGGGACCCGGCGCTGGCGGTGATCCAGTTCCACCAGCCGAAGGGCCAGGAGTCGGCTCCGGCAGGAACGGAAGCTCCGGTCAGCAGCCCGCCGGCCAGAACCAGGGTGATCAGAGGGGCAGCGATGAATCTCTTGTCCTTTAACACCCGGAGAACAGTACCGACTGCCCGCGCCACACCTCACATCCAGTGATACTGCTCACTTCTTATTGGACTTTCGTTTCATCTCGTCCTGCACGACGCCCGCACCTTCATCTGGATGTCCCGCTGGCGCTGTGGGCAGGTACCCCGGCTTATTTGAAACGCGTACCGATTACTCGGGTTCTCACCAAGATCAGGGCCATAGGGTGATGAGCGGAGCCGGCGGCGATCGGCGTTCGCCCTGAGACCACGAGCGCCTCCCCCAGCCGTCGCCGGCTCCGCACCCCTGGGTAGTGAGCGGCGGATGCCGTGCCCGTGCGAAGCTCAAGATCGACACAATAAATCCCGAAAATGGACGAACGAGCTTCCGCCTGGGCCCTTCGGCTTCCTAGAGTGTCCCTACACGGCACCAGAACATCGACGTCAAGGGGGACGTACGTATGGCCACCAACAGTCCGCTCGAAGCAACCGAAACGCGGTCCGTGGAGCCGCGAACGGCGGCTCCCATGCCCGCTCCACCCAAGACCCGCCTGGTAAGGCCCTGCGCAGCACAACAATCAAGGCCTTCCAGGGGCCGGGAGCATGAGGTGCAGCGCCTGATCCGCGACCTCGCGGCCCTTGCGGCCAACCCTCGCCCATCCGTTTCATAGTTAGTTCCGAACAAGTCATCCATGGCTGTGAAATGGTTGTGGCTGGGGCCTGTTCCTCTGGTGCCGCCCACCCTAAGCTATGGGCATCCATCGCAAACAGGAGGCACCATGCGCACTGCAGAACCGATGACCGAAGCCGAGCAGCTCCACCATCTTTTGGAGAACGTCGCAACCCGCTGGGCAAGGGGCAAGGAATGGGCCACCCCCGGCGTCCAGGCTGCACTGCAAAGAGCGGTAGCCGGGCTGGACACCGGCATCGAAACCGCGTCCCCGCGCCTGCAAACGCTTTTGCGCCGGCTGGCGGACGAGCTTGCGGGCGGGGTGGAGACGCTGACTCCGCGCGTCCAGGAACAGTTGAAGCGTGTTGGACCCAAAGCCGCGGCTCCTGTTCCGGTTGAAACGGGGCCTTCAGCGGGCAGGAAGCTGTGGTGGGCCGGCGGGCTGCTGCTTGTCGTCGCGGCCGGTGTGGCCGCATGGCGCTCCATGCAGGCATCCAGGGAAGAACCTGCGCCCTCCATCACAGCGCCGGAGACGGGCAGTAAAACGTCCGACGATGACCCGGATCTCGCATCGGGCCGGATGTAAGAGCTGCGTCCTGTGTCCTCAGGGCGAGCCGGTGACGGTGTCGCCGTGCCGGTGGGCCACTTTCCAGGCACCGTCCTCGCGGCGGTAAATCTGGGTTGCCCGGAGGACGTAGGTGCGGGGCTCGCCGTCCACTGAGGCTGACGTGTGTTCCAGTCCAGCGGTGTAGGCCATGTCGCCCACCACGTCGTAGGCGAGCAGCTCGAACCTGTATGAGGTGCAGTCGGAGAACTGCTTGGCAAGGCCGGTGAACAGCTCGTTCAGTTCCTGCTGCCCGATGGCGTTACGCCATGCGCCAAGGACGCTGACGGGTTCGTTGCGGGACCAAAGTGCCCTGCGCGGGGCCGCATCACCGTTGTGGATGGCCAGCTCCGCATTGTGCAGTTCGGTCCGCACCCAGGCCAGGAAATCGGCACGATCGCTCATGCCACCAGTATGGTCCCGGACCCGCGGCGACGGCGAGGTCCCTGGGCCGTAGCTGGGGTTGCTGGCTATGGCTTCCGCAGTGAACGCGTACGGATGAGGGCGGCTGTTCCCAGCGCCAGGCCCAGGATTCCCGCGCCCAAGCCGGCAAAACCCATGGTGTTGTCTGCCGCCGGCGTCACTGCTGCAGTTGCCGACAGTTCTGCCGTTTCTGCAACGGGGGCAGCCGCGCCGTGTCCGCCGTGGGCTGCCGTGGTGACGAAGGAAGGGGCGGGCTCCTCCGGTTCGCCTTGGCCCTCGACCACGGGATCATCCCAGTTCCGGACGCTGCCGTCAGAGTAGGACTGGGCGACCGGCAGCGTCACGGTGGTGCCGGATTTTGGAAGTCTGCCGACGGACAAGGAGAACTCCTGGTACTGGTCAGTGGACAACTGACTCTCCGCGTTGTTGGCCGTCCAGGTTACGGAGAGCGGGGCTTCGGTGATGGTGGCGCCGTCAATCGTCACCGGTTGGGGCAGCGCTCCTCTGACGATTTCAGCATTCCATCCCGGGACGGGCTTCACACGCACCGAGGTGAACGGGCTAGCGGCAGGCAGGTCTACTGTGATTTTGCTGGTTGTGGCGGTCTTGGATTCGCTGGGAACCTTGAATGTCAGCTGCGAGTAACCGCCTTCGCTGGTGCTGTCCGGAGCCACCGAGACGTGGGCGGCGGCAGATCCCAGCCCTAAGGCCATAAGGGCTGCAGTGGCTGCCCCGACGGCAGCGACTTTGATGGAACGGGTTGTTGAATTCATGGGGATTTCCTCTGCTGATGCTGCCCGGAAGACGCGGGACCGGAGGCGGTGGGATTGGGAAGGGGCAAGCTTTGGGAGTGGCTCAGTTCGCCACATCCAGCTGCAGGTCTTGGGCGGTTTTTGGGCGTTCTCGATCGAGAGGCCCGGGATTTCCGTTACGCCGGGTGCTGATGATGATCGCGGCGGTAATGGCCAGCGACGCTGCCGCGACGGACCACATAATGCTGCCGCCCATTTCCGCGGCTGCAGCGGGTGAAAGCCCCCAGGGTTTGCCCACGGCGGTAAACCAGGGCACTTCCATGGACGGTGCCTGCTCGGTGAGCTTCCATCCGCCGAAGGCGTAGAGTGCGGCTGTTCCAGCCAGGGCAAGCAGCCGCCCGTATGTTGTGCTGGTGCCGGAGTCCCGTATCCCGGTGAGTGCGGCGGTGGTGAGGCAGCCGCTCAAAAGGGCGAGCAGGGTCATGGCGCTGTAGCCGACTTGTCCCACGGCTGCCCATTCCAGGAGCGGGGAGTAGTAGATGGCGAAGAGGGACGCAGCAAGAATGAAGATGGTCAGGACCGGATCTTTGCGCAGCATTGCCAGCGCCGGTTGCGCATACCGGTCCACGAACTCTTTGATCCCTGTGCTGCCGTCTGTCCTGGCCCTGGCTGCGAGTTGGGCCAGGGTCAGCGGGGCCGCCGGAACCAGTAACAGCGGGACGACGGCGGTGAGCATCATCTGGGTCAAAACGTGGGCGTTGAACAGGTAACCCTGGTAGAGGTGCACGCCGCCGTTCGTAACCATCAACAGGACGGCCACCCCCGCCAGCCACAGCACGGTCCGGTACAGCGGCCAGCTCCTGCCGGTTACGTGCAGCCGCCGTACTCCGGCCAGATAGGCAAAGACCGCGAAACCGCAGGCCAGGCTCCACAACGGATCAGGCGCCCACGCGGTGGTGAATTCCCACAGGCCGGGCTCCGGCAGCTCGGAAACAAATTCCTGTGCGCCCACTTTCCGGACAGCCCCGGCACCTGTGCCGGCCGGCGTCTCCGTTCGCGCAAGGGCCGCGGCCATTCCGGAAGCGGCACCCATAACTGCCAGCTCGGCCACGGCGAGAGCGCCGAACTGCCTGCCGCCGCGGCCGGGGATCTTTTCCATGCGGTTGATCGACCAACGCCGGTGCAGGGCGCCGAACACGCCGAGAATGACGAATACTCCGGCCTTGGCCAGGACGATGATGCCGTAGGGGCTGAGCAGTGCTTCAACAGTACTGACTCTCACCAGGGCGCCCAGGACTCCGGTGACCGCAAGGGAGATGAAGCAGATCAACGCGAGCGTCGAGTACCGCCTTACCGTCACCACCAACTGGTCATGAGGCAGCACGCGCCGCAGCACCAGCAGCACCAGCAGGCCACCCACCCAGACCGCGGCGGCAGCCGCGTGCACGAAGATTGCGGTGGTGCTGTCCGCGTGATCGGTGCCTCCGGCCGCATGGGATTTCATAACAAGCGGCAGCAGGCCAACGAAAGCGGCAACGGCTGTGCCGGCCAACAAGCGGGGGCTGCGCAACCGGAAACAGGAGGCTGCCACCGCTCCGGCAATCAGAGTGGTCAAAGCGCCGGCGCGGCCGGCGTCGATCCTGGTGACATACGTCAGGAATGCCTCACCGAGACCCGCAGAAGGTGCAGTGTTGGCAATGAATAAGAAGTTCGCGTAGGTGTGCAGCGCGGCGCTGCCGGCCCAGACAACTGCTGACCAACCGGCAAACCGAAGTGCCGTTGCGTAAGCAGCCCCGCCGCGGGGGAGTGCGAAAACCGCCAGTGTGAGAGCCCCGATGGTCCCGGCGCTGGCAACGTTGAACACCAGCTTCGCAGCCGGCAGGCCCCACGTGACCACCGGGCCTGCTCTGTCCAACAGGCCCGGAACCGAACCGCCGCCATAGCTGTAGGCCCAGGCGAGTGCCAGCACCCCGGCCCCCAGGAAGGCCATCCATGCCCGCATCTGTACTCTCGGCGACATCGTGCCCCTCCCGCTTCCTGCCAGGCCTTGATTTCGTTGCGCACAACGTTGCCCCTGACTGCCTGCAAGCCTTGCGTGCGCCACTTGGGAAATCCTTGGCATGGCTTCGGAACCACCGGGCAGGGCTCCCTAGGTTTTCCGCAAGCCCTCGGTGTGAAGGTGTGTTTATCCGGAATCGGCGTCAGCCCCCAGCCCCCGTTCCGGCCGTAGCCGGCCCTGGTATCGCACCCCAGAATGCGATACCAGGGCCGGCTACTTATTTGTCCAGTCCCGATGGCGGTGACGCAGTCCCAGATTTCCCCAACGTTTTCGCACCGTGGTTGCCCCACTGTTGGTTCATGACCATTACACGCCGCCAGGCAATGCAAATAGGTGGGATCGGAATCATCGGCGCCTTTGGGCTTGCGGTGCCGTTACGGTCCGTGGATGCCAAGTCCGCCAGCCAGCTCGCTACCCGCAACATGCCCAAGCCCTACCAGGGGATCTTGACGGTCCCCCAGGTGCTCCCGTACTCGAAGACCACCATGGACGCCGACGGCCACGTCCGGCGCCATTACCGACTTCAGCAGAAACTCGCCTCGGCCAACATTGTGCCCGGGCTGAGCACGCCCATCCTTGGCTACAACGGGACGTTCCCTGGCCCCACCATCAAGGTGAACCAGGGCGAACGCATCACCTTGATGATGGACAACGTGCTGCCGCTGCTCCACCCGCAGTGGGGGTACCGGCTTGATACGTCCACGCACCTGCACGGTTCGGCATCGCTTCCGCAGTTCGACGGGTACGCAAACGATGTGACCGGGCTGGGTTACTGCAAAGACTACGAGTACCCCAACTTCCAGCCGGCGAGGACGCTCTGGTACCACGACCACGCCGTCCACAACACAGCCCAGAGTGTCTATTCGGGATTGGCCGGCCAGTACCACCTGCATGACGACGTCGAACGGAACCTCCTGCCCCAAGGCCAGTTCGATGTGCCGCTCACCGTCTCCGACGCCATGTTCGCCGCCAACGGCTCCCTGGCTTATGACGACAACACCCACTCCGGACTCTGGGGAGACATCATCCTGGTCAACGGGACCCCATGGCCGGTGATGAAGGTCCAGCGCAGGATCTACCGCTTCCGGATCCTCAATGCGTCCATCGCACGCTCCTACCGTTTCTCGCTCAGCACAGGGGACCCCGTCACCATGGTGGCCACGGACGGCGGCCTGATGCCCACGGCCCAACAGGTCTCCTCCTGGCGGCACAGCGGCGGGGAACGCTACGAGGTCCTCATCGACTTCTCCAAGTACCCGGCGGGAAAGCGGGTGGAGCTGCGCAACCTGTCCAATGACAACAACGTGGACTACGACTACACCGGCAAGGTCATGGCTTTTGATGTGACGGGTGACCCGGTGGATACATCCGGGCCGGCAGCAAAAGTCATGCCCACACTGCTCGCCTCGAGCACCACCATGAGCCTGAAAACATCCCAGTCGGTGAAGACACGGCACATGCGGGTGAAGCGGGACAACGACATCTGGACCATCGGCGGCATGACGTGGGACGAGGTGGTCGAAAGCGGCTACAAGAAAGTGTTAGCCGATCCGGACCTGGATGATGTGGAAATCTGGGAAATCGAAAACAGTTCGGGCGGGTGGTTCCATCCGGTCCACATCCACCTGGTGGACTTCCAGATCCTGAGCCGCAACGGCAGGGCACCCTTCAGCTACGAACGCGGACCTAAGGACGTCGTTTACGTCGGCGAAGGCGAAACGGTCCGGCTGCTGATGAAGTTCGAGCACCACCGCGGCAGGTACATGATCCACTGCCACAACCTCCCGCACGAGGACCACGACATGATGGCCCAGTTCAGCGTGGGCATCGACACCAACGATCCGGACCCCAACCATCCCATCGACGCCTCGCGCCCGCACCCGATCACTCCGGAGACGCCGGTTGAGGAACCGACCGGTGATCCGACGCCGGATACGGCTGAACCGACCGCCGGCGCAACCGCGACTGCCGAGCCAACGGAGCCGGCCGCTCCGGCCACCACTGCTCCGGCAGAGCCGACGGCGACAGCAACGCCGACGTCACAAACCGAGGTCCTCTCCATCACCACCGCCCGGCACCGCCTCAACAAGGACATGGACTTCGCGGGAACCTCCAGGATCGACGGGTCCGTCCCCGCCGGTTCAGCCTCGGTCACGCTCTACGACGTTACGCCCGGACGTGCCATCACCAAGCTGGGAACCGTCCCCATCAATTCGCTGGGGAGCTGGTCCCTCTCAGCCAAGCCTGGACCGGCCCAGCAGGTCACCTCCGTGAAGGCCGAATCCACTCGCGGCGGAAGTGCCACCCGCAGGGTGGACACGCGCTGACAAACCGGCTCACCCGCCTGGGCAGCCACGAGCGTTGACCTTCCCGAGGCAACTTTGCCTGACGACATCACCGAAGGTAACTTGTGGGCATGGAAACGCTCATGGCCGTTCCGGGCGGGCGCCGGGCTGTGCTGTCCCGGAGGATCCGGCTGTTCGCGGCCGGGACCATCACGTACAACGTCATGGAGGCAGTTGCAGCGCTGTGGGCGGGCGGTGTGGCTGATTCTTCGGCACTGATCGGATTCGGCCTGGACTCTGTTGTCGAGGTGGCGTCGGCTGTGGCACTGTCATGGCAGTTCTCGGCCAAGGACCCGGAACATCGGGAGCACCTGACCTTGCGGATCATCGCGGTTTCCTTCTTTGCATTGGCTGCATTCGTAACAGTGGATGCCGTCCGGTCGCTGACCGGCGGAGGCCAAGCCCAGCATTCCACTCCCGGAATCATCATCGCCGCCCTGAGCCTGGCAGTCATGCCGGTCCTGTCGTGGGCGCAGCGCCGAGCCGGACGGGAGCTTGGCTCCAGGACGGCCGTAGCGGACTCCAAGCAGACACTGCTCTGCACGTATCTCTCGGCAGTCCTGTTGATCGGTCTGGTCCTTAACAGCACGCTGGGGTGGTGGTGGGCCGACGCCGGCGCGGCACTGGTGATCGCAGGCATTGCCGTCCGGGAAGGCATCGAAGCCTGGAAGGGTGAATCATGCTGCGCCATCCCGCACGCCACAAAGGGCGATACGGAAGAGGATGCCTGCTGCTCGCCCGTTAAGACGACGCCATCCGCGTCCGCCCTTGCAGTAACCGTCGGTGCCACGAAGGCGGCGGATTCCTGCTGCGCGGGGTGTGGATCAGATGCCACAGTGGAGTCAGATGCCACAGTGGAGCCTGTCAGCGTTGACCTTGGACCGAAGCCTGCCGATCGATGAGCGCAGCCAGGGCTGCTGCCGCATAAGCTGCGGTTCGGGCTACGGCGTCTTCTTCAGGTGTGACTCGAGGATGTAGCAAGTCTGTCCGGCGCGCTGCAGGATCCGCGGCAGATGCTCCGCTGCCAGCCAGGGCAGGACTCCGGATGGATCACGGTCACGGGTGGCCTCGCGCACAGCCAGCTCAAGATCCCCGGCGAGGGCGGCGAGGCGTTCCGCGCCCACCTGCTGGCTGGCGGTCTTGATACTGAGGAGCGCGTCGATGGCGCCGGTGAGATCCCCGGTGGTCATGGCCAGGCGCAGCCTGTCCGTCTTCAGGGGGAGGGCGGCAATGAAGTTCCTGACGAACACCCGCCAGACTTCCTCATAGTCGTCGAGGTCTGCCCGCAACTTGTCCAGCACCGCAGGGTCCAGGAGGGGACGGCTGGAGGAACCATGGGCGCCCGTCGACGGCGAATTGCCGCCCGGACAGGTGCTGACCAGGGTGTGCAGCGGTGCAGTGGTTGCTCTCATGCTGGAACGGTACGAGGTGGACGTTGGGGGAAACCTGCAGCCTCGCGCCGACGGTCCTAGCCTTTCCCAAGGTGCCGCTTTCGGAGCATTCACCCAGCCTTTGCCCAGCGCAGTTATGGAAACGTTATATATGCTTGCTTAGTGGTTTTTAGGTCAAGCAGTGGAAATGTGTCAGCTTTGGAACGCGCGGAAGTGCCCCCGTCCGGGCTCATTTCAGGGCGCAAGCATGCCCTGGACGGGCTCCGGACGGTTGCCGTGGTGTTCGTCTTTCTCTTTCATGCCGCCACCGGGCTTGTCCCCGGCGGATCGATCGGCGTGGACGTCTTCTTCACCCTCAGCGGCTTTGTGATCACCCTCCTGATCATGAAGGAATACCTCGCAACCGGCGGGCTGCGCCTGGGTATCTTCTACGCCAAACGGCTCGCGAGGCTGTGGCCCGCGCTCCTCGCACTGTGCGCAGTGATCGTCGCGGTGGGCCTGGTGTTTCCCGCGTCGAAGTGGGCAGGCCAGGAAGGCTTTGTCCTGCCCGCCGCCGGCTACGTGATGAACCTGGCGCACTTCGGCATGTTCGGCGGCTCGATTACCGGTGAGACCCTCGGCCCCACCTGGACACTGGCCGTCGAGGAACAGTTCTACCTGGTGTGGCCGCCGCTGCTCCTGGTCCTGCTGCGGTTTTGGAAGCTCCGGACGGTCGCCTGGATCACCGCCGGCCTGGCCGCGGCGTTCCTGCTGGAGCGGTTCGCCCTGGTCCTGGCCGGGGCGCCGCTGAACCGCCTCTACAACGGGCCTGACACGAGGGCCGATGAACTGCTGATCGGCTGCACCCTGGCGCTTGTCTTCACGCTGGTCCGGCCAGGCTCCCGGTTCCACGCCTCCCTCCTGGGCACGGTCCGCTGGGCGGGACCGCCGGCAGGCCTCATCCTGCTGGCTGCCGTGTTCCTGCTGCAGGAGCCGAACACTCCAGGCCTGTGGTTCAGCACCTTCTGGACAGCCGGGCCCACCGTGCTGGCGCTGCTGGCGGCACTGGCCATCGGTTGGCTGGTCCTTCGCCCGGCCAACTTCACCGCACGGATCCTGAGCCACCCCTGGCTCGCCGGCCCCGGCCGCGACCTGTCCTACGCCATGTACCTCTGGCACCTGCCCGTCTACCTGCTGCTGATGCCGCTGGTTCCGTCGCTGTGGCTCCGCGTTCCGCTCGCGGCAGTACTGACAGTAGCGCTTGCCTACGTGTCCTTCCGGGTGGTGGAAAAGCCCCTCCGGCGCTGGGCGAACAAAAGGCTCGACGCCGCCGTCGTCCGTCCCTCTCCCGAAGCCACGCTGGAACGGGAGCCGGAACTCGTTTCCGCGGGACGGGCTTCGTAAGATGCTTCTCGGGATAGCGGGTGCGCCCGTGTGTCCTCCTTCACGCGCCTACCGCCCGCGGACCCGCTGGAGCCATTCGGCGATGTGGGCCTGGACGAGTTTGGGCTGCTCATGGAACAGGGCGTGGCCGGCGCGGTCCAGGACCGCCACGGTGGCGCGGCGATAGTGTTTCGCCAACTCCAGCTGGCCCGCATACCCTGCTGTGGCGTCCTGCCTGCCGGCAAGGATCAACACGGGGTGGGGATAAGTGTGCGCCGCCTCCGGCCGGTCCCGCAGCTCCCACCGTGCAAAGACCCGGGTCAGTGCCGCCTCGTCAACGAGTTTGGCTGAGGGCGCCACGCGGTCCTTGAAGCTGCGCAGGGTTTCGGGCGTCTGCACCACGAAGTAGTCGCGGTACGTTGCCTCAAGATCCGGGTCCAGCCCGCCGGGCAAGCCAGCCTGCGAAACCAGGACCTCATGCGCAGGCACGTCCTGGGTATGCGCCCCGACCGGGCAGATCAGTGTCAGCCCCACTGCCTGATGGGGCCTCAATGCGGCCAGGGCCCGGGCCAGGTATCCGCCGTAGGAGTGGCCAAGGAGAAGGAACGGTTCATCCCCGATGACGTGGTCGATGAGGCCAAGCAGCAGGTCCAGGACGTCATCGTTGCTGGTGATCGTTCCGGGCGCCGGCGTGAGGCCCATTCCCGGAAGATCCGGATACAGCCGCCGGTAGTTGGGGATTTCGCTGAATACCGGTTCGAGGGCGCCGGCCACCTCGCGGTGGTCCACGCCGGCGCCATGCAGGGCGAGGACGGGCATGCCGGCGCCGTACTCCGCGCAGTGCACGGACACACCGCCGATCCTGACATCCATGCAGCAAGTGTAGGCAGCCGGCCGCAACCGGTGGCTGTGGGTGTGCAGTACTAGACTTCCCGGCATGGAAACGCTGATCCAGCGGAGGACGCATGGCACCTGACCTGGACATCCCGCCCACCTTCTACGGTCCGCTGATCGAGACCAGCGTCCGGATTGTCACCTGGAATGTCTGGGGGCTCTACGGTCCGTGGGAGGAACGCGAGGCGGCAATTACTGCCACGCTGGCAGCTGCCCGGCCCGACGTCGTCGTACTGGCTGAAGCGTGGGCCAAGGGCGATGACAGCCAGGCCGCCCGGCTGGCTGGACCGCTCGGCCTGCCGCACCACGTTTACAGCGGGGTGCCGGCGCAGGAAGACGAGGCCGCGCTGTCCGGCGTCGCGGTGCTGTCCCGGTGGCCCATCACCTCGCAGGCCAGCAGGAGTTTTGGCGCACTGCGTGTCCTGCAGGCGGAGATCGCCGGCCCGCGCGGGCCCCTCCAGGTGTACGGCGTGGTGATGGACGCCTGGTGGCTGGACCAAAGTCGGGAACGCCAGGAGTCCGTGCGGGGCCTGCTCGAACACCTGCACTCGTCGCAGGATGACAGCACTCCGCTGGTGGTATGCGGCGACTTCAACGCGGATCCGGACAGTGACGAGATCCGGATGATCACCGGCCGGATGGCCGCGCCGGCTCGAGGTCTGTCCTTCTACGACGCGTGGGAAGTGGCCGGCGGGGATGCGCGTGGGTGCACCTGGTCCAATGCCAACTCCTGGGCTACCCAGCTGCTGTGGCCGGACCGCCGGATCGACTACATCTTCAGTGCGGCGCCACGGCGCGGCGGGGCCGGGCACCCCCTTGCCGCGGAACTGCTGGGCACCCAGCCTCTGGCGGGCGTGTTTCCGTCGGACCACTTCGCTGTGCAGGCGGACCTGCGGTACTGAGAGTCTTGAGAACTAAGATCAGCAATATATTGCTGATTGGGCTTTTCTTGCCAGCGTTCCCGGGGCCAGTCCAAGAATTCAGCAATATGTTGCAGTTTTTGCTGAAGGCAGCGCATACTGGCGCATCTGACTGGAGCGAAGGCGCTGAAAATCCCGGTGGCAAGGCACAGCGTGGTCACGGACCGAAACGGTCTGCGGGGGCAGCTGGTTGAACGGTTCGACCGCACCACAGACGGGGGACTTCTGCGACTTGCGCTGGAGGACGCGGCGCAGGTCCTGGACCTTCCTCCCGCATCAAAATATGCCGTCAGCTCTGAGGAGGTTGTGCTTGCACTGGCCGGTCCATGCAAGGCACGGGCAGTGGCCGTGCGGAACCTCTACCTGCAGTTCGTCTTTGCCTGGCTGACCGGCAACGGGGACTTGCACGCCAAAAACGCCGCCGTACTGGAGGGCGGGCGCGGCGGCTGGACGGTGGCTCCGGTCTATGACATTCCGTGCACCCTGCTCTACGGCGACGACACCATGGCCCTCACCGTCAGCGGCAAGGTGAAGAACCTCAAGGCCAAGCACTGGCAGGAGTTCGCCGCCAGCATCGGTCTTCCAGAACGGGCCGCGGCTGCGGCCAACAAGAGTGCACTGGCCGCCGCCCAAACCGTCAACCTCGCGGCCCTGCCGTTCGCCGGATTGCCCCTGAACGGGGCAGAGCGCGAGCTGCGGCACCGCCGTGGGGAACTCTCGGGCTGAGGGGCTCAGACCTGAAACCGGGTGCCGGGCGGGCCGCTGGGCATCGTCTTCAGGATGCCCTCGGCCACCTCGCGGACCTGCTTATTCCGCTGGCTCGACGCGTTGGCCAGCAGGCTGAAGGCCTCCGTGTAGGTGCACCGGTTCCGGCCCATAATCACGCCGCAGGCCACATCGATGGACGTCCGGCTCTCCAGCAGGCGCTTCAGGTTGTCCCCGGCGGACCGGACGCTCCGGACCTCCAGTGCCAGTTTCAGGCTCTGGGATGCAACCCCGGCGAACCAGCTGGCACGGCTGACCACGTCCGCGCCGAACCGCACGTCCGGGGGTGCGAAGAATGCCAGGGCAGCGGTGCTGCCGGGCTCCAGCCGGAGCGGAACGGCGAGCACCTCACCGTAGCCCGCTTCGAGGAACCGCCGGCGGTAAGCGTCCCACCGCGCTGCGGTTCCGGCTGCCTCCACCACCACGGGACCGTCGGCGGCCACCGCGTGGGCCAGCGGGCCGCCGTCGAGCTCTTGCTCGAGGTAGCCGAGGCCTGCGGCGCGTCCGTTGTTGGCTGCCCGGAGGGGAGCCCGCTGGGCCGGGGCCAGCATGGCCGCGCAGTCGATTTGCACGCCGGCGAAATCGGTAAGGGCCATCGCGGCCGCTTCGGCCAGCCGCCGCAGGGATGCCGCGTCGGAGTCCGCATCTGTGCTGAGGTCCAGCAGGAACCCCGACGGCGCCGGCCACGCCCGTGAAGCGGCGGAGCCCGCCGAAACCTGCCGCCCGCCGTCGTCCTTCAGCACCTGCCTGCCGGTGCCTGTCACGTGTATCGTCACTCGAGCCCCCCGTTAGAACCCACCTGCCCGGAGTTGTTCGCGGGCTGCCCTTCGAACATATGGCGCGCGGGCGGGGGAGGGCACGAGTAGTGAGTACTCGAATTTTTGCGGGACTGCGGGGGATACCTGTTTCCTGGGGTTGCAGCGCTTCCCGCCCGCCAGTCAGACGTCCGTGCCGGCGTCCAGCCACTCCAGGAACGTCTGGCGTCCGACGGCGGCACCCGCCGCCGGGATCAGCCCGCCTTTGCGCATGGCCTTGCCCATGGGGCCGGGGACGTGCAGCGGAACGATCCGCTTTTTTCGCCCGGTTTTGGCGAGATAGGCTTTGACCAGGCTTTTCAACTGTTCGGTTTTGGGCCCGGCAAGGTCCGGGATGCGGCCCTTGGGTGCCGCCTCGGCTGCGTCTACCAGGGCGACAGCCACCTCCCGTGCCGCCACGGGCTGGGTGAACATGGTGGGCACAAAAACCAGCGGGCCAGCCGAGGCGGCCTTGACGGTCATGGGCACGAACTCGTGGAACTGGGTGGACCGCAGAAGGGTCCAGGGGATGCCGCCGTGCCTGACTTCGTCCTCCTGCACCAGCTTTCCGGCATAGAGGCCCGAGTTGGCTTTATCGATGCCCACGATGGACAGCGCCACGTGGTGCTTCACACCGGCCTTCTTCTCCGCGGCCTGCAAGTTCTGCGTGGCGTTGGTGAAGAAATCCACGGCCTTCTTGGTGGAAACGGTCTGGATGCCCGAGACGTCGATGACCGCGTCCACGCCCTCAAGCGCCTGGTACAGGCCGCGGCCGTTGACCAGGTCCACGCCTTCCGCGCGGCTCAGGCTCACGACGTCGTGGCCGCGCTCCCTGGCAACGGCCACCACGTGCCGGCCTGCTGTACCGGTTCCCCCTGCAACGGCAATCCTCATGGAAGAAATCCTATGCCTGTTGGGTGCCCCTCACGTGGAACCGGGGCCCAGTGGGTAGCCCCCAAGATCACCCGGCGCCGCTTTGGCCAATACAGGATCCCGCAACCCGGCCCTGACGCGCCCCGAGCGCTATAAGGCCCGGCGCGCCGCCAAGGCAGATTTGAAGGCGGCCGCCGAGGCGTCGCTGCTGTTAATGCGCCAGTCGGCTTCCTTTTGAATATGGAACCAGACAAAACCCATCACGTCCGGCTGGGCCGCCAGGTAGGCCACCAGGTCTGTGTTCCATGCGGCCTTGGACCCGCCGGCCTCACTCGACGCCGTTTCAGCGATAAGAATCGGCAGCCCCGGGGCAAGGGCCCGCAGCTCGGCGATGCCGGGAGCAAAAAGATCCTGCGGCGAGATCCAGCCGCTCCAGGAGGCGGACGTGCCCCAGTTGTAGCCGTCCAGTGCCACCACGTCCACATAGTCAGCACCCGGGAACAATCCGGCCAGGTCTGTGGAACCCCAATACGGAACGTTGGGGCCCCAGACCCACGAGACGTTGGAGGCGCCCGCGGCAGCCATAACATCATGCACGTGGCGCCATGCCTGGACGTAGTCGCCGGCTTCGTTGCCGTTGACGCCTTCCGCCCACGGATACCAGTTCCCGTTCATCTCGTGGGCGAACCTCAGCTGCACCGGGTAGCCCCATGCGGCCAATGCCTGGCCCCACTGGATGATCCGGGCATCGAAATCACCCGCAGCGATCCGGTCCAGCGAATAGGCGGGCTGCTCCAGTCCGCCTCCCCAGGCCCACGGCTCCCACGTCACCAACGGCACGGCGCCCCGTGCCCGCGCAGCGTTCATCTCGCTGATGGGCGGTGTCTGGAGGAAGTCCTTGTAGAAGAGGATGCTGGATGGGCTTTCCCCTGCCAGCTGGGAAACCTCGTCCAGTTCTGTGCTTGCCAGCGGGCCATTGGCGGTTGCCACCCCAAAGCGCAGGCGGGCCGTGCTGACCGGCGGGAGCGTCTGCGCCGGCTGGGCCACCGTGAACACTGAGGACGCCTGGATGGAGGAGGTCTTTGCGGTAATGGTCAGCTTTCCCGTTGCGGCCGCCGGGATGGTAATCGCCGTGCTGAATGCACCGGTTGATGCTGTGCGGAAGGCAAAAGTCGTTGAACCGACTATGACATTTCCGGAAGTGGACACCTTGAAACCGGTCCCGCTGACCGTGACGGCAGATCCTGCCGGGCCGGTGGCCGGGCTGAGCGTGATTTGAGCCGCGGCAGCCGGTGCGGCCTGGACAGGTTGTACCCCGGCCAGCGTTATTCCTGCGCTAACGGCAAGGGCAGCAGTGAGTACTTTCACAAACTTGAACACAGCGATCGGTCCCCGCAATCGTCGGGGCTGCGCTTCCGGCAGCCACAGCTTCATGCCACCAGGCACTGCCCTGATCCTAAAGTCCCGGTGACCCGAATGCCTCAAGATCCGCTCAAGTTTCTTGATCGTGTTTTTGCTAGAGGTGCCTCTCCAGGAAATACCTGGTCTGTTGAATACATTGCTTGATGGGCACCAGACGGCCGGCTGCCAGCCGGGGGAGGACAACAGCGGGATCGCGGTCCGAGCACTCCACGCGGAGCAGGTGTTCGAGTTCAAGCATCAGGCGCGCCAGCCGTTCGGCGCCCACCATCTGGCTCGAGGTCTTGAGGCTCAGCACTGCCACCATGGCTCCGGCGCTGTCCCCGGTGGTCAGTGCGAGGCGCAGCTTCTCCGTCCTGGCGGGCAGGTGGGCCACAAAGTTCTGGATAAATACCTTCCAGACGCCTTCGTCGCCGTCCAACTCCTCACGCAAGCGGAGCAGGACTGAACTGTCCAGCAACGGCGCGCGGTCGTCGTCGTACTCTGCGACGCTCATGGCTGGTCCCGCGGGGCAAAGCCGGCGGCGGTTGCGCCCACATCCAGGCCCGGCCCGGACAATGCAGGGACCGATGGCTTCTTGCGGAACCACGCTGTTCCGCCGCCTCCGCCATCGGCCCCGGCCTGGAGGTGCGCTGCCCGCACCCGAGGATTCGTCCGCATAACCTGTCCCGCCTGACCGTCCGAAACACGTACGAGTGACCACTGTGGCACTCTGTGCTGCACGTTACGGGGCGGGTATCTGGAGCACACGAGTAGTTGCTACTCAACTATTCAGCGACTGCCTACTGCGCTCGTTTTCGGTGCCGGCTTCATGACACCGCCAGCCTCTGGGACCCGGATTTTCCCTCCGGTGGTTCAGGCCTGGCACGAACTACTGTGCACGTCCTGGCTCAAGGGCCGCCGAGCAGAGCGTCAAGAATGACGCAGGACTTGCTCAGGTTTTTGGCCACTTTTAGGGATTTTCCGGGCTCCAAGGGATTCCCTAGGAGCCGTTGGGAGACTGCCTGCATGGCATCAACAGCCTTGACCTCCCCGCGGACGCTGCCTGGCATGCTCCGGGCAGGAGTTCTCAAGCTTTCCGGCAGGCGGCGGCGTCCGCGCCACCGCCTGCCGCGGTCAAAAGCACATGTCCCCGGGCAACGGCACTCCCGCCTCGTGGCGAGGGCGCTGGTCGCCGCCATGGCCATTGTGGCCTTGCGACTCTGGTTCGTGGAGCCGTTCACCGTCTCCTCGGACAGCATGGAGCCCACCATTCGCGAAGGCGCCGTGGTGCTCCTCTTCAAGCCCGGTGCCGATGTTGGCTGGATACAGAATGGCGTGGTGGTCGCATTCACCAGCCCGGCCGACGGCCACACAGCCATCAAACGGGTCATCGCACGGGAGGGCCAGACCGTGGCCATCCGCGATGCGGAACTCTACGTCGATGACGTTGCGGTACCAGAGCCGTTCATCGACCACAGCCGCATCGATGCCACCTACTTCGGGCCGGAGAAAGTTCCGGCCGGCAGTGTCTTTGTCCTGGGGGACAACCGCGGTGTGTCCATCGATTCCAGGGACTACGGTGCCGTGCCGTTGACGGCGATCCGGGGCACCTTGCTGACGGGCCAGAAGTAGGCCGCATGTTTGTTGGTGCCGCTAGTGACCCTGCTGGGACCGGGGAATGCCGCTCGACTGGCGGGGAATGAGGGTGGGCATGGACGTCCGGATTTTTGGTTCCTTGCCGGGGTTCACGATGAGGTCGATGGCGTTGCCGGCAATCTGGTCCAGGGGCACCCGAACAGAGGAGAGCGGGGTGGAGAGGCGGGACGAGAGGGGTATGTCGTTGTAGCCGACCAGTGCCAGGTCTTCACCCACGATGATTCCGCGGCGGTGGGCGGCGGCGATGACACCCATGGCCAGGTTGTCGTTGGCGGCGAACACCGCGCTGGGACGTGGTCCCGTATCGCTGGCGAGGAGTGTCTCTGCGGCCGAGAACCCGCTTTCGATGCCGTAGCCTGCGGCGATCAGCCAGTCTTCCCGGGCTTCGATGCCTGCCCCTTCCAGGGCATTGCGGGCGCCGGCCAGGCGGCCCCGCCCTGTGGAGGTAAATGATGGGCCCGTCACTATCCCGATGTCACGGTGCCCGAGATCAATCAGATGCCGCACCGCCAGGTACCCGCCCACCTCGTCATCGCCAAGAGCCGATGGACTGACCCCGTCGGTACGCAGCACCAGCGCGTGCGCCACGCCCCGTTCCCGCAGGTGCCTGGGCAGTTCGTCGTCGATCCGGGCAGTCGCGAGGATCAGGCCGTCCACATTTCTGTCCAGGAGCGTTTCGGCTGCCCGGCGTTCATCATCGGGATCATCGCCGCTGGTGGCGACCATGGCAAAGTATCCCCGGTCCGACGCCGCCCGCTCCAGTTCTTCAAACATCAGGGCCATGACGGTGTCACTGAGCCGGGGCACCAGCACGCCGAGGGTCCGTGTCTCACCCCTCCGGAGGTTGGAGGCGAACGAGTTGCGGCGGTAGCCCAGTTCCTCGGCAATTTTCCTGACCCGGGCGGCAGAAGCGGAACGGGATGACATGCGTTCATCCAGGGCGCGGCTGGCGGTGGAGATGCTGACGCCACTGGCCGCGGCCACGTCCTTGAGGGTGACGATCGTTCCGGGGGCGGCCGGTTCCATGGCGGTTCTCCTCTTCGAAAGGGGCGTAAGAGACACTCTATTCCACCTTTTTGCAAACGTTCTCTTGACAGTGAGCTGGGACACGTGCAAACTTGAAAACGTTCCCGCAAACGTTCTCAACACCGCGGGACTGCCGACCATCAAAGAAGAAGAAGGTAGCTGTAATGACACTCGATCTCCGCGGCCTCAGCCCCGCACCTGTCACCCCGTTCACCGAAGATGGCGCTGTCGACTTCGCTGCGATCCAGCGTCTGGGTTCGTGGCTCGGTTCGATTGAGGGCGTGAAGAGCCTCGTCGTCCTGGGGCACGCCGGCGAAGGCACGTTCCTCACCGAAGAGGAGCAGCTGGACGTTATCCGCGCGTTCGTGGCGTCGACCGACGGCCGTGTGCCGGTCGTGGCGGGCATCACGAAGGAAGGTAACAAGACCGCGGCCCTCGAGGCCAAGAAGGCCGTCGAGGCCGGCGCGTCAGCTGGCCTCGTCTACCCCTCGCACGGGTGGCTGCGCTTCGGATACCAAAAGGGCGCCCCGCAGTCGCGCTACCAGGAGATCTATGAAGAGTCAGGCCTGCCGCTGATCCTCTTCCAGTACCCCGACAACACCAAGGCGACCTACGACCTCGACACCCAGCTGGAGATCGCCGGCCAGGAAGGCGTCTTTGCCACGAAGAACGGTGTCCGGAACATGCGCCGGTGGTACACCGAGATTCCCGCGCTGCGCGCCGCGTACCCCGAGTTGCAGGTGCTGTCCTGCCATGACGAGTACCTGCTGCCGACGATGTTCGACGTCGACGGTCTGCTCGTCGGCTACGGCAACATCGCCCCCGAACTGCTCGTCGAACTGATCGAGGCCGGGAAGGCGCAGGACTACAAGCGCGCCCACGCAATTCATGAGCGGCTGCTGCCGGTGACCAAGAACGTTTACCACCGCGGGTCCCACATGGAGGGCACCGTCGCCTTGAAGTGGGGACTCGTGAACCGCGGCATTCTGGACCACGCCACCGTGCGCACCCCGCTCCTTCCCCTGCCGGAGGGTGCCGAGACCGAAATTGCGGAAGCCTTCGCCGCCGCAAACATCGGCAAGGTCACCGCCAGCGCTGCCGTCTAACCCGGCCCCTCAAGGGTCCTTCACGGGTGGCGGGCCAGCGCCCGCCACCCGGTCCCCAGTTTTACTCTCCACCCGGTCAACGACGACCCACAGCAATGTTGCTGCAGAAGGAGGACTCGCAGATGCGCGAGCACAATAGGACCATCACCCATCCCGGAACCACGGAAGAACAGATGGCCACCCAGCAAGGAAACCCCGCGCAAGGCACCACCAGGAAGCACCGTACCTTCCTGGGCTACCTTGCCCTCATGGGCCCGGCCTTCGTGGTCGGAGCCTGGCAGTTCGGGCCCGGAAACCTCACCACCGCGGTGCAGGCCGGCAGCCGGTTCGACTACAGCCTCGTCTGGGTCATCGCAGTCTCAACCATCCTGATGATTTTCTTCACGGACATGAGCGTCCGGCTGGGCATCGCAACGCCGACTTCCCTGATCACCTCCATCAAGGAACACCTCGGCAAACCGATCGGCATCCTCGCCGGCTTCGGGGTCTTCGGCATCACGCTGATGTTCTCGGTGGGCAACGCAGTGGGATCCGGCCTGGGGCTCTCCCTCATCTTCGGTGGCTCCCCGGTGCTGTGGACCGTCGTCTGCACCGCCGCCGTCGGGTTCGTCCTGGCCTTCAAGAACGTTTACGGAATCGTCGAAAAGGCCCTCCTGGTCATCGTCGTCCTCATGGGCATCGCCTTCATTGCCAGCACCGTCGTCGCCCAGCCCGACTGGTACCGGTCAATGGAAGGCATGGTGCCGCAACTGCCCGCCGGAAGCGAAATCCTGATCGTGGCGCTCGTCGGCACAAACTTTTCCATCAACGCCGCCTTCTACACCTCCTACGGCGTCAAGGAACACCGCCGGACCCGTGACGACTACCGCGACATCACCTTGGTCGACACCATCCCCGGCATCGTGGCCCCCGGCATCATGACCGCCCTCGTCATCATGGTCGCAGCCGCCGTACTCGGCAAAACCGGGGCCGAGGCCGGAACCATCAACGCCCTGGCATCCGTTTTCACGCCCCTGGCCGGCCCGGTCGGAGCGATGGTATTCGCCCTCGGCCTCTCTGGTGCCGCCTTCTCATCCATGATCGCCAACGCCACAGCCGGCGGCACCATGCTCTCCGACGCCCTCAGCCGTGGCGCCCGGGCCGGGTCACCCATGGCCCGTATCGTTACCGGCATGATCCTGGCCTTTGGCCTGATCATCACCCTCTCCTTCCAATCCTCCCCGGTGGGACTGATCGTCATCGCCCAATCCCTCACAGTGCTCATCGCACCCCTGCTTGGCGTCCTGATCGTCATCATGGCCAACAAGACCACCGTCATGGGAGACCTCCGCAACAAGTGGTGGCACAACCTCTTCGCCGCCATCGGACTCATCGCCATCATCGCCTCCTCCATCCGGCTTATCACCACCCTGATCGGTTAAGCACCCGAGCCGTATCCACCCCTGCTGGCACAAAGTTCAGGGTCCTGTCCGCCAAGCGGACAGGACCCTGAACTTTTTGCGGGGAGCCTGGGAGTCAGGTCTTCAGCCGGCGTTGTTATTTGCTGCGTCGATGAAACTGGACAGCGTCATGGCCTCGGTGGGCATCAGGAAAACCTCAACGGGTTTTATCTGCCCGGCAATTTCAAGGGTGAGGGTGAAGCCCTCAGACCCAGCACTGGGGCGGGCGTGCCAATTCTCAAGGATCGGTGCAAGGTCCTGGCCCATCAGGACCGTATGCCCTTCCATGTCCCAGGGGGCACCGGCGTCGATCACCGCCTTATGCTCCGTACAGACGTAGGCTTCGCGGTAGCCCGCCACGAGGCTTTGGCTGCCTGCTGTGAAGGCAGAGCCGGGATTCATGCATCGAAGGACTGAACAAGTGAACATGCTGCGAGAGTAATGAGGGGATGCTGGGGGAATCTTGTGCACCCACCTTGTTGTTTCCCTGTGTTCCAAGGTCCGCTGGTATGAGGCCGATTGGGAGCCCGCGCGGGCTCCCAATCCGTCAGGCCTTTGTGGAACCTGCCGGTTCCCTGGACTGCACCTTCCGGGTGTTGGCCCGGGAACGGTACAGCTTGTAGGCCAGCAGGGCGCAGGCGGCCAAAAGGCCTCCTGTGGTGATGGCGAGGGCAGCGGTTCCGGGGCTGGTGGACAAGTAGTGGGCCAGTGCCGCCAGCGTGACAACCGGTGCGGTTCCGAAGGCGTCCCCGAAAGGTGCAGCTGCCGGTGCGGGGGCCACCGGGTCATCTGCTCCTGCTTCTGCAAGCTCCGCTTCCTGGTTGAAGATGCGGCGCTGGTCCTCGGTGGCGCCGGGGACAACGGGTTCGCTCAGATCTGAAAAAACCGGGCCGTTGGCGCTCGGGGGTGCAACCTGGAACCTGTACGCGGCACCGTTCTCCAGGCCACGGACCACCATCCTGGTGGCACCGGGTTCGGCTGTCAGGATTTCTCCCACCTGGGTTCCGGTGGAATCAACTGTCCGGACGGAGAAGCCTCCGGTCACGGGCGCCACTGGTGCCGGATCCGCGGGAGCCTGCTGCGCAGGGGTTTGATCTACCGGGGCTTGGGCCACGGGTGCGGGGTTCACTGGTGCCTGCTCCACCGGGGCCTGGTCAACTGGTGCCTGCTCCAAGGGGGCGGGATCCGGAACGGGCTGGGTGTCCGGCGTCGGCGTGACGATCACAACAACCTCACCGTCGCCCGGAATGACCTCGTCTATCCCGTCATCGGCGCCTGCATCGGTTCCTTCGTCACCGCCCTCAACTTCGTCCTCACCCTCGCCGGCGCCGTCTTCACCCTCGCCGGCGCCGTCTTCAACCTCGTCGGCACCGTCCTCAACTTCGTCGACGTCGTCCTCCACCTCGCCGACGTCGTCGCCGGGTCCTTCGGTTCCGTCGCCAAAGACGAGCTGTTCGATGTTGCGGAGCGTGTCGGTTCCGTCCTCGCCGCTGTTGTGCCGGACGGTGGTGACGGAGCCGGGGGAGCCCAGGGTGCCGTCGCCGCCGGTGGTGGTGATGGTGTAGTTCGACTCGAAGTCGGAGAAGACCGCGCTGTCTGTTCCCCCGTTGGCGGTGAGGATTTCGCGGACAACGATGATGTTGGCGGGGTCCACGGTCCCGGCGAACACGGACTGCTGGAGCGTCGGGCCGGTGAGGGCGCCGTCGGAATCGCGCTGGTACTGGGCGTTCATTCCCGTGGCGCTGCCGATTTCCGTGGCGGCGTTGTCCGGGTCCGTGCGGATGCTCAGCCGGACGCTGAGGTAGCTGTCGCCGTCGAGGATGTCATCGCCGCCGCGGCCCTCGAGGAGGTCGCTGCCTGCGCCGCCCAGGAGGATGTTGCCCTCGCCCCAGACATGGGTGCCGCCCAGTACGGGACATTCCTTGGAAGCAGACGCGTTGACGACGTCGGCAAGGGGAGTGGGCAGGGACGGGATCAGTTCGCTGAGTCCCTTGATGCGGTCCACACCTGCCTGGTCCAGTGCGTCGCAGCCGATGAAGCCGCCGCCGCCCCTCGTCTTCGGGATGATGCTGTCGCCCCGGAGCTTGTCGTCGAAAGGACCGCCGGAGAGCGCTTCCACCTCGTTGTACCTGTCGCGGACACCCACCTGGAGGATGTCCAGCGGCGCAATCGGGAGGTCGAGGTCGGCGTCCTGCGGCTGGGGATCGTATTCTCCGGTCTCCCAGTCGTAGCCGGACGCGCCGGCCACCTTTTCGACGCCGGGGCCCGCGAGGCCGATGTCGTCCCCGCCTTCCATGTCGTAGTCGTCATCGCCGCCCTGGCCCACCAGGACATCGTTGCCGGGCCTCTGGGAATCGTCCAGGAAGAAGAGGTTGCTGGAGTCGCCGATCAGCAGGTCGGGACCGTCGCCGCCTTCCGCCCAGTCGTTGCCACCGCCGCCGAACACGGCGTCCAGGCCTTCCCCGGCGATCACAAAGTCGTCGTCTTCACCGGCGAAGGTCTCATTGGAGTTCGCGCCGCCGTTGACGAAGTCCCGCCCGTCCCCGCCGAGGAGGAGGTCCAGGCCCGGGCCGCCGTCGATCGCGTCATTGTCCGGCCCGCCTTTGAGGATGTCATCGCCGGCCGAGTCGGTGATGATATCGTTGCCGTCGCCGCCCAGGACGGTGTCGGCGCCGTCGTTGCCTTCGATGACGTCGTTGCCCGGGCCGCCCCACATGGTGTCGTTGTCCACGCCGCCATGGATGCGGTCCGTATTGACGGATCCGTTGTAGACGGCCTGGCCGTTGATGCCGGCCGGGTCCACCGAGTTGGAGGCCCGGTATTTGATGGTGCCGTCGGGCATCCGGATCAGCAGCGCGGTCTCGTTGCATTCCGACGACGGATCGTCTGCCACCGTATTGCCGGCAGATGCGAAGCCCTGGGCCGTTCCGTTGAGGTTCTTCAGCTCGAACTTGCAGTCGGCAGTGGCGAACGCATCAGCCTTCAGGGCCTGGGCGTTGGTGTTGCGCATCATCATCTCGGCGAAGGAGTTTCCTTCGAGCTGGGCCATCAGGTTCATGCCGGGGGTGCGCGCCAGGTAGTACAGCCGGTCACCGTTCTGCAGGTCGGTCATCTGGCTCTCGAAAACGTAGTTGAAGGTGCTGCCGAGCAAGCCGCCGAACAGGTTGGTCCGCTCTGCCAGGCCTCCCATCCACAGGTCCACATCGTCGAGTCCGGTGATCGAGGAGCTTCCGTTGTTCGCCCAGGCGTCCGTGCTGTTCATAAACGCCACGGCGTCCTCGGGTGCAACCTCGCCGGCCAGCGCGTCCGGGCTGACGATCAGCCGGGCTGCCGTGCGTTTGGCCTCCAAGGTGGTTGCTTCCAGGATGGAAGGATGCGTTCCGTAGGCGGCCACGAAGTTGACCAGGGACTTGGGATGCTTGATGTTTTCGCCGAAGTCGATCCAGTTGGTGTACGGCTTGAGCTGGCCATCGTTGGTGGCGCCGTGGAGTTCCCGGCGCAGGTTGTTCAGCGTGGGCAATCCTTCGGACCTTGCGCGGGTGAGGTTGATCGCCGCGAGGTCCATCGGCAGTCCCAGCAGCTTGTTGCGGAGAGTGTCGGTGACAAACTCGTCCAGTTCACTGCCCACCTGGTCCGACATGCCCATGATGATGCTGCCTGCGGCTTCCTCGGAGGTCAGCGCACCGGCCGGGCCGCCGTCGGTGTAAGCGGGCGGATTCAGGAAGCCCTCAAGAAGGGAAATGTCATTCTGGGAGCCCCTGACGTCGTCGGGAGTCCCGAACACAGTGTCCGCGCCCGGGCTGTCCTCGTTGCGGCGCGAAATGGTTTCCGTGAGCATTGAGTGGCCGAAGCGGTAGACGGCGTGGGCAAATTCGGCGCTGACTGCCGGATTGATGTCCGTCTGGGCGAAGGCGAAGGGCTCGAAGATGTTGAGGGCAGGCTGGATTTTCCGGGCAAACTCCTCAAACACCAGGTGCTGGTATTCCATTTCCGTGACGAACCGCGCGGCCTGGAAGAGCCGTTCGCCGTTCCATCCCGCGGCGCCTTCGGCCAGCTTCCATTCGGCCAGGGCGGCAACGCCCTTGGCGGAAGTGTCGTTGCTTAGGACCCGCTTGATGTCCGCGGCCACGCGGTCATGCTCCGAGTGGAATACCTGGTGGATGGCCGTCAGCCCGATGTTCTCGTTGACCCTTCCGTCGCCGGCGATGAAGTGGGCATTGAGCATCTCATCGTCGTAGGTGCCGGGGGCCTGGCCCAGGAAGTCGGCCGAAGCGTTGGTGTCCGCGTCCGGTGCCGGGGCCGCCGGTGGAGTGGCGGGGTTGTGGTCCGCGTCCTGCGGCGACGGGTCGGCGTTGTGGGCAATATCCGTCAGGAACGGCGTGTTGAAGTACAGCACGTCCTGCGGCACCAAGGTGCCACGCCCGCCGTCGGCAGTCCGGTCTGCCTCCACCAGGCCGGACCTGGTCACGAACTGCGGGAGGCCGTTTTTCGGCCCCGGAATGAACTTTCCGTAGGGATCGGCGGCGAGCATGGGGACGTTGAGGGCATCCTTGTCCAGCAGCTGAATGCCGAGCAGCTCCCGGGCCTGCTTTTTGGTATCAGCCCAGGTGGCCATGCCGCCTTCAGCGGGAGTGCCCTCGGGGCCGCCCAACATGTTCCCGGTTGCCACGGGCCGGCCCGACGGGTTGTTGACGTACTCGCGCAGGAAGACGTGATGCGAGGCATGCGACGAGTAGGTCTGGCTCTGGTCCACCCACGGCGAATTTGTGTTCAGGGCATCCTGGACATCATCGGCGGTCCCCAGGATGCCGTCCTGGCCCGGCTGGTTCTGGCCCCGGGTCAGGACCATAAAGCGCATGTGCGGGTTGAGGTCATCGGCGTTGCCGAACACATGGTCCGGGCCGGCGATGAGCGGGTCATCAGCCTTGAGCGGAACGTATACGGTGCCTCCGCCCTTGACCGTCTGGTCGATGCCGTGGTCGAAGAACTGCCCGAAGAGGGTGAACAGGGAGTTGTAGGGCGGTGAGAGTCCGACGTCGGTGGTCACGTTGGGAATGAACAGCGTGTTGTGCGAGGGGACGCAGCCGTCGGGGCTGGCTGCGACCGGGGGAGTCGCCTCAGGATCGGGGTCCGTGGTGCAGGGCACCACGCCCTCGTTGCCCTGCGTCCTGGCCGGGAAGCCGGCCGCTGCGACAGCTGCCGGGTTTGTGGAGGTCTGGTCGGCGATGAGGTTGCTGATGGTGCGCGGCCGGGAATCGAAGACGCTGCCGGATTTCTGCGCGTAGCTCGTGGCTTTGGGGGGTCCGCCGAAGGACCCGCTCTCGGCGGGACCGAAGGACTTGGACCCTAGCCGGGGGAACACCTGGTCCGACGCGCCGAAGGTTTCCTGGCCGGGCTGGAGGTTGTTACAGCTCCCGTCCACGGTGCGCAGGCCGTGCGACAGCAGCGGGCTGGCCAGCTGGTTGGGGCCCGTACCCACGAGGGCGCCGCACGGCCCGGTTTCGGACGTGGTGTTGGCCGCGTGGGCCTCGGCGATCTTGATCTGCTTCAGGATGAAGGACAAATCGGCAGGTGTGATGGTGAAGCCCGCGCCTACGGGGGCTTGTACGGCGTTGGCCGCCACCGGCGGCAGGCCCATGGAGGCGGCCAAAGCCAGCGCTCCGGAGGCAGCCAGGAACCGCAGGCGCGAGCTTGCGGTTTTGTGGTGTGGCGTGGACGGTGACATGCGCGATAAAGCCTGCATCCTCAATCGGTTCCCCCCGTAGGGCCGGCTCCCCAGTAGAGCCGGCGAAACAAGGCCATGGTGTTATGGCCTCCTAGGGAAAACCTTGGATAGGGGTGATCAGGTGCTAGCGCCAGAACCTCTTCATCGGTTCGCCTTTCCTGGGGGTGCTTCCACTCCGGGTTGTGCATCCAATGCCAGCACCAGAGCTTTTGTCTTAAACCGGTTGGTTGGCCCTCTTCCGCAAAATTAGGGGGGTCCTCTTGGGGAAAGCTTTGGGGCTTCCGTTGACTGCCGCCACGGGCTACCTAGGCTTTTCCCAACGTCACTCCCAGAAGTCATCAAATCGTTGGTCTAACCAGCGGAAACGCTTCCCTGCGGGGTTTTAGCAGTCCGTTTCCCGGGTGGGTTTCCTTGAGGCGGCCTTGCGTAGGGACCGCCGCACCTAAGTACCGGTGCCATGGGTATCTGAGTATCCAACACTGTTGTTCGCATTTTTTCCCGCCATTTCAATGAGACTCACGCACTGAACTAAATGGGGGAAGCCTTCGTGATTACTCTGGAACTGGCGAAAAAAACACCCGCTGCAGGTACCGTTCCCGGCGCGCCGCCGGAGCCACCGGCGCTACAGATTTCCGTTTTCGGCCCGCTGAGCATCCGCCGCGGCGGCAAGGAACTGACGGCCAAGGATCTCGGTGGACCCAAGCCCCGTCAGGTGCTGGAGATTCTCCTGCTGAGTTTCGGCTCGGCGGTGTCCAAGACCCGCATCATGGATCTGCTCTGGGACGGAAACCATCCCGCCGTTGCCCTGCCCACGCTTGAAAGCTACGTCAGCGTCCTTCGGCGCCACCTGCAGCCGGGCGCCGGCCGGACAGGCCCTCTCCGCACCGTCACGGGGGGCTATGCCATTGACCGGTCACTGGTGGAACTGGACCTGGACCGCTTCGGAACGCTGACAAAAGCTGCCACCCAGGCCGAACCGCGCGAGGCACTCGCTCTCTTCACGGAGGCTCTCCAACTGGCTTCGGCTCCGCTGCTCGGCGACGAGCTGCTGCCCGCCTGGGCCGAGGAAGAGCGGGCCCTGCATGCGGCGCAGGTCAATCTTGCCCGCGTACTGGCTGCGGAAACCGCCCTTAGTGTCGGGGAACCCCGCAAGGCAATCGCCTTTGGCGGTGCGGCCGTGAAGGAGGACCCGCTCAACGAGCGGGGATGGGCGGCCCTGGTTCTTGGGCTGGAGCGCAACGGGGAGAACACCGAGGCGCTCCGGGCGTTCGACCGCTGCCGCAGGGTTATGGATGAGGAACTGGGCTGCGCCCCCGGGCCGGTGCTGAAGGAGGCCCAGGCCAGACTGCTGACCAGCACCGCGGCGGAGTCCGGACCGACGGAAATCCGCGGCCCCATCCAGGTGGTCAAGGAAAGCCGCCACTCGGCTCCAGCTGCAGCCCGGCAGGAAACAGAACGGCTGCGGATCCTGATCGTTGACGACCACACTACGTTTTCGGACCTGCTGGCCGGAGCGCTGGACCGGGAGCCGGACCTGAAAAGCGTGGGAGCGGCTAAGTCAGTGGCATCAGCCGTAAGGATGTTCCAGGACCTGCGGCCCGACGTCGTCATTATGGATCTGCACCTTTCCGACGGTTCCGGCCTGACAGCTTCAGAGCGCATTCTTTCGGAGGCCCCGGAAGCCCGGATCGTGATGCTGACCGGCAACCCGTCACAGGAAGCGCTGCGTGAAGCCGCCGGCATGGGAGTGTGCGCCTTCCTGCCAAAGGACGGCGCCCTGGGAGTCATGCTGGACACCCTGCGGCACGCCCATCCCGGCAACCTGATTGTGCATCCGTCGCTGGTGGCCAGGTTGGGCAGCACCTCGGCGCATGCACCGGGACTCTCGGCCTAGCCGCAGCAGGCTGACCATGGAAGGACGACATCCCGGAGCCGCTTCTCCGGCCACCTCAAGTGCCCGTGGCATTGCCGAGCGGCGCGAGGTCAGGGCAGCTGTTGCACGCTTTCTTACTGTGGGTTTTATAGCACTGGTCCTGGTGGCTACTCCGGTGGCCTTCTGGATCCGGGCCGCTGCCGAACGGCACGCGCTGGACAACGCGCGGGACATCACCCAGCGCCTGGCCGACAGTGTGGTGGGGCCCCTGATCACCGACCAGCTCCTGGCCGGTGATCCTGCCGCCCTGCAACTGCTGGACCAGCGGCTGGAGCCATGGCTGGCGGAGAGCGGCGTGACGAGGATCAAGGTGTGGGATGAGCAGGGCCGGGTGGTCTACTCAGACATCGAGTCCCTCATCGGGCTGGAGTTCGAACAGGAGGAATGGGCGCGCGAGCTCCTCGCAGGCGGCCCGGCGACGGCCACCCTGGAGCCCCAGGACGGCGAAGAGAACGCCTACGAGGCGGACTCCGGCGAACTCGTGGAAGTCTACGCCCGCTCGTCTTCCCAAAGCGGTGCGCCGATGATCTTCGAAACCTACTCTCCGGGGGATGGAGTCCGGCATGAGCAGGCCGCAGTCCTGATGGGGATGATCCCGCCAATGCTGCTGTCATTGGCGGTCCTGCAGTTGGCGCAGTTGATTCCGGCCGTCCGGCTGGCCCGCAGGATCCAGGTCCACCAGGCCGCACGCAACGCCATGCTGCACCTGGCGATCCAGGCATCGGACCACGAGCGCCGGCAGATCGCCAGCGAACTCCACGACGAAGTGATCCAGGACCTGTCCGGGCTGGCGTATGCCCTGGAGTCGGTGGAGAATCGGGGCCCCGCTGAGCAGGGGCCGGTGTTCCGCAAGGCGCGGACCATGCTGCAGGACAATATCCGTACCCTCCGGGCGATGACCAGCGAGCTCTACCCGCCGGACCTCGATGAGCTCGGGCTGAAGTCTTCCCTTACCAGGCTGGAGGCACCCCTTGTGGAGCGCGGCATCCGGCTGACCGTGGAGATCCCGGACAAGCTGGAACTGGACCGCGACCGGGCGGTCCTCCTCTACCGCGTGGCGCGCGAGGCACTGGTCAACGCCGCGAAACACGCAGCGGCTAATTCGGTGATGGTCCGCATCCGGCAGGCCGGCGAGATCACCCACATCCTGGTGGCGGATGATGGCCTGGGTTTCGATCCGGCGCAGCCGTGCCCGGAAGGCCACTTTGGCCTTCGAATCCTCGGCGATACAGTCCGGCAGGCCGGGGGAGCGCTTGAAGTCCGCTCCACTCCCGGGGCAGGCACCACCGTTACCGCAACGTTCGGCGTGGCAGGGCCCTCCTTCCGCTTCGCCGGCCTGCGGCATCCGGGTGCCGCTTCCGGACAGGAATTTGCGGCCGTACCGGCACTGCGGGGTACCAGCACTCTTTGACTGTTGCGATTTGGCTGTTGCGATTTGGCCCGCCAGGCATTCCCCGCCTGGCGGGCCTTCTGCCGTGCGTCCAAGGACAGCAGACAGTTGCCGCAAACCAGGAACCAGCAGCTTAAGCAGCCCGGGCAGTGCGGGAGCAACCGGATGCCCATCCGGGTGAGCCAGGCTCCAGGCCGGGGTCTGCAGTGTCCAGCAGCTGTGTATAGAGGGACCCGATGCTGAAGCTTCCCCTCCAGGCTTGGAGTTTTTGGTCAGATATGCGGACTTTACCCCCTCGGAACCCTGCATATCTGGCCAAAAACTCTGCGGTGGACACACTGAGGCCCGGTGGCTTCCGGAACATTACCGGAAGCCACCGGGCCTTTGTGCTGTATCCCTAATCCTTATTTGTTCACCACAGCCACGGGGCCGGCAGTACCGCCAAGCGTGGATTCAATCCAGACGGTGCCGGGGTTGGTGGTGCCTGCTGCGGCGTTCCGCAACCGCAGGAGGTAGACGCCACCGGTTTCCGGAGCGGCCGCTGCCGTTACGTTCACCTGGCCCAGCACCCGCCCGGTAGGACCGCCAACGCGGACCGTGATGATGCCGCCAACCGCGCTGCTGGTGCCGCCGATCCGAATATCGCCGCTCTTCCATTGGGCCTGGCTGATAGTGACCCTGTCCGGAACCGGGGTTACCTTGACCTCATCCGTCCGCACGGTGGCCGTCGCCGGATCCGTGCCGACGGTGACCGTCAGTTTGAACGTCAGCGGATTGTTGGTCATCGGCGTCTTGTAGACCGGCAGGCTGAAGGTTGGGTTCAGCGTGGTGTCCGCGTTCAGGATGACCTTGTCAGGATCTGTGGCTCCGGTCAGGACCTGTTCCCACTTGTAGGTGGCGTTGGTGCTGGTGGAACCGGTGCCGTCCAGGGTTACAGTAGTGGCCGTAGTACGCCGGGCCACGGTCTGGTCGGGGCCGGCAATGGCCACAACAGCTCCATGAACGGTGACCGGTGCGCTCTTGGCTGATTCGGGCCCGTCGCCGTTGGTGTTTCCGGCCCGGACTGTGAACTGGTAGCTGGTGTCACCGTTCAGTCCTTCGTAGACCAGCGTGGTGACATCCCCTGCAACCTTCTTGGGATCACCGAACGGGATGCCGTCGGTGGTGTAGGCCTGGACCGTGTAGCTGGTGATGGTCAGTCCTTCCGCCCCGGCGTCCGGCGCTGTCCAGGAAACTTCCGCCGTTCCCATGCCTGCCACAGGAGCGGCAGTGAAGGTCGGGGCGGCAGGTACGGGATCGTTGGTGATCTTGAATTCCACGGTGCCGTTGTCGGAGACGTTGCCGGAGGGGTCGATGGCGGCGAAGGTGTACTTGCTGCTCTCAGCAACCTTCACCGGCGCACTGTAAAGGATTGCACCTTCGGAGCTGACGCCGCCGGAGACAGGATCTGTTCCATCGAGGGTGTAGTAGATGTCGCTGCCCTGCTCGTTGGCTTCCAGCCTCAGTTCCTGGGCGGTGGAAAAGGTTCCGCCGTTGGGGGAAGCCGTCACCACGGGGGCGGTGGTATCCGTTTCCGGGATGGCGTGCGTGGCCGGGAATGTCTCCCCGACGCTGCTCACGGACACGACGTAGACGTCATATTCCTCGTCTGATAACAGGCCCTTAAGAGTGGTGCTCGAGGCTTTCGGGTCGCTGATCCGCACTCCGGATTCCACCCGCTCGTTCCCGGTGGCAGTCTTGGCAACAGCGGTAACGCGGTACCCTGTGATTGCCGGCGTTCCGGGGACTGCCACGGCAGGGGCCCAGTTGACCTTGATGTCGCCATTGACTTTGGCCGCCGAAATTTGGGTGGGTCCGGCAGGGCCGGAGCCCAGAGGGCCATTCGGGCAACCGCCCATTCCGGGGCCGCCCAGCTCGCCGTACTCCGCGATTGTCAGGCCTTGGCGGTTTGCGTCCGCATCCTCTTCTTGCCACGCCATGGAGCGCGCGCCACCGGCGTTGGCCACAATCTCGGCGGCGGCTGGTTCATCGAAGATATACGTGGCGGTGAAGGTTTCCGGACCATCAAGGCCGAATTCAAGGCTGGACCGATAGCCGTCGTCCGCTGTCAGCGGGCCGGAGACTGCACGGACGTCGCGCCGACCGACAGAAGTGTCCTTGAGCGCCGGGTCAATGATGCGCTGTTCCATCTGGTCTTTGTTGACGCCTGCCGCGACGCGGCCCTTCACAGTCACGGTGGTGCCGTCGGTCAGGACGGAGCTGCCTGTGACGTAGGTGTCCTGGACGGTGGTGGTGCCGGCTTCTTTGCCATCGAATTTGATGGTGACGGCGTCGCCCGGCTTGATGTCTGGAGTGACCTTCAGGCCTGTCCCGTCACCCCAGCAGACTCCACCTGGATGGTTGATTTCAAAAGCGACGTCCCCTGCGGCCACGACGCTCTGCGCAGAACCCACGATTCCGACTCCCGGGCGGTGGACCTCCACCGTGGCGGTGTGGCCTATCTTGTCCTGGTAACCCTCGATCGTGACGAAGTCACGGTCGGGGAAGACCACCAGGTTGTTGGGGAACGTGGGAACGGTCGCGTTCGCCGTCGGGATCGCCAGTAGGGACGTGGCGCAGAGCAGGGCGGAGACAGAGCCGACAATGCCTGCCCGTCCGTAGCCTTGGAGCCGGAACCTCGGCTCTCCTGGTTGGTTTGGTGCTGTTTTCATTACAACCTCACAGATCCTGGGTGCTTGCGTAAGGGCTTCACGCACGCTCACAACCTAGGAGGGCCACCTTGTGGAAATGCTGGCCGGTGTTTGGAGCCACGCCCTAGAAAGAGTTCTCCAGGGGCTCGCAATGCCTGGGCAGTGATGCGCAGTTTCAACGGCTCCTAGGGATTCCCAAGAATGGAAGGCGTAAGCCTCCGGCCTGGTCCTGACTGCGGGGGAACGAAGTACCTCGACACGAAGGCGACGGCGGCAGCCGGCATGGCCGCCGTCGTCGTGATGTATCGCCTAAGCCGGTGGCAGTCTCTAAGTACAGCCCTCGGCTTCATTCCATGAAGTGCGTGGAAGGGGCGCCGCCCGGCAGTTCCCGCAGCATGGTTTCCGCCACGACGCGGGCTTTGACGTTCCGGTGGCTGGAGGCCTGGGCCAGGATGTGGAAGGCGGCCTTGTAGGAACACCGGTTTTGTCCCATGATCAATCCGCAGGCAACATCGATGGTGGTACGGCCCTGCAGTGCGGCCTGGAGGTGTTGCACCGTGGCTTGCGCGGCCCGCAGCTCGGCCGCCGAGACATAACTGCTGGCCGCCAGTTTGCTGAAGGCGCTGGCGGCAACCACGACGCTGGGAGTGAAGGCGTCGTCCTGCCGGGCCACCAGGGTCAGTGCCGACTTGCTGCCCGCGTGGAGATGCAGCGGCACGGACAGAAGCGACCTGTAGCCGGCCCCGCTGAGCGTGTGCCAGTAAGAGGGCCACTGCGCAGCCGCGGAGTAGCTGTTGGGAAGGTGCGCCAAGTGCCCGGCGAGTGCATGGGACACAGGACCGTCCCCGGTGCCTTTGTCCCATTGGGCGAGGCCGGTGGCGCCGCTGCTGGTGCCTGCAGTCAGCGTCCCCTGGGGGCGGACAACGGAGACGGCGCAGTCCAGGGTGCATCCGGCCAGCTCGGAGAGGGCTGAGGTGGCAGCCTGTGCGAGGAGTTGGAGGGAGGCTTCATCGCTGGGGGCACGCAGGTCCAAAAGAACCCCGAAGCTGGGCGGGGCCGGGTAGGGCGCCCGCTCCAGGCGCAGCTCGCTTCCCACAAACTGCTCCCGTCGCCAGCGGGCGTCCTCGCCGACACCTCCTCCTGAACGTTACGGGGCGGGGGAGCGGGAGTACCCGAGTAACCGGTACTCGACTTTCCG
This sequence comes from Pseudarthrobacter siccitolerans, assembly GCF_001046895.1. Lineage (GTDB taxonomy): Bacteria > Actinomycetota > Actinomycetes > Actinomycetales > Micrococcaceae > Arthrobacter > Arthrobacter siccitolerans. The sequence continues at coordinate 93,338 of NZ_CAQI01000032.1, forward strand.
GCAGGGCATTACTGCGGTAGGCGAAGGTCCATTAGGGGCCGCAATATCAGTAGGCCCGGGCCTTTCAGCCCTCCGGTACCAGTCCTAGGATGGGTCCAACCGCAATTCAAGTGGGGGTATGCGCATGTCTGAACCGATGCCGAAGAAGAACGGCCGTTACGCCTCCTTTGGCTTTTCGGTGATGCGCCAGGTTTTGGGCATTTTCGCGGTCTTCGCCGTTGTTGCCGTCGTGATTGCCGGCGTTGACTACTTTGGCCGTGGAGGAGGCCAGGGGCAGATTGTGGCCCAAAGCCCGGCAACGGAGTCCGCGCCGGCCGCCCCGGTCTGCCAGGTGACGGACAAGGCGTCGCTGGTCCCGGCGTCGGGGGTTCTCTTCGGCGTGAGCCTGGACTCGCGTGCCAGGTCGCTGGAAGGCTATGCATTCGACCTGGGACGCAAACCCGCGGTCAGCGTCTCATTTGTCACCTTCCCCTACGGCGAGGAGGACAAAAGGGATCTGGAGCGGGAGGTGATCCAAATCCGCACTCACGGGCAGATGATGCTGTTGACGCTTAACCCCGAAGCAGGCCTCGCCGTTGTTACATCCGACGCCGCCAACGCACTGGCGTTCGATCTCGCGAAGTTCAATGCCGACGGCGTACCCGTCATCGTCCGCTTTGCCCCCGACATGAACGGATCTTGGTATTCCTGGGGGCAGCAGCCCACGAGCTACATCGCCGCCTTCCGCACCATCGCCGCCGCCGTGCGCGAGCATGCTCCCGGCTCCGCCATGATGTGGGCGCCCAGCTATGGCGGGGGATACCCGTACACCGGCGGAAAGTTCGAGGCCAAGCCCGGGACGCCCGATTTCTCCGTGCTGGACACCAATGCCGATGGGGCCCTCAACGAGAACGATGACTCCTATGCACCCTACTATCCGGGTGACGATGTGGTGGATTGGGTGGGACTGGCCCTCTTCCACTGGGGCAACGCCATTCCGTGGGGTGAAAACGAGGTCCCGGAGCCAGGCAAGTTCGCAGCGCAGCTGACCGGCAGCTACATCGGCATTAACGGTGATGACAGCCCGGTTCCGGACTTTTACCAGGTCTACGGCGTGGCCCACGGCAAGCCGGTGGCCGTCCCGGAAACCGCGGCAATGTTCGCCCCCGACGCCGGCGGTGATGGGGAACTGGCGATCAAGCAGGCCTGGTGGGGCCAGCTGTTCAACCCCAGCACGGCCGCGCAGTTCCCGCAGTTGAAGATGATCAACTGGTTCGAGTGGGACCGGGAGGAAACTGAAGTGGGCGCGAGGGTGGACTGGACCGTGAACCAGACCCCGGCCATCCGCGATGCCTTCAAAGCCGCCCTGCCCGACTGGCTGCGTTACGGTCCCGCCCAATCCTGCCGCCCGCGGGGCTGAACGCCGGTCCGGTGAGCAACCGAACGCCGGTCCGGTTACCGGCCGAAGTGTGGGGACGGAGCCCCGCCCGGCATTTGATTGAGGAGCCTGTCCGCCACCACCCGCGCCTGGACATTTCTGTGGGTTGAAGCATCGGCAAGCAGTTGGAGGGCGTCCTCGTAGGAACAACGGTTCCGCCCCATAATCACCCCGCACGCCACCTCGATGGAGGTGCGGTCCTGCATGGATGCCTGCAGCCGGTTGACCGCCACCCCAGCATCGCGGAACTGCACCGCCATGGAATAACTGGTGGCTGCCACGGCACTGAATGCGGTAAGCCGGGCGAGTACTGCGGGCGGGAAAGCCTGGTCAGTGTCCGCCAGGATGGTCAGTGCTGCAAACCCGCCGGGTACCAGGGCAAGGGGTGCCGACAGCAAGGACCGGTAGCCGGCCTTGCCCAGGGGGCCCGAGTAGTCAGGCCATGGGAAATCTGTTGCGGAGCTGTTGACGATGCCCGACCGGCGCCCTGCCAGGGCATGCGACACCGGCCCCCGGCCGTTTTCCTGATCTGCCCGGGCGATGCCAACGGCGCGTTCATGTGTTCCGGCCGTCAGGACCGCCTTGCCCGGCCGGGGCAGGGACACCACGCAGTCCATGGAACAGCCGGGTTCCGGCAGTTCCGATGCCGCTGCACGGGCCAGCAGCCGCAGTGAGTCCTGGTCGCTGTTGGACCTCAGGTTCAGGAGCGGCCCCGGCGTCATCGGGACTGGTGACTGGCCGTGGAACCCGGTTGTCCCGTTGTCTTGCCCACCGGCCCCAGCCTGATGGTGCGCCTGCTGACGGTTCGTATCCATAACCTGTCCCCCTGACAGTAGAACCACTGGAGGCATCATGTGCCGCGCTCGTCAAGACCTTACGGGGCGCCATGGAGGGGGTACACGAGTAGTGACTACTCGGTTTTCGGGCAGGCGGCTACTGGAACTACTCTGGCCGGTGCGGGGAAATCTGTGTCGAAGATCCGCTTGGCGGTGCCGGCTTCTCGACACCGCCAAGCGCTAAGACCTTCGGTTGTTCCCGAATTAAGTCCCTGGCGCTACCGGGCCCAGATCCCGGTTGCAGTTGCTTCGCGCTTCAGGCCTTACACGGAATACTTTGCACGGCGATGCTCAAGGGCCGGGGAGGAATCGATCAAGGCTTGCTCAAGAATGGCTCAAAAACCGGGACTGTTTGAGGCGGAAACCAGCGGCCGGGCCGCCGCGTCCGCGTCCGGGAGGGTGATCGTCGCGGTGGTGCCCTTCCCATGGGTGCTGGTGAGGCTGATGCTTCCCCGGTGGTTTTCGATGATGGCCCTGGTGATGGCAAGTCCCAGGCCGGCACCGGGAATGGCGGAGGAGTGGGCTTTGGCGGTGCGGAAGAAACGGGTGAAAGCCTGGGCCAGATCCTCCTCGGTCATACCGACCCCGGTATCGGCCACCTCGCAGGTGAGGTTTTCGCCTTTGGTGCCGACACAGACTGTGACGGTACCGCCGGTGGGCGTGTATTTGATGGCGTTGGATACCAGGTTGTCTATGGCCTGCCCCATCCGGTCCGGGTCGAAGCGTCCGGTGGCCGGGCCTGCCGTCTGCAGGTTCAGCGTGACGCCGCCGGCCTTGGCCCGGGGCTGGGCGGCTTCGACACTGTTGGCGGCAACCTCTGCAAGGTCCGCCGGGCGGGGCGTCACGGTCACCGTGCCTGAGGCGGTGGTGAGCAGGTCGCCCACCAGGGTCAGCAGCCGTTCGGCGTTGCGTTTGGCAACGTTTAGGGAATGTTCGACGTCGGGATCGAGCCCCGTTTCGTCCAGCGCCAGGGCAAGGTAGCCCAGGATCGAAGTCAGCGGCGTCCGCAGTTCGTGCGAGACACTTGCCACGAACTGGTCCTTCGCCGAGAGCGCCTCCACCAGTGCAGTGACGTCTGTCAGGGATAGGACTGCGCCGGAATGCCGGCCGTCCGGAGTCCGGATCAGCCTGCAGGTGGCCGAGTACGCACGCTGCATGGTTCCGTTGCCGATCCAGACCAGCTCATCGGTGAAGGTCTCGCCCCGGGCCGCGCGGGTGCGTGGATGCCGCTCCGGGGGCAGGGGCTGTTTCCTGTCCATGCCGTAGACCGGAAGGCTTGCACCCTCAGCGGAACGTGGATCCGCGAAGATTGCTCCCGCGGAGTGGGTGCTTTGATGCTGGTTGGTGAGGATGGTCCGGCCCTGGGAGTCGAGCGCGCAGACCGCGACGCTGACGGTATCCACCACGGTGCCCAGCAGTTGCTCCCGGTCCTCGCTGGCGGCCAGCAGCCGCCGGACCTCTGCTTCCTGGTTTTCCAGCCGCAGCCGCTGTTGCCGAACGGCTTTCGCAACCCCATAGGCGGTAAGTGCCATCGCTGCCAGGATGACCGTCACGAGCACAATACGGATGAAGGAGGCGCTGGTGTAGCCGGTGCCGAGGATTGCCGGCGGGAGCACAACGCTGAAGAGGGCAGCCAGTACAGCGATAAAGACCCCGCTGCGCTGCGGCCCGTAGGACAGCCAGACCACCGGAAAAACCAGCAGGAAGCTCAGCGCCGACAAGTACTGGTCGCCGGCTTCGCGCGACAGGCCAATGGCGAGGCAGTCCAGTACCGGGATGATGAGCGGTGCCCGTTCCGGAAGCCGTTCCCACGGCACCAGTCCGCAGGCGGCCAACAGGGCGAGATGGCCCAGCAAGGTGTACGGGAACGGACCGGACCACTCGAATTGTGGATGCAGGATCGCAGCCAGGACAACGACGAGCAGCATGGTGATGGACAGTGGGAGCTGGAACATAACAGTCCGGCCTCTTGGCCCCAGCGTTCGAAAATAGCGTGCTATCCACTCAAAAAACATGTTTCCCCCCGGCCCCGCCCCAACAGGTCGCTATTTGAAGCCTACTGCGTGCCCTGCGCCCGGGAATAGAACGGGCGTAACCTTCCTGTGCGGCCAGTCATAGCGGAGCTTTACTCTCCTGATTAGTAAGGCTACTGTCGATTAAGGATGACTTCGTGGTTGACCTGCGTAAACAGTACTTTTAACCCGTCATCCAGCAGTACGGCGGAACTCGGACAGGGCTGTCCCGGGCGAAAGGAAAACGGCCATGGTGGACCGGATTGCTGACATCTGGGGGCCCGGCAGGCACGGCAGGTACCTGCTGGTGGTCGCCGGCATCGCCGCCCTGCTGGCCGTATCCGGCTGCGCCCCTGACGGAACCGCACCTGCCGATGCGGCGCAGGAATTTCACCAGGCGATGAGCTCGTCGGACTGGTCCTCCGCCTGCTCCATGCTGGAGTCCGATACCCGCGAGAAGACGGCCCGGGAGCAGGAGGGCAGCTGCGAGGACCACCTCAGGAACCTGCAGATCCAGGAACCCGGAACAGTGGCGCGCACCGAGACATACGGCCGTGGCGCCTTCGTGGAATTCGAGAACGACGCGGTCTTCCTGGCTGCCGCCGAAGGCGGCTGGAAGATTACGGCAGCCGGGTGCACTCCGAACGGTGATGCGCCGTACACCTGCGAAGTGGGAGGCAACTAGTCATGCGGTGGAGTTTTGCGCTGTACCTGATCCTGATTTTCGGCGGACTGGCCTACATGGCCGTCGTCGGACTCGTCCACGGATAGGAGGAAGCCATGAAAAAAGCACTCAGGAACAACGGACTGAGCCTCTTCTTCGGGCTCATTTTCCTCCTGGCGCTGCTGGGGCAGGGGCTGACCGGCCATGCCCTGTTCAACGAGGAACAGCTCGTCAACGGGCTTGAGGAAATCAGCCTGGGCCAGTACCTCACCTCTTCCCACTTCGCCGTGGACGTCTCGGAGAACTGGCAGTCCGAATACCTGCAGTTCCTGCTCTACATCATGGCCACCATCTGGCTGGTCCAAAAAGGGTCACCCGAATCAAAGGAACTGGACCAGACGGGAACCGAATCCGACGAGGACCAGCTGGTGGGTGAGCACAGCAATGAGAAGTCGCCGGCCTGGGCTAAAGCCGCCGGCTGGCGCCGCACCGTCTTTTCAAATTCGCTCGGGATGACGATGGGACTGATCTTCGTCCTGTGCTGGCTGGTCCAGTCCTTCGCCGGAAACAGTGCCTACAACGAAGAGCAGATCCAGAACTTTCAGCAGCCCGTGACCTGGACTGAGTACATTGCATCGGCAGAGTTCTGGAACCGAACGCTGCAGAACTGGCAGTCGGAATTCCTCGCCGTCGGCTCCATGGTGGTCCTGTCCATCTACCTCCGCCAGCGCGGTTCACCCGAATCGAAGCCCGTCGGGGCTGCCCACGACGATACTGCCTCGACGGGCTAGCCCGGACAGGCCGGCCGGAGCCCCCTGAAACCCCAAGGCGGAGGGATGCGGCGATAGGGTCGATTGACTTTCGATAGGTAATAACTGAAACTCGATGCATGAAGATCAATCGCCTGGCTGTCATCGCCCTCCGGATCGTGCTTGTGGGCGCGTTCCTCCTCCTGGTCCTGTTCCAGGTCATGTCCCTTCCCGGCCAGTTCGCCCACATGGCAGCTGAAAACCCGGAGCGGGCCTACCTCCAGTGGCCGCTCACCATCTTCGGCATCCTCGAGGTGGCCTGCGTGCAGGTGGTGATCGTCAGCACCTGGAAGCTGCTGACCATGGTCAAGCAGGACCAGATCTTCAGCAGGCGGGCTTTTGTATGGGTGGACGCGATCATGTGGGCCATCGCCGCAGCCTGGACCATGCTGGCCGTGTTCTCGGCCATCGTGGTCCTCAACGCCGATGACCCGGGCGTGCCGCTCCTGCTGATCCTGATGCTGGCGGCCGGTGCCGCCGTCGGCCTGGTGGTGGTGGTGCTGCGCGCCCTGCTCCGGCAGGCTGCGGACCTCCGCTCCGACATGGAAGCGGTGATCTGATGCCTATCGTGGTGCGCATCGACGTCGAACTGGCGAAGCAGAAGATGAGCGTGGGGGAGTTTGCCGACAGGGTTGGCCTCACGCCTGCCAACGTGGCAGTGCTCAAGAACGGACGCGCGAAGGCCGTCCGCTTCAGCACGCTCGAAGCGATGTGCCGCGTCCTGAACTGCCAGCCGGGTGACCTGCTCGAGTTTGTGGAGGACTGAACGGGTTGCCACCCGGCAACCTACTCCCGGGAGTACCCCGGGGTAGGGAAACCCAACAGGTGGAGGGCGGACGAAAGCTCGGGGGTGGACGCGCGGCGGCCTTCAAGGTGGGCCTGCAGGAGGTAGGCGGTGTGGCGACCGCACGTACTCAGCTGCTCCAGATGGGCCTCGGCCAACCGCGGCAGGACCTGGGCCGGGTCGGCGCCCGGGCTGTTATGCAGATCCACCTGCAGGCCATGGGCGAGGTCCGCCAGGCGTTCCCCGCCGAGCCGCTGGCTGGAGATCTTGAGGCTGCGCACAGCCTCCACTGCGCCGGCAAAGTCACCCGTGGCCAGGGCCAGGCGCAACCGTTCCACCCGGTAGGGGAGGCGTTCGATGAAGCTTTGGACCAGCGTTTTCCACACGCCTTCATCGTCCGCGAGATCCGTGCGGAGCCTGTCCAGTACCGTCCTGTCGAGGAAGGGCAGGATGGAACTATCGCCGTGAGTCATCATTGTCCCCGCATTACTTCCGCCAAATGGATCCTGCTTTTGCCCCCAGAAGAACGTCATTAAACGTTATCCCGAGGCCCGCCCGCAGGCACGAGTAGCCGGTACTCGAAGTTCCGCCAGGCCCGCACGTGCCTGCCCGCACGGAGGCGTTAAGAAAGCGTTAAGATCCCCGGAACACCCGGCCGGAGGCAGTTCGCCCGGTGCTAGGCTCCGTGAGTTATCAGCTCAGCGTCGCGCCTGGAACGGGGAATGGTGCCCGTGACGGGCACCAACGAAAGACACGTCCTTGACGGCTCCCGCCCGGTCTTCCCTTCCCGCCACCGTTCCCAATCCGGAACTCGAAACCGAACCGCGCAGTGTGCTGGCCAAGTGGCTGCTGGAACACCGGGTCAGCCAGCCCGTCGGCCCAGAAGCCAACGAGCCCCACGGCGGGCAGCAAAGCTGGTGGAAGGTCATGTGCCTGACCGGCGTGGACTACTTCTCCACCCTCTCCTACCTGCCTGGCATCGCAGCGCTCGCGGCCGGCGCCCTCTCCCCGCTGGCCACCCTGCTCATCGTGGCCCTGACGCTCCTGGGCATGCTGCCCATGTACCGGCGGGTGGCCAGGGAAAGCCCGCACGGGCAGGGATCCGTGGCGATGCTGGAACGGCTCCTGCCCTTCTGGCGGGGCAAGGTTTTTGTGCTGGTCCTGCTTGGCTTCGTGGCCACCTCCTGGATCATCACCATCACCCTTTCCGCCGCCGACGCCACCGTGCACCTGCTCGAGAACCCGTACCTGCCGCCGTTCCTGGAAGGCCAGGCGGTAGGCATCACCGTCTTCTTCCTGCTGGTGCTTGGCGCCGTGTTCCTGATGGGATTTTCAGAAGCCGTCGCCGTCGCCATTCCCCTGGTGGCCGTGTTCCTGGTGCTGAACGCCGTCATCATCGTGGCCGGGATGGTGGAAATCCTCGCAACGCCCGGCGCACTCAGCACGTGGACCGACGCCCTGGCCTCCGCCGGCGGCGGGCCGGGCGGAATCGTGGGCCCGGCCCTGATGGCCTTCCCGCTGCTGGTCCTGGGTCTCTCCGGCTTCGAGACCGGCGTCAGCATGATGCCCCTGGTTGCCTCCCACGGCGCCACCGCCGAGGAAAAGCTGGCCAGCCGGGTGCGCAACACCCGCAAACTGCTCACGACGGCGGCACTCATCATGAGCGTGTACCTGCTGGGCAGCAGCTTCGTCACCACCGTGCTGATTCCCGCCGAGGAATTCCAAACCGGAGGAGAGGCCAACGGCCGCGCCCTGGCCTACCTGGCCCACGAACACCTGGGCAACGGCTTCGGGTCCGTCTATGACGTGAGCAGCATCCTCATCCTGTGGTTCGCCGGCGCCTCGGCCATGGCCGGCCTGATCAACATCGTCCCCCGGTACCTGCCCTCCTACGGCATGGCCCCGGACTGGTCCCGCGCAGTCCGCCCGGTGGTGCTCGTCTACACCGCCATCAGCATCCTGATCACCATCGGCTTCAACGCGGACGTGAACGCGCAGGCCGGGGCATACGCCACCGGGATCCTGGCCATGATGGTCTCCGGTGCCATCGCCGTCACCATCTCCGCCATCCGGCGCAAACAGCCGCCCGCCGCCGTCGGCTTCACGGTGCTCACCCTGGTGATGCTCTACGCCCTGGCCGCCAACGCCATCGAAAAACCAGACGGCCTGGCCATCTCCGCGTTCTTCATCCTGGGCATCGTGGCGGTCTCGCTCGTCTCCCGGATCAGCCGCACCACGGAGCTGCGCGTGGACAGAATAGAGTTCGACGACGACGCCCGCCGCTTCATCAGCGACACCCTGGACTACGACGGCCGGATCAACCTGATCGCCAACCGGCCGCAGGCGCGCAACGGTGCAGAATACGCGGACAAAGAAGCAGAACAGCGGGAGAACAATCCCGTGCCCGGATCGGCCGATGTCATCTTCCTGGAAATCGACATCACCGATCCGTCGGAGTTCAGCGACACATTGCACGTCCGCGGCGTTGAAGTGGACGGCCACCGGGTCCTGCGCGCGCAGAGCCCGGCCGCGCCCAATGCCATCGCCGCCATCCTGCTGGCGCTCAGGGACGGTACGGGCGTGAAGCCGCATGCCTACTTCGAGTGGTCGGAAGGGAATCCCCTGGCGCACCTCATGCGCTACCTGCTCCTGGGCCGCGGTGACACTGCCCCGGTGGTCCGGGAGATCATCCGTGAAAACGAACCGGACCCGGCGCAGCGCCCGGGCATCCACGTGGGATGAGCCTGCGAAAGAGCATCCCGCCGTCGGGCCCTGCCACAGCAGGGCCTGACGCTTCCAGCGTGGCCGCCGTCCGGAAGCTGCTGCGGGACGCCCGGAACGAAAAGGAGGGCAGGAAGGCAAACATCGTCCGCCGGATCCTGACCCACCCGGTCAGGGCTGTACCGGTCGCCTTCCTGATGGTCATTATCATCGGGGCGGCACTGCTGATGCTTCCGGTCTCACGCACGGACCCCGACGCCGGGGCCTTTATGGATGCCTTGTTCACCTCGGTCTCGGCGGTCTGCGTCACGGGCCTCATCACCGTGGATACGGCTACCTTCTGGACCCCGTTCGGGCACGTGGTCATCCTGGCGCTCATCCAGGTGGGCGGCTTCGGCATCATGGCGCTGGCCACCCTGCTGGCACTGCTGGTCCGCAAAAGCATCGGCCTGCGCGGCCAGCTCGTGGCGCAGACGGAAACCCACACCCTGAACCTCGGCGACGTCCGGGCAGTGCTGGTGCGGGTTGCAAAGATCATGCTGGCCTTTGAGTCCGCAACGGCCGCGATCCTCACAGCGCGGTTCTGGATCGCCTATGACCAGAACCCCGGAACCGCCCTCTGGCACGGGATCTTCCACGCCATCTCCGCGTTCAACAATGCCGGGTTCTCGGTCTACAGCGACAGCCTTATCGGCTTCGCCGAGGACCCGTGGATCATCACCCCGATCTGCCTGGCCGTCATCGCCGGCGGGCTCGGCTTCCCGGTGATCATCCAGCTCAGCCGGGGCGGGACCAAACCCCGGAACTGGACCGTCCACCTGCGCCTGACCATCTACGGCACGCTGTTCCTCCTTCTCGCAGGGATGGCGCTGTTCGCGGCGTTTGAGTGGAACCGGAACGAAACGCTGGGCCAGCTCTCCTTCACCGGCAAGATCCTGGGCTCCTTCGCCGGCAGCGTTTTCCCCCGCACCGCCGGGTTCAACAGCATCGACTACGGCGCCGCGGCCCCGGAAACCCTGATGGTCACCAACATCCTGATGTTCATCGGCGGCGGCAGCGCGGGCACCGCCGGCGGCATCAAAATCACCACGTTCCTGGTGCTGGGCTTCGCCATCTGGAACGAAGTCCGCGGCCGCGACCAGGTGACCATCGCCCACCGTTCCGTCAGCTCCTCCTCCCAGCGCCAGGCCCTGTCCGTGGCGCTGCTGGGGGTCGCCGCCGTGGTCATCGGAACCATGCTGCTGCTCCTCTTCACCGACTACAGCCTGGAAAAGGTCCTGTTCGAATCCATCTCCGCCTTCGCTACGGTAGGGATGAGCACCGGCATCACCTACAATTTGCCGCCGTCCGCGGAGTGGGTGCTGATGGTACTGATGTTCACGGGCCGCATCGGCACGGTAACGGTTGCCTCCGCACTGGCTCTTTCCGCCCGGCCCCGGCTCTTCCACCTCCCCGAGGAACGCCCCATCATCGGGTAGGGGCAAGATTGCATCAAGCGGTGGCCGGTCCTAGGAATCCCCGGCCGCCCGCCGCTAATATCTGAGGCAAGTATCCCTTCTTATTACCCGGGGGCCAGTGCGGCATGGTCGAAACAGTCACTTCAGCAGTTTCGCCGGTCATCAAGCGGAACAACGTCACCGTATCCGGGCGGGCGGACGGGCCGGTGATGATGTTCGCCCACGGCTACGGCTGCGACCAGGACATGTGGCGGCGGCTCCTGCCCTACTTCGCCGACACCTACCGCCTGGTGCTCTTTGACAACGTCGGCGCGGGCCGCTCCGACGTCAACGCCTACGACCGCGAGAAGTACGGAACGCTGGACGGCTACGCGGCGGACCTCCTGGAAATCTGCGACGCACTGGACCTGAAAGACGTTATCCTGGTGGCCCATAGCGTCAGCGCGATGGTCGCTGTCATCGCCGCTGCCCGGGAACCGGACCGGTTCTCCCGGCTGGTCCTGGTGGCTCCGTCCCCGCGCTACATCAACGACTCAGCCGACGGCTACGTGGGTGGATTCTCGCAGGACGATATTGAAGGCCTGCTCACTTCCCTGGACAGCAACTACTTCGCCTGGGCCGAAGCACTGGCGCCCATGGCCATGGGCCACCCGGAGGCGCCGGAGCTTTCCGAGGAACTCCGGAGCAGCTTCTGCCGGACCAATCCGTCCATCGCCCGGCATTTTGCCCGGGTCACCTTCCTCTCGGACACCCGGTCCGTGCTGGAAAAGGTGGGCAATGACAGCCTGATCCTGCAATGCTCCGATGACCTCCTTGCGCCGCAGGAAGTGGGTTCCTACGTGCACCAGCACCTTGAGCGCAGCACGCTGGTCCAGCTCCAGGCCACCGGCCACTGCCCGCACATCAGCGCACCGGAGGACACCGCCAGGGCCATCCTGGAATACCTTTCGGCCAGTCCGTGACAGATTCCCACGGGCCGGGCCCAGGCCATTTCGAGGCGCTGTTCCAGCAGGCGCCGTGCGGGTACCTGGTAACGGACGACGACGGACGGATCACGGCGGTCAACGATACCTTTGTGCGCTGGTCGGGTTACGGTCGGCCCCGGCTGGTGGGCTCCAGGCTGCAGTCCCTGATGCCGGTGGGGGACCAGATCCTCTACTCCACCCACTGCATTCCGCAGCTGGGCATCAACGGCGCCGTCTCTGAAATAGCTGTTGAAATCATCGACGCCGACGGCGGACGCCGTGCGGCGCTGCTCTCGGCGTCACGGTCACCCGGCTCGGGAGGGGAGCCGGCGAGCGTCCGCGTCATTATCTTCAGCGCCCATGAGCGCCGGATGTATGAACGGGAGCTGGTAGCGGCACTTCGGACTGCGGAAGAAGCGGATGCCCGCCGCGCCGAGGCTGAAAAGGAATTGCAGCACCTCGCCCTCCATGACGGCCTGACCGGGCTGCCCAACAGGGCGGGACTCAAGGCCAAGCTGGACGCCGCGCCGGACCACGTTAGGGCCGGCGGGGACCGGTTGGCGGTCCTGTTCATTGACCTGGACCACTTCAAAGCCGTCAATGACAGCCTAGGGCACGCGGCAGGGGGCGAACTGCTGGTTTCCGTCGCCGAGCGCCTGGCAAAGGCTGTACCGGATCCCGGTTCCGTGGCCCGGCTTGCCGGAGACGAGTTCGTTGTGGCGGGCACCTTCGCCGGTGCCGGGGAAGCCACTGCCCTTGCCGCGGAACTGTTGGAGGTCATTAAGGCTCCGGTCCGGATTGAAGGGCTGGAAATAGTCACCTCCGCCAGCATCGGAGTTGCCGCCGCAGGGGACGAAGAGGAAAGCCTTGAAGACCTGATCCGGCGGGCCGATATCGCGATGTACCGGGCGAAGGAACTGGGACGCAGCCGCTGGGAACTGCATGAGCCGGCCGCGTCCGATCCCACCGTGGACCGGCTCCGCGCCTTGGGTGAGCTCCGCCGGGGAATCAATGAAGGCGCCCTCCGGGTGCACTACCAGCCCCGCGTGGACCTGCGTACGGGGCGCACCGTCGGGGTTGAGGCCCTGGTGCGGTGGCAGCATCCCACACGGGGACTGCTGCCGCCGTCGGAATTCATCACCATGGCCGAAGAATCGGGGCTGGTTCGCCCGCTCGGGGCCTGGGTCCTGGGCGAAACGCTCAGGCAGGCGGACAACTGGCGCCGGGAAGGCCGCGGCGGCGCGGGCCTCGAATTCGCCGTCAACCTCTCCGCCCGCCAGCTCAGCGACCCGGATCTGGTGGCCATGGTGGAAGGCGCCCTCCGGCTGCGGGACATCGAGCCTTCGCACCTGCTGCTGGAAATCACCGAAACGGCCCTGATGGCAGACCCCAATGGTGCGCTGGTTTCGCTGACGGCCCTCAAGAAGCTTGGGGTGGGGCTCGCCGTGGACGACTTCGGCACGGGCTACTCGAGCCTGACATACCTGAAGAAGTTCCCCATCGACGAGCTGAAGATCGACCGGTCCTTCATCAACGGCCTCGGATCCGATTCCGGGGACTCTGCCATCGTGGGCAGCTGCATTGACCTGGCCCATGCGGTGGGAATCCGGGCAGTCGCCGAGGGAGTGGAAACGCCCGGGCAGGTGCAGACCCTCAAATCGATGGGTTGCGACCTCGCCCAGGGTTATCACTTCGCCCGTCCGCTGCCTGCCCCGGCCCTGAAGGAGTGGCTGGACGCCCATGCCGACGGCGATCCTGTCAGCGCATAAAAGTTTCCACCGGACTGGGAGTGCAGCTACCCGCTATTCGGATACAGCTGCACTTCCAGTCGGTGGAAAGCCTGAAAGATAAGAAGTGTGCGGCCGGCACCCTGGTCCGATCTGTGGACGCGGCGGGTGCCTGGCCTAAAGCCTTATGCGGCGAGCAGTGCCGGCCGCGAGGTGGTATGTTGACGCCGCGGTGCCAGGACACTGATAGTGCACGGCTTCTGCGACGGATCGATCATGGCCGGCAGATGATGGGTATCGGAGCACGCCTGCAGCTGCTCCAGTGCCTCGTCATCCACCACGGCATGGGAGATATCCAACTTCAGGTCCAGTCCCTGCTTGATGGAATTGGCGCGCTTGACTACTACATAAAGCGCGTTCACGCTGTGCACGGTGATGTGCCCCTTTGCAATCACCAGAGCTTTCGCATGGTCGAGATCTACACGGACAACAATGTTGAGCTTTGAATTCACGTTGTAAAGCCTTCCCCGGCATTGGCTGCGACGCTGCAGCTTCTTGCATTGGCCTGTTTCTTAAGCCTCAATCAGAGTAGGGGGTGAATGTGATCCACGCAACAGTTACGGATTTATTACACCGATTGTGGATGCTGATGTTGTGACGCCGCAGAGCCCCCTGTTGCCGGGAGCATGCCGGAAGCCCTGGAAGCCGCGGCCGTCGGCTCCCACGCCGCCGGCCGCCGTCGTCCGCTCCCGCAGCCTTTCCGCGCCGGGCTCACACCGACTCGGGAAGCCTTCCTGTTAATACTGAGACCGGGGCAGCAGACCAGCGCTCACGCTCCGGTTCGTAGGAGATCACCACTGCGGCATCGATGTCGCGCGCTTCGTCCATGGCCAGCAGCAGGGCGTCTTCAACGTGCCGCGCGTATTCGAGCCGCTCGGCCAGCCCGCCCTGCAGGTCGCTGTCATCAATCAGGACATGGCCTTTGCCGTCCACGATGACCTTCAGCGAATACCCCTGGTCCTCATGGAGGGACCCGCGGGTGGATGAAATCTCGGTGACATTGTCTGCCCGGACCAACCCGTTGCCGAGCGTACGGATCCACACTTCACCCATGAAATGAACCTCCCCTTTGGTTATGGGCGCGGATCAGCACCCATAAGGCAAACGCTAGTCCTTTGCAAGGGTTTTGTGACCCCCAAACGGGTGCCTTTCTCGCCGCTGCTGCCGGCCAACCTAAAATAAATCTGATGACTTCCCCGGATGCCCCACAGCCCTTCACCCTGCGCGGCATCGCCGTGGCCGCTTTCGGCCCCACGCTGCTTTTTGGGATCGGGCAGGGCGCCATCCTTCCGGTAGTGGCACTGACCGCGCGCGACCTCGGCGCTTCCGTGGCTCTCGCGGCACTGATCGTCACGCTGATCGGGCTCGGCTCGTGGTTCTTCAACTTGCCCGCATCCCTCGTGACGCTGAAATTCGGTGAACGCTGGGCCATCGTGGGCGCGGCCGGGGCCGCCGGTCTGGCGCTCGCCGCGGCGGGGCTGTCCTCCCTGATCCCCAACGGGCTGTGGCTGCTCGCGGCGGCGATGGCCGTCGTCGGAATGTCCGGGGCGGTGTTCGCGCTGGCACGGCAGAAATACCTGACGGAAGCGGTGCCCGTGGAGTTCCGGGCGCGGGCGCTGTCCACGCTGGGCGGCATGAACCGGATCGGGGTGTTCATCGGGCCGTTCCTGGGCGCGGCGGTGATGCAGTTCTCCGGCATCAGCGGCGCGTACTGGGTGGGCGTGGTGGCCATGGCCGCGGCCGCGCTGCTGTCCCTCACCATCCCTGACCTGGAAGTTGCGGGCGGGTCCGGCGGCGGCCACAAGGGTCCGGAGCCCACCCTCCGCAGCGTCGCGGTGTCCCATGCGAAGGTGCTCCTGAGCGTGGGCGTGGGGATCCTGCTGCTGAGCGCGCTCCGGTCCTCGCGCCAGGTGGTCATCCCGCTGTGGTCGGACCACCTGGGCATGGACGCCAGCTCCGCGTCATTGATTTACGGGTTGTCCGGGGCCATCGACATGCTGGTGTTCTATCCCGCCGGGAAGCTGATGGACCGGAAAGGCCGGCAGTTTGTGGCCGTCCCGTCCACGCTGCTGATGGGTGCTGCGCTGCTGCTGATTCCGCTGACAGGTTCCTTCGGCGGGCTGCTCCTGGCGGCGCTGCTGATCGGGTTTGGCAACGGGATCAGTTCCGGGCTGGTGATGACGCTGGGGGCGGATTTCTCGCCGGACCGCGGCCGCGGCCAGTTCCTGGGGCTGTGGCGGTTCATGGCCGACGCCGGGTCCACCGGCGGGCCGGTACTCCTCTCCGGGGTGACGGCCCTCGCCTCCCTGGGCGCGGGGATCTCAGCCACGGGCATCCTGGGGTTCGCGGCGGCGGCCGTGTTCGCCGTCGTGATTCCCCGCATGAAGCACCGCCGGAACTACTGACGCAGGCGTTATCCTCAACAGATGAGTGAAACGGGGACCCCCGCTCGTATCAGTCCGCTGCAGAAGGGCATGTGGTGGCTGCAGGACTACGTCTATGCCGCCATCTGCCAGGTCCAGGGCGCGGTGTCCCGGGTGCAGCCGGGTTCCTTCCACAAAGGCCACCTCAACCCCGTGCTGATTATTCCGGGCGTGTACGAAAACTGGCAGTTTATGATGCCGCTCATCAGGTCCATCCACGACGCCGGCCATCCCGTCCACGTGGTCACCGTGCTGCAGCGCAATAAGCTGGACGTTCCCGCCGCCGCCCGGATGGTGGCGCAGCACCTGGAGGAAGCGGGGCTGCGCGATGCTGCCATCGTGGCGCACAGCAAGGGCGGGCTGATCGGAAAGTACGCCATGCTGAACCTGGATCCCGAGCACCGGATCGAGCGGATGATCGCGGTGTGCACGCCGTTTTCCGGGTCCCGCTACGCCCGTTACATGCTGCTGCCCAGCCTGCGGATCTTCTCCCCGAACAACGCCCTGACCCTCCAGCTGGCCCGCGAGGAGACCATTAACAGCCGGATCACGTCCATTTACGGCCCGTTTGATCCGCACATTCCCGAGGGCAGCGTCCTGCCCGGCGCCACCAATATCGAGCTGCCCACGGCCGGGCACTTCCGGATCCTCGGTGACCCGGAGACCGCCCGGATCATCGTGGAGCAGCTGAACCTTCCGGCATGACGGGCGCTGTTGTGGAAGAACCGGACCACTCACCGTCCAGCAACGCGGTGGTGCGACGGCAAAGCAGGTGGGCCACCGTCCTGGCGGTCCTGCAGCGGCTCCTGTACCTGGTGGTCACCATCGCCGTGGGCTGGGCCGTCTATTACTTCCTGCTCGCGCGGCTCTCGCGAGGCCCGGAACAGGCATGGGTTTTCCTGCCGGTCTGGCTGATCCTGGCCTACGCCCTGCTGCCGCGCGTCCACAAAATCCTCAGCAGCCTGTACATCCCGGACTACTTCATCGGGCGGACAAGGACGGGCGACGGCGTCCTGGGCGATCCCGTGAACCTCGCGGTGGTGGGGCCCAGGGAAGAACTGCGGCAGGCCATGCTGACGTCCGGCTGGGTGGAGGCTGATCCCATCACGCCTGCCTCCGCCTGGCGCACCCTCACGTCCACCGTGATGGGCCGCAGCTACCGGTCGGCCCCGGTGAGTTCGCTCTACGTGTTCGGCAATAAGCAGGACCTCGCCTTCCAGCGCGAAATCGACGGCAATCCCCGGAAACGGCACCACGTCCGGTTCTGGAAATGCCCGGCCGGGTGGCGGCTGCCGGGCGGCCTGGCCGTGGACTGGGTGGGCGCCGGCACCTATGACCGCAGCGTGGGGCTGTCCCTGTTCACGTTCCAGATCACGCATAAAATCGCCGACCGCACGGATGAGGAGCGGGACTTCATCATCGAGACGCTCCGCTCGGCCAACGCCGTGGAATCGGTCCACATCATCCTCAACTACTCCAGCGGCTACCACCACCGCAACGGCGGCGGCGACGCCATCCGCACCGACGGGCACCTCCCCATTATCGACCTGCACCCGCCCGAGCGGCTGCGGCGGACGGGCCCGCGTTCATAGGGCGGCTCCTGGGGGGTCAGCCGTTGCCCGGATGTTCCGGGCTGGTGGCTGTGCCCAGGATGTGGGCGAGGGCCGGGGCCAGCGGTCCGGGGGAGAAGCCGAAGCGCCGGCAGGCCTGGATGGTGAACCCTGCTGCCGTGATGGCCGCGGGCGTGTCCCGGTTGAGATGGCAGCCGCCGGCCAGCCGCCGCCAGACCGGGGTGATGAGGTCTTCTGCGGCCGCGACCAGCGGGTTTGCTGAACGGACATGTTCATAGAAGGCGAGCGTTCCGCCGGGTCGCAGCACGCGGCGGATTTCGCGCAGTGCCGCAGCCTGGTCCGGGACGCTGCACAGGACAAGGCTGGTAACGACGGCGTCCGCCGCCGCATCCTCGGCCGGGATCCGATCTGCGGCCGCGGCCCTGACAGTAACGGGCACTGGTGCCGAGGCCGCACCGGCAAGGGCCAGGTTGCGGAGATAGTCATCGGGTTCGATGGCAAGAACGTGCGTCACGGTCCTGGGGTAGAGGTCGAAGGATGAACCGCTGCCGGCCCCGATTTCGATGACGTTCCCGCTGAGCCCGGCAAGGATAGTGCGCCGGTGCCGGCTGCCTCCGCGGCTGTCCATCTCTTCCACGCCCCGGGCGTAGGCCCGTGCGAAGCGGGGATGCTGGAGGTCCGCGGGCCCGTGCTCCCCGGTGCGGTCCGGCTCGCGCCTGCCTTTGCCCACGATCGCGTCCTTCGTCCGAAGCCTGTTCCGGTGTTGTGCCATGCTATCGGCCCCGAGCATGGCGGGCATCAGGACTTTTAATTGACGTTGAAGGTGTTGCTGGTAGCCGCGGGCAGCGTCCCGCTCAGGGCAGTCAACACGCAGCCGGTGGCCTTTCCCGGAACCTCAAGCTCGGGGAAGGAAGCCACGCCTCCGGTGGAGGTTTTGGGGAGATTGTTTTTGAGGCTGCAGTTGGACTGCAGGGTTACCGGCACCGTGGCGTCTGTGGGGTTGCCGAAGGCATCCACGATCCGGACGGTCACCGCGGGGAGGATCAGTTTGTTCTTTTCGATTTCAGTGCTGATGGCGTCGAAGAGAAGTTTTCGTGGCGGTGCCGCTGAGATGGTTGCGGTGACTGCCGCGGGAGCCGCCAGGCCCGGTGCTGCTGTGGTGATGGTTGCCGTGCCGGCTTTGGTGTCGCCGTAGAAGAACGACGCCGACGACGAGCCCGCGGGGATGCCCACCGTGGTGGTCCTTACTCCGTTTGATGCTGCGGCGAAGAAGCCCGCGGCTGTTGAGGTTGCCAGTATGAGGGTGGTGGTTCCTGCCGTGACAGGGTTTCCGTACGCATCCTGGCGCTGCACTGTCACCGGGCCGAGCAGGGCGCCGCTGGAAGCGGGGCCTGTCAGGGTGCTGCCGGCAATGAGGACCAGCTTGTTCGCAGCCGCTGGGGTGACCGCGAAGCTGCGGCTGGCGATACCCGCGTAGCCGGGGCTGGCAGCGATGAGCGTGTAGCCGGTGCCGGCTTTGTCGATCGACAACCCGGTAAACGTGGCTGTGCCGGACCAGTTGGTGTAGGCAGTTGCTGTCCCGGAGAGTGTTCCGCCGCCGGGGTTAGCCCCGATGCTGACGGTGATGGGCACGCCCTGCTCCCACACTTCAAACCCGAAGATGGTCCGCAACTGGACCTGGAACGACGTGATGGCCGAGCCGGCAGTTACGGTGGCGGCAGGCTGGGACGTGTAGGAGAGATCGCGCAGGCTGGTCACCGTCACGTTGCCGCTCGCGGTGCCGGCGGCTGTCCATGACCGGTAGACCGCGGTGACCACGTACCGGTGTGTCCCCTCCGGCACCGAGGTGTCCGTGCAGGAGGTGGAGGCGACCAGGGCCGAAGGGCCCGATCCGCAGGCTGCCATGGCCGTGGTGCCGGTCAGGCGGGTGACGTAGTAGCCGGTGGGAACGATCGCACCCAGGGAAGCAGTCCAGCTGACGGCTACGCTGGAGTTGCTGCTTGCCGGCACCTGCACGTCCGTGGGCGGAAGCAGTGTGGCGACTGACGCCGTCGTACTTCCTGTTCCGGTGGCGCGCCAGTAGGCCGCGGCCGGCACGGCACCCACAAGGGCCGCGATGACCGCGACGATAACGGCCAAGGCAACTGACCGGACCACCGGAGAAAACAAAACCAGCTCCCGCCGAAGCCGGGGGGAGGCTTCGGGGGAGCTGGCGTCTGCGGGCACGGGGACCTTCCAAAGAAATCGAGCTTGCAGCAGTTAGGCGGACTTCATCACCATCGGGCTATGAAGCTGATTGACTGTTGAAGGAAGGCGAATCCGGGCCCTCTTCAGCTGGCCGCGAAGTGCAGGGGTACCGCCGCACCCTTGCACCCGTCCTGGTTCACACCCGGGCGGTCGATCATCTGAAGCGTTACGGTGCCGGTCACGGACTCCCCGGCCTTGATCTCGGTGGCGGTGAAGGACGGTGTGCCGACAGCGAAGTCCGCTGCGGAGCATCCGCTGACGGCGGTCCAGGTTGCGCCGCCGGTGCCGGCCACAGTGACGGCCATGTTGCTGAGCTTCTGGACGCCGGTGCCCGGGTTGGTCACCGTGAAGGTGGCGGTCTTGACGGGGCCGTTGGGGGAGAGCGGATCCCCGGCAATGGTGCTGGTGACTGTGAAGTTGGTGGCGGTGCCCGCGGCGGTGGTGGTGTCATGCGTGCCGGTGGCGCTCCAGTAAGCGAAAGCGGCGCCGCCGCCGATAGCCACCAATGCAACGGTGGTACCGATGATGCGCTTTTTACGTCCTGCTACCTTGCCCATGATGTGCCCCTAAAAGTTTGTGCGGTGTTCCGCTGAGACCTTTTGAGCCTTAGCGGCTCCGATAGGAATAGCTTGCTGGAGCTGCCTCAAATTACACACGGGTAATCACTCAAGGTTGGGTCAAAAGTTGATCGACGTTTGCGCAGGTCAGAGCCATTCCGACCGGAGCGCAGGAAGGGGGCTGTCCCCGGAGACCCGGGTGTGCCAGTCTTTGAAGAGGGGCCGTTTCGCGATGGCAGGAGGACTGTAATGAGGATCGCCTCAGGGCAGTTCAGCGCGGGCAGGGAACCCCGGAAGAACCTGCAGCAGATCGCCCAGCTGATGCAGGCCGCCGCGTTGGGCAACGCGGACCTGCTGTTGCTTCCGGAGTCCAGCCTCTATGCGAGCAGTGAACCCTCCATCGTCCTCGCGGACGTGGCGGAGCCCCTGGACGGCCCTTTTATCAGCGGCATCGCCACACTCGCAAAGTCCCTTAGGCTGCCGGTGGTTGTGGGAACCACCGAGGCCAATCCCGGCGGCCTTCCGTTCAACACCCTGGTGGCCCTCGACGGCGACGGCGACATCCAGGGCACGTACCGCAAAGTCCACCTCTATGACGCCTTCGGCTACCGCGAAAGCGACGGCACCAGTCAGGGCATCATCGGGGAGCCGGACCTGCTCTCCTACGGCCAGCTGCGCCTGGGCATGCTTACCTGCTACGACGCGAGGTTCCCCGAGAGCGCACGCCACCTGGTGGACGCCGGAGCAAACGTCCTGCTCCTGCCCGCCATGTGGATCGTGGGTCCGGGCAAGGAGGACCACTTCATCACCCTGGTGCGGGCGCGGGCCATCGAGAACACCTCGTACGTTGTCACGGCCAACCAGTGCGGACCGCTGGCCACGGCCTACTCCATGGTGGTGGACCCCTTCGGGGTGGTGATCGCCAACGCCGGAGAGGCGCCCGGCGTCGTTTTTGCCCAGCTTGAACCCGAGAGGATCGCGGCCGTCCGGACCCGCGTCCCGTCCCTCCGGAACCGCCGCTTCAAGGTGGTCCCGGCGGATACGGAATGAACCCAAAAAGTGTGATCGTCTTGACACGAGGAATTGACGGCGACGAAACATTCCGGGCCCTCCGCCGCCATAAAATTGTAGGGAGCTAGATCTTCCTGGAGGGACCACAGTGCACACCACCGACGCCGCGATGAAACCTGTCATCGGACTCACCACCTACCTCGAGCAGGCCGGCACCGATGGTTGCGGCACGGTCAGTGCGGCTTTCCTGCCGGAGACGTACCTGAAACCCATCATCGCCGCCGGCGGTATGCCCATCCTCCTGCCGCCGCAGCCGGTGATGGCAGGCATGGTTGAACTGCTGGTCAGCAGGCTCGACGGCCTGGTTGTTCCCGGCGGCTGGGACGTCAACCCTGCCCTCTACGGCCAGGAAGCACACCCCGCGACCGATACACCGCGCCTCGAACGCGACGCCTGGGAGCAGGCCCTTATCCAGGAAGCCATCCACCAGGACGTACCGCTGCTGTGCATCTGCCGCGGCGAGCAGCTGCTGAACGTAACGCTCGGCGGCAGCCTCCACCAGCACCTGCCGGACGTGATCGGCAACAGCCAGTACCAGCCCGGCGGCTACACCTTCAACCGCATTCCCGTGGAGGTCAAGGCCGGGTCCCGCCTGGAACAGCTGATCGGCGCCAACCCCGGCCCCGTCCCCGTGTCCCACCACCAGGCCGTGGACAAGCTCGGCGAGGGCCTCATCGCCGCTGCCTGGAGCGAGGACCAGGTGGTGGAGGCCATCGAATATCCCGCGGCTACTTTCGCCATGGGCATCCAGTGGCACCCGGAGGAGCTGCCCGAGGACTTCGGCCTGTTCCGCGGTTTTGTCGAAGCCGCCGCCGCGAAGTTCCTGTCCCGCCTGGTCCCGGCCACACCGCCGTCGGCCGTCTCCGCAGAAATCAATGCCAGCCTGGCCGGGCCGCCGCTCGGCTGACGCGCAAACTTCCCCTCAAAGGAGCAATAGAACCGCCCCGAAACCGCGCATCCACCCGCGTGGCTTTCGGGGCGGTTCTTTGCATTGCAGCTTGCGGAGCATAAATAAGCATGCTTAGTATGTTTTAGACACTGAGGTTAAGCCAAACGCTTCATGGGTTTTGAACCAGGGAGCAGAAATGGCTGG
This sequence comes from Pseudarthrobacter siccitolerans, assembly GCF_001046895.1. GTDB lineage: Bacteria > Actinomycetota > Actinomycetes > Actinomycetales > Micrococcaceae > Arthrobacter > Arthrobacter siccitolerans. The sequence continues at coordinate 115,752 of NZ_CAQI01000032.1, forward strand.
TATCCGTAACGATGTTCTTTTTGTCCGCGGACTCTTTCCCATCGGGGGAGTGGCCGGTTCGAAGGGGCAGCTGTGATGCGCCGGGTAGGTGTTGAGGAAGAGTTCCTCATCGTGGATAACGCGGACGGGCATGCTGTGCCGCTCGGCGACCTCCTGGAACGCCTCAATGATGACGACGGGCTGAGCCGCGAGATGAAGCAGGAACAAATCGAGACCTGCACCCTGCCGAGGATCAGCCTGGACGAGCTGGCGCAGGACATTACACTGCGCCGGGCCAGCGCAGACGCAACGGCCCGTGCAGTAGGGGCACGGTCCGTAGCCCTTGCCACCTCACCCCTTCCCGTGAAATCCACCACCAGCCCCGGCGTCCGGTACGAGCGGATGATCGAGCGGTTTGGCCTCACTGCTGTGGAGCAGCTGACCTGCGGCTGCCACGTGCATGTAGAGGTTGAGTCGGACGAGGAAGGCGTTGCCGTCCTGGACCGGATCCGGATCTGGCTGCCGGTCCTGATGGCCATCACAGCAAATTCGCCTTACTGGAATGCCACGGACTCCGGATACGCAAGCTACCGCTCCCAGGCATGGAACCGGTGGCCCACCGCAGGGCCCTGCGAGATCTTCGGATCGGCCGCGGCCTACCACCGCCAGGTCAACGAGATCCTCGCTTCCGGAGTCCTGCTGGACAGGGGACAAATCTACTTTGACGCCCGGCTCAGCCACCGCCATCCCACCGTTGAAGTGCGGGTGGGGGATGTATGCCTGTTTGCCGACGACGCCGTCCTCCTGGCCGGCCTGGTGCGGGGCCTGGTGGAAACGGCGGCCAGGCAATGGCGTGATGGCGTGCCTCCCGCCCCTGTCTCTGCCACACAATTGCGGCTTGCCTCCTGGCAGGCGGGCCGCTTCGGGCTCGACGGCGACTTGCTGGACCCGCTCACCGGCAGCCCCCGGCCCGCCTTCGAGGTGGCCATGGCGCTGCTGGACCACGTCCAGGCCGCGCTGAAGAGCCAGGGCGAATTCGACGTTGTGGAGTCCTTGCTGTTCCAGGTGTTGACCAGGGGCACCGGCGCTGCCCGCCAGCGGGCCGCCTTCGCCGAGACGGGCAGTCTGTGTGGTGTCATTGCCGACGCCATCCGGATCAGCAGTCTGCCAACCACACCGCTCCACACGCTGAGGGGTTTGCCGCTGCTGGCCACCGACCAGAGTTCCTAGATAACGATCCAGGAGGACACATGGACCAGAACGAAACACCGGTGCTTGATGCACTGGCCGAACACCAGAAACTGGACAGGTACGGTTTCACACCCCCGGCGCACCGCCAGGGCCGCGGCGTCGACCCACGCGTCCTGGAGGTGCTGGGCGGGCAAAGCTTCAAGTCCGACGTCGTTGCCTCCTCTGGCCTGGACGACCGGAAGTCCTCCAACGGCTACCTGTCCAAAGCCGAGCAGCTGATGGCCGAGGCCGTGGGCGCGGACAAAGCCTTCTTCACCACCTGCGGCAGTTCACTGTCCGTCAAGGCAGCCATCCTCGCGGTCACCCGCGGCGAAGGTGAACTCCTGATCGGCCGGGACGCGCACAAGTCAGTGGTCTCGGGGCTGGTGCTCTCCGGGCTCCAGCCGCGCTGGATCAAGCCGCGGTGGGACAACGAGCTGAAACTGGCCCATCCGCCGTCACCCGAGGCGGTGGAGGAGATGTGGCAGCGGTACCCGGACGCTTCCGCTGCGCTGATTGTCAGCCCCACCCCCTACGGCACCTGCGCGGACCTGGAGGCCATCGTGGAGATCTGCCACAAGCGGGGCAAACCGCTGATCGTCGATGAGGCCTGGGGGGCGCAGCTGCCCTTCCACCCGGACACCCCCACCTGGGCCATGTCCGCGGGCGCGGACATCTGCGTGGTCAGCGTCCACAAGATGGGGCTGGGCTTCGAGCAGGGCTCCATGTTCCACCTCCAGGGCAACCTGGTGGACCCGGTCCGCCTGAACCAGTGCGCCGACGTTTTGTCCACCACCAGCGCAAACGTCCTGCTGTACGCGGCGATGGACGGCTGGCGCCGGCAGATGGTGCAGGACGGCAAGGCCCTGATCGACAAGGCCCTGGAGCTGGCCAAAGGACTCCGGCGGGACATTGAGGCGCTCCCCGGGCTGCATGTCCTCGAAGACGAACTGGTCCATGCCGAGGCCTCGCATGATCTGGACATCCTCCACATCATGATCGACGTTTCCAGGCTGGGCATCAGCGGGTTCCAGGCAACGGACTGGCTCCGTGAAAACTGCCGCATCGACATGGGCACAACAGACCACCGCCGCACAGAGGCCGTCATCTCGATCTCCGACGACGACGGGACGGCGGAGCGTCTTCTGGCCGGGCTCCGTGCACTCACTGAAGCCGCCCCGGACCTGCCCCGGCCGCCCGCCGTCGTCATCCCCGATGAGGAGGACCTCTACCTGGAGACGGCGATGCTGCCCCGGGACGCGTTCTTCGGGCCGGTGGAAGTCATCCCGTGCGAGGAAGCACCCGGCCGCATCGCCGCGGAAATGGCCACGCCCTACCCGCCCGGCATCCCGCTCCTGCTGCCGGGCGAACGGATCAACCAGGCCGCCATCGACTATCTCAGGAGCGGCGTGGAGGCAGGCATGGTCCTGCCCGATCCCGCCGATCCAACACTGAAAACCATCAGGGTGGTCCGCGAAGAACCACACCGATCGCAGTAAATCGCAAGGAACGAGGACAGCAGCATGTGCGGTATAGCCGGCGAAATCGCCTTCAACGGAAGACAGGCCTCCACGGAGGCCGTCCTGGACATCATGGGGGCAATGACGTCGAGGGGACCGGACGGACGGGGAACATGGGAGGCGGGCTGGGTTGCACTGGGGCATCAGCGGCTCAGCATCATCGACCTCTCGGAGGCCGGTGCCCAGCCCATGGTGGACGACGGAGGCCTGACCATCACGTTCAACGGCTGCATCTACAACTACAAGGAACTACGCCGGGAACTCGAACCCGAGTTCACCTTCCGGTCCACCAGCGACACGGAAGTGATCCTGAAGGCCTACCGGAAATGGGGCGACGACTTCGTCCACCACCTGGTGGGAATGTTCGCCATCGCGCTGTACGATCCGCGGCGGCACGAAGTCCTCCTGGTCCGGGACCGGCTGGGCATCAAACCGGTGTACGTCTCGCACCTGCACGGCAGGCTTCGCTTCGCGTCCAGCCTTCCGGCGCTGGTGGCCTCCGGCGGGATCGACACCTCCATCGACGAGGTGGCACTGCACCATTACCTGAGTTGGCACTCGATCGTACCGGCGCCCCGGACCATCCTGGCCGGCGTCCAGAAGCTGCCGGCGGCCACCATCCGGACCATCCGCCCGGACGGGACCTGGCGCGACCGCGAGTACTGGAAGCCTTCCTACACGCGGAAGGCGGAGCACGCGGGCTGGTCCGCCGCGGACTGGCAGGACGCGGTCCGCGAGTCACTCAAAACAGCAGTACGGCGGCGGATGGTGGCCGATGTGCCGGTGGGTGTCCTTCTCTCCGGGGGACTGGATTCAAGCCTGCTGGTTGCGCTGCTCGCGGAGGAGGGCCAGCACGGGCTCTCGACGTTCAGTATCGGGTTCGACGGCGCCGGCGGGGATTCCGGGAACGAGTTCGCCTACTCCGACCTCGTGGCGCGGGAATTCGGCACGCGGCATGAGCAGCTGCACGTCAGCACCTCCGAATTCGCACCCTCCATTGCCGGGGCAGTGGGGGCGATGTCCGAACCGATGGCCAGCCACGACGTGACGGCCTTCCACCTGCTGTGCCGGACGGTGACGGAACACGTGAAGGTGGTGCAGTGCGGCCAGGGCGCCGACGAGGTATTCGGCGGGTATGCGTACCACCAGCCGCTTGCGTCCGTGGGCCGTGCCCGGGCTCTGCCGGCTTTCTCGGCGGGTTTTGTGGACCACAGCCATGAGGAGCTCCTGAACATCCTGGAACCCGAGTGGTACTGCGGCCCGGATGTGAGCAATGAGGTTCTGGCCGCCAACCTGCAGGCTCCAGGAGCGGAGACTGCCCTGGATGCGGTGCTCCGGCTGGACACGCACCTGCTCATGGTGGACGACCCCGTTAAGCGTCTGGACAACATGAGCATGGCCTGGGGCATCGAGGCCCGTGTCCCGTTCCTGGACCATGAACTGGTGGAACTCGCCGCCGCCTGCCCGCCGGAGCTGAAGGCGTCGCAGGGCGGGAAGGGGATCCTGAAGGACCTTGGCCGGCAGCTGCTTCCGGCCGCGGTGGTGGACCGGCCCAAGGGCTACTTCCCCGTTCCGGCACTCCGGCACCTGGAAGAACCCTTCATCAGCCTGGTGCGCGAAGCCCTGCATGCGCCGGAGGCCAAGCAGCGCGGTCTCTTCCAGCCCGCGTACCTCGACGGGCTCCTGGCCAACCCCAACATGCAGCGGACCCCCGTGAACAGCAACGTGCTCTGGCAGCTGGCGCTGCTGGAAATGTGGCTCCAGCAGCACGGGGTGGGCTAAGCCTTGGCCCGGCTTCCTGCCTCCACCTCCCTGTTGGCCCCGCTCCGGCAAGCGGTGCGCGCGGACTTTCCTGCCGCCGTCTGCCACTTGTCGGAGCTGGTGCGGATTCCCGCGATGGCCTGGGACTCCTTCGACCCCGCCGAACTGGACAAGGCCGCGCGGCACGTGGCGGGACTGATGCACCAGGCCGGGATTGCCGACGTCGACATCCTGCAGGCTCCCCGGCCGGACGGTGCGCCGGGGGCGCCCGCGGTGGTGGGGCGCAGGCCCGCCCGCAACGGCAGGCCGACCATCCTGCTGTACGCGCACTACGACGTCCAGCCGGCCGGGGACATCGCCTTGTGGGAGAGCCCGCCGTTTGAGGCGGTGGAGCGGGACGGCCGGCTGTGGGGCAGGGGAGTGGCGGACAACAAGGCGGGGGTAATGCTGCACCTGGCCGCCCTCCGGAACGTGCTGCAGGTCCTCGGGGACGATCTTGACCTCGGCGTGACGGTGTTCATTGATGGTGAGGAAGAAGCCGGTTCACCGTCGCTTCCCCTTCTGCTTCAACAGCACGGAGACCTGCTGCACGCCGATGTGCTGGTGGTGGCCGACTCCGGAAACTGGAAGGTGGGGGTCCCGGCGCTGACCACCAGCCTGCGCGGGCTGGTCCTGGGCACCATCGAGGTGCGGGTGCTGGACCACGCGCTCCACTCGGGCACGTACGGCGGACCGCTGCTGGATGCGGTGACTGTGCTCTCACGGCTGATTGCCACGCTGCATCACGACGACGGGAGCGTTGCCGTGGCGGGGCTGCTTTCCTCTGAAACGCCCGGGCCGTCGCTGTCTGAAGAGGAGTTCCGGGCCGATTCCGGCGTGAGGCCCGGGGTGCCGCTGGTTGGCTCGGGATCCTTGACGTCGCGGCTGTGGACCAAGCCGGCGCTGGCGGTGATCGGGATGGACGTCCCTTCGGTGGCACTGTCCTCGGACACGCTGCAGCCGGTGGCACGGGCCAAGTTCAGCCTCAGCCTGGCGCCGTCGACGGATACGGCAGCTGCCATGGAAGCGGTCCGCCGGCATGTGGAGAAACACACTCCCTTCGGTGCGGACGTGACCTTTACGCCCGCGGGCCGGACCGAGGGCTTCGCCGGCGACGCGTCCTCGCCTGCTGCGACGGCCATGCTTGCGGCGATGGAGGAGACGTGGGGAGTGGCCGCGGTCTGCATGGGGGTGGGCGGCTCTATTCCCGCGGTCAACATCCTGACCAGGCTGTACCCGCGGGCCGAGGTCCTCATCACTGGTGCCGAGGATCCGGATTCCCGCGCGCACGGGGCGAACGAGTCGATCCACCTGGGCGACTTCGAAAACGCCATACTCGCCGAGGCCGTCTTGATTGCCCGGCTTAATTCCCCGGACTGACCTTGCCCTCTCCCGGGAAGACCTGTCAGCGCCGTCCCGGGTCCCGCCGCCGGGCCGTGAAGGCGAAGAGGGCCGTGGTGGCGACGGTGGCCAGGTACCCGGCAATGACGATCAGCGAGATCCCGGCCCAGAAGTAGTTGGTGGTGCTGGCTTCCTGCCAAGGGCCCGGCGCGATCCGGACCAGCGAATACATTGCCACGGCCGCCGACGCCAGGCCGATCAGCACCGGCAGCGTCAGCCAGATCCTGGCCGAGCCCAGGTGCGCGCCGAAGCCTTCCCATACGATCCACGTCCCGCGCCGGATGATCAGCCAGCCCGCGGGAATCATAAACGCGCCCACCAGCAGGAACGCCGCCACCACATCCGCCGGCCGGTGCCACTGGTTGATCAGCGTGGACACCCCGGAAGCGATGGCGAAGGTGCCGCCCACGAAGCCGGCCATGGGACGCCAGCGCGGCGATGCCATCAGGAACACCGCAGCCGCAGCCGAAGCCGCCAGGGTGGTGTGCCCCGACGGCAGCGAGTTCAGCTCCAGTGTCACCACGCCCTTGTCCGGCCGCGACGGCAGCAGATCCTTGAGCACCTGCGTGGCAATATTCGCGCCCACGCACGCTGCCACCGCGATGCCGGCTTCGGTCCAGTGTTTGCGGATCACCGTGACAAACAGGACCACAACGGCGGCCATCACCAGTGAGATGGTGGGCAGCAGGTCCAGGAACTTGGTGCTCGCCTTCCCCGCCGGCCCGTGGATCTGCACGGCCTCCACGAGTGCGGACTCGTCGATGAACTGGCCGGTGGTGGTCTGGACGAAGTAGTGGTACGTGGCAATCAAGCCGGCAATGCAGGCCAGCGTGGCAAGCACAAACAGGAAGCCTGAGCCCGGAGCGGGCCTGCTGGGTGTCCTGGTGGATGTATGCCGCGAAAGTGTCACCGCTTAAGGGTGTCACAGAAAGCTGGGAGCCCGCCGCGCAGCGTGACCGGTGCAGGCTCAGGAGAGTGAAGCTGCGAGTTCCTCGATGATCTCGAACTGCTCGCGAACGCCGCCTTCCATGCCGGACCGGGCAATCATGTCGCGCACTTCCTTGCTGCCCGCATTGGTGCGGATGCTCACCAGGGTGGCGCCGCCGTCGGCCGGTTCAAAGGTGACGGTGTTGACCACGGCGCCCTCCTCGCTGTTGGGCGGGGTGTCCGGCATCTCCATGATTTCGGTGTGGACGATCCGCTTGTTCGGCACGATCTCCCGGTATGTCCCGTGGAAGGCAACCTCGAATTCCCCGTGCGCCACCATCACGTACCGCCAGGTCCCGCCCACCCGGAAGTCCATGTCCGCCACGGTCATTTCGCCGCGCCTTCCTGGCCACCATCTCCTGACGAGGTCCGGCGTGGTCCAGGCTTTGTAGACCAGATGGGGCGGCGCGTTGACGGTGCGGGTGATGAGGATTTCCTGGTCGCTGGGGAAGCTGACGTCCAGGGTGCTGGTGTGTGCCATTGCCTTGCTCCTTAGCTTTGTGTGTCTTCAGCTTTGTGTGTCTTCGTCCTTGAAGTCCGTTAGGACATCCTCCAGCAGTTCGAAGCGTTCCTCCCAGAGGTGCTGGTAGCTGGAAATCCAGTCGTGGATGGGCTTGAGCGCCTGTGGGTTCAACCGGTAGACGCGCTGCCGGCCCTCGTCACGGGACATTACGGCGCCCACCTCGCGCAGGACCCGCAGGTGGCGTGACACGTGCGGTTGCGCCAGGCCCAGCAGGTCCACCAGTTCGTTGACCGGCCGCTCGCCCCCGCTGAGGACGTCCAGGATTTCCCGACGGCGGGGCTCGGCCACCGCGTTGAATGCATCTGCCGTTGTTGCTGCCCGTGCCATGCCCTCATCATATATCCATATGTGTATGTGTTGGAAGGGGTCCGGCCGCCGCTTGTACAGTGGACCCATGCCCACGCCCCCCGCCCTTGACGAACTGCTGGCCGGCGCGCACGTGGTGAGCCTGCCCATGCGCGTGAAGTTCCGCGGCATCATGGAGCGCGAGTCCCTGCTGCTGCGCGGACCGGCGGGCTGGGGCGAGTTCTGCCCCTTCCCTGAGTATGGCGACGCCGAGGCGTCCCGTTGGCTGGCCTCCGCCATCGAGGCAGGGTGGGAGGGATTTCCAAGTCCGCTGCGGACGCTGATCCCCGTTAACGCAACTGTCCCCGCGGTCGCTGCCGACCGTGTGCCGGAGGTTCTTGCCCGCTTTGGCCGGGTGGACGCAGTCAAGGTGAAGGTTGCCGAGCAGGGCCAGGCCCTCGACGACGACGCTGCCCGCCTCGCCGCCGTCCGCTCCGCCCTTCCGGATGCCGCCATCCGCGTGGACGCAAACGGAGGCTGGGACGTGCCCGCTGCCATTGAGGCACTCACCCGGCTGGCGGACGTCGGACTCGAATACGCCGAGCAGCCGGTCCCCACCATCGAGGGCCTGGCAGAGGTGCGCCGCGCTTTACAGTCTGCAGGCATTGCAGTACTGGTCGCCGCCGATGAAAGCGTCCGCAAGGAGTCAGATCCGCTGAAGGTGGCGCGGGCCGGCGCGGCGGACCTGATCGTGGTCAAGGTGGCGCCGCTCGGGGGAGTGCGGCGCGCGCTGGACATCGTGGCGCAGGCCGGGCTGCCCGCCGTCGTCAGTTCGGCGCTGGACACGTCGGTGGGGATCCGGGCGGGCCTTGCGCTCGCGGCCGCGCTGCCCGAACTGCCGTACGCGTGCGGGCTGGGGACGGTGTCCCTGTTCGAATCGGACGTCACCACGGATCCCTTAGTGGCCGACGACGGCGCCATCACACTCCGCGATGTCTCCGCCGACACCGGGCTGCTCAAGCGGTATGCAGCTTCCCCTGAGCGCCGCGACTGGTGGCTGGCCCGGCTCCGCCGCGTCCACGCCCACCTCGCCCCCCACCGACGCTCTCTCACTTAATGCGGGGTTTTCCCCCGACGCTCTCCCACTTAACGCGGCTTTTCCGCCGACGCTCTCTCACTTAACGCGGCTTTGCTGCGGACGCGTCATCACATTCCTGCAGGTCATAAGGGGTTAACCGGAACTTCACCCTACTGATCACTTGACGTAGAAATCGGCTGACAGGGTGGGCGGGACCTCATAGAAACACCTTGGAAGGCCCCCATGTCTGAAACGACTGCCCGCAAATTTCCGCTGCTGCCGATGCTCGGCCATACCAAGGGCAAGCGCAGCGCCGTTACCTGCGCGCTGAAGTGCGACAACGCCTGCGCCGGCGACGTCTGCAACACCAGCTCCAACAGCTACTTCCGCGACATCGCCTCTGCCACCTTGTCCCGGCGCGCCGCCCTGGGCTTCGGCGCCGCCGGCGCGCTCGCCGTCGTCCTCGGTTCAGCTGTTACCTCCGCAGAACCTGCCAGCGCCGCCGGCCTGTCCAAGGCAGCTAAGGAAGGCTTCGGCAAGTCCAAGCTCCAGTTCACGGCCATCCCGTCGATTGACGCAATGGTGGACGCCGTCACCGTGCCGGAGGGCTTTACCTGGCAGCCGGTCATCCGCTGGGGTGACCCCATCTTCAACGGCGCGCCGGAGTTCGACCTGAACAACCAGACCGCCGCTGCCCAGGAAAAGCAGTTCGGTTACAACAACGACTACACCGACATCCTGGAGATCCCGGGCAGCAAGGGCCGCCGCGCCGTGCTGTTCGCCAATCACGAATACACCAACGAGAACATCATGTTCCCGGCCACCATGCCTGCGGACCAAGTACGGGCTGTCGGGGCAGCCGCACATGGCCTGTCAGTGGTGGAACTGGAGCGCAAGAACAAGAACCAGCCGTGGACCTACGTCAAGGGCGCGCCGCTGAACCGCCGCTTCCTGAACAACACGGTCTACGAACTGACCGGTCCTGCCGCCGGATCTTCACTCACCAAGACCGTTGAAGACCCGGCCGGCCGCTTCATCAAGGGAACGCTGGGCAACTGCGCCGGCGGCACCACCCCGTGGGGCACCATCCTGTCCGGCGAGGAAAACTTCCAGGGCTACTTCGTTGGCAACGGCACGTCTGCCGGCGACAAGCGCTACGGCATCACGTCCAAGCCCACCGCCCGCCAGTGGGAACTGGACGAGGACCGCTGGGACACCCGCAATGCCGGCTACGAGAACGAGGCCAACCGCTTCGGCTGGATCGTGGAAGTCGACCCGTTCGACCCCAACTCCACCCCGAAGAAGCACTCCATGCTGGGCCGCTTCAAGCACGAGGGCGCCAACGTCATCATCGCCAAGTCGGGACACGTGGTGGCCTACTCCGGCGACGACGAGCGCTTCGACTACCTCTACAAGTTCGTCTCGAAGGACAAATACGTTGAAGGTGACCGGGCGCACAACATGACGCTGCTGTCCGCCGGCAGCCTCTACGTCGCGAAGTTCACTGGCAACTCCCCGGCGGCTGAGATCACCGGCACCGGCGCTGTACCCTCGGACGGTGCCTTCGACGGCATCGGTGAGTGGCTGCCGCTGGTGGTGGACGGGGCTTCCGCCGTTCCCGGCATGTCCGTGCAGGAGGTCCTGGTGTACACCCGCCTGGCCGCGGACAAGGTTGGTCCCACCAAGATGGACCGCTGCGAGGACGTGCAGCCCAGCCTCCACACCGGCAAGGTCTATGTGGCCTGCACCAACAACTCTAGCCGCGGCACCGGCTCCAACGAAAAGGCCACCGAGGTCAACCCCCGCAACCAGAACCGCGACGGCCATATCGTGGAAATCACCGAGAACGGCGACCAGACCTCCACCACGTTCACCTGGAACCTGCTCATGGTCTGCGGCGATCCTGCCCAGGGCGACGTCACCTACTTCTCGGGCTTCCCGACGGATAAGGTCTCGCCCATCTCCTGCCCGGACAACCTCGCGTTCGACTCCGTGGGCAACCTCTGGATCTCCACCGACGGCGCGCCCTCCGGCATAGGCAAGGCGGACGGCCTGTTCAAGGTCACCCTGGATGGCCCCGAGCGCGGCAGGGTGGAGCAGTTCCTCGCCGTCCCGCGCGACGCGGAGACCTGCGGCCCCATCATCCACGACGACGAGCGCAGTGTGTTCGTCGCCGTGCAGCACCCGGGCGAGGACGGCTCGTTCGATGCGCAGGTGTCCTTCTTCCCGGATTACGTCCCGGCAGGCACGACGCCGGCACCCGGCCAAGCGCGCGCCCCGCGCCCTTCGGTGATCCAAGTGTTCCGAGGCTAACTCCCGCCGGTGTTTGCACCCGCAGAAGTCCAACGCTCTCTCACTTAACGCGGGAAAATCCAGGACGCTCTATCACTCTCTTCAGGAGAGTGATAGAGCGTTCCGGGTTAAGGCGCATTAAGTGATAGAGCGTTCCGGGTTAAGGCGCATTAAGTGAGAGAGCGTCGGGAGGTTGGTGCGGGAAGTGGTGGGGCGTCGGGGGTGGCAGACTGGTTTGGTGACTTCGCTGAACGAACCTTCCCCCGATGCAGCCCACACCTCCGACGCAGCCCACACCCCCGACGCAGTCGCGTCCGGAACTGCCTCGTCCGGCACTGACACCCCCGACGGTGCCCCTTCCTTGAGTGCGCTGGCGGCGGCGCGGATCGCCGTCGAGGCACTGCTCGACGGCGGGGTGCAGCATGTGGTGGTTTCGCCGGGTTCCCGGTCTGCGCCGATGGCATATGCCCTTGCTGAGGCGTCGGCGCAGGGCCGCGTGGAGCTGCTGGTCCGGATTGACGAGCGGTCCGCCGGCTTCACCGCGCTGGGGCTGGCGCTGTCCACGGGCTCACCCGCGGCCGTACTCACCACGTCCGGGACCGCCGTCGGAAACCTGATGCCGGCGGTGATGGAGGCCAACCACGCCGCGGTTCCGCTAATCGTTCTCTCCGCGGACCGGCCCGATGAACTCCGCGGCACCGGCGCCAACCAGACCACTGTCCAGCCTGATCTTTTCGGCGAACAGGTACGGTTCGCCGTCGATATCCCGGCGGGCTCCAACCCGGAACGGGCCGTCCAGACGGGTCTTTCCGCCGCCACCGGGGCCTTTGCCGATCTCGCCCCGGGCCCGGTGCAGCTCAACCTTGCCTTCCGCGATCCGCTGGTTCCGGAAGCATCCGACCAGCTGCCCGTGCCGGCCGAGCGGCAGCGCTACCGCATCGGCACCGAGCCGCTCATCATGAACCTCCCGCCTGCGTCGACGGACCTGGTAGAGCGCCGTACCGTGGTTCTGGCCGGGCACGACGCCGGTCCGGTCGCCGAGGCCTTTGCCCGCGCCCACAGCCTGCCGCTGCTGGCGGAGCCGTCGTCGAACGCGCGTTTCGGCCCAAACGCTGTAGGGCCTTACCGGCTGCTGCTGGAGCACTTCGGGTCCGGCGCCGCGCAGCCCATCGAACGGGTGGTGCTGTTTGGCCGCCCCACCCTGTCCCGGCCGGTCGCTGCCCTCCTGGCCCGCGCGGATGTCCCGTCCGCCTTGTACCAGCCGGTGCCCGTCGCCTGGTACGAGCCGGGCCGGCGCACGGAGCTGCCCCTGGAAAGCCTTGCCGACCTCGCAGATTTCGCCGGCCGCGGCCCGTCCGACTGGCTGGACACCTGGCTGCTCGCGGGTTCGGCCGCCCAGCACGCACTGGACCTTGTCCTTGCCCAGAACGCACCTGCCACCGGCCCGTCCGTGGGCTCGCTCGTCTGGAAGCATTCCCGCGGCCAGCTGCTGCTCGGCTCCTCGAACGGCATCCGGGACGTGGACCTGGCCGGGCTGCCCGCCCCCGAACCCGCAGCCACCGTCTACGCCAACCGGGGCCTCGCCGGAATCGACGGCACCATCTCCACTGCCACCGGCATCGCCCTCGGCGGCCGGCAGGAAACCACAGTGCTCCTGGGCGATGTCACGTTCCTGCATGATGCCGGGGGCCTGCTGATCGGGCCAGGGGAGGAGCAACCGCAGCTGCGGATCGTGGTCCTCAACGACTCCGGCGGGGCGATCTTCGACCTCCTGGAACACGGCGCGGTGCGTGAGGCTGGAACGTACGGCGACGCCGTCGAACGCCTCTTCGCCACCCCGCACTCGGTGGACATCGCGGCACTTGCCGCAGCATACGGCGTCGGCCACAGCGCGGTGAGTACGACGGCGGCACTAGCCGAGGCGCTTGCCCTGCCGGTGGAGGGCCGCAGCATCGTGGAAGTGCGGACGGACCGCCGTTCGCTCCGGCAGCTCCACGCGCGGATCAAGGAAGCCGTGGCCGCGGCCGTCGGGGGAGTCCTGGCGCGTTAGGCGTGCGTTGCAGCACGTTTACTCGTATCCCATCACCGGCGGTGCTCCTCCAGCGCTTCTTTGAAAGCCGGCAGGCTGCGCTCGACCATGTCGTCGTTGGCTGTCAGGGAGATCCGGAAGAAGCCCGGAGTTTCGAACAGTACGCCGGGGAGCACGAAGACGTCCCGCTTGGCCAGTGATCCGGTGAACGCCTGGTCGTCAGGGATGGGGGACGTGACGTAGAGGTAGAAACTGCCTTCCGGCGGCTGAAGGCGGTACCCCATGCCGCCGAGCGCCTCGACCAGGCGGTCCCGGCGCCGCTGCAGTTGTCCGACGTCGATGGTGAACTTCTCCAGTTCGGGAAGCGCGTGCTGCAGCAGGGCATTCGGGTATACCCAGCCCATTGCCACCTGCAGCCCGGATATGGCCGGGCGCATCTCGTCCCGGTGCGGCATGGCGGGCGGCAGTGCCAGGTAGCCCACGCGCTGGCCTGGCGAGAGGTGGGTTTTGCCGTACGAGTAGGCCAACAGCGTATGCGGGTAGAACTCCACAGGACTATGGAAGCGCGCGCCATCGAACACGATCCGGTTGTAGGCCTCGTCCGAGATCAGGTAGATCCGCCGGCCGATTCTTGCCGAGGCCGCCTCAAGCAGGTCCGCAAGCTGGGTCAGCAGCTCGGGGGGATAGATACGGCCGGTGGGGTTATTCGGCGAGTTGACGATCACCACCCTGGTGCGCCCGGTGATGGCGGCTTCGATCGCGCCGAGGTCCAGGTCGAACGTGGTGGTGTCCACGGTGACCTTGACCGGTACCAGACCGGCCTCAAGGATCAGCGGCTCGTAAAGGAACCATGGCGGCAGGCTGTAAACGACCTCATCGCCCGGATCCGCCACGGTCTTCAGCGCCAGGGCGATGGCGGCGAAGCCACCGGTGGTCAGGTAGACATCCTCCGGACGGAACGGCACGTCCAGCAGCCGCTGGAGGGATTCCGCGGCTGCCTCCCGGGCGGCGCTGCCGTTGGCCTGGTAGGCAAACCACTGGTCGTTTTGCGGGACCAGCGCGTCCCGCAAGGTGTTAACGTAGCGGTCCGGCGGCATCTGGTGCGGGTTGCCGAAAGTGAAATCGCAGCCGGACGTCTGCCCGTCCCCGCGGGCGCCGAACCCCCGTATGTACTCGTCAACCCGCAGGAACGAGGGTATCGAGGCCAACCGCGCGGCCCGGTTGGATATCACGGACGGGGTTGGCGAAGTCGGGTCTACCATGTCACGCTCCTGTGCAGAACGGCCGGATGGTCCGGCCTCCCGTGGGCAGCGCGCTGCTGAGCCAGGGCTGTTGGTGGGACCCATTCTGTGCCCGGCACCAGCGGAAGTAAAGGTCCGCAGCAAAGGTGCGTGCCGCCGTCGTGCGTGCCTGGACGGCGGCGCTTGAGCCCCGTGACGCACACATTCCCTGGCGCTATGGGTATATCCAAGCGCCAGGGAATGTGCGTGTCGATTTTGATGAGCGGGTCGGGCCGCGCTTATTCCTCGATCTCGATGTGGGTAGGATCCAGCACGCGGCGCAGGAATTCCTTGGTGCGCGGCTGCGTGGGGGCGGAAATGACCTGCTCGGCCACGCCTTCCTCCACCACAACGCCGCCGTCCATAAACACCACCCGGTCCGCCACTTCGCGGGCGAAGCCCATCTCGTGGGTCACCACCAGCATGGTCATGCCCTCCTTGGCGAGGTTGCGCATCACGGAGAGGACATCACCCACGGTTTCGGGATCCAGGGCGGAGGTGGGCTCGTCAAAAAGCATCAGCTCCGGGTCCATGCTGAGCGCCCGCGCAATGGCCACGCGCTGCTGCTGGCCGCCGGAAAGCTGGTCCGGGAACCGGTCCGCCAGGTGTCCCAGCCCCACGCGCTCAAGGTTGTGCATGGACACCTTGTCCGCCTCGGCCTGCGACCGCTTCAGGACCTTGACCTGGGCGATGGAGCAGTTGCGCTTGGCATCCAGGTGCGGGAAGAGGTTGAACTGCTGGAACACCATGCCCACCTTGCGGCGCATCTTGTCGATGTCCACGTCGGGGTCGGTGGCTTCAAAGCCGCCCACATGGATGCTGCCTTCGTTGGGCTGCTCCAGCAGGTTCACGCAGCGCAGCAGGGTGGACTTGCCGGAACCGGACGGACCGATCAGGCACACCACAGCGCCCGGAGCCACGTCCAGGCTGATGCCCTTCAGCACCTCGTTGGAGCCGTAGGACTTGCGCAGATCCTTGATGGACACCCCGGCGGCGTGCACGGTGGCAGTGCCGCCACGGGAGTTGTTTGCGACGTCGTTCATGGTCTTGCCTGCCTATCGCTTGGTCCGCGCGGAGCGGCTTTCGAACTTCCGGGCCAGGAGGCTCAGCGGGATGGTGATCACCAGGTAGAAGGCACCCGCCACCAGCAGCGGGGTGAGGCCGGCACCCAGGCTGGAGATGCCGTCACGGCCGAACTTGGTGAGCTCGTACTGCGAGGCGGTGAGGCCCAGGACGTAGATCAGCGAGGAGTCCTTGGTGAGCAGGATGACCTCGTTGGTCAGCGGCGGCAGGACGATCTTGAAGGCCTGCGGAATCACAATGGTCACCATGGCCCGCCACTGCGGCATGCCCAGCGAGCGGGCGGCCTCAAGCTGGCCCTTCGGCACAGCCTGCAGGCCGGCACGGAGAGTTTCGGCGATGTAGGCGGAGGCCACGATGCCGAGGGACAGCATCACCACCAGGGTGATGTTCCAGGAGACGCCGAAGGCCAGGGGAACACCGTAGCCGAAGGCGATGAAGACCAGCAGGGCGGGGATGCCGCGGAAGAACTCGATGTAGCCGGTGGCGATCCAGCGGTACAGGGGGAAGCTGGAGAGCTTCATCAGGGCCAGCAGCAGGCCGCCGGAGAGGCCCACCGCAAAGCCGAGGAACGTGTAGATAAGGGTGTTCACCAGGCCGGTGGTGAAGATGCCGGGGAACATCGGCCCGATCTTGCCGAAGTTGAAGACGCTGTTGCCGATAGTCTTCCAGTCTGTGGCCAGGATCAGCGCGGCGATGGCCACTACAAAGATTCCTGCCTGGACATACAGGCTTACTCTGGCTCGCTGACGTGCGGTCATTGCCATGGGTTGCTCACATTCGTTGTGCGTGGCAGAGGCCCCGGACGGACTGCGGTACAGCCCGTCCGGGGCCCCTGCTGCGTAGTTCTTTGGGCCGTGAAAGAGCCGGGGCGGGGAAGCCTCGGGCCCGGCACGGCGACTACAGGGCGGTGGCTACTTGGCGGTTTCGCCGAACCAGGTGGTCTTGAACTTCTCCAGTGAGCCGTCGTCGGTCAGCCGCTTGAGGGTGGCGTTGACCTTGTCCGCCATGGCGGTGTTGCCCTTCTTGATGGAGATGCCCAGCTGCTCGCCGGTGGCAAAGTCCTCAACGCTCTTGAACTTGGGCTGGTCCTTGATGGCGTAGCCCAGGACGGACTGGTTGCCCAGGGCGGCGTCGATGGTGCCGGCTTCAAGTGCCTGCACCAGGAGGCCGGTGTCCTCGAACTGCTGCGCGTCGATGCCCTTCTCCTGGGCGTAGTCGGCGCCGGTGGTGGCCTGCTGCACGCCCACCTTCTTGCCCTTGGCGTCGTCCAAGCTCTGGATGCCCGAGGCGTCGCTGGCTACGAGCGCCAGGTCGTCATCCAGGTAAGGGGTGGAGAAGTCCATAACGGACTTGCGGGTGTCCGTGATGGAGATCGAGGAGATGCCGAGGTCGCACTGGGTGAGGGCGGTGCCGGTCTCGATGGCCTCGAAGGAGCTGTCCACGATGCTCAGTTCAGCACCGAAGTCCTTGGCGAGTTCCTTGGCGATGTCCACGTCGAAGCCGACCGTCTGGCCGTCCTTTTCGAATTCGAACGGCTCGTAGGGGATGTCGGAGCAGACCGTGAGCTTGCCGGAGTTGATGAGTTGGATGCCGCCTTCGGACGCTGCCGGGGTTGAGCTTCCGCCGCCGCAGGCCGTGAGGGTGAGGGCGCCAACGGCGAAGAGTGCTGCTGCCTTGGCGGTCATTTTGGCCGTGGCCAGGGACTTGAGCTGCATGTTTCTTACCTTTTGTTGCAGGAGTATGCGGTACTAAATCGGTTCATAGTGTAGCGCCGAATAAGAGATGTGCATCACAGGAAACTTAGTTTCACTATTGGATAACTAAATTACTCCTGTTTTCAAGCCTAGGCGAAGCAGTGCTGTCTCAGATACCGGACTCGCTGGCTCAGTTCTTGATTCCCAGGGCTTCGAGCATCGGCCGGAACTTCGCCCACGTTTCGGCGAGCTCGGCTTCGGGCTGGGAGCCGTCCACTATTCCGCAGCCGGCATATAGCCGCACTGTGGTGGGGCTTTCGATAACGGCGCCCCGCAGCGCGATGCCCCACTCACCGTTCCCTGCCGCGTCCAGCCAGCCGACCGGTCCGGCGTAGGGCCCACGGTCCAGGTGCTCCAGCTTGCGGATCAGGGCCCCGGCCACTTGCGTGGGTGTCCCGCAGACGGCGGCCGTGGGGTGCAGCGCGTTGATCAGGGCCAGGCAGGTGGGCACGTGGCCTTCCACCTCGGCCAGTTCAGCCTTCACATCCGAGGCCAGGTGCCACACGTTGGGCAGTTCCAGGATGAACGGCTCGTCATGGGCGTTCATTGCCTCGGAGAACGGCGCGAGCTGGGTGGTCAGCGACTGGATGGCGATCTCGTGTTCGTGCCGTTGCTTCTCCGACCCCGCCAGCACCCGCGTGGCGTAATCCATGGGAAGTCCGTCCTCCCCGTGGGCGTCGCGGCGGTCCAGTGTCCCGGCCAGCACGCGTGCCTGCGCAGTGCGCCCCTCCACCTGGATCAGCATCTCCGGCGTCGCGCCCACCAGGCCGTCCACGCCATAGGTCCAGCATTCGCGGTACCGCCCGGCGAGCTCCCGCAGCACTTTCGCGGCGTTGACGCCGGTGGGAACAGTGGCCACGATGTCGCGCGCGAGCACCAGCTTCTCCAAGGCCCCGGTCCGGATCTCGGCTACTCCGGCGGCGACGGCGGCCTTCCAGTCCTCCTCGCCCAGCGAGCCGGTGTGCAGGGTTGCCCCCGCGGCCAGGGGCAGTGGACGGACGACGGCGCCACCCGCCCGGGCGGGAGCCGCACCTGGGGTGCCGTCCCCGGCGGAGTCCGCTCCCGCCGTCGTGCTTTGAGCTGCGGAGCTGCTGCCCAGCGAGCGGTCCAGCGCGGCAAGGGCGCCCGTTTTGGTGAGGGGCCCGTCGTCGAACGTCAGCTGGGTGAGCCACACGTGGCCGTCGCGGACGCCCACCACAATTTCGGGCACGATCAGCCGGGACTCGTGGGCTGAGGTTTTGGAAAAAGCGAAGGAGCCGAAGGCCACCGGACCTGTGCCGGGCAGCTCAACGGAGTCTGAAATCTCGGCCTCGAGGACCAAGTGGCGCCACCAGATATCCGCCTCGAGGAAGCGCTCGGGGCCGGTGGCCGTGAAGCGGGCGATCTCGCCGAAACCCACCAGTCCTGCTTCACGCCGGGCCCAGCAGAGGACGTCGTCCCGGACCAAAAACGACGGCAGCCCCCCGGGGAACGCTGTGCCATCCAGGGGGACTGTCAAGGTGCGGAAGGTGCTCGTCATGATTGCCTCAACGGTACCTGAAAGTACTTAAAGCTACTGAGTACCTTAAGTACCAGGGGGGCAACTGCGTCCCCGGTGTCCGCGTTGGTCCGGACGCACCTGAACGTTTGAGACAATGTCATGGTGAACCGAGCATCCTTGGATAAGCGTCCGGACGAAGTAGCCACGATGTTTGACGACGTCGCACCGAAATACGACGTCGTCAACGATGTCCTGTCGATGGGGCAGACCCGCCGCTGGCGCAAGGTCGTGGTGGAAGCCATGGAAGTTTCCAAGGGCCAGCGCGTCCTGGACCTGGCAGCCGGTACCGGCACGTCCAGCGAGCCATATGCCGATGCAGGCATAGATGTGATTGCCTGCGACTTCTCCCTCGGAATGCTCAAGGTAGGCAAACGCCGCCGCCCGGACATCGACTTCATTGCCGGCGACGCCACCAACCTGCCGTTCGCGGACAACACGTTCGACGCCACCACCATCTCCTTCGGCCTGCGCAACGTCAACGAACCCAAAAAGGCGCTGCAGGAGATGCTCCGCGTCACCAAGCCCGGCGGCCGGCTGGTCATCGCCGAGTTCTCGCAGCCCGTGGTGCCGCTCTGGCGCACCATGTACACCGAGTACCTCATGCGCGCCCTGCCCGCCATCGCCGTGAAGGTCGCCTCCAATCCGGACGCCTACGTGTACCTCGCCGAATCCATCCGCGCCTGGCCGGACCAGGACCACCTGGCTGCCTGGCTGCAGGATGCCGGCTGGGACAACGTCACCTACCGCAACCTCACCGGCGGCATCGTGGCGGTCCACCGCGCCTTCAAGCCGGTAACTGCGGAGAACGGTGCTGCCGCCATCGCCGCGCACAAGGGCCCGGTGGCCAAGCTGCGCCGCAACATCACGCGCTGACCTGTGAAGGTACTGATTGTCGGCGCGGGGCCGGCCGGCTCCACCGCCGCGTACTACCTTGCCAACGCGGGCATCGAGGTCACCGTTGTGGAAAAGACGAGCTTCCCCCGGGAAAAAGTGTGCGGCGACGGCCTCACGCCCCGTGCCGTCCGTGAAATCCAGAAGCTGGGCCTGCCCCACCCTGAAAACGACGGCTGGCGACGCAACAAGGGCCTGCGCCTGATCGCCGGCGGCCGCACCATCGAGCTCCCATGGCCAGAGGTGTCCGACTTCCCGCAGTACGGCCTGATCCGTACGCGCCTGGGCTTCGACGAGGAACTGGCCCGCCACGCCCAGGCCGCCGGCGCCGCCATTCTTGAGCGGCACAGCGTCACCGACGCCATCCGCGATGAGAGCGGCCGGGTCACCGGCGTCCGCGCCGCCATCCTGGACGAGTCCGGACGCAAGACGGGGGAGACGCGCGAGTTCAGTGCCGACGTCGTACTCGCCGCTGACGGCAACTCCACCCGCACAGCTGTTTCGCTCGGCATCCAGAAACGCGACGACCGCCCCCTCGGCGTGGCCGTGCGCACCTACTTCACCTCGCCGCGCACTGATGATGACTGGATGGAAGGCTGGCTTGAGCTCCCCGGCCGCGACGGGAAACTGCTGCCCGGCTACGGCTGGGTGTTCGGCGTGGGCGACGGCACGTCCAACGTGGGCCTCGGCATCCTGAACTCTTCCAAGGAATTCGGCAAGCTTGACTACAAGCAGGTCCTGCGTGAATGGACCGCCGGGATGCCCGCCGAGTGGGGCTTCACGCCCGAGAACCAGGTGGGCGAAATCCGTGGCGCCGCGCTGCCCATGGGCTTCAACCGCACCCCGCACTACTCGCCCGGCGTGCTCCTCCTGGGTGACGCGGGCGGCATGGTCTCCCCGTTCAACGGCGAGGGCATCTCCTATGCCATGGAATCCGCCCGGTTCGCCGCAGAGTTCATCATCGACGCCTCCTCCCGTTCTTCGGCAGCAGGCGGAACGTACGACGCCGACGCGCACCTTTCGCGGTACGGGGACTACGTGCGCGGACAGTGGGGATCGCACTTCACCCTGGGCCGGGCGTTCGCCGCACTGATCGGCAAGCCGGCCGTTATGAAGCTTGCGCTCCGGACCGGGATGCCCATCCCCGTCCTCATGCGGTTCGTCGTCAGGCTCCTGGCGAACCTCACCGACCCGTCCGCCAAGGGCTTCGAGGACCGGGTTATCCGGACCCTTGAGCTGCTTGTCCCGGCCACATCCAATACCTCCGCGGCTACGAACCAGCGGTATCCGCAACAAAAAGTTAGGGTTAACCCGTGACCAAACCCGCAGACCACAGCTGGACGCACGCCGGACACGGCCTGCCGGACTCTGAACCCAGCCTGAACACCACCGCCATTGCTACCGGCCTGCAGCTGCCTGCGGGGTTCGCCGCCATCGCCGGCGATGCTGAGCTGGGGCCGGCCATCACCAACAACCTGGCCCGGGTGGAGAAGAAGCTCCGGGAAGCCATCGCCAACTCTGATCCGCTGGCTGACGCAACGTCGCGGCACCTGGTGGAAGCCGGCGGCAAGCGCATCCGGCCGCTGCTGACGCTGCTCTGCGCACACCTTGGCGACGCCTCGCTTCCCGCGGTGGTGCAGGCCGCCGTCGTGGTTGAACTGACGCATCTGGCCACCCTCTATCACGACGACGTGATGGACTCCGCCCCGTTCCGCCGCGGTGCTCCCACAGCCCATGAGGTGTGGGGCAACTCGGTGGCTGTCCTCACCGGCGACCTCATCTTCGCGCGGGCGTCCATCCTGGTCTCCGAACTCGGCTCCCGGGCGCTGGGGATCCAGGCCCGCACGTTCGAGCGGCTTTGCCTTGGCCAGCTGCACGAGACCGTGGGACCGCGCCCGGACGAGGACCCGGTGGAGCACTACCTTTCGGTGATCGCAGACAAGACCGGTTCGCTGGTTGCCGCTTCCGGGCAGCTCGGTGCCATCTTCTCCGGCGCCGATGAAGCCTACGAGGACGTACTGGTGGAGTACGGCGAGAAAGTGGGCGTGGCGTTCCAGCTCGCCGACGACGTCATCGACGTGACCGGCATCAAGGTCAAGTCCGGCAAGTCCCCGGGCACCGATCTGCGCGAAGGTGTACCCACCCTGCCGGTGCTGCTCCTGCGTAAGGCGGCCGCGGATGGTGACCAGTCCGCCGTCGAACTCCTGACGCTCATCGACGGCGACCTGACCTCTGATGAAGCCCTGGCCGAGGCTGTTGCAGGGCTGCGCGAGCACCCGGTCACGGTCGAGTCCTGGGTGGTGGCGCGGCAGTGGGCTAACGAAGCCATCGCCGCCCTGGCCCCGCTGCCGGACGGTGTGGTCAAGGAATCGCTGTCCAACTTCGCCATGGCTGTGGTGGACCGCGCCAGCTAGTTTTTGCTTCATCGAAGCCCGGCTCCGTGGACGGCGCCGGGCTTCTCCTTTGCGGCTGTGATTCTGTTGAGCTGTGCCGGTTTAAGCTGCCCCTGTTAAACGGGATAGCCCCGGTCCGCAGCAACAATACGAGTCATATGTTGCTGTGAACCGAGGCTATCTCTCCGTTCGCATCAGACCCGCCGGAGGCGTTTAGCGGATCCGGGAACAGTCTATGACAGTTTTGTCACATTACGCAAGTCCCTTGTTACGGTCGGTGTCAAAAGTTTTTCCCGCTGGATTTCCCCACCTTTCAGGTCGAGGCCGGTCGATATCGCGGCATGTCTCGACGACACGCAGGCGGGTTCGTCATAAGCCGGGGAGATTCGGCGCGGTCTTTGTCCACATAGGACCCAGCCGCCCTGCCGCCGATGCCGAAGTTTGGGTCTGCTGGCTGCATGGACTTGACCCGTTTCCTCAAACACGCCGGCTCGGTTGCCCGCACGTCCACGATCCTCCAGGCCGGTTTCACTGACCGCAGCATCCGCAACGCTGTGGCAGGGGGCGAAATACGGCGTCTTCGGTATGGAGTTGTGGCGTTGCCGGACGCTGCTGCGGACATGACGGGCGCCGTCCTCGGCAACGGATTGCTGACTTGCGCCTCTGCTGCGGTTCACCGCCGGCTCTGGATCTTGCATGAACCTCAGGCCCTCCATCTGTTGTGCCGCCACGGGGGACCCAAGGATGCGGTAGTCCACCGGGAATCCCTGGTTCCTCCCGATGGGCCCCGCCCGGTGGCCAGTACCACCGACGTCCTTCTGCATTGCCTGCGCTGCCTTCCCGCGGTGGAAGCTGCGGTCATGGTGGAAAGCGCGGCGCGGCAAGGGGTGACAACTCTGGGCTACCTGCATGAACGATTGCCGGGCAGGCGGAATGACGCCGCCCGAAGAGTGCTGGACCTGGTGGACGGGACGGCCGACTCGCCCGTCGAGGTACTGGCACGCATACTTTTCCGCAGCGAGGGAATCCATACCGAGACGCAGGTGGAGCTGGCGGGGATCGGGATCGTGGATTTCCTCCTGGAAGGATTTCTCATTGTGGAGATCGACGGCGGCACGCACCTCGAGCCGCGGCAGGTCAAGAAGGACAGGGGCAGGAACAACGCGAGCACGCTCTCCGGCTATGCGGTGCTCCGGTACGGCTATGCAGACGTGGTCTACAACCCGCAAAAGATCGTCAACGAGGTGTGGCAGGTGCTCCGGGGCAGGGTGGTCCGCTGAGATTCCCCAAGTTTCAATCCAAACCGGGCAGAAACGCCGCCAAAATTAGGGGACACGCGGGTCAGAAGCCCAAAACCTGGGGAATTTCAGCGGGCAGTCAAAAACAAGGCCAAGGGCCGGCGGCGGCAGAACCTAGTCTTCGTCGTCCTCGAAGGCCCACTCGAACATGTCGAACACGAACTCGGAGAAGGTGCCCTCTTCGGATTTCCATTGGCCGCGGGCATTGTTGCGGCGGTAAACGATGGGATCGGGGACGCTGAGGTCGCCCACCCGGAAACCCCAGGTGTATTCCTCTTCCTCGTCCTCGAGGAACATCAGGAAGCCTTCGTCATCAACTTCGAGCTCGTCCGGGTCCCAGAAGTAGTGGTAGGCCTCCATCAGGTCCTCGCACCCGCCAATGGCCAGGTAGAACTCGCGCAGGACCAGGGGAATCTGGAACTGGTGGTCGGCGAGGGCCTTGTCCAGCTCTTCTGGGGACAGGCCGTCCTCTTCCTGCCATTCATCCTCGAGATACTTCGGAACAAGCGCGCGGAATTTCTCGAGGAACATGTCAGTCATGCTCATATCCTAGCTAATTCCGGCCCTTCGATTCGCCGTTGCCGGGCCCTGCCCGGTGCCACCCGCGAACGGCGAGCGGCGCCTGCCAGGAGCGTCGCCAGGCCAGGACCCGGAACGTGAAGACCAGCGCCGCGATCACGGCCGCGGTCAACACATTGAACACGCCCAGGACCGACAGGGCAGCGGTCATGGCAGCCCCCAGGAAGGCCGGCAGCGCGTAGATGTCCTTGGCATTAAAAAGCTCCGGAACCTCGTTGGCAACCACGTCCCGCAGCAGGCCCCCGCCCACAGCCGACGTCACTCCCAGGAGCACCGATGCCACCGGATTCAGGCCGGTGGCCAGCGCCTTGAGCGTGCCCGTCATGCAGAACAAGGCCAGCCCGCCGGCGTCGAACAGGGTCAGCAGTGACGTGTAGCGCTGGACGCTGGAGAACAGGAAATACACCAGGACCGTGGCCAGCAGCGGCGGCACCAGGTAGGCGGGGTTGGTGAAAGCTGCCGGAACCACGCCAAGGATGATGTCCCGGATGACGCCGCCGCCCAGGCCCACCAGGGAAGCCAGCAACAGGGAACCCACAATGTCGATCTGCTTGCGCGCCGCGAGCAGCGAACCCGAGACGGCGAAGAAGAAGACGCCCAGCAGATCCAGCCAGACGGGCGCGTTGTCAAAGGGGAATGTCATGGAGCGTCCCGGCGGTTACAAAGAGGGCGGACAGGGCGGCTCCAACGTTACGCTAGCCCCTATGAACAGCCCCATCATGATCGCCTGCGCCCATGGGACGTCCAACACACAAGGCGCCGCGGAGGTCAACGCCCTGCGCGATGCCATCGCCGCGCTCCGCCCGGGCCTCGACGTCCGGGAAGCCTACGTGGACGTCCAGCAGCCGGACTTGGTGGACGTGGTGGCGGGGCTGCCGGCGGGGGAGTCCGCCGTCGTGGTTCCGCTGTTGCTCAGCGTGGGCTACCACGTGAAAGTGGATATCGCCCGGGCCGTGAAGAGCCGGCCGGGCAGTGCGGCGGCCGCTCCGCTGGGCCCGGATCCGCGCCTTGCCGCGCTGCTGGACCAGCGGCTGCGCGAAGCAGGGGTCACGGATAACGACGTGATTGTCCTTGCCGCCGCGGGCTCCTCCAACCCCAGGGCCGCCGTGAGCGTGGAGGAACTGCTGGGCCAGCTCCAGGAGCTGCGGTCCAACCGGATGGTGGCCGCGTATGGTGCCTCCGCCAAGCCTTCCGTGCCCGACGCCGTCGCGATGCTTCGCGAGGAACTGGAGGGAGGTGCCGGTGCGGGGGAGTCCGCGGGGGCTGTCGACGTCGGCGGCCGCGTGGTGATCGCCTCCTACCTCCTGGCGCCGGGCTACTTCCACGACCAGCTCGCCAAAGCGGGGGCTGACGTTGTGACCGCACCACTGCTGCCCTCCCCGGTGCTGGCCGAGATCGCGCTGGAACGGTACGACGCCGCCGTCGCCAAAGCTCAGGAAGCCGCCGCGGCGGCGCCGGCTCAAGCAGCTGCCGAGCCGCCCGCTGAAGCATCAAAGGCCGTGCCTTCCGAAACACAGGAGGGTGGCGTGTTCAAGGCCGTCCGGCGTTTCGTGACGAAATATTTCCCTAGGTGACTTAGCGTTTCCGGCCCTTTGTGACGCTCTTCGAACGGGACCTACAGTCGATGCATGACTGATACAGCTCTAGCCGGAGCGTCCGCGGACAGCGCCGCCCCGAAGCGCCCGGCCCGCCCGTCCCGACCCACTGCAAAACCGCACGGTCAGTGGAAAGTGGACGGCAAAACGCCCCTGAACGCCAACGAAACCTGGAAACAGGAAGACGACGGCCTTAACGTGCGCGAGCGTATCGAGACCATCTACTCCAAAGAGGGCTTCGACGCCATCCCCGGCCAGGACCTGCACGGCCGGTTCCGCTGGTGGGGCCTGTACACCCAGCGCAAGCCCGGGATCGACGGCGGCAAGACCGCAACCCTTGAGCCGCACGAGCTCGAAGACAAGTACTTCATGCTCCGGGTGAGGATCGACGGCGGCGCACTCACCACCGAGCAGCTGCGCGTCATCGGCCAGATCTCCGTGGACTTCGCCCGGGACTCCGCCGACCTTACGGACCGGCAGAACATCCAGCTGCACTGGATCCGCGTGGAGGACATCCCCGAAATCTGGAACCGCCTGGAAGGTGTTGGCCTGTCCACCACCGAGGCCTGCGGCGACGTTCCCCGCGTCATCCTGGGCTCGCCCGTGGCCGGCATCGCCAAGGACGAGATCATCGACCCCACCCCGCTCATTGCGGAACTGGGCGAGCGGTTCATTGGCAACCCGCTGCTGTCCAACCTTCCCCGCAAGTACAAGACCGCGATCACCGGCCACCCGAGCCAGGACGTGGTCCACGAGATCAACGACTTCGCCCTGGTCGGTGTGCGCCACCCCGAGCTCGGTGTCGGCTACGACCTCTGGGCCGGCGGTGCGCTGTCCACCAACCCGATGCTCGGCAAGCGCCTCGGCGCATTCGTGAAGCCGGAGCAGGCCGCGGATGTCTGGCTCGGCGTCACCAGCATCTTCCGCGACTACGGCTACCGCCGCATGCGCACGAAGGCGCGCCTGAAGTTCCTGATGGCCGACTGGGGTCCGGAGAAGTTCCGCCAGATCCTCGAGGACGAATACCTCGGTTACAAGCTGGCCGACGGTCCGGCCGCGCCCAAGCCCACCACCCCCGGCGACCACATCGGCGTGCACGAGCAGAAGGACGGCAAGTTCTTCATCGGCGCAACCCCGCTGGCCGGCCGCCTGTCCGGCGCCGCACTGGTCAAGCTCGCGGACACCCTCGAGGCCCGCGGCTCGTACCGGCTGCGCACCACGCCGCACCAGAAGCTCGTGGTCCTGGACGTGGAAAAGGACCAGGTGGAGCCCCTCGTGGCCGAGCTGGACGCCCTGGGCCTGTCCGCCCGCCCGTCCGTGTTCCGCCGAGGCACCATCGCCTGCACCGGCATCGAGTACTGCAAGCTGGCCATCGTGGAGACCAAGCACACGGCCGCCACCGCCGTGGCCGAGCTGGAACGCCGCCTGGCCGACCTCGCCGCCTCGGGCGAGCTGCCGCACGCACTGTCCCTGCACATCAACGGCTGCCCCAACTCCTGCGCCCGCATCCAGACCGCGGACATCGGCCTCAAGGGCATGATGCTCCCCACGCCCGACGGCGACCCCTCCCCGGGTTTCCAGGTCCACCTGGGCGGCGGGCTGGCTTCCAACGACCGCGAGGAGGCCGGGCTGGGACGCACCGTCCGCGGCCTCAAGGTGTACGTTGACGACCTGCCCGACTACGTGGAGCGCGTAGTCCGCACCTTCGTGGCCCAGCGCGCCGAAGGCCAGACCTTCGCCGAGTGGGCCCACGCAGCAGAAGAGGAGGCACTCCAGTAATGAGCAAGCATGCACTCGGAGTAGACCCGGTCGTTGCGCCGGCCCAAGCGGAAGCAGCGGTGGTTGAGCTCGCCGAAACCAAGGCCGCCGAAACCCCCAGGCTCCGCAGCAAGGACGAACTGAAGGCCCTCGCCGAGGCCGGCGCTGCCGAGCTCGGCTGGGACGCCCCCGCCCGCGATGTCATCGCCTGGGTGGAGCGCAACTTTGAGCTGCCCGCTGTCGCCGTCGCCTGCTCCATGGCCGATGCCGTCCTGCCGGCCCTGGTCGCGGACCAGCTGCCAGGCGTCGACGTCCTGTTCCTGGAGACCGGCTACCACTTCCCGGAAACCTACGCGACGCGCGACGAGGTGGCCGCGAACCTCCGCGTCAACGTGGTGGACGTGCTCCCGGAGAACACCGTGGAGCAGCAGGACCGGCTCCTGGGCAAGGACCTCTTCGCCCGCGACGCCGCCCAGTGCTGCGCCCTGCGCAAGGTGGCCCCGCTGCGCCGCACCCTGTCCGGCTACGAAGTCTGGTTCACCGGTGTCCGCCGCGACGAGGCACCCACCCGCACCAACACTCCGCTGGTGACCTGGGACGAGGCCAACGGCCTGGTCAAGGTGAACCCGGTGGCCGCGTGGACGTTCGACCAGCTGGTCCAGTACTCGGACGACAACCTCCTGCCCGTGAACCCGCTGCTTTCCCAGGGTTACCCCTCCATTGGCTGCCAGCCCTGCACCCGGAAGGTGGCGCCGGGCGACGATCCCCGGGCCGGCCGCTGGGCAGGGACCGACAAGACAGAATGCGGACTACACGTATGAGCACTTACCTATCCGAGGAGACCCCCCAGGTGACTGAAGCTGCCGTATCCACGCGCCTCTCCAGCCTGGACACCCTCGAGTCCGAGGCCATCCACATCATCCGCGAGGTTGTTGCCGAGTTCGAGAAGCCTGCCCTGCTGTTCTCCGGCGGCAAGGACTCAGTGGTGATGCTGCACCTGGCCACCAAGGCTTTCTGGCCCGGCAAGGTTCCGTTCCCCGTGCTGCACGTGGACACCGGCCACAACTTCCCTGAGGTCATCGACTTCCGCGACCGCACCGTAGAGCGCCTGGGCCTGAAGCTCGTGGTGGGTTCCGTGCAGGAGTTCATCGACCGCGGCGAGCTCGCCGAGCGCGCCGACGGCACCCGCAACCCGCTGCAGACCGTCCCCCTGCTGGATGCCATCCAGCGGAACAAGTTCGACGCCGTCTTTGGCGGCGGCCGCCGCGACGAGGACAAGGCCCGCGCCAAGGAGCGCATCCTGAGCCTGCGTGACGAGTTCGGCCAATGGGACCCGCGCAACCAGCGCCCCGAACTGTGGAACCTCTACAACGGCCGCCACACGGTGGGCCAGCACGTCCGCGCGTTCCCCATCAGCAACTGGACCGAGCTGGACATCTGGCGCTACATCGAGCGCGAGAACATCGAACTGCCGGGCCTGTACTACGCCCACGAGCGCGACGTCTTCGCCCGCGACGGGATGTGGCGCGCAGTGGGCGAGGTGTCCCAGCCGCTGCCGCACGAGGAAGTCATCACCAAGACCGTCCGCTACCGCACCGTGGGGGACATGTCCTGCACCGGCGCCGTGGAGTCAGACGCGTACAGCGTGTCCGACGTGGTGGTTGAAGTTGCCGGCTCCACCCTGACCGAACGTGGCGCCACCCGTGCAGATGACCGCATCTCCGAGGCAGCCATGGAAGACCGCAAGAAGGACGGGTATTTCTAAATGAGCACGATTTCCGAGATTTCGACAGGCTCACTCAACGAAGGCCTGCCCACCACACTGTTCCGTTTCGCCACCGCAGGATCGGTCGACGACGGCAAGTCCACTTTGGTGGGCCGCCTCCTTCACGATTCCAAGGCCATCCTGGCTGACACGCTCGACGCTGTTGCCCGCACCTCAGCGGACCGCGGCTTCGGCGGCGACAAGGGCGGCATCGACCTGGCGCTGCTGACCGACGGCCTGCGCGCCGAGCGTGAACAGGGCATCACCATCGACGTCGCCTACCGCTACTTCGCCACCGACCGCCGCAGCTTCATCCTGGCCGACTGCCCCGGGCACGTGCAGTACACCAAGAACACGGTGACGGGCGCGTCCACTGCGGATGCCGTCGTCGTACTCATTGACGCCCGCAAGGGTGTGCTGGAGCAGACCCGCCGGCACCTGTCCGTGCTGCAGCTGCTGCGCGTGGCCCATGTGATTGTGGCCGTGAACAAGATCGACCTGGTGGACTTCAGCGAGTCCGTGTTCCGCGAGATCGAAGCCGACGTGCAGCAGGTGGGGCGCGAGCTGGGCCTTGGCTCGGATGGCATCGCCGACCTGCTGGTGGTTCCCGTGTCCGCGCTCGACGGCGACAACGTGGTGGAGCGCTCCGAGCGCACTCCCTGGTACACCGGTCCGGCACTGCTCGAGGTCCTCGAAACCCTCCCCGCTGCTGACGAGCTGGAAAGCCACCTCGAGAGCTTCCGTTTCCCGGTGCAGCTGGTCATCCGGCCGCAGGGCGCCCTCGCTCCGGACGCCGTTGCAGCGGGCCTGGACATCGAGGCCTACCGCGACTACCGCGCGTACGCCGGCCAGATCACTGAAGGCTCGGTCAAGGTGGGGGACAAGGTCTCCGTGCTGACGCCCGGCCAGGATCCGCGAACCACCACAGTGGTGGGCATCGACTTCGCCGGCGCCTCCTTGGAGGAAGCAGCCGCGCCGCAGTCCGTTGCCATCCGCCTCGCGGAGGAGTTCGACGTCGCGCGCGGCGACACCATCGCCGCTGCCGGCACCGTCCGCGAAGCCTCCGCCGACCTGTACGCGTCGCTGTGCTGGCTGTCCCCGAAGCCGCTGCGCGAAGGCCAGAAGGTGCTGGTCAAGCACGGCACCCGCACCGTGCAGGCCCTGGTCCGCAACGTCAACGGCAAGCTGGACCTGTCCACCTTCAAGGTCGAGGCGGCATCCACCCTGGAACTCAACGACATCGGCCACGCGCAGCTCCGGCTCGCAGCGCCGCTGCCGCTCGAGAACTACCTGCACCACCGCCGCACCGGCGCGTTCCTGGTGATCGATCCGCAGGACGGCAACACGCTGGCCGCCGGCCTGGTCAAGGACCACCCGGGTGACCACGAGGACGAGCGGTACAGCATCTAGCTTTCGCCCAAGTCGCCGGAATGGTGCGGGGTAGCCGGAACGCTACGGCTACCCCGCACCATTCCGGCGATTCCGTGGTTAACGGCTGGTTTACCGCCCGGCTTCGAGGATCGACTTGAGCTTCTGCAGGTCCTTCCGGGTCTCCCGCCGGATCATCGGGGCCATGAACAGGCCGGCGAGCTTCGAAAACCCGGACGGCTTGCCCGCATTGCCCAGGGTCATCCGGGTCCCGCCGCCGGCGTCGGTCCAGGTGTAGCTGGTCTGCATCGGGAACGGGCCCTGGGCGGTGCGCATCACCAGCTTCTCGCCGGGAACGTACTCAACAAACTCGTAGGTGTAATTCAGCTCGCGGCCCAGGAACTTCGCGGTGAACGCGACCTTGGATCCGGGCCCCACCGGCCCCGGGGTGAGGCGCTGGGACTTGTGGATGTTCACGTACCACTTCGGCGCGTTGTCCGGGTTGGCCGCGTACTCCGCCACCTCCGCCCTCGGCCGGTTGATGAGGATCTCGGTCTGGACGTTCACCATGGTGCATCTCCTTCTGGGAGCCGGTTGCAGGCGGCCGCGGGGACCTGGGCGATAGCCTAGGACTCACGTTAGTCCTCATCCGGCAGTGGGAGGCGCAGCATGGAAACCATCAACAGCAAGCTGCTCAACTGGGCGTCCATCCTGGACGACCAGACGCGCGAGCAGGCCGTGATGACGGCCGGACTGCCGTTCATCTACCCGCACCTGGCGCTGATGCCCGACGCCCACCTGGGCAAAGGCGCCACCGTTGGCTCCGTGATCCCCACACTGCACGCGATCATCCCGGCAGCAGTGGGCGTGGATATTGGCTGCGGGATGATCGCCGTCCAGACGCAGTACTCGCTGGCGGACCTGCCGAAGGACCGCAAGAAACTCCGGGAAGACATCGAGCGGGTCATTCCCCTCTCCGCAGGGCACAACAACAGGACGGTGCTGCCGACGGCCGGGCCGCGGATCGCGGAGCTGAAGCAATTAGCCTCGAAAGCGGGGTTCAACCCCGCCCAGTACGTGGCCAAGTGGGAGCTGCAGCTGGGTTCCCTGGGCTCGGGCAACCACTTCATCGAGGTCTGTGCCGATGAGGCTGATGCCGTCTGGCTGTTCCTGCACTCCGGTTCACGCGGCGTCGGCAACAAGATCGCCCAGCATCACATCGGCGTCGCCCAGCACGTATCCCGGAAGCACCAGATCCACCTGCCCCACCCGGACCTGGCCTACCTCGACGAGGGCACGCCGCAGTTCGACCGCTACATGGCGGAGCTGCGCTGGGCCCAGCACTTCGCGCTCCTGAACCGGGAGGAAATGATGGACCGCGTCAGCACGCAGTTCGGCCGCTGGGCGGGCGGCAAGGTGCAGGAACGCGAAAGGATCAACTGCCACCACAACTTCACCCAGCAGGAGACCCACTACGGCCGGTCCGTCTGGGTGTCACGGAAAGGCGCAATCCAAGCCGGCCCCGGTGATCCCGGGCTGATCCCCGGTTCCATGGGGACGGCGTCGTACGTGGTGGAAGGCCTGGGCGACCCTGCATCCCTGAACTCCTCCCCGCACGGGGCCGGCCGGGAGTACTCACGCAACGCGGCCCGCAGGACCTTCAGCCTGGACGAGCTGAAGAAGGCCATGCGCGGGATCGAGTTCCGGGCTTCGGAGGCTTTCATCGATGAAATCCCGGCTGCCTACAAACCCATCGACCAGGTGATGCAGGACGCCGCAGACCTCGTGAAGGTCCGGCACAAGCTGCGGCAACTGATCAACGTCAAGGGCAACTGAGGGCCGGCTCAGTCGAGGTCCGGCTTCTTCTTCAAGGTTGCCTGGAGCAGATAGGTGGTCTGCCGGCTGCACTGTTTGATCCGGCGGAGGTGGGCAGCGGCCAACTGGGGCAGTGCCACCGCGGGATCGGCACCGAGGATGTCATGGCGCATGGCTTGCTCCAGGTCGATGGCCAAGCCCGCCAGCCGTTCCGCGCCCACCATCTGGCTTGACGTCTTGAGGCTGAGGACTGCATCCATGGCTCCGGTGACATCCCCGGTGGTCAGCGTCTGCCGCAGCTTCTCGTTCCGTTCCGGCAGGTTGGCGATGAAGTTCTGCACGAATACTTTCCAGACGCCCTCATCGTCGTCGAGTTCTTCGCGCAGTCTTTCCAGCACGGACGGGTCCAGGAGCGGTGCATAACCGTCGCCCTGTGTCACGGCCGCCACCCGCGGTCAACCACGACGGCGGACAGAACCGGATAACGCACATGCCTGCACAGCTCGATACCCATGACCTGCCCCTATAAGTCAATTCGCTTATGAGCCTCCCCAGCAGGACTTTTATGGACGCTACGTGGAAGGGGAGCGGGAAGCACGAGTAGTGAGTACTCGAATCTTGCGTCCAGGGCACAGCCGGGGCTCCAAGTGGTGCAGCGGAATATGACGCTAGATGAACCTTCGTGACCCCCCGTTTCCGCGTCATTGAACGGGTTTGGGTCACTCCCTATGGTGAAACAATGACTAGTTCCAAGCCCGGGATGACCCGCATCGTGGCAGGCGAAAGCGCGGTTCCCCAGCGCAAGCGTGCTACCGAGGCTGTCCTGGCCATCGGGCTGGTCCTGCTGATCGCCCTCGGCGCCGTGGTGGCATCCACTGTTTCCCGCAATACCGAAGCCCAGGCGGTTGAACCCACGCCCGCCGCGGAACTGAAGCTGGGCTATTTTGGCAACGTCACGCACGCGCCCGCCCTGGTGGGCGTCAAGCAGGGCTTCCTGGCCGAAGCGCTGGGGAGCACCGCGCTCAGCACCGAGACCTTCAATGCCGGTCCTGCAGCCATCGAGGCGCTGAATGCCGGCGCCATCGATGCCGCCTACATCGGCCCCAACCCGGCCATCAACTCGTTCGTCAAGAGCCAGGGGAAGTCCGTCCGGATCGTGGCCGGGGCTGCGGCCGGAGGTGCGCAACTGGTGGTCAAACCGGAGATCAACTCGGCTGCGGGCCTCTTGGGCAAGACC
The DNA here is from genome assembly GCF_001046895.1 of Pseudarthrobacter siccitolerans. GTDB lineage: Bacteria > Actinomycetota > Actinomycetes > Actinomycetales > Micrococcaceae > Arthrobacter > Arthrobacter siccitolerans. The sequence continues at coordinate 149,232 of NZ_CAQI01000032.1, forward strand.
CTGGCTTCCCCGCAGCTGGGCGGCACCCAGGATGTGGCCCTGCGAGCCTGGCTCGCGGACCAGGGCTATAAAACCAACGTGGACGGCAGCGGCGACGTCGCCATCAACCCCACCGAAAACGCCCAGGCCCTGAAGCTGTTCCAGGACGGAAAGCTCGACGGCGCCTGGTTGCCTGAGCCCTGGGCGTCACGCCTGGTGCTCCAGGCCGGTGCGAAGGTGCTGGTGGACGAAAAGGACCTCTGGGACGGAACGGGCACCGGCAAGCCGGGCGAGTTCCCCACCACCATCCTGATCGTGAACCAGAAGTTCGCCGCCGACCACCCCGACACCGTCAAAGCTCTCCTGGCCGGCCACGCGAAGTCGGTGGCATGGCTGAACGAAGCGCCTGCCGCGCAGAAGGCCTCCGTCATCAATTCGGCCCTGCAGGAATCAGCAGGCGCGGCACTGCCCGACGACGTCCTCGCCCGGTCCCTGGCCAACATCACCTACACCCTGGACCCGCTGGCCGGAAGCTACCCCCGGCTGCTGCAGGACGGCGTGGAGGCCGGCACCACCAAGCAGGCCGACCTCAACGGACTCTTCGACCTCCGCGCTCTGAACGAGGTCACCGCCGCCACAGGCAGCACCACCAGGATTTCCGCCGCCGGCCTCGGCCAGAACTGATCCATCCCCACCACCTACCTAAGGACGGCACCATGCCAGTCGTACTGGAAAACCTGGGCAAGCGCTTCGGCGACGGCGCCCCGGTGCTGGACGACGTCAACGCCAACATCGGCCAGGGCGAGTTCGTTGCCCTCCTCGGTGCCTCCGGCTGCGGCAAATCCACCCTGCTGAACATCATCGCAGGACTCGAAGCGCCGACGTCGGGCGCCCTCGAGGTGCCCAGCGACGGTGCCGCATTTATGTTCCAGGACGCCGCGCTGTTCCCCTGGCTCACGGCCCGGGAGAACATCGAACTGGCACTCAAACTGCGCGGCATGGGCAAGGCCGAACGAAAAGCGAAGGCGCAGGAGCTCCTTGAACTTGTGCACCTCGGCACCGCCGGGGACAAGCGCCCCCACGAGCTCTCCGGCGGCATGCGCCAGCGCGTCTCCCTGGCCCGTTCCCTGGCACAGGACCGGCAGCTGCTGCTCATGGACGAGCCGTTCGCCGCCCTGGACGCCATCACCCGCGACCTGCTGCACGACGAACTGGAGCGCATCTGGAAGGAAACCGGGCGCACCATCGTCTTCGTGACCCACAACGTCCGCGAGGCCGTCCGGCTGGGCCAGCGCGTGCTGCTGCTGTCCTCCCGCCCGGGCCGCGTTGTCCAGGAATGGGCAGTCACCGAGGAACACCGAACCGACGCCGGGCTTGCCGGCCAGCTGACCGGGGTCATCACCGCCCGGCTGCGTGAGGAGATTCGCCGCCATGCCAAGTAAGTCGTTGTCCGGTTCCGCGCCCGGTGCCGCCCCCGCCCCTTTGCCGGACCGCTTTCGTCCTGCGGACGAAGCGGCCGGCTCCGACAGGCCCGATGCCACTCCCTGGGCGGCACCGGGCGCTGCACCTGCATCCACTCAGCATGTCCATGCCGCTTTGACGCGGACTTCCACGGGGCACGAGGACCTGCGGGAACTTGAGTCCGGGCTGGACTCCCTGCAGTCCGACGCCGACCGTAAACACCGGATCGACTGGAGCCGTGTGCTCCTGCCCATCGCCGCGCTGGTGGTTTTGGTGCTCATCTGGCAGTTCTACGTCTCGCTCGGCGTGAAGCGCCGCGACCTGGTGCCTGGCCCGCTGGACGTGCTGACCCAGATGGGCGTGCTCTGGAACGAGGGCAAGCTCCAGGAAGCAGTGTGGACCTCCATGCAGCGCGGTGTTGTCGGCTTTGTGATCAGCGTGGCCATCGCAACCCCTGTTGGTTTACTGCTGGCCCAGGTTGCCCCGTTGCGCCGGGCTTTCGGGCCGCTGATTTCCGGCCTGCAGGTGCTCCCGTCCGTGGCGTGGGTCCCGGCGGCCATCATCTGGTTCGGCCTGACCGACGCCACCGTGTACTTCGTGATTTTTATGGGCGCCATTCCGTCCATCATCAACGGGCTCATTTCCGGCGTGGACCAGATCCCGCCGCAGTACAGGCGCGTCGGCACTGTCCTGGGCGCCTCCCGGCTCGAGATGGCGCTGCAGATCATCCTTCCCGCCGCGCTGCCGGGTTACCTGGGCGGCCTCAAGCAGGGCTGGGCGTTCTCCTGGCGCTCGCTGATGGCGGCGGAAATCATTGCCGTGGGCGGCACCATCGGGTTCGGCCTCGGCTCGCTGCTGGACCAGGGACGGATCCTGTCCGACATGACTGTGGTGATGGCGGCGATCCTGCTGATCCTCGCCGTTGGCATCCTGATCGAGCTGCTGGTGTTCGCGCCGATTGAGAAGCGTCTCCTGCGCAGCCGGGGCCTCCTCTCGGGGAGTACCCGCTAAGCCAGCCCCCGCACTGACCTCCAGCAAAGCCCGACGGCGACTCCCGCCGTCGGGCTTTGCTGTGTCCGTACGGCGCAGCGCCGGTACGTTACGCAGCGTTACCTTACGTGACCTGTTGTTGCTCGGCCTTTGTGGGCGATTGTGACGCGGCCCTACCGTTGATTCATGGCAATTCAGGATATCTATCCCACAGCACTGCGCCTCCTCGGCCGCCCCGTGCTGGTGGTGGGCGGCGGCCCCGTTGCTGCGCGCCGGGCCAAGGGGCTGCTCGACGCCGGTGCCCGGGTCACCGTCGTGGCTCCCGTTGCCTCCGCCGCGCTCCGGGAACTGGCCGACGCCGGACTCCTCACCTGGGAGCCGCGCACCTACTCTTCCTCCGACGTCGACGGCGTCTGGTTCGTCCAGACCGCCACCGGTGATTCCGCCGTGGACGCCCAGGTTTCAGCCGACGCCGAGGCGCAGCGCATCTGGTGCGTGAACGCCTCCGACCATGAAGCCTCAGCCGCCTGGACCCCAGCCGTTGCAGAAGTGGACGACATCAAGATCGCCGTCAACGCCGGGGGAGACCCGCGCCGCGCCATGGCCGTGCGTGACGCCGTCGCCACCGCCCTCGAAACCGGAGACCTTCCCCTGCGCCGCCGCCGTGCCGCCCGCAATGGGTCGGTTGCCCTGGTGGGCGGCGGCCCCGGCGACACCGGCCTCATCACCGTCCGGGGCCGCCGCCTGCTGGGTCAGGCGGACGTGGTGGTCGCAGACCGGCTCGGCCCTCGCGACCTGCTCAACGAACTCGCCCCGGATGTCCGCATCATCGAGGTTGGCAAGACACCCGGCCACCACCCCGTGCCGCAGGCTGGCATCAACCGGATCCTCGTGGAGGAAGCCCTCAAGGGCCACCGCGTAGTCCGGCTCAAGGGCGGCGACCCGTACGTCCTGGGCCGCGGCGGCGAGGAAGCCGAATACTGCCGCCAGCACGGCGTCGAGGTTGAAGTGGTTTCCGGCGTCACCTCCGCGATTTCCGTCCCCGCCGCAGCCGGCATCCCCGTTACGCACCGCGGCCTCGCCAAGGGCTTCAGCGTGGTGACCGGCCATGAGGAACTGTCCGAAGTTCCGGCCCGCCCTGACCACACCGTGGTGCTGCTCATGGGTGTGGGCCAGCTGCGCGAATCCGCGTCCGCGCTGGGCAAAGCCGGCATGCCGGCAGACACCCCGGTTGGTATCGTGGAGAACGGTTACCTGCCCAACCAGCGCGTCACCATCGGCACCCTCGGTTCCATCGCGGACCAGGCGGAAGCCGCCGGTGTGGCCAACCCGGCAGTCATAGTCATCGGTGACGTGGTGCGCGTGAGCCCGTTCGCGCCGTCGCACTTCAAAACCGCTGATTACGGAACCACCACCCCGAACAGCCCCCGCAAGACCTCCGTCACCACCTGAAACCCATCGACTGCTCCATAACTGCCGTTATGACGGTTCAAAACGGCATCTACGGAGCAATCGATGCAGAAGAAAAGGAACACAGCCGTGTCATCAAGCACCACCGTAGGTTCTGCCGACCGTCCGCTGCGCGTCGCCGTCGTGGGCTCCGGCCCGGCAGGCGTCTACGCCGCGGACATCCTCACCAAGAGTGAAGCTGTCAAGAGCGGCGAGCTGACCGTAAGCATCGACCTCTTTGACCGCTACCCGGCACCCTACGGCCTGATCCGCTACGGCGTGGCCCCGGACCACCCCCGCATCAAGGGCATCGTCAACGCCCTGCACAAGGTCCTGGACCGCGGCGACATCCGCTTCTTCGGCAACGTGGACTACGGAACGGACCTCACCATCGAGGACCTGCGCACCCACTACGATGCCGTGATCTTCGCCACCGGCGCCATCAAGGACGCGGACCTGAACATCCCGGGCATCGAGCTGGACGGCTCCTACGGCGGCGCGGACTTCGTCTCCTGGTACGACGGCCACCCCGACGTTCCCCGCGAATGGCCCCTCGAGGCCAAGGAAATCGCCGTGATCGGCAACGGCAACGTGGCACTGGACGTGGCACGTGTCCTGTCCAAGCACGCCGACGACCTGCTGGTTTCCGAAATCCCGGACAACGTCTACGCCGGACTGAAGGCTTCGCCGGTCACCGACGTGCACGTCTTCGGCCGCCGGGGCCCGGCCCAGGTCAAGTTCACCCCGCTGGAGCTGCGCGAGCTGTCCCACTCCAAGGACGTGGACATCATCCTGTACCCGGAGGACTTCGAGTTCGACGAGGAATCGGACCGCCAGATCCAGACGAACAACCAGACCAAGACCATGGTGGGCACGCTCACCAACTGGATCGCCGAGCAGCCCGAGGACCTCTCCGAGCTCAAGGCTTCCCGCCGCCTGCACCTGCACTTCCTGCACAGCCCGGTGGAGATCTATGACGACGCCGAGACGCCGGGCAAGGTGGCCGGCATCAAGTTCGAGCGCACCGAGCTGGACGGCACGGGCAACGCCCGTGGCACCGGCGAGTTCGTGGACTACCCGGTCCAGGCCGTGTACCGCGCCATCGGCTACTTCGGCTCCGCCCTGCCGGAGATCGAGTTCGACCACAAGAAGGGTGTCATCCCGAACGACGGCGGCCGCGTCCTGGACGCCTCCGGCACCCACGTGCCCGGCGTCTACGCCACGGGCTGGATCAAGCGCGGACCCGTCGGCCTGATCGGCCACACCAAGGGCGACGCCCTCGAGACCGTCACCTACCTGCTGGAAGACCGCGAGAACCTTCCGGTTGCCAGCGTTCCCGAGGCTGACGCCGTCGTCGAACTCCTGGACGCCCGCGGCGTGAAGTTCACCAGCTGGGAAGGCTGGCTGGCCCTGGACGCCCACGAGCTCGCCCTCGGCGCAGCCGCCACCGAATCCGGCGGTTCGCACGGTGTTGAGGTCAGGCGCGAGCGCATCAAGGTGGTGCCGCGCGAGGACATGGTTGCCATCTCCCGCGACGGTGTCGCTGCGCAGGTCTAGCGCTTTTCTAAGTCAAATCAGTGGGATGGGCATTTCTGCCCATCCCACTTTTTTGGCTCATAAAGTAAATTCATTGGACAAACATCTTCCGGCTCCGCTCTGCCGCTCCTGTCCGGCCTGCCCTCATCAAAGGACCTTCCATGAGTCACCCCAGTTACCCGCCCGCGCCCGAAAACAGCGCATCCGTTCCGCCTGTTCCGCCCGCTCCGTCCAGTTTTGCCGCCCCCTACCCGGGTGGGCAGCCGGGCGGATACCAGCCTGAGCCCTACGGGCAGGTTCCCTATGCCGGCGGCCCGGGTAAATCCTTCGTCACCACCTGGATCCTGTCCCTCCTGCTGGGCACCCTCGGGGTGGACCGTTTCTACCTCGGCAAGATTGGCAGCGGCATCGCCAAGCTGCTGACGCTGGGCGGATTTGGGATCTGGGCCCTCGTTGACCTGATTATCATCCTGACGGGGAACGCCAGGGACAAGGACGGACGTCCCCTGGAGGGCTACCCGGAGAACAAAAAGAAGGCATGGATCATCACCGGAATCCTCTGGCTCGCCAGCATGATCACCGGAATCCTGCTCACCATCGTGTCCATCAGCATTACGGCTGCAGCCCTCGAGGGCCGGAACGTTCCCGTTCAGCCGTCTCTTCCCTCCGCCTCGGAGGCAGGGCCGCCATCGTCCGGAAGCGCCGCCGATGAAAACACACTCGTCACCACCGTGTCCGAGGGCAACACCGTTAAGATCGGTGTCCTCGATTCCCTGTACACCACCGAGATCCCGGCCATGTCCTACCTGAAACCGGCGAACGGAGGGTTCCTGGTGTTCGAGGTCTCATGGGAGACGCTGACGGGAACCAGCACTGCCGCTCCGGCCGCCTTCGAGGTCTACGACGCGGAGGGTAACGAGGCCGAGCGGATCTTTCTCGAAGATGGCCTCGGCGGCCTGCCCACGGAGGAAGTGGGCGCGGGGGACCTCCGCCAGGGACTCATCGCCTTCGACGTCAAGAAGGGGCCGGTCAAGGTGGTGGTCACCGATGACTATGGCGACCAGGCGTCGACCTTCACCCTGACGGCGCAGTAATCAACCCGGCCGGGCTACTTCCCGGCTCCGCCTGCCGCCATCAGTTCCAGCCGCTTGAGTGTCTCGCGGTTGCGCATGGTGATCATGGGATCCCGCAGTGCCTTCGGCACCCTCTTGCCGGGCCCGCGGATGGCATCCTCCGCCATGGTGACGAGGCACTGGTTTCCCTGGTCCTGCAGGGTGATCACCACCTTGGCCTCACCCAGCGGCCAGCCGCGTGCCACCAGTTCCAGCGACTTCCCCGGTTCGGCAGCGCTTACCCGGGTGCTGTCGTTGATCACCAGCGGCCAGGCGCCCACGGAGTGGTGGAGTCGTGATCCGGCCTGCGGCCAGGTGTCGTCCACCGCGCGGATCCGCGAGGCGCCCACCACCCAGCCGGAGTACAGCCAACCGTCGGCAATGACCCGCCAGACATCCGCGGCGGGGGTGTTGAACAGCTGTGACACGGTGGACATGGTGTTCCTTCCTGTGGTGGCTGGGCCGAGCTGGTTACCTGGAGTTTCCGGGCGTCCGACGGCGGCCTGCGGGACGACGGCGTGGACGGCAGCGGGCGGCGCCGGCTGCTGGGCGGTTTGGTAAGAGCGCTCCCGCAGCCTTCGCGTCCAAGCGTAGGCCTGTGCGCCGGGCGGCTGGTTCTCGAGCGGATTGAACCGCAGGGAAGTGTCGGCCGCGTGCGGGGCTGCCGTCAGGCGGAGTTCACCGCACTGGCGCCATGGACCTGCGGGTTTGGCCCAGTACAGTCCAAGGACCCAGTGGCCGGACGTTACCGACCCGCCGGGCAAGCTGATGGTCCGCAGCCCCACCAGCACCGGCCCCTTCCGGCCGCGGTAGGGCATCAGCGTGCTCAGGGTTGCGGTGGAGGCGTCCAATTTGGGCTGGAGCAGGAACCTTCCAGGGAGCCGCCAGCCGGTGGAGGAAAACAACACGTCCGCCACGCCGCGGGATCCGCCGCGCGCCCCGCCGTCGGACTTACCGGAAGTCCCGCCGTCGGACGGCGAGATACGAAGCGCCAGGCCCAGGACGTCCGGAAGCCTGGCAGGCAGCCCCACCGAACGCGAGAAGCGGGCCTGGACGTAGTCCGTCCCCGGCGCATCGAGCCAGTCCACGCCGCTGGGTTCGCCGGTATTCCCGGTGCGGGTCAGTTCGCCGGTGAGGCCAATTCCCTTGGGATGGATGGGCCGGGCAGGCCGGGCCACCTTGAGGATCCGGAACAGGGCTGCAAAGGCATGGCCTGCCGCCTCCGAAACTCCGGGAGCCACCTCCCGCGGCCCGGGGCCGCCGGTTGTTGGGTGGTCCTGCAGCAAGTGCGTCATGTTTCCTTCCTACCCAAAACCCCTGACCTACATCCGGCCGAACCGTGACCGGATCAGGGCGAAGATTCCATAGGCGATAAATCCTGCCCCGATGGCTACCAGTAGGCACGGGCCGAACGGGTGGTCGCGGAGGGCCTTAAGGCCGCCATCCAGTCCGGTTGATTCGTTGGGGTCGTGCTTGGCGGCGGCGATCACAAAGAGCAGCCCCGTGAGGCCCAGGGCCATGCCTTTGGCTATATGGCCCGAGACGCCCAGGCTGTCGATCAGGCGGCCGCGGCGGGTGCCGTCGAAGTGGAAAAGCTCCTCCTTGAAGCCGCGGCGCACGCCCTTGAAAACGAAGTAGATGCCGATCCCGATGATGGTCAGGCCGAGGGCCACCAGTGCCCACAGCCCCCACGTGGTTCCCATCAGCGAGGCGCTGAAATCCTTGGTGCTCTCGCTGGAGTCGCCCCGCAGGCCCACGGCGAATCCGGCGAAGCTGAAGCCCACACTGCCGTAGGCGATGGCCAGGAATCCCGAGGAGATCAGCTTGGACACCCGTTCCTTGCGGGCCTTGCGGCGGACCCGCAGGGTTGCTTCGCTGGCCTGCCACAGTGCCAGTCCAAGACACGCAGCCACGCAGGCCCACATCACGGCAGGTCCCCACGCATTGGCCGCGAGCTGTTCAATGGCGCCTGTGGGTTCCGCCTCCCCGGGCTGGCCGAACGCGACAGCTATGGCGATGGCCCCGATAATGATGTGCAGCAGGGCCATGACAGCGAACCCGGCCCTGGCCAGGACGTCGAGCGCCAGGTGGTTCGAGGCCTCCTCAACGGCGTCCGCAGCCTGGCTGATGGTGGATTCGCTGTCCGACATGGCTTAGCCGTTCATGGGTCCTTCGGCGCGGATCTTCTCCGCCCCGGGTCCCTCAACGTGGACTGTGCAGCGGACCACGAGTTGGCCGGGGGCATTCTCCAGCTCCACCAGGGAATCATGCCCGCTGAGCACCGTGAAGACTTCCGAGCCTGGCACTACGGCCACTCCCTTGGCTTCGGCGGTTTCCCGGGCATTCCCGAACGCTTCTCGCTGAAGCCCTTTTACGTAGTTGCCGTCATCTTCGCGGGCGGGGTCACCAAAGGCCCAGCCGAACAAACTCCCAGTAGTACCCATGCCGACGATATTACGCGGTCTGCCCCCGCAAGACGGGCTTTCGTAACATTAGTAAGTGTGCTTACCATGGGCGGACCATGACCTTGACGGGACACGGCAAGTGACGTCTGCGGGCACGGCATCTGAAACCAGTTCAACGTTAGGAATGCACAACATGGCAGGAAATCTTATTGCCCGGTCGGTTCACGACCTGACGGCAGCGGCATGGTTCGGTGGATCCCTGATGGGTGCCATCGGCCTGAACGGTGCAGCGGCGGCAGCCAAGGATCCTTCGGAGCGTACCCGGCTTTCGAGCGCGGGCTGGATGAAGTGGGCGCCCTTCCAGACGGCTGCGTTCGCCTCGCACCTGGTCGCAGACCTCGCCATCGCCTGGGAGAACAAGGAGCGCATCGCCAAGCAGGAAGGTGTCGCACGGGACACCGTGATCAAGACTGCGGTCACGGTTGCGGGCGCTGCCGTGACACTGTATTCCGGCATCCTGGGCAAGAAGGTCGAGAAGCTTGCGGACCAGGGAGCGGAGGGCGCCACGGAGCCGCGGCCGGACGCGTCGGATGAGCTGAAGGCGGCGCAGCAGCAGCTCAAGGTGCTGCAGTGGGTCATCCCGGCGTTCGCCGGCCTGGTGGTCATCCTCGGTGCTAAGCACGGGGAGATGCAGCGGCCCAAGAACGTGTTCGCCGGCCTGCGGGGCTGACGCAACACCAAACGTACGACGACGGTCCGGCACCCAGGTGCCGGACCGTCGTCGTGCATCCCCTCCCTTGGAGGCGGCTAGACGGGTTTGGTTCCCGCCGGCGGCAGGTCAGGATTCATGTCCTCGAGGTTGGGATCCTCCGCTGTCCACACCTGGATGATGGCCCAGGCTACGGCGGCCAGCGGCACCGACAGCACCGCACCGACGATGCCGGCCAGGATAGTGCCGGCCGTCAGGGCCATCAGGATCACCAGCGCGTGGAGCTGCAGTGACTTGCCCATCACGACCGGTTGCAGGAGGTCGCCTTCGAGCTGGTTGACCGCCACCACCACGGCCACCACAATCAGGGCAACCACCGGCCCGTTCGCCACCAGCGCCACCAGCGCGGCCAGTATGCCGGCCACCGTGGCGCCCACGAGCGGAATGAATGCGCCGATGAACACGATGATGGCCAGCGGAAAGGCCAGCGGAACCTGCATGATCAGCAGTGCCGCGCCGATGGCCACTGTGTCCACCAGGGCCACGATCGCGGTGCCGCGTACATACCCGCCCAGCACCTCGAGGGTCCGGCTGCCCACCCGGCGCAGCTTCGCTTCGCGCTGCCCGCTGAAGGGCCGGAGCAGGAAGTTCCATATCTTGGCGCCGTCCTTGAGGAAGAAGAACAGGATGACCACCATCAGGCTGGCCCCCGCGATGAATTCGGTGACCACCGAAAGGCCGGTGATGGCGCCGGAGCGGACCTGGCTGCTGGTGGCGAACTGCACGATCCCCTCGCGTGCCTGGTCCAGCTGTTCCTGCTCGATGGGAACCGGGCCGGTGAGCAGGAACTGCTCCAGCTCGTCCAGTCCCGAAGAAGCCTGGGCCGCCAACTCGCCCCACTGGTTCCGGACCGAAAAGTAGATCACGGTGGAAATGCCGGCGAGCAACGCCAGCAGGGCGACGAAGGCGATTCCGGTGGCCACTCCGCCCGGAACCCCGCGGCGCCGGAGCATGTTGACGAACGGGCCTATCGCCGCGGCCAGGATCAACGCAATGAGGACCGGGATGACCAGGAGCTTGATCTGCATCAGGGCATAGACGGACACCACGGCAACTGTGAGGATCAACAGCACCTGGGCCGCGCGGGTACCCACCCTGCCCAACCCGTCCGTCCAGAGTGCGCTGGGCTGTTTGGCTGCCGGCTTCTTTATGCCCGTGGCAGGGTCACGCGGGGCGCGTTCGACGGCCCCGGCGGACCCCTGCCCGCCGTCGGCTGCCGCCGGTGCCGCCTGCGGGGTGTCGGTGCCCGGCACCTGTTCGGTCAGGCGTATTCGCGCCATGGGGACTCCTCATTCGTCGGCGGATGCCCTGGTGCGGTGCGCACCAGGGAGACAACCTTCGTCAGATAGTAAGCCTACTGACCGATTGAGGAGGGATGAAACCCCGTGGCCGCCTGACTTCCCCCGGTGCGGGGAGTTTTTGTCCAGATATGCAGACTTCACCTGCCGCTAAGCCTGCATATATGGACAAAAACTCGAGGGAGGGGGAGGAGCTAGGCCGCCAGCCACTCCGCGCACGAGTTGAGGTTCTGGTTAACCGTGGCCACCGCCGCGTCCTCATCACGCTGCTCGATCGCCACCAGCAGGAGGTCGTGCCCCTCGTGCTGGAGTCCGTCGAACCCCGGCCGGCGGAGCTGCTGGAGCATATCCTCATGGACCACGGCGCCGAAGCTGACGTAGAGCTCGTGCAGCAGCGGGTTGCCGGACGCCTGGGCCACCCGCTCATGGAAGCCCCAGTCGGCCCGCGCCCAGGCCTCAAAGTCTTCGCTGTTCCAGGCGTGGACGCGCTCGGCAAGGAGGGTGCGCAGGGCTGTGACGTCGTCGGCCGTGGCATTCCGCGCCGCCAGCCTTGCTGCCTGGGTATCCAGGCCAAGCCGGACCTCCAGGATGTGCGCCTCGGTGTGATCCTGGTACATGCGGCGGGCGGCGCCGGAGATCTCGCTGGTGGCCCGCACGTAGGTGCCGTCGCCGCGGCGGACTTCCAGCATGCCGCTGTGCGCCAGTGCCTTGATGGCCTCGCGAAGGGTGCCGCGTGAAACGCCCAGATCGGTCATCAGGCCGGTTTCGGAGGGGATCCGCTGGTGGAGGGGCCATTCGCCGGACTGGATCATGGTGCGCAGCTTGGCGGTGACTTCCTCGGCAAGCGGCGGGCGGTGGGAGGTGCTGAGTGCCATGGCGTCCTACTTCCTTCCGGCGGCGCCGGCTACGCTCCGTGTCATCGCGCTGCCGGTAATCAGGTGCGCCACCACAATCTGGGCGAGCGACAGGGCCAGCAGCAGCGCAAGGGGCAGCACCCAGCCGCCGGTGGCGCTGTGCAGCAGTCCCATGCCAAAGGGGCCCGTGGTGGCGAGCAGGTAGCCGCTGGACTGCGCCAGCGTGGACAGTGCCGTGGTTTCGGCCGTGCTCGCGCCGCTGCGGCTGATCATCACCATCACCAGCGGGAAGATGCCCAGGCCAAACCCCAGCAGGATGGCGGGAACAACAGCCAGCCCCACGGGCAGGACCAGGAGCAGGGCCAGACCCACAGCCATGGTGATGCTCACGAGGTAAAACGCCGGGCGCAGCATGCCGGGACGGGAGCCGATGGCGATGAGCAGCATGCCGGCGGGGACGGACACCAGCTGCATCAGCCCGAACATCAGCCCGCTGTCCGAGGCATTCATGCCCATGGTGGTGAGCATGTACGGGAACCAGCTCAGCAAGGCATAAGCCAGCAGGGCCTGGAGGGTGAAGATGGCGGTCAGGAGCAGCCCTTTCCGGGTCCGCAGCAGCGGCCAGGGGGACACATGGCGCGTTGTGGACCGGGTGCCGTTGCGGTGTGCGTGCAGGGCCACGGGGAGGAAACCGAGGAAGGCGGCCACGGCGGTGATACCAATGGCGCCCACGGCGGCGGACGGTGATCCGAGGGCCTGTGCCAGCGGAACAACGGCGACGGCCGTCACGGTGGCTCCCGTGGTCATCGTCACCGTATACACGGCCGTCATGAGTGACGTCCGGTGCGCGAAGTGCTCCCGGATGAAGGACGGCATGGCCACGTTGCACACTGCCAGTCCGGACATTCCCACCACGCTGCCCAGCACCAGCATTCCGGTGGCGGGGATACCGCGGAGCAGGAGGCCGCCGGCCAGCATGGAGAGGGACAGCAGGATGGCCTTCTCTACACCCAGCTTGCCCGTCAGCCAGGATGTGGCCGCGCCCGCCACGGCAAAGCACAGCGTGGGAATGGAAGGGATGATGGCGGCCACCAGCGTTCCGTAACCCAGGACCGCCTGCAGGTCATGCAGCAGTGCGGAGGCCCCCGTGATGCCCGCGCGCAGGTTGAGCCCGATCAGCACCAGCGCAATGACGCCGAAAACGACGGCGGAGCGCGGCCTGGTTGCGCCCTGCACCTGGGTGCGTGCACGAGCGGGTGCGGTCGCGGCGGGACGAGCCGGGGCGGGGGCAGCGGCGCGCGCCGAAGCGGGGGCAGTGAACGGGGCGGTGGCAGGGGACGGGGGAGTGGCGGGCATCTTCCTAGGCTAAAGGTTAGACGTTTGATGTTTCCAGTTTTGTGGGCAAGCTCTCCCGGCTGCACGGGCCGGGGCAATAGACTTCCAGCGGGGGCCGGGGCGTCAATCCATCCGGCCCGGGCAGGACCAACGCGGAAGGACGGCTGTGATGGCTTCCCAGGGAATCGAGATCGAAGAGAAGTACGACGTCGGCGATGACGCCACAGTGCCCGCGCTGGAGCAACTGCCTGGCGTGGCCCGCGTCGGGACTCCCAACACTGCCGTCCTCGAGGCCGTCTATTTCGATACTGACAAACACACCCTGGCTTCCCGCCGCATCACCCTCCGCCGCCGCACCGGCGGAGCCGATGCCGGCTGGCACCTGAAGCTGCCGCTGGAAGCCGGCGCGGCAACAGAACCCCAGCAGCGCCGCGAGCTGCACGCGCCGCTGGGCCAGCCCGGCGTCGTGCCTGACAGCCTGCTGGCGCACGTGCAGGCGTATCTCCGCGGAGCCGAAGTGAAGCCCGTTGTCCGGCTCCACACCCGGCGCACCACCCATGCCCTGTACGGCGGGGACGGAGTCCATCTTGCGGACCTGGCCGACGACCAGGTGGAAGCCACCCGCCTTGGCCAGGGGGAGGCTGCGGAACAGTCGCAGAGCTGGCGCGAGTGGGAGCTCGAACTCGTCCACGGGGGCCCGGATCTGTTTGCCCCTGCCGCCGAACTCCTCATCGCCGCCGGCGCCCGGCCCGCCGGCCACGCCTCCAAGCTGGCCCGTGCGCTCGGCCGGGATTCGGGCGCCGCGGCACAGGAACAGGAGACCCCGCTGGCACTGATTGCCGGCAAGAAGGCCCCGGCAGCCGCCGTCGTGACCATCTACCTGGGGGAGCAGCTGCGCAGGCTCCTCGCCGAGGATGCGGCCGTCAGGCTGGAAGAGGGCGAGGGAATCCACAACATGAGGTCCAGCATCCGGCGCCTCCGCTCGGTGCTGGCAGCGTACCGGAAGCTTTACCGCGCCATGCCGGTGCGGCGCCTGCGCGATGAGCTTGACTGGCTGGGCCTGGTACTTGGTGATCCGCGGGACGCCGAGGTGGCGCTGGAAAGGCTGCGCGGGCACCTTGACGAGCTGCCGCCGGGGGAGGGCACGGATGCCGCCCGGGCCCTGGTGGAGCGCAAGGCCAAGGACGCGTTCGACGCCGGGTACCGCCGTGTGCAGGAGGCGTTGCAGTCCGAGCGCTACTTCCGGCTGCTGGACAACCTGGAAGACTTCCGGGACCGCCCGCCGGTGCGGGCGGATGCGGTGGCGCCGGGCCGGAGGCTGGCGGCCAAGGCGGTGGACAAGTCTGCAAGCCGGCTGCGGCGCTCGCACAAGGCCGCCCGCCATGCCCGGCGCGGCACGGACCACGAAAACGCACTCCACCAGGTACGCAAGGACGCCAAGCGGCTGCGCCACGTGGCCGAATCGGCCGCGCTGGTGACCGGCAAACGCGCCGGGAAAGTGGCTAAGGCTGCGCACAAGCAGCAGAAGGTTTTGGGTGACTACCACGACGCCGTGATGGCCAGGAACCTGCTGCAGGACCTCGAATCCGGCCCCGCCCTGCCGCAGTCGACCGCCGACGCCCTGGCCGCCCTGGGGAAGCGCCAGGCCGACCTGATGGGCGAGGCGGAAGCCAAATACCGCAAAACCCGGAAGAAGTCCCGCGACCTGCTGCGGCGCGGGGTCATCTAAAGGTCCCCGCGCAGCGGCTACTTGCCCTGCCGGGCGGACAGCCGGGCCACCGCCAGGGCAAGCCAAAGCTGCACCCGGTCCGTGGTCACGGCGGGGTCGTAGCCGGTCAGTTCGGTGATCTGCGCCAGCCGGTACCTCACCGTGTTCCGGTGCAGGGTGAGCTCCTCCGCCACGGCGGCCACGGAGCCGTTGTTGTTCAGGTAGCTTTCCAGCGTGGTCATCAGCTCGGCACCGTGGGCGGCGTCGAAGGTCCGCAGCGGATTCAGGGACTCGTGGGCCATGTCCGCCAGCGGCACGTCCTCACTGGCCAGCAGCAGTGACGTCAGGCTCAACCGCTCCGGCTCGTTGACGGGCAGTCCGTGGCTAGCCGCGTCCCGCGCCTCGAAGTAGCTCCAGCGCAGGCCGTTCGGCTTTGTGTACGCGCCGCCGATGCCGATCGTCGCATGGATCCCCGCCTCAGCCAGGTGGTCGCTCAACTTCCGCGCCAGCGACGGCGCCGCCCCGCCGTCGTCGTTCATCACCAGCACGAGGTCCTTGCCCACGACGGCGGCAACGGACTTCTCCAGTTCCCGCGGCACCGAGGTGCTCACCAGGGCCTTGTGATGGGCGGCGGAGACGGCCAGCAGCACCACGTTCTTGCGCGTGCTGTTGATCCCCACGCCGGCGAGCCGGCGCTGGGCCTCACTGGTTTCCAGCGCCCCGTGGATCACGTCCTCCAGCACCTGCCCGCACAGGGCGCGTTCGGCCTGGCGCTGCTTGACCATGTTGTTCAGCTCCACGCTGATCAGGTTCTGGGCGTACCCGATGATGCCGGAGTCCTCAAAGGGCTTGCGGACCCAGAGGGTGCAGGCATCCCGCCGGCCGGTGGGGATGGGGTAGGAGGCCCAGGTGTCGGCCTGCGGGCTGTCCTTGGTGCTGTTGTACAGCTGGGCGGTGAACTGGGTGAGCGCGATGTCCGCCCGAAGCATGCCGCCCAGGTGTTTCAGCAGTTCGGCCAGGCCGCCGCCGGTCAGCAGCGCGCGGGCCAGCACCTGGTGCCCTGCGATCAGGCGTTCCAGCTTGGCGTAGTGGTCCGCCGACTGTGCATCCGCCACCAGCTTGCCGATGGCAATGAACGGGGTCTCGTAGGGGACTTCCACCACGGGAAGGCCCCAGCGGTTGGCCTCCGCGAGCAGCGCCGGCGGCACCGCTTCGTGCGAAAGCCCTACGCCGAAGCCGATGCCCACGGCACCGGCGCGCTGCACCTGCCGGACAAAGCGCCGCTGCTCGGGTGCCGATTTCAGCCGCAGGCCGGTGGTGAGGATGAGCTCCCCGCCGTTGATGAAGCGCTGCGGGTCTTCCAGCTCGGTCACTGCCACCCAGTTGATGTCCTGATGCCAGGTGGTCTCGGCGACCCCCACTTTGGACAGGTTCAGGGATTTGACACCCAGGAGCGCAGCAAGGGAAATGGCCATGGACCAAGGATAAACGCGCGCTAGTCAACCGCACTAAAAATCAGCAGGAAGGGTGTGCAGGTGGCTATTCACGGGGCAGGGGTGCTGGCATAGGCTCAGAGCAGTCAGATCCATCAGTTTCGACGCCGATGGCCCCCAGGAAAGAGGTTGCACACCGTGGTCCAAACCTTGCAGAACTTCATCAACGGTTCTTTTGTCACGCCTGCCGGCAGCGGCACGCTGGACATCGTGAACCCCACTGACGGTGAAGTGGTGGCCCGTTCGCCCATCTCCAACCAGGAGGATGTGGACGCGGCCATGGCCGCAGCAAAGGAAGCCTTCAAGAGCTGGAAGCACGTCACGCCCGGCCAGCGCCAGCTGATGCTGCTCAAGCTCGCGGACGCCGTCGAGGCCAACAGTGACGAACTGGTGGAGGCGCAGCACCGCAACACGGGCCAGGTGCGCTCCCTGATCGCTTCTGAGGAAGTTGCCGCCGGCGCCGACCAGCTGCGCTTCTTCGCCGGCGCCGCCCGCATCCTCGAGGGCAAGTCCGCCGGTGAGTACTTCGAGGGCCACACCTCCTACGTCCGTCGCGAACCCATCGGCGTTGTGGCCCAGGTGGCCCCCTGGAACTACCCGTTCCTGATGGCCATCTGGAAGATCGGCCCCGCGCTCGCCGCCGGCAACACCATTGTCCTGAAGCCCTCGGACACTACCCCGGAGTCAACCTTGGTCCTTGCCCGCCTGGCCGGTGAGATCCTGCCCGCCGGCGTCCTGAACGTTGTGCTGGGCACCGGCCAGACCGGCGCCATGATGGTGGACCACAAGGTCCCCGGCCTGGTGTCCATCACCGGCTCCGTCCGCGCCGGCATCGCCGTCGCCTCCGGTGCCGCGAAGAGCCTCAAGCGCGCCCACCTGGAGCTCGGCGGCAAGGCCCCGGCCATCGTGTTCAAGGACGCCGATATCAAGAAGAGCGCCGCGGCCATTGCCGAGTTCGCGTTCTTCAACGCCGGCCAGGACTGCACCGCCATCACCCGCGTGCTGGTGGAGGAGTCAGTGCACGACGACGTTGTGGCCGCCATGGTGGAGCACACCAAGACCCTGCACACCGGCTCGCAGAACGACGAAGACAACTACTTCGGCCCGCTGAACAACATCAACCACTTCAAGCAGGTCACCTCCGTGGTGGAGAACCTGCCGGCCCACTGCCGGATCGAAACCGGCGGGCACCGGGCGGGGGAGAAGGGCTTCTTCTTCGAGCCCACCATCGTCACCGGCGCCAGGCAGACGGACAGCATCGTCCAGCAGGAAACGTTCGGCCCCGTGATCACGGTGCAGAAGTTCAGCACCGAGCAGGAAGCCGTGGAGCTGGCCAACGACGTGGACTACGCCTTGGCCTCCAGTGTGTGGACCTCCAACCACGGCACCGCAATGCGCCTGAGCCGCGACCTGGACTTCGGCGCCGTCTGGATCAACACCCACATCCTGCTGACCGCCGAAATGCCGCACGGCGGCTTCAAGCAGTCCGGCTACGGCAAGGACCTCTCCATGTACGGCGTCGAGGACTACACGCGCATCAAGCACGTGATGTCCGCACTCGACGCCTAGTCCCCACCAGCAAGGAAAGAAACATCATGACCGCCACCGCAAGTGAAATCACCTTCCGCCTCGAGCAGAAGCGCCGCGTCCAGGCCGACTTCCCCGGCCCCAAGTCGCTGGCCCTGGCCGAGCGCCGCAAGGCCGTCGTCGCCGCGGGCGTCGCCTCCGGCGTCCCGGTTTACGTTGCCGACGCCGACGGCGGCATCATCCACGACGTGGACGGAAACTCCTTCATCGACCTCGGCTCCGGCATCGCCGTGACCAGCGTGGGCGCCTCCGATCCCGCCGTCGTCGGTGCCGTGAAGGAAGCCGTGGAGCACTTCACGCACACCTGCTTTATGGTCACGCCGTACGAAGGCTACGTGGCGGTCGCCGAGCAGCTGAACCGCCTCACCCCGGGCGACCACGAGAAGCGCACGGTCCTGTTCAACTCCGGTGCGGAGGCAGTGGAGAACGCCATCAAGGTGGCCCGCCTCGCCACCGGGCGCGACGCCGTCGTGGCCTTCGACCACGCCTACCACGGCCGCACCAACCTCACCATGGCGCTGACCGCCAAGGCCATGCCGTACAAGACCAACTTCGGCCCGTTCGCGCCCGAGGTCTACCGCATGCCCATGAGCTACCCGTACCGCGAGGAAAACCCGGAGATCACCGGTGCAGAGGCCGCCAAGCGCGCCATCACCATGATCGAAAAGCAGATCGGCGGCGACCAGGTTGCCGCGATCATCATCGAACCCATCCAGGGTGAAGGCGGCTTCATCGTCCCGGCAGAGGGCTTCCTCCCGGCACTGGCAGCGTGGGCCAAGGAAAAGGGCATCGTCTTCATCGCCGACGAGGTCCAGTCCGGTTTCTGCCGCACTGGTGAATGGTTCGCCGTCAACCACGAAGGCGTCATCCCGGACATCATGACCCTCGCCAAGGGCATCGCCGGCGGCATGCCGCTGTCCGCGATCACCGGCCGGGCAGACCTGCTCGACGCCGTCCACCCCGGCGGCCTCGGCGGCACCTACGGCGGCAACCCGGTGGCCTGCGCCGCCGCACTTGCCTCCATCGGCACCATGGAGGAATACGACCTGGCCGGCCGCGCCCGCCACATCGAAGCCCTCGCCACCACCCGGCTGCGGGACCTGCAGGAGGAACTGGCCGGCGCCGGCACCGCTGTGATCGGGGACATCCGGGGCCGCGGCGCGATGCTGGCCATCGAACTGGTCCAGGCAGGTTCGAAGGAACCGAACCCGGAGCTGACCAAGGCCGTC
This sequence comes from Pseudarthrobacter siccitolerans, assembly GCF_001046895.1. Taxonomy (GTDB): domain Bacteria; phylum Actinomycetota; class Actinomycetes; order Actinomycetales; family Micrococcaceae; genus Arthrobacter; species Arthrobacter siccitolerans. Next base: position 168,437 of record NZ_CAQI01000032.1, read on the forward strand.
GCCGCCGCCTGCCTCAAGGAAGGCGTCATCATCCTCACCTGCGGCACCTACGGCAACGTGATCCGCCTCCTGCCCCCGCTGGTCATCACCGATGACCTGCTGAACGACGGCCTGGAGGTCCTGGCTGCGGCCATCAAGGCCAACGCGTAGCACTGCACAGAGTTAGCGTCCCCTCGCAACGGCGCGAACAAAACCCCCGGCCCCGGAACTACCGTTCCGGGCCGGGGGGTTTTAAGGCAGTTGTCGCTTGCCGTTGTCCGGCCCGCCGATAACCACCTGCGCCGGACTGTGCAGAACGTATCCGTTGAGCCAGGAGAACAGTGCGCGGATTTTCTGCTGGAATCCGGACAGGAGGGCCAGGTGCACCAGCAGCCAGGACGCAAACGCCAGCGGCCCCTGCAGCTGCAGGCGTTTGCGGCCGAGTTCGGCGACGGCGGCGCCCCGCCCGATCATCGCCATGTACCCCTTGTCCACGTAACGGAATGGCTGGCGGGTACCCCCGGTGAGGTCGGCGTAAATGTTGCGGGCCGACCACTTGCCGGCCTGCTGGGCCACGGAGCCGAGCTGGGGGAGTTTTGCCCCGGTTGAATCGGTGATGTTGGCGGCATCGCCGATGACGTAGACGCCTTCGACGTCGGGAACGGTCAGGTCGGTGCGGACGTCGATCCGCCCGCCCTTTCCCTGCGGCAGCCCGGAGCCGGCCAGCAGTCTGCCGCCCTTCAGGCCGCCGGCCCAGACGACTATTCCGCCGGGGATGTCCGTCCCGTCAGCCAGCGTCACGCCGTCGGCCCGGACCTCGCTGACGCTCACGCCCATGTGGAGCTGGACGCCGATTTTGGCCAGGCGTTTCCAGGTGTATTCCTGCGACCTGGTGGAAAACATGGTGAGGACGTTCGGGACCATGTCCACCAGGTGCACCCGGCACCGGGCCGCAAGGTCGGGGGAGAAGTACTTGGCGACCACGAATTTGATGTTTTCCGCCAGCGCGCCTGCCGTTTCCACACCCGTTGGCCCGCCGCCCACCACCACCATCTCCACTGCGGCGCCGGGCTCCCTGTCGGCCCGGTCCAGCAGTCGGGTCACGCTGGTTCCAAGCCTGGTGGCATCCGTGACCGAGTACAGCGGAAAAGCGTGCTCCTCGGCACCGGGAGTGTTGAAGAAGTTGGGCACAGCGCCCACTGCAAGGACCAGGATCCGGGCGCGGAACGTCTCGCCCTCCGCGGTGGTGACAGTGTGGTTGGCCGCGTCCACGGCGGCCACCTCGGCGGTCAGGACGCGCACGTTCCTGCGCCGCCGGAACACGGACCTGATGGGCCGGGCAATGGCTGAGACGCCGATCTGCGAGGTGGCCACCTGGTACAGCAGGGGCTGGAACTGGTGGTAGTTGTTCGAGTCGATCAGCAATACCCGAACGCCCTTGCGGCCAAGTTCCTTGGCTGCGGCGATGCCGGCGAATCCGGCGCCAATGACGATGACCTGATATGAGTCCTCCATCCGAGCAACCTACTCCACCGGGGTTCCGGGCAACAGGGGCCTAGGGGGATTTCACGGAAGCTTTACCGCGCCGCCGGGCCACCGACGTTTTGCGGGCGGTGCGCAGCATGTCCACCGTCAGCACCAGCAGCGCCACCCACACCACACCAAAACCGATCCACCGGTCCACGGTCATCGCTTCCTTGAACACCAGCAGCGCCAGGACGAACTGCAGCAGCGGTGCTGCGTACTGGAGCAACCCGATGGTGGTCATGGGGAGCCGGCGCGCCGCAGCCCCGAAGAACACCAGCGGCACCGCGGTGATCACGCCGGAAGAGAGCAGGAGCCAGAAGTGGCCGGGGCCCTGGGTGGTGAGGGTGGCTGTTCCGGCCGCAGCCAGGTAGATCATGGTGGCGGCAGCAAATGGAGCCAGTACCAGGGTTTCCACGCTGAGGCTGGTGACGGCGTCCACCTTGGGTCCCACCCGCTTCTTCACGAAGCCGTACAGGCCAAAACTGAGGGCCAGGGTCAGCGCGATCCACGGCAGCTTGCCGTAGGAGTAGGTGAGCACCCCCACGGCGATGAAGCCGATGCCCACGGCCGCCCACTGGAGCGGGCGCAGCTTTTCCTTCAGGACAAACACTCCGAGCAGGACGGAGACCAGGGGGTTGATGAAGTAGCCCAGCGACGCCTCCACGGCCTGTCCGGTGGTGACCCCGTAGGTGTAGGTCAGCCAGTTGACGGCAATGAGGAGAGCGGCCACGGCAAGCGTGCCAAAAACGGAACGGTCCCGAAGCGCCCTGGCCAGGGCCCCCCAGGAACGGGTCACGGTGATGAGCAGTGCGCAGAACAGCAGCGACCACACCACCCGGTTGGCCACAATTTCGACGGCGCCTGCGGGCATCAGCACAAAGAAGTACAGCGGGAGCAGCCCCCACAGCCCGTAGGCGCCGATGCCAAAGAGGATTCCCGCCGTCGTGTCCTTGTCTACCGCCTTGAGCGGCGCGCCTTTGGTGCCGGCTCCGGTTGCGGGTCCCGGGGCGGATGCTGCCGCGGACGGAGCTGACGGGGCGGGCACGCGGGCGGGGGCGGGATATCCATCGGGAGAGGGCACGAGATCCATAACATCAGTTCCGGGGCAGGTATTCCAGCAAATAGTCAGTAGGCTTGCTTTTATGATAATTGCCGACCGGCCGGAGGTTTCGTGATGAGGCTCCGGCGCAGCAACGCTTCGGGCCGCGGTTACCGCCGGGTGGCAGCGGGCAAGGGTTTCAGTTACCGGGACCTGGACGGCTCCACCCTGCCCCCGGGCCCGGTCCGCGACCGGCTGGAAAGCATCGGGATACCGCCGGCGTGGACGGACGTCTGGATTGCCCCGTTCGAGAACGGGCACATCCAGGCCACCGGTGTGGATGCGGTGGGCCGGCGGCAGTACATCTACCACCCGGAATGGCGCCAGCGGAAGGACAGGCTGAAATTCGACCGGTCCCTCCAGCTGGCCGAATCGCTTCCGGCCGCCCGCCGCCGGGTGACCATGGACCTGCGCAGCGAAGGCTTTTCGCATGACCGCGTCCTCGCCGCGGCGTTCCGGATGCTGGACAGCGGGTCGCTACGGGTGGGGTCCGAGCGGTACACCAATGAAAACGGCAGCCGCGGCCTGGCTACGCTGCTGTGTGCGCATGTCCAGGTCCGCAAGGACCGGATCCAGCTGAGGTTCCCGGCCAAGAGCGGCAAGGACTGGGAATCGGAAATCCGCGACGCCGACCTTGCCGCCCTGCTGCGCCTGCTCAAGCGGCGTGGCCCCAACGCCCGGCTTCTGGCGTACAAGGACGGGCGGCGGTGGCGGCCTGTTACCAGCGCCGACATCAACGCCTACGTGAAGGAGCGGACGGGCTCGGACTTTACGGCCAAGGACTTCCGGACCCTGCGGGGTACGGTGGCCGCGGCCGCCAGCCTGGCCAGGACGGGCCCGCAAAGAACGGCGGCCAAGCGGAAGCGGGCCATCAGCCGTGCCATGTATGACGCCGCGGAGGTACTGGGGAACACGCCGTCGATCGCCCGGAAAAGCTATGTGGACCCCCGCGTGGTGGACCACTACCACGAGGGCGAAACCATCGACCCCAAGCGGCCGGACTCCGCAGAAGCAGAACTGCGCGCGCTGCTCTACCGCGAAGGCGATGTGGTTCCGCTGGCGAAAAGCGGCTGAGGCCGGGTTTCCGCTCCGCCGCAGGGCGTCCGGGGCCATTTAGAATAAGTGATTGTGCGCTGCTCTTACCGCGCATCCTCATCGGTCAGAAGGGCTCCGAGTGTCCAACCACGGCGAAACCACCCCCACACGTCCGCTCCGGGTAGCCATTGTGGGCGCGGGACCGGCAGGAGTCTACGCTGCGGATATCCTCACCAAGTCCGGCGGCGTGAAGGACGGCGACTTTGAGGTCAGCATCGACCTTTTTGAGGCCTACCCGGCGCCCTATGGACTGATCCGGTACGGCGTTGCGCCGGACCACCCCCGCATCAAGGGCATCGTCAACGCCCTGCACAAGGTCCTGGACCGCGGCGACATCCGGTTCCTGGGCAACGTCACCTACGGCCGGGACCTCACCCTCCACGATTTCCGTGCCTTCTACGACGCCGTGATCTTCTCCACCGGTGCCGTCAAGGATGCGGACCTGGGCATCCCGGGCATCGACCTGCAGGGCTCCTTCGGCGGCGCCGACTTTGTTTCCTGGTACGACGGGCACCCGGACGTGCCGCGGGACTGGCCGCTGGAGGCGAAGGAAATCGCCGTCATCGGCAACGGGAACGTGGCGCTGGATGTGGCGCGCATGCTGGTCAAGCACCCGGAAGAGCTCCTCAGCACCGAGATCCCGGACAACGTCTACCAGGGACTGAAGGCCTCGCCGGTCACCGATGTGCACGTGTTCGGGCGCCGCGGCCCCGCCCAGGTGAAGTTCACCCCGCTGGAGCTGCGGGAGCTCAGCCACATGAACGATGTGGACATTGTGCTTTACCCCGAGGACTTTGAGTTTGATGACGCCTCGGACGAGGCCATCCGCAGCAACAACCAGATCAAGACCATGGTGAACACGCTCACCAACTGGCTGGTGGAGGAACACACCGAGTCGGAGAATCCCTCCTCCCGGCGGCTGCACCTGCATTTCCTGCACAGCCCGGTGGAGGTGCTCGACGACGGCACGGGCAAAGTGGGCGGGATCAAGTTTGAGCGCATGCAGCTTGACGGGACGGGCAACGCCAAGGGCACGGGCGAGTTCATCGACTACCCCGTCCAGGCCGTCTACCGCGCCATCGGCTACCACGGCTCGGCCCTGGACGAACTGGAGTACGACGCGAAGCGCGGTGTCATTCCCAACGAGGGCGGGCGCGTGCTGGACGCCGAAGGCAATCCGGTACCCGGGATCTACGCCACCGGATGGATCAAGCGCGGACCCGTGGGCCTGATCGGCCACACCAAGGGTGACGCCCTGGAGACCATCGGTTTCCTGCTCGAGGACCGGCTCACCCTGCCGCCCGCCAAGAACCCTGATCCGCAGGCCATCATCGACCTGTTGGAGGAGCGCGGCATCGAATACACCACCTGGGAAGGCTGGAACAAGCTCGACGCCCACGAAGCGGGCCTGGGTGCGGCATGGACCGGCCCCGAAGGCCTCGACCACGTTGTGCGCGAACGGATCAAGGTGGTGCCGCGCGAGGAAATGATCCGGATCTCCCGCGGCTGACCTCCCGCCCCCACCCCGCCCCTGGGAGTTTTTGTCCAGATATGCCGACTTAAAGCCCCGCTAAGCCTGCATATCTGGACAAAAACTCTTCCGCTAGGTGGGGGAGGAGGGTCGCGTTAGAATGGCGACCACCCCTTGGCCGGCTGAGCAACGCCGTGCCTGCAGGCAGCAGCAGGAGTTCGATGAAGAACCTGATCCAGCCCGGCTTTACCGTTGGCGCTGAACCGCGCCAGCGCGCCGCCCTTGCCGGACATGAATACCTGGACACCGGCTTGACGGACAGCGCCGTGCCGGTGGAAACGCCGGAGCTTCCCGGGCTGCGCAGCCTGATCCGTGAGTCGTGGCAGCGTTCCGCCGGCTTCAAGGCGAATCCGGACAATCCTGCCGCCCCGTTGGCCATGGACCGGGATGAGCTCGAGGATTACCGCAGCCAGCACCCCCTGGCCGCCATCATGCCGGTCATCAACAAACTCCTGGTCCAGCCCAGCCACGACAGCGGACTGCTGGTGGCGGTGGGTGACGAAGTGGGCCGGCTGCTCTGGGTGAAAGGCGACCCCGCGTTGCAGCGCCGGGCAGAGGGCATGATGTTCGTTGCCGGCGCCGACTGGTCCGAGGCCACGGTGGGCACCAGCGCGCCCGGCACCGCCCTTGCCCTGGGCCGTGGCATCCAAATCGCCGGCGCCGAGCATTACCAGCGGGCGGTGCATCCCTGGAGCTGCACGGCGGTGCCCTTCCATGACCCGGATTCCGGTGCCGTCCTCGGCGTTGTGGACATCACCGGTACGGCCACGGCGGTGGCGCCGCATACCCTCTCGCTGGTGGAGGCAACAGTAGCGGCCGCCCAGGCACAGCTGCGGGTGGAGCGCCTCCAGCTTGCCGCGGAGATTGCGCAGAGGCCGGTACGACGCCGGGCCGCGGCTTCTGCTTCCCGCGCACCCGGGCAGGCGGCCAAGGAAGGCAGCCTGTACCGGAACAGCCTGCAGTTGCTGGGACGCGACCAGGCACTGCTCAGCCTGGAAGGAAAAACCGTTGTTCTTTCCGCCCGGCACAGCGAAATCCTGGCGCTCCTCAGCACCCACCCGGACGGGCTCAGCGCCGAAGAGCTGAGCGCGCGGCTCTACCCGGGGGACGGTTCCACCATGACCCTGCGGGCCGAAATGGTCCGCCTCCGGAAGGTCCTCCAGCAGCTCAACCCTGACGCCGTGCCCGGATCCCGGCCCTACAAACTTCCGGTGGATGTGGTGCCGGACAGCGGGCAAGTCCTGAGCTGCCTGCAACGCGGCGCCCACCGCATCGCCCTGGAAATCTACCGCGGCGCGGTCCTGCCCAGGTCCGAGGCGCCCGGCATCGTGGAGCTGCGCAACAACGTCTCGACGCTGCTGCGTGAGGCGGTCCTGACTGACGGCAGCGCCGAATCCCTGCTCAAGTACGCCGAGCTTCCCGAGGCAAGGGACGACGTCGGGGTCCGCCGCGCCGCCCTGCGCCTCCTTCCAGCCCGCTCACCCAAGAGGGCCGCCGTCGTCGCGCACCTTGAACGGCTGGAAGCCGAACTGGGCTCCTAACTTGTAATTGGGGCAACGTTGCAACCTGACTGCAACCTCCCCGCTCCTACGCTGTTTCCAACGGCGGCCGCCAGCAGCAAGCGCCGCCCACTGCACAGCAAAGGAGCTAGCAATGACTGTTTACGCCCAGCCCGGAACCGAGGGCTCGAAGGTCACTTTCAAGGACCGCTACGAAAACTGGATCGGCGGCGAATGGGTGGCCCCGGTCAAAGGCCAGTACTTCGAAAACATCACGCCCGTCACCGGCAAGGCCTTCTGCGAGGTAGCCCGCGGAACCGCTGAAGACATCGACCTGGCGCTGGACGCGGCCCACAAGGCGGCACCCTCCTGGGGCAAGACGTCCGTTGCCGAGCGCGCCGCCATCCTCAACAAAATCGCCGACCGCATCGACGAAAACCTGGAAATGCTCGCCGTCGCCGAATCCTGGGATAACGGCAAGCCCATCCGCGAAACCCTCAACGCAGACCTCCCGCTGGCCGCGGACCACTTCCGCTACTTCGCCTCCGCCGTCCGTGCCCAGGAAGGCCGGCTCTCCCAGCTCGACGACGACACCACCGCCTACCACTTCCACGAGCCGCTCGGCGTCGTGGGACAGATCATCCCGTGGAACTTCCCCATCCTCATGGCCGTCTGGAAGCTGGCGCCGGCCCTCGCCGCCGGCAACGCGGTGGTGCTCAAACCGGCCGAGCAGACGCCGAGCTCCATCCTGGTCCTCGTGGAACTCATCGGCGATCTGCTGCCCGCAGGCGTGCTGAACATCGTCAACGGCTTCGGCGTGGAAGCCGGCAAGCCGCTCGCCTCCAGCCCCCGGATCCGCAAGATCGCCTTCACCGGCGAGACCACCACGGGCCGCCTGATCAGCCAGTATGCCAGCCAGAACCTCATCCCCGTCACGCTGGAACTGGGCGGCAAGAGCCCCAACATCTTCTTCAACGACGTCGCGCAGGACAACGACGCCTTCTACGACAAAGCCCAGGAGGGCTTCGCGCTGTTCGCCTTCAACCAGGGCGAAGTCTGCACCTGCCCGTCCCGTGCACTCGTGCAGGAGGACATTTACGAGTCCTTCATGGCGGACGCCGTTGCAAGGGTGGAGAAAATGGTGCAGGGCAACCCGCTGGACACCCAGACACAGGTAGGTGCGCAGGCCTCCAACGACCAGTTGGAAAAGATCCTTTCCTACATCGACATCGGAAAGCAGGAGGGCGCCAAGGTGCTCACCGGCGGCGGCCGGGCCGAACTGCCCGGTGATCTGGCCGGCGGCTACTACGTCCAGCCCACAGTGTTTGAGGGCCACAACAAAATGCGGATCTTCCAGGAGGAGATCTTCGGCCCGGTGGTGGCAGTCACGAAGTTCAGCGACTACAACGACGCCATGGGCCTGGCCAACGACACCCTGTACGGCCTGGGTGCCGGCGTCTGGTCCCGCAACGGCAACATCGCCTACCGCGCCGGCCGCGAAATCCAGGCCGGCCGTGTCTGGGTCAACAACTACCACGCCTACCCGGCGGGAGCCGCGTTCGGCGGCTACAAGTCCTCGGGCATCGGGCGCGAGAACCACGCCATGATGCTGGACCACTACCAGCAGACCAAGAACCTGCTGGTCAGCTACAACGAAAACAAGCTCGGCTTCTTCTAACCCCCACCGCCGCTACAACGACGCAAGGATTTCGCCAATGACGACGACAATGCAAGCAGCAGTAGTAAACGAATTCGGCACCGACCTCCAGGTCCAGGACCTCCCCATCCCGACCCCCGGCCCCGGGGAGGCGCTGGTCAAGGTACTCACCACGGGTGTGTGCCACACCGACCTGCACGCCGCCGAAGGCGACTGGCCGGTCAAGCCCTCGCCGCCCTTTGTTCCGGGGCACGAGGGAGTGGGTGAAGTGGTGGCACTGGGGGCCGGCGTCGCCGACCTCGCCGTCGGGGACCTGGTGGGCAACGCCTGGCTGTGGTCCGCCTGCGGCGACTGCCAGTACTGCCGTACCGGCTGGGAAACCCTGTGCGAGGCGCAGAAGAACGGCGGCTACAGCGTGGATGGGTCCTTTGGCGAGTACATGCTTGTCGATACCCGCTTCGCGGCCCGTATACCGGCGGGATCCGACCCCGTCGAGGTGGCGCCGGTGCTCTGCGCCGGTGTCACCGTCTACAAGGGCCTGAAGATGACGGAGGCCAGGCCCGGCCAGTGGGTCACGATCTCCGGCATCGGCGGGCTGGGACACATCGCGGTGCAGTACGCCGTGGCCATGGGCCTGCGGGTGGCCGCCGTCGACATCGCCGACGACAAGCTCGCCCTCGCCAAAGCCCACGGGGCGGAACTGACCGTGAACGCCCTCCACGAGGACCCCGTGGAAGTCATTCAACGTGAAACCGGAGGTTGCCATGGAGTCCTGGTTACGGCAGTGCACCCGTCGGCATTCGGGCAGGCCATCGGGATGGTCCGCCGCGGCGGCACCATCGTGTTCAACGGGCTGCCGCCGGGGGACTTCCCGGCGCCGATCTTCGAGATTGTGCTCAAGGGCCTGACAGTCCGCGGCTCGATCGTGGGTACCCGGCAGGACCTGGAGGAGGCCTTGGACTTCTACGCCCAGGGCAAGATCCATCCCACGGTCTCCGTCCGGGAGCTCTCCGAGGTCAACGCCGTGTTTGACGAGATGAAGCACGCCAAAATCGACGGCCGCGTGGTCCTGAGGTTCTGATGACCGCCGACAGCATCGATGCTGCAGTGACGCTGCCCGGGGAAGACTTCTCCAGGGTGGCGCTCACGCCCGCGGCCGTGGCCCTGCTGCGGATGCTGTGGGACCGGCACGGGCCGCTCATGTTCCACCAGTCCGGCGGGTGCTGCGACGGGTCCTCACCCATGTGCTATCCGGCAGGGGACTTCCTGACCGGCGACTCGGATGTGCTGCTGGGCCTCTTCGACGTATCCGAGGGACTGGAGCCGCAGCCGCTGGAGTTCTGGATGTCGCGTGAGCAGTTCAACTACTGGAGCCACACGCACCTGACCGTGGACGTGGTGCCGGGACGGGGCAGCGGCTTCTCGGTGGAAGCGCCCGAAGGCAAGCGTTTCCTGATCCGGTCCACACTGATGGATTGGCCGGTTTAGGAGCAATAATTTCGTAGGAAGAAGCCCGGCCCGAACATCAGGCCGGGCTTTTTCCGTCTCACCATCCGGAACAATTGGGGCCGTCCAGTGGATGGACACTATCGTTGATAGGTCTGTTTCCATCAGAAATCAGGATTGTGATCCCCCTATGAACCTTCTCCGGACCAAATCAATCGAGCAGTCCATCGCCGACGCCGATGAACCCGGACGCAAGCTCAAGCGGTCCCTCAGCACGTGGGACCTGATGATCATGGGCGTTGCGGTGGCCGTGGGCGCCGGTATCTTCTCCGTAGGCGCCAAGGCTGCAGCCAACTTCTCCGGCCCCGCCGTGACGTTGTCCTTCGCAATCGCCGCCATCACCTGCGCCCTTGCCATCATGTGCTACGCCGAATTCGCCACCGCCATCCCCGTGGCAGGCTCCGCCTACGTCTTCACCTACGCCACCATGGGTGAGCTGCTTGCCTGGATCATCGGCTGGAACCTGATCCTCGAGCTCTTCACCGCCGCAGCGGTGATCGCCAAGTACTGGGGCATCTACCTCAGCAAGGTGTTCGCACTGATGGGCGCCGACATCCCGCCGGCCCTTTCGCTGGGCGGCGTGGACCTCTACTGGGGCGCCTTCCTCATCGTTGCCGTGTTCACCGTGCTGCTGGTGCTGGGCACCAAACTGTCCGCCCGCGTGGGCAACATCTTCACCCTGATCAAGATCGGCGTGGTCCTCTTTGTGATCGTCGTCGGCTTCACGTACGTGAAGTTTGAGAACTACAGCCCGTTCATTCCTGCCGCCGAGCCCACCGGCGGTACCGGCACTGCGGACGTCCTGAAGCAGTCGTTCTTCGGCTTCCTCACCGGGGCTGCCCCCGCACAGTACGGCACCCTTGGCATCTTCGCCGGCGCTGCCCTGGTGTTCTTCGCCTTCATCGGCTTCGACGTGGTGGCCACCTCCGCGGAGGAGGTCAAGAATCCGCAGAAGACCCTGCCGCGCGGCATCTTCGGCGGACTTGCCCTGGTGACGCTGCTGTACATCCTGGTATCCCTTGCCCTGACCGGCATGGTGTCCTACACGGAACTGGCCGCGGCAGAGAGCCCCACGCTCACTACGGCGTTCGAAGCGGTAGGCGACACCTCCGCCGCCAAGGTCATTGCCTTCGGTTCGCTGGTGGGCCTGACCACCGTGATCATGGTCCTCCTGATGGGCCTGTCCCGCGTGGTCCTGGCGATGAGCCGCGACGGCCTCCTGCCCCGCGCGCTGTCCAAGACCAGTGACAAGCGCTCGACGCCGGTCCGCCTCCAGATCATCTGCGGCGCCGCCGTTGCACTGGTGGCAGGGCTGACCAACGTGGACCTGCTCGAGGAAATGATCAACATTGGCACCCTGTCCGCCTTTGTGGTGGTGAGCCTGGGCATCCTGGTGCTGCGCAAGAAGCGCCCGGATCTCAAGCCGGCCTTCCGCGTTCCGTTCGGCAAGGTCCTGCCGATCGTGTCCGCAGTCCTGTGCCTGTACCTGATGACCAACCTGGCCGTGGAGACCTGGATCTTCTTCGCCATCTGGCTGGCGATCGGCCTGGCCATCTATTTCTCCTACGGCCAGCGCCACTCCCGCCTGAATGAGAAGTTCGCCTCGGCCAGTACCGCCGTCAACGGTGCTCCCGTAACGGCCGGCAAGGCCACCGGCGAGGACGAGGACGAGCTGACCCGCGCCTGATCCCCGGGCAGGGTGCACCGCACCTGACCTGGACACACTGCCCCGTACCGCATCCGCGGTGCGGGGCAGTGGCGTCTACGGTGCAGCGTGCCTGCCCACCCAGTCCACCAGTGGCCGCAGCTCATCCCAGAGTGCCGCAATCTCCTGTGCGGCGGCAGGGGTGGACAGCCATGCCGGCTGACCGAGATCGGTGGCTGCGGACAGGGACTTGTGCTTCAGGAGTTCAGCCCGCGGATGGTCCTGCGGATACCCGCGCGGGACAGTCTTGAGCTTCTCTCCCTCCACCACAAATCCGGCGGCAGCCACGGCTTCGACAATGTGCCGGAGCGCTTCGCCGGTTCCCGAGGCGTCGACGGAATTGCGGTACCGGGCGAGCTGGGCCGGGGTGTGGGAGTGGTAGCCGCCGCCTACGAGCAAACCCTCTGCGCTGACCTGGAGGTAAAAGCCGACACCTTCCTGGACGGAGGCAAAGGCACCCTGGGCTGTCTTGTACGGAGACTTGTCCTGGGAAAACCTGATGTCCCTGTTGGGCCTGAAGATCCTGCCGGGTCCAAACCGGGGCTCCAGCTGGGCCAGCAGCGCGAGGAACGGGTCCCGGACCAGCGTTTGGTAGCGGTCCTTGTTTTCCAGCCACCACTCACGGTTGTTGTTGTCCTGCAGCTCCTGGTAGAAGCCGAAGGCGGCGGCGGGGATGCCCTGGAAAGTTGTCATGCGTCGATCCTAGGGACACCGGGCAACGTCAGCCATGGCCAGCAACAGCTATGTGGAAAAGAAAAACCACCCCGCCACGTATGCCCGTGACGGGGTGGTTTTCAGCAACTCAGAGAGGGGCTGGATCAGCCGATCTTGTTGGCGGCTTCTGCCTCGGAGAGCGGTGCAGCGCCAAGGTTGGCGCGCAGCTTGGCGCCCAGTTCGGCGTCAACGTTGGTCCAGTACTGGATGGCGCGTTCCTTGATGTCGGAGCGCTTGACGCCGCCCACGGCACCGGTAATGGTGTCCAGGAAACGGGCCTTGGCGGCGTCGTCGTAGACCTCGCGGTACAGCGTGCCGGCCTGGACGAAGTCGCTGTCCTCGGCGTGCAGGGAGTGCGCGGCGAGGGTCAGCTCGCCGTCGTTCTCCCAGCCGCCGGCCGGGTTCTGCGGCTCAAGGGCAGCCGGACCGCCGAAGGTGTTCGGGGCGTAGACCGGAACCGAGGGGGCGTTGAACAGGTAACGTCCGGCGCCGTCCTGGCTGTAGTTGTTGACCTGGTTCTTGGGCTGGTTCACCGGGATCTGGGCGTGGTTGGTACCCACGCGGTACCGGTGTGCGTCCGCGTAGGAGAAGATGCGGGCCTGCAGCATCTTGTCCGGGGAAGCGGCGATGCCCGGAACGAAGTTCGACGGCGCGAACGTGGCCTGCTCGATCTGCGCGAAGTAGTTCTCCGGGTTCCGGTTCAGCTCCATGGTGCCCACCTTGATCAGCGGGTAGTCGGCGTGCGGCCAGACCTTGGTCAGGTCGAACGGGTTGAAGCGGTAGGTCTTGGCATCCTCGTAGGGCATGACCTGGACGTGCAGGTCCCAGGACGGGAAGTTGCCCGCTTCGATGTTTTCGGACAGGTCCCGGATGTAGAAGTCCGCGTCCGAACCGGCCAGGGCTTCAGCCTGCTCGCCGGTCATGGAGTTCACGCCCTGGTTGGACTTGAAGTGGTACTTGACCCAGAAACGCTCGCCCTCGGCGTTGATCCACTGGTAGGTGTGCGAACCGTAGCCCTGCATTTCACGCCAGGAGGCGGGCAGGCCGCGGTCACCCATCAGCCAGGTGACCTGGTGGGCGGACTCGGGGGACAGGGTCCAGAAGTCCCACTGCATGTCGGCGTCGCGCAGGTGCGTGCCCGGCAGGCGCTTCTGGGAGTGGATGAAGTCCGGGAACTTGATGCCGTCGCGGATGAAGAACACCGGGGTGTTGTTGCCCACGAGGTCGTAGTTGCCCTCGGAGGTGTAGAACTTCACGGCGAACCCGCGGGGATCCCGCCAGGTGTCCGGGGAACCGTTCTCGCCCGCAACGGAGGAGAAACGGATCAGCATTTCGGTGTCGACGCCCGGCTGGAGGAAGGCTGCCTTCGTGTACTTGGACACGTCCTCGGTGGTCTTGAACGTACCGAATGCACCGCCGCCCTTGGCGTGCACTACGCGCTCCGGCACCCGCTCGCGGTTGAACTGGGCGAGCTTTTCCACCAGGTAGTGGTCAGTCAGGATGATGGCACCGTCGGCACCAACTGACTTCGAGTGCGCGTCGGACGTAACGGGGGCACCTGACTGGGTTGTTGAAATGGCAGTCATTGTTCTCCTATTTCTGTGTTTCTTCTGAGGGACGATTGGAAGGAAGTTGTTGGGACTGCTGGCAGTCCTGGCAGATGCCCTGGTACATCACATCGGCGATCTGGATGGTCATCGGCTTGGCGTGTTCATCCCAGTGGGGCGTGAGGCAGGGCGCGTGCCCCACGGCGCAGTCCACGTCCTCAACACGGCCGCAGCTGATGCAGATGGCATGGTGGTGGTTGTCGCCGACGCGGGTTTCATACAGGGCGGGGGAGTGCGGCGGCTCGAAGCGGCGCAGCATGTGCAAGTCCGTGAGGTCCCCCAGCACCACGTAAACGGACTGGGCTGTCAGTTCGGGAAGCTCGGCGCGGGCGGCAGCCAGGATGCTTTCGGCGGGGGAGTGGGGATGGCGTTCGACGGCGGACAGCACCGCCAGCCGCTGTTTGGTCACCCTGCGGCCGTGGGCGCGCAGGGCGGCAGCCCATGCCTCCTGGCCGTCAAAGTGCTCTGTCATGACACCATTGAAACACTTATTATGAATATCTCACAATAAGGCTTGGCTAACCTCGGATGGAGGGTCAGCGCCCCCGGCGACATTAGGGTTACAGGGTGGGGAAACTGCTTGCTGACATCACGCCGCTCAAGGAAAGCCCCGACTTCCGCCGGCTCTGGCTCGGCTCGGCCGTCTCCGCCGTCGGAAGCCAGCTCACCCTGGTGGCAGTGAGCCTGGAGATCTACCGGCTTACCCTGGACAGCTTCTATGTGGGACTGCTGGCCGTCTTCGCGCTGGTGCCCCTGGTGATCGGCGGACTCCTGGGCGGATCCATTGCCGACTCCCACGACCGGCGCCGGGTCGCCCTGCTGGCCAGCACCGTCCTGTGGCTGACCACCGGACTGATCGCCCTGCAATCGTGGCTGCACCTGGGCAACGTCTGGGTTCTTTACCTCCTGGTGGCGGTGCAGAGCGGCGCGCAGGCCATCAACCAGCCTGCCCGCAGCGCCATCCTGCCCATGCTGATCCGCAAGGAACTCCTGCCCGCGGCGAACGCCCTCAGCATGATGTCCTTCGGCCTGGCCATGACTGCCGGCCCCCTGCTCGCCGGGGTGCTGGTGGCCTGGGTGGGGTTTGGCTGGACCTACACCATCGACTTCGCCAGCTTCGCCCTGGTGCTGTGGGCCGTCTACCGGCTGCCGCCCCTGCCGCCGTCGGGAAGCCGCAGCAGGGCGGGCATCCGCTCTGTCATCGAGGGGTTTCGGTTCCTGGGCACCCGTCCCAATTTGCGGATGACCTTCGTGATCGACCTGGTTGCCATGATCCTGGCCCAGCCGCGTGCCCTGATGCCGGCTATCGGCGCTGTGATGATCGGCGGAGGCGAAGCTACGGTGGGCGTGCTCCTGGCCTCAACTGCTGTTGGTGCCTTCCTGGCCGGGCTGTTCTCGGGCCCGCTGGGTGCTGTCCGCCGGCAGGGGAGCGCGGTGGTGTTCTCGGTGATGGGGTGGGGTGCGTCTCTCGCCGCGTTTGGCATGGTGGTGGTGCTCGCCGGGCGTTCCCCGGACGGCGAGGTCACGTTCTGGCTCCTTCCGGCCGCACTGTGCTGCGCATTGGCTGGAATCGCCGACTCGATCAGCAGCGTCTTCCGAAATACCATCCTGCAGGCCGCCACACCAGACCACCTCCGCGGCCGGCTCCAGGGCGTGTTCATCGTGGTGGTGGCGGGCGGTCCCAGGATCGGCGACCTGCTGGCCGGCGGCGCCACCAAAATCGCGTCCGAGGGCTGGGTCCTGCTGCTCGGCGGGCTGCTGTGCATCGCAGGGGCGTGGCTGGCGGCGAGGCTGCAGCCGGGTTTCCAGAAGTACGACGCGCGGAACCCGGCTCCCTAGTAAGCCGTTCCCATAGAAGAGCGAGGAGGAAACGTGCACAAACACTACAACGGCCTGAAGACTGCAGCGCTTTTCGGCGTTCTGTGGGCGGTGCTGCTGGGCCTCGGTGCGCTGATCGGCGCGAGTACCCGGAGCTCCGCGCCCATCTGGATTATGGCGCTGCTCGGAGTGGCCACCACCGCCTACGGCTACTGGAACAGCGACAAGATCGCCATCCGGTCCATGCAGGCGTACCCGGTCACCGAAGCGCAGGCGCCGCAGCTGTACCAGATCGTCCGTGAGCTGTCCGTGCGTGCCAACCAGCCGATGCCGCGGATCTACCTTTCGCCCACCATGAATCCGAACGCCTTCGCCACGGGCCGGAACCCGCGGAACGCTGCCGTCTGCTGCACGGAAGGCATCCTGCAGCTCCTGGACGCCCGCGAACTCCGGGGCGTCCTGGGGCACGAACTCATGCACGTCTACAACCGGGACATCCTCACCTCATCCGTGGCCGCCGCCGTCGCAGGCGTTATTACCTCCGTGGGCCAGATGCTGCTGTTCTTCGGCGGCGACCGGCGCAATTCGAATCCTTTGGCGATGCTGGCGATGGCACTGCTCGCCCCCTTCGCGGCGTCCCTGATCCAGCTGGCCATCTCGCGGACCAGGGAGTACGACGCCGACGAGGACGGTTCCGAGCTGACCGGCGATCCGCTGGCGCTGGCCTCAGCCCTGCGCAAGATCGAGCAGGGTGTAAGTATCGCGCCGCTGCCGCAGGACCAGCGGCTGGTGAACGCCTCGCATTTGATGATCGCCAACCCGTTCCGGGGCGGGGCCATGAACAAGCTGTTCGCCACGCACCCGCCCATGCGCGACAGGATCGCGCGGCTGGAACGGATGGCCGGCAGGCCGCTGCGCTAGTCCCGCCGTCGTCCGTTCGGTCCGGCGACACGCCAAACCATCCTCGACGGGCATAACCATCCTCGGCGCGCAAAAACGCCGGCGCTACCGGAATCCGGGTAGCGCCGGCGTTTATGCCTGGCGCAGGAAATTTCCTGCGTCGAAAACTGTGCCCGCGGTGCTAGCTGCGGAAGTTCACAAACTGCAGGTCGGCCTCGTCGAAGTCTTTCAGCAGTGCCATGGTGGCCTGCAGGTCGTCGCGGGACTTGGACGTAACGCGCAGTTCGTCGCCCTGGATCTGGGACTTGACCGACTTGGGGGCTTCGTCGCGGATCAGTTTGTTGATCTTCTTGGCCAGGTCCTGCGCGATGCCTTCCTTGATGGAAGCCTCGAGGCGGAACTCCTTGCCGGAGGCGTAGGGCTCGCCGGTGTCCAGGGACTTCAGTGAGATGCCGCGGCGGATCAGCTTGGACTGCAGTACGTCCAGGACCGCCAGGACACGTTCCTCGGAGTTGGCCTTCATCAGGATCTTCTCGCCGCTGAAGTCCACCTCTGCGCCGACACCCTTGAAGTCGTAGCGCTGGGCCAGTTCCTTCTGTGCCTGGTTGAGCGCGTTGGCCACTTCCTGCTTGTCCACTTTGCTTACGACGTCGAACGTTGACTCGCCTGCCATGACTCTCCTTGTGCTGGTGGGGGCCTTGTCCGCGGACAGGGCCGGGATCGCTGCAATCAAGCCTAATACGGATGTCGCTGCTGAGGGGGAGCGGCAATTCACAGTTCCCTCTCAGCGGACATCCGGCGGGAACGAAGGATGCGCCGACAGAGTTGAAGGAGTTGGAAAGCAGTACGAAGGGACCACCATGCACCGCAAAGCCATCCGCTACGTCACACAAACCACTTCGGCGGCGGCCGGGGCCGTTGCCACAGCAGCAACTTCGGTGGCGGCAGCGGCGGTGGCAGCGTCCATCATTTTCAGCCCGGTGGCTGATGCGTCCTCCCGGATGGACGGCGTCCGGGAGGACCTGCTGCGGGCGGTGCTGTTGAACCAGATCACCGAAGAGCAGGCCGTGAAATTTGAAGCCAAGCTGGCCGGAAGGATTCTCGGGGAGGCGTGACGGCTGCCGTTTAGGCCACCTCGAAGGGCCTGAATCCGCGCAATTCCGGCCTTTTGCGCGCCGATTCGATTCTTCGGCGGAAGTTCTGTAAAGTTGTCTTGCCCGCGGTTACTGGAAGCGGAACGGCCCGGAAACGGACGTCCTGCAGACTGCATCTACGGGTACTTCTTTTGAAGTTCGGCAGATTACCCGAGCGGCCAAAGGGGGCTGACTGTAAATCAGCTGGCAACGCCTACGGGGGTTCGAATCCCTCATCTGCCACCCAAGGAAAAGCCTCCGGAACCACTGGTTCCGGAGGCTTTTTCGTGTCTGCGCGCCCGAGCCACGTGCCTGCCGTAGCGGGGCAGGCGCCGCCCGGGCAACCCGCCATCACCTCCTGCACCCAATCGGGCAGCCGCCATCACCACCTGCACCCAATC
>NZ_CAQI01000033.1 GCF_001046895.1 Pseudarthrobacter siccitolerans
CCAATCGGCCACGCCTCCATCACGTCTGGGATATCAGGCGTTGCCGAATGCGCAGGGCCGCGGAAGCACCGCCGTCGGAACTGATCAGGAGGTGATGGGGCGATACGCCAAAAACGGCGGGAGGTGATGGGGCGTTGCAGGGAAATCGGCGGAGCTTAGCCATCCCCGATTTCCCGCGCCTTTACTGGGAAGCAGCGCTTTCCATACACACGTTTTGTCCTATAACCCCAAGTGCCGCGGCTGCCCACAGGGGCGGCAAAACCGTCGTCGACATGCCAGCGGCACGGGCGTAGTCTGGCACCATCGGCGCATGTGCCCGATGCCCTGCGTCGATCAAAGAATCGATAAAGGAGGATCAATGAGTGCCGTACGTGAATTCATGACTACGGACGCGCAGTGTATTAAGGAAAACCAGTCCCTCGCAGATGCTGCCCGGATGATGATGGACCTTGATTGCGGATCGTTGCCGATCTGCGGCGACGACGGCAAGTTGAGGGGCATGATCACCGACCGTGACATTGTGCTCAAATGCGTGGCCGCCGGACGCGATCCGCGCGAAATGATGGCCCGCGACCTCGCCTCGGGCAAGCCCTACTGGATCGACGCCGATGCGAACGTTGATGAGGCCATCGCCATGATGGAGACCCATCAGGTCCGCCGGCTTCCTGTCATCGCCGACCACAAGTTGGTGGGGATCCTTAGCCAGGGGGACATCGCCCGCAATTACTCCGAACAGCGCGTGGGCGAGATGGTGGAGCACATCTCCGAACGCAAACGGATGAACGCTTAACCCGGTAATTTTTTATCAACCAACGCCACGGAGGTCCCTCCGTGGCGTTTCTTGATGCCACATCCTGGCCTTGTCCGCAGCTCCCCACCTTGAAGGTTAGGAGCCGCGGACAAGCTTAGGAATCCCGGTGCACCGGCAGGATTGCTCAGTTCAGCGCAATCAGGAGCATCTGGCTGGTTCCCGGGATGCAGGTCTGCAGGATGGCCCGCGGGAAGCCGCCGAACACATTGATGACATCGTTGGTGGTGCCGGGGTTGGGAACCTGCCCGCGCGCCGTCACCGTGTAGGTTCCGTAGCCCGGGATGCTCACCGTTTCACCCACGCCGATTCCGGAGAACCTGGCCCAGCCGCCGCAGAAGTCATGTTCGGTGATAAAGAGCGAGTAGCCGTCGTTGGGGGTGAAGTGGATAGGCCCGATGCAGGCGTCCACCATGGACTGCCCGCCGGCGCCGGCCACGTAAATCGTGCGGACGGCGGGGGCGGCCGCGACCGGGGCAGTCGCCGGAGCGGCTGCCGGTGCCGGTGCCGGTGCCGCAACCGGGGCAGCGGCAGGGGAAGCAGCAGGTGCAGCGGCCGGTGCGGCAATGGCCGGGCCGGTCAGGACCAGCGTCTGGCCCGGGATGATGATGCTGTACTGCCCCAGTCCGTTCGCGGCGAGCATGGCGTTCATGTCCACCCCGAACCGGCCGGCAATGGCACCGACGGTGTCGCCGGCCACCACGGTGTACTGGTTTCCGTCCGAGGCCACAGCCGGTGCCGCAGCCGGTGCCGGTGCCGGTTCAGGGGCGGGTGCGGGTTCGACGGCGGGTGGCGGCGGTGCTGCCTCCGCAGGCGCTTCGGCGGCAGGCGGGGCAACGGGCGCCTCGGCCGGTGCCTCTGCCGGCGCCTGGACAGATTCCGCGGAACCGGCGGCATCACTGCCCTCCGCCTGGGAAACGGCCTCGGCAACGGGAGCAGCCGCCGTCGTGTTTGGAGCGAGGCTGGCCGGTGCCGCCAGGGCTCCGACTCCCACTGCCGCCACAACGGCGGCGGTGGCCATCCCCGCCCACAGTTTGTTGCTGATGGTGGGGCGGCCGGTCGTCAGGTCGGAGCGGGGGACATCGGTGGCGAAACTGCGGCTCGGACCGTCGGGAGTTGAGAGGTATGGCTGGTTCATGGGTAGCCCATCGAGGTGCGGTCCGGCCGGGCAGCTGCGGGCGCAGGAAGCGGGGCAGGACGGATCGAGGTGTGACGCACCGGCGGCCCAGCCTTAGGCCAGGCCGCCGCCGGCGCATGATGGAGGCGTCCGCATACCCAGAAAATACGGAAGCTCCGCGAGAAGGCACTGCCATCCGGAAGCCACCCGGTGAACAGGCCAGCACATGTTCGGTCCTAGGAATCCCGAGTCTAGGAAGTGCGGGATGGCACGGGCACCAGTAGGGATTACCCGAATATTTTGGGCCGGTACTTGGGAGTGCTGTCCCGGATACTCAAAACCGGTGAGGGGTACTACCTGCCGCTGCAGGCTATGGTTTTACCGGCTCTCCCGGTCTTTCAGCTCCGCGATGTCGTGGCGCAGCAAAGCGATCTCCGCAACCAGTTCCGCCATTTCGGCCCGCACAGGCTCTTCGGCCCCGGCCGCCGCCTCGGCGGTGTCCTCCACCCGCTGGACCAGCCAGGACGCGATGGAAGCCGTCACCACGCCAAGAACCGCAATGCCGCTCATCATGAGGGCTGCCGCCACCATCCGACCGAGAGGCGTTACCGGGTACATATCCCCGTACCCAACCGTGGTGATGGTGGTGATGGCCCACCACAAGGCGTCGCCGAACGTCAGGATCTTTGCCTCCGGCGCAGACTGCTCCACATCCAGGACGGCGAGGGCGCCCACAAACACGAGCATGGTGGCCGATCCCACCACGTAGGTGACCACGCGTCCCCGGAGGGTGTCGCCCAGTGTCCGGTGGAGTACGGACAGCAGCGTCACCAGCCGGAGCAGGCGCAGCGGCCGGAAGAACGGCAGGGCCACAATCAGCAGCTCATGCAGATTCCGCACGAACCAGCTGCCCCGGTCAGCCGCGAGCCAGAGGTTGGCCAGGTAATCCACGGCGAAAATACCCCACGTGGCCCACATAACGGCTTCGAGCCAGAAGGCCGCGCTGCCCTCAATGCGCCCGATAACCTGCGACGCATACGCTGCCAGGAAGATGAGCGCCGTCAACGTGAGCGGCCAGTCCGCCAGGTCCCGGTAGCGTTGTTGCGTCATGCAGGAAATCCTACTTGGACGCCAAACCGCTTCACCGGCGCCGTCACCGGATGTTACCCACAGATAGCATGTGGGAATGCACCTGCTGTTGAGAACCCTCCTGCTGCTCATCACCTCGTCCCGCCGGCCGCCGCTGACCGTCTGGGACCATTCATCGCTGTCGCTGCGCGTGCTGCCCACGGACATCGACATCGCCATGCATGTCAACAATGGGATGTACCTGTCCCTGATGGACCTTGGCCGGTTCGACCTGATGGTCCGTTCCGGCGTGTGGAAACGGATGCGCCGCCGGGGCTGGGGCCCGGTGGTGTCCGCGGAAACCATCTCGTTCCGCAAGTCCCTCCAGCTGTGGCAGCAGTACAGCATCGAAACCCGGATCATCGGGCTGGACGCGAAGGCCATCTACTTTGAGCAGCGCATGGTGGCCGACGGCGAGATTTACGCCCGCGCCCACATCGCCACCCGCGTGGTCCACCAGGGCAGGCCCGTCAGCCAGGACCACATCCTGCGTGAGTTCGGCGAGCCCCCTGCTGACTTGGAGCTCCCTGAGTGGGTCCACGAGTGGCGGGCATCCAGTGCGCTGCCCGGGAGCCGGACGCCGGCGCCGCACGGCTGGGCCTAGCCCGTCAGCGCGCCGCCGCCCGGCGGCTTAGGCGCCCACGTCACGCCGTTCGAGTGCGACGGCGGCCAGCACCACGAGTGCGGCGGCGATACCCCACAGCCACCCGGCCGCAGCCCAGTCAGCGCCATTGGCAACGGGGGAGTTGCTGTACGCCCAGTGGTACGGGCTCAGGTCCAGCAGCCACTCGACGTCCTGGCCCTGGCGTCCGACGGCGTTGAACACGTAGCCGAGCACCCCCACCGCAGCGCCGGCAAAGATTCCATGGATCCTGCGGCCGGTGATGGTGCCCGCGCAAAGCGCGGCGGTGCCGCTGAGCAGTGCCAGCCCGGCGAACAGGACGGTGGCGCCGAACAGGTTGCCCGGCTTGATCCCCAGCTGGGAGGGGCCGTTCAGCAAGGACACCAGGACGAAGACCACGCCGGCCAGGATCAGCACCCGCAGCCACAGCGCCAGTGCCCGTTCCAGGACCACCTGGACCCGCCGCACCCCGTGGGCAAGCGTCAACTCCAGTTGGCCGGACTCCTCGTCCCCGCCCACGGCCGCCGCTCCCCAGGCCACGGATGCGATGGTCATCAGCAGGAAGCCGATCAGGCCGAACAGGGTGGCCTGCGTATAACCGGGACCGGTGGCGATCTGGTCGTAGTTCAGGGCTTTGGTCATTTCGGCGGGCAGGGCATTGATCATGTCCTGCATCTGGGCGCTGCCGCCGATCGACGGGTAGAGGGGCAGGTAGAGGAACGCTGCGGCCGCCAGGCCGGCTGCCCAGGCGAGGGTGGAGCGCCACGTATCGAAGAAGGCCCGGCGAAACAGCGGAAGGGTTGTTTTCACTGCGTTTCCTCCGCCTGGGCCGAATACATTTTCAGCACGGCATCCTCCAGATCGGGTTCCTCAAGGACGAGGTCGGTCAGCTGCAGGGCTCCCAGGATCCGGACCAGCGGCTGGATGTGGCCTTCGAGCAGGGCGGACAGAGTGACGGTGCCGTCGGACTCCAGCACCTCCACCTGCCCGACGCCGGGCACCCCGGCCAGCAGCGCAACGGCGTCGTGCGCTGCTATTCCGGCAGCGGTGATGCGGACGCGCCGCACCGCACCTTCGCGGAGGCCGCTCACCGATTCCACTGCGATGATGTGCCCGTCGCGGAGGATGGCCACGGTGTCCGCCGTCTGCTGGACCTCGCTCAGGACGTGGGAACTGAGGAAGATGGTCTGGCCGCGGTGCCGGGCTTCGCGGACCATGGCATGGAATTCCTGCTGGACCAGGGGGTCCAGGCCGCTGGTGGGCTCGTCGAGGACCAGCAGTTCCGGCTGGTGCATAAAGGCCTGCAGCAGGCCGAGCTTCTGTTTGTTGCCCTTGGACAGTTTGCGCGTGTGGCGGTCCAGGTCCAGGCCCAGGCGTTCAGCCAGCTCGTTGATCCGGCCGGGCGGGACGGGACCGCTGACCGCCTCATAGTGCGCCAGCAGCTTGCGGCCGGTCACCCGGCCTTCGAGGAACAACTCGCCGGGCAGGTAGCCGATGCGGCGCCTCAGTTCCGGCCCGCCTTTCCGCGGATCCACACCGAGCACCCGCACTTCGCCTGTGGTGGGGCGGATGATGTCCAGGAGGCAGCGCATGGTGGTGGTCTTACCGGCGCCGTTGGGCCCGATCACGCCGAACACCGAGCCGGCTTCCACCGCGAAGTCGATCCCGTGCAGGACCTCCCGGCGGCCGAAACTCTTGGTCACGGACCGGGCCGAAATCGCGATAGCCATAAGCCCTCCGTGGACCGCGCCGAACGCTGATGAACCTCAGGATAGGCGTCCGGGAATCAGCTGTATATGCGCCGGGCAGTCTTATTCCCGATGACGCGGGGAGCGAACAAACGGCCCCGGCCAAGACATCCCGGCCGTGCACGCGTACGGTTAAAACATGGCTACCGTTGACATCACTGGTGAACAGTTCGCATCGACCATCGAAGGCAATGACATTGTCCTGGTGGATTTCTGGGCAGAATGGTGCGGCCCCTGCAAACAGTTCGGCCCCACGTACTCCGCCGTCTCCGAGAAGCACCCGGATGTCCTCTTCACCAAGGTGGATACAGAGGCCGAGCAGCAGCTTGCCGCCGAAGCAGGCATCTCGTCCATTCCCACGCTGATGGCCTTCCGCGAAAAGGTGCTGGTGTTCTCACAGCCCGGCGCGCTGAACTCACAGCAGCTGGAACAGGTTGTGGACGCCGTCAAGGCCCTGGACATGGACGAGGTCCACGCCCACGTGGCGCGCCAGCGGGAAGAAGCAGCGGCCGCCAGCAAGTCGGCGGGACCCCAGGACGGCTCCCAGATCCCGGAAGCGTGACCCTTCCTTAAACTTCCAAGCGGCGCCCTCCATCAGGAGAGCGCCGCTTTCGGTTTAACCAGTGGGGGGCTAGAGGCGTTCCAGCTTGACGGGCTCGGCCAGCAGCGCGCTGAGGGACTCGTTCAGGTCCTGGACGGCGATGCCCTTGGAGTGCTTGGCCAGATCCTCCTCGGACGCCCAGCGTTCGGTCAGGACCAGCTTTTCCTCGGTGGCTTCGGTCAGCTCGTAGCGGATGCAGCCGGGTTCGTTCACCACCTCGTCGATGGCGATTTCCAAGGCCAGCTTTACACGGTAAAACTCGCCGTCGTTGGGGATGAACGTTGCCTGCAGGTCAATGGGAGAACTCATGGAAGCCACAATACCGGCCACCGCCTGCCGGCCCGCTCCAGTTCACGGCGGCTACCGGACTGTTGCGGGTCCAGATGCTTTTATTGCCCGGGACCGCTTGGTAGCGTGCCCTCATGCGCGCTTATACAGCCGGGGACACTGACGTCCCGTTGCTCGAGGAGACCATCGGCGGGAACTTCGAAAAGATGGTGGCCAGGTTTCCGCTCCACGACGCACTGATCGAGGCGGCCCCGGTGCCCGGCGCGGATGCGAGGCGGTGGAGCTACACCAAGATGAACGACGACGTCGACCGGCTGGCCCGTGCCCTGCTCGCCCTGGGCGTCGCCAAGGGGGAGCGGGTGGGCATCTGGAGCCCGAACTGCGCCGAGTGGACGCTGCTCCAGTACGCCACGGCCAAGGTGGGCGCGGTCCTGGTGAACGTCAATCCCTCCTACCGCAGCCACGAACTGGAGTTTGTGGTGAAGCAGAACGGCATGCGGATGCTGGTCACGGCGCCCTCGGACCGGAACAGCGACTATGTGGGCATGGCCCGCAAGGCGCTCGCAGGATGCCCGGACCTGCGTGAACTGGTGTTCCTTCCCCTGCCCGGGGGGAAAGCGTCCAGCTGGGAGGGGACTGGCGGGGAAGGGGCCGACGGCGCCGTCCCGCTCAGTGCCGCGGAACTCACCTACGCCGAGCTGCTTCGGCGGGCAGACGCCGTCGGGCATGCCGCGCTGAAGGCCCGTATGGCTGAACTGAGCCCGCACGATCCGATCAACCTGCAGTACACCTCCGGGACCACGGGCTTTCCCAAGGGCGCCACGCTGACCCACCACAACATCCTGAACAACGGATACTCGATCGGGGAGCTGCTGGGCTACACGGAGCACGACCGGGTGGTGATTCCGGTGCCGTTCTATCACTGCTTCGGCATGGTGATCGGCAACCTGAACGCGCTGAGCCACGGTGCTGCCACCATTATCCCGGGCCGCGGCTTTGACCCGGCCGCGGCGCTGGAAGCGGTGCAGGACTTTGGCGGGACGTCGTTGTACGGGGTGCCCACCATGTTTATCGCCGAACTGGCGCTGCCGGACTTCGCCTCTTACGACCTGTCCACGCTCCGCACTGGCGTGATGGCCGGCTCGCTGTGCCCTATCGAGGTGATGAACCGGGTGATCTCGGAGATGAACATGCGCGATGTGGCCATCTGCTACGGGATGACGGAGACCTCGCCGGTGTCCACCATGACCCGCCACGGGGACACCCTGCAGCACCGGACGGAAACCGTGGGACGGACCATGCCGCACCTGGAAAGCAAGATCATCGACCCGGTCTCGGGTGACGTCCTGGAACGCGGGCCAATCGGTGAACTGTGCACCCGCGGCTACGCGGTGATGGAGGGGTACTGGAACCAGCCGGACAAGACCGCCGAGGCTATCGACGCCGACGGCTGGATGCACACCGGGGACCTGGCCCGGATGGACGACGACGGCTACGTGGTCATCGAAGGCCGGATCAAGGACATGGTGATCAGGGGCGGCGAGAATATCTATCCGCGCGAAATCGAGGAGTTCCTCTACACCCACCCGTCCATCCAGGACGTGCAGGTCATCGGGGTGCCGGATGCCAAGTACGGGGAGGAACTGATGGCCTGCATCATCCTCAAGCCCGGTGCTGCAGCGCTGGACGCGTCCGCCGTTGCCGGGTTCTGCCGCGGGAAGCTGGCGCACTTCAAAATTCCCCGCTACGTCGATGTACGGGAGAGTTTTCCGATGACGGTTTCCGGGAAGATCCGCAAGGTGGAGATGCGCGAGGAAGCCGTGGCCAGGCTGGGCCTCTGACTACTCCGGCTGCTGCACGACGTCGAAAAGCACTTCCCCGTCGCATTTCGAGGTGATTTTGCCCCGTGGGGTCAGCGGATGTTCCGGTTGATGGCCTTCACACCCACAACAAGTCCGACGGCGGCCGTCACCGAGGCGGCGAGCAGGCCCAGGAGGGTGCTGGTTCCGACGTTCCCGGCGAAAAGTTCCCGCTCCGCGTTCACCAGATAGGTCAGCGGGTTGAACAGGCTGGCTGTCTTCATCCACGCCGGTCCCGCCTCAATGGGCAGCATGATCCCCGAGAGGATCATCAGCGGGAAAAGCAACGTCTGCTGGACTCCCCAGAAAATCCACTCCTTGTTCTGGGATACCAGCGCCAGTGCATACGAGAGGGCGCCCAGGCCGATCCCGAAGATCCCGAGGATGACCAGCCCGAACAGGACGTGCAGCGGGTAGAAAACAAAGCCGAACGGGATGCAGACCAGGGCTATGAGGAGGCCTTGGACCACCAGCGGCGCCCACTCCTTCAGGGCCCGGCCGATCATCAATGACGACCGTGACAGCGGCGTGGCCAGGATCCGCTCATAGGACCCCGTCATCAGCTCGTACTGCAGGTTGGAACCGGTCATCGATGTCCCAAAGAGTGCAATCATCACCACCACGCCGGGCAGGAACCACTGGAGGGTGGACTGGCCGCCGAATGCCGGGGCACCCACGGCCGCTCCCAGCAGCGGACCGAACAGCCCCAGGAACACCAGTGGCTGGATCAGCGAAAAAATCAGCGAGAACGGGTCACGCAGCGGCAGCAGCATTTCGCGCCAGAACACAAACCTCGTGTCGTGCAGGACCTGGCCCAGGCCCGGCTTCCCGCGGACCCCGGCAGTGCTTTGGGTATCCATCAGCGGTTGGCTCCTTCCCTCAGGTTGCGGCCTGTGAGTTCAAGGAACACGTCGTCCAGTGTGGGCGGTTTCAGCTCCAGGGACTGGGCGGGGGCGCCGGCGTCGTGCATCTCCTTCAGGAGCGCTGGAGCCAGCCGCGCCCCCTCGGGCAGCCGCAGGCGGAAGCGGACCACGCCGTCGTACGCATTTTCGTTGACCTCCCCGCCGGCAGCGGCGCGGCCCAGCAACCCGCGTACTCCGGCCGCGGAGCCCGCCGTGACCTCCACGGCGAGCAGGTCGCCCGCGAGGTTCGCCTTCAGCCGGGCGGCGGTGTCATCGGCAATGATCTGGCCGTGGTCGATGATGATGACGCGCTCGGACATGGAGTCTGCCTCGTCCATGTAGTGCGTGGTGAGGACGATGGTGGTGCCGTGCTCCTGGCGCATCCGCATGATGTGTTCCCACAGGTTGGCACGGTTCTGCGGGTCCATCCCGGTGGACGGCTCGTCGAGGAACAGCAGCCGCGGCGAGTGCATCAGCCCCAGCGCCACGTCCATCCTGCGCCGCTGCCCGCCGGAGAGTTTGACGACGGTGCGCTTGGCGAGGTCGGCAAGGTCCAGGGATGCCAGGAGTTCCTGCGCCCGGGCCAAGGCGTCCGCGGAGTTCATGCCGTAGAAGCGGCCCTGCATCACCAGTTCGTCGATGACCCGGAAACTGTGGCCGCCACCGTTGCCCTGGCCGATGTAGCCGATCCTTGCCCTCACTCCTGCCGGATCCGCGGTGACGTCCACCCCCGCCACCGTGGCTGTGCCGGAGGTGGGCCGGAGCAGCGTGGTGAGCATCCGCAGGGTGGTGGACTTGCCTGCGCCGTTCGGGCCGAGGAAGGCCACAAGCTCGCCGGGGGCAACGTCGATGTTGACGCCCTTGACAGCTTCGACGGTTTCCTTTTTGACGGTGAAGGTCTTCGTCAGTTTGTCCGTATGGATCATGGTGGCTCCGAAGAATTCAGTACCCCGGGCCCGGAAAACGGGCTCCCTCGCGACACGCTATACCCATCACCAGGGCACGTCCATGAGGGGCCGTTACCCGGGTTGCAGAGCATGCAATGGAGTCAGTTCCGGCGGTGGTCCTGGATGGTCATCCGCGGCCCGAACGTGGGTTTCCGGAAGCCCGTGCTCTGGATCATCCGCACCACCCGCTGCCGGTGCCCCTGCCAGGGGGCCAGCAGCCGGAGCATGCCGGCGTCATCCGTCCGGCGGCCGGTCAGCGCCGCGCCGACGTAGGCGGCCAGGTGGTAGTCGCCCACGGAGATGGAGTCCGGGCAGCCGTGGGTCCGCTGCACTACCTCCGCCGCCGTCCAGATGCCGATGCCCGGGATGGTCTGCATCTTCGCGGCCGCCTCCGGCGCCGGAAGTGCTGCCAGCCGTTCAATCGCGACGGCGGAACGCAGCGCCCGCATGACCGTGGCCGACCGCTGTGGTCCCACGCCTGCCTTGTGCCACTCCCAGCTGGGAATCTGCGCCCATTGCGCTGCGGTGGGCGGCAGCATCAGTCCCGCGGGAGCCAGCAGCCTTGCCTGCGGGGCCGGTGAGCCGAAGCGGTGCACCAGGTAGCGGTAGGCCCGGCGGGCCTCGATGACCGTCACTTTCTGCTCCAGGATGATCGGTACGAGCTGGTCGATCATCCGCCCGGTTGAGGGAAGCCGGAGGGCCAGGCTCCGCCGCCGTGCCTCCCGGACCATGTGGGGGAGCGTGGCGTGGAAGGCCGCCGCATCAAAGGCGCTCCAGTCGTCATCCGCGCCGAGGAGCCTTGGCACTGACCCGATGGCGGTGCCTGCTCCCGGGCCCCACCCCTGGACATCCACCCGGAACTCCAGTTCGGCGCTGCCGGCGGGGCTGAGGCGCAGGGTGGCCGGCCCGTCCGGCGTCGTAAAGGCATGCCAGATCACCCCGCCCTGGATACTGAAGGACGGATCGCTGTTGCCCCGCAGGAGCGGACCCATGGTCCGGGCAAGGTCGTAGGGACCACCCGGGTACCAGCGGAGGGAAGCATCCGCGGCGGCTGCCAGCCGCGCGGGTGCCTCTGCGATCGTCATAAAGCCATCGTCCCACGGCGGGCTGACAATCTGCCCGCAGGGGCTTACCAGCAGGCCTTAATCCGCGGCGGGCAAACGACTAGACTCCCAGGTGTGGCGCGGGGCGCCCGCGCCTTCCCTTCGCATCCAAAGGAGCATGCAATGGCTGGAGTTGTGCATTTCGAGATCCCCGCCGACGACAAAGAACGCGCCAACGCCTTCTACGAAAGCGCGTTTGGCTGGAACCTGAGCCCCATGCAGGAGATGGATTACACCATCGCCATCACCACGCCGTCGGACGAACAAACAGGGATGCCCAGCGCGCCCGGCGCCATCAACGGCGCCCTGTTCCCGCGCACGGACAACCTCAGGACACCCATCATCACCATCGATGTAGAGGACATGGACGCCGCCCTCGCGCAGGTGGAATCCGCCGGCGGTACGGTGGCCCAGGCGAAGGACGCCGTTCCGGGCATGGGCTACTTCGCCTACTTCAAGGACACCGAGGGCAACATCATGGGCCTCTGGCAGACAGATTCCTCGGCCGGAAGCTGACCGACGGGGAAGGTGCCCGCGAAAGCGGTAGCTTTGTACTCATGAAGTACGCCCAGTCCGTCCTGGACCTCATCGGCAACACCCCGCTCATCAAGCTCAACCACGTGACGGAGGGCATCAAAGCCACAGTCCTGGTCAAACTGGAATACGTGAACCCGGGCGGATCCATCAAGGACCGCATCGCGGTCCAGATGATCGAGGATGCCGAGCGGGACGGCAAGCTCAAGCCCGGCGGCACCATCATCGAGCCCACCTCCGGCAACACCGGCGTGGGCTTGGCACTCGTCGCCCAGCAAAAGGGCTACAAATGCATCTTTGTGGTGCCGGACAAGGTGGGCGAGGACAAACGGGCCGTCCTGCAGGCCTACGGCGCCGAGGTTGTGGTGACGCCCACCGCGGTGCCGCCGGACAGCCCGCAGAGCTACTACGGCGTCTCCGACCGGCTGGTGCGCGAAACGCCCGGCGCATACAAACCTGACCAGTTCTCCAACCCCGCGGCACCGGGCAGCCACTACCAGAGCACAGGCCCGGAGATCTGGCGGGATACCGACGGCAGGGTCACCCACTGCGTGATCGGCGCCGGCACCGGCGGCACCATCACCGGCACCGGCCGCTACCTTAAGGAGGTCTCGGCCGGCAGGGCGGAGTCTGACGGCGGGGTGGTCCGGATCATCGGCGCCGATCCCGCAGGTTCGGTCTACTCCGGCGGCACCGGACGCCCGTACTTCGTCGAGGGCGTGGGGGAGGACATGTGGCCGGCGAACTACGACAAGTCCGTCCCGGACCAGGTGATCGCGGTCAGCGACGCGGATTCCTTCGCCATGACGCGCCGCCTCGCCCGCGAGGAGGGCCTGCTGGTGGGCGGCTCCTCAGGGATGGCGGTAGCAGCCGCGCTGCAGGCGGCGCGTGACCTCCCGGAGAGCGCCGTCGTCGTCGTGATCCTGCCCGACTCCGGCCGCGGCTACCTTGCCAAAATCTTCAACGACCAGTGGATGCGCTCGTACGGTTTCCTTTCCGGCGGCGAGGAAACCTCGGTGGGTGAAGTCATCAAGTCCAAGAACGGCGAGCTGCCGGACCTGGTGCACATCCACCCCAACGAATCGGTCCGCGATGTCATCAACATCATGAACGAGTTCGGCGTCAGCCACATCCCGGTCCTGTCCCAGGAGCCCCCGGTGGTCATGGGTGAGGTGCTGGGTGCGGTGGATGAGCGCAGCCTCACGGCCAAGCTGTTCCGCGGGGAGGCCAAGCTGACGGACAAGATCGCCGAGCACATGGGGCCCAAGCTGCCCGTCATCGGTTCCCTCGAAACCATTTCGGCGGCCAGGGAACTGCTCTCGGACGTGGATACGGTGATGGTCACGTTCGTTGGTGCCCCGGTGGGCATCCTCACCCGGCACGACCTCCTGGCCTACCTCAGCAACTGACCTGCACCCCCTAAGGAGCATCATGTCCCTCCCGGAAAACCAAGGTTTCAACACCCGCGCCGTCCATGCGGGCCAGCCCTTCGAGCCGCGCACCGGTGCCGTGGTTCCGCCGCTGCACTTCAGCTCAACCTATGCCCAGGACGGCATCGGCGGCCTCCGCGACGGCTACGAATACGGCCGCGGCGGCAACCCCACGCGGGACGCCCTGCAGGAACAGCTCGCTGCGCTGGAAGGCGGAACCCACGCCTACAGCTTCAGCTCCGGACTGGCGGCCGAGGACTCGCTCATCCGGGCCCTGACACGCCCCGGCGACCACATTGTGCTCGGCAACGACGCCTACGGCGGCACCTACCGGCTCATCAGCCGGGTACTGGGCGGCTGGGGGATCGGCAACACCCCGGTGGACATGGCCAACCTCGATTCCGTCCGGCAGGCCGTCGCCGCCAACAAAACCCGCTTCGTGTGGGTGGAGACGCCGTCCAACCCGCTGATGAAGATCACGGACATCGCCGCGCTCGCAGAGATAGCGCATGACGCCGGGGCCCTCCTCGTCGTGGACAACACCTTTGCGTCGCCCTACCTGCAGACTCCGCTCGCCCTGGGTGCCGATGTGGTGGTCCACTCCACTACCAAATACATTGGCGGGCATTCGGACGTGGTGGGCGGCGCCGTGGTGGTCAAGGACGCGGAACTGGCGGAGAAGATCGGCTTTGTGCAGTTCGCCGTGGGCGCCGTATCAGGTCCCATGGATGCCTTCCTCACCACCCGCGGCCTGAAGACGCTGGGTGTCCGGATGGACCGGCACAGCCTCAACGGGCAGGCGGTGGCGGAGTGGCTGCTGGAGCGCCCCGAAGTGGAGGCCGTCCTCTACCCGGGACTGCCGTCCCACCCCGGCCACGAGCTCGCGAAGAAGCAGATGCGCAGCTTCGGCGGCATGGTGTCCGTGCAGTTCAAGGGTGGTGAAGCTGCTGCGCGGAAGGTGGCCGAATCAACGTCGGTGTTCACCCTGGCCGAGTCGCTGGGCGGTATCGAATCGCTGATGAACTACCCGTCCGAGATGACCCACGCCTCGGTCAAGGGCACTGAGCTGGCGGTCCCGGTAAACCTGCTCCGCCTGTCCTGCGGCATCGAGGACGTGGAGGACCTGATGGCGGACCTGGAGCAGGCCTTTTCGTCCATCCCCTAGGGCCGCCCGCGCTGGCTTTCTTCAAGAAAGGCAGCTACGGTGCCGGTATGGCACTCCGATCCGACTGGTCCCGGCGCAACTGCAGCATGGCCCGCGGCCTCGATATCCTTGGCGACCCCTGGACCATCCTGGTGCTCGGGGAAGTGTTCTTCGGGAACGGGCGCTTCGATGCGATGAAGTCCCGGCTGGAGGTGGCCGACTCCGTGCTCACCAAACGCCTGGCCGGCCTCGTGGAGTCCGGGCTGCTCACTAAAAGGGCGTACGACGACGGCGGCCGCACCCGGAGCGAGTACGTCCTCACGGAGAAGGGCGAGGACGCCCTCCCGGTGCTGAATGCAGTCACCATCTGGGCTGAGAAGCATCTCCCGGCTCCGTCCGAGCAGGCCCATATGTACGTCATCCATACGGGCTGCGGGCGGCGCACCAGCTCCGCCGATACCTGCACCGGCTGCGGTGAGCAGCTGACCGCGGCCAACACCAGCTGGCACAGCCAGACCAGGACACCCTCGCCGGTGGAACTCGCCACCGCCGCATCCCCGAAGGGAACAGCCGCGTGAGCGACGACCAACCCATCAACGCAGCCGCTGCCGTCCGCCCGCAGGACAATCCGCGGCGGCGCCGGCGCCTGCACCCGGCCTGGATCGTTGCCGCCGTCGCGTTCCTGGCGCTGGTGGGGGCTGCCGGTTTCCGGGCCGCCCCAGGCGTCCTGATGGTTCCGCTGCAGCAGGAGTTCGGCTGGTCCACTACCGTGCTGTCCGCGGCGGTCAGCATCAACCTTGTCCTTTTCGGACTGACGGCACCGTTCGCCGCGGCGCTGATGGAACGGTTCGGCATCCGCGCCGTGACGGCAACGGCGCTGGTGCTGATCGGTGCAGGCAGTGCCCTGACTGTGCTGGTGAACCAGTCGTGGCAGATCCTGCTCACGTGGGGCCTGCTGATCGGGCTCGGGACGGGTTCCATGGCCCTGGTGTTCGCGGCCACCATTGCCAACACCTGGTTCGTCAAAAACCGTGGGCTGGTGATCGGCATCCTCACCGCAGGAAGCGCCGCCGGGCAGCTGGTCTTCCTTCCGTTCATTGCCGTGCTGGCCCAGGACCCGGGCTGGCGTCAGGCGTCGCTGCTCATCGCGGCAGGCGCCCTGGCGGTGGTGCCCCTGGTGCTGAAATTCCTCAAGAACTCGCCGGCCGACGCGGGCGCGCTGCCGTACGGTGCGGAACCGCCGGAGGCCGGAACCCTCCAGGCACCGCCCGTGGAAAGCGGTCCCCGCGCCAACGCCGCTGCGCGCGCCCTGCAGGTGCTGAAGCGGGCCAGCAAGGTCCGCACCTTCTGGGCCCTGGTGGCGGGCTTCGCGATCTGCGGCGCCACCACCAACGGGCTGATCGGCACCCACTTCATCCCCTCCGCCCACGACCACGGCATGCCTGAAACCACCGCCGCCGGGCTGCTCGCCGTCGTCGGGATCTTTGACATCGTGGGGACTATCGCATCCGGCTGGCTGACTGACCGGTTCAACCCGCGCATCCTGCTGGCCGTCTACTACCAGTTCCGGGGCATCGGCCTGCTGGTGCTGCCGCTGCTCCTGAGCGCCGAGGTGCAGCCCAGCATGATCGTCTTTGTGGTCATCTACGGCCTGGACTGGGTGGCCACCGTCCCGCCCACCGCCGCCATCTGCCGCGAAACCTTCGGCGCGGACGGCAGCGTGGTGTTCGGCTGGGTGTTCGCCGCCCACCAGCTCGGAGCTGCTGCCGCGGCCCTGGCCGCCGGCGCCATCCGGGACTCCACGGGCCAGTACACTTACGCCTGGTTCGGGGCCGCGGCCATGTGCACCATCGCCGCCGTCATCAGCGCCACGATCCGCAAGCACGCCGCCCCGCGGGAAGAGCCCGTCCCCGTGGCCTGACACCACGCCATTAGGCTGGTGCCATGGAACCCCTTGTGCCCGGCGCTGCCCGCAACACTGCCTTGATCACGGGTGCCGGAAGGCTGGCCGGCATCGGTGCCGGGATCGCCCGGCAGCTGGCGGCCGAAGGCTGGGACCTGGTCCTGGCCTACTGGCAGGATTACGATGCCCGGATGCCGTGGGGGAGCGAGCCGGACGACGTCGTGCGCCTGACCGCCGAGCTGGAAGCAATCGGCGCCCAGGTGCATACCCTGCCCGCGGACCTGGAGGACCCTGCCGCCGCGGAGCAGTTGCTGGCCGAAGCCGTGCGGCTGGCCGGGCCGCTCCAGGGCCTGGTGCTCAGCCACGCAGAGTCCGTTGATTCGGGAATCCTGGACACGAGCCTGGAATCCTTCGAGCGCCACTTTGCCGTTAATACGCGTGCGAGCTGGCAGCTGATTGCCGCCTTTGCCCGGCACGTGACGGACGGCGGCGGCGCGATCGTTGCGCTGACCAGTGACCACACAGCGTTTAACCTCCCCTATGGGGCTTCGAAGGGCGCACTGGACAGGATTGTCATCGCTGCCGCGCGGGAGCTGGGGCCGCTGGGTATCTCGGCCAACGTCCTGAACCCCGGGCCCGTGGACACAGGCTGGATGACGGACGAAATCCGGCAGGCCCTCGTCGAACGCCAGCCTACCGGCCGGCTGGGTACCCCCGCGGACGTGGCCGGTACTGTCGCATTCCTGCTCTCACCGGCCGGCCGCTGGGTCTCCGGCCAGCTGCTCAAGGCCGACGGCGGCTTCTCGGCCTGACATCTGCTCGTAGGCAACAGGCCTCCGGAGTCCTAGAATCGCCGATATGGATGCCGTTGAGGTAGCCGGGCTGAGGATTGCCTACCAGCGGGCGGGCAGCGGTCCGCCGCTGGTCCTCTTCCACGGCGCCGGCGAGGACAGCAGGATCTGGCGCCAGCAGCTGGAGGACCTCTCCCGGGACTTTACCGTGATCGCCTGGGACGCTCCCGGCTGCGGCCAGTCCGATGATCCGGCACCGGACCTTTCGGCCCGGGACCTGGGGCTGCTTGCCGCCGGCTTCGTGGAGCAGGCCGTCCGCGGCACCGGAAAACCGCACCTGCTGGGGCTGTCCTGGGGTTCCATGGTGGCGCTGGAGTTGTACAAGGGGTATCCGGACGTCCCTGCTTCTTTGCTGCTGGTGTCCGCGTACGCCGGCTGGGCAGGATCGCTGCCGCCGGAGGAAGTGGACCGCCGGATTGCCATGGTGGAAGCGGAAATCGGCGAGCCGCCGGGAAAGTTCGTGAACGAGTGGCTGCCCACCTTGTTCACGCCACGCGCCGACCCCGCGGTGGTCGCCGAGATTGCCGCCATTATGCTCGATGTCCGACCGGCAAGCCTGCGGGCACTGCTTAGCGCGAGCGGACGCGCGGACTACCGCGACCTCCTGCCTGCCATTGCTGTTCCCACACTCCTGATCTACGGCGAGGAAGACCAGCGCTCCCCGCTGCCGGTGGCGCGGGAGCTGCACCGGCAGATTCCCGGGGCAGAGCTGACGGTGATTCCCGCCGCCGGCCATCTGGTGTTCGCTGAAGCACCCGAAGCGTTCAACGCCGAGGTCCGGCGCTTCCTGCAGGGGTTGGCCTGAAACGTCAGCGGAAGGCGCCGAGGCCGGTGATGTGCTGGCCGAGGATCAGCGTGTGGACTTCGTCGGTGCCCTCATACGTTCGCACCGATTCCAGGTTGGCCGCGTGCCGCAGGGGCGGGTAGTCCAGGGTTATCCCGTTTCCGCCCAGGACGGACCGGGCTTCGCGGGCGATGCGGATGGCTTCGCGCACATTGTTCAGCTTGCCCAGCGAGATTTGTTCCGGCCGCAGCACACCGGCGTCCTTGAGCCGGCCCAGGTGCAGAGCCAGCAGTGTGCCCTTCTGGATTTCCACCAGCATGTTCACCAGCTTTTCCTGGGTCAGCTGGTAGCCGGCCAGCGGCTTGCCGAATTGGAGCCGATCCTGCGAATACGCCAGTGCTGCCTGGTAGGAATCGCGGGCAGCGCCCATGGCGCCCCAGGCAATGCCGTACCGCGCTTCATTCAGGCAGGTGAAGGGCCCGCGCAGGCCACGCGCCGCCGGAAGCAGGGCCTCCGGACCCAGCCGGACGTCGTCGAACACCACATCACACTGGATGGACGCACGCATGGACAGCTTCTGCGCGATCGGCGTGGCGGTCACGCCGGGTGTTCCGGCCGGTACCAGGAAGCCGTGCACGCCGTCATCCGTCATGGCCCACACCACCATGACCCCCGCCACCGAAGCGAGCCCGATCCACCGCTTGGCGCCGTTCAGCACCCAGCCGGCATCGTCACCGGAGCCGTCCCGGCGGGCAAAGGTGGTCATTGAGGAAGGATCGGAACCGGCGGTGGGCTCGGTCAGTGCAAAGCAGCCGATGACTTCCCCGGCGGCCATCCGGGGCAGCCACTCCTGCTTCTGGTCCTCCGAACCCCACGTGTGGATGGCGGTCATGGCCAGGGAACCCTGCACCGAAACGAACGTGCGGATGCCGGAGTCGCCGGCCTCCAGTTCCATCGCCGCCAGGCCGTATTCGACGGCGGTACGCCCGGGGCAGCCGTAGCCCTTCAGGTGCATCCCCAGTACCCCAAGCTCACCAAGTTCCGGTGCGAGCTCCAGCGGAAAGACTGCCTCGTCATACCAGCGGGCGATGTCCGGCCTGATGCGCTGGTCCGTGAAGTCCCGGACTTTCTGCCGGAGCGCCAGTTCATCCGCTGTCAGCAGGGAATCAAGGGCAAGGACATCAGACGGGTCGGGTGTCACGGTTTCCCCACAAAGTAGCTCCGCGTGGCGGGCAGGAACCGGCAGACGATCGCCAGGACCACGCCCAGGGCCAGGAGCACCACGCCGCTGATGAAGGCACCGCCAACGCCGAAGATCTGGGTGTCGCCGTACGCCGGGTCCCACATCTGGACGGCTGAGACGAAGAAGGCAGCGGTCAGCAGCAGCGCGCCCACGAGCGGCAGGATGCCCCGGAACCACAGGTTGCGCGTCGATTGCTGCAGCGTATTCCGGAAGTACCAGAAGCAGGCAAAGCCGGTGAGGGCGTAGTAAAAGGCGATGAAGAGGCTGATGGCGCTGATGGAGTCCGAGAGCAGGTTTTCGCTGAGGAAGCTCATGGCCACGTAGTAGGCGATGGCGGCGCCGCCCATCACCTGGGTGGAGAAGCCCGGCGTCTGGTTCTTTGGGTGGACTTCGCCGAACTTGGCAGGCAGGGCGCCGTGGACGCCCATGGAGAGGGCGCCGCGGGCGGTGGGCAGGATGGTGGTCTGGGTGGAGGAGAGGACGGAAGCCAGTACCGCGACGATGATCAGCCAGCCCCACGGGCCCAGCACCACGTCCTTCATGGCCAGGAAGACATCATCCTGGTTCGCCTCGTTGCCGAGGCCGATCCCTTCGTCGCCGATGGTGGCGTACATCATTACCAGGAGCGCAACGGATACGTAGATTGCCACCAGGACGAAGGCCGAGATCACTGCGCCGCGGCCCGGAGTGGTGGAGGGGTTCTCGGTTTCCTCGTTGACCGCCAGGCACGTGTCCCAGCCCCAGTAAATGAACAGGGCCAGCAAGGCGCCGTGCACCACCGCGCCGGGATCCGCGAAAGCACCGGCGGGGTTGAACCACTCAAAATCGAAGGGCTGGATGGTGGTCTCACCGCTGGCCGAGCCCTGGAGGATCCCCACCACGATGGCCAGCGCAAAAATGCCCAGCGATATGTACTGCACGTAGGTGAGGACACGCTGCACGTGCTCGCCCAGGCGGATGCCGCGGTAATTGACCAGCGTCATCACGGCAATGAACAGCACACCCGTGGCGGTCACCAGTACTTTGTTTTCGGCCAGCGAACCGTCGCCCACCAGCAGCCACAGGTACTGGCCCGCCACCTGCGCGAGGTTGGCCAGGACGATGATGCCCGCGAGCGCAACACCCCAGCCGCCCAGCCAGCCTGCCCATGGTCCGAACGCCCGCCGGGACCAGGTGAACGTGGTGCCGCAGTCCGGGATGGCGCTGTTGAGTTCCCGGAAGGCGTAGGCGATGAACAGGACCGGGATAAAACCGATGAGCAGGATCAGGGGAGTGTAGTCCCCGTTCACCGCCACGATCAGTCCCAGGGTGGCGGCCAGCGAATAGACCGGCGCGGTTGAGGCGAGGCCAAGCATGACGGAGTCGCCGAGGTCCAGGATGCCGGCGCGGAGCCCCTTGGCGGGGACGCCGGTGCCGGGGGCTCCGCCCGGGCCTCCCGCCGTCGTAATCTCTGTGCTCATGCTGCCACCGTGTCCGGAAATGTCAGGGGGCTCATAGTGCGATACCTGCCTTGCTGGGATTGGCCGCGGCTGAGAGCGGGGCCGGAGCGTCAATGGTGTTGGGTACGAACCTGCAGAAATAGTCCGTGACCGGGCCGTCCGATTCGCGGATGCCGCAGCCCACGGATTCGCCATCCACCACCCACAGGCCCAGGACCGGATGGTTGCCGTCGAAGTCCGGCAGGGGATGGTACTGCTGGTAGCACCAGCCCTCGCGGCCGTACCCGCCGGGCTGTTCGAGGTTGATGCCCTGTGCGTGGATCCGGATGTTGTCGCCTTCGCGGCCGTGCAGCGGTTTGGCCACCCATTCCGCCAGCGGCCCCGGTTCGTTCAGGTACGCCGGAAGCAGGTTGGGGTGCTGCGGGTACAGGTGCCAGAGGGCCGCGAGCAGTGCCTTGTTGGAGAGCAGCATCTTCCAGGCCGGCTCCACCCACCGTGGGTTGTGGGCGCGTTCGAGCAGGCGGTGGCCGAACGGTTCCTTCATCATCAGCTCCCACGGGTACAGCTTGAAGATGGTGCTGATCATGAAGTTGTCCAGGTCCACAAAGCGGTTCAGGTTGGGGTCCCAGCCAATATCGGACATGTTGATGCCGATGGTGGTCCAGCCGGCCTGGCTGGCCACGTCCCGCATGTAGGCGGCGGTCATCCAGTCTTCGCCGGACTCCTCAACTTCCGAATGCGCCACGTGCAGGGTGCTCATCCCGGTGCGGAACTGGAATTTCTTCCACTGCCGGATCAGCGCTTCGTGGATGCCGTTCCACTGGTCCTTCTCCGGGAACACGTCCTGCAGCCAGAACCACTGGGCGACGGCGGCCTCGATCAGCCCGGTGGGAGTGTCCGCGTTGTACTCGAGCATCTTGGCGGGGCCGCCCTGCCCGTCATAGATGAAGTCGAACCGGCCGTAGACGTCCACGTCCGCTGCCTGCAGGGAGGCCGCAGCCAGTTCCAGGGCCTGCGGGCCGATCCCGATGTCGCCCATGGCCCCCGTGGCCAGGAACCGCGCGGCCTCCAGGCACATTTTGTGCATCTCTTCGGCTGTTGACTCGAGGGCTTCCACCTCGTCCATGGTGAACTCGTAGTACGCGGACTCGTTCCAGTATTCGATCTTCCGTCCGTCGTCCATGGTTGTGGTGGAGAACACCAGGCCCTGTTCCTCGA
Source organism: Pseudarthrobacter siccitolerans (assembly GCF_001046895.1). Taxonomy (GTDB): domain Bacteria; phylum Actinomycetota; class Actinomycetes; order Actinomycetales; family Micrococcaceae; genus Arthrobacter; species Arthrobacter siccitolerans. The sequence continues at coordinate 21,670 of NZ_CAQI01000033.1, forward strand.
TCTTCTGCTTCCACCCGGGCCTGGGCTCGCACAACTTCCGCTTCACGCCTAACCCCCCGAGACTTTGCCGCCGCCGCCACTTGTTCCGCTTTTGGCGGTGGTGCCGAAGCCGCCGCGGCTCACGGTGCCGCCCTGGGTGCTGTACCCGGTGGACGCCTTTGCCCCGCTGGGTACGGTCCTGGTGTAGTTGGGCGCGGTGGACCGGTTCTGTCCCAGGGGCGGGACGTAGGCGCCGCGGGAGAAGAAGTACCAGGCGTAGATCCCGCCGCCCCGCCCTGCCGAACTGTTGCAGTTGGTGTCCTCCACGCGCTCGCCGGTTTCGTCGTTGAAGCAGACCTGCGCGTATTCGGGGTCGTCCTGGTTGCTGGCCACGACGGCGGTGATGGTTCCTGCCAGCAATGCCGTGACGCCCAGCCCCACCACCACGGTCCGCCGTTGCGAGCGCTTCTTCCGCGATGCGGCCTCGTTCAGCTGCTTTTCCCGGTCCCGGGCGAACGGATCCACGGGGGTGACAGGCTGGTTCAGGAGTTCGGGGCGCAGGTCCGGCTTGGGGACCTGCCAGGGGGGAGGCTTGGGCGCGCCGCTTTCCCCGGGAGCCTTGCCTGCCTGGTCGCTTGGATCGCCCGCGGCTTTGCCGCCGTCCCGGGGTTTTCCGGCGTCACCTTGCGGCTGGTGTTCCGGATCTTTGTTCGGGTCCATGGCGTCCCCCTCAGTTGTCCACGTGAATTGGGCACAGCGCTGCACCCCCAATTGCAATCCTCGAATCAGCGTAATCCCTGCCGGGCCCGGCTGCGAGCAGGAAAGCCCGCAAGAAGTCCCCATGGTGGCGGCGTGCGCCGCAGCGGACGCCGGATCCCTACACTGGTGCCATGGAAACCGCCTCAGTAGTTGCCGTCTGCAGTGTCCACCAGCTTCTCCCGGACGCCTCGAACGTGGGCGTGACAGCCATCGACAAGCGTGCCGTGGAAGGACCGGTGAAGGTGCACAAGCTGGGCCTGCAGGGCGACATCCAGGCCAACCGTGTCCATCACGGCGGACCGGACCAGGCCATTTACGCCTACTCCCAGGCCGACGCCGATTACTGGGCCGCGCAACTGCAGCGCGAGCTCCCGCCCGGGATCTTCGGCGAAAACCTGCGCGTGGCCGGGATCGAGCCCACCGACGCCGTGATCGGGGAACGCTGGAAGATCGGTCTGGACGTGGAAGTTGAGGTCACCTCGCCGCGCACGCCCTGCGCCACGTTCCAGCGCCGGATGGGGGAGCCCCAGTTCGTCAAGCGGTTCACCGGCGAGGGCCGGGTTGGCGCCTACCTCCGGGTGCTGCGCGTAGGCACCATCCGGGCCGGCGACCACATCCACAAGCTGTACGTCCCCAAGCACGGGGTGACGGTGGGCAAGTGGTTCAGCGAGCCGGACCTTGAGGCCATGGAAGCGTTGAAGGACGCCGACGCCGACGGCGAGATCCGGCTTCAGCAGCCGGAGTTCAGGAAGAAGTTCGAGGCGCTGGCGCGGCAGCTGGCGCGGTAGGCGCCCGCCGCAGCGGCCGGGCGGTGAGGCATGTGCGCAAGCTCACCGCCCGCCGTCGTACGCTCAATTTCCGCTGCGGCACCTGCGTACCTTACACTTGAAACATCCCCCACTCCGGAAATCCCTTATTCCTGCCCAATTTTTGAGGCAGGACTGGCAAGTGTTGGGGCCCGCAACTGTGATGCGGGCATTTTCATAGGGAGAGCCGGCTAAAGAAAACGCTGTACAGACTGCTGGGATAGCAGCCAAGAGATGCAGCGCGAAGTCCTGCCACGGGATTGCGAAAGCGCCGGACTTCTGTGACCGGCCGGTCAATGTTTGCCCGGCATCCACGGCACACGTACTGCGGCTCCGCTCACCTCGGGTAGTGCCGCCTGGCCCCCTATGGATGAGGAATATTTCCCTATGCCCGAAAATCAAAACGAAACCACCGACGCCCGCAACACCGGCGTCGAGACCGCAGCCGTCGAATTCACCGAGGCCGCTATCCCCGCTGCAGAGCCCGTTGAGCCCGCAGCCGAGACTCCCGCTCCGGCAGCTGAAACTCCCGCTGGTGAGGCTCCCGCTGCTGAGGCTCCGGCAGCCAAGGCCGAGGAATCCGAAGAGGACGGCGTCCGCTTCGCCGATCTCGGCATCGACGGCCGTGTCCTCGCAGCCCTGCAGGATGTTGGCTACGAGAAGCCCTCGCCCATCCAGGCAGCCACCATCCCACTGCTGCTCGAAGGCCGCGACGTAGTTGGCCTCGCCCAGACCGGCACCGGTAAGACTGCAGCATTCGCAGTACCGGCACTGTCCCGCCTGGCCGAGCTCCACGACCTCAACGGCCCGTCCCGCAAGACGCAGGCCCTGGTGCTGGCCCCCACCCGTGAGCTCGCGCTCCAGGTGGCCGAGGCCTTCACCTCCTACGCCAAGCACATCGATGACTTCACCGTACTGCCTGTGTACGGCGGCTCCGCCTACGGCCCGCAGCTGGCCGGCCTGCGCCGCGGCGCCCAGGTGGTTGTTGGTACCCCCGGCCGCGTGATCGACCACATCTCCAAGGGTTCCCTGGACCTCTCCGAGCTCCAGTACCTGGTGCTGGATGAAGCTGACGAGATGCTGCGCATGGGCTTCGCCGAAGACGTGGAGCAGATCTTCCAGCAGACCCCCTCGGACCGCCAGGTTGCGCTGTTCTCTGCCACCATGCCGAGCCAGATCCGCCGGATGTCCAAGCAGTACCTGAACAACCCGGCCGAGATCTCAGTGAAGTCCAAGACCACCACCGGCGCCAACACCCGCCAGCGGTACCTGCAGGTCATGGGCCCGCACAAGCTCGATGCGATGACCCGCATCCTCGAGGTTGAAGAGTTCGACGGCGTCATCGCCTTCGTGCGCACCAAGATGGCCACCGAGGACCTGGCAGACAAGCTGAAGTCCCGCGGCTTCCAGGCCGCAGCGATCAACGGTGACATTCCCCAGCAGCAGCGCGAACGCACTGTGGACGCGCTGAAGGAAGGCCGCATCGACATCCTCGTTGCTACCGACGTCGCCGCCCGTGGCCTTGACGTGGAACGCATCAGCCACGTGATCAACTACGACATCCCGCACGACACGGAGTCCTACGTCCACCGCATCGGCCGCACCGGCCGTGCAGGCCGTTCCGGCGACGCGATCCTGTTCATGACCCCGCGCGAGAAGTACCTGCTGCGTTCCATCGAGAAGGCAACCCGCCAGCCGGTGGAACAGATGCACCTGCCGACGGCCGAGACCGTGAACACGCTGCGCCTGGGGAAGTTCGCCGAGCGCATCACGGAGACCCTCGCTTCCGAGGACGTCGCCCCGTTCCGCGACCTCATCGCTTCCTACGAGGAAGAGCACAACGTTCCCGCGTCGGAGATCGCTGCAGCCCTGGCCGTGATGGCGCAGGGCGGCCAGCCGCTCCTGGTCAAGGAACTGCCGGCAGCTCCCGAGTTCCAGAAGCGCGAGCGCTCCAAGGACGGCTTCGGTTCCCGTGGGCCTACCCGTACGCTGACCGAGGGCAACGCCACCTACCGGATCGCCGTGGGACGCCGCCAGCGCGTTATGCCCGGCTCCATCGTGGGCGCTATCGCCAACGAGGGCGGCATCTCTTCGGCGCAGATCGGCGGCATCGACATCCGCTCGGATCACTCCCTAGTGGAGCTGCCCGCGGACCTGAGCGCCGAGCAGCTGCGCGCCCTGTCCCGCACCCGGATCGGCGGCGAGCTGATCCACCTCGAGCTGGACAACGGCCGCAAGCCTTCCGGTGACCGCGGCGCCTACCAGGGCAACCGCGGCGGCAACTTCAAGGGCAACGGCGGATTCAAAAAGGAATTCCGGAAGAACGACGGCGAGCGCGGCTCCGCGGACCGCGGCGGCCGTTCATACAGCGAGCGTTCAGAGCGCAGCTTTGGTGCCGACAGCGGTTCCAGCCGCGGCCAGGCCAGCGACTCCCGCTTCGGCGGGCACGGAGATGGCTCCCGCAAGCCCCGCCACGGCAACGAGGGCGGCCAGCGCGACTTCAACCGCAAGGGCAAGTGGTAAACGCGTCAGCTTCTAACTGACGGATTTCCCCCGAGGGGCCGGCTTTCGAGCCGGCCCCTCGGCGTTTAACCGGCGCGGAGTTTTTGTCCAGATATGCAGGCTTCCGGGCGACGGAAACCTGCATATCTGGACAAAAACTCCCGGCGGGTGTGGGGCTGGACACATCGCCACGCTGGTTCGGCTTCAATACCTGCCGCAGGCCCTGTCCCTGGGGCCGCGGGAACGTCCCCGGATCCCAGCAATGGCGCGGAAAGTGGGGGTCGTCAGGATAGGAAACGCAACTGATTCACGGCCTCCCGGGCGGCGCGGACGCCGATTTGTTGGTGGTGAAATCTTCCGGTAGAGTATTTACTCGTTGCCCCCCTAGCTCAGTGGTAGAGCGCGTTCTTGGTAAGAACGAGGTCACCGGATCGATTCCGGTGGGGGGCTCTGGATGAGAGCCTGCGTCAAGGCGGTTTTGACCGGCTTGACGCAGGTTTTTCTCATTCGTGGCGGTGTAGCTCAGTTGGTTAGAGCGCACGACTCATAATCGTGAGGTCGGGAGATCGAGCCTCCCCACCGCTACAGGCTAAGCCCCGGAATCCCCCGAGATTCCGGGGCTTTCCTGTTTAACCTGCGCCTCGGGCAGGGATGCCGGGTTAGCGGCCAAAATGTGTGTACGGCTTTGGCGTGTCATCT